>CAVYRC010000015.1:0-123967 GCA_963770845.1 Candidatus Bathyarchaeota archaeon | reverse complement strand
AATGACTAAGAGGAAGGAAAGTTTGTTGAAGGCGCGCGTTATTGCTTTAATTTAGCGGTTTTTCGATGCCCTTCTATAAAGCAAGAAGACAAGACAACAATAGCCACTACGATGCTAACAGGTATCAAGTAATAAATTGGGTCTAAATGGGGTGCATTTCTGTCGATTGGTGGCTGATAAGGAGTCACAGTAGGTGTGGATATAACTGGAATTGGAGTCGGTGAAGCAGGAGTTGTATCTACAGCAAAGTTAATTTTAGAATATGTATCCATGAAATAATTAGCAGGTGGGTACATCCACCACCCATAAGTTATTTTCCGCCGGTCTATTGGGGTCAAGATAATAACTAACTGAACGTACATAAACTTGTAAACTGTGGTTACCATCAGACAACTCAGGAATAGTAATGGTATAGATTAGTGGGGTGGTGCTATCGTGGTTATTATCTAGTCCCTTACTTGCAACCTCAGTTATTTTTCCGTCAAGAACATAATTGATTGAAATCAAATCGCCATGAACAGGATAGTAGTTAAACCAAGAAGATGGTTTTTGTACAGTAAAGGAAAAAGTTAAGGAAGTGACATTTAGAGTGCTGTCATTTCTAAGGTTGGCTATCGTTATTATTGGTTGACTCTTGTCAGGATTTTCAGGAACACTTGGTACAGAAGTTGGATTCGCCATTACAGCAAAGGATTGTAATGTAAATAATAGTAGACAAAGAACCAAAAGCAATCCTACTGCTCTCATTCTTAATCAATTTAGAATTAATTGACTTCATATAAGTGCTTTTTCGTCAAACTTTCTTTACTAATAAAAGCAAGGGTACACCACATCGCTGGAAAAGGGTGGTTAAGCAATAAATTCTGAGTTTACCAAGATGGACGGTTCAGGTTTCAAGGTCTCTGCAGCCTTAGGCTTTAGCTTGAATGATGAGTTCCATCGTGCGGATGCGGTTTTCTATAGCAGCGTTTATGTCTTCTAAGAGAATCTGCTGCATCCAATCAGGCAAAGCACATGCTCGGCTAAAGGTCTTCTTGATTTGTCCAATAAACTCTTCAGGTTCCAAACAATCCTCTCCTAAATTAATGAGCTAAAGCGTAAGTTAACAGAAAAGTCACAATCGACGTGACAGCACCAATAGCGATGGGTTTTGCAAAACTTGCCCAACTCGCCGAAACCTTACTCTTCTTTTGCAAATCCGTTATAGCCTTAACAATGCCGCCGTTTAGGCCAGTGCCGTCCTCTCCCAAAAGAGCCAGATCTATACGGTCAATCTTGCGCTTGATCTCGGGGCAACTGGGGCATAAGCTATAATCAGGATGTAACTCTTCAGGCATCAGAATCAAAACTCCTTTAATGGTCCAATAAGAACTAAGCCCTGCTCAACGTTAGGAACAGCTTCAGATTCAGGCTGACCAAAAAGCTTTGCCAACTCATCGGTAATCGTATTAATATCAGTTCGACAAACAGTCTCGCCGATCAAGCGATCACGAAACTCAGTCTCCCTAATGTATTGCCAAGCCGCCTTACGCTGAACCTTAATAGCAGCGTAATCTTGCTCTCGCTGCCGCTGAATGATTTTTCCCTGCAAACTTCTTTTATGAGGCATAAACAACACCCTAACGAAATTATGAACAATGACAGAAACCACTGCAAACCGTTCACGCTCCAGCTAAGGAGGCGAGGAAAACTAAACGCTTGCTTGCAAGAGGTTAACCCGATAAATTACACTAATAAGCGCTCGCTTTTAAGCAATTGCACGCAAGAATATTGAGCAAAATTGCTTCAAAGAATTTTTTGCGAAAGTAATTAAGAAGTATGTTGGGATTTCCTGCGATAATTATGAAAGTCTCTGTTTTAACATATTAGCTGTTCTAATTTTAGAAGGCACGCATCGAAAAACTGGTAACTTGAAGCAGATAGACCTTTTCCCAAAGTTAGGTGTACCCACCCTATATTGTTAGCAAACATTGACTTAACCTTTGTCAAAATTGTTTCATGAAAAGGCTTTTAGGGTCAACACGAGCCTACTAATAAGCATGGGCAAAATCGGCAAGATTTTGGCATTGTTCCTAACTGCAACTATAATGATATCATGTCTACCAGTTCTGACCGTTAAGCCCGTAAATGCTCAATCAACCCCTATTCCAGAGATTACTATTTTGTATCCTACAAATGGTACGTTCTTCAACGTCAGTATGGGAGTTGTTAGTTTCCAACTGAAATATGCAACGAACAACACGCTTTCATGGATAGGATATAGCATTGATGGCGGTCAAAACAAAACCGCTTATGGGGAGTGGTATGATTTGGAACAAAGGTTATACGATACGGAAGGAAACCCCAGCGTATGGGTATATGATGTTTTCGAGAATGATGGAAACCATAATTTGACCCTTTACGCCAATAATACGGCAGGCGATTGGGCTACCCCTCAAATTGTTACGTATCTTGTCAACATTAATGCAGATACCACCTTTCCACCAACAACTTCAAATCCAACTACAATACAATCCGCATCCCTATCTCCAACCTCAACTTCAACTCTATCACCAACAGATAGAAATGCACCTCATTTAGACCCAATATATTACTTGATACCTGTTAGCATCATAGTGGGTATCGTTATCTCTGTCTTTACTGCTTTATAGAAGGCATCGAAAAACCAGTAACTTGAGTAAACAGACCTTTTCCCACGGTTGGGTGTATCCACCCTCTGTTGGTTAGTGACGAAACTTTGACCATCCTAGTGTTCCAGTTTGGAACAACTATTGCCTTAACTGTTCCATAAATAGAATTAAGAATCATTGACGACAACAGCATATCGGTGATAGAGGAATGGGCAGTCAGGACAAAATTAGTCAAAAATGTTTCTCATTTCTTATCCTTCTGTTTCTCTTCATTATCTTAGTATTGTCGTTAACCTTAGACATTAGCACTGTTGCAGCGTGGTCCGCTCCAAGGGAACCAGTAAAGATACCCCCAATAATAATAGTCACCAGCCCCCATCAAGGAACTTATACAACATCTAATGTAACTCTAAACTTCTCGGTTGACGCCCCGGCGTCTTGGTATAGAGAAGGGCGCCCGGACGAGTACTTCAAGAATATAACCTACCGTGTAGATGCTAATTTGCCCAAACTAATCTGGACCACAGGACAAGTTAACTCCAATATCACGCCTGGAGAATTTACCTACAATATCTTTGGTTTAGGAAATGGTTTGCACACCATCATAATCGATGTGACCATAAGCAGCCCTTATGATATTTTCTCTCCAGGCGATCCCCATGGGCATTTTGGCAACACAGAGATATGGAACTCAAACAAAACAATCTCCTTCACCATAAAAACTCCAGAAACTGCCCCTTCACCTGCAGGACTAACGCTTTATTCGCCTCTTAACATGACATATAGTTCAAGTATTGTAGTATGCAATGGCACGTTTGTTTGTCCAAAAGGATTTCAAAGTTCTTTGAATTACAGCATAGACGGAAAATATATGGATGGACTACCGTGGAAGCTTGACCCAAATTCCATATTTGACCCAGATATTTACATAATAAATGGGTCATTTCTGCTACCGCAACTATCTAATGGTTCACATCAATTAAGCATTGGAGTACTGGAAGAGCTACTTGATAATTCCAATATTAACTCTCCAAGATTAATTAATTCTACTTCATGGATTAACACAATCTATTTCAGTATTTCTTCAAGTCAGCCAACTAATCCAACTCCCACTGTTCCAGAGTTTTCAATCTTAGTAATCTTGCCTTTGCTCGTAGGCATGCTTTTTGTTGCCTTAATGCTTAGGCATCGAAAGTTGCAAGCTAATTAGAATTTAGTTATAGGTGAACTTTTTGTCTGATTTTGTTGTTGAGCGTAGATTCTTTGCCGCGTTGCATAGCTTATCCTCCGCAAACCACACAGCCACCTTTTACATTATAAACACCTCTGAAAACCAACAATTACTTTGCGGTACCGAGATGAAGACATAGGCGCAGACATGTACAAAATCATGAAATGGCTCGAACCCAAATCGTCAGAGACGCAGCCTTAAGCAGAATCTGCACCTAAAACAACCTTTTCCTTTTTTATTATAAAATTAACAGAATCCGAAATTATATAAGGCAACCAATTTTAATTTATTTAGATGTAAAGTTACATGAAAAAAAATCTAATAACAGCAACTATTCTCACAACTGCAATTTTGATTGTAGCTTCCATCGTGGCAATTGCCGCCTATTACCCTAATTTGCTGGCAAACTCTACCCCGACTGGGCCAGAAGCGGAACAGTCTAACAAACAACTAGATGTAGCCATAGCGTATGCTTATGCTGGAGAGAGGACATCTAACAATTCTATCACTGGAGATAACGGCGCTAATTTGTACGCAGTTACTCAGTATCCATCAGCGGTCATACTAAATACTACGCTTTTAGGTGGAAGCCACTTCAGCTCCTGCGATGCATTTATCGAAATATACCGAATTCAATTTAAAACTGACACAAACCAAACGGAGAATTACTTCTACACCATGGGGACAAACTACAAGTTTTCGTTCTCACCCTCAGAGCTTGGTTCGCTATTAAAAAGCGTTGAAAACTTCACTGTAAGACAAAGTAGTATTGGAACCATCGGGGGCTTCAAATTTAATATGACAGAAAATGGCTCCGTTTTGAGCTTGCCACTTAGTTCTCAAGGTGCTTATACAAGCATACCCGGCGGAGATGGATTGTGGAAAGAAGGAAAACCAAACACTATTACCGTTACTGCCCAAAGAATCGGCGTATTAACAATTAGCGATGGCGCTGTCACGGCACAGGAAGATGATTTAAACACTGCTCCAAAAACCTCTGTAAACCTATACGACTATGGTACTGGCTTTCTATATAACGAAATAGTGCCTACGTCAACGTTAGAATCAATTAATCTTTTCTATCCAATCAAGTAAGGTCCAAATAGTTAGACAGGACCAAATCTGCACCTAAATCATTTCTTTTTGGGAGGTCTTATTAGGCAAAACAATAGAACTATAAATTGTTGGTTGGGATTGTGAAAAACACTCGCAAACTGATTTTCGCTTCTGCCCTGTTATTTATGATGTGCTTTCTTTTACCTGCCAATGCCGCAACATGGTCAACGGTGAAATCATCAACATGGACCATATCGAGTATTGAATACAACAGTTATGACCCCTCTTTGGCGTTAGATAGTAACGGACAACCCCACATTAGCTACAAAGACCAACAAAATGATGATCTTAAATATGCTGTTTGGCAAGGCAACTCATGGACCACCACAACAGTTGATTCAAAATACTATGCCGGTTACAGTCCATCGCTGGCACTAGATAGCAACGGTCAACCACATATAAGCTACACATTGCGCGAACCATTGACGTACACAGGTGCTGGTTATGAAACAAAAGAGTATCTAAAGTACGCTGTTAAAGAAGGCAGCAAATGGAGCATTACGACATTAGATGATGCTGTTTACTGTTCGTCTCTGAAACTCGATAGTAGCAATCAACCACACATAAGCTACGGTAACAATTATCTTAAGTATGCTGTTTGGAACGGCAGCTCATGGATCATTACAACAGCTGACTCCAATAGTGGTGTTAACACTTACTCGTCTTTGGCGTTGGATAGTAATAATCGACCGCACATTTGCTACCTCGATGAAATTGACGGCGATAAGGGCACTCTCAATTATGCTAAGCTTACAGAGACTGGATGGGAGATTATGGCTGTTGATTCTGTTGGAAACGGGATGGATATAAACCTGGTGCTAGACAGCCATGATCAACCTCACATTAGCTACAGCGACAAAGTTACTCATAATTTTAGGTATGCTGTTTTAGAAAATGATTCATGGAATATCACGCCTATCGATTCCGCCAGCGAGGTTACATACTCGTCATTAGCGCTGGATAGCGATGACCGCCCCCACATAACCTACAGCGACATCACAAATGATACTCTAAAGTATGCCCGATTTACGGGGACCAATTGGGAGATTATGACAGTTGATTCCGGTTTTGCCGACTCATCTTTAGTTTTGGACAGTGACGACCGACCCCATATTGCCTATTGCGCAAATGGCTATCTCAAGTACGCTGTTTTAGATAACGCTGTTGTGACGTCTTCTCCTCCTTTGAGGGAACCTCTGAATTTGCAGGCTACAATCGGCAACGGCAATGTAACACTAAGTTGGAGTGCGCCAAGCCTTAATGTCGGACAATCAATTTTAAACTATAAAATTTACCGTGGCACAACTTCTGGATCGGAAACTTTTCTGGCAATCGTAGGCAATACGACAACTTACACGGATGCTTTGATTGACAATAATGTAGCATATTATTATCGAGTTAGCGCCGTAAACACAGAAGGCGAAGGAGCAAAATCAAACCAAGCAACCGCAGCACTAAATCCTTCAAACTCACCAAATATCCCTGAATACCCTTTCAACATAATAATTCTAGTAATTGCATTGATTCTTGTCTTGACCTTAACAATAGTTGTTAAAAAAGCAAAATCTGTACCTACTCTTTATTTTTTTAGGGCTTGGTTCATTTTACGCTGCTCGCACCAATAAACCGCACGCATCAGTGAAAAAACGGATTCAACGATTCTTAATGCGCCAGCTTAATTGTTCTGCCTATAGAACACTTCTGTTCTATAACCAGAGCTAAATGCATCTTTGCCCTAAAGGAAAGCGAGGAAACTTGATTGAATCTGCATTGGAAGCAACTCTTGGTCGCTGTGCTCGCGGTTTTATCTGGTTTAGCGTTGGCTACTCCGCTATTGATCTCGCACATTGTTCCTGCTGTTATAACTGTTCAGGGGCCAAAAGCCGATTTAAGCCTCGACCCCGTCTACGCCAGCTTCACTGTGCAGCCCACCAATGCGGATATGGCGCTTCCAGACTGGTATGACAGAAACCGTGACGGCGTCCCCTCGCAGATTTCATATAACGTCGTTTTGAATGTAACAAACAACTCAAACGAAACTGCCCTGGTGGATTTGCTATACATCAGTGCAGGTCCTACTTATGTGCCTGGTTCAGTAACGTGGACACCCCCCAAATCAACAATCGAGCGAACTGTCGAAGGCGTGTATCTTGACGGTAAATGGGTTAACACCACCTGGATACCCTCTAATCAGTCAATAGTCGGAGGCTACTGGCGCCAAGGTGTAGACGTCCAAAGCGTCTACATGAAGGGAAACCTAACCCAAACATTCATGCGCATCGACGGTCAATGGGTCGACGTTACAGGACGCGTTACAGTGCCCGGACAAGAACAATCAATCCCCGACGATCGAATCACTATGCTTGGCCCCTTTATGACAGAAAGCCTCAGCTTTACCCCAGGAAATTCTAGTTTTTCACAGATTGATGGTTATGCAAGTGTTCAAGTAAACAGTGGGAAAGATGGATTCAACAATTTCTGGGCTCCAAACCAATCGCGCCTGATAATGCTAAACGGCACCGTATTCGCAACCGCTCGCAACATCGCAGACTTGAAATTAACCCCAACCTACCTGCACCTCCAAGTCTCAGCAATGCTACAGCAAAGCTACACTAACACTGACCCCACTCATTTTATCGATACCTCTTCCCTTCGCAACCAACTCTGCCAAATCCAGCTCACTCCAAACAACAACCGCTATGAATACAATATAGCGTTAACAGCCAACCAGACATTTCAACCCGACCCAGTTCGGCGTAGAAGTATTCATAAAAACCCGGAGCTAACAGCCTTGACAAACCCAGACACCGAACTCCTCGAAGGAAAAACACTCAACGTCTACGCCTACCTAGTTAAAGAAGACAAACCCATCGGTCCCCGAGAAGTAATGCGTGGAGCCAACCTGTCCAGTCCCAGCGTTGCCCACTGGCACCTCCAAAAACTTGAAACCGCAGGTTTGCTGGAGAAAAATGCTTACGGCGAATACATGGTTAAGCAGAAAGTCAACGTTTCTGGGCACCTCTGGATCGGCAAAACCCTCGTTCCACGCCTGATCTGCTACGCGCTGTTCTTTCTGGCGATAGTGGCGACTGAAGTGACAATAATCCTAACCCAGTATGTTTTTCAAAGTAAAATGCCCGGCATCGACTTAACCTATTTAGCCATCACAAATGCTGTGGCTACGGCGATTTTTTTGGTGGAGGGGTTGCAGCTAAGAAGAAAAAGCCGCTCAGAAACCGGCAAACCCAAAGCTTAATCCCAACCAAAAGGGTCCTCAAAGGAAATAATGCTACCGAACAGAAAAAAGGGCGCTAACACTGTGAACATTATGTAATGGTTCTTTGGTTAATGTTCAGGTTATCGCAGGCGTCACTGTCGTTGACGGCGTTAGTGCTGCCGATACTGAGCTGTCGCTGTACCTGGATAAGGCAGCCCAATTCATCGACGACACGCTAAAAGGCGTTGCCGATGTGCCCTTAAATCCAGCACCCGAAATCATAAGCCGAGTTCTACGCTTCTGGCTTGCAAAGAACAGTTTAGCAGAAAACCAAATAGAGCACCCTAAAGTTGCATTAGCGGAGAAAAAGATAGCAGAGTTCAAAGCTTCTTTAGACGTTCTTTTAAGCTGATTGCCTCTAAGTGAGGCACCGAGTAGCTCCTATCACCTGAGGGCTCTATTTTTTGGAGATATTGTTGTAAATCGATTAATGGAAGGCAAAGTTTATTTCTGTCTATCACACTGTTATATTTGTTTCAAAGTAAAGGAGAGAGGTGCTTTTAAAAATGGTTATAAAGGAAGCTCAAAATGTCCCACGTAGCGTATGCGACACTGAGCGTGACCGTCGACAACATAGAAACCCCCTGAAAGAAGAAGAATTGCAGTAACAGGCATATACCAACAGCCCTGATAGACAATTAAGAAGCTAAATCAAAAATCAAAGCCCGTTTATTCGCGTCCAAGACCCAAAAAGGCAGTAAATGCAACAATCAGCATCCTTAAATCTCACCTATAACATTGTTATATTGAGGAGGCGAAGCTCTTGAAAAAAACAAAATTTGTAAAATTCGAATCATCGGATGGAGAAATCCACTTTCAGGAATGCAAAGCTGACTTCTGCTCACACTCCCAAGGATACAATGAGGAAAAGGCGTTAGAGATTGCTAAGAATGAAGCGAGAAAAACTCTACTTCTCCAACGCGAATAACTGACCCTCAACAACACCAATTTTAAGAAAAAACAACTCGGTTAGCGAGGGCGCCTCCCTAAAGGCCACCCTCCTCGCAGTCAAGCACTCTGTAGATTGCATTGAAACTGAGGCTATTTTTGAAATCACCGAATTTTTGGATAAAACTATGGTGAGCTTGTCCATACTGGAGTTACACTCCAGCTAGTAACTCTGCCAAGATGGAAAATTGCCAAGGTTACGTTTGAAGTCTGCCCACCAGCTATACTTCCTAGTTCCATCGAACCGACATTATCAACTTTCCAAGGTGACGAATCAAATTCGGTATAAGTACCAAGACGATGATTGTTTAAAACAAAAGCGTTGGTGGCATTGTCTGTCCCGTAAGCACCACCAGATAAAGGAACAGTTATGTTAACTCTTAAAATGCCATAGTCGCCACCTGCAACCACTTTTAATCCTGCGTTATATGCCGTTTCTTTTCCAGTATTGGTTACATTGCCATTAATCCAAAGGCAATCAGGACGATAAGTAGGATTTAACTCGGGAAACATTTGCATTAATTCTAAATTATTTTCCCTATCTACTATGTTCAATGCAGCAACGAGTTCAGTTGGCGAAGAATTTGGGGAGGCAGTTGAGGTTGACAATGCGCGTGCTGCAAATCCATACGCAACTATTTCATGGTCTTTTATCGAAAGAACGTAGGCTGTCTCATTGATAGAACGGTAATTAGGGTCATAAAAATCCACATGTCTAGAATTCTCGATTATTATTGCTGGGTTAGCTAAAGTAATGTTTACATTTTTCGTTTCTAAATTACCTAAGCGATCTATCACTGTTCTCGAAGTAGTATTCCAGCTACCTTCTGATGTTTTGTATTTAACCTCAACTACAATATCATAGAGAGTTTTAGAAACGTTATTGGTTATTCTAAGGCTCAAATTTGCTGATTGGGGCATTGGAACAAAATTTGGTTCAAGTTCTCCGTCAGGATAATAATAAGCTACCACTGGTCCATTATTTATGGTCCGACTGGAAAACACAAAAGCAGAACAGACTATTCTTTGATTAGAAATTTCAATATTTCCTGACTGATTTGAAAGGGTGTTTAACAAATAGTAACCCGTTGGCAATCCGATTAACAGACCAATTATTAACCCTATCAACAAAAATTTTCCTAGTCATTAGCTCATTGGCTTCCTTTGTTTTAGCTTGATTGCTATAAAGAGCATTATGGCAAACATTGGTAGAACTACCAACCAAGAAAACTCTGGAACAGTAGGAGTTGGAGTTGGGGTTGGTGATGGGGTAAGTTTGTTTTGAACATAGAATTGAGAAGTAGCTTGCCAAGCTGTGTTATAGGAGATGTGTTCTTGTGGAGTACCAACATAACTAATCTTGTTTACCGCACCATAATAGACTGTTATTGTATGGGGTCCATCAGCTAAATTTGTTAAATATGCTTGTCCACTAAAATTGTAATCATATTTTGAGCTTTTTTCAGAGATTGTTGTATTTTGTGTTTCTACAAACCGCATGCCCATAGACCTCAGATTTTGTCCATCTAAAACATAGAAGAATGACGTAGCCCACTCCTTTGCAGGGTCATCAGAGACAGAAAACTGCCAGTCACCTTGAGATGTAAAACTTACTAAAACAGGTAGAGAATTAATTGTCCCATTTGCTGGAGATTGAATAGTAACAGTCATCTGAGGGTTGAAAGCCCAAGGAAGAGGATTAGCTTCTACCACTGGCACTTGAGCTAAAGGTGCAATTAAGAAAATTATCACTAGAAGAGTAGTTAGAGCAAAAACAGCTTTTCTCATACCTTTTTCCTTCTTTTGAACAATATGACTCCCACAACTAAAACCACTATAAAAATAACAATCGGTAGTATCAATAGTATTGGCTGAAAGCTTGAATTTGGCATAACCTGTTCAGCTATTGTGAAGTTAGTGGTGTTTGAAATACCCATATTGCCAAAATACCACTAGCAAACAGTGTAATGTTGTGTGAACCTATACTCAATTCTGATAGAGTTATGTTTCCATCTATGGTAATTCTTGATTGATTATCCAGGCTATAACCTATCCACGAAGCAGTTGCATTGATCGTAAAATCAAGGGGTAGAGTGAATTGGGTTATGTTAACTGTAGTATAGTTTGTGTTTTGAGGTGAAATGATAATGGGGAAAGGTGTTGGGGGATTTGGATAGGGGTCTTTGCTTATTACTTGAGGGTATTCTTGGAATGACAATGTTTTAGAATTAGATTCTAGTTGAAAATGCATGGTTTGTGTGATATAGGTGTCATTTGAACCATTCGTTGAAATAGTTTCACCATTTCTCGTATAATATCTCATATAAGATGCCATTGCAACAACTACAATATGCACCACATGTTCAGTGTCAGTCAGGTTGCTGAAAGTGGCTGTATAGTCTGTTACTGTGCTACTTCTTGGAAATCTTTCCACGAGCAAGCGAGTGCCATCCAAATACACTTTTAGCAAATATTGTCCATTGATTGCAAATCCCTTATAGTATAAATTCCAAGACTCAGGTTGAATAATAAGAAAATCTAATTTGAAGGTACCATCAGCATAATAATCAGAGTAATTTTTTGGACTTCTAACCACTAGAGTAGGCAATTCAGTGCTGGGCGTATCTGGGTAAGGTATAGGATTAGCATCCACTACTGGCACTTGAGGTATGGGTTGAATTAGGAAAATTATTACTAAGATAGAAGTTAGTATTGCAAGGCTAAGGCTTGTTTTTTGCATTTTTTACCTTCGTCTAAATAATTAACAGAGACAACAGCTTATAGTTCTATTCAAAGAACAGGCAAACAGCGGGTTGTTCCAAACTGGAACACTCTTCATGAAAGTTTCTAACTAACTCGACCTATCATAGTGGATTTGATTTACAATTCTTGGTACCCATTCTTTCTTTTCATTTCTAACGTATTTCGCAAATAATAGAGCTTCTTCACTAATCAACGTATCAATAGTTTGCCTTTTGCCTACCTTAATTCTTTCAACGTCAACCATGCGGTCAAAGAAATCGAACTCAGCTTTTGTTAAGGATTCTTTGTGTTTTATTCCCCTTAGACATAAACTCGATTTTCCCACAGTTAGGACATACATGCATTAAGAGAGGAAGGATTATTTCGCCACTAACATCATACATAGAAGCTATACTGAGAATTTCTTTCAATCCCTGAGAACCAACCATTCTGATTTTTACTTCAGTACACTTCATTTCTGAATTACAAAGAGGGCAGTTCAAAATTTCTATAGTTTTAGAAGTTTCAGCTTCGAGATTTTTGCTAAAACAGTAAGGACATATTTTTGCATTATCCGCTAAAATTTCCTCGCCACAGTTCAGGCATTTCATGGCAATCAATTTATGTTCATATGTACTGTTTCGATTTTAACGTTTTTGTTGAATGAGCGACCTTAATTTGGAAAAGCCAACTAAAAGTTTTCTGTGAAATAGTAAACATCAGATAAAAATCTAAATACTGAAAACTAACATAAAGCAATCCAAGGCATTACATTTGGCTAATACAGAGGGTCAAGATGGCTAAGTGCCCAAACTGTGGAAAAGAAGGCGAACTCTTAGGTAAGTATAGGGTCAATTCTGATTTATACAAAGGCGAATACTTCTGTCGAGAATGTTCTATCCAATATAGAGATAATAACAATGTTTCATCGAAAGAAGATTTGAAGAATGAGGAAAAAGATTTTGCAATTCTTGAAAGTCGAAACGCGAAATTATTCAAAGACCGATTTATCTATAAAAACGAAATATACTCTATTTCTGACATAAAAAAAGCATCACTGAACAACGGTGGGTTCTTCAGCCTACCTAAATTAGTTCTCTATTTCAAAAATGGTGAAATAAAAGAGTTTATAGTTGGCTCAATTTCAACATCATCAATGATAAACGGTTTACTCTTTACTGTTGACACTGGAAGCCAAGAAATTAAAGCCGCAGCTCAACAGTACGTTACCACAATTAACATGTTAATCGCCTTAGGACAGTAAACTATTCTGGCTTACCATGCACTATATTATAACAATTCTCGGTTTCCACTCTTTTCTTTCGTTTCTTAGGTATTTTGCGAATAAAAAAGCCTCTTCGCTAATCAACGTGTCAACAGTTTGTCTTTTGCCAACTTTGATTCTTTCAACGTCAACCATTTTGTCAAAGTATGCGTTTAGGTTTTCAGCTAAACTGTCAGTTTCATACTCTTTCAAGTGAATTTTCTTTCCCATCTTAAGGTGCATCATAAAATCAGTCACAAACACAAAATCTTTCTTTCTGTAGCTTTTGGCATCGTTCAATCAGGAAATCATCAATCAAATAACGGTAAAGCTCTTGAAAATACTGATTTCTAAAAGATGGAATAAACACTAAGACTGAAAATGAAGAAAATGATGACTTATTCTAGTATTATTCGTGCGTCGACTGTTTTTGCGCCTTTAGAGTAAGCCATGATTGGGTTTAGGTCGAGTTCCTTGATTTCGGGGTAATCCATGATTAGATGTGATGTATTGCATAGTATGGCGACGAGGGCTTCGATGTCTGCTGGCGTTGTGTTTCGGTATCCGTTGAGAAGCGGATAAGCTTTAAGCTGCGTAATCATTTCTTTCGCGTCATCGGCAGTCAGTGGGGCAACCCGGAAGTTCACGTCTTTTAAGAGTTCAACAAAAATGCCGCCGAGGCCAAACATGACGGTTTGCCCAAACTGCGGATCCTTGACAGCTCCCACGATAACCTCTGTTGACTGAGGCGCCATCTCCGGCACCAAGACGCCTACGATTTTTGCGTCCGCTTTGTACTTGGCTGCGTTCTCGATGATTTTTTTGTAGCCTGCGGCGACGTCGGCGGCGGTTTTGAGGTTAACGATGACTCCGCCCGCTTCAGATTTGTGGATGATGTCTGGGGAAACAATTTTTAAAACGATTGGGTAGCCGATTTGGTCTGCTTGTGCTGCGGCTTCTTTCTCGTTTTTTGCGAGCATAAATTTGGTGACTGGGATGCCGTATTCGGCGCAGATGGTTTTGGCTTCGGTTTCTAGGAGTGCTTTTCTGCCTTCTTTTTTGGCTTGGTTGATGATTTTTTTGGTTTGGTTCAAGGGTTGTTCTTCCTTTGGCGTATGTATGTGGTGTTTTTGGGGTTTAAAAATGGTTTGTTTGTGGGTTGTTTTGTTGGCTTGTGTTTATGTTGAACACGTTAACACTACGGTATAGTGAGACATAATATTTAATAGTACTTAATAGCCCAAGTACAAAAACAGAGGCCTACAATGCAAAAACTAAACCTCAAAGAATCCATCACAAGCATCAATCACCAAACTTACAACAAAACTAAAACAATCCAACAACGCCACCAAACTACGCCTCAAAACAACGAAAATGAACATAAAAGCCTCTCTGACAAACGCCTCAGCACATATAAAAAACATCAAACTCCCAAAAATCAATCTCAAAAAAAACCTAAACCTCAAAAAGAAAAAAGCCGAATCAGAACCCACCCCCATAACCAAAACACTTCTAAAAGGTACAAAAATCGTGGATAAATACCCACTCTATGAACCATTTGCTCAAGTCGTAATAATCCAAGACCCCAAAACAGGCGAACACAAATACATTCTCGACGAGCTCCAGCTTGACCCGATGGAACGCGGCATATACAACCGCATCCTAGAAATCTTGCTGGCCGAAATCGAATCACCAAAAGAAGAAATAACTGACCCAAGAAAGTTTTTCGCTGAAGAAGCCAAAAAAATCGTAGACAAATACCGCATCAGCCTCGGCTGGCTTCCTGATGTTTCTTGGTACAAAATTCTCTATCATGCTGAACGCGATTTAGTCGGTTTTGGCAAAATCGATCCGTTGATGCGTGACCCAAACATAGAAGACATTTCCTGCGACGGAGTAAATAAACCAGTCTACATTTGGCACCGAATCTTTGAAAGCATAGAAACTAACCTGCAGTTTGAAAGCGACGAAGACCTCGACAACCTAGTCGTTAAACTTGTCCACATGGCAGGCAAACACGTCAGCAGTGCCTTCCCAATCGTTGACGCGTCACTTCCAGGAAAACACCGTCTCGCCGTAGCTTACAGACGAGAAATTACACCGTTCGGCACAGCCTTCACCATCCGAAAATTCCGCGAAGACCCCTACTCAATAATCGACCTAATCAACATCGGCACCTTCACCGAAGAAATGGCTGCTTACCTTTGGATTTGCCTAGAAAACCGCGCCTCAGTCATGGTACTTGGAGGCACAGCAGCAGGCAAAACCACCGCACTAAACGCTTTAGGCTGCCTCATTAAACCAGGCAGCAAAATCATGACTATCGAAGAAACCGCCGAACTGAACTTGTCCCATGAAAACTGGGTTTCACTCATCGCGCGGCAAAGCTACGGTTTAGGCGGTAGCAGCGTCGGCGAAGTTGCACTATTTGACTTGGTCAAGACATGCATGAGGCACCGCCCTGACTTGATGATTGTAGGCGAAGTCCGAGGTCAAGAAGCATACGTCTTATTCCAAGCTTTAGCCACAGGTCACGGTGGCATGTGTACAATGCACGCTGAAAACGTTCAGTCAGCAGTCAGACGTCTCACACAAAAACCCATGGACATTTCACCAGCCTACATCCCACTCATGAACATAGTCATGTCTGTTCAGCGTGTTCACTTAGTAAAGAATGGCGAAAAGAAAGCTTACCGCCGTATCCTCTCAGTCAACGAAATAATTGATTCCGAAAAATACGTAAATCCATTCAAATGGGACCCAATCAAAGACGAGCAAACCATCGATTTAGATTCCAGCTTCCTTCTCACCAACTTTTCAGAGCGCCTAGGCATAACACGTGAACAACTTGTCGTCGAAATGAATCGGAGAACCGATGTGCTGCGTTGGATGCGCAAGAGCAACATTCGAAGCTACAAAGAAGTCGCCTCTATCATCGCAGAATACTATGCCCGACCAAAAGAGTTCTACCGAAAAATAGTTGAAAGTGAGGAGGCTAAACCAGTTGCCGCTGCTAAATAAATTTGAAGCTTTGTCCTTTCGCCTATTCGGACGCTATGCTCCATACTTCCTAAAAAACGTCTTTCCCCAAATCAAGGGTTCCCTAGAAAAGGGTCGCGTAAGAATTTACCCTGAAACATACATCTCACTGATGTTCTTCGTTACATTATTAACCCTGCCAGTATCGGTCATTGCGGCAGCAGTTGCTTTAACCTATGGCTTCTTGCCAATGCTTGCCTTAGCATTTTTGCCTCTCTTTGTTATCGCAGGTTTCTTGATTGTTCCACTGAACAATGCCAGCGACAGATCCTCCAGTTTGGAGCGTGAAATGCCTTTTGCGGCAGCATACATCAGCGTCATGTCGTCAGGCGGCATAGCACCCTACACCAGCTTCAAACGTTTAACTCAAGTGGACCTCATGCCAGCCATGAGTAAAGAAGCAAGAGACATCGTAAAAGATGTAGAAATCTTCGGTGTTGACCCACTCTCAGCCCTTGATGTGGCGGCAAAAAAAACTCCGCTTGACATATTCAAGGATTTTTTGAGCGGCTACGCTTCCACAGTCATCATAGGCGGCGACATCGGACACTATCTTGAACGCAAAGCAGAAGACATCTTCAAAACCCGAGCCCTACGCGTTAAAGCGGCTGCTGAACGCTTGGGTATGCTGCTGGAAACTTTCATAATCGTCATGGTCATGATGTCCTTATGCTTCTACATTCTGTTTGCTGTAAATGGCATCCAGAGTGGAGCAGGCTCAAGTGCCGATATATCACAATTCTCAGGCATACTGCTGTACACTTACATTTTCACACCCATGCTTTCAATAATGTTCATCTATCTCGCGCATAGCATGCAACCGAAAACACCACTTTTGGAAATGCGGCCATACAAAGTGTTCGGCATAAGCGGCGTATTGGCCATAATTGTATTCATGCTTCTTACCAACTTCATGGGCGCAACACAACTTCCAATATTCACCGAATTGCAGGCAATAGGCGTTGACTTGCCAGTAGCATTAGCTGTTGCACTTTTCATTTCTGCAGCACCAGCAGCAATCGTACACATCAAATTAGCCAAAGTTAGGAACAGCATGGAACAAGGCGTAGCAAACTTCCTACGTGACCTAACCGAAGTACGAAAAACAGGTCTCTCACCAGAAAAATGCATCGAAAGCCTCTCTAAACGTGACTACGGCGCTTTCACCAAGGAACTCAGAAAAATCAGCACCGAAATTTCCTGGGGCATTCCCATCAAGAAAGTCATGATGGAATTTCTCCACCGTACACGAAGTTGGATGGTGCAAATCGTCATGTTTCTGCTCGTTGAAACCATAGATGTAGGAGGAGGAACCATAGCCATGATTGAATCTTTGGCGCGTTTCAACAATATGACGCAGGAAGTCGAGAAAGAAAAGAAAATGTCAGTTCGCCCCTACGTGATGATGCCATATTTAGCTTCGATTCTGCTGGTGGCAACTACCATAATGATGATGGGTTTAACCACTGGAATAACTGTGCCTGGAGTAAACTCGGCTCCCCAGGACAATAGTCTGATGCAGACAGTATTCATCTCATCAGTTATCTTCCACAGCTACCTAATCGGCATTGTTGCAGGAAAAATAAGCGAAGAATCCGTTGCATCAGGCCTCAAACACGCAGCCATCCTTGTGCTAATCTCAATCATAGCTGCCAAGTTGATTCCACAATTCGTAAAACTCGGATAAGGAGCCATGAAGATGCGAAATAGCCACAGAAGTTTACGGAAGGACAAGAGGGCAACTAGCCCAGCTATCTCAACCGTCATATTGACGGCTTCTGCCGTCGTCATGATTCTGGTCGCAATGACTTACGCAAACAACATCTTGAGCCTAAAGATGGCAGAAAACGAATACAACACAAACAAACAATTCATGCAAACAACGGGACAGCAAATTGACGACATAGCTTGGACAATTGGTCGTGCACAAACAGTCAGCTACTCGAGCAAGTACGGCAACGTAGAGTTTCAAGAAGTTGCACTCGATTACACTTTCCAAGTCCACACCAGCACAGGAGGCTGGAAAACTTTGAGTTTGTCCGGCAAGACAGGAATAATCCTATACAACATGCCTGCAGGCTCCTATTCACTTGGCAACAACTACTTTGCAAGAGCCCCCATAACTGCCAACAACTCATTTTTACTGCCTGATTCCTCAGCACCCATAAGCCAAGTAATATGTGAACAAAAATCATCTATGAGCGATGGCAACTACAATCGAATCGCTTTAGTCCCAACAATGAGAGTTCTTACTTCAACTGTAACGTCAACCACTGGATCAACGAATTATTTCAAGTTCTATCTGCCAGACCTTGAAAATGGTACGAACCTCTACAGATCCCAATCCATAACATTGACAGGTGAGGGTATCTCAAAAATCACTCAAGATCACGTAGACCAAGTAATCATTAGTGTGAGTTTTCCTCAGGCAGAGTCTCTGGGATTTGACTCTTCTTTTTTCAATTTCAAAAGCAATACAATAACACTCGATAGTGCTTCCACTCCGAAGTTGACACCTGACTCAGTTGTTGAATTCTATGTTGGCAATGTGGTAGTTACGATAGGACAGGTATAACTTTTGGAGGTTGAATTGTGCCGTCGATAACCCTGGAGTATATGATTATGATTCCTGTTCTAATTCTCCAGATCTTCCTTTTCCCTTTAACCGCCTCAGTAATCATGAACACTTGGGCGGATTCCAGCATGACAATTGAGCTCCAAGAAACGGCAGGACACATGGGCAGTTCTATCCAGCAGCTATACTACACTATGAATCACGCCTCAGTTCCTAACGGCACAATGACAATCACCTTAGATACGCCCCCGTTGATACAAGGTCACTCTTACACAACTACCCTAAGCCATGCGACACACCTTGATACTTCAAGCCAAATAATGAACGTCACACTCAAGCTGATAGGTACCAAAGACCAGACTTCAACATTAGTGACGCTTGGACAAAATGTTGATTGGCAAGAAAACTTGACCTTCAACAGTACCGCACATTCACTTAACCTAATTGCTCACAAGATGTCGAATTCCATTTGGCTATCCTTTGGAGGAACGTAGGATATGGCAAGTGGATCAATCGACCATATGGTTTCCCTGATAATATTCATGGCAGCCATTACGATTTTTATTGGTCTTTTCAGCCAAAACATGCAGACCGGAATCGCTTATGAACGTCACAATGCGTTGTCAACTAAAACCAGCGACCTCTTAGACAACATGCTCCTGAATCCCGGCATACCTGTCACATGGGGTCAAAGTGACAGTGAAATTGCAGGGTTTGGTCTGCAGGACCCCGACTATTCCCAATACAAGTTGAGTTCTTTTTCTCTTATGCGGTTAGCTTCCACTCAACCACCTGTCTATTATCCCCGAACAGACACATACTACAGCAACAATAGTGCAGGGTTAGGCAGTTACCTACTTGCACCTTCCGCAGAATGCCTCAACTACTCTACCGTTTCCAAGCTTCTTGGCATAAACGGTACTTATGGATTCCAATTAACCCTATCTCCCACACTAACCTTTGATTTCCAAAAAATATCTGGCTATTCGCCCTTAACAGTTCAGGTGAGCGTAGATGGTACAGGTTATCCGCTTGCTAATGCACCACTAAGCTACAGTCTCATAGCAGTTAACCAAGGCACAAACGATTATCCCTCATACACAGTTGTAAGCGGTGTATCTGTCACTGATGGGGCGGGCTTAGCGCAATTGGTTTTTCCGCAAATTTCTAGCGAAAGTCAATCTTATGCCCTAATCATATACTCAAACCTTAATGGGCTCAAAGGAATGGGTTACTACGTAAACAATCCCACAGACTTCTCCAAAACAGTGATTCCTTTAACCAATAGTTTCCAGAACGGAACCATATTGCTTGCTCACAGCGACTCCGTAGGTCAACCTTCACAACCTCCGGGATACTCAAAGTTGAGTTATAACGCTTCATTTGTGATTTTGACTGAAGATTACACGTTTCGTCAAGTACAATTGGACCAGCAAAACGCGGTTGGAGACTTAGTTTTTGGTTCTGGTAGTGAACCGGACTACGTTTCCATAACTGTGCCCAATGATGATGGAATTTTGATTGTAACTTACAAGAGCACTTCAGGGCAATATGGGGTTGTTTTAATGCCTTGGGGATTGAGTTCTCTGGCTTTGCCCTTGAAGTTTGGTGGCAACCCAGTGGGGCAAGAATGGGTCACAACTGACATTCGGCAAGTTACCATCGCTGGCATCGCTTATCAAGCTCAACTCAACCTTTGGGATCTGCAAGGATATTCGAGGACTGATTAGATGATTCGAACAATTGAAGTTCTATTCGTAATCATAATTATCTCTGGCGCATTCATAGCTACTTCATACTTTACAGTTCTGCCATCACCAAGAGAAGTTTCGCCCATAAACCTTCGACGCCTATCCTTCACGACCCTGCAGATGCTTGATTCAGACTATGACTTGAGCAAGGCTGCTTTCGAAACTGACAACGCTACAGCTTGGAGTGGGCTACAAGTCGCGCTTTCAGCTTCCCTGCCGCCCAACATAGTATACAATCTAACAGTCTATGACGTTAACGATCAAGACGGGCAAGTTTACAACTATGTATCTTCTATCTCAAATGCTGCGAGCCTTAGCACAGCCTCTGACGTCTCGACTTACACGGTGGCTTCTTCGAACGTTACATTTAACGTTACGCCACAGAAAATCGGTGAAGGCAACGGCGGAACACTCTACATCTTGAATTGTAGTGACGCAAATGGCTGGTGGATTACAGGATACACAGCACAGAGCTTAGCCCAAGACCTCTACAACCTGTTATCGCCATACTTTGTTAACACCATAATGGTGCAGAATACATCCCAGCTTGCCCAGATTCTAAGCGGAACCCCACTGCGGGGAGAGCCCCTCCGGAACGCGGTTGTCATTAACACTTATGGAGAAGCAGTACCTATCCCCACAACCTACTGCCAAGCACCTTATTCCCAGAACTCGTATGCTTATTACAGCTACTACTTAGGGCAAAGAGTAAACCTGTACAATTGGACCTGGTCCAGCATTGTAGGCTACCCCTTCTACTATGTAAGCAACACTGCAGCTTTCTCAGGTGTACAAAATAACTGGGGCATTTACGGGATGCAAATGACCGGTCCAGGCGGCTCAAGAGCTTTCCTTGAAGGTATAAACAATCAAGCCTATGTTTCTAACACTAATGCAGTAACTGATAGTGCTAACAGGCAGGTCACATTCACGCAAAACGTTGCAGACCTGAGCAATTATTATGGAATCTATCCTTCGACATATCAAACTTCAACCAGAGCCCTATCAAACTCAACGTTAGCGGGTTACAACCTTAGAGTTGGGCTCAACATATTCAACCCATCAGGCGACTACTTGGCTGGAGCAATATACAATCACTATGCAACTGGCTCATCAAACATTACGGGTTCGCTTTTAGCTTTAGGGTTAACTCGAACACCTGACGTTCGAGTCACAGGCTTAAGCCTTCTATCATATTTTCAGCCTAGACTCTATGCATCAGAATATACTGCGCAGGGCACTTCGCGATTGGTAATTTTACAGCTAGGTTTGGTGGGGAGTGGATAAAATGAACAATAAAGGTCAGTTTTCAATCATTGCTGCGTTGCTTGTTGCAGTGGTTTTAATCGCTTCAGCTATGGGTACTTACTCTGCAATACGCTTCAGTCCAATTCAAGAGCAACCTCAAATCTTGAGTTCAATAGATGAAACCAATCAGGCGCTCAAGCAGCTTTTAGGTTTTACAGTGGGCTATTATGGTTCAGTTTTAAAGGTCACGGGCAATGTGACTTACGCTCAGAAGTTAGCCCAAAACTACCTTGATAGTGGCATAGTGAATATGGGTTCTATTAAGCCCGAGTGGGGTTTGTCGTTGAATACTACTCAAGTGGAGCTAAAAGCAAACTGGTTTACCAATGACAGTTACAGCCAAGGTAGTATGAACGTCACTTATGACTTGAACGGTTTAGGCATAACGGGAGTAAGCTACTCCGCTTCAAGTCGATTAGAGGTGCAAGTATCAAACATTAACTCAACAACACAAGCCCAGTTTAAAATATTAACCGACAACGGTGAACCGCTGATCAACCTTGCAGCGGATAACCTCAAGTTTTTCCGATACGTGTTTGGAAATCTAACATGGGAATTTTCGGTTCCAACCAATGTAATTTCGCATGCAGATGGAACTTACATAGTTGACTTACCTTCAGGAGTGCCAAGCAACGCCTACGTAGTTCAAGTCGAAGATACCCGCGGCCTCTCAGTTTTAGCTGCATCTTACAGCCAATTCACTTCTGCAATAGCTTGGAATAAAACAGCGTATAAAACCGAGCTTGGATTATGTAGATAACGCCAACCTGAATGTCACTGGTACACATGGCAACTTCACTGCCCAACAATACGGACCCGACAGCATCTACGACACCTTGACAGAAGCAGCCTCAGGAACAACACTTGTACCCAGCTTCCCCATAAACTATAACACATATGGTTCAACGACATTAGCCAGTGGAACAATAAGCGAGCTTGCAAGTTAACGATGGAGCTTACATGAGTTTCCGCTCATTATCGCATCTTCGTTTTCTGGTTCAACCACTTTAGGATATTACAAGTGTTGGGACAATCATACTCAGAGTATTGAAAATTCAATAAGAGGTTCATTGTTTAATATTCCAGATTATGGTCAAGTTCAAAACATATCAGTTTATTTAGATTTATCAGGGGGCGCTTTAAATCGAAAAGTCAAAACGGCAATTTATTCTGAATGCTCACGATTTTATTGCTGGAACAGAAGAAAAAACGTTTCATCAACATGGCTGGTACAATTTCAGCTTTGCTGACCCTAAACCGATATTAGCGGCGAATACAAATTATGTTCTCGTAGCTTGGGTCTGATTCCGGAAGTGGAACTGTTTCGTTACATTATAATTCTGGGATCAAGTAATCAAGGTCATAGATCAAATCAGAACTATGGTAATTGGCCAAGTTCCGTAAATTTTAACCATGATACTAATAAATACAGTATTTACTGCACTTATTCAACCTCAAACCAGTACACTGCCCAAGTGGAGTTAACCGGAAATTCAACAATACCCTTCCCTTGGAACAATCTTTCATGGACAATAGATAGTTCTGCTTCTACCAGTCAGTGTAGCCGCAACTTTCCAGCTTTACAACTCAGCAGACAGAACAATATCCCGCCAGCGGGGATGGGTTTATGACCGCGACATTGGGAGCTGGCGACCAGACAAAGCCTCAAACAATAGTCACCAACCCATCAAGTTTTCTAAACAGTAGCGGATATTGGAAGATAATGGTAACGGCTTCTAAAGCTACTTCAAGCCCGTTCGATTTGAACCTAGACTTTGTACAGTACAGTCCAGATGTCACCAATTACGCAGTTAACCTCCAAGAGCAATGGACAAACGTTAATGCCACAAACCTTCGCCAAGATCTATGCATAAAAACAGGTACCATGGGTGCAGAGCCTTTGATAGTGCAGGTGTTGCATGGCGGCTCGTGGCAGAACCTAATGACGCTATCTCCCAACTACTTCAACAACGTTTCCCTCGCACCATACATCGACTCTTCAAATCTCACCATACGCTTCGTAGGAAGTAACGATGCGACCGATCCTATACAAGACAGCTGGAACATTGACTCAGTCTACCTGCAAGATGAACCCGACATCAACTTCCTAGTTAACCAGCAACAATCCACATTTTCGCTTGAGATCTTGCAGAACGGTACCATGCGTTGGCTGGGGCAAAACATGCAGGTAACTACCCAAACCCTGCCCATACCGCCCATTCCAGTGAAAGCAATTCACGTAAACCAAACAATAAACGGCATAAATCAGGAAGTTCCATTCCAAATCGAAGACTGGGCATCTAGCTACCAAATACCCCTGGGATTAACAAGTAACACTACGCTCTTCGGCAACAGGCAAATGATTGTCTTTCTCTTAAACAGTAAAGTTGCCGATTTCACAGTTTGGTGGAATGGAAGCGACGTAGCAACCCAGACGCCGCTAGCATACACCAACAGGTACTTCTCTAACGACAATCCAAGTGCCTCAACACTTACGAACGGCAACGTTACTCTCCAATTCGGAAGTTTTAACGTCAAAGCAACTGTGGCTGGGTCAGCCAACTTTAGTACCGCAAATTTCATGCGTATTAACCAGCAAGCTAGCGTGTACGGTGCAGGCGCGGCATTTGTGATTCACCATGGTATAGTAAGAGATGTTGTGCAGCAAGAAGCAGAGTGGAACAATGGTGCAACAGGTTCCCCCAACCTCTATGCAAACATCGTCCTAACGCTTCCAGCAAACACAACCTACTACACTTACCAGCTAAGAATAATGTTCATTACTTCAACCCAGGCACGTACCATCACAGACCTCTGTCCGATACAACTCACAACCTCTATATCCTCAGTGCAGACTCAAACAGAAAATGGCACGCTCGCTGGCTTACCGATCATTCAGAACGGCACAGGAACCTTCCTTAACGCTACAATCGGAAGTTGGACCGCACATCACTTTAGCCAATTCATGTCGAGCGATGGGAAGGGTGCAGGATTAATGTTCTCAGACGTAGCTAATCAGAAGCTTTACGCGTTTGATTCCTTCTCAGCAAGCACCTCTAAAGGTGCCCTGAAAGCTAGTAGTGGATTGCTTGAATTGTTGCCTGTAAGTCAATCGCAGGTTCAATTTACCTACGCTTATGATGCCACTTGGGTAGGTGCGGTGGCAACGTTTGATGGAACAACGCCTATAGCCAATTTATATGGTGGAACTACACCTATGGGTCTTTGGATTTTGGCAGAATATCCGCCCACGCTAACTGTAATCATTAAAAATTAATTCTTCAAAACAAGTGAAGTCCAAGTGTGCTATGTAGCAATTTCCAACAAAATCTTATTAGCCTTAACCTTCACAAGCTAACCAAACAATAGCAAGGTGTAGAGCAATTAATACAATACAAGCAATCTTGACTGGGGCAAACATAACCGTTTCATTAGCCATCCTGTTCTATGCTTCATGGAGGGATTACAAAACCCGAGAAGTCAGCAACCGCGTTTGGGTAATATATGGTCCTATAGCACTCGCACTCTCCCTCTCTGAACTGCTTATCTTTGAACCTTCCCAGTTGCCCCTCTTCGGTTTGAGTGTTGGCTTAACAGTTGGCATTGCTTTTCTCTTGTTCTATTCCGGTCTCTTCGGCGGTGCAGACTCCAAAGCTTTTATGTGCATTGCTCTCGCCTTACCCTTCGCTCCCATAGCTCTATCCCTGCCAGTCTTTAATGAGGGGCTATCGCCAATTGCGCAATACATTTTTCCCATAACAGTAATGAGCAACTCCGTCTTCTTCGGTGCAGCATTCGTTGTATATATGGTTCTGCGCAATGTCGTTTGGCACCAAAAGAAAGGTGTCAAAATGTTCCCTGGAACGCTCGCATCCGAGTCTGTGGGAAAAAAGTTTCTTGCTGTCATAACTGGTTATCCTATGCCTGTTGATACGCTCAAGAAAAGGCATATGTTCCCAATGGAAGACCTCGAGGAACAAACGGAAGACGTCGTCAAACGCAAGCTTGTTGTGATTCCGCAAGATGAGGAAACACAAGAAAAAACTATTGAACGTCTATCTAACGCTGTGCGATCTGGAAAAATCGATGCCTACGTTTGGGCGACACCAGGCTTGCCTATGTTGATACTTGTTACTTTGGGCTTGATTGTCGCCTTAACCTTTGGCGACATATCTTGGTTGCTAATCAGGTTCCTTTTAGGTTAAGCCAAAAAATTAACATTTAACCAATGATGTTCTTTGTTTTTTTTGAATAAGAAATTGAAGCTGTAACCATGGAAACTGAGCCGAAACCTACGAAGGCAAGTGCGATTCCTCGGTAGGGATAACTTAAGCTTAGGCTTTGGTATGAATAGAAGAACATTGATACCGCGAATAATGCTATGGCAACCAATAGTAAACTAACTTCCGTTTTGAACTTTATACTCCTCTACTCCCCTTCCCCGTATAATAAATCAGTATTCTAAATCAAAAGGTTATTTTAGCTTTTTGGAAAATACACATATAGGAGCCTCCGAATGACGTCAGCGGCATGTAAAAAAGATCTGCAAGCATTCTTGCAACAAAAACCCAAAGAATGCAAAGCTGTAGTTATGCCCGATTTTTTCCTTGACCGACTCATAAGCTTGGACTGGGACACCGACGAGTTTTCGGGGTTAATTGCTGAGGTTGCTAAACGAAAAGGCGGCAGCATCGACGGAATCTCCCAAACTGATCTGCGCGGAGGAAACGCCATCAACGTAGCGTCAGCCTTAGCCCGTTTAGGCATCGAGGTTACACCCGTTATTTGCACAAGCGAGTTTGGTCTGCAACAAATAAAGTACCAATTCCAGAACACACCCATCGACCTATCACACATAAAGACATCTGGAAAATCCTCAATAACAACAGCTCTCGAGTTCAGAAACGAAAACGGAAAAACAAACGTTATGCTCCGCGACTTGGGGGCACTAGCCAATTTTGGACCCGCCAACCTAGACGAACCCGATTATAAGCTGATTGAGAATGCGGATTATGTGTGCCTTTTTAACTGGGCAGGAACCGTTAGGTTCGGTACGGAGTTGGCTCAAGCCGTTTTTGAGAGAGCAAAACGAAGTGGAAGGAGCAAGACTTATTATGACACCGCAGACCCGACTGCAAATAAAAAAGAATTATCTGTTTTGATGGATAAAGTGCTGAAAACCGACAAAGTTGATATTCTAAGCGTTAACGAGAACGAAGCCATCATTTATGCGAGTATGCTTGATTTGGATTTGCAAGAGAATAGAGAGCATCTTGGGTTTGCGGAGCTTGCGATGGAGGCGGCAAGAGTTTTAGCTAAGCATTTGCCCGCCAGAATTGACTTGCATACCACTGTTTTTTCTGCTACCCTGAAGGGCAAAAAGGAAGTGGTGGTTCCAGCGTTCAAAGTGAAGGCTTTGCGTGCAACGGGTGCAGGTGATGCTTGGTGCGCAGGCAACATCTTAGGTGACCATAATGGTCTTTCTGATGAGTGCCGTTTACTGTTAGCGAACGCTGTTTCTGCCTGTTACCTCCAAGATGCCGACGGGCAGCATCCCACCAAAGAAAAACTAGTTGGTTTCCTAGAAACACAAGCTTAGGTTGTGACAAATTCTTTTTTAAGCAACTAACACACTACCATGCAATAACAGGTGCAAACTGTATGGCTAAACTGTTCGGAAGCTCAGGTGTCAGAGGACTAGCAAACATCGATTTAACTCCAGCTCTCGCTTGCAGGGTTGCCTCAGCGGTAGCGACACATGCAAAAGCGAAAAAAGCCATTGTTGCCCGGGACACACGGGTTTCAGGCTGCATGCTTGAGGACGCCTTGGTTTCAGGTTTAGTTTCAACTGGCACAGATGTTTTGCTTCTGGGTATGGTGCCGACGCCCGTTTTGGCTTATGTCGCTAAAGCGTTGGGTGCCGACGCTGGTTTTATGCTTACAGCTTCCCACAATCCGCCCCAGTATAATGGTATCAAAGTATTCAATGGTGATAGCCTATCCTACACCGACGAGGACCAAGATGCAGTGGAAAAAATCGTCGCTGACGGAACCTTTGGCTTAGCGGATTGGCGAGAACTCGGCAGAGTCACATCCGTAGATGCAGGGCAGATTTACCTGGATATGGTTGCTAAGGCAGTTTCCTTGAAAAAACAGTGGAAAGTTGTCGTTGACCCAGGATGCGGTGCCGCATTTAACATTGCTCCACAAATATTCAATGCGTTAGGCTGCAAAGTAACCGCCTTAAACGCTCAACCCGACGGATATTTTCCAGCCCGAAAATCTGAACCAACAGCAGAATCGCTCCAAAACCTTGCCAAAACAGTAAAAAGCCTTGGCGCAGACATTGGGATTGCTTTTGACGGTGACGCTGACCGCGTTGCATTTGTTGATGAAAAGGGAGTTTTTGTGAGTTTTGACCGTTCCTTAGCAGCTTATGGTGCTTTTGCCTTGAAACGTAATGGCGGCGGAACCATAGTTACCACTATTGAGGCGTCAATGTGTGTGGAAACGATGGCACAAAAATACGGCGGCAAGGTTGTCCGCACAAAAGTTGGCGACATTTATGTTTCTGAAGCCCTCAAACGCGACGGTGGCATCTTCGGGGGTGAGCCATGCGGCGCATGGGTGCATCCTCAAATGCATCTGTGCCCTGATGGTCCACTTTCGGCTGCGTTGTTCCTTGCAGCACTGGAAGAGGAGGAAAAAAGCGTCTCGGAGTTTATCAGCGAAGTGCCAGAGTACATAACCGAGCGTGTAAACATCGCTTGCAAGAACGAGCAGAAATACAAATTAGTCGAACTACTTGGCAAGGTTCTTAAAGCGGAGTTCCCTGCATACACCGTTTTCTCAGCCCTAGACGGCGCCCGGCTGGCTTTGAAAAACGGCTGGCTGCTTGTTCGGGCCTCAGGCACAGAGCCACTTATCCGTTTAACGGTTGAAGGTGAATCACAGATGGCGGCAAAAGATATAACGGCAAAGGCAACAGCACTAATACATAAACAAATCGAGGTAAACCAGAATTGAAAGCTGTCCTCTTAGCTGCTGGCGCCGGCGAAAGACTCATGCCTATAACGGCAACACGCCCCAAACACCTGATCAAGGTGACTGGGAAACCGATTCTTCAGTTCTGCCTAGAAGCGGTTAAAAGAGCTGGGATTGATGAGGCAATAATTGTTACTCACTACATGGGTGAATCCATCCGTAGCTACTTTGGAGATGGCGAAGAACTCGGCTTAAAACTCAGTTACGTGGAGCAGAACGCGATTTTGGGTACGGGCAATGCCGCGGAAGTTGCTGAACCCTATGTTGACGGCGACTTTGTCTTGATTTATGGGGATTTGTTGTTTGGTCAAGACGCCGTAAAAGACGTTCTAGCACAGTTTAAGAAGGGAAAAAACTCCTCGGTTATTGGTGTAGTCCCCGTTGACCGACCCGAAAACTACGGTATAATCGAGCAAGACGCCGAGGGCAAGGTTAAGCGCCTAGTTGAAAAACCCGCCACTGGGAAAGCACCTTCTAATCTGGCAAACGCAGGAATTTATGTTTTCTCAAAAGATGTCTTCGACAAAATAAAAAAGACCAACGCATCGGTCCGCGGCGAATGGGAACTCACAGATGCAATAACCCTGCTCGCAGAGGAAGGCAAAACCGTTTTGGCAGCCCAACTTTCTAAAGATGACTGGTTTGACGTTGGCAGACCTTGGGATTTGCTTGATGCAAACAACTGGGCACTCAAACGCATGGAACACAAGGTTCTTGGTACAGTTGAGCAGGGAGCGCATTTAATCGGTCCCGTCACCGTCGCCGAATCCGCACGGATTCGCTCAGGCGCCTACATCGAAGGTCCAGTCTTCATCGACGAAGAAGCAGATGTTGGACCCAACTGCTACATCCGTTCAGGTACCAGTTTGGGCAAAAAAGTCCGCGTTGGAAACGCTTGCGAAATCAAAAACAGCATCCTCATGGACGGCACCCATGTAGGGCATCTATCATACGTTGGCGACAGTATCTTAGGCGAAAAATGTAACCTCGGTGCAGGCACCATAATTGCGAACTACCGTTTCGACTCTGGCTCCATCAAAATGACAGTTAAAGACCAAGTTGTTAATACAGGGAGGAGAAAGCTCGGCGTAGTCCTAGGTGATAATGTAAAAACAGGGATTAAGTCGCTATTTATGCCAGGCGTTAAGGTCGGTGCAAACACTTGGGTTGGAGCAAACTTTATGGTTGAACGTGATCTTCCCTCTGACACAATAGTAATGTTGAAACAGAACTGCGAAATAAACGAAAAGCGGACTTAGTTTCATTATGCTCTAATTGCGAAAACGCCGATAAAATAGGGCTATCTTGTTTGGGTCATTCTGAGCCGGTGAGGTTTCCAGGTTTTATTTGTGTGTTGTTCTGTTGTACTCCTATCTTAATATAGTTAATCTCAATAAACAATAAAAGTGGGCTGAATAATAATCAAAACGGTACCCTTGAAAATTCATAACTACAAAAAAACCCTCATCCTACTGTCACTATTGCTAACAAGTATATTCTTAACCCTACAAGTTAGCCTTCCAAGCAACAAGCTTGCCGCCTCCGGCGACGTGGGGACACAAGTGGGTGGAACATTAACAAGCAACACAACTTGGACAACAGTAAACAGCCCCTACATCATAACGGATACGATACAGATCCCAGAAGACGTTAACCTGACAATCGAGCCGGGCGTAACAGTCACTGTTCAGTCCTCCGTTAGCACGATGTTTCTAATCAACGGCTTCATAATGGCTCACGGCAATACTACTAGCGAAATAATTTTTGATGGCAACGGAAATTCAAACTTTTTTAAAACAAATCACCCAGTTGCCACAGGATTCGTAGACTTGGATTACTGTGTTATTAGAGATGGGTTGAGTGCCTTTTGGTTTGACAATACGGGTTCTTTTAATTTGACTAATTCAGAGCTAAGTAACCTGTCACAGGAATCTTACTTGTGGTACCCTTCGCAAGACGTATTTATTGAATATAATACTTTTACGAATACTTCAGGCATAAAGATAGGGACAGATGATTATTCTTCCAATACCACAGGAGTTGTTTCGGTAAAATACAACCTTTTCCTTAACAACCAAGGATACATTATTAACAACTTTGCAAGCTATGGGCTAAGCAAAACGTTTGTTAACAATAATTCTTTCACCAGCACTTCCGGAGTGATCCTGGAAGTTGAACAAACCTCAACCACCGCAGATATGGATGCTTCCCAAAACTACTGGGGAATCACTAACACAACAATAATCGATTCTATGATTTACGACAAAAACGATGACGCTTCATGCTCCAGCTACATAAATTACCTGCCCCTTCTCGATGTTCCAGACCCCGATACTCCCATAGCGCCAACCCCAACACCTTCGCCGACGCCCACAGAAACACCTATGCCAACTCCAACACCAAGCCCTACTCCCTCCCTTACGCCATCACCTACTCCCACAGATACACAAGAACCCACAACCAATGAAAATCCCTCCTCTACCCCTAATCCGCCAACAGCTCTCACCGCAACACCGACCCCTACATCTTCAGAAACCTCCGATTCAACATCCAATCGAACCAGTAACCAAAACCCAAATCCTACAACTGCCCACGCCATCCCGGAGATCTCACCACTTGTCGCAATAGTAATTTTACTTGCCGGGGGTCCCATAGGAGCTATAGTGCTGCGGAAAACCAAAAAAACTAAGCGCCCTTGAAGCGCGCAAGTAAGAACAAAGAGCAGTCCAGTAAAATCCTAAAGCTTTTCGGGTTTATTTTAAAGATACATAGAGGCTTCCACCGACACGGCTATTAATTTTTTTCCCATGTCGTTTCACTTACTCGTACTAAAAGCTGTTCACTTTTAAAAAGTCGTTATAAATTTTCTAAGTGCTGAAAGTTTTCTGTTGAATTGCTCGTATTTAATTTCACGAGATAATCTGTTAAAGAATTTTGAATTGGTCTTTTCCGCTTAAACAAGCAATCCTTAAATTGCTTAGTGTACGCACAAGAAACAAGGGGGAGGGGGCTGTTGAAGAGGCAAGAGGCGGTTTTGCTGTTAAAGGAAATAATGTCTGGCTGTGAGTCTTTTCATACTGCCCAAGCGGTTTCAGTATCTTACAATAGACTGGCTGATAGTTGGGAACTTGGAGTTAGTTGGTTGCCTGAATATTCAGAAATGGAGTGTTTAAGAAGAATTATTGCTGAATATAAATTAGAAATGGTAGAAATAAGCGGAAAAACAGTTTTTCGCTCAGTTAAAGGTTAGTATGTATTTTTGAAGTCGGTTCTACATTTATCGCATGTGTAGGCTTCAATTGAGAAAGCGCTGTTTGTCAGTTTTTTTTCAGGTTTGAAAACTTCTTTTCCACAGTTAGGACATCTAGCCAACAATGTTACCTTCAAACTTACGTCATAAACTTAGAAGCTGTTATAGAATATTTGTTGGCGCAAAAGGATACAACAAAAGGAAGCTTAAGTTAATGGTTCTCCGCAAAACGAACATCTATCTATTGATTTGCGACCTTGAGTAGTCATCTTGATGTTACAGTGATAGCACAATCGGAAGTTACATTTTGGACAGCAGAATGTAGCGGGAGAGTTGCCACATATACTGCATTTTTGAAAAGCGCATTCATTACACATTTGCCTTTCCTGCATAAACACAGATGTTATTATTAAAAAAAGGTATGTTGAAACTACTTCTCCTAGTAGAAGAGTCCTTACAAAAAATGAAAAAGATTGAAGTTTAAAGAATGAAGAAACGCAAGTTCAAAAATGTCAATTAAAAAACTTGTAAAGAGATATTCTTGTACTATGGCTTGTGTCCTTGGAGAAAGCCTACGCTTCAACTTCATGGTGGAGACACTGACTATAATTATGCTTCTTAGAAGCAAACCTTTGGACTGGCATGCAATCTAATTAGTGTTCCAGTTTGGAACAATCCGCTGAGTACTTGTTCCTTGAATAGAACTATAAGTTGGTTGCTTTTGTTAATTGTTTAGTTGAAGGTAGAAAATGCAGAAAATAAGCCTTTGCTTTGCTCTACTAACTTCTTTTTTGGTGATAATTTTCTTAATGCAACCTATGGCTGATAGTGTTTATGCCCAGTCAACTAAGCCATCAGCACCAAAGTTTACTATACAAGTCCCAAATAATAGCACAATACAACTTGTAATAGAAAATCAAGCAGTCACCAACAGCAGTTCTGTTAACTCATTAATTTACTATTATAGAGTCAAAGACCATAACTCACAACAATGGATAATTAATCGTAATTATTGTCTTCGGTCTAACATGCAAACTACTCTTATCACGATACCGCCACACCCAAGCCCCTACCTTTTTGACCCATTCATGTATAGTAATGTGCTTAACAACAGTACTTTGCTTGATTTTCAAATTCAAGCAGAAACTGGTTACTATGCTATAACTCAAAAGCCAGGTTACATGCCAGGTATGCCACCTTTAGGGTCTGGAGATGGTTACTCAGAGATTACTTTTAACCCAGCTGAAACAAGTGAATGGAGCAACACACAAACAGTCAACTTAAATCAGACATCCACAACATCACCAACTCCTCCAGTTCCAGAGTATCCTTGGTTGATGGTCTTGCCCCTATTCTTTTCAATATTCTTTATTGTAGTCTCCTTTAGAAAGAGAAAGTTGAGTGATGATAATGATTAAGAAATCAGTCATAGCACTATATGCAATCTTTCTGCTGGTCATTTCAATATTAAGTGCAATGCAGGTTGAGGTAATAGATGCTAATCCTGTTCCTTGGCAGTCTACACCTAATACAGAAAAACCCACTTTGATAATACAGTCCCCACAGAACTACTCAACATATGGCGCTAACAGTAGTATTTACTTCAATATTACAGCAATTAGTCCTGCTTCATGGAATGCAACCCACATGGGTGTTGTTCATTATATCGGTGGTATGGGTCAACTTAAGGTATACATAGATAGCAATCTACTTCCTTGGGACACATGTAAGACTTATGTGCCTATTGACAGAAGCCTATCTTCAGCTTCTTTTTGGTTAAACCAGACCGCTTTAGGACCTCATATACTAAATGTAACTGTTGAGTCTCGTACTCTTTATCATGGATCACCATACAACAATACACATATTCTCTCTAGTATCGCAAGTAGCAGTGGTCCAGTTTATGAATATCCCATAGTTGTCTCTGACATAGTCTACTTCACTATAGGGCAACAATCAGCACTAAACCCTACTCAAACTTCAAATCCAACATCCACAACACCTTATCTGCCATCAAATAATAGAAATGCGCCACATTTAGAACCAACATTTTACCTATTGCCCATCAGTGTCATAGTCGCTATAATTGTTATTGCTACTATCATATACAGAAGAAAGACTATCAAGTAAGCAAGGTATTCTCCAAGTTAATTTCTATCTAAAACAGGTCTTACGCCAATTCTTGCCACATTCAAATGAGAGAACCCAAGCATCTATATCATCACTCATTTTGCTCACCGGTTACACCCCAAGCGATTAAAAAACTTTGGTTTCCAAGGGATTTCTTGATTGATTTTCTAGTAGTTGTATCGTAGGTGCATGCTAAAGATAAATAGTTGAAATGCAATTTCATGTACCAATTAAGGAGTAATAAAAGTTGTCTGTAGCGCAAAGAAAGTATTTCACTGATGTGGCAGCGTTGGCCGATAAAAACGTCGCTGTCGTCACCTCTAACGGAAAAACCTATAACGGCACACTTGTCGGCATAAACCCTGACAATCTAAGCCTAAGCTTAACTGACGTCAAAGATGACTCAGGAAAACTTCTTAAACCGGCTGGTCCTTAACGGCGCCGTCGTTATGTCAATATCTAGCGCAGAAAAACCCTTCGACCTCAAAGCCCTAGCTGGCAGATTAGAAAAAGTTTTCCCAACCATGGTTAAACTCTACGAAGACAAAGGCTTCATCTGGGTTATGGACAAAGTGAAACTAACAGAAAAAGGCGTCGTGGAAGGTTCCGGGCCGGCCGCTGACCGTGTCCAGAAAGTCTACGATACATTCATGAGCGAAGTCAAAGCCTAAGGTTAGATGAACCAGCGCAGCTGTTGCTCTTCTTTCTTCTTTTCTTCTGTTATACTCCGAATTACTCCAAAGGATTCAAGCATCTTTTTGATTTCGTCCCCGCTGGTTTCCAGCCCCGACAAATCAACTTCCAAGTACAAGTACTTGCCCAATGTCAGTAGTGCATAGCGTGCAGCGTTCACATCAGGGTTCATTCCAGGCGTATCCACCAGAAGCGAGAAACCCTTCATATCCCTAATCCCTGCCAACCCAATGGATAAACCTGCGATGCCAAAAACGTGTCCAACCATAACTTTTGTGCCCAAATCAAGCGCCTGCTGCATCGTCTCCAAATCCGTAGCGGTACTGTAGATTCCCGGCACAGGCTGCGCTTCATCTTTTTTGAAGCCCCCTATTGACACGACAAAGCGGCACCCAAACGATTGCACAATATCGAGCACCTTCCCTACTAACTCATATTGCCCGACAGTAGTCAATGCCTGAGTGTTCCCATACCAAATAATGAGATCTCGTTCTCCATCCCGCTTGGCATAGTAGAGTTCGTTTATGGGTGTTCGAGCTCCACCGTCACCAGTTGTTATAGCGAAATCCTGAAAGGACGAAGAGAAGATTTGGACAAACCTTGTGGCTTTCAATTCTTTAATCAGATGTAATGCTGCGATGTTGGCTACAAAGCCGATGCCTGGCAAACCTTCAATTAAGATTGGGTCATTGAGTGTTGGTTTTTCGCTTATGTCGATTGAGCAGACCATGACTGTGCACTTCGTTGGGTATTTAGATAAACAAAGCGATATAAGGATGCCTAAAAGGCTAATGTTTTTTATAATAGAGCAATGTTTCTTGTTTAGGTTTCACTTTGAGCTTTGAGATTAAAGAAAAAGATTTGCTGGGCAGAATCGGCAAACTAAAAACCAAAAGCGGCACAGTGGAAACCCCGTTGTTGTTCCCAGTTATCAACCCCAGCATCCAACCTATTCCACCTCAAAAACTCAAGGACACCTTCGGCTTCCAAGCAGTCATCACGAACTCTTACATCATCAAAAAACGGTATGACAACAAACCCATAGAGTTGGGTTTGCATAAGTTTCTAGGTTATGATGGCGCAGTCATGACTGATTCAGGTGCCTACCAAATCCTTGTCTACGGGGACATTGATGTTTCCCAAAAAGAGATTGTTGCTTACCAAGAGGGCATCGGCAGCGACATCGCAACCATTCTAGACATTCCAACAGGCTGGAAAGTCACAAAGGAACAGGCAGAAGTTACCGTGGCAGAAACCCTGCGGCGTGCTAAAGCCTTCTTTAAAGAAAAAACCCGCGACGACATATTGTGGGTTGGTCCCGTGCAGGGCGGAAAACACCTTGATTTGGTGGCAAGCTCGGCGGTTGAAATGGGTAAGTTGCCCTTCCAAATTCACGCTTTGGGTAGCCCTACCGAAGTTATGGAAAGCTACCGCTATGACGTTCTGGCAGAAATGATATTAACTTGCAAAAAAGGCATCCCAATGGAGCGCCCGCTGCACCTGTTCGGCGCCGGACACCCCTCTATGTTCTCGTTGGCAGTCGCGTTAGGTTGTGACCTCTTCGATTCCGCAGCCTACGCATTGTACGCTCGGGAGAATCGTTATATGACTGCGGAAGGCACATGGCGACTCAACGAGCTGGATTATTTCCCGTGCAGTTGCCCTCGATGCTCCGCAGAAACGCCCCGAGGCCTAGAGAAAAAATCGCCCAAGGAACGCGAAGTTTGCCTCGCCGAACATAACCTTTACGTTTGCCTCGCCGAACTCAAAGCCATAAAACAAGCCATAAGAGATGGCCGACTCTGGGAACACACCGAAATGCGCGTCCACGCTCACCCCGCACTCCTCTCAGCCCTAAAACAACTTCGCAACCACGCCGATTTCCTCGAAAAATACAGCCCAACAACAAAGACCAGCGGCTTCTTCTACTTCGACTCCGTCGGACTTGCACGACCAGAAATCACCCATTACCGCAACCGCTTAACCGAACGGTACACTCCACCCAAGGATTCAAAGGTGCTTTTGCTTGTACCCCAAACTCGAAACAAACCTTTCCATAAAGCACCAGAATTCAAAAAAATCAGGCAGTTGTTCAGACGCTTAGGCAAAGAACTTTCAGGGCAGGTTCATGTTTGTGTGTATTCTGCGCCGTTCGGCTTAGTTCCTTTGGAGCTGGATGAGGTTTATCCGTTGTCTCAGCATGAAACGGCTCATCCGTTTGATTTGGAAACTATTGAGTATGTTGCAAGCCAAACCGCCTGGTACATCATGCGTTCTACTTATAAGAGCGTGATTTTGCTAAATGACCCCAAACATTGGGCAGACACCGTTAAAAAAACAGTCAAGTCTGCTTGTGGCACCAAGGGTTTACCGTTTGATTCTGTGGACGCCAACGTGCAGGGTAGCAGAGAGATTTTCAGCCAATTGGAAAGCTTTCTGCGGGAACGGTTGAGCGAAAAAACTTGATCAACAGCACCTGTCGTCTTCACCTCTCGAAAAAACGCCTCAAACTCAAGCTTTCGGCAAACTTTTTTAGTCCTAGCCGCTTATAGACGTTTGAGGCTTATTCAGTAACTTAGCAGGAGATTATTTGATGGGAAAAATCACCGTTACATTATCTGACGAAACTGAGAAGGAGCTGCGGTCTTTTGTCGCAAAAAAACCTCAGTATAAACTTGATGCGATTGTTGAATCAAGCGTGAAAGAATACCTTGAGAGAGAGGAAAACGGTCACATCGGCAGTAATGAAGTGTTCTACTCGTCTCCTTGAAGGGGAAATCACCTATAGAACCTCTCTACGCAGATTTTCATATTCACACGATTTATTCGGCGGACTCCGTTATACAACCCAAAACTCTCGTTGACATGCTTGTGGCGCACAGTTTCATCAAGGTTGCAGCCGTAACAGACCATGACAGCGTTCGCGGTTGTAGAGCGACGGTTGAGTTGGCTTCCGCATACCCTGATATTTTGGTGATTCCAGGCGTTGAAATCAGCACCGAACAGGGCGATGTGGTGGTTTTGGGCACGTATGAGTTGCCGCCTAAGCCTTGGACGCCCGAGGTTGTTGCTGACTTTGCCAAGTCGGTGGGTGGGGTTTCTATTGTGGCACATCCCTTCAGGACGTATGGCATGGGTGACCGCGCCAGAAACTACAAGGTGGACGCTATCGAAGTCCTAAACGGCGGCTCTAGCCAAGTCGCAAACAACGAGGCAAAGGAACTTGCTAAGAGTTTAGGTTTGCCGGGAACCGCGGGCAGTGATGCACATCAAGTGTCCGAGTTGTTCAGCGTTTACAACAAAGTTGACGCCTTTCTCGATGTCGACTCGATCTTAAAAGCTATAAAGCAAGGCTCCGTCGCGGCGCAGGTGAATCGGGGGTCAATACGTTTTTAAAACAGCTTAGTCCATTTTTAATCGTTAAACGTTAACAGTAAGGATTGGTCTGTTTGCAAGTTGGATTTTTAGGTGGAGCACGCGAAGTCGGCAGAATTGGAATAACCGTTAAAACTGCGAAGACTCAGGTTGTTTGCGATTACGGTGTCATGCTTGATAATGAACCAGGTTTCCCCATGCATGTTCCCCCCAAAGAAGTCAACGCAGTAATTTTAACCCACAGTCACCTTGACCATTCAGGTGCCGTTCCCATCTTCTACATCAACGACAAAAAACCTCTTTACACAAACAAGCTCAGCTTAGACTTAACCCAGCTTCTCGTACAAGACTTCATCCACCTATCCAGCTACTACTTGCCATTCGAGTATCTTGAACTAAAAACCATGATGCACAATAACAGGCACTTAGATTTTGGCGTTGAAGAGCCCATTGGCGACATGAATATCAAATTGTTCAACGCTGGTCATACCCCCGGGAGCTCACAGGTGCTAATGGAAGCAGAAGGCAAACGTATACTCTACACCGGCGACTTCAACTTAGAAGACAGCAAGCTCTTAGCTGGCGCACCCATGAACTACGGCGATTTAGACGCAGTCGTTATAGAAAGCACATATGCGGATGCTGACCATACGGAACGCTTGGAGCTTGAGCGGCAGTTTGTTGAAGCCTGCACCATTGTGGTTGAAGCGGGCGGAACCGTGCTTGTGCCTGCGTTTGGTGTGGGGCGTTCACAGGAGATAGCATGCGTCTTAGCAGCGCACCATTTTGAGTACCCAGTAACTTTAGACGGCATGGCTCGTGAAGCAAGCCGAGTAATCATGAATTACAAAGAATTCCTAAAAGACCCCAAACTCTTCATGAACGCCATGCACTCAGCGGAGTGGGTGGAAGGCTGGCGTGACAGGCGAAATGCCCTTAGAAAACCCGGAGTCATTATTTCGACTGCAGGCATGCTCAAAGGCGGTCCAGCCGCATTTTATATTTCTAAACTTGGTAAAAAAGCAAACAACGCAGTCTTCTTAGTTAGCTATCAGATTCCAGGTACACCAGGCAGGGAACTTATGGAGAAGGGCGTCTGCACGATCGACGGGCAAGTTCGCAAAATTAAGGCGCAATACCGTCATTTCGACTTCTCATCACACTGTGGTGCAAGCAAACTCAAAGAAGCCCTAATTAGACTAGGTGGTAAACCCAAAGTCTTCGTGGTTCACGGCGCAGAAGGCAACTGTGAACTGTTTGCAAACTGGGCAAAAACCGAGTTAGGCTTGGATGCTGTTGCCCCGCGAACTGGAGAAACCTACCAAATCTAGGCTAAGCATATGAAAGTTGGGATTTTGCAGGTCGGGCAAGTTGACCCAGAGGTTCTCGCTGCCATAGCTAAGAGTTTACCGAGAACCTTCCCTGACACCACCGCAACTGTAATCACGGATGTTTTGCCTGTTTCCCAGGGTGCGTTTGACAAGAAACGCAGTCAATACAACTCGAGCCTACTTCTTAACGAGGTTAGGGTTTATGCGGCTAGAAGGCAACAGGATTTCCACCGAATCATAGGTGTTGTGGATGCTGACATGTTTGCGTTTGGGTTAAACTATGTTTTTGGCGAAGCATACACTCCTGGTTCAGCGGCGCTTGTTTCGGTTTGGAGGCTAAAACCCGAATTCTGCCGAGATCAACCTAATCAGTCGCTCTATTTGCTGCGGACACAAAAAGAAGCAATCCACGAGCTGGGGCACACGTTGGGATCGAAACATTGTCCTCACTCGCTATGTGTTATGCACTTTTCTAACTCCATCTTTGACACAGACAAGAAGCAAAACTTGTTATGTGACGAGTGCTACTTGCAAGCGGCTATAGCGATTAGCAATTTAGGGTAAGAGATGTGACTGAACAGCCAAAACCTGAACCACAAGAGCCTGAGCAGAAAGAGCAGGACAAATTCAAGTTCCAAATCATCTATTTAGTTCCAATACTCGCAAGCATGCTTTTCGGTTTAGGATGCGCATATTTGATTGCACCCCAACAGTCAGAAGCCATACCAGTAACACCCATTCCTGAAACCACCCCTGGCGCACCATACGGCAACGCACTATATTTTGTGGTTCTCATCGCAATAAGCGCCACAGTATTCTATTTCTTGCTTAAACGGAAAAGCAAAAACATCATCAAAGGCTTAATCGTGGTGGCTTTGACGACAGCGTCTCTGTTGCTTTCGTTGGTCTATTTGTCGGCAATTTTAGCATTCTTCCCAACTATAGATAACCTTTGGATACTGATTGCATTATCCATAGTGGTGACGGTGCTCTTTGACCTCTCCATCTTCCGCTTCGGTAGCATAGCGCGAAACGTAGCCGTCGTCGCCATAGGCGGCGCATTAGGCATCTTCTTTGGATTCTCCATTCCCCTCTATAGTGCAGTCATTATTCTCGCTTTCCTCGCCGTCTACGATGTCATCGCTGTTTACAAGGGTCCTATGGGAAAAATTGCGGCTTCGGGGCTTGATCAACTGCAGGGTTTAAGTTTCTCGTTTAAAGACATCCAGATGGGGCTGGGCGATTTGGTGTTCTATTCGATGTTGATGGGAGTCATATTCTTCAAATTCACCTCCAACATCCTTCCAACCGTAATGGCGATAGTTGGCATCCTCGTAGGATCAATTGCAACGTTTTTTGCGTTGGAGAAAAAAGGCATCTTTCCTGGCTTGCCGTTCCCCATCATGTTAGGGCTTGTTGCAGGTTTTGTGACAGCGCTGGCGTTGGGGCTGCCTATACAGCTAGTTTAGGTGAACGTTTAAACCGCGCTTGTGGTTTATTGAATTGGGAATTTGTGTGGAGAAATCAATCGTAGCAATAGTCAAAGGCGAACGTGGTCACGAACCCGTTTTTCAAGCATTAGATTTGATCGATTACGAGTCTGCTTTGGCTGGTTACAAGAAGGTTCTCATAAAAGTCAACTTCATAACCACCATGACTTGGGACACAGGAGCCACTACAGACCCCATCGTGGTTGAAGCATTAATTCAGCGGCTAAAGAAACTGCCCGTGGAAATCTACGTTGTGGAATCCGACGCAACCATGACTAACGCCGACAAAGCCTTCGAAGCCACAGGCATGGCAGAAATGTGCAAACAATACGGCGTACAATGCCTCAATCTGCGCCACGTTAAAGACAAAGTCAAAATTCCAATTCCTAACGGCGAATGCTTAAAGGACATAACAGTGCCTCGCATTGTAACCGAATCCGCCATTATCAGTGCGGCAAAACTTAAAACCCACATGGCCACGAAGGTGACATTGGGCATGAAGAACATGTTTGGGTTGTTGCCTGATAAGTTCAAGGCAAAGTACCATGCGAAGGGCATTAGTAAAGTCGTCGTAGACATCAACACAGTAATAAAGCCAAACCTAACCATAATCGACGGCTTCGTCGCTATGGAAGGTAAAGGACCAACCGACGGAGACCCAGTCAAAATGGACCTAATTATCGCAGGTAAAGACCCGGTCGCCACAGACTCAACAGGAGCCAGAGTCATGGGAATCGACCCCCATGAAATAAGCCATATAAGAACTGCTAATCAGAAAGGCTTGGGCAATATTGACGACATAGAAATCGTAGGTTCAAGCATTGACGATGTGAAACGGGTTTTCAAGAGAAACTAATTATTGCAGCAATAACTGGGAGGGGCTTCTCTCGGAGAGTGGTAGGTCCTATTGGCTTTTTCCCTCAAATACGTTAGAATTCGGTGCTTTAGATTCATCGGGAAGTAAGCACCTTCTGCCTTAAATGTAATGGTTGAAGACACCCCGACCCTTAGTGATGCGGGAAAGGTTTATTTCATTGCAGGGCACTATGATGTGAAATTGCAGGCGGACAACCGTGTCCGTTGGGATGTGGTCCTTCGGGACTGAACCGTAAGCAAACAAGACAGATAGGATGAAAAACATATGGCATACAAATACATAGCCGAAGAATGGGCTCAGCCCGAAAAAAGCTTCGTTGAAGAACTTATGCGTCAACGTTTAGTGCAGTGGCGCAAACAACCAACAGTATTACGCATCGAGCACCCTACAAGGCTCGATCGCGCAAGAAAACTAGGCTACAAAGCCAAACAAGGCTTTGTAGTTGCCCGAACAAAAGTCCGCAGAGGCAATTTAAGAAAATTGCGTCCCCGGTCAGGACGACGACCCAAACGTATGGGTGTCGCCAAGTTTAAACCGGGAAAAAGTATCCGATTAATTGCAGAGGAACGAACCGCCAAAAAATTCCCCAACTTGGAAGTATTGAACAGCTACTGGGTTGGCGAAGATGGCAAACACAAATGGTTCGAAGTTATACTGCTTGACCCCAACGCACCAACCATAAAAACCGACAAAGACGTCAGCTGGATAACAGAGCCACAACACACCAGCCGAGTCTTCCGCAGCATGACTAGCGCAGGCAAAAACGTCCGAGGACTACACCACCGCGGAAGAGGCACAGAAAAACTGCGCCCAAGCCACAAGTTCGGTAACACAGGACGCCACGGCGACAAACAGAAAAAAGGAGGCAAATAGATGCATCACATAACCCCAGTCATAACAAAACAAAACGGCAAAAAAGCCACCGGAACAAAAGGCTTTAGCCCAAACGAACTCAAAGAAGCAGGCGTAAACAAGCAGCAAGCCAAAAAACTGGGCATACGTATCGACGTTAAACGCAAATCTACCCATAAAGCAAACGTCGACTGCATAAAAGCCCACACTAAACCAAAAAGCTAAAAGCAACCCCAACCAACACAAATCGGTGCCCAATGTCAGCTAAACCGCCAATCGCCTACATAGACATACGAGTCTTCGCACACGCAACCGAAGACCCCGCTAAAGTCCAAATCGCCGTATGCAACCTCTTTCCGGCAGAGTTGGCGGAAACCCTTATTTTTGAAAAAACAAGTTGCACGGGGCACCACGGAAACCCCATTATCCTTTTTACTTCCAAACTGACAGACAAAAAACTGCTCCCCGTAGCTATCGAAAAAATCGGAGAAAGCCTAAGCACACTCGACAAAGAGGAGCTTGGCCGTGACATCAAACTACATTTGGAAAAAAGCAACTTGTATTTACGTTTTGATAAGCAATCCGCTTTTTTGGGCTCAACAAGGTTTACGCAAAATGACCCGATTCACCTAAAAATCCACTTCAAAAACAAGACTTCGCAGGAAATTTTGGATTTTTCTAAGCAAACTGGGTTGCTGTTATGACCCGAACCTTCGCTGATCTGCATCTACGCATAAACCCCAAAGACCAGCAAGCCACTAAACGGTTAATCACCAAAGCGGCAATATTTGGCTATCGTTACATCAGCATTCCATTCAGCTTTGCACCGCCACAAGCTGAAGTTGACGCCTTAAAAACCATGTGCGCAAACGCAGGGTTGGATTTTGTTTTACGTGCAGACTTTAAACCCCGAAGCCAAGAAGACCTAATGCGGTTCCTACGTAAGTTCAGGCGACAATTTGAAATAATATGCGTTGCATGCGATAGCAAGGAAATCGCTCGGCAAGCCGCCAAAGACAGACGAGTAGATTTACTCAGTTTTCCGAGTCTCGATTACCACAAACGGTTTTTTGACCGCGCCGAAGCCGAACTAGCCAGTTGCAGCTTGGCAGCTTTAGAAGTTGACATAAAACCTCTGCTTGTTATGGAAGGTCCAGCACGCGTCAGGTTACTTTCGTGTCTGCGTCGCGAAGTGGCTGTTGCGCTTGAGTTTCATGTGCCTGTTATAGTTTCAAGTGGTGTTGGTGAGGAGTCTTTGTTGCGAATGCCGCGGGATTTGGCAAGCTTGGCTTATCTGTTTGGGTTAGGTGAGAAGCAGGCTTTGGATGCAGTTTCTGTTAATCCAGTAGGGATTGTTCTGCGGAACCGTGAGAAGCTGAGTTCAAGGTTTATTGCTCCAGGTATTAGCGTTGTCAAGGAAGGTAAATCCAGTTGAAACGTGTTAAACGCCGCTACCTTGCTCTGCAACTTGAGTGCGAAGTTTTGCCCAGTGAACGGGATTTTATGGATGCGGTTTGGGCTGCCGTCACCAGGTTGTATGGTGAGGTTGGGGCGAGTCTAACGGGTATGGCTTTAATTAATTTTGATGGGGAACGCAAAATTTTTGTGGTTCGCACGTCACTGGCGTCTTTGCCTATGGTGAGGGCTTCGTTGGCTACTGTGACTGGGGTGGCTGGTAAGTTTGCGTCGGTGCATGTTTTGGCGGTTTCAGGTACGCTTAAGGCACTGTTTTCCAATATTTGCTAGTTGAATGTAAACTTTTTGTTTGCATAATGTCAAGTAGTTTTGTTTTAAAGTCACGTATGCCACTTGACAAATTTACAAAAAGTATGCAGAAACGTTTATCAATTACATTTAAGCGTTAGTTAGCATTACAAAACATACGTTTAAGAAACGAAAAAATAGACAGAGTAGAACAAAAAATGGACATAAAAGACTTCTATTTCAAACTAAAACCCCTGAAAACAAACCCAATCATAGATGACACTACACTTCGCGACGGCATCCAGATGCCAGGTTTAGCGGCAGGACCCAAAGATTCCGCCAAAATCGCACAACTGCTCAATGAAATAGGAGTCGAAAGAATCGAACTCTTCCATTATCAGGAACCTGACAAAAAAGCATGCAGATTAATCGGCGATTTGCACCTTGATTTGCGAGTTGCCGGTTGGTGCCGCGCCGTTAAAGAAGACATCGACAGCGCCGTAGCATGTGGGCTTAAAGAAGTCGGTATTTCACACCCCGTTTCAGACATACATTTCTTGGCTAAATGGCCAGAAAAGACCCGAGAACAGATCTTGGCTAACGTCGTTGACGTAACAGAGTACGCTGCTAAGACTTGCGGGTTGAGAACTTTTGTTCATGGAGAAGACAGCACACGTGCAGACTGGGACTTCGAGAAAAGCTTCATCAACGCGATTGCAGATGCAGGCGCGGAATGTTACCGTATATGCGACACAGTCGGTATTGGATTGTCGGATCCAGAAGCCCCGTTGCCTCATGGTATTCCAGCCAAAGTGGTTGCTATCAAGAAGGAAACTCGTATTGGCGCCATAGAGATTCATGCGCATGACGATTTCGGGAATGCTGTAGAAAACACGATGGCTGCGATTAAAGCTGCTTCAGGGGTTTGGGACAAAGTTTACGCTAGCACAACCTACCTTGGCATTGGGGAACGTGCAGGCAACGCTGAGACAGAAAAAGTCCTGCTAAACCTGTACCTTCACTATGGCGTTCAGAAGTATGCGGGCAAAACTGAGAAACTCAAAGCAACCGCGGACTACATTGGCAAAGCCACAGGCTACATTGTGCCACCTAACAAGGCAATCGTTGGCGACTATGGCTTCGCGCATGAATCAGGAATCCACACCCACGGCGTCCTCAACGACCCATGGACCTATGAGCCTTATCCGCCTGAACTAGTCGGCAACATAAGACGCTTAACCATCGGCAAACAATCCGGCAAAGGCATAATCAAACATAAAATCACCGAGCTATCAGGAAACGTTCCAGATGATGTAACAGTCACTGCAGTCGTGGATACAGTCAAAGACATGTACGCCAACGGGCGCAGAGCATCGCTGAAAGAGGAAGAATTCAAGAAAATCCTTCGCGTACTAAGAATTCTGCCAGAAAACGGCAACTGCCGCTAAACAACGAAAGGGAAAATAACCCTTCCCTTATTTTATCCACAGGGAAGAGTGACTCCTGATGGTTGACATTTCGCTAATTGTCATAGTCAGCAATACTTTGGTGGTTTTTGCCACTTTCGTGGCTACGCTTTACCGTATCAAGATTGAGCGAGACCAAATACGAACTTTTAAGCAGAATGTTTCGTCTAGTCAATGTTTGGAATCTTTCCGCAAATACGTTAAAGCTGAGCGCATCGAACTGGCGGATATGGATAAGGCTGAGCTGAAAAAGTTTCTAGACTACCTTGAGAAGCTAGGCGAAGGATAGTTAAAACTTAAATAATAATTTCTTGTCTTTCAAAAGCAAGAGAGTGGGAATCTTGAGCTTAGCCGTTGAAGCTATATCGTTAACTAAACAGTTTGGTCAAGTAAGGGCACTTGACGGCGTAAGTTTTAACATTAAACCTGGCGAAATCTACGGCTTAATCGGACCAAACGGAGCAGGGAAAACCACTACTCTACGTATTATCTGCACATTAATCAAACCAACAACAGGTACCATAAACATTTTTGGTCAGGACGCAACTAGGCAGCCTGAAAAAACAAGGCAAATCCTCAGTTACCTGCCAGAGGAATCTGGCGTTTACCCTAACCTTACAGGTTTAGAGTACCTTCAGTTTATGGCTAAACTTCAACGCACACCTAACATGAATCTGAAAGCTACTGTAGAGGAAGCCGCGGAAATTTGCGGGCTCGGCGACCGATTAAAGGATAAAGCTAAAACCTACAGCAAAGGCATGAAGCGGCGGCTGCTTGTAGCAAGGGCTTTGATGACTAGGCCAAAGTTGGCGGTTCTTGATGAACCTGCAAGCGGCTTAGACGTTTTGTATGCTTACCATATTCGTGAGATCGTTAAACGCTACGTAAAAGAACATGGCGTGACGGTTCTGCTTAGTAGCCACAATATGCTGGAGGTTGAGTATCTCTGTGACCGTGTGGCGTTAGTGCATAAGGGCAAGCTGGTTGTTGAAGGCGAGCCTAAAGTGCTAAAAGCAACATACAGAAGCGAGAATTTAGAAGAGGTTTTTGCGAAGGTGGTTGGCTTTGCTTAAAGGCTTCACGACCATTCTTGTCAAAGAGTTAAAAGAGCTCATGCGTGACCCAAAAATCCTAATCGGCATGATAGTGTTGCCGTTGATTATGTTTCCGGTTCTGGGTTTAGTTATGGGTTTTGCGGTTCAGTCAGCGCAGGAGGAGGCTCAAAGGGCGACTTTGCTAGTGGTTGACAATGACAATAATGGAACATGGAGTAATGCGCTTGTAAGTTACTTGAACAGTACCATGAACGTAGAAGTTGTCAGGGACCTCTCACCGCAGAACATCGTGGATCAAGGGTTGCTTGGGAAATACAACAGTACTATGTTTCTAGAGATTCCTTCTGGGTTTAGCACTAACTTAACTATGCATGCCAATGGCGCAAGGAATGTTACAGGAATAGTTAATGTTTACGGCGTTTTCAACGGCGGAGGCGGAATTTTCAGCAGCATCGGAGGAACAGCGGTCACTGCAGTTGTTGCGGGTTTTAACCGAGCAGTTGCTCCTGACGTAGTTGCGGTTTCCCAATCAAGCATTATCAAGGGTCAAATCGAACAGGGCGTTGATGCGAGCACGCTTTCGAGTTTGATGTTGTCCCAGTCGATTGCTTTGCCAATCACAATTATGATTATGTTGACTTATGCGATGCAGATTGCTGCTACCAGCGTTGCGATGGAAAAAGAAGAGAAAACTTTGGAGACGCTGCTTACTACTCCTGTGGACAGGTTCGCAATTTTAATGGGAAAAGTCTCAAGCACAATCATTGTTGCTGGGGCTGCTTCAGTTGCGGTTTTGGTCGGCTACAACTACATGATTGGCTCTATTTCAAATGGTATTGCTGGAAATGTAGGTGGCAGTGTTGATTTGGTTGCTTTAGGTTTAGTGCCTTCGGTTGGCGGTTATGTTCTGTTAGGTGTTAGCTTGTTCTTTACGTTGCTGTCGGCTTTAGCCTTGGCTGTGATTATGTCAGCGTTTAGCGAAAATGTCCGAGGTGCACAAGCCCTAGTCGGCTACATTTACCCGTTGATTTTCATTCCCTCGTTAGCTTTAGTCTATCTTAGACGTGAATTCGCTACCGCTTGTATTAAAAGCGATTTTCTACGCAATTCCATACAGTCACCCAATTATCGCCGCAAAAGCCGTAATTACAGGCGATTATGGGATTGTCGTGTTTGGGATTGTCTACGTTGCAATCTTCACAGTTGTAATAATGTACATTGCATCAAGGTTGTTTGCAACGGAGAAGATTTTGACGGCAAAGCTCAGGTTCGGCAAAGGCAAAACAAAACAACGCAACGAATAAAACCATTTTTTTTGTTATGCTGATGGCTTAAAAGAGTGCCAATGCAAACCTACCTTTAGGGGTCTTTGACTTATTGGAGGACCTTCCGAGCCTATAGATTGAGGGGCTGTTTGGAAGTGTTTGTTGTCTGGTAGAAGAAAAAATTGTTTTGCACGCATTTTGGGCGGCACTTGTTTTGGGTTGTTTTTTTGGTTTGGGCTTTGTTTTGTTTGCAGGTTGAGTCTATATTAGTCTGTAGTAGTCTGTAATAGTCTATAATAGTCTGTAATAGTCAATAGAAGCCCCAGAAAATCAGAAAGGTTGGAAAAGGGGGATGTTTCTATTACCGCAACATGAGCGAATAATCTCGCATGTCTGTTTTTTTCAAGAATACGCAAAGACCGAAGATGCTTCTCCCAAACTACCCGAGGAATGTGAGTATCAGGATTCTTCGGGGGTTTACGCCGAATGTGGCTTCTTGAGTTATTTGGCTAAAGTTGCCTGAAGCATAGAGTTGTTCGTAAATCTGCTGCAGATTGAGCGTTGTATTGTAGTAGGGTACTGTACCGCCTTCTTCGTAGGTGAAGAGGAATTTGACGTTGTATTGCTTGCATTGGCTGATTAATTCAGTGATATTAAATGTGGGTGTGTAGGTGTCGACTGGTAGGGTGGGGTATTGGTAGGTTTGGATTTGGTTGTTTCCGTTTTTCCAAAGATAGAATTTTACCATGTCTTGGCTGAAAAAGTTGAAGGGGCTCAGAACCATTATTGTTTGATTATTTTGCATGCGGTCCATGGCATAAATGGTGGCGGGTTCCAGCTCTATTTTAATATTGAAAAAAGCGGTTATGGAGTAAGCGTCGTATACACTGTAAGCCATCGCACCAGCGGCTAACGCGATTAGTACACCAGCCGCGATCTTTGTATTCCGCTTTTTATTTGCGGTCAATTGCCTCTTCCAAGCCCCACCAACCTTACCGTAAAGAAACAGAATTAGGACAGCTGAGGCGATGGCTAAGGCGGGAAACAGCGGTAGCACATACCGCCACTCCTTGTTATCGATAAAGGAGAAAAACACGAAGATGCTTACAAACCAGATGAGTACAAATTTGTCGCTTTTGCTGTGTCTCCAGACAAGAAAGCCTAAGCCTGCAAGAGCTAAGGCGTAGATGAAAATTGAGATGGGGTGGAAATTGCTATAGGGCCAAACGACCTCTATCAGGTAGAATATTGGTGAGGGGTAGCGGTCGCTGTAGACGGATTTTTCTGGGTTGCCTATTTGGAGTGCGTAGAGCCATTGGCTAAGGGTTTTTGATGCATAAACTTGGTAGACGATGATTATCCAGGGAACAGCTACCATCACGGTGGTGACGATTAGAAGTGTAAACCTTGAAAGCGTTCTCTTTAGTTGTTCCCTTGCTGAAAACAGAATGCTCAGAAGCATGATTACGCCTGCTATAATCGCTTGGTATTTGGTGAGGAATCCTAAACCCACCGCTAAGCCACCTAAAACCAGATACTTGTCCTGCCTGTTTCGTTGCCAGCGGAAAAAACAAAAAAGCGCTGCCAAAACAAAGAACAGGAGCATAGTTTCCAGTAGTGCCAAGCGTGAGACCCAAAAATAACCCGGCATAATTCCTAGCAAAACAGCCGAGAGAAATGCAGTTTTTCCGTTGTACATAGCTGTAGGCTAGCTCGAAGGCTGCCCAAAGTGAAAGAACCGAGAACATAGCTGAGACTAATCTAGCTGAAAACAGGCTTGTGCCGAGGGTTTGGAAGGAGATGGCAGTTATTGCGTCATAGAGGGGTGGGTAGAAGGAGTTGGATATGAATTTGCTATAGAGTCCGCTGTTTAGGTATAGGGCGCCGTTTAGGTGGGTTGTTTCGTCCCATTGCATGGGCATGTTAGTCAAGTTCAACAGCAGAACAATAGCGTATGCGATGACAAAAATCAGGAAGGCTACTCGCCAATTGGTTAAGGTTGCCCCGAATTTCCAACGTGGTTGTGAACTTGACGGGTCAATCATGTTCTCAGCGGTTTAAAACCGGCTCTTTCTATTGTGAGTTACCGATATAAAACCTTCCAACCTTCCACCAACGGCATAGGCTGTTCTTAGAAATACTAAAATGCCAAAGCACCATTCTTGTTTTGTATGCCTTATAATGAACTTAGAAAAGATTACTTGCTTGACCGATGGGTTGTAATAGCCACCGAACGCAGCCGTCGACCTACCGACCTCGCCAAGCCAAAGCCTGAAGCTGCCAAAACCGCGGTCTGTCCAATGTGCGTGGGCAACGAAAACATGACGCCGCCTGCAATAATGCTCTTCCAGAAAGAGAACGACGTAATAAAGAAAAGCGAAGACCCTCTGATTGGAGAGCGCGCAAGTAACTGGTTGGTTCGCGTCGTCCCAAACCTCTATCCGGCTTTTAGCCCACCCGAACAATCTGGAGATGAAAAACAAATCATTAAAAATGAGTTTTTTTGGACAGCGATCGGGCATCATGAGGTTATTGTTGAATCGCCAAACCACAATGAGCACCCCGCAGATGCAGAGTTACCCCAGCTTGAACTGGTTATCAGAGCTTACATTGAAAGGTTCAAGGCGTTAAGTGCAAAACCATATGTGAAGTACGTTTCGATTTTTCGTAATCATGGCTTGGAAGCAGGAGCCTCCCTTTCTCATGCGCACAGCCAAATCGTTGCAGCTCCCATGGTTCCAACGACTGTTCTAGAAGAGCAAAAAGCCAGCCAAGCCTTCTACGAGGACCATGGAAAATGCGTATTCTGCGATATCATCGAGGGAGAAACGAAGGGTCCACGGCTGGTTTCTGAAGACAGTGATTTTGTGGTTTTGGCGCCGTACGCAAGCATTAACCCGCTGGAGTTCTGGATACTGCCCAAACATCACGCACCCAACATCCAAAACCTAACGGCGTCCGAGATTACCGCTTTCGCGAAAACACTAAAATTCAGTCTCAAAGCCCTAAAAGACATAGTAAACGACCCACCCTACAACTATGGAATCCACCTATCTATGAATCCCGAATCCCAAGACAGCTACCACTGGCATCTAGAAGTTTACCCGAAACTGGCAACCTGGGCTGGCTTTGAGAAGAGCACAGGATGCTTCATCAATACGGTTACGCCTGAAACCGCCGCAGACAGCCTCAGAAAAGCAATTAAGTCCTAAATCCCAAAACTTCTTTTGCGTTTTTTGGTTTAACCTGCAGAATGTCTTCCACATAAGCGCGTAATGGCTCAGCAACGCTCCATGCTTGTGCTATGCATCCTCTGGGCTCGTTTGGGGGGTCACAGTCGTAGATTTCGTTTATCGTTCCTAAGCCCCCCTGGTGAATGCCGACAGTAAAAAGGGGCAAAACAAGGTTTTCCATTGCTTGCCGTCGTGCATCTGCAGTGTAATCATTTACTTTTAGGTACGCCGTCACGTATGGTCCCATTAGCCAAGGCCAAATTGTACCATTATGGTAGGCGGCGTCTCTGCTTCTTACGTCTCCAAAGCATTTGCCCACGAACTTGGGGTCATTTAACGATAAGGTTCGTAAGCCGTAGGGTGTAGCAAGTTCCTGGCTAACTGTGTTGACGACTTTTTGGCTCTTGTCTTCTTCGAGCATGGAAAAGTCTAGTGAGACAGCAAAAATCTGGTTGGGACGAAGCGAATCATCCGCATTTCTTGTATCTACTGTATCGAAGAGGCAGTTTTGCTGGGGGTTCCAGAATTTTTTGTTGAAGCTTAGGTTGGCTTTGTTTGCCATTGAAGCGTAAGTTGTAGCTAAATCTTTTTGTTCAAACTTTTTGGCGAGCGTCTCCATGGTTTTTAGGGCATTAAACCACAATGCTTGGATTTCTACTGCTTTGCCGCTTCGGGGAGTGATTTCTTGTGCCTCGACCTTTGCGTCCATCCAGGTCAGCCCTGCACCATGCATTAGCAAGCCGTCATCATCCACATGAATGCCAAACATAGTCCCCATTTTATGGTACTCTACTATCGCCTGAAGGCTCTCCCATAACTCATCCTTAACAAATCCAAAGTCGCCGGTATATTTGAGGTACTGAAGCACTGCGTTAATGTACCAGAGGGTTCCGTCGACGGTGTTGTAGAGTGGAACACCTGTTCTGTCACCAATCAAATTCGGAATTAAACCCACTTGACAGTACTGGATGAAGTTCTGTAAAATATCTTTGGCATCGCTGAACCTTCCGGTTACCAACATGAGCCCCGGCACCGAAATGAATGTGTCTCTGCCCCAGGATTCAAACCAATGGTACCCTGCGATAACGGCTTTTCTTTCGGCAGTGTTCTTTACGATGAAGGAGTCGGCGGCAAGTAAAATCCAGTTTAGCCAATCGTTCATGTGTACGTCAGGGTGGAGGCGGTAAAAGTCCGCTAGTAAATCTTCTCTTAGACGGAGCTCCTGGTGAAAAGTCTGCTTGATCCCGTCAATCGTGTTTCCGATGGAGTCTAAACTAGCCTTTGCTTCTTGGCTAGAGGCGCTAATAGCGGCTGTTACAGCAAACTCCTTCTCGGTTTGAGGTGGAATTTGAAGTTCAAAATATCCTGGCTGGAAGCAGTCGTCAAGGTTGGTTTCGCCCCGCATCGCTTCGTCTCGGTAGTATAGTCGGTTGACCCAGTTGATTCCTTCCTTAAAGTCGCCGTTGTTTATGCGGCAGAGGATGGTGGCTTGAGGGTGCTGAAATGTAGTTTGGAACTGTGCGCTATTGCTTGTTTGATTTAAATTCCAAGGTGTTTTTGCGCTGTCAACCACTGTGTGGAAGTAGCGGCAGGTTAAAAGCGGGAAAAGCTTCACTTTGACGTCGGAATTGATTTTATTGGCAATTTGGTAGGTTACTGCGATTGCGTTCATGTTTTTAGGCATGAAAATTGTCTTCTTAACCCCTACTCCGCCCACATCATAGGTGTATGTTGGAAATGGGTTAACGGAGAACTGCTCAATCAATCGATACCCATCGGGATAAACGGAGTCCCGAAACTCGTTGGAGCCCAATCTGAAAACTTTGTTTTCAACGATTACGTCTTCATCGAGTTTTGAGAAGCAAACGGTGCGGTTTCCAGGTGGGTGCAAAGCAGCCACAAGCAAACCATGATACTTTCGTGTGTTGATCCCTAGCACAGTGGATGAAGCGTAACTTCCCAAGCCGTTGGTTATCAGCCACTCCTTTCCTATAACCTCGCCAAAATGGGAAAGCGCTTCTTTGGGATAGGATAGAGAAGGTAAATTCATTTTATGGCATCAGCTTAGCTATGTTCTTATCGCGTGGAACACAGAAATAGTTTGCGACAGGCACACATTTAGTGCGGAACATTAGCAAGTGAGGCTTGTTTAACTTGTATTCAGTCAGGGTTTCAGCGTACCCCATACCCTTAGCGAAAATCAGTTCGGCTGCTGTCGTATACTTTTAGGAACTCTGGGGAGGCTTCTTTTTTCTGCAAGCCAACTGCATCGCAGCCTGTGGTTATGACTTCGTCAGCTAGTTTGTCGATGTTAGAAATCTCTACATCTTCCATTGTGGCGTCGTTGATTACGGGTCCGCCCTTCACAACGTAGGTGACTTTTAAGCCCATGTTCTTGAGCTGCTCAACCAATAGTGAGTCGAAAACTATTTCGCCCGCGTTATCCGCCAGAAACAGAACGCTCTGAGCTTTCTTAGCCAACTCGTAGGCCTTGTCTATATCGTCAATAACCAAGTCTTTAGCAGCTTCCCGAAGAACACCTGCCAGACTTTTCAGGGTGAACTTGTGTCCTGGAATATCAAACTCCATTATATTGCCTACAATCGCGCAAAGGCAGGCTTTTTTGAACCGTTCCTGCTGGTTGTAGCCTGATTCAACGTATTTTCTTGCGTGAGGAAGCATTTTTAGGGCTTTTTCGTTTGCGGCTTTTTTGTTGTACTTGTAGGGGTCATTGTTGCCTGTTAGTTGCCTGATTATGCGGTCTCTCTTGGTGCCTATGTCTGCTGCTACTGAGGTTGGTTTGAACTCACGGTTTAGTAGCTTCACAACTTCAGCAAGGCACCTGAAGCGCAATGCAGGGTTGGTGGTGGCTTGATAAGTTTGGGTTTGTGATCTAGAAAGCAGGCAGGATTCGCATTCTGGTTCAACCTTCAAGGGGCTTCACACGCATTTACTTTAATGTTGAATCTGCAAATGCACGTAGCACACTATATGGGTCTTTCGCCTTAACAATTCCGCTTGCCACAAGAACACCCTGTGTACCCAACTTTAACGCTATGGAAACGTCTTCGGCTGTACTTATACCTGCACCGCAGAGGATGGTCATTTTGGGATCGACTTTTTGGACAAGCTTCACGGTGTCGGTGATGATTTCTGGTTTGGCTTTTGAAACGGAAATTCCTGATCCGATTAATTCTGGGGGCTCAACAGAGGTTATGTCTGGGTGCATTGCGGCTATGGCAGCGCTCACTGATGGGTTATTAGCGCAAACGCATGAAGTCAGACCTTTTTCCTTTGTTAAAGCGATGATAGCGTCGATGTCGATGAGCCTGAGTTGACGTTCAGAATGGTTTATCAACGTTCCCGCTGCACCCGCTTCTTTGACTGATTCAACCAGAATGTGCCCAGTGCTATTTCCGGGCTTGATCGGGTCAATGTGCTGAGCGAAAACTGGGATCTCTACTTCTTCTGCAATTTTTGCAAGGTCTGCAAACTGGGGTGCTACAATGATGCAGGCGCCTGTTTCTTTGGATGCCCTTTCAGCTTGTTTGGCTAGTTCGACGGCTCTTTTTCCTGTGGATTCAAGGTAGGTCTTGAAATTAACGATAATCATGGGTGTTTTTAGGTTCAATAGAGTTGTGCCTCGCTTATGGGTAGCACTATTTTCTTTAATAATTGTTTCCTAAGGTTTTCGTTTTTATTATCGGTTTAAATTCTTTTGTCATTGGAGATCTCACCGCATATCTCTTTTTTTCTTGAAAGTCAAGTTTTTCAAAATTTTCATTTTGATTTTAGTTTAAATCAAAGAACTACTTACTCGATTATACGGATTTTCGCTGCCTTCTAAAAACCACTTAGAGAGATAATCGTTATAATCTTAAATATTCAAAAAGGTTTACGATAACAATGCAAAGAAGCCCTCTGTTGAAAATATCAACAATAACGATGGCTATAGGTTCATGTTTTACCCTTATAGCCAGTCTGTTTATTATTCTTATCACGCAAAGCGATTATACCACCGTTGATAGGTTTGGGGGCGTACGGGTAATCGATGCCCCATTTTTTGTTCGGTTAGGTATAATCGGTTTTGACCTATTCGCATTCATCTTTGGCTTAATTTCCGCCATTCAAACCCAAAGAGGAAAAGGATTCAAGGTTTCTATTTTAGGCGCAGCGTCTGTGTTGGTGGCAGGTCTTTTGTTTTTTGTGGGTTCTTTTGTTAATGTTTTTTTGCCCAATCTTACGGATTTCCCTTTTTTCTCATGGTGGTGGCTTCTTCAAGGATTCTTTGGTTTTCCCATAGTTTTCGTAGCATCGTTGGCTTTAATCTATATAGTTTTAGAAAAGAGAGGAATTCAATCCTCAAGAAAAAGCAATTTATTGTTAATATCGGGTGGATTGATGGTTTTGTGCTCAATAGAGGCTGTCTTTTTTGGGTTTATGTCCTATAGTCCGTCTTGGACGTATTCTTACCAAATTGCCCTTAATGACAGAGGTTTTCTTGCGGCAATTTATAGTTGGGTCCTTAGTGCCTGTACCTTTGTTTTTTCTATTGGAGCAGGAATACTTTTGCTTTTACGAAGATGTACCCGTTTAGCGATTGCTCTCACTCTTCTTGTGCTTTTTTCGGGGCTTTTATTATCTATGACTTTTACCTCTACTATTTACTACAGATTGGTTTGGGCATGGTTAGGCGGTCCCCTTTTTGAGATACCAACAATTGTGCTTTCATCTTCAGCATTAGTTTTAGCAATATACTCACTAAGACAAAAGCACCAAGAGAACCTTTCGGCACAATAAAGTATCATATGCTTGTTTTGAACGGATTGTTCCGCATGGGCAAACATAGGCAGAACTTAATGAAAGATAAGTCATGCAGGTTAATCCGACAATGACGTAACTATCACCCAATTGGTTCAAAAAATAATCCATTGTATTACGGCTAAATGGATTCGTTTCGGCAGAACAGATGAACGCTTGATTACTCTCAAAGGTGACTTTAACGTTAAAACTCTTAACATTAGTATCCACGTTAAAGTATGAATCAATAGCTTGGTATTCAAGACTATGTAGGGATAAAGGGAACTTGGCAGTTGAATTATTCAATTGCACGTATGGTTGTGTTGTTTGCTTTGACAGTGTCACGGAGTTTTCCAGCTATTTTATAAGAATCGATAAATGTTTCGATTTTTAACTTGTGTTTTGAATTATTGTTGGGGTAACTTGGTGAGTAAAGCTTCAGATATAGCCAAGACATCGACGAAAGGTAGTTTTCACTATCTCTGGGGATTAGTGCTCTCCACAGTGATCTCAGCCGTTGGCACCATATTCATAGCAAGGCTGCTAGGCTCCGACCAATACGGACTATACACCATTGTATTGGCTGCGCCATCGCTCATTGTTACATTCAGGGACTGGGGAATAAACTCCGCCATGATAAAATTCACCGCGCAATACCGTGCCGAAGAGAGAATCGCAGAAATCAGAAGCATATTTCTCACAGGCGTGCTCTTCGAAGTAATCTTAGGTATAGTGCTCTCTTTGCTCTCTTTTGCGTTTGCTGGTTTCTTGGCGACCAGCCTCTACAACCGACCCAGCATTGCACCTCTCATCGAAATCGCCTCATTCTCAATCCTTGCTGGCGCACTGATCACAGCAGCTACCGCAGCATTTACGGGTTTTGAAAAGATGGAACTTAACAGCATAATGATAGTTTTCCATAGCATCTTTAAAACCGCTCTGATAGTTGTTCTTGTGCTCTTGGGTTTAGGTGCTTCCGGCGCAACCACTGGCTTCATAATTAGCACTTTTATTGGCGGATTAATCGGCATCGCTCTAGTCTGGAAACTTTATACAGGTCTACCTAAGATTAGTGGATACACCCTGCGCATCAAGGCCTATTTGACTACTATGTTGACTTATGCTTTGCCTCTATCTTTTGCCGCAATCTTATCGAGTCTTTTGCCGCATTTCTACTCCTTCCTGTTGCCAATCCACTACTCCACAGACAACACCATGATTGGAAACTATGGTATCGCCAGCAACTTTGTCGTGCTCATATCCTTCTTTGCCCTACCAATTACTACCATGGTATTCCCAGCTTTCTCCAAGTTGCATCCCATAAAAGATAAAGATGCCTTGCGAAGTGTTTTTCAGTTCTCAGTCAAGTACGCTTCGTTATTTGTTGTACCTATGACAGCGTTAGTTATGTGTTTAGCCGTACCTGCCGTGTCTACTTTGTTTGGGGGTACTTACAGTGCTGCCCCGCTTTTTTTGGCGTTACTCGCAGCTCAGTATCTGTTTACTACTTTCGGCTCCTTGAGCATCGGTGGTCTTCTGAGTGGTCAGGGAAACACAAGTTTCATTTTGAAAATGGCAATTTTGACTATAGGCGTCGGTTTCCCCGTGGGCTATGTTGGGATTATTTATTTTGGTGTCCTAGGCTTAATCGTAACTTCTTTGATTGCTGGCTTGCCGAGCTTAATTTGGGGGTTGCTATTTGTCAGAAAAACTTTTGGTGTCTCAGTTGATTGGCTGTCTTCTGCAAAGATTCTAGTAGCCTCAGCAATCGCTGCATCTGTAACCTTTGGAGCAATTTCATTCTTTAGTTTTTCTAGTTTAATTGAACTTGCCTTAGGCACAGTAATCTTTATGATGGTTTTAGTCCCCTCCGTCTTGTTGGTTAGATCTGTTAGCCGTAGCGATATAGCGAACTTGCGTGGAATGGTTGGCGGTTTAGGTGCGGTAGGTAGATTGTTTAGCAGAGTTTTGGGTGTTTTGGAAAAAATCATGAGCGTTTTCAACCTATAGAGTTCCAACACTTTCGATGAACGAAAGCGTGCGTAATTGGATTTATTTAAATATTTTTTTGAACGTACACCTTGTTGTTTAATGATTGCTTGCTTTGCTAAAAAGAGTGGGAATGGTAGGGATAATCAGTTTATGGAGCGGAAGGTTTAACCTTCAACGCCTTTTTGGTTGCCTCTTCAGTTAGCATGCCAATTAATTGCCCGTTTTTAACCATAGCTGCGCGTTTATAACCTTTTTCACTCATAATCTTCATGGCGGTAATCATGGATTGGTCGCCTTCTAGGGTGATGAGGGGTGTATAATTGATGTCTTTTGCAAGCGTTTTAATCGGGTCTTTTCGTGCATCCACGATTTCTCTTAACAGTTCCCGGTCGTTTATAACTCCGATGAGTTTATGATGCTCCGTGATCAAGACTGAAGTGACGTTGTTCTGAAGCATTTTGGCAACTATTCTAGCTACGGTTTCTATTGGTGAAATTTCAACTGTGGGCAAGCTTGGTTCCCGCTTGGCTGCTGATTTCTGTTATATCTATGCCGCGTTTCCAAATGTCATCTAGCATTTCGCTCACACGTTCAATTTGGCTGGGGTCGCTGGAATAGAAAGTGTCAGGTAAGTAGAAAGCTGATTCTACGCCCAAATCGGCTAGCGGAGGCATTTTGAACATGAATAAATGTTTGCCGTCAACAACCATCATAGTTAGGTAGCTGATGGGAACGTGTTTTATTTCGTAGTCTTTTGCCAGTTTCTGTGCTGGTTCCAAGTTATCTAAGTCGATGGATGCCATTATGCGGGTTTTTAAGCCTTTTTTGAAGTATTTGACGATTGGGTCGTTTTCAGCAAGTCGGTTGATGCTCTGTGAGGAAGTGATGACTACGATGTCTTGTTTGGCTGAATCAAGAACCTTGGTAACTTTATTCCATGCCTCCTCACCGTCTTTGATGACGAGGGTTTCGCCGATGGGTATGCCGCTTTTCAGCTCATCTATACGTCTTGAAGCATCAATGCCGCTGTGCCACATTTGCACAAAAAACGCTTTCAAGACAGAGATAAACATTTTATCGTTAATCCATAAACCTTCATCTTCAAGGTTAAGCACAGATGCTTCGTTGCCGAATGGTGCGTACAGAATCGCTTCTTCTTCGTCTTTGATTAGGAAGCGTGGGAAAAACTTTGAGCTCATATTGACATGGCGAAGTTTTACGTTGAGTTTATCTTCTGTGATGTTTTTGTCTATTCTTTCAACGGCTTTGAGGTTTTCTGGGGCAATTTCAGTGATTATTTGTGTTTGAACAGTGCTTTCTTTAGATGGGGTCAGAACCGCATCGAAGATTCCTGCAATGTCTTCCTGAATGAGTCCCAAGGCGGTTGTTAGAACGGTTACTTCGGATTTTGCTTCCTCAATCATGTTGATCATTTTTGAATGAATTTTTTTCTTTCCTGTTATGATTGAGAATTTAGCAACGGGATATTGTGATTCGGGTGCGCTTATCGATTGCCATGCGGTTAGTAGATTTTGCTTTTGGTCGGTAATGTTGACGACTTCGTTCTTTTTTGCATTTATAAAATTATCAACTAACGCTTCAAATGGAACAATCGTGAACCTGGTTGGTCGTTTCAAGTGTGGCTTCGATGAAGCCTTTTTCCTGGAGTTTCTTGAAGGTGCGGTATGCTTGGACCCGTTCCATCTTGAGCCGTTTGGCGACGAAGCTGGTTGATTGGACACCGCTTTTAGCAAGGAACATGTAGACTTGGATTTCTCTTTTTGAAAGGCATAGGTTCTGTAGAAATTTAGTTACGTCTTTTTCGCTCATCAAGTTACCGCCATCTAAAACCCGATATTAATAATTACGTACGTTGTTGGTGTTTATAAATTGTATCTTATTCGATGCAACAAAACACAATAACCCAATGTTAAATTAGCGTCTTCTGCATTGTTCCCAATTCGCTTTTGACTCTTTGCGCAGGCTTCCAAGCCTTCCTAATGCAACTCGGGTAGTCACCGTCCTTCTCAAGCAGCCGCTTCAAGAAAACCATAGTTTTATCGTCGGTTAAGTATCCAGTGCCGAAGTCGCCGTATTTTATCTTCAGCTTCGCAATCTCGCTGTCCCGCTCCACTTTAGCGATGATAGAGGCTGCGGAGACAACTGGGTAAGTTCGGTCGGCTTTGTGTTCTGACACAATCTTTGTCTTGTACCTAAGGCACTCGCTGATGTGGCTGCCGAACCGTTGCTCCAGCACGTCCGCAGCGTCGACGTAGGCTTCGGTAGGTTTTAGGGCATCGATTATCTTGGCCATGGTTTGGGCTTCGAGGCGGTTTAGCTTGTGGAGTGTTCTACTGCTGCGGACAACCTTGTCTATTTGTGCGGGCGGAACTTTTATGATGTGGTAATTTTCAGCAAGCTTAATTATCTCGGGGTAGAGGGCTTCGCGTTTTTTGGCGGTGAGCAGCTTGGAATCCTTAACGCCCAGCTCGGTCAGCAGCGGCAGGTTCTCAGATTTCACAGCAACGCCTGCAACCACTAGGGGACCTACAACGCATCCGCGTCCAGCTTCGTCAACACCTGCAACCAACATGTCTGCTTTTCTTCCTAAACAGTGAAGGCTTTAGTTTTCTAAGCTATAATGCTTTTCTAAAACAACAATCAACACAAAAAAAAATGAAGCAAAGCAGAAAAAATAAGTGTACGATATCGTGACGCGTCTTAGGCTGGAAGTAAAATGGTATGGCACTGCAAGTGAATTGACCAAGTGAACAGTATTCCTCTCATTTAATCCTAAGTATGCGTTATTTATCCATGCAAGAAATGGCCCATTTCCGTTTATGTCACTTGCCATAATAGTATCGACAAAGTTATTCGCAGCAAACGACTTGACTAAGCCTTAACTACTGGTCTTAGGTACATGTGTAGCTGATCTTTTGAAACTTTTAAGTGCAATCCATTGTCTGTCCAGCGGGCAACCCCTTTCTCTAAGGATGAAACGGCTAGCATGTTTCTTACTCCGCCTTTTTTTGCGCCAAGCACTGATTCAGCTATCTCTTTTTTTAATTCGATTTCAAGATGAGTTATTTTCCACTCTTCAGGATCTACTTCTACACCTTTGACTGTGCCGATTTGCTCGTCTAAAGCAAAAACGCTTCTATTAATAAATTCTTTAGTTCTCATACTTATCTAACCTACACTGCCATCATTGATCGTCACAATGATTTATAGGGGTAATGAATTAATTTATGGACTTTGATTCAACAATATGTTTTATTTGATAATGGTAATTTATATATGCCAATTTCAAAATCAAAAATCTACTAATCAACGAAAGTTTAATCACTTTCAAATCAGATATTTCACGAAAATGCTATTTAGAGAGCGGATAATTTAAACTATTTGTGTAAATCTTTCATTCTTACGAATCTGAGTGTAACGAAGGCTGAACCACAACTAATCAGGAACCAAAAAGCAACATCCGAGACAAAGTATGCTGGTGAGAACCAATGAGGAGGATTGAAAAAATATACATGTCCCACTTGAGAGTACCCCCACCATCCAAAAGGGAAACCGCCCCAGGTTTTTGTTGTTCCTGAAACAAGATTTTCTGGGAGCAGAGTCTGTTCGAAAAACCCTGAAACAAGAGTAATTCCGAAGCCTAATAAAACCGCTACAAGAATAATCAAAATGGTTCTTGTTTTCATTTCAAATGAGTAAAAAGACAAATAGATATTTTAAAATTGCGTGTTTGCACTAAAATTTGAGCCTACCCATTGCATATTGCTTTTCTTTTCTCTCTGAAGTTTTCTGCTGTCATCAAAACTTAGAGGTGTTGTGCTACTATCATGGCGTGTGCTTTGTCGTAGGGTTCCAGGTCCACGACTTCCTTAACGTCGAAGCCTCTGTTTCTTAGGATGACTGCTTCTTGACGGTAGACTGCTTCTGGCGCCATGGTTACGTCGATGCTTTGGGATTTGCATGCCAGCATGACCCAGCCTTGTGGTTTGAGGAAAACTTCTGCGTTGTCAGCGAGCAACTTTGCCTGTTCGGGCTGAGCTACGTCGCAATAGATAGTGTCTACTTTGCCTGAGATGAACATGGCGTAGCGTTCAGGCATGCGTGCGTCTTCGAGCATAGGTGAGATGTTGGTTCTGTAAGCTGCAACGTTATTGACGAGATCCCTAAGGGAACGCTGTGCGAATTCCACGCAGTAAACATGCCCCGAGTCGCCGACGATGTCTGATACGTGGCTGGGTGTGGTTCCTGAAGCAGCCCCCAAATACAGCACCTTAAAACCCGGTTCAATAGGAACGTTTTGCACCCCTTTAATGATGCCTCCAGCAAGTTTGCTACGGAAAGCATCCCAAACACGATATTCGATGTACTTGAATTTGAAAAGTCGTTCGCCGTAAACCCTTAAACCAGGGGTTAGGTTTTTTGTGGCGAGGCGTTGTGCGCCGTCTTCAAGCATTACTTGGTAAATTTCTTTGAATTTTGGGTGCGGCTTAACTTTGAGGTGCACGTCTATCTGGTCCCCGGTTTTGACCGCCGCCGCGTCGATCGCCTCTATCTCGTCCGCCACCGTACCCGAAATTGCGGCCTCCGCCTCCACCGCCGCCACCTTGACGTGGTGGTCTTGGACCTCGGTCACCACCGCCAAAGTTTTTGCCGCCACCTCTGAATCCGCCTCGGTCGTCTCTTCGTGGAGGTCGTTGTTCTCGGCGTTCAAAGGTCCCTTCTGGTCTTGGTTTAGGTTCTTTTGGTGCTGGCGGTTCCTTGTATTTTTCGTGGATTTCTTCTATGCGTTTGTTAATGTCAGCTTTTAATTTGTCTCCGATGTAGTGTCCTGCTCCGAAAGCGTCTGCTCTGGCTGCGATGGCTAGTTTGCCTGCGATGACTCTTGCGATTTTTCCTCGTTGCCACCTTTTCGCGTCATGGAGAAGGGTGTGCTGGAAGATTAAGCCGTGTTTGGGTGGTCGGGCTCCTGTTTTTAGGCTGCGGAAGAGGGCTTTTTCTGCGCCTATGACTTGGATGGTGCTTGCTGGCCTCATCGCAAGGTTCTGTAGGCTACCAGCCATAGCGATTAAACGTGCACCTAGGAGTGCACCTGCAACTGCTCGGACGTTAGGTGCCAGTTCCTCCATGGTATGGTCAACATAGTCTTCCATGTTCTTGCGTAACAAATAGAAGTCAAGCACGTCCTTGGCTAAAGCTTGTATCATCTCAAGGTCGGCTTCTGCAATGTCCGCGCCCATGGATGATTCGGCTGCTTTGGCAACAAGTTGGCTTCGCTCTTTTGGAATGTTCTCTTTTTCCAGATTGTCAACTGTAAAGTTTTCTCTATCGCCCAAGTTCATAACAAGCCGTGAGTAAGTTTCATGTTTCTCGACCAAGCGGTCAAGTTCAGGGAAGTAAACGCCATACCATTCACGGAGTCTACCCATGAATAGGTTAACGGTTTGGTCTAAACTATCGAGCGTTTGAATGCTTTGAGCAACAATTAAATCCCGCTTTCCGGAGGCACCCTTAATCCTTAACTTAGCAAGTTCCAAGCTGACACTGCGGTTCCATGTGTTTAGTTCTTGTTCGTCTTGGGCAAAACCTGTTTCGATTGCAATCTCGCTCACACGTGAATGCAACACTGCGGTTTCTGCTGGCTTGGCAACTTCGACTGCGATTTTTAGCTTCTTTTGAGCTTCCTCTGCCAATTTGGCGGATTCAAAAACAAACGTGTCATAACCCACGCTTGCTAGAAGTGTGATTAGTGATGAGACTTGGTCAGATATTTTTCCCGATTCGGTTCTAAGCAGGCTTTTTGCCGCTGCCTGCGCCTTTTTTGGAAACAGCGCTTTTTCTACTAAGCCGTTGTTTTCGTCGAAAGCTGCTACGCCGAAGGGAAATTGAACTATGAATAGTTTCATTTTCTTGGCCCCGATAAACTATGTATTGTCACTGCATTGTCTTAATAAATAGTTTCGCTACCCTGACCAAAAAAGAATTGTCTTTTCCATGTTAAGGCGCAAATAATCGCAGATTTGATTCAAAATCTGCCTGCTTATCCTAATGAATTCGCCCGATTGCCTCTTAGAAGAGTCATTTTAAGACTTGTCAACTTCGTTAGCGATAACTATGACGCTCTGCCCTATGAGTAAAACTCGTGCTTCTATGAATGCATACTGTATAATTTGAGTTTGTCTTTGAAAGATGCAACAGTCGTTGTGCAGAACCTTGTTGCAGCAGCATCAGCAGCATCTTCTGTATCTTTCTCAAGACACTTTTTTTATATGTTTCAAAATAGTTAATACCCACATCTTATAGATTATTTGAAAACAAGGGTGCGTCCAGCAAATACCAGTCGAGAAAACATTAAAGAACTCTCAGAAAAGAAGCGATAAAACAGTCACCATTGGGTTAATACAAGCCGCTTGCTCCGAGAATGTAGCTGAAAACATGGAAAAAACCGCAGAAAAAATTGAACAGGCAGCCAAATTGGGTGCCCAAATCGTTTGTCTCCAAGAACTCTATCGCTCAAGGTATTTTCCACAAAAAGAAGACCAGAATACAGCCGGTTTAGCTGAAACTATCCCGGGCGAATCTACAAAACTGTTTTCCAGGTTGGCAAAAGAATACAAAATAGTGATCATTGCACCCTTATTTGAAATGAGCAAGGAAGGCAAGTTTTACAACACCGCCGTTGTGATCGGTTGCGAGGGTCAAATTATGGGTTCCTACCGCAAAGCCCACATACCCTACGATCCCTACTTCTACGAGAAGGACTACTTTGAAGCAGGCGACACAGATTATCAGGTTTTTGATACAAGTTTTGCTCGAATCGGGGTGCTCATCTGTTATGACCAGTGGTTTCCTGAACCAGCTCGCATCAACGCTTTACGAGGTGCAGAAATCATCTTTTACCCAACCGCAATCGGTTACGTTAAAGGCTACACCTCCGCAGACGGGGACTGGCATGATGCTTGGAAAACTGTGCAGCGTGCCCACGCTATAGCAAACGGGATTCATGTTGCCGCCGTTAACCGCGTTGGCGAGGAGGACGAGTTGGAGTTTTGGGGTGGCTCTTTTATCTGCGATAGCTTTGGCAAAGTCCTCACAGAAGCCAGCATTACAAAAGAAGAAGTGCTGATTGTAACTGTGGATTTGGGCAAGAACAAGAAAATTCAGGAAGGTTGGGGGTTTCTGCGTAATCGACGCCCCGATACATACAAGCAACTCACCTTAAACGGCAGGAAGGATGCGGAAGATGAGTAGTTCCGAGCGAGGATGCCGTGAACAAGGCTTTTGTATGCCTGCAGAATGGGAAAAACACGACGCGATCTGGCTCGCGTGGCCGTATGACCCGACCACTTTTCCAGACAGAGTTCATCGGGTTGAAGCCGTTTATGTCCAAATAATCAAAGAGATCCATGAGGGCGAACAAGTAAACCTCTTTGTCATCGATCAGCCCACTAAACAGAAAGCAACAAACTTGTTTAAAGAAGCGAACATCGACCTAAACAAAATCCATTTCTACGTTTCCGATTACGCTGACGTTTGGTTCAGGGATTATGGACCCATATTTGTCAAAAACCAAAATCACGAGCTCGCCATGGTTCACTGGGATTTTAATTCTTGGGGAGAAAAATACGAAATGCTCTTAAAAGACAAGCAAATCCCAGCCGTCATAAACCAAAAAATGTCCATTAAATGCTTCAAACCCGGCATCGTTCTGGAAGGCGGCTCAATAGATGTCAACGGCAAAGGAACCCTGCTAACCACGGAGCAATGCCTGCTTAACAAGAACCGCAACCCGCATCTTGGCAAAAAAGACATTGAAAAATTCCTATCCGAATACTTGGGAGCAACCAATTTTATTTGGCTCAAAAACGGCATTTTAGGTGACGACACCGACGGCCACATCGACGACCTAGCCCGATTCGTAGACCCAACTACAATCGTTTGCGCTTATCAAGACAACGAAAACGACGTAGACTACGATGCTCTAAAAGAAAACTATGACATTCTATGCCAATCGCATGATCAGGACGGCAAAAAATTCCGTATTGTCAAGTTGCCCATGCCCAAAGTCGTCAGCGACGAAGATGAACGGCTTCCTGCAAGCTACACAAACTTCTATATCGGCAACCAAAAAGTTCTAGTCCCAGTTTTCGACCACAAAAACGACTCAAAAGCTCTCTCGATTCTGCTAGAGTTGTTCCCAACCCGCAAAGTCGTCGGCATTCGATGCGTTGACTTGGTTTACGGCTTTGGCACAATCCACTGCATTAGCCAACAACAGCCCTGTGGTGTTTAATAGTCAAACATAACATGGCAAAGCTCCTTTTTAGTTAAGTTTAAACCCTTAACCTCCATAATAGGTAAACCCCACAGTTTGAGGAGTTCTGGAGAGAATAGAGCATGGTAAATCAGCCACCGATTCGTGCACGCGGCGTCAAAGTGCTAAAAGCCGTTTCGTCACCGCTTAGGCTTCAAATCCTCAATTTACTCTTCGATAAAAGCGCCCTCAGCTATACCGAACTCATGAACCAACTCAAAATGAACCCGAGTCGAGATGCAGGCAGATTCGCCTATCACCTGAAATTCATGCTTAAAGCTGACTTGGTTGAGGCAGATGTGGAAGCAAAAAAATATTACCTCACTGACCTCGGCAAGATGGTTTTGGATGTGGCTGACCGCGTGGAGAAAAAAGCAGTTAAGCCACGTGGCATGTTGGTTCGTACGTCACATTTGACGATGGAAGAGTTTGATGCTAATAAAATTGCAAATTCATTAATTAAAGAGGCGAAGGTTCCAGCGGAGCTGGCTCAGAAAGCTGCTAAGGAAGCTGAGAAACGCATTGTTAAATCCAAGACAAAGTACCTGACGGCGGCGTTAATCCGGGAAGTCGTGAACGGCATTTTGGTGGAGAAAGGCTATGATGACTATCGTCATAAACTCACCCGAGTCGGCATGCCTATTCATGAAGTAACTGCTCTAATCGAAACCAAAGAGGGCATACAAGACTGCCAAGCCTCAATAATCAAAGCAGGACAAACCGTCTTAGGCGAATACACGCTGCTAAATATTTTTCCAAGAGACATCGCCGACGCCCACCTGTCAGGTGCCATCCACGTCGACAGCTTAGGCACCTGGGTCCTAAAACCCAACGAAGTAATCCACGACCTACGATACTTCTTCCAACACGGCGTCAAACTTGACAACCTTCTCCAAGTTGCAATGGACCCGCCCATAGACCTAAAATCCGCCCTATCTATCGCCTTTAACGTGCTCTTGCACGCCAGCAAAGAAACCAACCGCACTCAAAACTTCAACTACTTCAATGTATTCCTCGCGCCTTATGTCAGAGGCAATGAAGTGGCAAAAATTAAGGAAAACCTGCGGTTGTTCATAAAAAACCTTAACCAGCATGTGGATGCTACATTGGGTCTTGAGCTTGCAATGCCCACGTTGTTGGCGGAAAAAGAAGCCGCGGGGTCGGGAGGCAAACTAAACGGCAAGTACGGCGATTTCTCCCAAGAAAGCCAACTCATAGCCTCGCTTGTCATCGATGTCTTCACAGAAGAGAGTTCAGTTAAGCCTCTTCTAAGCCCCAAACTAATTATAAAAATTAACAGTCTAGCTTTAGCTGATGAAAACGCAAAAGCGATTCTGCTCAAAGCTCACCAGTTAGCTGTTAAAAGCGGTGTTCTATACTTTGCCAACATGACCAAAAAAGAAAATGAAAATGTAGCGTTTTCATCCTCAGGGGTCAAGCTCGCCGCGGATTTGATAGGCGACTGGGAAACGGATACATTGCGAACCGGTTGTTTGGGCTGCGTAACAATAAACATGCCTAGAATTACGCAGGAATGTGAGAAAGACAAAAATAAGTTCTTCGATTTGATGCGCGAACGCTTCGAACTCGCCGCTCGTGCGCTTGGCATAAAGAACAATGCTCTCAAGCAATTCGGGAAGAACTCGCTTCTATTCCTGTTGCAGAAATCAGACCGCGACACTTATTTCCGTCTTGAAAACTGTAGCCGAATCGTAAACTTAGCTGGGTTCCGGGAAGCCATCGAAGCCTTCACAGAAAAAACTGTCAACTCAGAGGAGAGCCGCAAATTCACAGAAGAAATCATAAGCAACCTGATATCTTTTAAGCAGAAAATCGGCAGAAAATACGGGAAACGACTTTACCCCGTCATCCTCGGCAGCCCCGAAGCCTCTGAGCGGCTGGCACAACTGGACATTGAACGGTATGGTGTGGCTAAGGTGAAGTTTTCGGGAACAAGAGACAAACCCTACTACTCAACAGTCAAACGGTTCCAGCTGAAGCCCTCTGATTTCTTAGCTTTGCAGACGGATGCGTTGGAGACGGCGAAGAGACTTAAGGGATTAAGCGCAGGAGGAAACCTGAACATCATTGAACTTGAAAACGCCGAGTACAAACCTGAGGCGCTTAGGGACCTAACGGTACGTTTGATGGAGAACTACACACTGGAGTTCTTTACGTACAACCGCCAAATCAGTGTCTGCGACAATTGTAAAAAGAATTGGTTTGGAACATTACATAAGTGCCCCTCATGCGGCTCCATGAGCAACCTGACAACGTTTGACCGTTTCATATCTGCATAGAACTTGGCGTTGGCTTTGCTTTTTCCGATTTAATGCAAATGCAATCAGAGCTATCGTGACGATGGCTAAAACAGATAAGCCAACCCAAAAAGTTGAAAGTGAAATCAATGTATTTTTTGGAGTTGACGACGGCTTGACAATTGGTTCACCTATCGCATAAAAGTATCCGTCTTGAGAGGCGATGTAGATGATGCCGTTGACTATGACAGGTGAGGCATTAATCTGGCGTTTAGCCTGGAAATGCCATATTTCAGTGCCCGTTGAAGCGTTAAAGGCATCGCTGGAGATGTAGAGAACACCATTTGCAACTGTGGGTGAAGAATGGAAAGCAAAGGTATCATTGCTCCATATTTGAGTGCCCGTAGAAGCATCAACTGCATGCAGAGCAAAATCGGTACACACATACACTATGCCGTCAGCCACTGCAGGGGTGACCGTAATTCCATCGTTGTAGCGATGTTTCGTTTCAAAGCTCCATATTTTTTCTCCCGTAGAAGCATTAAGAGAATATAGATACCCGTCGCTAGAACCAACGTAGACGACGTTATTGGCAACTACTGGTGATGACTCAACTTGACCGCTGGTGAGATAGTTCCATATTTTGGTACCTGTTGTAGCATTAAGTGCATAGAGGTTACGATCATCCGACCCTATGTAAACTACTTCGTTAATAACTGCTGGAGAAGAAAATACTGAAGCCCCAGTTGAGTAATTCCATATTTTGAAGCCTGTAGACGAGTTAAGGGCATAAACATTTCCATCGCCTGAACCCACAAACACTGTCTTGTATAGTACGGTGGGTGAAGAGTCCACTTGACTGCCTATTTCAAAACTCCATATTTTTGTCCCTTTCAGCGCGTCAAGTGCAAGAACGGACCTGCCCGCACCTATGTACACGGTATTTTCGAAGACTGCAGGAGACGAATGAACTGCATCGAGCATTGAATGACCTGTTGAATAGTTCCATATTTTTTCACCGGATGCAGCGTTGAGTGCATATATGTTTCCACCAACCAAATTATCTGATCGCTCGTTTGACCCAATGTAAACTATGCCGTTGACGATGGCGGCAGATGAGCCAATAAAAAAGCCGTCAAAAGTACCCTCTGAGAAATTCCATAACTGTTCAGGTTGTGTTGGTCCATCACCTTCCACAATGCCGTTATGCGCTGTATCCTGGCGAAACATTGGCCAATCATCAGCAGAAAAGGTTGCTTGAGTGCTGGATTCTAATGGAATTGCCGAGAATGGCACTATGAGTAGCGCAATCAGAATGGGTGCTGCCAAGATAGCCTTTGCCACATGGGTGACTTAGCAGTCAAGAGGTATTTTAGATTAACCCAAAATCTGTGAATTGACAAAAAAATTATTTGACTGCACCAAGCACCAACGAGAGCAGTGCCATTCGCACTAAAATGCCGTTCCACACTTGCTGGAAGTACCGTGCCTGCGGTGTGTTGTCGACTTCGGCGGCGATTTCATCCACTCGTGGCAACGGATGTAGAATAATCATGTCTTTCTTCGCGTTTTTGAGGATTTTTAGGTCTATTTTGTAAGCGCCTTTGACTTTGGCGTATTCTGCTGCATCTGGAAAGCGTTCTTTTTGGATTCTGGTGACGTAGAGGACATCGATTTGGGGCATTATGGTATCTAGGTTTGCGTTTTCAGTGACAGGGATTTTGTTTTTTATCGTTTGGAGGACGTCTTTTCTCATGCGTAAGCTCTCGGGCGAGACAAGGTAGAGTTCGATGTTGTAGAGCGCCAGCGCGTAAGCCAGCGAATGCACTGTTCTGCCGTACCGCAAGTCGCCAACTAACGCTACTTTTAACCCATCAATTTTGCCCTTCTCTTTACGCATGGTGTAGAGGTCGATTAGTGCCTGTGTGGGATGCTCCTCAGAACCTGAACCCGCATTGATAACTGGAACCTTGGAGAACTCTGCTGCCAACTTCGCCGAACCCTCCAAACTGTGCCGCAACGCAATCGCATCTGCATAATTTTCAACAGTACGCACTGTGTCAGCGAGGTTTTCGCCCTTGCGAGTAGACGTTATGTCCGGTTCAGCGAAACCGATGTAGTTTCCGCCGAGTTTAAGCATGGCTGTTTCAAAGCTTAAGCGTGTACGAGTGCTGGGTTCAAAGAATAGAGTGGCGAGGATTTTTCCTTTCAGTATGTCTGAGCCACATTTGGCGATGGGCTCCATGGTTTTGCTGACATCTAATATATGGTTGATTTCCTGTTGGCTAAAATCCTCGATTGAGATGATGTCTCTTCCTTTGAACTCCATTGTGGCACCCAAAACAACAAAGCCCAAAACTGCTAAATAACACTTTGTATGCAAGCTCTTTAGTCAAATGACCTGTGCATTTTTTTCTTTAAGTAAGGGATGAGATCTTGTGAGAGACTCTTTTTTAACCTAGCACTAATCTGACTTTTGTGTGAGGGGTATGGGAAAAAATCAACGGCGACAGCCTTAAAACAAAATCGCCTTACGTAATTGTCTTTACCTGAACTTTTTTTCTCACCCAGTTAGCGCTTATATGTGTTTGTTGTTGTGCAACGACTGTAACACATTTTTAATAATCAGATGCATGCAATAGTATTTTGAATTCAAGCAAGCAATAACTTGAAGGTGTTTTTAAAAATGGGAGTAATGTTTGAACAAGTTTCTGAACGATTAGCCCCTCAACAAAAAGTTGTTTTACGTGGATACATGCCGAGAATCCATGAAGTTCAGGCACCATGTCAATGGCTAAATAATTGCTACGATGGGAAATGTCCAAGCTTTGTTAGGCAGAACGGGAACTTTTACTGCGCCAAAATCAAAGCTCGAATTTAGTCTTCCATTAGCGTTTTAGCTAATTCTTTAAAGCTGCTATCGCTTCTTTTAGGATAGCAACAGATTTCCCAAATTTCTCTTTTGTTTTCTGGGATAATTCTAACTCGATTATTTTTTCAACCCCTTCTTTCCCTAAAACCACAGGTACCCCAATAGACAGTCCAGAGGCACCATATTCACCATCAAGCAGCGTGGAAACACTCATAACTCGGTTTCGCCCAGTCAAAATCGCATCCGCCATAATCGCAATAACCGTTCCAGGCGCATAGACTGTGCTGCCTTTAAGTTGGATAACATCTGCGCCAGAAGTCACCGTTTGATGTACAATACGTTCAAGTTGCTCACTTGTAAGCAAACTCGTAACAGGAATTCCAGAAACAGATGCATACTCCACCAACGGAACCATGCTGTCCCCGTGTTCGCCGATCACCAACGCTCGCGTATCTTCTCGAGACACATTAAGCTCGTTTGCGATGTATGTTCTAAAACGCATCGTATCTAAGATGTTGCCCATGCCAAACAGGCAGCAACGCGGCCGACCTAGTTCTTTAAAGGCGATATAAGTCATGATGTCAACTGGGTTGGTTACCATCATAAGTTTGCATTTAGGCGCATATTTGGCAACTTCCCGAACGATGCCTCGCACGATTTGGGCGTTTGTGTTCATAAGGTCAAAACGAGTCATGTCTGGCCGCCGCCCCAAACCTGCAGTCACAATCACAAGTTCGGAGTCTTGCATTTCCCGGAAATCACTGGTTCCGCGGATATTTCCGTCGAATTCGATGGCTGGTGCAGCCTGCATCATGTCCAAGGCTTCACCCTGCGCTGCCTTCTCGTTTGTGTCGATTAGGACGACGTCACCTATCTTGTACCGCAAAATATCAAAAGCCGCCGCGCTTCCAACTTTACCCGCGCCAATAACAGTAATCATAAAACTAACCAAGAAAATATGATTAAAAACTAGGATATAACTAAAGCGTTGCTGCATAAGTCCAAAAAACAATAACTAGACGTCAATTTGCTCTTCTAATGAGCTCAAAAAAGGATAGTTAAGATTTTGTTGCTGAAACCTTTATTCTAACAACTACTTCTGAAATTTCTTCAATTGCCTTTGAACTTTTCTTTAAACAAAACACAGATTCAGATGACACTGAAAAATTCGTGAATCTTGGCTGTTATCCTTTAACCATATAAGCTTAAAGTGATATTTTATAGCAAAGAAAGCTCACGAGGGACGATCGATACATAAGCATATTCAAATCTTAATTATCATGCTTATCGCATTAACCCTTCTCCCAGCGCTTAATCTCAACTTGCCCTTAGTAAAAGCAGACGATGCTACGTCATCATGGACCACCATGGTCCCCATGCCTACTGCACGTGGAGGAGTCGGAATAGCGGTGGTAGCTGGGAAAATCTATGCAATCGGCGGCTTAAACGGAAACAACCAGCCCGTTAGCACTACAGAAGAGTATGATCCTCAAACAAACGGGTGGACCAGCAAAATGCCAATGCCTACCCCTAGAAGTGGTTTTGCTATAACTGTTTACCAGAACAAAATTTACTGTATAGGTGGAAGTGTTGGGAATGGGTATGTTGGAAACAACGAGGTTTTTGATCCTGTAAGCAACACTTGGGAGACAAAAACATCCATGCCGACCCCTAGGGCAGATTTAAGTGCGAACATCGTTGATGATGCTATCTTCCTTATGGGCGGAAAAAGATACTCAAACATAAGTCCATTTTTCAACGAAACCAACATAAACGAAGTCTATGACCCAACCAACGACAGTTGGACAACAAAAACACCGATTCCAATGGCAGTTCAGGGTTACGCGTCAGCAGTTGAAGAAGGCAAAATATACCTTATGGGTGGTTCTCTTGAATCCTTATCGCTGCAAAACACTGTTATAACCGAGACAAACCAAGTTTATGACGCTCAAAATGACAGTTGGAGTCTAGCTGCAAATATGCCCAACGCTAACAGCTATGGTGCCGCGGCAGCAACTGAAGGTTTTATGGCTCCAGCAAGCATCTACTGCATCGGCGGCTTTTCGGGTGGAGAATTTACTTCGAAGGTTCAAGCTTATAATTGGATGAACAATTCATGGAACCAAGTTGAGTCTATGCCTACTGCAAGAGCCTACTTGGGTGTAGCAGTAGTGAATGATGTTCTATATGCGATCGGCGGCTTCGACGGAACGAATTGGTTGGATGTTAATGAGCAGTACAAGCCAGTTGGGTATGGAACAGTTCCGCCCATGATACAAATAACTTCTCCAGAAAACAAAACATACTCTCAAGTGCAGTTAGCCTTTACCATTAATAGAGGCACTCAATGGATGGGTTACAGTATAGATGACAAAGTAAACATAACCGTTGCGGCAGAAACCAAACTTATGGAGCTTTCACAGGGAATCCACAGCGTAACTATGTATGCAAACGACACTTTTGGGAACATGGGTGTTTCGAACACGGCTTTCTTTTCTGTTGATACGCTTCCGCCCAACATTGAAATTATGCTTCCGCAAAACAAAACCTATGATACAGTTGATGTTCAGTTGACGTTTACATTAAATGAAGGGGTCACCTATTTGGCTTACAGTTTAGATGGACAACAACCCGTAAAAATCAACGGGAACCTTACTTTACCAGCGTTAGCGAATGGGCCTCACAGTCTAACGGTCTACGCCGCTGATGAGGTCGGCAACGCCGCTCAAAAAACAGTTTCATTTAATATTGCTCCTTTCCCAATCGTGACATATGTTGCCGTGGCTACGGTTATAACTATTATTTTGGCTGCGTGCTATTTGTTTGTTAAAAAGAAAATAAAAAAATAGTTTGCCTAACCCGTTTGATTTTAAAGTCGAGAAGCAGTCCAAGCGATTCTCCAAGGTCATCTTGACACCATTTGGCAAAAAACACAAAAGTGATTCCCCAAACAGCCAAGAGAAACTAAACAGTCTTGATTGAATTCTGGCATCTACAGTTTTCTTGTTTTCGAATCAAAAATTTTAAGTAACGATTAACCCACGCATTCCTAGAGGTCTCATAATAATGGTCTATGAAATCGATTACAGGGCTGGCGAACAGGTAGGCTGTTCCTCCAAAATTATCATAGCCGACCGAATCTTCTATGTGAAACTATTTTCTAGTTTGCCCTCCAGGTTTTTCTCGGGAGACCAACAAGGCGTAATCCAGAAAGAAATCTCAGAAGCCGAGTTTGATCTATGGATTAATATCTTATCTGACTGCGAGGCAGACGTGAATACGATACAAAAAAAACTCGGCGTCGGCAAAAAATATTAGCCTCTAAACCGTCTCTTCATGAATGCTAAAGTTTATACCCCTTTTCTTCGATACATCATGAGAGAGGGAATAGCGCTGTGACCGTCTATTTAGTTCCGTGGAATACAAGCCATAACCTGCTTGAAGAGACTAATCGTCTCTATGACGCGGCAGGAACCTTTGACTGTGTAGAGAAGGGCGACCTTGTAGCCATTAAATTGCATATTGGTGAGTTAGGTAACCCCCACTATGTGCAACCGTATTTCGTTCACGACATAATTCGCAGAGTTAAGGAAGCAGGCGGAAAACCCTTCCTAACAGACTCAAACACAGCCTACCAAGCGCATCGAAGCAACGCATACGACCATATGATTAATGCCTCAATGAATGGGTTTGGAACTGCGCCTTTTATTGTTGCAGACGGATTAAAGGGCGAAAACTACAGGTTAACAAAAACCAAAGGCATTCTAAAGGAAATCGAGGTTTCAGGTGCCATCGCAGAAGCAGACGCTATGATTGTGGTCACTCATTGTAAGGGACATGAACTCAGTGGGTTTGGCGGCGCCATAAAAAATCTTGGTATGGGATGCACGCCAAGTAACGGCAAAATTAGGCAACACCGAACCGTCGGCCTAGAAATCGACGCTTCCAAATGCGTAGGCTGTGGTAAATGCAAAGTTGCCTGTCCCAAAAATCTCCCAGATATTATTGAGGGAAAAGCACGCAATACTTCAACACAGTGCATTCGATGCCCAATATGCGTTGGAGCTTGCCCCATGGAAGCCATACACTTCGTAGATAAAGACAACCTCTGCAAAGCGCTTGCGTCAGCCGCATACGGTGTACTGTCAACTTTCAAACCCCATAAAGTGGCATACGTGAGTTTTGCCAAAGACATCACTCAATACTGCGATTGTTTACCTAACCCAGGCCAAATTCTTTTCAAAAACGTTGGTGTTTTCGCTGCGGATTCACCTATTTCTATAGACGCCGCTTTTTTACAGTCGGTTGATTACAAAGTGTTAAACGAAGTGTCTGAGGTTGATTGTATGGTGCAAGTAGAAGAGGCAAAAGTCATAGGTATCGACGGGTGAACTCAAGCCCAAAATAGAAGTTCTAAGTTAATTGGCTTGAATTGCCTGTAATTGGGCTTTTTTTACTCTTTTTCTTCGCCTAACTAAATAGACCGCAAAAACTGCTACCACCGTTGCCACTACAGCTATGATTAAGTAGTGAGCGACACTTGCGACTTCTTCCCACTTACTACCCAAGTAGTAACCTACGTAGATGAGTAGACTGTTCCAAAGGATACAGCCTGCTACGGTGTAAGCCAGAAACTTTGCCAATGGCATTCGCACCGCACCAGCCGGGAATGAAATGAGTGTTCTAACAACTGGAATTAGTCGTCCGACGAAAACCATAACTGAGCCATATTTGCTAAAATAGCCTGCTGCGATCTTTAGTTGGTTTTCTGAGAATATTGCCCTGCCTAAAAGACGGTATTTTGTGAGGACTTCAACGCCCTTCAACCCTATGAAGTAGTCAATCAATGAACCCGCTAGTGCCGCTACGGTTGCAACGATGAGTGTGAGCCAAAAGTCTAGGTGCCCCAAGGAGACGAGGTAGCCTGCAAAGGGTAGTATAACTTCGCTGGGTATGGGTAGTGAACTGGCTTCGAGTATCATCAAGCCGAAGACTCCGCCGTATCCCCATGAACTCACTGTACGGGTGAAGGATATAGGTGCACCTTTAATGAATATGTCAGCCAAAATCTCAAGCAACACATAGGTACAAAGGATTATCGCGATTACTATAACAATGATTTGCGGCGCTTTCTTTCGTATCTTCCCAAACTTTGAGTTAGGTGTACCCAATCTAATCGGTTGAGTTTAATGTGTAACTTGAATTTATCTTAGCCTATAGAAAATCGTAAATCAAACGCAATCAGTTTTAGCTTGTTAACGCTAAATCGATAAGTTGGGTTTAACTTTGAAAGTGTGTGAAAGTGGAAACTGATGTGCACTACGCAGAAACGAAAAAATCGTAAATGTGGCTCTATGGACATTCTGGCTCCATATGAACAGTAACCACAGCGTTAGCAAAACGCTCCTTAGTTTCCTTTTCAATTAGAGAAGCTATCCTGTGTGCATCTTTAACTTGAACCTGCTTGGTGAAACAACAGTCAATGATGATGTAACGTTTGCCCGTCGCAGCATAGGTGAGCACCCGTTTAATTCGCAGGTCAGATGCGATGTTTTTGGCGACGTCTGTCACGATTCTTCTTAATTGTGCCTCATTTACTTCAGCAGCTGGAATGGCGACTCCTGCAGGCTCAACGTGAACGGTCACGTTCTCAATCGACTTTATTTCTGCTTTTATCCTGCCCTCAATGGTTTCAGCAATTCTGTGGGCTTCTTCCACAGATAGTTCAGGATTGACATATGCGTGAAGGGTAATGTAGAGTTTGCCGCCGACAAAATTGGTGGAGACTTCATGCACTTCCTTAACACCCTCAACAGTTGCTAATTTTTCAACTAACTTGTCCATTTTTCTCTCATTGTCCGAGGGTTCAATATGGATTGTGGCGTCTACATTGCCGCCTAAATTTTCTTTTAAGCAGGATTCAATCTTGGTTGCTAGAGCGTGGGCTTCTTCTAAACTCATAAGGTTAGGTACTTGAACTGATGATTCAACAAAAATCTTTGAGCCAACTTTTCGTACTTTTAAGTTCTCTGTTTTAACAACTCCTTCGCAGGAGAGAATAGCTTTTTTTGTTTTTTCCACGAGGTCTTTTGAAGCCGTGTCGCTTAGTTCCATTACGCTGAACTTTACAAGTTTAAGACTTAAGTAGGTAAGCATTGCTCCAAGGAAGATGGAGGCGAAGGCGTCTCCTCCGGTGAAGCCCAAAATAGCTAAACCGAAACCTAAGAGGGCGATAAGAGTGGAGCTTAAATCGGCAATAGCGTCATAAAAACCCGCCTTCATAGATGTACTTTGAACGTGCTGGAACTTCTTAAATACTGTAACTCGTAACGAAGCAATGAAAAGCGCGTAGCCAATCGCGACAAAACCTGCGAGCTCTATGCCTGCATTCAGCTCTGGGGGGGTTATGAGGCGATTGGCGGCTTCGTAGAAAATTAAGACTGCAACAGCAATCAGGACTATGCCGCCGATTAATCCTCCTATAGTTTCAAATTTTTCGTGACCGTAAGTGTGATCTTCGTCAGCTGGCTTCATCGCAGCTCGGACTGCAAAGAAAAGCATAACACTGGATAGTGCATCGAGCAGGGCGTGTAAGCCGTCACTTATTATTGCTAAACTGTTAACCAGATAACCAACCGTAACCTCAACTATTACAACGCTAAAAATTGCAACAGCTGAAATCTTTAATGCCTTAAGCTTGATTTTTCCGACATGAACGTCTTGCATTTTATCTGGTCTATCTAAGACCATAGCAAGGGCGATTTAAGATTTGTGGGCTAGAATGCATCAATTGTTTTTCCAAAAGTTTGTTTGGTCACTCTTAATTTAAATAATTCTTAACTGATTTTTATTCGCGATGAAGATTCCGGGGCTTTTCCGCGGGGACTCAGCCGTTCTAAGGGGAAACTTTCTACTCATAACCATAAGCTGGATCATTTTGTTCGCCGCACAACCCATCCCAGATACATATGCAAGCCTATTCTACCTAAGCTTAGGCGCCGATAAGTTTTTAATAGCTGTCATGGGGTTTGCGGGGTCTATCGCAGTAGCTCTTGTTCAGTTTCCAGGTGGATACCTGGCGGACAAACGGGGTCGGAGAGGGCTCATAGTTACTATGACTTTCGGGTTAGCCATAGGGAGTCTGTTTTTCATTTTTGCCCCCTCTTGGCAGTTTATCCTAATCGGGTTGTTAGTGCAGAACGTGTGCTCCATTTACGGTCCTGCCTTGATGGCAATGGTTATAGATTCGTTACCCCCAGAAAACCGAGGTGCTGGCTTTAGTTTCCAATCTGTAATTACAACTCTTGTCTTATTGCCTGCACCCCTTATTGCTCAGTACTTGGTTCTTAATTTTAACTTCGATTTAGGCATGCGAATCGCCTACACTATAGTGGCGGCAGCATACTTTGCAATTGCTATCTTGAGGTTGAGGTTGAAAGAAACGCTGTCTACGACAGAGCAAAAAACAAGACTCAGCCTCCAAAATGCAGTCCGCGGCTACGTTAAATCCGTAAAAGAAGGTATCTACGTTTGGCAAAAGGTTCCTAAGTCAGCCTTTAACCTTTTCTTAGCTATTATAATCATAAACGGGTTAGTGGTCAGTTGCCAAACCTACTTTGTTGTGTATGCAACTTCCATCCTTAACATATCGCTTCAACAATGGGCTATCGTTGTCACCTTTAGGTACTTAACAATTGCTATTCCAGGTATACTTGCAGGGTTAAGTATGGATGTTATGGGAAGAAAACGTTTCCTAATCCTGGGATATTTACTGTATGTTCCAGGTATGCTCCTGTTTATTAACGGCGATTTTAATATGTTGCTGCTCGCGTTTTTCTTCTTTGGTTTGGGCAATCTGCTTCAGCTAAACAGCTATCAAGTTTTGATGGGTGATTTGGTTCCCCGAGGTTTAAGGGGAACTGTTACTGGTTGCTTGCAGTTTTTCATGTTTCTGATGCAAGCAGTTCTGCAAATCGTCGTGGGTTTGGCATATGTATTTGTTTCCCCTCAGCTTCCTTTTCTTCTGTTGGCGGTTACAGCGATTCCGCTTTCCGTTTTTGTTTTCTGGAAGGTTTATGAACCAAGTGTTAAAGAAGCTTAGAAATGAGATATCCTTAAGATTCGTTTTTATAAATTGTTTAAGCTAATATTCCTATTAAAGAAAAGGAGACAAATGTTAACGACGAAAGTGTAGCGCCCACTGTAATTGCTGTTTTGGCACGGTTCCAAGCATTCATAAAGTTTTCTTTGTATACCTCAATAATATTCTGGTCATTCGTGCAGAACATACATGGATGGCCAGTTTCAGTTTTCTGCTGAGTACCTATCCATATCTCTTTGTTATCAATAATTTGGTAATTTTTACATGCTGCATCATCTATAGATTTGGCAGTAAATTTACCGGCAAATGGCGCAATCTTTTCTATAGTTCCCTTTGTTACCTCATCATCCTCTTTGGTGACAACTATTAATCTTGTATTAGCTTCAGTTTGAGCTATAGTTTGGAGAAAATCACGGAAATTAGCGGATCGCGTTTGAATATTCTCGAGGGAGGCAACTAACTGGGTTTCTTTTTCTAGTTTCTTAAACGTGAGAGTTCTTCGATTCCTTATGGCTTCATCGGTAGTCAAAAGACTGAATTGAGTTTCCTCTTTAATCTGCGGTTGCCTTTGAATCGAATCTATCATTTCCTTAAGATTGTTCTCCAAATGAAGAATCCTATCTTCAGATTTTTTTCTTTCCTTCAGAATCAACGTTTCTAAGGCTTTTTCTATCGGAATAGCTTCAATCATGAAGGGTTTGTCAATGGTTCTAGTGATTAAACCCATTTTTTCAAGTTTAGGCAAAATCTTGTAAATGTCTTGTCTATGCAACTGTGTAGTCTTGGCGATTTTTCCTACCCGAGTTTTCCCAGATTGAACAATGCACAAATAAACTTTAGCCTGGTTGACTGTGAAACCAAAGCTTTCTAATCTAACAACCAAATCTTCTTCATGGATGCCTATTCCCATTTCTTCCACAATACCCTGCAGTTTTTCTATTTGTCCCAGAAGTCTTTCATAAGACTTTCGGAATTCCCTCTAGTGTTTTAGGCAGAGCCCATTACCACTTGGAAATATCTAATGAAGAGTAGAACAATCAAACCATTACACAAGAGCAAATATTCAAAATCTTGTTTTTGTTCCACAAAAAAATGAAATGCAAAAAAGCGATGGAGAAAAGATGAGGTTTAGTGGGCTCCAGTTTAAACTAATTTTGACACACCTGCACATTTGCAATCGCTTTTTTCTTTTCTCTTTTTCCTTCAGAGTCTCAGTAAACCCTCAAGCAATCAAAAAGGACTGTAAACACTTACTACAAATCACTTCCCTTTTTTTGTCACTTCTAAACTCAAGACAAAAATCACAAAAAATGATGGCGAAAACTAGATACACCCAAAAAAGTGAAAAATAGGCAGCTCAATTACTTTTCTTTTTGTTTATTAAAGGAAGGTTTACCAAGGTATTAGTTAGATTTGACTTAATTATTTGCGTCAAGCGAGAGATTGGTTAGTGTGATAAGAGTTAGCAGGCTTACGATAAGGCTAGTATTTTAAATAGTCTCAAGAATAAAATTATGCGCCAGGTGAGTCAAAACGGCAGACCTTACGCTCTTGCAAGGGCTCATAATTGCACTTGAATCTGTTAGTATTGGACTATCGTTCACTCTCGTTTGCCTATTTTTCAAAGTGTATAACACACGTCGCTCAATCTTTTTACTCGGTATGCCTTTTGGGTTCTTTCTCTTGTTGCTTTCTTCATTTTTTCTTGAGGTACATTTGATAGATTTAACATTCCAAAATATTAGTCCTTTTTCCAGCTCGATTATGTGGTTCCGTGTAGTTACACAAACTATCGGATTTGTCTTAATCGCTTTCTCGTATCTCTTTGCTGGTAGTTATCAAAATACAACCAAACGCAGTTACTTGATTATTTTGTCAGGAACGGTTGCTTTAATTTTCGGAGCCTTTGTAATTTTGATCCTTGCAAATCCGTCAGGTTTGGAATCCGTTTACTCTAATAACGAAATATTTGCTACGATTAACCTTGTCTTGTTATCCTATATAATTCTCTTTCTTGTTAGGAAACTGCAGTTGATAAAGCTTAAAGTCACTGATTTGATTATTGCACCCGTTGCATTTCTCGCTCTATGGTTGGGGCAATTCAGCTTTTTGGTTTTTTCCTTTGCGGGAGGAGGTAATATTGCTCTGGTTGGGTCCCAGATTGCAAGAGTAGTAGGTTTGGCGCTTTTCATTCAAATATGTTACCAGGCGAGCAAGGAGACATCAGATGCCCCCGAACAAACGAAGCAAAGTTGATATTTACTATGATGTGCTTGACCTCTTGTGCCAAGAGGGCGCCAAGCTTGGAAAGGCAAGTCCTACTCGAGTTGCTCGTCGAGCCAACCTTCCCTATGATAGATTCCAGAAAATCTTGGCACATTTTATTGAGGTAAATATGGTTCGCCGAACGGATGAGGGCCTTTTAATAACCCCGAACGGTCTCAAATGTCTACATCAAATGCGTCAGACAAATGAAGTTCTCAGACGATTGGGGCTCAATATTTAATTTTTCTTCTTGTTATATTCCAACTGAATTCTAGAATTCTTTGGAGGTCGTTGATTTTGATTGGTCAACCTGTTTTCAGTTTTCTCAAATCTTTAAGTATAGAATTATTCTATCATAGTAAGGTGTCTGGGATATATTGCTATCCGTTATATCTACTATTAGATAATTTACCTCTCTTGCATTAACGCAGGCTATATATTTCCAGAAAAAAGTGGCATGTTTCGATTTTATTGCATATTTTCTCTACATTTGCAAATAATATGCTGTTTAAAGATGTTGAATTTGCTTTAAATGGCTTCTTTTCACACATCTCCATTATTATTACCATAATTTTATTTTAAGCAAAATTTTGATATTATCTACTGATTTTCAGAAAAAGATTAGCTATTAACTAAGAAAACGTTGAGTTACACTACAAGTACATCTATTTTATAAAAGCTCTCATGAGAATAGGTTGGCTATCGGGAGATTATAAGATCCCGTATAAACGGAGACAAGAAAAATGCAAAAAAATAGAAAACAGACTATAGCAACAATTATCGCCATAATATTAGTAACATCAATGGCTACAATGTTTATACCTCAAACAAACGTATCGGGAGAAGTAATTAACGGAGTTAATTACGATCAAGCCAACTGCAGATGCAATCAAAGCAGGCATGCACTGGGACCTCAACGCAAACGCCTCAACCATAAGACTCACTCTATGGAACCGATATCAAGACGCAATCCCAACATGGGTATTCAGTACAATTTCGCCAAACCCAGTAGGTGTTGGACAGGAATTCACTATGGTCATATTCAACCCACAAGTTCCATACCAAGCACAAGATACCAACGACATTCGATACAAATACCACGTAGTAATCACCAAACCAGATGGAACAACAGAAACACTTCCCTCAACAGGTTCGTTAACTTCTGACTCTACAGGTACAACCTATACTAAATACACACCAACCGCAATCGGCAATTACTCTGTGATGGTCGTATTCGAGCAACTTTACTGGCGCTGGGATACACCTCCAACTGGAAGCAATCCTATGGCTGCATCAGCAAGAGACTACTACGGAACCACCTACTTGTCAAGCAACCGTACCTACACAGTGAATGTACAGCAAGACCCCGTGACCTCAAATGCTATAACATACTATCCACTTCCAACAGAATACTGGGCTAGACCAATCGAAGGACAGGATAATACTTGGGGCGCAATCTCCTCACACTGGCTTAACAGTGCTGCTGACCGTGACTTTGGAAGCCCCAACAACAGAGTTCAAACTCAAGGAACTGCACCAAACAGCGGACACATTTTGTGGACTAAGCCAACTGAAGACGGCGGAGTTGTCGGCGGAGAAGCAGACGCCTTTTCTGGGAGATAGAGAAGGACAAGTCTTCAACGCAGGACACCAATACCAAACCAGAATGCAGGACACTTCGATCATCATGTACGGAAGACTCTACTACCAAGAACCAATAACTTGGTCTGGTGGTGGAGGCGCTTGGGTATGTGTTGATCTAAAGACGGGTCAAGAAGTCTGGCGCAACCAAACCATGAGTGCAACACCAAACTTTGGCTTCTACCATGACTATGATGACATGAACCAACACGGAGTCATTAACCCAGGCTACTTATTCTCAAACAACTTTGGCACTGCAATTCATCCACGCTATGGAACCACACCCACAACACTAAACATCATATCCGTACCGTCAGGCACTATCGTAGCTGGTCCAAAAGGTGAACAATTACGCTACATAATACAAAGAGAAGGCACCGACTGGCGACTATTTGAATGGAACTCATCTAGAGTATTCGAATATCAGACCAGTGGAACATTTAACGCAAGCCTTGCAAGCCGCATCCAAGTACCATCTACAGCACCCAACCAACCCTTCTTACCAACTTGGGACTTTAACGTTTCAATATCAACAACACTGCCATCAAACTGGAACCCAACTATTCTACAAGTAGTACGCGGCGATTATCTACTAGCAAGCAACGGCACACTACCAAGAGCAGGCACAAGTTCACTATACTATCACAACCAAAACGAAACAACATTCTTTGCAATCAACTTAAATGCCTCCAAAGGCGCAGTAGGCTCGATTCTTTGGATGAAGAACATTGATATGACCTTTGTTAACAGTAACAAAGAAATCATACAAAGACTCTATATCCGCGCTGGCGAGGGCGTTTTCGTAATGCAGGAAATGCCAACACTTACTTGGATAGGATTCGACGTTTACACTGGAAATCTAATTTGGACAACTGAACCACAAGCTGACGTTAACCCATTCGGCTACTATTCCTGGGTCAGCCTCATGAACGTCTACGGATCATCAATCTATGACGGCAAACTCATCACAGCAGGCTACACTGGACACGTCTTCTGCTACGACCTACACAACTGGAGACATTGCTCTGGAAACAAGCAGCACTTACAGGCGGCGAGATCTTCAAGTACTACACAGTATTCCACGGATTAACAGCTGACGGCAAAGTCTTCATCGGAACCCACGAACACTCAGCAGACACACCGCTCCTAAAAGGCGCCCAAGTCAGAGTCTTCAACCTCACCACCGGCGAAGTAGTCTGGAACATGGACGGCTGGGCTAACCCAAGCAACATTCGCACTTGGAGACGGAGTACTTACCTACTGGAACAACTATGACCACCAAGTCTACGCAGTCGGCACAAGGCCCAAGCAGCACTACAGTTTCAATCGCAAACGACGTTGTCAAATCCGGAGACTCAGTAATGATCACCGGAAACGTAATAGACGTTTCACCAGGCACAACGCAATCAGTCAATGGAATGCGCTTCCCCAACGGAGTTCCAGCAGTCTCTGACGCAAGCCAAAGCGCATGGATGGCATACGTCTACATGGAAAAGCCACGCCCAACAAACGTAACTGGCGTAACCGTTACATTAAGCGTAATCGACTGCTAACGGAAACTCTAGAGACATCGGAACAACAACAGCTAACGCAGACGGATTCTACAGCTTAGACTGGAAACCAGACATCGACGGCAAATACACAGTCACAGCGACATTCGCAGGCAGCGAACTCATACTGGCCATCACACGCAGTAACAGCATTCAACGTTGACCCTGCTGCGCCAACTGCAAGTCCACAACCAATCGTCTGAGCAACCTGTTTCAGAACAATACTTTGTCCCAGCAATCGCAGGCATCATAGTTGCAATCGCTATAGTCGGAGTAGTCTTAGCACTATTGTTGCTAAGAAAAAAAGCATAAAATAAAAACCAAATCAACAATCATCCTTTCCTTTTTTTGCTTTTAAAATTCAACGTAGAAGTTGGGGCTGAATAGACTCTGGTTACAATTAATGAGGACTCATTCTTTGAAGACGTATTTTCATTTGCGTTCTTTTCTCCTTCTTCCGTTCCAGATCCTCAGCAAACCCACATTATCAAAAGTCGAAAAGTTAAAAGCTATCTTTTTAGTTGCAAAGGCAATTTTTTTTAGCTTGTCTAACTGGAAACTGGAATCGATAGGCATTTAGGGTTGAAAACAAGTAATACAGGAAACAGTTGATACCAGATGGCTTTGGTTAAAATAAGCGAAATATTAGAAGGCAACTGCACAGACCAAAAAGTTACGGTTCGCGGCTGGGTCTACCGTAAACGTGAAGGCAAAGAACTCATCTTCCTAGTAATTCGTGACGCAACAGGCGTAATCCAATGCACGATTAAAAAAACCTGCCCTTGCTGGAGCGAAGCACAAAAACTAACCATAGAATCTTCACTCTCGCTAGAGGGCATAGCGAAAGAGGATAAGCGTGCTCCAGGCGGCTTTGAAATCGGTGCGGAAAACCTAAGCATAATTGGTTTAGCGGAAACTTTCCCAATCTCCAAAGACAAAAGTGAAGAATTCATCCGTGACATGCGGCATCTTTGGCTAAGAAGCCGAAAAATGAACCTTGTCATGAAAGTTCGAGGCGACGTTTTAGAGTCTGCACGTGAGTACTTCAAAACCCAAGACTACACCGAAGTCTCGCCTCCTATGTTTATCTCTGCAGCAGTCGAAGGCGGCTCAACGTTATTTGGCCTAAAATATTTTGACCAAGACCTATACCTTACGCAGAGCAGCCAGCTTTACCTTGAAATACTGATTTACTCCTTAGAGAAAGTTTACTGCATCGCACCTTCATTCCGCGCGGAAAAAAGTCGAACAATCCGTCATCTAACCGAGTATTGGCACATGGAAGGTGAATGGCCTTTTGCAGACATGAATGATTTGATGAAGTTCGAGGAAGGCTTGATGACGCATGTTTGCCACTCCATCGCAGATAAGTGCCAAAAGGAATTCAAGGAGTTAGGCGCTGATATTGAGAAACTCAAAGCCGTCCAGATGCCATTTCCAAGAATCACTTACAAAGAAGCCATTGACCGTCTAAAACCTAAGAACCCAGCGTTAGCATGGGGCGCTGACTTAGGCTATGAGGACGAAAAGGTTTTAGCTGAAGACTTCGGCAAACCCTTCTTTGTCTACGATTACCCAACCGAAATCAAAGCCTTCTACTGCAAAACCTACGCTGACCACCCTGAAGTTGCAATGTCCGTAGATATGATGGTTCCAAGAATCGGCGAAATCAGCACAGGCGGTGCAAGAGAAGACAACAAAGACAACCTCACCGAGCGAATGAAAGCTCAGGGTCTAAAGCCTGAAGATTACGAGTGGTACCTTGACCTGCGACGTTACGGAACGGTGCCGCATGTTGGCTTTGGCATGGGGTTGGAGCGGTTGCTTGTTTGGATGCTTGATTTAGACAACATCATCGATGCTATCCCGTTTCCAAGAACCACCCGCAGGTTCTACCCTTAAACCCCCTTCTTTTATTAGTAGCCTGAAAAGTACTCGCGCTTCAATTTCTCTTTGGATAAACCTAAATTCTCTACGAGTTTTTCCATAGCTTCAACCATCGGCGGCGGTCCACAAGTATAGAACATGTTCTCTTGGTAGTCGGGCAGTTGCTGTCTTATCATGTCAGCGTTAATTGTGCCTGTTGCTCCCTTCCAATCGGGGGTAGGTTGGTTAACGATAAGGACTAACTTGAGGTTCTTGTTTCTTTGTGCCAAGTCCTCGAACTCCTTTCTGAAAGCTATGTCTTCTGGTGTGCGGCAACCGTAAAACAGCGTGATTTTGCTGCTTAAGCCCTTATCTGCGGCGTTTTTGCAGTAACTCATAAATGGTGTTATCCCGATGCCACCGCCGAGCAAAGCGATTTTTGGGTATTCGCCCTCAAAAGTGAACTGTCCAAATGGCGCCTCTATTCGTGCCCAGTCGCCTATTTTTGCCGCTTTTAGAGCAAGTGAATATTCGTGGTCAGTGAATTTTTTGGTGAATTCGACGTGGTCTTTTTCAGTTGGGCTGCTACTAAAGCTGAAGTGTTTTTTTAACTCTTTATCGCCTTGCTTTAGGGTGACGAAAAAGAATTGCCCTGGCTTATAATCTAGCTCGGCAGGTCGGGGGAATCTGAAGCTTGTTACATCATGTGTTCGCTGAATTATTTCTTGGAATTTTGTTTCAAAAATCATCAGAGGCACCTAAAAAGTACAGTTTGTTATATGCTTATTTGGCATTATAACTTTTTTGGCTAAACAAATCTGAAGCAGATTTCAGCTTGCTCTCAATAACTAATATATCGTTAAGATGCACTAAACAACGTAAAGTCAGGGCCATCAATGAATGACAACAGTCATAGAACAAACAAGTTACCCTAACAGGATTTCCAGTTACACTAAAAGCCATTGGGTGTCGCTTGGCTTGTTTTTATCAGCTTACGGAGCACTATACCTCTCCTCGGTAATTCTCAACCGCCAAACCACGGCTGACTGGGAAAAATCCGTCGCAATTCACTCACCAGCCTCCGTTAGTCCACTGTTGCCTCGAAGTTTGCTCGACCCTTTATTCTTTGTCACCAGTTTCCCAGCCCTAATCATAGGCATCGGCATGCTATGCTCATACAGTATACGCGGAATACGGTCCGAGGGAGCCGCCGATAAACAGTACGTTGCCATCCTGTTAACTGCTTTTGGATTTACCTATCAAGTAATCGGCGCTTGGCCACTTCAACACCAAATAGATTTTCCCTGGCAATGGCAAAAACAAATCGTCAGCTTCGGACCTGTTTTTGCTTGGACTCTGTACGTTTTGAGTTTGATAGTTCTTTCTATTGGCGTTATCTCTCTCTACAAACACAGCGTAATTTTCCATCGAAAGCACCCCGGAGAGGAAAACTAAAATGGCGAAACAGTGGCATAGCAAAACCGCTCAAGAAGCGATGAGCGAATTAAATGTAACCAGCAAAGGATTAACTACCCAGCAAGCGCAAGAACGCCTTGCACAATATGGACCTAACGAACTCAAAAAAGAAAAAGGCAAATCACCCCTCAAACTTCTACTCGGCCAATTCACCGACATACTCATGATTATACTCCTCATCGCCATAGGGCTCTCGTTTGCGGTTGGGGAAGTCACCGATGCAGCCATTATCTTAGCCATAGTCATCGCAAGTGCAACGTTAGGTTTCACACAAGAATACCGCAGCGAAAAAGCCGTAGAAGCCCTCAAAAAAATGACCGCGCCCACCGCAAATGTCCTACGGGATGGAAAGGAAGTAAGAATCCCGGCTACTCAACTGGTTCCTGGAGACGTAATTCTTCTTTATACAGGTGACAAGATTCCTGCAGACGCCCGACTTCTAGAATCTTTCACCATGAAAACAGATGAAGCCTCCCTAACAGGCGAATCCTCACCAGTCAACAAATCAAGCGGTGAGCTGCCTGAACAAACCCAACTAAACGACCGTCGCAACATGGTTTATACAGGGACCGTTGTCGTTTATGGCAGAGGAAAAGCTGTAGTTACAACTTCAGGTATGAATACTGAGTTTGGAAAAATTGCTCAGATGGTGCAAGCTGCCCCTGAAGAGCAAACGCCCCTGGAAAAGCGTTTGAGCGGGGTTGGTAAATGGATTGGCATTTTGGCTTTAGTGGTTGCAGTAAGCGTTGGTGTAGTTGGTATAGTTGTTGAACAACGCCCGGTTTTAGACATGGTCTTGTGGGCTATCAGTTTAGCTGTCGCAGCTGTGCCCGAAGCGTTGCCCGCTATCGTTACAGGTGCCCTCGCTATCGGTATGTACCGCATGGCTAAAGTCAGCGCCATCGTTAAACGCCTACCCGCCGTGGAAACGCTTGGAAGCACCAGCGTCATCTGCAGCGACAAAACAGGCACTATGACCAAAGGCGAAATGACCGTCCAACGAATCTACGTAAATGAACAAGACATCAAAGTCACAGGCATAGGATACGCTCCAGAGGGCGAATTCCAAGATCGAAGACAAAAAAGTAACCCCTGACAAGAACCTCGCAACCCTTCTTAAAGTCGCAGTCCTATGCAACGACTCAGCCCTTGAACAAGACACCCAAACAGGCAAATGGATCATAAGAGGTGACCCAACCGAAGGCGCACTAGTTGTTGCCGCCGAGAAAGCAGGCATAAGTAAAGACGACCTCGAAGATCAAGAACCCCGTGTCTCTGAAGTTCCGTTCTCTTCTGAGCGAAAACGCATGACCACCATCCATGCCAAAGATGGCAAAAAAATTGCCTACATGAAGGGTGCCCCAGAAATGGTCTTAGAACGATGCAGCAAAATCGTCTTAGACGGTAAAGTCCAGCCGTTTAGCAAAGAGAGCCAAGCTAAGCACTTCAAAGTCACCGAAGATTTAGCCCTGCAAGCTCTCCGTAACCTAGCTTTCGCCTACAAGGAACTCCCCAGCGGAGCAGACGAGTTCAAGGAAGAGATGGAGGAAGGCTTCGTTTTTGTCGGTATCATGAGCATGATTGATCCACCGCGCCCCGAAGTTAAAGACGCCATAGCAATCTGTAAGAAAGCAGGCATACGTGTCGTCATGATTACAGGCGACCATAAACTCACAGCCACCGCCGTCGGCAAAGAGCTCAAGTTGCTAGAAGAAAAAGACGTGGCAAGCCGCGTATTAACCGGACAAGAACTCGAGCAAATGACTGATGAACAACTTGCCGACGTAGTGGAAAATGTGGTAATTTATGCACGGGTCGCTCCAGAACATAAAGTTCGCATTGTGAAAGCTTGGAAACAAAAAGACCAAGTGGTCGCTATGACAGGCGACGGCGTTAACGATGCACCAGCACTCAAAATGAGTGATATAGGAATAGCCATGGGCATCAGCGGCACCGAAGTCACCAAAGAAGCGGCGGATATGGTTTTAGCAGACGACAACTTTGCAAGCATCGTTAAAGCCGTCAGAGAAGGACGTGAAATCTTTGATAACATCAAAAAATACCTCACCTATCTGCTGCAATGCAACATCATGGAAATTTTAGTAATGTTCATTGCGGTGGTGAGCGTGCCCTACATAGCCAGAGTCATCTCACCGGGCTCAAATGTTGATTTAATAAATGATGCAGCCATAGCTTTAACAGCTGTGCAGATTCTTTGGATGAACCTTGTTACCGATGGGTTACCTGCCATCGCTTTAGGCGTAGACCCCGGCGACCCCGACTTGATGGCGCGTAAACCACGTAAACCCAACGAGAGCGTGTTTAGCAAGGACGTCAAGGTTTACCTTAGCACTATACCAATACTCATGACGATTTTGCTGTTAGTTGCGTTCTACTCACATCTGCCGTGGCTAAGCGAGTTCAGATTACTGGAAGCTAGAACACAACTGCTAACTGCAATGATAGCGATGGAATTAGTCATCGCCATATCAATGCGATCGTTGAAGTATCCAGTATACAAGGTTGGTGCATTCAAGAACAAGTGGTTATGGTATGCAATCCTAGTGTCCTTTGCACTGCAATTGGTAATCCTATACGTGCCCAGCCTACAAACTCTCTTCGACGTACACTCCCCAGAACTCATCGATTGGGCAATCGCTGCATTGTATGCAGGTATAGTATTTGCATCTATAGAAGTTGGCAAATATGTGGCTTCAAGAAGGAGAAACGTATCGGTTTCCAAAGCTTTATAAAAAAGCTTGCTGAATTGAGTTAAAACATTAAATTGAGGAAAAAACAAATGAGCAATCAACTAGTAACCAAACTGGCAAATCCAGCGCCACTCGGACTCTTAGGCTTCGGATTAACCACAGTACTCCTAAACTTACACAACGCAGGCTTATTCGGCTTAAATGCAATGATACTTGCGATGGGCTTAGCATACGGAGGGCTCGCACAAATCATCGTCGGCATTATGGAATTTAAGAAAGGCAATACCTTCGGCACAACAGCATTCCTCTCATACGGACTCTTCTGGTGGTCTCTTGTCGCACTCGTCCTGCTACCAGGCGTATCATTCTTAGGAAACGTAGTTGCCGCTGACTCAACCGCAATGGCAGCATACTTCTTCATGTGGGGACTTTTCACGTTTGCAATGTTCTTTGGCACACTCAAAGCAAACCGTGCTCTTCAATTCGTCTTTGGCAGCCTATTCATACTCTTCTTTATGTTAGCCGCAACACGACTAACGGGAAACGTAATGCTTGGACAAATCACCGGCATCGAAGGTATCATCTGTGGCGGCAGCGCAGTCTACCTTGGTCTTGCAGAAGTCTTAAATGAAGCAAACGGAAAAACCGTCTTGCCAATACTTCCAGTAAAGTAAGAACTTTACTCTTCATATTTTTTTATATTATTTTTCGTTTAGCTTGAGCGCTGGACACTTAGGCTTTAACATAGAAGTCGGATTAATTCGTTTTATTTTTGTTGAAAAAACTTATATTCTTTAGGGCTTACTGCTTCCCAGCATCTATAGGAATGATAGCATATGGCAGAAGCTAGTTTACCTTTCAACGAGAAGTACAGTCCAAGTATTGCCAAGGTTTCTTCTGGAGAAATACGCAAAGCAGAATGGGAAAAATCCATTAAAAACCCTACCGAGTTCTGGGCAGAGAAAGCAAAAGCCATCGACTGGTTCAAGGCACCAACCAAAGTTTTGGATGACTCGAACCCGCCGTTCTACAAATGGTTCCCTGATGGAGAACTCAACATATCCTACAACGCATTAGACCGCCACGTAAAAACCGCACGCAAAAACAAACTCGCCTACATTTGGGAAGGCGAAATGGGAGAAGTAAAAACTTACACTTATTATCAACTATACCGTGAAGTAAACAAACTTGCAAAAGCACTAAAGGACCTGGGTGTCAAAAAAGGCGACCGCGTCGCAGTTTTCCTACCCGTCATCCCAGAGTTGCCAATCGCTTTGCTTGCAACCGCAAGAATCGGAGGAGTCCACACAGTTGTCTTTTCAGGATTCAGCGCTGAAGCCTTAGCAGACAGAGTCAACGACTGCGGAGCAAAAATCCTCATAACAGCAGATGGCTCTTTCCGTCGTGGCAAACCAGTAGGAATCAAAGATAACGCAGACAAAGCATCAGCCTTAATGGCGAACATCGAGAAAGTCCTCGTTGTCAAACGCACAGGTCAGCCTGTCCAAATGAAGGAAGGCAGAGACATTTGGTACCACGATGCATTGGCAGCAGCAGGCGCAAGCGCTTACGTCGAACCAGAAAGCATGAAATCAACTGACCCACTGTTCATTCTCTACACTTCTGGAACCACAGGCAAGCCAAAAGGCGTTCAACATGGCATAGGCGGATACCTTGTTTGGGCTTACTGGACACTTAAATGGGCGTTCAACCCAACAGACGAAGACATTTACTGGTGCGTTGCTGACATCGGTTGGATTACCGGTCACACCTACAACGTTTATGCACCTTTAAGCTTAGGAATCACTGCTTTCCTATTCGAAGGTACACCTGACTATCCAGGGCAAGACCGCTGGTGGCAAATGATTGAGAACCACGGCGTCACCATACTCTACGGTACACCAACTGCTGTTCGAATGTTCATGAAGTTCGGTGAGGAACTGCCGTTAAAACACGACCTAAGCACTTTACGTGAACTCGGCTCAGTCGGCGAAGCAATAAACCCTGAAGCATGGAAATGGTATTATCGCGTAATCGGCAAAGAAAAACTACCGATAATTGACACCTGGTGGCAAACAGAAACAGGTGGATTCATGATTGCACCCGCATCAGGCATCGAATTAACACCCCTTAAACCAGGCAGCGCAACCCTCCCAATGCCAGGAGTAAACATAGACATCTTCGACGACGCAGGAAAACCACTCCCAGCAGAAAACAAAGGCTACCTAGTAATCAAGTCCCCATGGCCAGGAATGCTGCAGACAGTCTGGAAAGACCCTGACCGCTACAAGAGCGCATACTTCGGAAGATGGCCAGGAATCTACGTCACAGGCGACTACGCAATCCGCGACCAAGACGGGTACTTCTGGCTCCTTGGAAGAGCAGACGAAGTCCTTAAAGTAGCAGGACACAGAATCGGCACAGTCGAACTAGAAAGCGCACTTGTATCTCACCCGGCAGTCTCTGAAGCAGCAGTCATGGGCAAAGAAGACGCAGTTAAAGGCGAAGTTCCGGTTGCATTCGTAGTGTTGCGCGGCGGATTTGTTGCATCAGACGAACTTCGAGCGGAACTAACAAAACACGTACGAACAACCATTGGTCCAATCGCAACCCCCGACGCAGTAATCATCGTCAACAAACTACCAAAAACCCGAAGCGGCAAAATCATGCGCAGACTCCTCAAAGCAGTCCTAACAGGCGCGCCACTAGGCGACACATCCACAATCGAAGACGAAGGTTCAATCGAAGACATCAAAGCAACATATGCAGAACTACGCAAACAACTAGAGAAGAAATAAAACAACCTAAACCTTCTTTTTCTTTTTTCCTTTTTTGTTAGCTATGTCGAATAGCCTTTTTTCTTTGCTAAACTTCTATGGTACTCAGTATCTCTGACTTACTGTGAAAATTTTGTAAAAACGTGTTAGAGGTGGAACTTGCGGTTCTTCGCAGCTACGTCGTTACCGAACTCTTTAGCTAACTGCTCAATGAGCACACGTTGCTGGCTGGTGAGTTTCTCTGGAACCGAAAGTCCGATGCGTACAAGCAAATCGCCCCTACCGTAGCCACGGAAATGCGGCATCCCCTTGCCCCTCAGCGTTATGGTTTCGCCAGGCTGAGTTCCTGGATGCACTCTAATGGTCGATGGTCCATCCAACGTTGGAACAGAGATTTCTGCGCCCAAAGTCGCCTGTGGATAAGTGACGAATGCGATGTGCCAAAGGTCGTCGCCTTCCCGCATAAACTGAGGGTTCGGCTTCACGTGCACGATGACGTAAAGGTCTCCTGGTTCGCCATCTGCAGAAGCCAATTCGCCTTCGCCCCGGAGCCGCAGCTGGTAACCTTCGTCGATACCCATAGGGATTTTCACTGTGATTTTGCGTCTTCTGCGCACAAGTCCCGCGCCATGGCAGTTTGTGCACGGTGAATCTATGAGTTTTCCTTTGCCTTTGCATGTTGGGCAAGCCGCAACCTGTACGTAAGTGGCAAAGCCGGCTTTGCGCATGTTCTGGATTTTTCCTGAGCCACCACAACGAGGACAAACACGTGCTTGGGTGCCTGGGGTTGCCCCAGATCCACCGCAGACTTCGCAGTGTTCCGTTCGGGGAATTTCGATTTCTTTTTCAACGCCCTTTGCGGCTTCTTCCAACGCGATTTCGAGGTTGTATGCGAGATCTTGTCCTCGGTTGCGTTCTTCGTAGCCGCCAAACCCACTTTGGCCGCCAAAAATAGTGCGGAACAAATCGCCGAAGCCCATATCTCGGAAGACTGAATCGAAGTCTGCGCCGCGGAATATGTCCTCAGAAGTGTAGCGTTGGTCAAAACCTTGGTGGCCAAGGTTGTCGTATGTTTGGCGTTTCTGATCGTCGGAGAGGACTGCATAGGCTTCCGAGATTTCCTTGAAACGTTCCTCGGCACCGACGTCCTTGTTGCGGTCTGGATGGAACTGCATGGCAAGTTTCCTGTATGTGTCCTTGATTTCGTCCTTGGAAGCGCCTTTTTGAACGCCCAAAACCTCGTAGTAATCTCTTTTTTCAGCCATGCGACCTTACCGTTAGGGTGATTTTTTTAAACTTTGATACAATGCTTTAGACTCAGATTTAAGGTATTTCCCAGCTTTCGGCTGTTTCAGGGTATTTAAACATTTCAACTAAACTCCTGTTCTATAGAAGAAAAATTAATTCTTAAAAAAGAAGAAAAGAGTTTGGTTTTATTTGACTTTGTAGTCTTCTGAGTCGACTACGTGTTCGCCTTCGGGTCCTGCTTGGGATTCCTGGCTTGGTTGTGGTTCTGGTCCTGCACCTGGTTGTGGTCCAGCTTGTTGCTGGCCTTGCTGCCCAGGTTGTTGCTGCTGGTATTGTTGGGCGGCTTGCTGGTAGACTTTGGTTCCGACATCTTGTAGAACCTTTTGTAGTGCGTCGGATTTGGCTTTGACTTGTGCCATGTCGTTGCTGGCTAATGCGTTTTTGAGTTCGGTAACAGCTGCGTCGATTTTGGCAACTTCTTCGGGGCTGATTTTGCCTGCGAGATCTGCTTTGGTTCGGTCGGCGGTGTAGACGAGGCTGTCGGCGTTGTTGCGGGTTTCTGCTTCTTCCTTCTTTTGGCGATCTTGTTCTTGGAATTGTTCGGCGTCTTTGATTAGGCGTTCTTTTTCTTCTTTGCTGAGTTTGGTTGAGGCGGTTATGCGGATTTTGTTTTCTTTGCCTGTGCCGCGGTCTTTGGCGGTGACGTTTAGGATGCCGTTGGCATCTATGTCGAAGGTAACTTCGATCTGTGGGACGCCTCTTGGTGCTGGCGGCAAATCGACGAGGTTGAATTCGCCTAGTGATACGTTGTTTGCTGACATTGGCGCGTTCGCCCTGCAACACATGGATGGTTACTGCGGTTTGGAAGTCTGCGGCTGTGGTGAATACTTGGCTGCGTTTGGTGGGGATGGTAGTGTTTTTCTCTAAGACTTTGGTCATGACGCCGCCCATGGTTTCAACGCCAAGGCTTAGCGGGGTAACGTCGAGGAGTAGTAGGTCGGTGACTTCGCCTGTTATGACTCCTGCCTGGATAGCTGCGCCTATAGCGACACATTCCATTGGGTCTAGTCCGCGTTCGGGCGATTTACCGAAGATTTGTTCTACGAACCGTTGCACGAGGGGCATTCGGGTCATGCCGCCGATTAAGATGATTTTGTCCACTTGTTGCGGATTCAGTTTTGCGTCTTCGAGGGCTTTTAGCAGTGTGGGTCTCGTGCGTTCGACGACGGGTTGTGCGAGGGACTCCAGTTTTGTTCGGGTTAAGGTTAGGCGAAGGTGTTTTGGTCCTGAAGCGTCAGAGGTTAAAAATGGCAGGTCGATATCGGTGCTCATTAGTGTGGAGAGTTCGATTTTGGCTTTCTCCGCTGCCTCTTTTAGTCGGGACATGGCCATGCGGTCGCCTGAGACGTCCACTCCTGATTGACGTTTGAACTCGTCTAGGATGTAGGTCATGACTGCTTTGTCCACGTCGGTTCCGCCCAACTGCGTATCCCCGCTAGTGGATAAAACCTGGAAAACTCCTTTGCCGAAATCCATCAAGGTGACGTCGTGGGTTCCACCTCCGAAGCTGAACACGAGAATTTTCATTTCCTGCTCCAGTTTGTCGATGCCGTATGCGAGGCACGCTGCGGTGGGTTCGTTGATGATACGCATTACTTCAAACCCGGCGATTTCGCCTGCATCTTTAGTAGCCTGTCGCTGGTTGTCGTTGAAGTGGGCTGGCACGGTGATGACGGCTTTGTTTATAGAGCCACCAAGGTAGGTTTCGGCGTCTTTCTTTATCTTCTGAAGTATAAACGCTGAAATCTGCTGTGGGCTGTATTCTTTCCCGTAAGCGTTAACTTTGGCGTCTGTACCCATTTTACGTTTTATCTCAAAGAAAGTACCTTCGGGGTTGGTTGTGGATTGACGTTTGGCGGGTTCCCCGACCAAAAGTTGCCCATCTTTAGTGAAGGCAACAACTGACGGAAACATTTTCCCAGCCATCGTTGGGCCTTCCGCGCTCGGAATAACCGTTGCATGTCCCCCCTCATAGATGGCGGCTGCTGAATTGGTTGTTCCCAAATCTATACCTAAAACTTTTTGGTTTGTTTTTTGATTACTCATTCTTGTTTTTCCTCCATTTTATTATTTTTATTACTCTGATTTTTTGGCTTGACTGCCACACGTACAATACTGGGGCGAATTACTCTACCCCTCAAAATGTACCCTTTTCGTATCTGGTCGATTACGGTCGATTCTGCAACATCCTCTCGCTCCTCGGTTGCTATGGCGTTGTGTAATGAGGAGTCAAAAGGTTTGCCTTGTGGGTCTGGTATTTCAGAGACGCCTTCTTGCTCAAGAACCTTTCTGAGCTTGTTTAGCGTCATTTCTACCCCCTCCAGTAGACTCTGGGTAGATTGATTAGAGATTTCTCCGTTCTTCACGGCTAGCTCCAATTCGTCAACTACATCCAAGAGCTGCATAACAATGCGTTCGTTACAGTAGCATTTTATTTGCTCCATTTCGCGGTCGAAGCGTTTTTTAAAGTTTTCGAAATCCGCCTGCAAATATTTTAATCTAGTCAGGTAATCCTCGGATCGTTTCTTCTCGTTTTCGAGTAGTTGCTCAAAATTTTCAGGCTGAGACTCTTTGGTTTCGGTCATAGTGGATTTGTCTCCTCTTGGTTTAATCTATGCGATGTATTTTTCCTTTTTTGTGTCTCTTGGTTTTAGTTGTTCTGCAGGTAGGGCAGGGATCTGTTCTTGTTGGATTTGGTTGCATGTTGCTTGGTTTGTTTGTTCTACGAATTTTTTGAATATTATTTCGGCGACTAGGTCTCCAACTGCTTCTTCTTTGAGTTCGGCGTTGAAGAAGTGTTTCTTGAAGGATTCTGTGATTTCGTTTTTGTCTATGATGACTTTTTGGTTTGCGCTGTCATTCCATGCTTGGGTCATTAGTTTGTAGCCTAGTTCTATGAAGATGTTGACCATTGTTGTGTAGTCTATGTCGAATGGTGCGTCTCCTGTTAGGAAGCGTCCTTTTGATGAGCAGGATTTTTTTGTCGTTTTCGGGGGTTACTGTTAAGCTTCTGCGCATTTGTTCACCAGCGTTGCGGTGCATTTTGCACCGCTTCACCTAAAGCACACCTGTGCATGCTTGCTTATATATTTTCTGCCAAAGAAATCCAACAAGAATCAAAGAAGAGACTCAATGTCGATTCGTAATATCTTATAGATTCACTCGACTCAAAAATCTCAGGTCTAAAGAAACAATAAATTAAAGAAAAGAAGGGCTAAGCTGGCTCGCATTTCTGCAAGAGCCGACTCCAACGCTCATCCGTGCTACGTTGAATCTCATCGAGGATGTGACTGTTCTGCGGCGTAAATAGGTGCCTGAACCTGCCCTGCCCCTCCAAGTACGCTTTCACCGGCTTCTTCTTCTGTGGCGCTAACGCAATAAGCTTGCTTGGAGTAGAGAGTTGGCGTTTGCCGTTGACAGCTTCCCAAATCGGGAACACACAGGATTCAACGGAGAGTTTACTGTACTCCATTGTTTTTGCGGGTTCGCTTCTCCAACCTCGGGGGCATGGGGCAAATACGTGCAAGAATGCTGGTCCCTCAACTTCTAGACCTTTGCGAACTTTGGTTAGCATGTCTTTCCAGTAGTAGGGGGTTGCTGTGGCTACGTATTCCATTTCGTGAGCGAGCATGATTTCAGTTATGGGTTTTTTCTTCTCGAGTTTGCCTGGGTTTACTGAGCCTGCGGGGGTGGTTGTAGTTGCTGCGCCAGTTGGTGTTCCGCCGCTTCGCTGGATTCCTGTGTTCATGTAGCCTTCATTGTCGTAGAGTATGAAAAGGAAGTCGTGTCCGCGTTCAACTGCGCCCGAGAGAGCTTGCAAACCAATGTCTATGGTTCCGCCGTCACCAGCTAACGCGATGACATCAATGTGTTCCTGCTTGATTTTGCCTTTCTTACGCATAATCTTTAGTGCCGCTTCAATGCCTGAAGCGTTTGCCGCGGCATTTTCAAAGGCGGTGTGCAGCCATGGTAATGCCCAAGATGTGTAGGGGTAGATGGAGCCGACGATTTCCATGCAGCCTGTTGCTTGGGTCACGATGGTTGGTCCGCGGGTTGCTTTCATTATCATCCGTAGCGCCGCTGCCGGTCCGCAGCCTGCACAAGCACGGTGCCCTGAAAGGAACAGGTCTGGTTTTAGCGCGATGTCTTTTGCTGTGAATTTCCATTCTTGAGTTGTCATTTTCTTGTCTCCTACTCCCTTAATCCAAAATAGTGCACGGTTTTCTCTACCTGCCCAGTTTTGACTATGCGAATCAAGTCCTCGAAGATACGGCGCAGGTCACGTGGGCTGCTGTCTCTACCGCCGAGTCCAAAGATGTAGTCAACCATAATTGGGCGTTGTTTTAAATCGTAAAGTGCGTTTCGAACTTCATGGAAGACTGCGGCGCCTAAACTGCCGGGGCTCATGCTTTTATCCATAACAGCGACGACTTTAATGTTTTTCAGCGCGTTTTTGAGTTCTTCAACGGGCAGAGGTCTGAAGGTTCGAATCCTTAGGACGCCTGCTTTAATTCCTTCTTGTCTTAATTGGTCAACGATGACTTTTAAGGTTCCAGCGGTCGAGCCGATGCAGACAACAGCAATTTCAGCGTCGTCAAGCTTGTATTCGTCGATCAGTCCGTTGCCGTAGCTTCTACCGCTTATTGCCGCGTATTCGCTGTTGGCTTCCTGGATCTTCTTTAGGGCGTTTCTCATACCTTCTTCCTGTTGCCTCTTGAACTCGAAATAGTAGTTTTGTAACGCATTGGGTCCCATGGTCATTGGATTTTCAGGGTCAAGCTTGAAGGGCACTGTTTTTCCCTCGTGAGTCAGCACCAAGGGGTAGTGGCGTTCTCCAACGAATCTCTTGACGATTTCTTCGCTGAGTACGTCGACTCTTTCTAATGTGTGGCTGATGGTGAAGCCGTCTAAACCTACGATTATCGGTAGCGAAACCTCGAGGTCTTCTGCTATCTTGAAGGCTTGGATGATGCTGTCGTATGCTTCCTGGGCATTTTCAACATAAATGTGGAGCCATCCGCTGTCCCGTTCAGCCATGCTGTCTGAGTGGTCACCATGAATGTTGAGCGGTGCAGACAAAGCGCGGTTAGCAACAGCCATGACAACTGGCGCCCGTGAACCTGAAGTGACAAAAAGCATTTCATGCATCAAAGCTAAGCCCGCTGAGGCGCTGGCTGTGAATGTGCGTGCTCCTGTGGCTGAAGCTGCAAGACAAGCAGTCATTGCGCTGTGCTCTGATTCTGTGCAGACAAATTCTGTTTGGACTTCTCCGTTTGCGACGTATTCGCTGAATTTTTCAACTATGATTGTTTGGGGTGTAATGGGGTAAGCTGCAACAACGTCAACGTCGCATTGTTTAACGGCGAAGGCAACTGCTTCGTCTCCGTTCATGGCTATGGTTTCTTGTTTAGTTTGTTGTGTCATTTTTATTCCTCGGGCATTTTCATGGTTATTGCTTTGGTTGGGCATTCGTTGGCGCAGATTCCGCATCCTTTGCAGAAGCTGAAGTCAAATTCAATTTTACCCATTTCTGGACGATACTTTATTGCGCCTTCAGGACAGAACATCACACATGTTAAGCATACAGTGCATTTTTCTAGGTCGCGTACTGGCATGTAGGTTTTCCAGTCACCAGTCATAAATCCGATGCTGGATTTTGGAGGAACTCCTGCGATGGAAACTTCTTTCCAAGTTTTTTCTTTGCTGCTCATATGACTTTTGCCTCTTTGTATGCTTCTTGGATAACTGCAAAGTTTTTCTCAGCTAAATCAGGTCGGAAACGTCCCTTGAGAGTTTTTCGTATACCTTCCAATGTGACGATTTCTGTTGCTTTAGCCACAACACCTAGCAATGCGGTGTTTGTTATTGGGGCACCAAGTATTCGTAGGGCAATTTCAGTAGCGGGAACTGTCCACACCTTGCCTTTGGTTACGCGCAGGTTTTCTTTAAGAACCGCGGGTTCCTCATTGGAATTAATGATTAAAGAGGTTTCTTCTCGGTTTAATCCAGCGGTTACTGGAACAGTTTTTAATAGTGTATTGTCTAGAACCACCACAACGTCTGGGTCGTAGATTGCGCAGTGTAGCCGTATTGGTTCAGTGCTGATTCTGGTGAAAGCAGTTACTGGCGCGCCCATTCTTTCGGGTCCAAACTCTGGGAAAGATTGGATGTACTTGCCCTCGTCTAAGGCTGTTCTTGCCAATAGTTCGCTGGCTGTCCAAGCACCTTGTCCGCCTCTACCATGCCATCTAAACTCTACCATGGTTTTCAAAACATTCCCCTCACTAAAGTGTTTTCTGAAGTAAATTGGCGATTACCTTGATATACATAGCCTACGGTTACTAACTCCCGTATATTTTGTTTTGTTGGATGCAGGAGATAGTAAAGCAACAGTTTGCATTTGTATTCTCAATTTACCCCCCTATTTACTTTAAGATGTTTAACATTGTCATTCTAATAAATTAACCTCTTAATTTCGTTACAATTACTCGGAAAAAATCAACGAGTTTACCCTTCTACTGGGACAAAACAAACCGTGATATTTTAAAATTCTCAAACTAAAAATAATCTGGTACACAATACCAAACAAGCAAGTTAACAATAAAGTTATATCTTCCTGTTGACTGATTAGATTTTTGCACTGAAAGTATTTTTGTTGGACGTGCGGAAGGAGGAAAGTCAAAATGGCAGAAGTGCTTTTGACAGCAGACCGAACATTGATGAGCAATTACCATCATAACGAGTTTCTAGGTTTTGGTACATGCGCTCCTCCAAATTTTGTTCCTGAATGGCTCTATAGTTACCTTTTTTTTCCGCAGCTGAAAACAATCAATGGGAAACCGTGGACGGCGCCATATGGACTTAGAAAAACTGAAGCCCAACTCCTAAAGGAAGGCTTCAAAGTGGAAACCGTTAGCCCAACCCACATCGGAAACGCATTAAAAAACGCAAAAGTCCTAGGAATCTACGTTATGGATCCATTTGGTCTAGGTCCGGCATCTACAACTCTTGCATCCATCTTCAAAAAGGAGCCATACCTAGCAAGACATTTTCAGGCTTTACTGCAAAGCCCAGCCATAAAAAAAGCAAAACAAAAAGGGTTAAAAATCATAGTCGGCGGACCTGGCGCATGGCAATTTAAGTACCGCGAAAACGCAGTTAGGAATTTGCATATTGATTGCATTGTAGAGGGTGAAGGAGAAAATGTTGTTGGCAAACTCTTTAAAGCAGCAATTGAAGGACATGAACTTCCTCAACACTATGAAGTCGATATCGGCGAAGTGCCCAGTATAGAGGAAATTCCCGACATCGTTCAACCTTCAATCAACGGTTTAATCGAAATCGGAAGGGGTTGCTGCCGAGGTTGCCAATTCTGCAATGTTACAACACGTCCTCTACGCTGGTACCCTATCGAAAAGGTTGAACGCGAGCTAAATGTTAACCTTGATTCAGGAAAAGTTACTGGAATCTGTCTCCATTCAGAAGATGTAATGCTATATGGGTCAAGCAACACAATCCCCCATGAAGATAGACTTGTGAAGCTACATGAGAAGGTTATGAAAAAGGTAGATGACGTAAGCTGGAGCCACTGCTCATTGGCAGCGGTCTTGTCTGCCCCCAAGCTTTTTGCGAAACTCTCAGAGACTATTTTGCAGAAACAGACTTGGTGGGGAGCAGAAGTAGGGATAGAGACGGGCTCTCCTGAGGTTGCAAAGAAGATTATGCCTGCGAAAGCTCATCCGTTTAAGGCTAAGGATTGGCATAGTGTGGTCGTTAACGGCATGGGTTTAATGCATGATAATAAACTGGTTCCAGCTTGCACTCTCATTGTAGGGTTGCCTGATGAACGTGAAGAAGACGTCATTCAAACCATGGATTTAGTGGCCGACCTTAAAGAGATGCGTAGTCTCATCGTTCCCCTGTTCTTTGTGCCGTTGGGAAAGCTAAAGAGTGAAAACTGGTTCACCGAAACAAAATTAAGTAACTTACATAAGCAGCTATTAATCCAATGTGCTGAACATGACTTCCGCTGGGTCGATAACCTGTTGGATTGGTCATTTTCAGGCAAATGGTACTCTCATATCATGAAAGACTTCTACAAGGGCTTCTCGGCGATTGCAAAACACAAGGTGCGGCAAATAGAATAAGCCATATTTAGCTGTTCATTTTTCTTCCAGAAAACAAATTCCTATTAACCACCCAGAATAAATAAGGCTCCGCATTAATCAACCTAAGATTTCAGGGAACATACTTGAAGCACCGTGTGGGTATAGTCTATGTGCAGGGTGCATTGCCCTGCTTTGAATCGTTTGGTAACTTGCCAACCGACCTCATTCGAGAAGATGGGTTGGTAGATGGGAAACCAGCCTCGGACGTACTGAACATGATTATAATTCCTGGTGGCAGCTTAGTGGAATCACAAAGTATCGGTTTTCCCCTCAAAAATGAGATACTGAAAATGGCTGAATCCGGCAAGCTTGTCCTTGGAATCTGTTCAGGTTTCCAAATACTCTCTCGGGGAACTGACATTGGCCGATTATCTCCTACACCCATCCGAAGAGTATGTCTGGGCTTGCTTGATGTTGAATTCAAGCCTTTAATCTGTACGGACCAAGTTAGAGCGACAGTTGTTGGAGCAAACCGCTTAACTGATGCCGTAGGTGTTGAGGTTTCCGGCTTTCATTGTCACACATATGGCGATATAACTTTGCATAAGAACGCAAAGCCGTTTTTAGTTTCTCATGTTAACCGTTTGAACTACGGCAGACAAAAGCAAGATATTGTTTCTGGGGTTTCAAATTTAGAGGGCAATGTTGTTGGAATATTGCCGCATGCAATCATGGATAGGAACCCAGTGATAATCGAAGGAATTACTAAATCTCTCGAGATAGACCCGACTGAGCTTCATGCGATAAGAAAGGCAAACGCAAAATTGCAGGCTGAAATCAAAATGGAAATCGGAATTTCAACGGGTATTTATAATAAAGTTAAAATTAAAAACAAAGAGAGAAAAAAGACTCGGTTCCTGTTAATAACTGCTTTAGAAAGCGGCGGAGGAAAAACATTTGTTGCAACAGGTTTGGCTGGCGCTTTAAAGAAGGCAGGCTGGAACGTTGGCGTAATCAAAGTAGGCGGCGACATCCGAGACATCGTGCCTGCCTTATACTTGATAAAGAAGCCAATACAGGATTATTCATCGATCATCGTTGCCGAAACTGGATGGAAAGACGTTTCTGAATTTGTGCAAGCCGCAGAAAAGGATTACGATTTTGTCATTATTGAAGGTGCTATGAACGCTTTTACTGGGCTTCTGTGTGACCAGTTCCAATGTCCAAGGTCGACTGCCGAGGTTGCTGCTGCTCTGGGCGTTCCCACGATAATCGTTTCAGGCTGCGACAAAGAGGGGATAGAAGGAGGAATAGTAAACGCACTCAACTACATACATTTTCTCAAGAAATTGGGGATAAAAACAGTGGGTGTAATTTTGAATCGGGTTTATCTGGATTATATCGATGAGAAAACTAGGTTGATTGTGAAAAAAGCGTTTGCGGGGGCTGGAGCGGAATTACTCGGAGTATTACCTATTGCCGATGCGGAGGGACGCGGAGCGATTCCCGAAGTTGAAATTAGCTACGAAAAATTTGGAGCGAAAGCCCTAGAAGTCGCCGAGAATTATCTTAACCTAACAAGGATAGCTGAGGTTGCAGCACCAATTTCGGCAGTGGAACTTGACTATGAAGCGTTTGTAGAGAAATTCAAGAAAGCCCTGATGACAGATTTGTAGGCGGTCGGTCTGCGAATCAGAAGTTTGTCCTGTTGGCTTTCTTCTCAGAAACGGCTAAATTTAAATAGTCTTGTGAAACTGAAAGAGGAGAGAACAATGGTTTGCCGCCGTTGCACAGCCCGGTAGTGCAACTGACTGTTAATCAGTAGGTCAAAGGTTCGAGTCCTTTCGGCGGCGCCACTTCCCATTCACACATTTACACCGCGGGCTCTCTCCACTTCCGATCTTTCTTTTTTAAGGTTTAGAATATTTCTAGAGTAAACCCTAAATTGATACATACGTTTTTCCAAAGTTTTTTCATCGTGATGATTGTACCTTTTAGTAGTGCTGGTCAAACTGTTAGTAAAAACGACCATACATTTGATTCAAGGTCTCTCCAGCGGGAACCGAGTATAAGGCTTGTATTTATCTATGAAAATGTATTAAACTTAATAATAAAAGAAGGATGCAGATCGACAAAGTAATAGACGTTCTGTGTCAATAAAGAGAATAAAGAATGATCCCTGAACATTTGGCTGACTTAACCCAATTCAACTAATAATAGTTGACGTAAAAACTAACGATTGTTGTGTGCCCTCTCACATCTACTAGAAACCGTAATTGTGAACGCAGTCCCTTTTCCAACGGTACTAACAACATTAATTGATCCTCCGTGTGCTTCTATGATCCGTTTGGAGATGGACAAGCCAAATCCCATGCCCTGTGCCTTTGTAGTAAACAATGGTGTAAATAGTTTGTTTATAGTATCGCCTGCAATTCCTACGCCAGTATCGCTAAAGGTTACACTGAAGTTTCCACCACTTTGGCGGCTGGTTATTTCAAGTGCACCTCCGTTCGGCATAGCGTCAATGGCATTTTTTATAAGGTTAGTAAATACTCTTTGCATCTTGGCTGAATCAACTAAAAACATACTTGAATTGTTGACTTGCTCAACTACTTTTATTGATGCCGGAATATTTAATGTTAGCAATACATAATCAATCAATGCTTTTGGTGAACATTCTTCCAAATCCAACCTCATCTCTCTGCTATAGTCAAGCAAGTCATTTACAATTTTATCCGCATAGAATACTGACTTGTCAATGGTGTTTAACATTTCAATGCCTTCGTCACCAACAAACGTGCTCTGTTTCTTTCGTAAGTAATAACAAGCGTTCTTTATCCCTGAAAGTGGATTGCGTAGATCATGGCCAACCATTCCAGCCAATTCGCCTATAGCGGCGAATCTTTCAGACTTAAACAGACGCTCTTCGAGCAACTTTGTTTCTGTCAAATCACGCACAACAGATACAAAGCCAATAGTGATACCTTCAACATTGCGCATTATACTTGATGATAACTCAACAAGATAATCTGATTCTTGATTCTTGATTAAACTGCACTCAACTCGAATTTTGCTGATCTTTTCTTGCAATAACCTGGTAAATTCATCGAAGACTTTTTGTCTATCTTTTTCGTTAATAAGACCAAATACAGATTTGCCTATTAGTTCGTCTCTAGGAAAAAGGCTTAGCTCTTCCATTTGATAATTGCAGTCTAAAATATTGCCTTCGACGTCAGTAGCTAATATTGCATCCGGAGAAGCGTTAAGTATGCCTTTGAGCTGCTCTTCATTTCTGAACTAAATCTTCGGTTTTCTCTATAACTGTTTTCTCTAAGGTGGTTGTGTTTTTTTCAATAACGTCAAGCAAGCCGTTGAAGTTTTGACTAATGCTCGACAATTCATCGGACCCTTTTACTTCTAAGCGCTTAGAATTATCTCGGGTTTTTTTTATGTTCAGAATAGTATTATTCAATATTGTTAGTCTGGAAATAACCTGAGTTTCCAATAAAACAGCTGTTAAAGCAAAAAGAATTATTCCAATCGCAATGAACGAAATGAGAGTAAACGTAATGCTGGCCTTACCTTGAATATAGGCAGTCCTAAAATCATCGACTCTCACTACTAATATCTGATTGCCGCTTACATCTTGCAGTAGCGTATAACCGGCTATATCAGTTTCATTTCTAGCTTTAGCGTAAAATGGGTCATTTTTAGAAAGGTGGCTTAATGCATCGGCAAAGTCATTGGATGAAGGTTCGCCGATAACGTAAGTTGATAGGGTCAATCCGACCGCTTGGGAAAGGGTATCCTAACGCTGATTTATCGAATAATCTACCCATAATTAAAGTTCCTCGAACTGGACCCTCATCCAAACTGGTTAGGATTGGATGGGATACCACCAGCATAGGTCTACCTTCAATAAGGATCAGACCTTTTGCTGAGTCATTAACATCTCTAGTAAAAAGAGATGGATACCCTGTGAGTTCTTGAGTTACTTGATTAATTACAATCGGTATGGTGCCTGAGGGGTCGTACATTTTACTGAAAACCAATTGGTTGGATGCGTCAAAAAAGAAGATTATGTTTAGATTAAGATTATCGAGTGTCTGGTCAATAGGTTAGATTCAATGTAAGCTGTATTGTTGTTTTTTATAAAGTTATAAGTGTCATCCCATCCACCCCAATCGTTGACCACTTGCTCCATATTCTCTAAGAGTGATGTCCAGATTTGTCAAGAACCTGTGAGCATCAGATATTGAGGATTTATTCTCCGAAGAACTGATCGCGTTAAGAGTTTGATTTTCTGTAATAACATACAGCGGTGCCATTAGGCAAAGCGTCACTATCCCGACTATCAAGAGGGTTTTTAATCGAATTTTCGTACCAGTACCTTCATCTTAATTCTTACTATATAGCACATTTACGAAGATCAAAGCAATCCTCTTTAAGACTTATGAATTCTAAATCTGAAGTAAAAACGCCGTTAAACTATCATGAATGAATTTTTAATCAATAGGTTTCCTTACAAACCTCCTCACCTTAACAACCCGATTATTCAATAAAACTTGCCGTTCTTTGTCTAATTTTAACAAAAAAGGCTCCTATTTTTCGGGCTATAGATTACTAACTACGATGAGCTTACCGATCTTTTTATGGTTATCAGTTTATAATTGACTTGTTGTCTCTTTTACGTGCCAACAAAGTATAAAATACTGTTTTCCAGTATAAAACACGAGTTATTTAATATTCTAGTGAACTTAAATGGTAAAATGCCCAAACTGTGGAACCGAAGTCACGGAACCTGACAAATTATTCAATAACCACGTATTTCACATAGAAGCTTATACATGCGAAAACTGTAAACGCCAATTCAAAGTGCTGCGTTAATTTTTTTGACAAAAAATTAAGTGTCCGTTAACCTTAAGGTGCTCGAGAAGGGGAAAAAGTGTTGTCTTATTTTTATCCATAAAACATGGCGAGAATAATTAAAAACCCCTATTCTTTGAAAAGAAAAATTAGCTAAAACGGAAACAGCTGCTCTTCTATCTACTAATTTATAGAAAAATTTTATCAAATAATATTAGTTGTCTTCCAGAAAAGCTGTATTGTAGATTCACAACTATTAATAAGCGATAATGATACAAATTATAGCTGTATCTTGGGGATACAAGTTTGGTTGATTTGAGTGTTCCCGAAGTAACGAGGGTAATTAGAGTTCTTCATGTAGATGATGACTCTTCCTTGCTAGAGATTTCTAAGCTGTTGCTGATGGATCTGGACAGTGGCTTTGAGATTGACCAAGCCTGTTGTGTTGATGAGGGTCTCTGCAAATTAGCAGCTGGACATTATGACGTTGTAGTCTCTGATTATGAAATGCCCCAAAAAGATGGCCTGCAGTTTCTAATGGAGCTACGAAAACAAAAAAGCGACATTCCCTTCATACTGTTTACGGGAAAAGGCAGAGAAGAAGTAGCTATAAAAGCCCTAAACCTCGGCGCAGATGGATACCTCAACAAGCAAGGATCGCCTGAAACCGTCTACGGAGAACTCTCTCACAGCATCAAACTAATCGTAGAACGATACAGAGTAAAAGAAGCGCTAAAAGAGCGAGACATTAGGTTTATCAAACTTGCCGCTCAAACACCCGGAATGCTCTTCCAGTTTTTAAGACACCCTGACGGAACATACTGTGTTCCTTTTACATCTGAGGGGATTAGCGAGGTTTTTGGGTGTTCACCACAAGATGTCCGAGAAGATTTTTCCCCGATCGCCAAGGCAATAGTTCCAGAAGATATGGAAAAAGTATTTCAATCCATTGAACATTCAGCTGCAAATCTTTCTCTCTGGCAATGCGAGTATCGCGTACAGCTTCCAGGAAAGAAAATGCGATGGATGTGGGGGCAATCTGCTCCAGAGAAGTTAGAAGACGGCAGCATTCTTTGGAGTGGTTACAATACAGACATCACTGAGCGTAAGAACGCCGAAGAGACGCTCAAGGGTACTTTCGAAGTTCTTGAAAGGGTGGGGGAAGGTATTGATGCGGGTTTAGCTGTAATCGGCAAGGATTACCAGGTGGTTTGGGCAAATAAACGGTTGATGGATTTAGGTGTCACACCTAACAAGAAATGTTACCAAACTTTCAACCACTCAGAAACAATATGCACGGACTGCGGAGCTAAAAAAATCTTTAATCAAAACATTCTCCTTGATGTCCATGAATACAAAACAGTAGACTCCAAAGGCGAAACAATCTGGATCGAGCTTAGAGTAACTCCTCTCAAAGACAAGAACGGAAATGTTACAGCCGCACTAGAACTAGCCGTACCCATTACCGAACGCAAAAAAGCTGAAGAGGCACTTCTTCTGAGTGAGGAGAAATTCAGAAATGTCTTTGCTTTAGCACCTAATGCTGTTTACCTAAGCACTCTGAAAGAAGGTAAGATGGTTGAAATTAACGACCGTTTCGTGGAAATATTTGGGTATAAACGAAAAGAAATCATAGGTCAGACTTCCCTGCAACTTGGTCTATGGGCAAGTCCTTCAGATAGGGAGAAGATGCTCGCAATACTCAAATCAGATGGAAAAGTTAGAAACCTTGAAATAAACTGTGTAGGGAAAAACCGACAGATATTTCCAGCTCAGTTCTCCGTTTCTATGCTGCAACAAGGAGACCAACAGCTTCTTGTAGGGGTAATAAGAGATGTCTCATCTTACAAGCAAGCTGAAGCGGCTTTGCAAGCAAGTGAGGCAAAATATAGGAGTCTTGCAGATTCTTTGCCTGAAGTCGTTTTTGAAACCGATAGTGATGGTAGATTAACCTATGCTAACCTAAGTGCTAATGCAATTTTTGGTTACTCGCAAGAAGAAGTTGCTAAAGGTCTATGTGTTTTCGATTTAATACAACAAAAAGATTGTAAGAAAGCTAAAGAAAACTTCAGAAAAGCTTTGTCAAGTGGGCACATCGATAACCATGAATATACTTGTATTAGAAAAGACGGTAGTGCTTTTCCAACTATGATTGTAAGCAAGCCGCTTGTAAAAGAGAATGGCCAAGTTGGTCTAAGAGGATTAGTTATTGACATTACTCAACTCAAGAAAGTTGAGGAAACGTTGCGTCAATCGGAAGAAAAATACCGTGTCACCTTTGAATCGACTGGAGTGGCATCAGTAATCATTGAAGATGATACCACATTATCTCTTGTGAACTCTGAATATGAAAAACTATCCGGGTATTCAAAGAGGGAATTAGAAGGCAAAAAAAGCTGGACCGAATTTGTGGTGAAAGAAGACCTCGATAGAATGAAGGAACAGCACAGACTTCGAAGAATCGATGAAAAAGCAGCGTCTGCACATTATGATTTTAGGTTTATAGATAGGTATGGTGCGGTTAAAAATATTTTATTGACAATCGCCCTAATCCCTGGAACAAAAAAATCTATCGCCTCCTTACTAGACATCACAGCAAACAAGAAAACAGAAGAAGCGCTGCAAAAAGAACAGCAAATGCTCGCCTCGATTTATGCCAATGTTTCGGATGTTCTTTATTTGTTGGCAGTTGAGCATGAAAATCGTTTTCGTTTCACCTCTGTCAACCAATCTTTCTTAAACGTCACCGGATTGAAGGAAAGCCAGGTTGTGGGTAAAAGTGTTTCGAAGGTAATTCCAGAGCCATCTTTAAGTTTAGTTCTTGAAAAGTATTCGCAGGCGATCCATGAAAAAAGAACGGTTACCTGGGAAGAAGTCACCAATTATCCTGGGGGAAGAAAATACGGCGAGGTTTCTATTACTCCAGTTTTTGATTCAAGTGGTCACTGCACTAGCCTCATAGGTAGTGTTCATGACATTACTGAAATCAAGCAAGCTGAAAAGAAATTGCTTGAAGAACAGTATCTCATTCAAAAAATTCTTGATTCTACGCCTAATCTTGTTTACATATATGATCTGATAAGCCACTGTAATGTTTACGCTAACAGAGAGGTTCTTGATTTTCTAGGTTACACTCCTAAACAAATCAAAGCTTTGGGTTCAGAGTTGTTTACAAAATTTCTGCATCCTGATGACGCCAAAGTTGTAGCTGCACATCATGCCCGCTTCGCAAACGCACCCGAAAACGCAATCTTTGAGGTTGAGTACAGGATGAAGCATTCAAGTGGAGAATGGCGGTGGTTACGTAGCCGCGACATATTGTTTGCCCGCACAAGTGAGGGCGTTGGAAAGCAAATTCTTGGCACATGCGAAGACATAACTGAACCTAAGAGAGCGGCAGAAATATTGAAGCTTAGCGAGCGAAAATACCGCGAGCTGACTGAATCGTTACCTGAAGTTGTTTTTGAAACCGATATTAATGGAAACCTTTTGTTTGTTAATCGGAGCGCTTCACAGATCACTGGATACAGCATTGAAGAATTTGACAATAACTTCAACTTTCTTCGGCTACTTGTTCCAGCTGAACAAGAAAAAGCCTTGCTGTGGATTAGCAGGTTTAAGTCTGGAGAAAGCAAGCTCTCAGGCGAGTTCCAGATCATAAAAAAAGATGGCTCTGTTTTTCCCGCAATGATTTGCATTACATCCGTTATTTTTGATAATAAACTCTTAGGGCTAAGAGGAATTGTCTTGGATAATAGCGAACATAAGAAAGCTGAAGATAGACTAAAGCAGGCGGCTCAAGATTTGCAGTTGCTTAATGAGAAACTTCGTGTTGTGGGTGGCTTAACTAGGCACGATGTTGGCAACAAACTTGCTGTTATTGGAGGCAATGAGTTTCTGCTAAGAAAACGAATAGGGGAAAAACCTGAGCTATACAAGTATCTTGATAACATTAAAAGTGCACTTGACGCATCTGATAAGCTTTTTGAGTTTAGTCGTTTCTATGAACAAATTGGGTCTGAGAAACCTGCAATTATTGATGTTTTTGAAAGTTTTAATGTCGCTACTGCTTTATTTTCAAATCTAAACAAATTAACGATTGTTAATGAATGTCAGGGACTCAAAGTTGAGGCTGATTCATTGCTAAGACAACTTTTCTATAATCTTATTGACAATTCACTTAACCATGGTGAAAAAGTCACCCAAATCCGTCTTTATTATACCCAAGACGATGAAGGAGCAAAATTGTTTTACGAAGACAATGGAATTGGCATCCCTAAAGCGAATAAAAGTAGGCTTTTTGAAGTTGGTTTCACAACTGGTAAAGGCAGAGGACTTGGCTTAGCCTTGATAAGCCGAATTATCGAAGTCTATGGATGGAACATAGTTGAGGAAGGAGAACCTGGCAGAGGAGCGAAATTTATAATATCGATTCCTACAAACTTAATTAGATATTGAGATAGTAGCCCTCGGTAGTTATTCGCAATTCTTGAGACTCATTTTGATAATCTGAGGATTAACCTGTAAGGCTACAGAAGCGCATTTTTGTTTGAGTATACCGCTAGGCTATGATGTTTATCACCTTTTACACTCCTTTCCCTTGGTGGCTTAGAGAAAGGCCAAAAAAGCCCATGCTATTTTTCTGTTCTGAAAAAAGTATTGAGAAAAAAACTCCTCTGAAAAATACATGTATTATTAATTTTTATCAATAAAAATATTAATTAAATTTCACATGTTTACGCTTTTTACAAAGTTTTATAAATAGAAATGCTGACTGTAGAGGCACCGAAAAAAGGAAGAGAACAAAAAAATGAAACAAAACCTAAAACAAATATTTGCAATATGTCTTCTACTATCATTTGCAGTTACTTTAGTGGCGGCATTTCCACTTAGCAACGCGCAAACAACCGCTAAAAAAACTTATGCATTCATTAACGCTACACCCAACCCCGTCGGTGTTGGCCAAGAAACGCTGCTTCACATCGGCATTTCAGAAGCCACCAACGGAACCTACTTTGGTTGGACAGGCTTGACCGTAACGATGATCAAACCCGACAATACAACTACAACCTTAGGTCCATTCAAAACAGACGCAACGGGCGGCACAGGCTACTCTATTACTCCTGACCAGGTTGGAACATACAAGCTTCAGACTCACTTCCCAGAACAGAAGATGGTCCCAGGCTTTTCCTTCCCACCAGTTGAACGAACATACGCAGCCAGTGACAGTCCAATTGTCAACCTCGTCGTGCAACAAGAACCAATTGCATACTTCCCCGCTTTCCCACTGCCAACTGAATACTGGAACAGACCAATCAACGCCCAATTCTATGAATGGGCTCCATTGACAGGCGACTGGCTAAGACCCGCTGGAAGCTACAGTATGCCACCGATTGAGAAGTTCCATGATGGCAACGCAAATGCACCCGAAACAGCCCACATTCTCTGGACTACTCCGTATGCCGAAGGCGGCATGGCTGGAAGTGAACAGGGTGTAATGGGTTATGAAATGGGTGATGCGTACGTTGGCAAATTCTTGGGCACAGTCGTAATCAACGGCGTAATGTACTATAACAGCTATCAAGCAACAGGCGGAACCGCGGTTGAACAAACCGTACATGCAGTAAACCTAAAGACTGGCGAAGAACTCTGGGTTAAAAACTGGAACAATTCAAGACTAGCCTTTGGTCAAGTATACAACTTCCAAGGATTCAACTACTATGGCTGTTTCGCATACCTATGGACCGTAACAGGCACCACTTGGGATGCATACGACGCACTAACTGGACGCTGGGTATACGAAATAACAAACGTACCTGCAGCAAACCCCAACTATAACTACTATGGAGAAAGAGGAGAAATCATAAGATACAATGTTAACCAACAAGCCGGCTGGATGACTATGTGGAACTCAAGCAGAGCTACTAACCCGCAGATTGCACAGGGCGTTGCAGACGGCAGCTGGGATATACCTGGCAGCAAATTCGACGGTGCAAGAGGCATACAATGGAACGTAACCATACCCACAGGGTTACCGGGCGCTGTTTGCCACGCAGAGGTCAACGATTGCGTACTTGGATCTCAATCATCTGCGTTCCCAAGCTTTAGCGGCGCAACAATTACGTCATGGGCAATAAGTACAAAGAACGAAAACGCAGGAACACTGATCTTCAAGAACACTTGGACAGTACCATCAGGCGACAGAAGAGGCAACTTGGATTTGGAGTGATGTTAGCTTTGAAGACCGTGTCTTTATCATTTCATGCAAGGAGAATCTTAAATTCTACGGCTTTGACTTAGAATACTGGAAACTATAAGTGGACAACTGAACCGGAAAGCTACCTACAATACTATGACAAATGGTATGGCCCAATGCATGCATACGGAATGTTCTACAGTGAACGTATGAGTGGACAGATAATTGCCTATAACATACAGACAGGTCAGAGAGTCTTGGAACTTTAACGTTTCAGATCCCTACTCAGAAATTCTGTGGAGTGAGAACTTCCCAACAGAATTCCACTTTGCTACTGACGGTAAAATCTACGCGTCCTATGCAGAGCACTCACCTAACCTTAGCTCACGAGGCGCACCCATGGTCTGCCTTAACGCAACAACCGGTGAAGAAATCTGGCGAATAAGCTGGTTTGGTAACTGGTGGGGCGGAACTAATGTCATCGGTGACAGTGTAATGGCAGGACTCAACGCAGGCTACGACAACCGCTTATACTCTTTTGGTCAAGGACCAAGTGCAACATCTGTTGAAGCATCACCTAAAGTCTCAACCAACGGCGATAAAGTCTTAGTCGAAGGTTACGTAACTGATATAGCTCCAGGCTTAAGCCAAATATGACATTGCTGCAAGATTCCCCAACGGTGTTCCAGCAGTATCTGATGCAAGCATGACTGGCTTTATGCAGTATGTTTGGATGCAGTACCCTACTCGCCCATCAAATACGACTGGAGTTCCAGTTAGCATATTTGTAACTGACCCCAACGGCAACAGTTACCAAGTAGCTACAGCGACAAGCGATGCAAGCGGCTTCTACAGCACTAACTTTGTACCCGAAGTTCCAGGTCAATACACAATCACAGCTGTATTCGAAGGCACTAAGTCATTCTACGGTTCTAACGCGGTTACAGCCATAAACGTTGGCGATGCTCCGACAGCTACTCCACAACCGACACAACCAGCTACAACAATGGCTGACCAATACCTCTTACCAGGTATCGTTGGCATTATTGTTGCAATTGCAGTTGTAGGCGTTGTACTAGCATTGCTAGTCACAAAGAAGCGACCATAAGCAAAAACAACCAAACAAAAAACAATCTATCCCTTTTTTTTAGTTTTAAAAGAAGCAATGGAGTAATAGATGGGGGCTGAGTAGGCTCTGGTAAAATTTACAATGGCCAATAGCCAGAAGAGCTTTTGCATTGCTCTTTTCTCCTAAAAGCCAGAGCCTCAGCAAACCCCCAAGAATCTTGTGCTCGAAATCAAAACATTATGTTCGTAAAATTATAGTCGCTGGGATTGCGACTTCGGTTTCTTATTTTTGTCTGTTTGTTTTAGCGTTGGCTATAGTCTTGCTTTTTTCGCTTAACATAGTCCTGTAGTTTGGGCTGACTGGAAAATCCACATTGTTAACGCAGGAAAATTCAACCCTTTGAATGTTAGGTGCTTTTCTAGCTTCTTCTAGCAATGTTTGAATACTTCTTAAATCTGTTGTAGGCGCCATTGCCATAAGGTCATAGGGTCCGATGGTTTGGGTTACAATCAATACATTTTGGATGGTGCTAAGATATGCTATTGTTTCTAATTTGTTGCTGTTTGGAGTTAACGTAATCAACAGGAAGGTTTTGCCCTGATACCCCAATCTCCCTAGGTCTATAGATACAGTACATCCAAATATGATCCCCTCTTTTTTCATGTTTTCATACCGTCTTTTAACTGTGCAGGGGGTTGTCCCAACCTTTTTGGCGATATCGACAAAAGAAAGAGCTGCATCTCTCTCCAACTCACCCAAAATGAGGTAATCTATTTTGTTCGTGTTACTTTCCCTCTTTAAGCGCAAGATTAATATTATCAAAATTCAAGCAAGGTATCCCTGACCAAACAGACACAACTACCCTCTTAATTCCACTAAGCCTTTTTACCATGTCAACGCGCTCGTTTAATTTTGTTATATCTTCTGCATAGATTACAGCATAGAAATCATATTTTCCTATGCTAGTTGCGGGTTCAACCAAATAGGTGTGTTCACTGAAAAATCTGAAGATTTGTTGAATATTAGCGTTAGAATCAAGCTCCATTCCAATCGAGGCGACAACTCGAAAGTCGAAAGTGTCTAATGATGCGAAAAGTGTTGCACCGGTTATCACGCCAAGCTCTTTGAGTCGTTTTATTCTATTTAAAACTGAAACTGATGAAATTCCACATTTCTTACTTATCTCTTTTAGGCTTTTTCGGGCATCCTGGATAAGCATGTGTAGAATTTGATCATCTATTTGATCTATTTCAACGATAGAGTCCATTTCGCTCAGTTAAGGGCAACGGATTAAATAAATTTTAGGCTATTATTGACATGGTAGATCTTCAAATTGATAAATGGAATCGCAAAAACACGATGAACGTTAGCTGGCCATAGATCGTAAAATGATAGACAAAACTTTGCTAAGTTGCAAGTTTAACTTTCAAAAATTAATGAACGCAAATGAAAAAGAGAAAACATCATTTCGTTGAAGTCGCGTTTCCTTTCGGAGGCGCCATCTTTTTACCTGAGATGACGTTTATTTACATTTTATTCACATAAAAAAATCGGCGTTATTCTAGAGCCACGCGTCAGAACAAATAAATCGACAACGTTCTTGAAAACAACTCTATGCTGTCTAGAATATTGCTTTATTCTTCTAGAAATATTACGGTTTTAGAAATATCTTTATATGTACTTTTTTGGAGTTGGTTGTATTGAGTCTAAACTAAAGAATTAGGTGCGAGGAAAAGACCTAGGTGCAATGTCGAGAAGAGACCTATCTTGCCAGTTTGGTGAACACAAATCAAACTTCGGCATATGTTGATTGGAGTATTAATACAGAACGCTTAAATGCTCTTTCACTGAATTCAAAGGGAAACATGGTTTAGAAGTTTGAAATCCTGAAAAATTAAATATATGCTTACTTGTCTGCTTCCTTCAGGAAGGGATTTAATAGTGGAGCTTTTTGCATAATTTTTAAATCGGACATTATTTGAGGATGATTTCTTTGGGTAAAAATCGTGATAGTTTAAGCATAATTGCCGCAATTTTGGATGCATGCAGCACGCAAACAAACAAGACCCACATTATGTTTTCGGCAAATCTGAGTTTCAAGTTACTAGAAAAGTACTTAGAAACTCTAACTCGATCAGGGCTAATTAAAGTTGAAGGAAACAAATATGAATCAACAGAAGAAGGCCTCGAGTTTAATGCTAATTATAGAAGTGTTCATGAGCGCTACATCTCTGCACAAAAAACCTTTGAGACCGTTGAATCCGAACGAAAAAAATTAGCGTTAACGTATGAAGGAATCAGTTGATTCTCAGTTACTGTTAATATGTTCGTGTTCAGAATGCCACTATAAAGTGAGAATTTGGTGCCTTGATATTGATTAAAAAAACAGTTCACGATATCCCGCTTGTTCAGGTTCTAATCGCTGCCCTAAACGAGGAGCAAGGAATCGGTCTCACCATCACTGAACTTCTCTACTATCTACACAATCCAAGCCTTCTGGTTGTCGATGGAAGAAGCACTGATCGAACTGTTGAAATTGCAGATGGCCTAGGCGCGCGGGTTATTGTCCAAGATGGTGCTGGAAAAGGCGATGCCGTAGCTAAAGGGTTAAGTTATCTGGATCCTGATGCTCGATACATTGTCCTAACAGATGCAGATTTCACGTATCCCGCTGAATTTGTTCCTCAAATGATCAAGCTGTTAGAGAAATCTCCTAATGTTGGGATGGTTTGCGGCAACCGCTTTAATGGTTATGAAGAAAAATCAACGTCAAGCCGCATTTTCTATGTAGGTAACCGATTCATCGCTTTTGCCCACAACGTGTTAAACGGCGTTTCATTAGATGATCCCCTGACTGGATTACGTGTAGTACGCTCTGGGCTTCTTAGAAATTGGCATATGCAATCTAAAGGGTTTGATGTTGAAGTTGAGCTTAATCATCATGTAGAGCGTGAAGGTTTTGGTATAGTGGAAGTTCCCATTAGTTATCGGCAAAGATTAGGTCAGAAAAAACTAGGCGTTAAGAATGGTGCTGAGATTTTTAAACGTATAATGCTGGAATTTGTAAATGAAAACCGCAACAGAATTGCCTAAATTACTTGTATACCGCAATATTTATGAAATCTATTTGATGTGCAAAAACTAAGAATTTACATTATTAATTAAATAGTCATTATCGTCAGAGAGGGACTCTGTAGGTTCGTTTTCCTCCTTTAAAGGGTCTACCAATACTGATGCAAGTAACAAATAGTTTGGAGGTACAAAAAATAAGAGACTGCTACAAACTTCTCAGTGTCACATTATTTATCTTTCTATCGCTTGGCTATTGCCTTTGCAACGAGAATTTTGTTTTTGCCCAAACTGATCCAACTGCGTCGGAACTGCAGGCGGCCAACAGCACCATCGGAGAGGCTTTCAACTCTGTTTTGGAAGCTGAAAAAGCAGGCGGAAACGTTACCCAACTCTTAGTTAGACTAAATACTGCTGGAAAGTTTTTAGCAGATGCTCAAAACGCTTACAACAGTGGAAATACAGCTAATGTTACGTCCATGGTGGAAAATGCCCTTCAAATAGCAAATGAGGTTAATGCCGATGCACTTAATTTGCGTAATACGAGTCTTGTTGAGTCTCAAAATAGTTTCTGGTTAACCTTGACTTTTTCCATTGTTGGTGCTGTTGTGTTTGGTATCTCTTTGTTGTTTGTTTGGCGACGATTTAGACGCTCTTTCATGAAGAAGTTGCTTTCTATGAAGCCTGAGGTGGCTGAAAATACAGCTTGAAAACATTCGAATTATCTTTATAACGATTGGCTTAATCGGAGTTTTACTGTTTGCATCACCAACTATAAGCCTTTTAGTAAAACCGCCTGCAAACCAAGAATTCTCTGAACTCTACATACTTGGACCAAATCACACCTTCGAAGACATTCCATTTAACATTAAAGCTAATGTGAACTATTCGGTTTATTTAGGTGTAGTCAATCACCATGGGTCCTCTTGTTACTACACATCTTTTGTTAAAATCACGCAACCAGACTGAATCCCTTCCTAATGCAACCCTTGGAACACCCAGCCCACTGCCTGCTCTATATGAATACAAATCGTTTATTAGATGATGGAGAAACATGGGAGGTGCCCTTAACATTTCGAGTTAACGAACTAACCTTTACTGATGGGACATCTCGATTCTCCAGTATAACTATTAATGGAATAGACTTATCTGTTAACCAAACATCTGCATGGAATTCAGACAAAACAGGATATTATTATAATCTTTTTGTCGAGCTTTGGATATTTAATTCTACATTAGGAACTATGCAATTCAATAATAGGTTTGTGTCTTTAATTCTGAATATGACGAGATAGATTTATTTTCGAAGTTAATCAGTTCAACATTGTTTACAACTAAGTGAACACATCAATTTTAACGTATACACTATCTTAGTCTCAACTGTGTTAAAGCCAAGAGGTTAATTATGAAAATTTGTATGCTTGCCCCTGAATTCATTCCGGTTTGGGGAGGTGTGGGCACATATATTGGTGAATTAGTAAGACATTTGCCAAAAGATATTGAAGTCCATGTTGTTACCCCACAACGCGAGGGGTTTGGAAAAAGACAAGTTTCTAACACTGATTACTCACAATACTTTGATAAAAAAAATATTATTGTCCATTTTATTTCTAATGCAAAGGACACCTTTTTTTACAATGGTTCATTTCAATACGCTTGTTTAAGATATGTTCCAAAACTAATCAAGGAAGAAAATATTGATCTTATACACTCCCATACTGCCCAAATGCCTGACCTAATGCTTATGTTTAGAAACCTTGATACGCCAACAATCGTTACTACCCATACTACGATAAAATCCCAACGTTTTGGTACCAAAACTTCCGAAAGGACATTTTTTGAATTAGAGAGATCTGAGAAGATAACTTATCTTTTATATCCTTTGTTGAGGGGCGTTGAAACAGTTTACTTTAAACGAAATATGCTATACATTTCTCCGTCACATTGGATGAAAAACGCGTTAGATGCCGATTTTCATATTAATAAACGAGTACGGGTTATTCCGAATTCGCTTGATTTAGCAGATTATCCGCCGAAGAAAAAATGTTCACAAGAAGTAGGTTTATTTGAAGAAGAGCTTGCTGAAAAGAAGATAATACTTTACGTTGGCAGATTGATAGCCATGAAAGGTGTTAATGATCTATTAGATTCTATACCTCACATTTTAAAATGGAGTGGTTTGAAAAATCTCCTTTTTGTCTTTGCTGGTCCAGGTGATCGTTCGCGATACGCAACCAAGACTAAAGAGATGCGAATAGATGATCATTGCTTATTTACGGGTCCCCTGTCAAAAAGACATATAACACAATTAATGTTTGCTTCTCAGCTCGTTGTCGTTCCAAGTTTAATTGAAAATACGCCATACACTATACTAGAATCGATGGCATGTGGCGTTCCTGTAGTGGCCAGTAATGTTGGTGGGGTTTCTGAAATCATAGAAAATTGGTATAATGGGATACTTATTGAACCCAAATCTCCAAGAAGAATCGCACTTGCTGTTATAAGGCTGCTGAAAGATGAACAATTGAGAATTTCGATGGGCGAAAAAGCTCGAGAAACTGTGAGCTAAAAATTTTCTTGGGATGTTAACCTTGAAAAATATTGTCAAGCATACTCCGATTGTCTCACACTTGGTAAATAGACTTACGTCGCGTTTGATAAGGGTGCATATTCTACTTTAAATACAAGGAATTTTACTTTTGTAAATTGTGTTTAGACATTAAGTATCTGAGTTCCAAAAAGTCATATTCTTAGGTTGTCATTTGATCAAAATTAAGAAAACGATAATGCACAGGCGGTTGTTTTAGATGAATATATGTATGATTACAAGAAGAATTCCTCCATTTTCAGGGGGGGTAGGATCCTATGTTTACAATCTTTCAGGAGAATTGGTGAAAAAGGGACACAATGTCAGTGTGATAACCGCACAAGCACGCAGCCAAACAGAAACAATAAATGGCGTTCGAATACTTAAAGCACCATATTTTAGTCTCTATCCATTCAATGCTTTTCTGCATGGAATTTTTGTGAACCGAATTCTCAGATCGCTAAAAATCAATTTGAAATTGTTCACTTTCATACGCCACTCCCTCTTGAGATAAAAACTTCACTTCCTCTACTGACAACTGTTCACACGCCTATGAAGGTCGATGCTAAATATCATCAGGTAAATAATATTTATTCATTGGCAGAAAGAATGCAGGTATCATTGATTTACCCTCCAATAGAAGCAAAATTGTTCAAAATCTCAAACAAAATAACTGCTGTCTCATTGGCAGTCGCTGGAGAACTCAGAGAATATGGTTTAAACCCAAGAGATATTACAGTTATTGGAAATGGGGTTGACGAGAATATATTTTATCCTACTCGAGAAAAACAGAGCACTGATAAATATATTTTGTATACAGGAATTTTGCGTCTAAGAAAAGGGCTATTTGATTTGGTAGATTGTGCAAATATCGTATGTAAAGAGAGACCAGACACTAAGTTCGTGGTTTGTGGCAGAGGCGCCTTACTTAGCAATTTACTGAAAAAGACCAAGAAAATGGGTTTGCAAGATAATTTTTTATTTCTAGGTTATGTTAAAAAACAAAAACTTATTCAAATGTATCAAAATGCGACTATGCAGGTAGTGCCTTCTCATTACGAAGGAGTTCCAACTGTGCTTTTGGAAGGGATGTCCTGTGGCCTGCCTGTTGTGGCCACAAACATCGGAAGCAACGCAGATATAATCTCTTCTGGATCCAATGGATTTCTCGTTCCTCCAAAATGTCCTGAAGCAATGGCCAACGTTATCTTGGATCTATTAGCTAATTATTCTCTTAGAAAAATGGTTGGAAAAGAACTAGAAGAACTATTGAAGAAAACTACACATGGGATAAAATAACTGACAAAGTAGTAAACAGCTATAAAAGCATTCTTTAAGTTGAGAACTAAATCGATAATATAACACAGACAGAAAACGCTTAATGCGTTGGTGAAGAAGACCCTAAAAGAGTACCTATCTCTCAAATGTTGATTCCTTGTATTCATAAATTATTTGAGGTGCTACGAAATAACCTAATCTTGGTCTTAGAAGAGCCGCCGATAAACTTGAGTTTTTGACTAATCGGTTACTTCTAGGTTCATTCAAAATTGAACTTCTCATAACACATGCACGTTTTTAAAAAAAAGCTAAATGGTTGCTAAATTATTGAATACCTACCACAAGAATCTTGACAAGCTTTATCGAGGATGAAATAGTAAAATAAACGAATAACTTGATTCAAGAGGAACCTTATTGAACAGTGCCTTAAAAAAAGTTGCTTCCTATGTTCACATTAGAAAGAGATTACATGATTTGCGTTCTCTATTTTTGTCAAAATTATATTCCAAACCGTTGGTTCACATTATTGGAGACAGTCTGGGGTCCTATTTTCATTTAAAGAAATCGATCTTTTCATTACGCATCACTTGGGTCCTGCTACAGCGTATAACTTACATTCGCAATCATCGTCAACAAAATCTAATTCCAAATTATGCAAAATTCTTACAAAAATAGATAAGAATCGAGACATTGTCGTTATGATCTTTGGTGAAATTGATAGCAGAATACATATTTACAATCAATTCATGAAAAATGGTGGGGTTATTTCGATACCCCAATTGATTGATAAGACGATTGTAAATTATAACAAGGTGCTACAATTAATTGATAGGGAAGGTTTTTCTTTCTTTGTTTTTGGAATCCTACCGGCAGCTCGGCAAGAGAACATATATAACTATCCATTTTACGCAGACTTAGAGACGCGAGTATTAATAAGTCGTAAATTTAACGAAAAGTTAAAAGTTTTTTGTAATCAAAAAAACTATCGCTACTTGGATGTTCAGTCTAAATTTGCTGATTCTTCAGGTTTAATTTCTAAGACCTTCGATGCTGACGGTATTTTCACCTAAACCGGATAGCTGCTGAAATAATAGCAGAAGAAATTATGAGTAGGATTGGAGTAAAAAAACCATCAAGATAACTAAAGCGTCACATTTTCTATCAAAATAATAGACTTGGAAAAGTTACTGAATTTCATA
>CAVYRC010000014.1:0-153503 GCA_963770845.1 Candidatus Bathyarchaeota archaeon | reverse complement strand
CGTTGTTATGTTGACGCCTGTTTTGGTACAGCCTTCAATTAGCGAGTTAGTTACGTTATTGTGAACGCCTACGTAGACAAGTTTGGCGCCTTTGAGTTTACCATGCTTCTCTTTTATCGTGATTAGGTCTGCTAAGGCTTGACTTGGATGATACATCTCGTCGCAGCCGTTGATTACTGGAACGCGGGAAGCTTTCACCATCTTCAGCAGATCCGAATCACATAGGAGCCGTGCCATGATGCAATCAACATTGCGTGATAAATATTGCAGCTCGTCGGTTATGTCAGCGAGTGCGAAGTTTGTGGTTCGCCAATCGATGTACAATGCATGGCCGCCCAACTGGGTCATTGCAACCTCAAAGGAAACCCTTGTGCGGGTGGATGTCTTCTGGAAAATCAACGCTGCAGATTTGCCCTCAAAGGTTTTTAGGTATTTTTTGGGGTTGCTTTTAATTTCAATGCCTAAGTCAACTATGCTGTTTAACTTTTGGCCTGACAGTTCTTTGAAATTAATCAGATGCATCTTTTCGGTGCCTTCAATAGACGCAAAGCCAAGCATGCAATTATAAGCTTTATGCAAAAGCTTTTTCCGCAACAAACAAGCACCACAACAAGGGAACCTTAATGATTATGCTAATTGCCTCAAACAAGGATGTTGCGAGCCTAAACATAAAGGAACAAATCCTGAAACACTATCCCTTCCATAATACCGCAAAGAATTTCAAGGAAATTCCTTATTTGACGCGGACATAGAAGGCAAAAAAGTAACTTTGGCTACTTTATTGGAGGAATCTGTAAAAGCCCAAGACTTGCCTGAGAAATTTCCCAATGCAAAATTATTCGTTTTCATCTCGAGGCACAGTAGCCAAAGTGGCAAGCCAACCCTGTCCGTTCATACACCTGGAAACTTTGGCGACGCAGAACTTGGCGGATTGCCCAAAACACTCTCGGTTTCTCCTGCCTCAGCAATGCAAAATGCCCTAAAATCGCTCATGCACTACAAAGGAGCCTTAAACCTTGACTATGAGGTATCCTTCGAGTGCACCCATCATGGTCCAAGCCTGGACGTTCCTGCTATGTTTGTTGAGTTAGGCAGTTCTCCCATGCAATGGGGCGATTTGAGGGCTGCAGAGGTTGTCGCTCACTCTGCAATGTCAGCTATTTCCAGTTTCCCAGCGTCCCAACCTTCGGCTGTTCTAGGTATAGGCGGAACACACTACAACCAAAGGTTCACCCTTATGGCTCTGATGGGCGAAGCAGCTTTTGGCCACATGATACCCAAATACGATATCCATCTAGTCGATGCTGAGGTGTTGACCCAGTGTGTCCAGAAAACTTTGGAGAAGGTGTCTTTGGCGGTTCTTGATTGGAAAGGTATCAGAAGCGAAGACAAACCAAACTTGCTATCTGCCTTGGAAACAGCTGGGTTGCCCTTCAAGAAAGCATAAGTATTCTCGCTCTAAAGGAACGTTTAAAAGTCTTGCTACATAGTTTTTTCAACTAAAAAGTTACAGTAACGTTTATTATATAATAGTGAAATCTTGAGTGTGCGGTAAAATATGGGTATAAAATCTTGGCTACAACAAGCAGCAAGAACCTTAAAGCTAGCTGTAAAACCGGGGCGCGAAGAGCTTTGGCTCTCTATAAAAATCAGCCTCTTAGGTATAGGTGCAGTAGGCTTAATCGGATTCGTAATTAAGCTATTATCATATGCAGTCGGCGGCGCAACATCAGGCGCAGGCGCAACAGCTTAAGGAAGCCTGAGTTATGGATAAGAAAGAAGAGTTCAATCAAGTAAAAATATTCGTTGTAAAAACAACGACAGGGCAAGAACGCAATGTGGCGCGTCTAATCGCTTCAAAAGTTGAGATGGCTCAAATTCCAATAAAAGCTCTTCTTGTTCCAGACACACTCAAAGGCTACGTGTTCATTGAAGCAGATGGACCCCACCTTGTGGAGGAAGCCATCACAGGCGTCAGGCACGTACGCTCCAGAATCCCCGGGCTCGTAAGCTTCGCAGAAATTGAACGTTATATTGTGCGTAAACCAGTTATGGAAGACCTCAACGAAGATGACGTTGTCGAAATCACTGGTGGGCCCTTCAAAGGTATGCGCGCTAAAATCACAAGACTCGATAAGTCAAAAGGCGAAGTTACCCTCGAACTCTTGGAGGCAACATTCACTTTGCCCATCACAGTACATTCAGACTATGTAAAACTAGTAGAAAAAGCAAAAGCATAAAGTGAAACAAAATGGCAGATAAAAAAGTTGTAGAATTGATCGTCAACGGCGGACAAGCCAATGCAGGTCCACCATTAGGTCCAGCTCTTGGTCCTTTAGGCGTCAACATAGTGGCTATTGTCAACAAAATCAACGAAATCACAAAAGAATATGCTGGAATGAAGGTTCCAGTAAAAATCAGCGTTGACACTGAAGAAAAAACCTTTGAAGTTACTGTCGGTACACCTACAGCATCAGCACTTATTGTTGCTGAACTCAAAGTTGAGAAGGGATCAGGCACCCCAAACTCTGTTAAAATCGGCAACCTGACCATGGAGCAGATGGTGAAGATAGCAAAAATTAAAGGTCTCCAACTGCTAGCCCCAACCCTCAAGAAGGCAACAAAAGAGTTACTTGGCACCTGTGTAAGTTTAGGCGTAACTGTGGAAGGCAAAGACCCCCGAGAAGTCCAGAAAGACGTCGACGCTGGCAACTACGAACAACTATTCGGTACTGAACAATGATAAGCGAATATTTTTATAATGGGTTTCCAATCCCTCATTGGCACGAGGCTTAAAAATGCCCCTAGACAACAAGACCATAACTGAAGCAATTAAACAGGCAAAGGCGAAGTCTGGTCAGAAGAAATTCAATCAGACCGTAGATTTGATTCTCGACATCGTCGAGATCGACATGAAGTCGCCAGAAGGCAAAATCCAGGAGATTGTAGAACTTCCCCACGTAACGGCTAAACCCAACAAGATTTGTGTAGTTGCTTCAAGCGGAGACTTTGTCACAAAAGCAAAGAATACAACGGCTGACAAAGTGCTGGAACGCGCAGACTTAGACGCCCTAAACGGCAAAAAGAAGGAATTGCGTAAACTCGCAAGCACCTACGACGTTTTTATCTGCGAAGTGCCCTTAATGCCGCTGGTAGGTAGGACTCTTGGTCCAGTTTTAGGTCCAAGAGGTAAAATGCCTATTCCGGTTCCACCAAACGCTGACCTTACAGCCTTAATTAACAAACACCGCAAGACCGTGGTTGTGAGGATGCGCAGTCAACCAATCATACAAGTTTCCGTTGGCTCAGAACAGATGAAGGATGAAGAACTAGTCGAAAACACCATGACGGTTCTCCGTGTACTTGATGGAAAACTGAAGCGTGGCTTGAAAAACGTAAAGTACGCGTTCATAAAGACCTCAATGGGTGAACCAGTCAAAATTAAAGCTTAAAGAGTAGAAAGATTATGCCGTCCCAACAAGTATTAGAAGCAAAATCAACCGAAGTAGATGCAATAAAAGACATACTTAAAGAGTACAAGTCAGTCGGCATCGCCAGCCTCAAGAAGGTCCGAGCTTCCCAATTGCAAGAACTAAAGAAAAGCATGGCTGGAAAAGTCTACCTCCGCGTCCTAAAAAACACACTTATTAAAATCGCCATAGACGAAATGAACCAGGAAGACCTCAAAAAAATCGAGGAATACTTGGAAGGATCAAACGTATTCTTGTTCACTGACCTTAACCCCTTCAAACTGGCACTTCTGCTGGAACACGGCAAAGTCAAAACAACCGCCAAAGCAAACGACATAGCAGCAATGGATGTGGTTATTCCAGCAAGCAACACTGGTCAACCTCCAGGACCAGTCATCAGCCAACTAAACGCCGTCGGCTTGCCAACCCGCATCGAATCCGGCAGCGTCTGGATCAGCAAAGACACCCTCGTCGTCCGCAAGGGCGAAGTAATAAACGACCGTTTAGCTGGTGTTCTCTCAAAACTCGGCATAAAAGCCGTAGAACTCGGCATCTCTATGCGTGCAGTATTCGACAACGGCTTGATCATTACCGGCGACCAACTCAAAGTTGACGTTGCCGCAACCCGCAAGAGCGTTGAATCAAGCAACCAAGAAGCCTTCGCGTTAGCACTTGAAATCGGTTATACAACCAAAGATACCATCAAACCACTATTGCAACGTGCTCACCAAAAAGCCGTCTCACTATCCGTCGGTGCAGCCATCCCAACAAAAGAAACCATCGCAGACATAATCCGCAAGGCAAACTCGGAAATGACAAGCCTAAGCAGCGCCGCAGAAAAGGTTAAGCCCAAAGCTCAAGCCTAAAATTTTCCTTTTTCCTATTCTAAAAAACAAAATCTTGTTTTTATAATTTTAGTTTTTGGTAACTTTTTCTTGTGTTCAACGAAATGAAAATATTGTGATGATTATTGGTTGAATCGTTGCCTGTAACTGTCGTAGTCCGGCAGAATACGCTGGTACTCTAGGCACATCAGTGGCGAAGAAATCAAAAAGTCCGCTGAAGCACGGTTGCATGCAATTGGAATGTTCCATACCGCCGCCACTCGCAGAAGCGCTTTAACATCAGGGTCATGGGGCAACTGCGCAAGTGGATCCCAGAAGAAGATAAGAAAGTCTATTTCACCTCGGGCTATGCATGCGCCGATTTGTAGGTCCCCGCCCAGTGGTCCAGACTCTAAAACAGTGATTTCTAGACCCAACTCCCTCTCAATTAGTCTACCTGTCGTGCCCGTCGCATAGAGTTGATGCTGCCGCAGTGTGCCGATGTTAAATTTTGCCCATTCCATCATGTCTACTTTCTTGTTGTCGTGAGCGATAAGGGCAATTTTCTTCTTGCTTTTTATCAAGGCAGTTTTTGTCATCTTGTTTTCCCTGTTTAGAAGCGTATAGTCGGTGGCTATAATTGTTACGCTTGCTCTTTGGTTGTGGTTGTCGCTTGTAGCCCACATTGTTTTATATTTCAACTAAACGATAGTTTTCTAACAGAAAGGAGAAAAGAGCCCCCAGTAGTTGGGCAGGTCTGGTAGCAAGAATGGATAAGGTTTTAGCATTTTTTTCCTTGTCCTGTGTCTGCTCACGGATAGACCTGCCTAGCTTTCATTTTTACCTCTGATTCCAAAAATTAATGGCTTTCTCACAGAGAATGATGCCCTATTTTACAGACGTTTTGTCATTACGTATGCGTCTTCGCCGTCGGAATAGTAGCCGTTAACTGTTCGGGTTATTTCAAAGCCCAGCTTCTTATAAAGTGAAATGCCTGCTTCATTTGTCACGCGCACTTCAAGGAAGCATTGTTTGGCTTTATAGTATTCCATGCCTTCTAGTGCTCTTTTGATTACTGCTGAAGCTATTCCTTTACGTCTGCTCTGCGGCATCACAGCGATAGAAACTACGTGTCCTTTTCGTATTAACCCACCTAGACCAAAATTAGATAATCCAACTTCGATACGACACATAATGTAACCTGCAACTTTTCCGTTTTCTTCCGCCAAAATGAAGGTTTCTGGGAACCTTTGGTGTAGGTCCACGAAAAAGAAGTCTGTGTAGTTTTCTGGTAAGCATACACGGTTGATTTGCATGACGCCTTGTAGATCGTCGGGAACGAATTTGCGTAGCGTAAAGGTTTGTTGCATCTTTTCGCCTTACCCTAAACCAGATTTCACCGTTTAGACTTAAAGGTTGCGCTCTACTTTGGCTCAGACGTCTAAGATTTGGTTTCCTCTGGCACCTTAAACACTGGCAAGGTGTAGCTGCCTTGTGGCATAGCCCAAACACGTGACGCTGAACCCGCAATCTTTAGAGCTTCGTTGAGCGCGTCGTTGACGGCACGGGCGGTTTTGAGTTTGAAAATGCTTGTTGCGTAATAGTCGGGCATGGAGGAGACGAGTATGATTTGGTGATTTTGCAGCGCTTTTAGGAGATAGTAGGCTTTGTGTCCGCCCATAGCGAAGTTGCGTTTAACTTCACGTTCGACGTTTTTGAGGTCGCCTAGGCGGGTCATCCAATCATAGAACACTTGGTTGCCATGTCCCTCGGGGCATTCAGCAACCAAAATTATGACTCCTCCCCGTTTAACAGCTTCCAGCGCGTTGTCTAAGCCCTTGTAGGCTTGGTAGAGGTCCACGTCGGCAGGGTGTCCACCTGCGCTGACAACAATGATATCTGCTCGTCGGTCAACGGTGACACGGAACATCTCATCAACCAGCTTAACCCCTTCCAAGAATGCCGCCTCTAAATCCCCAGCGAACGCTTTTACGATTTCACCTTTCTTGTTTTCAACTACATTAACTATGAAATCGACTTTGGCTAAACGTGCTGCTTCAGTCATGTCTACATGCACGGGGTTACCTTCGAGGTTGCCAGCCCTTGCGTTAGCGTTTAACAATAAGGCATGGTTGTTTTGGATGGTTTCGCTGCAGCAAATCGCTGGCAGAACGCTTTTTCTGCCGCCACCATAACCTGCATAATAATGAAAATTTATGTCTCCGAGGAGCACTTTTACGTCTGCTTCTGCGAAAGCGCGGTTAACGTAGATTTTGTTTCCGTGTGTTTTGGTGGTCCCCACATATACCCAATCTTGGTTAGTGCAACAGTGGCTGAGAATTTTCACGCGTTTGAGTGCTTCTTCACCGATTAATTCTTTTGCTTCTTCAGGCTTAACCGCCCGATGGGTTCCGCAGCCAAAAATAACCGTAACGTTTTCATCTTTAACACCTGCAGCGTTGAGTTCGGCGAGCACTGGCAATAGCATCTTTTCGCTGGGTGCTTTGCGGGTTGCGTCGTCTACTACTATGGCGACTTTGCTCTCGGGTTTGGCAATTTCACGTAGTTGTTTAGTGCCAATGGGCTCCTTTAGTGCCCGTTCAACTTCTGCTTTGGGATCGTTGGCTCCTTGCTGGTCTTTGGGTTCGATTGTGCCAAGCAAGTTTCGGGCTGGGATTCGGACGCATACGTCGGTTTTTCCGTAGGGAAGCCAAACATCAACCATGATAGGTCACGTACTGATTTATCATGTACTCGACATAGGAAACTATTAAGCCTTATCAAAAGGCTGATGTATCCACAAAAAAATAATATAGAAAACATATCTGACTGCCTCTATTTGGATCCGAGGCGCATTGAAGGGTTATCTAGAAAAATCTGTTTAATAGAAGAAGGGACAATTTTTTTGCTTGTTTATTTGGGCTTGTTTTAAGTTGGTTTTTGTTTTAGGGTTTGCAAATACCCGTATGGGTTGGAATTTTATTAAGGGGGTAGGTTGGTATTAGCTTTTTCCAAGGGCCATTATTAAGTTCAAAATTAGTTGATACGCAACTTCTTTTAAACGCACTATGCATAGTAGTTCTTGAGGAGTCAAGTTATGTCCATTCAGAAAACACCGGAAAGAAACAGCATACTATTTGTTTGGCTCAACAACTACGCTGGAATACTCTTGAAAACTCCGACTAAAACGCTTGCCATCGACCCAGTTGATGTTAAAGCAAAAAATTTCAAGAAAATAGACGCCATCCTCATTACCCATGAACACTATGACCACCTAGACCCACCACTAATCATAGAAATCCAGAAAGCTACTGGCTGCGTCGTAATCGCTGATGTTGCATCCGCAAAGAAACTGCAACTTGCTATTCCCAAAGAAAAACTCCAAGCCATCAAACCTGGGATGGAGATAAAAATCGGCGAAGTCACAGTCAAAGCTGAAAAAAGCAACCACCCAGCACAAGCCCCCGTAACCTACATCATAACCAGCGAAGATCAAGTCAAAGTCTACCACACCGCAGATAGTTTACCCTTCCCAGAACTGGCCAAGCTGGGGCAAAAAGAGAATTTTGACGTTGTTTTCTGCACAGTTGGAATTGCTCCGGGTTCTACGCCGCAAACAGGTTTCGAGATTGCACGTCTAACTAAACCACAAATCGCAGTTCCATACCACACCGCAACAGCTGCAAGCCAAAAGGAGTTTGCAGAGCTGCTCCAGAAAGAGCTTCATCGAACTGCATGCTTGATTCCTGAGCAGAACAAGATCTACCAAGTGTCAAAGAGGAAGTGAAAAACATGAAAACCCAATCCTCAATCCCAACCCTGAAAGAGCGAATGGCAAACATACTCTTCAAACTCGACGCAATAAAATTCGGAGTCTTCAAGCTTAGCAGCGGCAAAGCAAGCCCCTACTACGTGGATCTAAGAGTGATCCCCAGTTTCCCAGATGCTTTCCATGAAATCTGCGAAGCATACGCCCAATATATATCGAGCGAGATCGGAGTAAAAAGCTTCGACCGTATCGCAGCCATACCGTTGGCAGGAATCCCGTTTGCATCCCAAATTGCCTATAACCTCAAAAAACCCTTCCTTTACGTGCGCAAAGGTATCCGTTTGCACGGCAGAGAACGAAGAGTAGAAGGAATCCTGGCTTCAGGAGACAAAGTCTTGTTAATCGATGACTTGCTTACGACAGGCTTGACGTTAAAGAAAGCAGCTGACGCTGTAAGAGCTGAAGGTGGAGTCGTTACAGAAGCGGTTGTTTTTTTGGATCGTGAAGAAGGCGGAAAGCAGCTGCTTGAGAAGAACGAAATGAGACTTCATGCGTTACTAAAAATGAGTGAAGTAGCCAACACGCTTTATGAAATGGGCGCAATTGACAAGGAAAACCTAAAGACCATTCTAAAACAGGTAAAAAAGCCGCGTTAAAGGGGTTATTCATAGAAGATTAGAGCGGTTTCTTCGAGTAGCGTATGCAATTTATCCACCGCATCATAGACATCCTGCTCTTTTTTGGCACCTGTACAGACCAGTTTTCCGCTGGCGAAAAGCAGGATCACAACTTTCGGGTCTACCATACGGTAAATTAAGCCGGGAAACTGTTCAGGCTCATACATGGCGTGATCCAAGGTATAAGCCGCTTTTTCCAGGTCAATCATGCCTCCAAGTCCGCCAGAGGCAACCATGTTTTGGATTTTCATTTCAGGTTTACTGATTATTATTATGCCGCCTTTCTTAAGTTCCTTGACAACTTTCATAACTGCACGACGTGCCTCTTTCTCTGATTTTGCGCCTGTGCAAACCATCTTTCCGGAACTGAAAATTAACGTGGCAGTTTTTGGGCGTTTTAAGCGAAAAACTAGACCTGGAAACTGTTCAGGGCGGTATTCGACTCCTGGATAACCTTTCACGACAGCGTTTAAGTCGACTTTTTGGTTAAGTGTTGCAGAAGCGACAACGTTCTCGACGCTTATTGTTGCTTTAACCTTTGGCAAACAGTTTCTCCCTCTTACATATCGCCTTTCTTGAATGTTCTTTTATCAAATGCTTTCTTTATAAAGACATCTGTACCGCACCAGTCTTTGCGGTTTGTTGTGCAGTTCTCTTTCTCTTCTCTTTGACTAACGGGAACACAAACTCGATGACCACAAGCAAAACTATAAGCGTAACAACTAGCGGCAAAGCCCAAGAGTTGCCCCTCATGAAAAGCGTTACCCATCCAAACCATGGAATGCGCAAAATAACCTTACCCTCGATGAGATTTTGGGGGACCCCTCTTGAATCAGGAATGTTATCATCGTAGTTTGAAACTTCAGGATACTTTATCGGTGAGTTGCCATCGCCCTTAGTTTTGAAGTATAGGGTGCCGTTAATTTCTTGTTTCTCAACTATGCGATGAACTATTGGTGTGACGCCATTAGGGTTTTTGTAGACTATTATGTCACTGTTGGGGTAGTTGGCCTTTAGGTCAGCTGGATTTAGTGCTTGAATAATTATGATGTCACCTTTGTGCAAGGTTTGGGCAAACGGGTGATCCAAAGAGAGCCAGCCATTACATGCCCCATCATAGGGAACACACATGCTACCGCTCTCCACTACCCTGATTGGAACCGGTGTACCTAGAGCCAGCGCTATACCAGCATAGAAACCTGCTATAACGGCGATAATCAGGGCGATTGCGAGTGCAGTTTTGAAATATTCTTTCTTCCAAAGCTTCTTGAAATCAATCACTTTTTGCATCGGACCTGAATATCCCGTTGATTAACAAATGCTTGGTTTTAAAACTACCGCTTTATACAAAAATAGAAAAAGTAGAGAGTACAAATCTGCACTCTAATTTGGGTTAGGTTGCAGTTTATATTTTTTGTTTACTTAGTACTTCGCGGAATACGTTGCCGCATTTTGGGCATTCGTAGAGTCCGATTTCTAGTTGCATGCGTTTTCCAGCTTTATCTGGACGACCCGCCATTTTCCATGTCTTTTTTGGCTTAGCTACTTCGGTTCCACATTTTGGACATTTAGCCATTTATTTTCCTCCGTATTGTCGCTTCCATGCTTTAGATTGATGGAATAAAAGACTTTCCGTAGCTTTCCCATAGATATTTTTCCTTTCAATATTCTGATTAGACATTTTTTTGTCAATAGCATGGAGGAGGAATAAAGGAAACATCAAAAAACAATGGTTGAATACATAGATATTAGCTTAGAATATACCAATAAGACACATTATTACCCAAAAAAATGATTAGACCCCCTGTTAACCACGACTTTCCGCCCCAACGTCTTTTATACCCCGAAACTAAGCATATCTTTTAAAGCTAAGGGTTAACTTTTGCAAGCCACTTCTGAAAACGCCTTTGAAATGCTCGTAAAGCCAGTGCGAAGGCTCGTTGAACAGAAGGGATTCCAAAAGCCAACCGAACCTCAACAGAAAACTATACCAATTATCCTTGAAGGCAAAAACGTCCTCTTACTATCACCCACTGCCACAGGCAAGACAGAAGCTGCATTCCTTCCCATCCTGAGCATGCTTCTACAGTTGCCTAAAACCCCTGGCATAAAAGTACTCTATATAACTCCTCTTCGGGCACTCAACCGTGACTTACTTGAACGGCTCCAGTGGTGGTGCAACAATCTCGACATTAAGTTGGCTGTACGGCATGGCGACACCGAGACCAAAGAACGTACCCGCCAATCTAAATGCCCCCCAGACATTCTCATAACTACCCCCGAAACCCTGCAAGCTATACTTACCGGGTGGTTGCTGCGTCAGAGCCTGCAAAGTCTACGATGGGTAGTTATCGATGAGGTGCATGAGCTTGCGGACAGCAAACGCGGAAGCCAACTTTCCCTTGCGTTGGAACGCATCAGAGATTTGATCGGCAAAGACTTCCAGATGATCGGTTTATCCGCAACTGTTGGTAGTCCAGACAAAGTTGCCCAGTTCCTGGTGGGCGATAAACGCCCCGTCGAAATCATCCGAACCCCCGTTGCCAAGATGGTGAAGCTTCAAGTAATCTACCCTAAGCCAACCGAAGAAGACGCCCATTTCGCCTCCAAAATCTACACCCACCCTGAAGTGGGAGCAAGACTGCGCATAATCCGCGACTACATGACCAAACACAAATCAGTGCTTCTTTTTACAAACACGCGGTCGGTCTCGGAGGTTTTGGCTTCCCGCTTCAAAGTATGGGATGTAGATTTCCCAATTTCAATTCATCATGGTTCTCTCGCTAAGCCTTCACGTATAGCTGCTGAAACCGGACTCAAAAAAGGTGCTCTCAAAGGGTTAATCGCCACCAGTAGCCTTGAACTCGGCATTGACGTTGGCCATATAGACCTAGTAATCCAGTACATGAGTCCAAGACAGGTTTCACGTTTGATTCAACGGGTTGGCAGGGCAGGTCACACCTATGGGAAGTTGTCTGAAGGTGTAATTATCGGCATGGATTCCGATGACACCCTTGAAGCAATGGTTATCGCGCGACGGGCTTTGAGCGAAGAGCTAGAACCTCTTTCTATTCCCGACAAACCCTACGATGTTTTGGCGCATCAAATCGCTGGGCTGCTACTTAAGAACCGCCGCTTAGCCTTCAACGAGATTCTGCAGATCGCCAAAAACGCAGCGCCATTCGAAAACCTAACGATAGCTGATGTGGAAAAGATTCTCAAATATATGCACAATCGTTTCCCCCGTTTAGCTTGGGCATCGTTTGAAGACCAAGTGGTTCTGCGTCCCCAACGGACCAAAGCGCTGTTTGAATACTACTTTGACAACCTTTCCATGATTCCAGAGGAAAAGCAGTTCCTAGTTATCGATGAATCAACGGATACTTCTATCGGAGTTTTAGATGAAGCCTTCATGGCAGAATATGGCAAACCCGGTACAAAATTCATCATCCGAGGTAGCCCATGGCAAATCATCCATGCAACCGAAGAAAAAGTCTACGTTCGACCCGTCGACGATCCTACAGGCTCAATCCCCAGCTGGATTGGCGAGGAAATTCCTGTTCCCTACGAGATAGCGCAGGAACTAGCCGAAATAAGAGGTTTCGTCGAGGAGAAAACCCAAAGCGGTGCTTCAGGCGAACAAATCAGCGCCATACTTGCTGAACGTTACCCCGCTGACAAAGAGACGATTCTGCATGCTTTAGAAGAAACCTTGGAGCAGGTGCATAGCGGATTTCCTGTTCCCACTCCCAAGCGCATTGTCGTTGAGGATTGGACTGAATTCATAATTATCCACTCAAATTTTGGTTCGCTCATAAATCGGGCGTTCGCCCAGTTTTTGGGGCAAATATTATCCGACAAACTTGGTCGCGGCATAGTGGTTCAGCATGATCCCTACCGTATCTTTGTACAAACCATGGGCGCCATGACGGCTGAGCGACTCGTCGAAGTACTAAAAGAAGTACAGGGCTATGAATGAGCAAGCAATCAGGAGCACGCTAACGCTGTCAACGGTGAAAACTGGATTGTTTAAGCGCCGCGTCATTCAGGTAGCTCGGCGATTTGGTGCGTTAAAGAAGTGGGCTGATTTTGGCAGCATAAGCATCCAAAAGCTGATAACAAGTTTTGAAGGAACCCCGATTTATGAGGAAGGGCTCAAAGAAGTTTTCTCCAAAGACCTCGACGGAGATGGGCTAGTAATGGTGCTTGGACGACTACGCGATGGTTTGGTGCGGTTGCAGGTGGTTGAGACAGGCGGTAACGCGACTCCTGTTGCTCGTGTAGGTATCGAACGGGTCAGCATGAAGACTGATCTGATTCCGCCCGAACAAATGCGGGCTGTGCTGGTTGAATCTGCCAAAGCGACGGCTACTAAACGAGACAGGCAACTTTGTCTGCACCGCCTGCTGGGATTACATGGAGTCAATACGTATCAAAGACCTGCCTGACAAACCCAAGTGCCCCCGATGTGGCTCTTTTGCGATTGGAATGCTCAAAGTTGAAGAAGAGAAAGCGATGCCGCTGATTGAAAAACGTGGCGTAAAGTTGGCGAAGAATGAGGAGAAGATGCAGATGCACGCACGGCAAACTGCCGAGTTGATTGAAAAATATGGCAAACCAGCTGCAGTCGCGTTGAGTGGACGGAGAGTTTCCGCGGCAGATGGAAAAGCTGTTTTGGAAAAGGAGCCTAAGCTTTCAGACAAGTTCTACGAATTAGTTTTGGAAGCCGAACGAAAGGTACTGAACAAGCGATTCTGAGAACACTATTATTTTTTGGCAATTATTATTTTTGGCAAATTGAGTTTTCTAGTTATGAGTTAATACTAGCTTAAATTTGCCTTTAAGATTTTGTTCCATTTAAAAGAACTTAAGTTTATTCGCTTTTCAATTATCATAACTACCTCAAGTACGGTCAGTGCTGCGACTGCGATCATAGGAACTAAATCGTATGAATATATCTGTGAGACGATGTCGCCATTAACTTCTATTCGCAAAAAGTCTAGTCCTATGTTGTAGTAAAAGAAAAAGGGCAAGTTTAACGCCGTAAGAAATGCAACTATGCCCAAGCCAAATTTCAGAAGTTTTTGTCGGTTGTACCATAGAAGCAGTGGAAGAGCAAGAAGAGCTCCTCGTGGATCAAATGCGCCTATTGCGAATAGCAACGCGGAAAGCCATGGTTTTTTGGAGAACCCAAAATATAAGGCGCCTACGATAAGGGAGGTTTGAATTATATGGGCGTTTGCTTGAGCATAGCCCCAATAGTAACCTGGTTGGAAAGCAATTAAGATGATGAAGGCTACTATGGCGGCTCCTACAAGCTTTTTGTTCTTTACAATTTGATAGACAAAAAACGCTAGGGCAAAAATAGAAACAAATTGCAGTATGTCAAAAACGTTAAGCGCATTTTGGTAACTTAAACTAATAAAAGGAGCAAAAAAAATCAGAAAAGAAGGTGTGTACTTGAAGGTTTGAACGTTTGGGGGAATATAGTAATCGCCCGGCTGATTGCCACCTATGTAGATTGTGGTCGGATTGTTGAATAATCGCCACTCCCCGATGTAGTAAGCAGAAAAATCCCGTGCATAAATTGGCGACATCGGCTTGAATGTTTCTGGATAGGCAAGACTAAATGTGTAAGCGTTTAACGCCAATGCTATTGCTATTACTGAAATGAGGATCAACTTCTTGTTTTTAGATTGCAATTCTCTTTAACATCTCAATCACATTTTCAGGCGTAGTTACTGCCCAAATTTTTCTCGGTGACAGTTTTGCGTTTTACTTTAACCCTATTTATGGCGGAAGAGATTTCATCATTTTACCAAAAGTATTGCCACAAGTTATTAGCTTTTCGTGAATCAAAAAAAATAAGATATTACCTTATTATTTCAGAAGTGTTGCGCACTCCAAAATCATTTCGTCTTCTCATCCTGTCACCTTGGGATAACTGCTAGGAATGGTTCGGGGCTCATTTCTGCGGTCGCATAAACTGCTAGGGCTATGCTCCAGAAGACGTCGTCATGTGTTCCGTTTGGATGTGAGTAGCCTATGGCGCCATCTTTTCGCAGGTCATAGCGTTCAACGTTTAGCTCCGTGCAGATGTCGCCTCGGTAGGGTCGTTCCCAGTTTAGCAGTGGATAGTAGAATTTGCCGTTGGTCATTCGCTGTTTGAGTAGGCTTGCCATTTCGCTTTTTCGTGGCACACTAAAGTTTACACCTTCAGCGTTGTCAATTCCAGCGGTTGTCATATCGGCAATTATGCTTGGACCTTCCCGAGTGAAATCAACTCGTATTTTTTGGAATCCGCCCCAACGATCCTGCAAAGCCTTCAAATAACCCAAAACCTGAGCGTACAGCGTTGGCTGCTGGAAAATCTTCAGATGCCGCAAAAACAGCCTATCGTTTAACCTCTCAATTACGGATAGGACACAGTAGTCCCTTGTTTGTGCTAGGTCAAGTCCAGCAAAGAAATCTCCATCGGAGGTAGTTTCAGGATTGAACTCCTGAAGATCAACGCCGCAATTCTTCTCGGTACCAATGCAGCTAACAATCAAGCTTTGAGCCAACCAGACATCTTCGTCTTCAGCCCATTCCGCCTCCATTTCCCGGCGCCAACGAGCAGGATCATCCCCGAATTGGCGTTTAATTTTCTCAATGATTGCAGGCTTTAATGGTCCATTAGGTTCTAATGCTTCTCTCCCAGCTGAAATGCATGCGCCCAAAATCCGAGAAATTCTTATAATTACACATCTTCCAAAAAAGACTATTACTACTAAAGGGCGTACTACTAGCAGTTAATTTGCCGTTGGTAGTGGTAAGCGTAAACAATATCGCATCATATAAGTCCTCGTCGTTGGCGGTGAATCCGACTTCATCCCACCAAATTCGATGGAACGTATTTCCTCTAATTGTATCGGGGTTGTTTGGGAATGCCTCAATGATGCTACCGCTGGGTAGTGTGATTTTGGTTTTCTGGATGTGAATGCCTTGCTGTGGAAGGTTACGGCAAAAGCTTGCGACTCGGCGGATGTTCAGTTTTGTTTGGCGCCAGCTTGGACCAATAAATCCAATATTCAAATCAGGGTTATTCCAAGCATCAGCGAGATGTAGCGCCCCAATGCATGTGCTTTTTCCTGTTTGGCGAGGCCACCTGACAGCATTGAACTGATAAACCTCATAATTGCGTATAAGCTGAATCAAATACCAATAAGGATTGAGCTTGCAGTAGTGTACCAAGAACCTCAATGTGTCCTTGGAGACATCCTTGACTTTGGCTACCAATTCTGCTTCGTGAGCACTCACTAGGCTGTCGAGTGAACTGAAGTGCCCCCGATGCTTCAGTTAGACGCATGCGTCTCGGACTTTGTGACAAGTGCATTATATTTTCCCTCAAGTTCTACTAAGCGTTCTTCTAATCCTCGGTAATCTAAATAATCCGCGAAAAGTTCTTTGTACGTTTTAGCCAAAGTAGCAACAACCTGTAGCCGCTGAATCTCATCTTTGTCTAATCCCGACTCGGATCCTTTAAGCAAAGCTGCTCCCAAAATCTCCAATGCTTCCTCAACAGTAGGCAGAGTTGCCGGCAACTCTAGTTTAGAAGAACAAAAACAAGCTTTTTTTCCAGAAATAGCCCGTTGTTGTTCTTTTAAGACCTTAAGACCCATAGAGAAAAGCTTCTGCCTTATTGCTTCCCGAGTCTTAAGCATAATTCGAGAAATATCAATAACGCTCCTACCTTCTTCCACAAGATCTCGCAGCTTTCGCTCCTCTTCTATATCCCAGGGTTTACCCTTCGTCATTCTATCTCCCCAACAATAAGCTAACGACTGTTCCACTCAGCCTAATTGAAGCGAAAAACGTTAATTGATGTTTCAGTGCACGCTTGTAACTTATGCGTTTTGTTTTTGCACCGTCTTGGTTTAGTGTTATATTTCCTGTCATGAAAATCAATGGATGAGTGGGGTAGAAGGCTGATATAGCTTATTAGCCCATTTGGGTCAATAACGTTTAAATGGCAATTCAGGTAAAATTTTTACAATGGAGCTCTCAGAAGGGTGACTATTCTCCCTAGCTTTAATAGCAACTGTTTTAAGTTTAAAGCCGCTTATTTTTTGCTATCTGCTTATACTTATAGGGGAACACACTGTGGAAATAAGCCGAAGAAACCTGCGCAACGAAGTTCTAGAACGCGTCAAATACGTCAAAACATGTGTGATGGCACGAGAACTTTGTTTGCTGGTCCGCACAAACAGAGCAGTTCTAGAACCTAAAGACGTCCAGGAAATTTGCCAGTACATCTCAGGTCTCTGCAAAGAAGAAGGATGCAGTGAACCCAGCGAACTCTGCACAAAAGCCTCGCACGCTGTAAGCAAGGCAGAAGAAGAGAAATACCTAGAGTTGTGTGCGCAAAGCTGTGCTAAATGTGGCGAAGCAAAACGACCGCAGCACAAAAAAGACGCTTACGTAGCATAACAAACATGTTGCCTAAATTTTTGGAGAACTAAGATGTTTATCGCTCCTTTTGTTCCAAGCCCAACACTTGTCGTCGAATATATGCTTAAAATGGCAGATTTGAAGGCAGGCGAAGTCCTCTTTGACATGGGTTCAGGCGACGGCAGAACCGTGATTATGGCTGCAAAGACTTTTGGTGCTCGAGGTGTAGGCATCGAGATGCGTGAGGATTTAGCCAAGAAAGCGATGAGTTCAATTCATGAGCACGGCCTCGATGACCGAGTAACCATAATGAACGATGATATGTTTAACGTAAACTTAACCTCCGCAGACGTGGTCTACTTGTACTTGACGACAAGTGCAAACGAGAAAATCAAGCCTAAACTTGAAAGCGACCTAAAGAGGGGTGCACGCGTGGTTTCCCATGACTACGAGATTATCGGTTGGCGACCAACCAAAGTTGAGAACTTCTGCGAAAACCCGCAACTCGGCTACCCCTCTCACACGATTTACCTCTACAGAAAACCCTGATCTTTCAACTTGGTTTTGGCTTGGAAAAGCTCCAATAAGACCCACCATAGGTACAGCTGTTAAGTTTTGTTTGCTTCATCAACGAAAACTGGTTCTTTGGTGGGAATAAATTTAATTCGCTCTTCATCTTTTTTGAGGTGATCTACGATGCAGTTTGTTCCATGGCAGAATGTTGCGGATTGGCTTTGCAAAGCTTGTGGTTACTGCTGCAAACTCTACAGCGTTGTGCTGGGGTTTTCTGAGTGGCTAAACATCTCCAAAACCTTCGGTACAGAAACCACAGTTTCAGGCTTAGACCGCTTTTACATCAAACGTACAAGCGACGGCTCCTGCGGATTTCTCTGCAACAAAACAAACACATACTACTGCGGCTTGCAGGGCATGAAGCCAGAAGCCTGCAAAATCTGGCCCTTCAAAGTGCTCGCGGAACCAAAGTACGGCGAACCCAACCAAGCAGTATACGATTACCATGGAGTGAGACTTTATGTTTACGCGGATACTATGTGCAGCGGCTTGCGGTTTGGCGTTCCAACTTGGGATTTTCGCTACACTACAATAAGAGAATTCACGGAACTTGCATTGGGCTTAAGGCAGGTACAGTACAAGACAACTCGGGCAATTGGCGTTGGTCAGAACCAGTTGGGCAGACAGCTGTTTCCGTAGATTACAGTTTGGGGAAGGCTTAAAACCTAAACGTGCATCTCTAAAATGGCAAAGAGGAGTATACATTGAAGGTTATCTCTGGTCCAGCATCTAAAGAGCTCGCTGAAGCCGTTTCGGCTCAAACTGGTTATCCAAATGTTCCCGTTGTCGCCAAGATTTTCCCAGATGGAGAATCATATGTTCGCATAGATGGAAATGTTCAAGGTGAGGATGTCGCTATCATACAGACTACTTGTCCTCCAGGGCAGGATGGACGGCTTTTCCAGTTAGCTTTCATGGCTGACTCAGCTAAGCGCGCAGGTGCAAAAAAAGTCACCACAGTCGTACCTTATTTGGCGTATGCAAGGCAGGACAAAATGTTCCTGTCAGGCGAGGGCATAAGCGTTGAAACCATCGCGCGGATGCTGAAAGCCGCCGGAATCGACGAGTTTCTAACGGTCAATATCCACTCGGAGCCGACGCTTGAGCAGTTTCCGTTTCCAGCCAAGACTCTGAGCGCCATCCCCCTCATTGCAGACTACTTCGTCAAAAAAGGCTACAAAGGTGCATATGCCCTCTCACCCGACAAAGGCGCCATGTACATCGCACAGCAAGCCCAAGCCATCCTTGGTGGCGAAGCAGGGCACCTCAATAAAACCCGCGACCGCTACACAGGTCAAACCGTCCAAACCGCCGAAGGCTTAAACGTTAAAGGTCAAACTGTCGTAATCCTCGACGACATCATCAGCACAGGAGGCACCATCGTTGGAGCAGCAAAAATCCTTCGCGAAAACGGCGCCAAACATGTCTTCTGCGGATGTGTCCACGGGTTGCTCATCGGCGACGCTGAGAAGCGGATATTGGATGCGGGCGTAGAAGAAATTGTGGGAACCGATAGTGTCCCCGGAAGCATTAGCAAAGTGTCACTTGCGCCTCTTATTAGTCAAGCTTTGAAAGGCGCTGTTTAGTGCCTAAGCTCTTCTTTTTGCTCTCAGGCGAGAATAAGTCACTGCCTGTTGCAGAAATAAAAGCGATTTTAGAGACAGAAGGCTTCACTTACGCAAATGTAGAAGAGTTTGACCAGGTTCTGCGATTAGAAGCCGAACTTGAATGCGCCAAAGATGTCCAAGTTCGCTCCGCTTACACGCGAGTCTGCGCACAGGAACTCTTCGTATCCAATGCAAACATGAGCGACATCACCAAAATCGCTGCTGGAACAGACTTCAAAAGAGTATTGAAACCCGGTGAAAGCTTTGTAGTTCGCATAAACCGAATCAAAAACTATGCCGACCAAGCCATAAACACCATGGCTCTTGAGGTTGAACTGGGAAAGCAAATCCTCGGAGCCACAGAGGGCACCAGAGTAAACCTGAAAAACCCTGATAAAACCTTCATTGGCATAATAACTGACGAAAAACTTGTTTTAGGCTTAAAACTAACCGATATAACCTCTAAAACCTTCTCGGAGCGGCGTCCACGTAAAAAGCCCTTCTTCCACCCCTCAGCCATGCCGTCTAAGATGGCACGTTGCATGGTTAATTTGGCGCACGCCAAGGCTGAATCGGTTCTGCTGGACCCTTTCTGCGGCACAGGGACATCCCTTGTCGAAGCCACATATATCGGCTGCAGAGCAGTCGGCATAGATGCACAAAAACGAATGATTTTGGGTACAAGAAAAAACTTGCATTTCTTCAACATCGAAGCCGAAGGCTTAGTGCTTGCAGATTCCCGCAAAGTTCCCCTTTTCAAAGTTGACGCTATCGTAACTGACCCTCCGTACGGTCGCTCGTCGAGCACTTTAAAATCCACCACAAAACAGCTGGTCCAAGAAGTCTTAGCAACTTCACATAAGCTGTTGGGGGTGGGGCAACGCATTTGTATTGCTTCCCCGAAAACATTAAACATAACACATCTCGGCGCCGAGTTGGGCTTTAGGCATGTGGAATCTCACTTTGCTTACGTTCATAGGAGTTTGACGAGGGAGATTGCAGTATTCGAAAAGGTGAATTCATGAGTATTCGTGTAGTGTTCTTGGGAACCAGTGGCAGCGTGCCGACTTTGAAGCGGAGTTTGCCAGCTGTGATCGTGCAGTGTCCTAGGGAGCAGTGGATGTTTGACTGCGGCGAAAATGTCCAGAGGCAGATGATGGCGGCAAAGATCAGTTTTCACCGAAAAATGAAGGTGTTTATCACTCACCTGCATGGTGACCATGTTCTAGGATTACCGGGGCTTTTACAAACGATGGCGCTTATGGAAAGAAAAGAACCTGTGCAGATATATGGTCCTGTCGGACTCAAAGATTTTCTGGTTTGCACCAAAGAAACGCTCAATTTCGGCTTAAACTACCCTGTTGAAATCAACCAAATCAAATCTGAAGGCGTGGTATGCGACGAAGAAGGATATCAAGTCACAGCAACAAAATCCAACCACGCTGTGGAGAGTTATGCATATGCGATTGTAGAGAAGCCGCGTCCAGGCAAGTTTTATCCCAAAAAAGCGTTGGCACTGGGAGTTGCAGTGGGCGAGTTGTGGTCTAAACTGCAACGAGGCGAAGAAATCACATTGCCAGATGGCAAAGTAGTGAAATCAGAAGATGTAATGGGGCCAATGCGGACTGGACGAAAAATCGTCTATACCGGCGACACAAAACCATTTGGTTCCTTCGCAAAATTCGCTCAAGCCGCTGACTTGGTGATTCATGACTGCACCTTTGACGATTCGCTCACTGAGAAGGCAGATGTGGATGGACACTCAACTCCAAGCCAAGCAGCAGGGCAAGCGAAGGCAGCTGAAGCAAAACAGCTTGTCTTATCCCACATCAGCGCAAGATACCCAAACGCTGAGTTGCTTTTGGATCAAGCCAAAAAAGTTTTCCCCAACACCATATTGGCCGAGGATTTAATGGAGTTGGAGTTGCCGTTAAGCGAGTAGATGCTTTAGTTTCTGGATGCTTTCAGGTACCTTATGCATGGATTCTACTATGACGCTTTTGTCATAGCCGATTTTTTTGAGGGTTTCAGCGAACCAGTTGTAGTCGATTTTGCCGTCTTCAACCCCGAAGTGTTGGTCTTCTGAGCCATCATTGTTGCTGGCATGGATATGGACTATTTTGTCGGCGAGTTGATTAAAGAAGGGCTGGATTTGTCCCTCGAGGTTGGCGTGTCCAAGATCCATAGTTATGCCGATGGGCAAGTTGGTTTCTTTGTACATTTTTTGGAATTCTTCAGGAGTATTCATTAAAAACCAGTATTTTGCGGGCAAGTTTTCCAGGGCAATGTTTATGCCATATTCCTCTGCTTTTGCGTAGAGCTGTTCGATGCTTTGGCACATCTGTTTAAAGTCAGCGCCCGGATAGAATTGGCCTATTCCAGTACGTTGTCCCGGATGGAAGACCCACATCTTGGCGTCGATTGCATTGGCATTTGCCAACGATTGGGTTAGGCGTTTTAATGAGGCGTTCAGTAGAGGCTTAACTGGCGAGGCAATGTTGACATCGGCGAAGGGTGCATGTAAAGAATAGGTGAGGTTGTATGATTTTGCAGCTTCTTTGAGTAGCGTGATGCGTTGTTTGTCGAGGTCATGAGTGCCGTCATCCAGAATCTCAATGTACTTGGTATCCATCGTGCCTAAACGTTTTACCATGCGCTTGAAGGGTTCGCCTAGGCAGTAGAGCATTGAAACGCCAACTTTCGCTTTAGACATAAGGTTTCCTCAGTATGACTTGGATGTTTCTGGTAGAGAGCTAAGCCTACCTAAATAACTTGTTGCACTTCAAGAAGCGTTTGGAAACGTCTTGCAGAAGAGTTTTAAGTTTAGTTAGTTTCTGTTTGAGAAAGTGGATTGTATGGATACTTGGCGTTTGCTTCCCTTAGAAACTAGTAACGCATTTGTGAACATGGCAATCGACGAGGCAATTTTAAATGCACGCCTCGCTGGACAGGTTCCCAACACTCTGCGTTTTTACCGCTGGAAGCCCTCCGCAGTAAGCATCGGCAAAAACCAGAACCCTGGAAATGAAGTATACTTGGATGCCTGCAAACAACTCGGCGTAGATATCGTTCGGCGTATCAGTGGTGGAGGCGCCGTTTACCATGATTTCGAGGGGGAAGTAACCTATAGCGTCGTAGCCAAAACCTCCGACTTGGGCACCGCAGACATAACCACCGTTTATTGCAAAATTTACGAGGCCATAACTGACGCGCTCCGTCTTTTAGGGGTTCCAGCCGATTTCAGCGGTGGAGATGCCAAAAACTGCCCAAACCTCACCGTTGGCGGCAAAAAAATCTCTGGCAGCAGCCAAACCCTAACCCACGGGGTTGTCCTCCAACACGGGACCATTTTGAAAAGCATTGATTTGCCTAAAATGTTCCAGCTCCTAAAACTTAGAAACGTAAGCTGCAGTCTCGCGGCGGATATTGGGAAACGCAAAATCACCAGCATCCAAAACGAACTCGGCCACGAGATCAGCAACGACACTGTCGCCAACGCTTTAGCTCAAGGATTCAGAGCAATCCTGAAAATCCAACTTGAACAAAGCGAACTCTCCGAGACCGAAAAAGAAACAACAGACAGGCTCCTCACGGAAAAATACACCACGAAAGAATGGAATTTTGGCGGCAAAACCTAAGGTTTCTCTTTGTGCCACCTTATGCCTTGTGCTGTGTCTTCAAGCACTATGCCCATTGTTTTCAGCTGAGCCCGTATTCCGTCGGCTTCTTTCCAGTTTTTAGCTTTACGGGCTGCTTCACGTTTTTGCACCAATACATCGATGTCAGCAGAAAGCGCTTCTTCAACTTCCACCTTACCTATAACACCTAAGACAGCATCGAACCTCATCATTAAACCGCCGACATCAGCAGCCTCAGATTTGCCAACTGTGTTAGCATCGAGCAAAATGTTAATTTCACGAACAAAATCAAACAATGAAGCCAACGCTATGCCAATGTTTAAGTCGTCATCCATCGAACCGCCAAAACAAGCTTCAGCCTTGGCGATAAAAGTGGCTACTTTTCCGCCGCTTTCCTTGCCATCTGCTTCATGTAGGCGCCTGACAAAGTTACGGAGCCTATCTACTGCGGCCTTTGCAGATTCCAACCCTTCAAAGGTGAAGTTAAATTGCTGCCGATAATGCGTTGACATTAACAAATAGCGAACTGCAATTGGATCATTTCCCTTTGCCAACAAATCGCGGAGAGTGTAGAAGTTGCCAAAGCTTTTCGACATTTTCTTGCCCTCCACCTGCAAGTGCTCATTATGCATCCAGTAATTCACAAATTTCTTTCCCGTGGCTGCTTCGCTCTGTGCAGTTTCGTTTTCGTGATGGGGAAACATGTTGTCGACTCCGCCGCAATGAATGTCGAAGGTTTCGCCAAGGTATTTCATGGCCATAGCGCTGCATTCGATGTGCCAGCCGGGTCTGCCCTTTCCCAACTCAGTTTCCCAATAGACGTCGCCGTCTTCGGCTGTCCATGCTTTCCAGAGCGCAAAGTCTTGGGCCTCTTCTTTAGCGTATTCATCTTGACTAACCCGTGCGCCAGCTTTAAGCTCGCCAACTCTAATATGAGAAAGTTTACCGTAATCTGGAAACTTGCACACAGAGAAGTAGATTGAGCCGTCTTCGCCCTTGTAAGCGATGCCTTTAGCCATTAGCGTTTTAATCAACGCGACCATTTCGGGGATGTGATCGGTGGCTTTTGGGTAAACGTCTGCAGGTTCTATGTTTAGGGCTTTAATGTCTTCAAAAAACGCTTTCACGTAGAAATCTGTGAATTGTCGAAGTGGAACACCCTGTTTTTGACTGCCTTTAATGGTCTTGTCATCGATATCCGTTAGATTCATGACATGGATAACCTTAAAGCCGCGCTGAATCAGCCAACGCTTGAGCAAGTCCTCAAACAAGAAGGCACGAAAATTACCAATGTGCGCATAATCGTAAACGGTTGGACCACAGGTGTACATTTTGGCTTTGCCCGCTTCCAACTGGCTTGAAAACCTCTTTTTTGCGTGTTAATGTGTTGAAAAAGCAGATGCTCGATTGTGTTGGTGGTCACTTTCTCAGCCGAACAAGATACAGAGCCGAAATTATTTAAGTATTCCATTGCGTGTCTGCAACCAATTCTTGACGTTTATTTAATGGGTTGTGAGAGAAAATTATAACTATTTTTAAGCCATTTCGCCTTTCAGGTAGGTTCCATGAAGCCTCAACCACTTTAACCTTCAAGGTTTTGCCCAGCAAGTTATCCGTGCTTTTTATGACGATTGGTTTGTAGGCGAAGTTGCGTCCAACCCATGAACCTTCAACTTTGCCCTTCTCATCAACGAGCACTTCGCCACTCCAGCCAACCCAACGCCGATTACGCTCAGCCGAAAGCCTCTTCGCCAACTCCGCTGCAACAGTGCTTCTGCGCTTGATTTCTTCCCGATCAACCAAACCATCCTTCATTCTGGCAGCTACGGTTTTGGGTCGGGCAAAAAACTTGGAAACATTAACCACGTCAGGCTTAACTTCCTCTAAGAGCTTGAGCGTGTTCTCAAAGGCTTCTTCTGTTTCGCCTGGAAAACCCACAATGACATCAGTTGCCAAAGTCAGTTCAGGAAATTCATCTCTGAAAGTCTCCACGATTCCCTTAAACTCCGCTGCTGTGTAGAACCTGCGCATGTACTGGAGCACTGTGTCATCGCCGCTTTGCACGGGCAGATGCAGAAACTTGAAGATTTTCGGGTTATCAAAAGCGGTGATTAGTCGGGTTTGCATTTCGGTGACCAAGTTGGGCGTCATCATGCCGACTCTGACCCGAAAATCCCCCTCTAATCTGCCAAGTGCTTCAAGCAGTTCTGCAAGGTCAGTGTCCTAAATCCCTTCCATAAGCTGGCGGTGTCTTGGGAAGTAACCCAAAACTCTCTGGCGCCAGCCGCGTAATCGCTTTTCACACGTTCCACGACTTCTTTGATGCTGTAGCTTCGCAGGTGTCCGCGGGCAAAAACCACGCAGCAGTAGGTACACTGAACCTAAGCAGCCAAAATTTATAGGAACAACGCTTACGACGGGATTAGACTTGTGCCTTGGAAGACTCAGCAGCGGTTTCTCTTTGACTGCGGTCAAATCAACGACTTTCTCGCCAGCCAAAACACGCTTTGACAACATCAACGATTTCGTTGCCGACCGCTGGACCAACCGCACCATCAAAATGTGCTTCGCGGCATAGGCGCTCAAAACTAATTTTTGGCAAGCAGCCTGCAACCACGATTTTTTTGTCTTTTGGGGCGTGTTTTAGGGCGTCGATTATGCGGTTTTCTGTTGGTCCTTTGACTGCGCAGGTGTTGTAGATTATCAGGTCAGCTTCTGATTCTGAAGTGGCTAATTGGAATCCTGCTTCGGCTAGGCAACCTGCTAAGACTTCGCCGTCTGCCATGTTGGAGGAGCAGCCGAAGTTTTTAATGAAAACCTGCCTGACCATGGTTTACTCGCACGTTAGTTGCTTCAACAAGGCATAAAAACGTAATCCTTGCTAGCGCTTGAATTGACAGATACCTGCATCATGCATGTTTTAACCTTTATAAGCAGTGGAACGAACATGTTATAAGCATATTTGCAGCATGATATATAGAAGTATAACCAACGAGTACAGTTGTAGATATTCATCCAGAAGTTACGGGAGAATCCCATATGAAACTAATCACTCTGTATTTACCTGAAACGTATATAAAAGCTTTGGACCAGTTGGTTGACGAACGGTTCTATCCAAACCGTGCCGAAGCCATCCGAGTCGCAATCCGAGACCTAATCAGTGCTGAAGTTTGGAGGCGAAAAGGCGTTGACTAAACATCTGCATGATGACGCTTTAAAGTGTCCATTAGGCATAGATGACGTCAAGATTGAAGTTGTTCCACAAATCATCAACCCAACCATGGTTCTTGCTGCACCACACATCATCCGTAAACCCAAAGGAAAAATGAAAGTCAGGATGGTTAAATCTAAAGTGACCGCTAAAAAAAGCCGTTTAGAAAAAGCTACAAGTCACCTCTATGACCTTGAAGACAGCAGTGGACCAGAAAAAACCCTAAACATCGATTTCGGTCTCTACCAAATGGAAGACTACTAAGTCTCTTTTCTTCCTTTTTATCACTTGATTTATTTTTTGGAAAAGCTATTATTTTCCAAAACACCGATTGTTAGTTATGAACAATGTCCTAGAGCAAATCAGAGCTGACCTAAAAGCCGCCACTGACCTAAAAACGCAGCAGAGTTTTCAGCGTTTCTTCAAAGAACAAGTAAAGTATTACGGCGTCAAGACAGAGACTGTCGGCAAAATCGCGAAGAAATATTGGCCTCAAGTAAAAGACTTGAGTAAACAGGCGATTTTTGGGTTATGCGAGGAGCTATATCGGTTCCGACTACACCGAAGAAGCGTTCATTGTGTCATTCTGGCTTCCAAACTACATTGACCACCTTGAACCAAACGATTTGGCGACGTTCAAGCGTTGGATTGAATGTTACATCAACAACTGGGCTAAATGCGACGGATTCTGCAACCACACCATCGGCGACCTTATCCAAAAATACCCTCAAACCATAGGTGAAGTGAAGAGTTGGGCTAAAAGCAAAAACCGCTGGCTTAAACGTGCCTCTGCTGTATCGCTTATTGTTCCCGCAAAAAAAGGCTTGTTTTTGAAGGATGCCTTTGAAATCTGCGACACGCTGTTGGCAGATGGCGACGATATGGTGCAGAAGGGTTATGGATGGCTGCTCAAAGAGGAAAGCAGAGTACATCAGAAAGAAGTCTTCGATTATGTGGTTCGTAACCGAATGGTTATGCCGCGAACGGCCTTGCGGTATGCGATTGAGTTGATGCCTAAAGAGCTTAAAGTAGAAGCCATGAAGAAAGACTAGCAGTCAACCACAAGTACTAGGAAGCCTTATTCAGATTTCTTCCATGGTTATCCAACAGTGATGCTTCCTTTACAATTCTTGCTTCCACAATTACACTTCATCTGGAACCCCGCCTCAGATTCCTTTCTATAATCTGCGGTTATCTCCTCACCTTTCTTGATGTCTCTTTCTGCAAAATAGCAAAAATCAGCCAAGCCGAACATTAGGGTCACATGAATGGTTAACCCACCCATCGGCGGAACCAAAACATACTTGTCATCGATGAAAGAAACATGCTCTTTATCTGCTTTAGACAGGTTTTCTACGTCTTGTTTTGAAAGCTCCCTATGTGCGCTCCATTTGATAACCAATGGATCTTTTTTGAAATCTCGCCCAGCGAATATGCCCAGTCCATTGATCCTAGACTTTTTTACAACAACTTCCTGTATCATACCCAGAAAACCCGCTTAATTAAATCATTAAACAAATCAACCAGTGTATTTCAAGCTTTCGTAAAGAAACATTTTCAGTGACCATCATTTTGGGGTCGTATTACTTGAGTCAATTTAAATAATCAGACCAATTACAGTTCTCTTAAAGCAAAACTGTTCTGTGAGGTTAAACGATGAAGGTTGAACTTGGAGCAAAAAACTGTCTCTATCCCCTGCCCACCATACTGGTTGGTGCCTTAGTGAACGGCAAACCCAACTACATCACAATAGCCCATGTCGGCATAACTGAACCTGGTGCTGTATCGTTAGGCATGAACAAAGTCCACTACACAAACCAAGGAATAAAAACAAACAAAACCTTTAGCATCAACATACCCTCAACTACGATGGTTAAAGAAACCGATTACTGCGGTTTAGTATCCGGCAAAGACAAAAACAAATCAGACCTGTTCAAAACGTTCTATGGACAACTAAAAACCGCCCCAATGATTGAGAATGCAGCATCAACATGGAATGCGAACTAATACAAACCGTTGATTTCCCAAACCACGACTTATTCATCGGCAAAGTCGTCGCCACCCACTGCGACGAATCAGTTCTCACCAACGGAGTCGTAGATTTAGGGAAAGTGCAGCCGATTCTGTTTGCGATGAATGACCGCAGCTACTGGAGCATTGGCAAGAAATTGGCGAAGGCTTGGAGCATAGGTAAAGAATTCAAAAAATAGTCGCCGTCATGCAACTGTTGATGAGAAAGATTCTTTGTTCAACTTACGAATAAGCAACTAACGTTGTTTGTTGCCGACCCTGAGTTTTTCAACTTCAGTCCTTGAAGGCGGCGAAATCGTGACAGATTTATTTAATTGTTCTTTGCCATAATTCACTTTGACTTCGCCGTCTTTGGCATCTGAGTAGGAAGCTGTCAACTTTGCAGCTGTCTTAACTGCGCCTTTCGTTTTTGGACCCTGCAAAAGCGTGACTGGACCAACAATGTTGGCTGACTCAAAGCAATAGTCACTCGGCTACTTGTTGGTCGCTTAAAAACTTGTTTTCTGCTTGGTTTCTGCCAACAATAAACTTGTTTTTGCCCACACGGAAATGCCTACCGACCCGCAGCAACGCCACATCCGCCATGGTCACGCGTTTCTTGTGTTCAAAGAGGTCACGGAGTTTTTTGGCGTATTCCTCACAGGTCAAGAGGCATCCGCCGGCAGGAGAAGGATACATGGTGATGCCGTACTCTTTAGCCAACTCAATCTGTGGCTTACGTGACCGACCCTGAATACTTAAGAGTTTATTTCTATCAATCAATCCCTTTTTTTCTGCAACCGTTTCAGCCATCAACTTTGCCGACAGCGGCCTGAGAAGCTTCCCCTTTAAACCGGCTTCTTCGGCGATGGTCTTTAATGCGGGTCCATGCTGAGACATCGGGCGTTCACCTAAAACTTCGCCTGTGAAGAGGAAGTCGGCGCCGATTTCTTTAGCGTATTTTTTAGCTTGTTTTAAGATGAAGATTTTGCAGTCGACGCAGGGGTTGAGGTTTTTGCCGTAGCCATGTTTGGGGTTGCGTAGCATCCGCAAGTAATCTTAATCGACAGCTGACAACTTTTAGCGGCACTTTAAGTTGTTCTGCTGCTTGGGTTGCTTCGCTTGTGCCGTCCTTTTTGGGTATGCCAAACGGTGTTTTTACGTTGAATGCTATTACTTCGATGCCTTGTCGGCGGATTAGTTCTGTGGCGAGTATGCTGTCTAAGCCGCCGGAGAATAAACTGATGGCTTTAACCGTTAGTCATAACAGTGACATAACTTAATGTGCAGGTAAATAAAATGTATAGCCTGTCAAACGCAAAGAAAGCCCTAGCTGAATGCAGGAAGAGTCCATGGAGTTTTTGGTCTTGTTAACGGTACTTCGCTAATTGGCAAAGCTAGCTTGGCAAAAATCTATAAGAATTATCAATCCCCAACAGGAATCGCAGAGAGCGATTGGAGGAGTAAGAACTGATTGTTGAAAAAACTGAGCCCCTGATAAGTTATCAATCATATGTATCCAAGAAATTTGAAGAATCCAGTGCATCAGTCGAATGGATGGATTATCAAGTGGCAACTAAAGAATTCAATCAAAACCATAGAAGCATTCGAAGGCTTCATGGGCATAAGGTTCACGAAGAAAGAAAAAGAGAACTTAGAAAAAACCAGTAAAGAAATTCCCACTAAGCATCACACCCTACTATGCTTCACTTATAGAGAAAGAAAACATGCACAATGACCCCATCTTTAAGCAGGCTTTCCCAACCCAGCGGAACTAATGATTTCACAATATGACATGAAAGACCCCCTCCATGAGGACAAGGACAGCCCAACCAAAGGAATCACACATCGATACCCCGACCGAGTGCTCTTTCTTAATCAGCAACCGCTGCGCCATGTACTGCCGACACTGCACACGTAAAAGAAAAGTCGGCGACCCAGAACACATTCCCTCAAGGAACAAATCATAGCCGGCTTAGACTACATCAAAACTCACCGTGAAATTCGCGATGTTCTACTATCAGGCGGCGACGCCCTCATGTTACCTGACGACTTCCTCGACTGGATACTAACCGAACTAAACAACATCCCCCATGTTGAAGTAGTGCGGATTGGCTCAAGAACCCCAGTTGTGCTACCTTACCGAATAACTGATGAACTAGTAGCAAATGCTCAAAAAACACCATCCCCTCTGGCTAAACACACACTTCAATCACCCACGAGAATTAACGCCCTCAGCAAGAGAAGCCCTCAGAAAACTCGCAGACTGCAGGCATACCATTAGGCAACCAATCCGTTCTGCTCGCAGGCGTAAACGATTGCCCCCAAATCATGAAGAAACTCAACCAAAAACTCGTCCAAAACCGAGTCCGCCCCTACTACCTATTCCAATGCGACCTCTCAGAAGGCTTAACACACTTCCGCACCTCAATTGGCAAAGGTATCGAAATCATGGAAAGTCTTCAGGGACACACAAGCGGCTTTGCGGTGCCAACCTTTGTGATTGATGCTCCCGGCGGTGGAGGAAAAATTCCTGTTATGCCAAACTACATTATCTCTTGGTCAACCAACAAAACGGTGCTGCGAAACTATGAAGGCGTAATCACGACTTATCAAGAACCCGATAACTATAAACCCCGTCCCTGCGATCAAAACTGCAGCAAATGCGGTCTGCAACTAAAACTAGGTGAAGACGAGAACACTCCTATCGGCGTAGAGAAACTCTTAGCTGACGGCGACAAAACAATATCGCTTGTGCCAAAAGGCAACCTTCGAATAGAAAGACGCAAAAAATCAAGGCAAGCGCGAGTACTCGATGCCGATCTTTAAAATCCGCAACGTAACCTTAGCAGATATAAAAGAAGTCTATAAACTGCTTTCTGCCAATCGACCGTATGTTGGGTTAAACTCACGCTATACCTACCTTCTTTTAGCCCGGGATTTCTCAGACACCTGTGTGGTCGCAGAAGTTGGAGAAAGAATAGTTGCTTATTCTTCAGGATACATTTCGCCTTCTAAACAGGATACTTTTTTCAACTGGGAAATAGTTGTTGACGAGAAATATCGGGGGAATGGGCTCCAAAAAAAGTTGCTTCTAAATCAAATCAACCGTCAAAGCATAAAATACCTTGAAGCTACAGTAAACCCCTCAAACGAAGTGGCGAAAAGAAACTACCATGAAATAACTCGATTACTAAAAACTGTATGCCACGAAAGTGTCTTGTTTTGTGAAGAGGATTTTGAAAACGACTGGCATGAAGCGGAGGTACTCTACAGAATAGGCCCATTTTCCCGTATTTTAGTTGAAAAGCTAGCAAGCTGACAATTGTTAACACAATTTTTCCATGTCAAATAACCGTTTAACCACTTTATAGCAGAATAATTTAAAAAGCAATCCGTGAATACTCCATTGTAGTTTATAGAAATCTGCTTGAGGTTGAGCTGTGGACATCAGCATCTTCATCCCCGTTTACAAAGAATCTAGCCAAATAGCAGGCGCTCTGAAAGAACTCGGTTCACAGAACGTTTCGAAAGAAATTTTTGTAACCGTAGATCAGCCAAGCGAGAGTTTCCTTGAAACATTAAAAGAGCTTGAAAAAGAAAATGTGAATGTAAAGTTTATCGTTAACAAGGAACGGGTAGGAAAAGCAAACGCATGCAACAGCACTGTAACACTATCCTCAGGCAAGGTGCTACTTTTTCTCGACTCAGACGTCGCAATCCCAAAAGACCCTGACTACCTCCGAAGAATAATCATGGAAATGCAGCATATCGACATATTGGATATCAAAAAGAGAGTCACTAAAGACAAATCCTTCCTGTCAAAAATGACGTATTACGAGTACCTAACCTTCAACATCAGTTCATGGCTGGCGTCAAGATACATGCATAAATGCCCAGCAGTAAATGGAGCTGCCTTTGCGATTAAGCGCGAAATGTTCGAGAAAGTTCATGGATTCCGAACCGTTGTAGCTGAAGACATCGACCTTGCCACGCGCGCTTTTCTGGAGGACAGCAGCTTTGCCTACACGACTGACGTTGAAGTCAAAAATGAGGTCTACTCAGACTGGCATAAGTGGTTTACTCAGCGTCGAAGATGGTCAATTGGACAAGCCCTATGGCTCAAAGATTGGTATAAACAGCTCGCCAGACGCTTTATCAAAAAACCACAGATATTCTTACCCAGCCTCTTTTTCCTCTACCCTTCAGTTACCGTGTTTGTTTTAAGCGCGGTGATTCCAAGCATGTGGATGTACAATTCTTTTCTGGTTTTTTCGTTGTTTCTCTCAGTAAAATTCAACATTGCCTTGCCCCTTTTCATTTTTTCGCTGGCGACCGCGGACTTGCTTAAGGTTTTAGTATTTTCGATGAGCGGGTTTGCCATAACAGCGGCGACTTTCTATGGGTTTGGAAGAAAACTGGGGTTTAACCAAATAAAACTTCATGAACTATTCGTTTACTACTTCTTCTATTCATCCATCTGGTTCATGATCATAATTGTTGGGCACATCCAAGTGTTTTTACTGGGCAAAAAAGCGGGACCAGGCTGGAAAACATAAGGCTGTTTTTTTTAATCCTCTCGTGTTGTTGTGGGTTTTTTCTATAGCCCCACTTCTCAGGGTGTGGTTTTGTTGCTTTGTGTTTTTTGTTTGTGTTTTAGGGTCTATTGGGTTGTGAACTGCAGGGTTTGTGTTCACAAGTGTATAAAGAGCTATGTTGAGTTTAAGTGGTTGTGAGTGTGGGCTACGTTGGCGTGGGCTGGTTGTGGCGTAGCGATCCGTAACGGATATGTTTTGGCAGAAACCAATAGGTAAAATTATATTTATAAGAGTCTCATTAAAGGTGCCCTATGCGGGTCCGTGACGCAGTACGGATAATAATCGAGCCAGTGTATTATTACACTTATTTCGATTATACGGATAGCGTGTCAGCCTTCTAAGCTGAAAGTCAAGGGTTCAAATCCCTTCGGACCCGCCATTACACTAAATATACTTTAGTTTGTAAAGTTAAACTGTAGCGTGTACACTTTTGACTCTGCTATACGGATAGCGTGTCAGCCTTCTAAGCTGAAAGTCAAGGGTTCAAATCCCATCGGATCCGCCAAAAACTATTCTTCAATCTCCCAACATAAATTTTCTCAGCTTCCATGCCCATTCACTTTTCGATGTAATGCTTGTTTGGATTTTCTTTTTGGTTGTTATTGAAGTGGATTAAGTTTTGGATACATGGTTATTGACTGTGATTCATTGTTTGTTGATTTGAAAGCCAAAAGCCTCCAAAGACATGGTTCTTAAAAAGTTTTTCAGAAACTAATGGGTACAACTTCTGCAAAGAAACTGATGTTTTTTTAATTTTTTAGTGAAAAAAGGCGATTTTAATTGCTTTTTTTTTGAATGTTTGGAAAATTATAAATACTAAAAGGGAACAAAAAGCTGAGAGCATAAAACTATAGGAGAGAAAAATTCTTGAAATACCTAAAAAATAAAACAGCGTCTTTTCTGATTGCAATCACCTTAACAATTTTGATGGGAGCTTCAGCAATACTAGTCCCAAACGTCAATGCACACACTCCCGCACAGCAGATTCCAACATATGCATATGTGCAGGCTGTGCCTAACCCTGTCGGTATCGGACAGGCAGCACTTATCTATATGTGGGTTGACAAAATACCCGATGGAGCACAACTAGGCAACAGCATCCGATTCCAAAACTACCAACTTAAAATTACTGCACCGGACGGAACAGTTCAAACACAGACTTTCCCAGTTGTCCAAGACCCAACGTCAAATCAACACTATTCTTTCACTCCAACCCAAATCGGCACATACATCCTTAACTTCACATTCCCAGGATATCTATACACTTACACAGGTCTTATTCCAGGCTTCTTTGGTCCCCCAGCGCCAAGTGCATATGTAGGTGATACCTATATGGCAAGCACTGCATCAGCAACAATGACTGTGCAGGAAACAGCAATATCAACAATCCCAACCGTTCCGCTTCCAGAAGCATACTGGACACGCCCAATATACGGCGAGAACCCTAACTGGTGGTCGATTTCGTCAAACTGGCTAGGCATCCAAGCACCAGGCTATACTAGCGGCTACCCAGGCGATGCTGTCGGTCCCCAAACGGGCCACGTAATGTGGACTAAACCAGTTCAAAGCGGTGGAGTGGTCGGCGGAAACAACTTTGAAATTCAAGGAGCCACTTACTTCGAAGGTTCAGCATACGCACAAAGATTCGAAGATCCCATAATAATGGACGGAAAACTCTACTACACCGACCCACTATCATTCGGCGGTGTACCCTACCAGGGTAGCCCTTACGGTCCAACTAAATGTGTTGATCTGCGCACCGGACAAGTCATTTGGTCTCGCTCTGATGTACCTGCACCATCCTTCGGCTACATATACGACGTTCATGAACCCAACCAACATGGAACTTACCCACCAATACTATTCTATGCTGTTGGGCAAAGCTTCTTTGCAACTGCATCTGAATGGCGAGCTTATGATGGAGACACAGGAGATGCACTATTCAACGTAACTAACATTCCTTCAGGCACAAAAGCTATGGGTCCAAACGGAGAATACTTGATCTATGTCTTGGCAAATAACGGACCAACAACAATGACACCTTTTGGCCCTGTTGCCAGTGGTCCAGCACAGTATTATCTGGCACAATGGAACTCATCTAACCTATGGACCGGCCAATACTCAGGCGCATCAACAACACCATCCGTAGTACCACCAATAACCAACGGAGCAGACCCACGCATGTACGACTGGAACATCTCCATACCATCGCTAAACACCATGTCCGCATCACCTTCCATAGTTGACGCCTTCACCAACAACATGTTGATTGGCATGAGCGGCTCCTACCCAGGAGTTGCAGGTGCATTCGGTGGAGGAGGCTCATCTCCCTACACGTACTTTGGTGTAAACCTCAACGCATCCAAAGGCGCAGTTGGTACGATACTCTTTACAAATACAGTTCAAGCACCAGCAGGCAACATCACTGTCTCATACGCCGGAGCTGATCCAACAACCGGTGTCTTCGCTGAAACATACAAAGAAACTATGCAACGAGTAGGCTTCAGCATGGCAACAGGTTCGAAAATGTGGGGTCCAGTCGGCGATCAAGTAGCCTTCCAATACTACAGCACTACCGGATACTACAGCGGCGGACTAGGAGGATGTATACTTGCATACGGCAAACTCTACAGCGCTGGATACGGAGGAATAATCTACGCTTACGATCTGCATAATGGTAACCTACTATGGACTTACGGAAACGGCGGTCCAGGCAACAGCACTAGCATGGGATACGGAGTACGCGGCAACTACCCAACAACCATGTACGCCATCGGCAACGGAATAATATACACAATTACTACTGAGCACACAGTCCAAACACCCATCTACAAGGGCGCAGAGACACGAGGCATCAACGCTACTGACGGAACCGAAATCTTCACTCTTAACGATTACTGCGGCTCGTTTGCAACTGCAACAGCTGCCATCGCAGACGGATTTGCAACAGTCTTCAACGGCTACGACAACCAAATTTACAGCATAGGCAGAGGACCAAGCTCACTAACAGTGCAAGCACCAAAGACATCAAACGAACTAGGCAAATCGCTCGTAATTGACGGTACAGTAATGGACGTTTCTGCAGGCACAAAGCAGTCTCAGCAGGCATCAGACTTCCCCAACGGAGTCCCAGTATCATCTGACGTATCCATGAAGGACTGGATGGGCTATGTCTACCAGCAAAAACCGAGACCCAGCACCTTCACCGGTGTTGACGTCACAGTGGACGTTATAGACTCCAACGGCAACTTCCGAAACATCGGCACAGCACAAACTGACCAAACCGGAATGTACACCTTAACATGGAAACCAGACATCACTGGCAGCTACAAAGTCATCGCAACTTTCCACGGCACCAACGGATACTGGCCATCATACTCAGAAACATCCTTCGTAGTAGATCCAGCAGCACCAACACCAGCACCAGTCGCTACCACCCCATCAAACCTAGCAACAACATCAGACCTAATGATGTACATAGTCGGCGCAACAATCGCTATAATCATAGCAATAGCCTTAGTCGGCTTATTACTGCTCAGGAAACACCCATAGAAACAAACAAACCAAACAAATTTCCTTTTTTATTTTTTTTTATATTTAATAAAAACAGCGGTCTATCAGCTCAATGGAATTTGTCCTCTGTTTTAAAAACAATAAAGCTTGAAGATTCTTGATTATGTATAAGCACTGTTTTTTTTAGTTTTCTTTTGGTTGTTGTTGAAGGTTTTTGTGTGCACAATGTTGCCGTAACGCTTTATCTTGTTACTTACATTATCGTGGAAAGTGCTTGTTTGATTAAATTACCTCAATTTCTTGTTGGGGATCTAGAGAATTTTTGTTTTTATGAATGTACCCTGTTCAAGTTCTTCGAAGGCTCTGTCTAATTCTTCTTCGGTATTCATCACGATGGGTCCCCTCCAAGCCACAGGCTCATTCAACGGTTCACCTGACACAAAAAGAAAGCGACTTCTCTTTTTTGAGCTTATTTTGGCAAAATCGCCTTCGCCAAAGACTGCACACTGTCCGTGCGCTATGGTTTTGCCTTGAACCTCAACGAAGCCCTCGACGACGTAGGCAAACACTGTGTCTTTCTTGGCCGTTGCATGTTCAAACGTTTTTCCTGAGGCTAACTCGACATCGAAATACTCTATATTAATTGCTAAGTCACAAACTGGTCCCTGAGTTCCATCTATCTTTCCCGCTATGACTCTAATCTTTATGCCGTCTTTCTGGACGGTTGGGATTTGATCTTTGACTATTCCTCGATATTTGGGGTCGATCATCTTTTTCTTTGCGGGCAAATTTACCCATAGTTGGAATCCCTGCATTAAACCGTCATATTTCTGCGGCATTTCCTGATGTATTATGCCTGAACCTGCGGTCATCCATTGTATGTCTCCAGATTTGATTACGCCTTTGTTGCCCATGCTGTCGCCATGTTCAACTTCTCCTGTCCACATGTAAGTGACCGTTTCCATTCCTCTGTGAGGATGCCAAGGAAACCCTTTGATGTAGTCTTGGGGGTTGTCTGATCCAAAGTGGTCTAAAAGCAAGAATGGATCAAGGGTAGATGAGTCGTCGTTTCCTAAAACTCTTCTTAGCTTAACTCCTGCACCCTCAAGAGTTACCCTGTCATTCAAAATCTTTTGAATCTGTCTCTCCAAAAAAATCGCCTTAAGATATTAGTCGTTGTATAACATATATTTGTATTCGAAAACATTAAAAAAATCAGGGAAGAAGTGCTTTTGCTCTTATTCCCTTTCTTGATTTGACTATCACAAAATAGCAGTTAAGATAGTCCAAGCTGTTTCATAAAGCCGACAACATCATAGAACAGTCTTTCTTCAACAATTTCGCCGTTCTTCCAAGTGGCAACTGTGCAAAACTCCAGCTTAGCGGTCTTTCCCGTGGGCGGGATAACCTTTCCGTCTAAGCCTTTCATTGGTCCCTTCATTGTAACTGTCCAATCAGCGACGGTGCAAGTATGGTTTTCATCGCCAAAAGCTATTTTGTAGGGATTGTTGACTAATCGGTTTTCAAAGATTTTGAAGAATTCTGTAGCTTCGACGTCATGGTTGTGTCGTCCAACTGTAGGCAAGGGTTGAGCTGGCCAATACACTTTAACATCTTCTCTGTGGCGCATCTTAAAAGTCTCCCAGAGCGGACTTCCAGGACCAGCATTCCAAGCGTCATCAAGCGTCTTCATTAACTCAAGATTTTCCTTAATACTCATATCGTTTGTTCCACTTTCTAGTTTCATTCCGCTGTTAATAACTCTATAACGAATAGTATCTTTGCATTCAAAGAGACCAGAATAGCTTGATTTAGAACCAGAGCTCAATTACCACTAACTACCGCCACATTGAAGAGTTAACAAGGCGTTGTTTTGCCTGAAGATTTTGTTCCACAACAACGTGGATTGTCAAAATAATCCCTGCAGACCCGCATAAGGCTTTGGTCCTGAGTCATAAGTGCAACTTCATTTGGCCAGTTGGTAAGTGTCACAAGATTTTTCATGTCTGAAACGAACATAGCCAAATTGCAGTAGAGAATCCTAACTTCTCCTAAGTCAGATGAGGTCCTGGCTGTTGGCAATTTCTGGGGTCACAGCGATGTTAAGTTTTACTCTGCGTTTTTCTTTCGCCTCTTTTAGCGCTGGATGAATTTCCTTCACAACTTCAGGCAAGGTCATGAACATTGTTATTTCCCGTTTAGAACCTTGAATTAGGCTTTTCATGCGGTTAACAATGCTTTTTTGTCCCCGCAAGATGTAGGCGATTTCGAGTTCTTCAGGTTTATCTGAACTATCGTATATTGGCGTCAACTTGCTTGTGATGTCATCTGCTTGCTTCATCTTCTCGTCTAATTCGTCTTTTAGTTGCTGTTTGAGGTTGGCGACCGCTTCGTTTGGTGCGATGGGGCGATAAACTGCGGGTGTGCTTTGCTGTACTGTAAGCATGCCTTTTTTTGATAAGCCGTCGAGTGCGTAGTATATTTTGGAGTCGGGGATTTTGGTTTCGTTGCAGAGTGCGCTCGCTGTCATGTTGGGGTGTGTCAGGAGGGTGATGTATGATAGGGCTTCGTGGGTTGTGAGGCCGAGTTCTTTGAGTTGGGAGACTATCTGGTTTAGTGGCGCCATTTTCCATCTCTGGTTGTCCTTCTTCTGTTTTCTGATGAGTAAGTGTGAGAAAACCGTTAAATAGTTTTCTACTACCAAAAAGTAGTAGAGAATGAGAAAATGAGTAAACAATCATGCGGTTGCAGCACCGCCAAACCATCCACACAAAACCAAAAAACATCAACAAAAATACAGCCCACAACCTGGTCCACGGGCAACACTGAACTAAAAGACCACATCCTCGCCCGCTTAGGAATCAACCGACAAAACCACACAGTAACCCCCGGCTTATACTCACTAGGACAACCCCAACCCCAACTCACCCGTCTTTGTCACCGCAAACTATACCCTGAGCTTCGATGCCCTGCGATCTTCACTAAAAAACAAAGACGCCTACATTCTAGTCCTGGACACAATGGGCGTCAACGTTTGGTGCGCAGCAGGCAAAGGAACCTTTGGCACCGACGAGTTAGTAAGCAAAATCGAAACCACCGATTTAGCCGATGTTGTCTCGCATCGAAAGCTAATTCTGCCACAACTCGGCGCCTCAGGCGTCAACAGCTTTGAAGTTGAAAAACAAAGCGGCTTCAAAGTAGAATTTGGACCCATACGAGCAAATGACCTTCCAGAGTACCTAAAAACTGGAAAAGCCACACGCCGAAATGCGCCAAGTAAAATACACCCTAAAAGACCGAGCAGTGCTAATACCCGTTGAACTCAACTCGGCAATCCTTCCGCTAATTGTCTCAGTAATCGCACTGTATATTCTTAGGCGGCGTTTACCCGGCAATCGCAGCTGCCACCGCAGTCTTGGCGGGTACTGCCCTGTTTCCCTTAGCCTTGCCTTGGTTGCCAACAAAAGACTTCAGCTCAAAAGGCTTCATACTCGGCGCCGTCTTAGCGTTGCCTTTAGCTGCAGTGTGCGTTCTTGAGTGCTCTCCAGCCTCGGCAATGTGGCTGCGAGTTGCGGCGGGTTTGGCTTATGTCTTGCTTATGGCGCCAGTCACAGCTTACCTTGCACTAAACTTCACCGGTGCATCAACCTTCACCAGCCGAACTGGAGTCAAAAAAGAAATCTTCCGCTACATCCCCGCCATGGTTGCCTCACTGATAATCGGTACAGTACTCGCAGGCATAGTCATCGGAATGCACTTTTTCGGAGGTGCAATATAGATGTTCAACTCCTACCAAGAAACCACCCTGCAATTTGACAAAGACAAATGCATCGGCTGCGGCAAATGCAGCGCCGTCTGCCCACACAGAGTCTTTAGCCAAAACGGCAACAAAGCAGAACTCGTAAACCCGTCAGCGTGCATGGAATGTGGCGCTTGCCAACTTAACTGCCCAGCAGGCGCAATAACCGTGGAAAGTGGCGTAGGCTGTGCTGGCGCGATGATTCGGGCAGCACTTAAGGGCGAAAAGCTTGATAGTGCAAACTGCAGTTGCGGATAAGGAGGAGACACAGCATGAACAAGCCGGAGCCAACTTTCAAGATTCGACCAGCCAAACTAGATGACCAAAAAACCATCCGCTCCCTTCTTTTGGGGTATAAGTTGCCGCTGGATGGGCTCGAAGAGACAAAGCTGTGGGTTCTTGAGTTGAGCAGTGGAGAGGTCGTGGGGGTTGCAGGTTTGGAAGTTGTATGGTAATCAGGGTTTGCTGCGTTCTGTTGCAGTCGTCGATGGCATGCACAATCGTGGCTATGGGGCACGCTTTAGCCAACCATGTAATAGGTGAAGCAAAAAAGAGTCGGAGTGCAAGACTTGTTTTTGCTCACAACAACCGCTCCAGAGTTTTTCAAAAAATTGGGGTTCAAAGAGGAAAGCCGAGAAAAAGTAGTTGGCGGCATTATGGACTCTGTTGAGTTCAGAAGTGCTTGCCCAAAAACAGCAGTTCTAATGCATTTGAAGCTAAGTTAAGTCCTCCTTAAGAAAATAGAACTGACCATTGAAATTTCTGCGTATAGATCGGGGATAATAAAAGAATAAATGGGCATCTAGAGTTGCCATAATCATAGAGCCAGCCACAAATCATTTAATACATTTCTGTTTTCAGATGAATTGATTTGCTAATTGAGGCACTTACTATAGATTCATAAATGATATATTAACTATTGACAGTGGTGACAGTCAAGGCGCCTTTATGTTAACAATAATTTTCTAAACTAAACACTAAACGTATGATTGCATCCCTTCTAATTTTTGTAATTGTTCTTTCGATGAGCGGTATCATATTACCTGTTACCGCAGAAGTTCCACAGGGCAACAACGTTTCTTGGCAAAGTCAAGAACAAACCACCCAAAACTCCTATGATTGGACAAATCAAGGCTGGCAGTTTGGGCCCTATCCATCTTTCTCAATAATTCTTCCCAACGGCACTGAGGTAACCAACGACAACTATATTCCTCTTGATCAACCATTCACTGTCCGTATAGATATACAAAAGAGCGTCTTTGTTGGCAACGCAACCCTTGGTCAAGCTGGTCTAGTTTTAAATACTGACTTGCGTTCAGACAATGGGACGATCACTGGTCATGCTGAATCCAAATTAATGTATGTCAATAGTATGCAGCAGGGAAACTGGAGTCAAGAAAATACCTGGAACATATATAGTAACATTTACAACCAAACTGTAGCACCGATTCAAGGGCCGCCGCAGCAATTCCAACAGCAAAATGGTTTCTACCAATTCAACCCTCAGCTAAGCAACATAACAGAAACTGCTCTGGGTTGGAGAGTTCAGTTTTTCGGTGCATTCAACAGTTCCACACCCATTGGACCTTACTGGGCTAACTTGCAGATATCAGACCAGTATAACAATTTTATAGATGTAAACTCTCAGTCAGGGCAATCAAGTGTATCTAACAATCGCCAAATTGCCATTGGTCAAGCCGGATTCGTCTTCGGAGGTATGCAGGATTATTGGACTTTTGATAAATTAGACATGCAAAATAACCCATTACTGTCGGTTTCGAAAGGCGCAAAATTCAAGATGCAACTAAACGTAACGAGCAGTCAATTCTCAAACGCAACCATCGGGCTAAACATACCCTGGAACATACAAGAATCTGTAAATGTTACGGGTTGGTACCAAAAAGTTGTAACTGAACAAGGCGGCTGGATGTATAACGATTCCTCAGGCTCATATTACTGGAACAATACCGTTCAGGTTACTCGTAATCAACAGGTTTGGGGACCCCACCTTGAACAACGATGGATTAGTGTACCTAATAATAATCATCAAATAACCATCTCAAAACAAGCAGTGGAACCCAGTAACAAACCGCGACGAAATAACTACCCAGCAAATTTGGGTCCAAAATCAATTGATGATGACATACAATCAAGCAACGCAAAGCTTTGATCTAAAGAAAGGCTATAGCTATTCATCCTATGACGCTGATTTGCAGCAGCAAGTCCAATATTCAGTGCTAAACCCAATCAACGCCTCTAATCCAGCAAGTCAGTTCTTCACTCTATCATTACCTGACTCCACCTGTCACCAGACTGGTCCCAACAAGTATGTTGTTGAGTTTGTCGGTTTATTCTCCAATACAACCGATTACAGCCAAGATCAGTATGGCCTTCAATTGAACGTTTTTGCGGGAAACAGGCAAATTTGGGCTAACTGGCAAAACACAGATCCTAGTGATATGCAAATCATCGTGGACAGACCAGTAGCAGTCTCAACCATACTGGATGCTCAAGGACGCCCAATAACGACGCAATCCATGTTTATGGTAGGTCAAAATAGGCCTTTCATAATTCAAAGCAAGATCTATGGCGGCTCCGAAATTTATCAAAGCTTAGACGCTGTGGGTGTTTCTTTCTCCTCAAACTTTGGCACATGGAGTGAAAACCAAAGTTCGAATTCCCAAGTTGAAATTCGATTAGTCAAAGACTTGACCACTGGCCAAATAACATCGACCTCCTTCAATCGAACAAACGTCAACAGGTATGTTTACGGTGCACACCAGGGCTGGGCCTACGTTAACGTCACTGACTGGCATACTGAATACAATTCAGCCACAGGCATGTGGGATTGGGTAGAGTCCCCCCACTTAATCTGGAACCAAACCACCTTAACGGATTGGCACTGGGTGTATTACCGTTTTAACCAAACAGAGTATTCGCTAAACCCAACTTCCCCCAACGTTTGGATTGATACGACAACATGTTACGTTGCGGACACAGATCCTGCATTCTTGCTTTCCACAAGCTACGCTGACTTGAACTCTGCAAATGTGTCATTAGCCAATGGTGTTGTCACAGTGGATTTAGGTATAACATTCAAACCTACTGCACCACAGGGTAACTATTGGTATAACATGGTTTTCCAGAACATGACTTATGGACAAGATCCAAGTCAAGGTTGGGGCATACATCAAATAACGGAGTGGACTTCTCAACCAACCTATTACGTCAATGGTACATCAGGCCAAACATGGCTTGTAAGTTCGCCATCCAACCCCCTCTACACATCATACAACGCTAACAGGTACCAAGTTAATCAGGCACCATATGTAACAATAGCCGGCAACGACTTGCTCATTAAACCTCAGGTTCAATACGACCAAGCAAGACAGACGGACTGGACGCAGTACTTACTCACAGGACCCTATGACCCATCCATAGGAAGACAAACCCAATATTACCAGTTGCCAAACGGCACAAACCTCTTCATCAACCAAGCTTACCAAACTATAATCCGTTCCTTACAATTATCCACAACAAACGCCTACCGTCTTGTTGATGGGTCGACTGTGACGTTGCCAAACGGAACGGCAATAGATACTTATATGAACCATGCAATCCCCGATTATTCCCGACAATTCCAGGATCCCCAAACAGGAAATGTCATCCCATACTACTATGAGCTGCTAAATGGTTCGAGAGTATACCTCAACAGCCTGTTTGAAGACAGCTTGTTTAACAGTACCACAAACCATTGGGACAAAAGCAACCAAGTGTACACCGAAAGCGACACTACATTATTGGTTCAATCGGCAGGTTCAGGAGTAAAACTTGGCGATACAGTTGTGCTTCTAAGAGACCCAGGTTACTGGCAGACATTGCCTGACGGCTCTGGATACTATCTCGTTGCCACAGAATGGAACTCGAATAACCATTAGAGACCCCTACTCAGTACCAGAAAACCAACGTACCGTAACAATCGATGGAGCAACCTACTTGATTGGGTGGCCAAACCAGTATTACCAGGCTACGTATCAAGGTGAGACACTATTGATTCCCATCAACGGCCAAAACAACGACAATTTCGTGCAAAGTTACTTCTACACAGACCTAGGTGTCGATGGAGGAGCCAAATATGAGCTCCCCTATCCAGGCGCGATGGCGACCTCTTGGTGGGACCTTCAAGGCCTCGAATCTCAAGGTCAAAAACTCAGGACCCTAAAGACAATATCAGTTGAAGGTTCAGATTACTTGTTAAACTTCGATGCGAACTCTCAGACATACTACATAAACATTGATGGATCACCGCAAACAGTAACATCTCCAACTGTAGATTACAACACATTCTACTCCAATGTAAACGGCCAAGACAACTGGAATGTAAAACAGAACGGCTGGACACTAAACTATGGAACCTACTCCCAACAATCTGGCCAATTAACAGCGACAGGAAGTTTAGTTACGACTACAGGATACGACTCAACGCAGAAATCCTGGACAGCTAACCGCTATGGCTACGACTATGAAAATGCAACTCTCTATCTGACGATGCCTAATGGAACAAGACTAGATGTTAGTTCAACCATGAACTTGATCGTTTGGAGAGTACACGTTGGCAGTGAAACCTACTATACAACTGATAGCAGCGCAAGCATCGAGAGTGCTCTTGACAGTTCCGGACAAACAGTGTTTCGTAACTACTTCAAAACACTAGACAACACCAGAGTATACTTTGATTGGTCTACCCCCGCTAGTTGGGAACAAGAAATCCACATTCCCATATCCGGAGCCAACTACACAAAGCTAATTCCCTATACCTTGCAACCACAAGCAGTCTTTGACAAGATAGTCCTCTACAACATAACGATTCCAGCTATGACAGGTCAACCTACTCACACAGGCGTATACTTTGGAAACGGCACAGAGGTTTCCGTGGGAACACCCTTCAAAGTAATCGGAAGCACCTATGGACCTGGAACCTGCTACAATTTTAACCAAAACGGCAACTCATACATTTTCAATGGAGCATACATGCCACAATGTTAAAGCACCCTGGGATAGCAGCCTAACCGTTAGCTACTGTCATAACTCTGGAGGGCGACCGAATCTACAGTCTTACCCAGTTCGGCTGGAATGGAAACATCGACGGCAACCCCTGGAACTCAGACAAACAATGGCAATTGAACGGGGACCAAGCTTCTGCAAACCAGACAGTTGCAATAGTTCACGGAGGCTACGCCATTTACCTCAACGATACAATGAAAGTTGATGTAACAACCTCCAATGTCTGCGGAGGAGGAACAAGCAACTACTTGGTCCTGACAAATGGTACACGTCTTGATGTTCAATCGGTGCCTTCACCTCATTAACCAATGGAGCACAATGATTGGAAGTCAAAGGTACATGTTCTTAGCTGTATTAACTTACTCTAACCTAACAGACGCAGGCATCACCTACAACATAGCAGACCCCTTAGTCTTTGACCAGCGTCACCTCTACACTGCATCCACTTATCAGGCACCAACCGTCTCCACCGATAGTAGCACTTGGCTAAGGATGAACGCTACGACCGCATCAATACTCAAAGATACCTCGGGATTCTACCTTGTTAACGCTTCAAACCAGAGCCGTCTAGACATGCAACTTGTAGATGATTGGTGGAGTGTTCCGTCTATAGTAAGATCACAGGTATTCACTAACCAATTAAGCAACTATTACCCAAGATACAGCGTAGCTATCGATGGAGTCGACTACTTTGTTTTGGATCCAAGCCCCGTTGTAGACAATTGGAATGGGGAGTGGTCCACGCAGCAAGCCATGTACAGGTATCCTAACACGGTAGACGTCACCCTTGGAGAGGCAACTTACACGATTGCTCTGTTCCAAAATGGGAATTCTTGGAACGGCAACCTATCTATCAGACAAATCAACACCATTAATCTAAACGGCCAAGCCTACGAAGTCGATGAACAATATGGTTGGAAGCCATCCTACCAAGTGACCATAGCCGACGAAGACTTGCCTATACAAATGGCTACTATGAACATTTACCAAACACACGAAAGCCAAGGAAACATCTATGCTTGGAGACTAACAGACCTCGGAGTGACAACTACTAGCTCAATTAACAGCCTAATTGTAGGAACACCCCAATATGGAATGTGGGGCATAAAAGCCTACAAAACCGTAGATAGCACGGGTGCAATTGACATAGATGGAGACCCAACGACCACCAACGACCAATACTTTGTCCGAAAAGTACACTCTGGCACGGATACTCAGATCCAAACTGAAAAACGTATGCAAGTCGACACCATCTGGAACCCTAACTCAGCCAAAGTAGGTGACGAAATCCACCTAAAAGCTTGGATGGGTCAGCTACAAGTTAGATGGACTTCACAGTGGAATGAACAATACATTTGGTATCATGCATCTGACATGACTGATGTAAGCACTCAAGAGATGGTTCAAATAAAGGATGTAATTGTGAACAGTGAAACCCAGAAGGCAAACCCAGGATACTGGGACATCGCTTACATGGTGCGTAACCAATCGTGGGCTGATGTCTTGGCACAAGCTGAAGCGAACAACTGGGATTGGATAAACAGTAACACAAACGAGTGGAACTGGCTTTGGTTTGGAACTGACCAAAACTACAACGTTAACGTAGTCTCAGGCAACAATTCAGTCAATGGAGGAGTCGACCTCAAATATGAATTTGCAGGACTCAACCTGCTCAACGGCACGACCCAGACGCATTACTTTATGCCTAAATCCGTTGGCAACGTAGCATTCGTTACTCCAGGTCAAGCCTTTGGAAACATGGATGCATCAGGCAGCATGGTTCTTCCACTGAACGCAAACATCGACTTTGGCGTCGTCTACACAGATGTTAACGGCACACTGTTTCCCTATGATGCTCAACGTTCAATGTGGGGCTGGTGGGACCGCCCAATCTACGGCCAAGACTTCAACGCGCCAAACCTGATGAATAAACCCACCACTGCAACCATAGACCAACTAGCATTTGACGTCCACTTCGCTGGAACACAGACTGCCGGAGAATACAATAGTGCATCCATGAAAATTGACCAGACCGTCGGCAACTGGCAACTTCCAACTGACGTAGTGGATGGTAGAGAACAAAACAGCAGCGGCATAATGGTCCCGCTTACGGGCAACGAGGTTCTTCAGAACCGAAGCTTAGCCATAAACTACTATGTCACAGCCTCAACTTCCATGGGCTGGAACGTAAAGGACGCAGCAGGATCAAACGTTAACAACAACGGCGTAACATCATCATCACGATTCGACGTTGCCTCGCAACTCTCCGACGTCACATTCGCATCCATCCAACTGGGCAGCATCTACGACTGGGGCAAACCATCCACACCAACCGATGAGTTAAGAACCCTCAACGTGACAAGCCAAACGACATCCATCCAGAACTTCCAATCAAGCTACCAATCAGACGCAGGCAAATCATCAACGGGCTTTGACATATCCTCTTCAATGTACTTCCTGACCCAAGCCTTCCCAAGATGGGATGGATACTCAATCTACAACGACCCAGAAGTTTCAGTAATGGTGAGCAAAGGAACAGACCCAACCTCCCCTTCACCTTCGCAGCCACCCAATCAGCCAACCCCTCCACCAACACAGGGTACATCGCAACCTCAACCAAGCTCTAATCCGACAGATCAAACAACAAACAAGCAATCACCAACACCTAACTCACCAAACACTCCAGCCCCAACTCCAATCACCACACCGCCACCTGGAAATGTAACACCGAAAGCAACACCCCCAACATCCACTGAAATACCAACCATGGCTATACTGATAATCGCAGTCGTTGGCGCAATCGTAGCAGTTGGATCACTGATGGCGGTGCGAATGAAAAAGCGAAAGACAAACTAAAAGAAAGAAAACTTTCTTCTTTATTTTTTCCTTTTTTTGATAAATTGAGCAGCAACTAGTAGAGTTGTCATCGTTATGATTAGTAGAGTTATGTTAGTGGATAATTCTGGAATAGTAGGGTTTATGGATGGGCTGGGCTGGCTGAAGGGCGTTGGAGTTGGCGTTGCTGTAGTTTGTGGAGCAATGGTTGCGCTTGGAGTAGCAGTTGGTGTGTGTTTCAAGACAAACCATGTCCATGTTCCTGGGTCAAATCCATAGCTACTGGTGCTATTTGGGGCTGCATAACCATTTTGGATCATCGCCATGTTGATGTTCTCATAATGCGTTGAATTATAGTCGAGGTAAACTACGCAATGCAGTCTGCCTTGTTGATCAGTTGTTGCTACTGTACCACTATCCAAGTAAACGGTTTTGCTCTGTATTAGAATTGTTAAGTAATTTTTTGATTCTGAGTATCCTGCTTGTCCTGAATTTGGCGTGTCAATGGCGGCAAGCTTTATTGTTCCGCCAGAACCAAGTTGAAATGAACTCCCATCGATAACGGCAGCAACAACTCCGGTACTATCTATCGAAATAGATTCGGCTGCAACTAAAGGAAACAAGACAGCTAATACAATTATCGTAAATGTAAATATCCTGAGCAGTTCGCAACGCATCCGAGGTCATTGATAATCTGGGTCTTTACCTTTTATGGCTTTTCAATCTAATGCCAGCACTCAACAAAACAACTACCAGAATTGGGCGAAAAAAGGCAGCTGTTCTACCTATTTTTTTACTTAATACTCAACGGATTAAGTAAGGGAGAAAGAATAATAGAGGGGTTGCTTTTTTGGGTTTTATGTCAAAGCAGGCGCCAATCTCTAAACGAGAGTTAAAAACTTCGCTTCTGATAATCACGTTAATAGTGGGGGTTTTGGCGCTTAGTAGTCTGCTTTTGGTTACTCAATACTGGATTATCTGGCCTGCCATCATAGCCTGTTTGTTGATTGCCGTCGGATACTTTGCAGCATCAAAAGACGCTTACCAGTGCCCATCGTGCGAGAAAGCGTTTAAGATTACTGCATTGCAAGACTTCTTTGCGCCGCACGGAATAACCAAAAGCTCTAACGGGCAATTTTTCGAGTGGAAGCTACTCAAATGCCCCGGGTGTAATGGAAGAGAAAAATGCTACCGCGCACAGCAATAGAAGAGAAACATTTAATCCTAAAGTAGGTAGTCTGGGAACGATTTTTAGATAGCTTTTCTTTGGTTTATGATTTCGCAAACTCTGTCGGGGGCGCTGGAGGAAAAGACAAACACTCTGCCTACCTTGGGTGTAACCTCCACAGCGGTGGCAAACGAAGTCGTGTACGCCGTTGAACCGTCAAGTCCAACCCTAACACCGATTCCTAAGTATCTGCCGAGCGCTTTGGTTTTTTTACAGGACACGATGTCTTTGAGCAAGAAGGACTTTTTGTCGAATCGCCCATAATTAACAAAGAGGCTTTCGTTACTAATTTTTATTTGAAGGCCTCGGTAATTCCAGAATACCAACAGCAGGATAGCTAAAATCACCCAACTGAACGAAACCCCCAAAATATCCTCAACCAATAATTCTTCGCTGAAAACGAAAACCGCAAAAGTTACACCAACCACAATCAAAGTAACCATGGCAAATAGACCCTTAACTAAAGAGCCTGCAGGAACCCACTCGCTGTATTCAATATTTTCCATATCTAAAACATCAAATAAGCGCCTGATAAATTTTAGCCAGATCATAGAGTTACTATAAACTATTTTGGAAGAAGCGGGTTGCAGCAAAAGTTCTAAAATCATGTATTGGTAATGCATAGATTCATATTTTAGTAATGCACGCATTCTAAATAATTCTCAATGCAGTTTTTGATAAACGGTTAATTTCTGTTTAGCTTAAAAGAAAAGAACCTATATTACAATTAGACAGGTGATCTGAATGCTAAATTGGACAATCGTTGATTCAGATGGCAGCCTTTTTTCGAGGGGAAAACATGATTATTACGCCATAGTTGTCCGAGGAATTCCGCAAGAACATCCTGAAGACTGCATTGTAGAACTTTATGTGACAGATAAAGAGATGACAATTAATGAGATCAAGACCAGCGCATACCGTGAAAAAATTACCCTGTTATCGCGGTCACTCGTTTTGGGGGATTTGTTGCCCATGGCAAGTATAGGTCGGGTCGTTGATGAGATGAAAGAGACTGCTGAGAAAAGAGAGAAAGAGTATCTCTACGGCTCAATGTCTAGCGATTATAGGACAAAATAAAACAAGCGGTTTTGGGTTTTCAACAAGTCTTAAATCTGCATGACGTAGAAATAATCAAGCGAGTTGTGATTGAATATGCCGATGGACTGTGAAGTTTTTGAGCCAAACGATGAAAACATTGCTCAACTTATCGTAAGAATTCTTGAGGAAAAAGGGTACAGTGCGGGCTATCAACTCGGTTACCCACATAATAAAGTCTTCATAAAAGTTGACGTTAAAGAAGAAGCAGACAAAATTTCAGGCATAATTAGAAAGTTCATGAAAAAATTCAATTTAACTGAAAGAGCGATGACAGCTTCCAAATTTAACACCTTAACAAGTAATCTTGGTAGCTTAATACCCGAACCACCAAACAGAAAGCTGGAAAGACCCGCGATTAACATAGAAAAGAAAATAGAAAACAACGATGTTTATCACTCCGAAAAGTCAGAAAGCGAAGTTTACGGCAATGTCAAGTTTGAAGAATTGAGAAGCAAAATCTCTGAAAAGCTCAATCAAATAAATACTCTGATCGCGGAGCATCCAAAGGACCGCTCAAACGAGAAAAGACGAATCGAAAGAGACACTTTAGTTTGGGTTCTTCAAAACATGCCGTGATTAACTCAGTCCAAGATTTCAGGGTCCAGCGTCTTCAATACGTTTTATCGTTGGGTAAAGTTCATTTAGAGTCTTCGAAATCTCATCAACAATCCCATCAATAACGTAAGTAAAGTCTTCTGGTCTTCTCTTAATCACTTTACTAATCAAGTACTTGTTTGCCGTCAAAGGGGTTCCTTCGAGCTGCCGGGTCTCTTCAATAACTTTTTCGATAGTCATCTTAGTGCTGCTGTATAGAGTAAGAACCCATTGAAGAGATTGAACATTTCTTATGTGATAGTGCCAAAAAGTGTCACAGAGGCAGTATCCCGTATCTTTGCGGTTGAGAGCTTCAAACTCGTTCAACAATTCTCCATTCATGAGCATTTCATAATATCTTAACCGGTACTTGTGAGCTTGACTCCCGAAATCCAATCCAACCCTAATATCGACCGGTGTAAAGGCTACTCCAACACTTGCCATATCGACAAGAGCTCTATTACCGGGTGCTTCACGTATTACAAAAGGCAGCCATATCCCACCAGTGTTGGGAGTGAAGCCCGACATTTGTGCACTCCGCAGTGGGGTCGTTAATCTTTTTTCTATTTCCAACTGTAACACCGGACACTTCAAATAAAGTCTGTCGAGATTGTCAAAATCCGATTCAACAAGCTTCTCGTATTTCTCATTTACTGCAGATCGCCGCGTTCCAAGAGTTGCTATCTCCTCGAATGTTCTGTTTCTGAGTTCTTCATCTTGGTTCAAGCCCGCTTCGATGCAAAGAAACTGCAAGATTTCTTGAGCTTTAGGACTAGCCTTTTTTTGGGCAGTTTGAAAACTGGAGTGCATTAGGGCATCATGAAAATCCGCGAACTCTCTCAGTTTATTGGCTGCTGCCGGGCTTATGTGATTTTTCTGCTCTAAGAAACGGATGACCTCATACACCCGTATATCTCCCGGATTTTCTTTCTCGAACTTTGGAAATTTTAGCCCAGTCTGGATTAGCACCCTTTTGAAGGATACTGCGCAAAGATAATCGTCTATGCCTTGAGGTCCAACTGAATAGTCCTTAAAATGTTGGAGTGCCAGGATGTAGCGAATCATACCTATTACATCTTGGTCAAACACAAAAACCGACATGCTTAATCTATTCCAGAAAACGAGCGAGCTTTAAAAAATGTTGCGCCCATTTTGCTTCTTCAAGGGCAATTGGCAAAATGCAATATTTGCATTTTACGTTTTATTTGTTGTTCAATTCTGGTATTTTTTGCGCAATCGCGTCCCAGCCTTGGGCAACAGCATTTTTTATGAGCGGCTTGACGTTTGCAAAAATCTGCGTAGGCATAAGCGTCATCCAACCCTTAGTAACTGTTACTCGATCGTTTAGGTCAAGCAGGGGAAACAGCCACGCAATCGCTGCGGGGAACCTGTCAGGCGGAATTTTACTTGACATAATTCCCCCAATCGCCACCTGTTGGCTAAGCGTTGTTTTCTCTCTGAGAATCGGGTAAAGATGTGCGTCTTCTTTGTCTAGATGAATACGCAGGTGCGAATTTAGAACCGCCGTTGCTCTGGATGCGAGGAGCGGGTCGGGTGATTTTTGTAGCAGCATAGTCTCTAGATTCTCGACCATTTTGTCGAGTTCTCGATGATCCATCAAGTACGCTCTAGCTACGAGTGGTGCAACGTTGTCGACGGCGGGAAAAACTGCTGCTTCCTCGCCGCGTGCATGGTAATCCAGAATTTCATCCATGGCGTGTAGCCGATTCAAAACGGGCGACGGATTTCCACCACTTTGGGCAATGTTTAGGACTGTGGAATCTATCTGTGCTATGTCTCTTCGAAATGCATTATGAAAACAAAGAACTACATCTATGGGACTTGACAAAAAAATTACTCCACTATGGATAAGCGATTAATGGGGTTATTAACGTTCCTGTTGCCTGTTTTGTTTAGAAATGCGTATAAGCAACTTATGACACGTGTCATATATAGGTGAAATGAAAAGATGTTATCCCGAGATTGTGACGGATGCCCAAACCAACTCCACGAATGCAAACCTCGCTTTGCAAAAGTCACCCTGGGCGAAAAAGTCTTCTGCCCAGACGGCACAGCCCATCTAGTAGACAGCCAATAACCAAATCAGCCAGCCAAAACCGCTGAGAACGGCGGTTTTCATCAAAGAATTTTTTTTCCAATATTAAATTTAGCAAGAGGGCTAAATTTCATTATTTGGGTTTAATTCTGATAGATGACACTGCATTGCAAAATTCAATTGCCTCATCATCTTCTCTTAGTAGGATAAGTTGAAAGAACAACAAACCAATTTTTCAAATTGTCAGAGAATTAGGCAAGTTATTTTATGAGGTGACCTGCGGGAAATGAACGTTATATTCTGCGAATGTTTACCTTATTTACCTATCCAAATTGTTTCGGTCAGGTTCTTAAAGTGTTCATCTCCAGTGACAATTTTTGATTTTGATAGTCTGCCCGTAGCTAATACTATAGCATCAAACAAGCTTGGAGTATTCAATTTGGATTTCTTCGCGCAGGTCGTCAATTCTAAGTAGCATCTTGAGGCCTCCAAAGCAATTCCAGCGTCGATATGAGTTATGTTTGAAGTCGAGACAATTACTTCCAGTCTTGCATCAATTGTCTTTTCATCAACTCCCTCTCGAACATATTTACGTGCGATCTCCGCCAAAACAGTTCCAGGAGTATAGATTTCGTCAGCGTTCTCCATTAGTTCCTTCACGTCAAGCCCCTTTTCACTGCCTATGAAAAGTTCAATCCACGCATAAGCATCAATCACGATCTTCGCCACGATCTCCCTCCGAAAAAGGCTTAATTCTCCCCTCATCTGCACTGAAAGCTTTTTCTAAAATAAACTTTCTTTGTTTCTTGACAAGAGATTGTATTGCCTCGTCAAGGCTTTCTGCGTTTAGTTTTTCTCTAATATGTTCAAGCGTTTCAGCCGTTTTCTTTGAGACTCTTATGGTTGTTGTTTCATTCAAAGCAGCATCATCAAATAGTATACTTGTATGCAAGTTAATAAGCACACATGTATATGATACATTTTTTCGAAATTAAATTATTTTTCAAAGAAAGTCTTTTGGGTTCACGACTGGAGCTGGGGATGGGAGTTGCATCCCCCTACAGTAGGAGATGTTTCTCACAAAAATCCTTTTTTCCTCCATATCTTAGGCAAATCAATTGGATCACTTACTTTTAGGTTAGCATTTCTTTAATTAAATTAGGACTAAATTTTTAGTGTAGTACTGCTTGTGAATATTGATTAAACATGTCAAGCGTTGTAAAGGTTACCCGAAAAGCTCAAACATCCATACCAGTAGAAGTTATGCAGAAACTGCAATAAAGGAAGGAGACAAACTTTTAGTTGAAGGAACAGAACATGGACAAGTTATTCTTGCGCCAATCAGAAAACTGGAAGATTGCGCGGGTATCTACTCAAAATATGCTAAGCCAGAAGAAATGAAAAAACACATAGACATGCTCAGAGAGGAATATTAAGTCTGAAAATGGTTCTTGACAGCAGCTTCGTCATGGAATATTTCTGTTCAGACAAACTAAAACCAAACAAAAAGCCACAAAAAAGCTAAAAGACCTCATCTGGTGCAAAGAAGGCATACTTCCAACAATGGTTACCAGCGAAACTATTCAACCGATTTGCGAACATATCGGAAAAGATCTAACGTGTATTTTTTTGATTTTTAAACTATCCTTGAACATTAAGATTGATTCTGGATTCATAACGCTTTCATAAAGCAAGCAATCTTTTAATTCGTTATGACCAAATGATCAAAAATGAGGACAAATAAGCTTCTATCTCCAATCGTCGTAATGGTTTTCCTATTTATGATTTTCAGCCCAATTGTAAACCTAACACCGGCTCTTGCGGCAATCCAATACACGATTACTGTCACTTATGGTCCTAATGGCCAGATTTCTCCTGGAACAACAGTTGTTGACAAAGACGCTAGTCAGGGCTTCACAATTACTCCGTCTAATGGCTACTCAATTGCCTCTTTGATAGTTGATGGCTCACCAATAACGGTTGCGTCATCGTATACTTTTAGCAACGTCAAGTTTAACCACTCGATCTCTGCGACCTTTACTACAACTCCTTCACCAACTCCAACTGCAACTCCTACATTAACACCAACCCCAACGTCTACTGCTTCGCCGACCCCTACGCCAACTTCAACACCCGATCCAACGTCAGAACCAACATTTTCTCCTACCCCAACTCCCTCATCTTCTATAGGACCAAATCCCACATCAACTCAAATTCCTATTTCGAGCCCGGCACCAACTCTTGCACCCACTGTCCGACCAACATCAACTGCGAGTCATGAACCCACACAGACCCCAGAACTTGTCCCCCTTCACGACATAGCTATTTCACAGATCACTCCTTCAGGTAATCAAGTCCAAGTCGCACAAATGTTTAGTTTTGAAGTTACCGTCAAGAACAGAGGCACATTTAGCGAAACTTTCAATGTTATTCTATACTGCAATGATACAACAATAGGTGATCAAAGAATTACGGCAATGACTCCAACCTCGGAGAAAACTCTCTCTTTTCAATGGGATACATCGGGTTTCGCTAAAGAAAACGTTTATTCAATAAAAGCAATTACATCTGAAATCAAGAATGACTCAGACACTGAAAACAATATTTACACGTTAAATTACGTCAAACAGGAAGAAAATTCAACAATCCCAATTGGTCTTGGAATTTTTTGGGGTACACCTTGGATCTATCTTGCACTGGGCTTAGCTGGCTTTACAGCGACATGCCTATTGGTTATTAAGAAACGAAAACCCAAACACCCTGGAAATAAATTGAATAATTCAAATCCAAAGATTTTTCAGGGAATAAATGACATCACCGACGGGGCGTTTCCTGACGCTTACTCAATTATGGTTGTCGGTGAAGCTGATTCTGAAAAGAGCGTTTTTTGTCAACAACTTGCAAACGGTTATCTCAAACAGGGAAAACCTGTCTTATATATTACATATGATCAGTTTCCAGAAGAAGTCCGAACAAATATGAAAGAACTGGGTTGGGATATTATCAGTCATGAAGAAAAAGGCAACTTCGCCTTTTTAGATGCCTATTCTTCAACAGGAGGAAAAGAGAGCAAAGAAAAGTATTCTGTTAAACAACCGTTTGCTCTGTCTGAGTTGGGAATCGGTATGTCTATGGTTTTGAGTGCATTTGATAGGAATTCAGTGAAAATTTTTCTCGACTCAACCTCTCCGCTTTTTACTCGAGTGGATCCATCTAAGGTTGTTGAATTCCTGCAAGATCGTATCGCCAAAGTAAAAGGGGAAAATGCAACGATCTTTTTCACAGTCGGCAAAGGAACGATTCAAGAGAACTTCCAGCGTAGACTTGAAGAAATGGTTGATTGCGTCATAGAGTTAGAGGTGCAAAAAGAAAAGAAGAAAGTAGTCAGAAAAGTGCACTTTAAGAAAATTCGCGGTCAGAAGCAACCTAATTTCGACATCTTCATTGACACAACAGATGAACTTACACATTCAATCCTAAAAACTCCAAGTAAGAGATAGAAGTAAACGCAACACAGATTCAAAATTCATAACCTATTAAAAGACATGAAACTACAGAGACACCTATGCAAAAAATTATTCCTGAGAAAGACTTTACTTTAACTGGCATACCGGGTCTGGATGATATGCTTGGCGGCGGTATACCGAGAGGTCACACAGTTTCCGTTTTTGGCGGTCCAGGAGCTGGCAAAACAACTTTTTCGCTGCAATTCTTGCACAATGGAGCTGCCATGTACAACGAACCTGGAATATACATCTCTCTCGATGAGTCAATTTGTGATATCAAAAGAAACGTTGGAGCCTTCGGCTGGGATTTTGAAAAGTTAGAAAAAGAACAAAAAATGGTGTTCTTAGACGCATCATTCTTTAAGCGTATTTCAGACGTGGTTAAAGTTCCCGAGGATGAGAAAAAGAATGAAAAGGGCTATTCAATCAGCAGTCTAAGAAATCTAATTGAGGATACAATTCAAGAGATGGATGCAAAGCGAGTTGTAGTTGACCCCATGAGTACCCTCATTTTTCAGTATCCTGACCTAAATGAAAGACGACTTGCAGTAATTGACTTACTCACAACGCTCAGATCTCGTCCTGATTGCACCAGTTTGATTATCATGGATCTGCGAAGTAGCACTCTGGAGAGAGAATATCAAATCGAAGAGTTTCTAACTCAGGGAACAATAATTCTTCAAACTATGGCGCAACCAGAATCAGGTTTAGCAAGAGTTGGTTTAATAGAGAAAATGCGGGGCACGGAACATGACACTCAACCTCACCCATACCTCATTACAAAACAAGGCGTAACTATTTTCCCAAAAGAGAAAGTCTATGCAACGACCAGCCAAAGTCGATGAAAAATTAAAGAAGGGGCAATATGCCTCGAATAGGTTTTTGTTATGACCCAAAACAGTTTGACTGAATCAAAACAGCGTTCCTTAAGCGCGTCAAATCAATTACTAAAAATCTCGAAGAAGCTCATGGCTTCATTGAATCTCATGTTAGACCCTGCTGTGATTGTTGATTTAAAGGGGAATCTCGTTGCCACAAATGATAGATTAGGCGAAACAACGGGTTTTAGGAAAGACGAGTTGGAGGGAGAAAACCTATTGAGAACCGATTTAGTCTCTTCCAAAAGTAGGATCTGCCTCATGAGAAAATGTCTTGAGGTAGCTGAAAAAAGTGATGTTAACAACTTTGAAATTGAATTAAACAAGAAGAACGGAGAAAAAATGTTCGTCGAAGTGAAGACGAAGAAAATAGAATGCAGAAAAAAAGTTCTGAAGCTCATTGTTTTCCATGATATTACGGACAGGAAGAACAGGGAAACAGTTCTCAGTGAATCAGAGGAACGGTACGTGAGACTTTGCGAAGATGCCAGAATTCTCATGTTGACTTCAGATCTGAAAGGAAATATCTGCTTTACAAATAAGATTGCCGAAACCTATGGGTTCATTCAAGATGATGTTATTGGAAAAAATATGGTTGATTTCGTTTGCAAAGCGAATCGCCAAAAATTGGTGTCAACTCACCTAAATGTTATTTCAGGAAAAAAGGTTGAGGAAGAAATTGAAATAATCACACCGAAAGGAGTTTTTATTGTAGATTATGTTAGTAGCCTGATAAGAAAGGAAGGCAGAATCACCGGATGTTATATCGCTATGATCGATATCACTCACAAAAAAGATGTTGACAAGAAGTTTGCGAAATACGCTGTTAGTGCACACGATCTTCAAGAAGCCTACCGCAGAGCGCGCTAACCGCTTCCTCTAATTTAAGGATAACATGGTAAAGTGCATTTTCGTGCTTTCACTTCATAATTATGCACGCTGTTTTGTCGGTTCAGGTGCTAAAGAAGGAAAATTTGCAGCTTGAAATCAAAACTGCCCAAGGATTACTTAAAAATCAAGTTGGCTCCGAAAAAATGTGGCAGGCAGCCATGAAACTTAAGGCAAAACGTGACCCCCCACTATTACGTCAAATAGTTTTACTTCGGATATAGTTCCCTTCTCGGGTAACTTTTCTAGTTTTTTCCCCTTATAGTATAATTTTAATTGATTTACGAGGGGTAAGTTTTCTGTTGTTTTTTTTACTTCTAATCCTATAATTTTTATTTATTTTATGAGGGGTAATTTCTTATGTATTTTATACCCCTCAAACGTAAGTTAAATATCTAGCATTCTGCAACCAACCCGACTTTTTTTAACATTAGGTAAACATGGTAAAAGGTCGTAGTTTGGTTGGTGGGATTAATTTTAATCCACCCTTTAGACATTGGTGGCGTCCTAACAGTAAATTCAGAGAAAAGGGCACATCAACTATTTACTTTGATTAATTAGTTTTTGGGCGTCTCTTCATTTGAAATTGGTAAAAATGTCTCAATTCTCCTGTTGGAATTTTGATTTTTCTTTTGGACCTCTTTAAGTCTATATTTGGAGTCTGTTTTGGGTGTTAAGCTATATGTTTTGGATTTTTTCGTTGTCATTTCTTTTCTACCTCTAAAAATTTTTTAATTCGAAGAACTTGATTTCTTGTCGGGTATGGAAACATTGTTTCCATTAATCCCTCATATCTAAAGGCTGTAGCGTATAAGCAGTTTTCGGTTTCACACATTTCGAAGGGCGGAGAAAAGGATCAAATTTTAATCCAACCAACCAAAAAAGCCCTCAACTATGGCTCTTGAAGGCTCTATCCACGTAAAAATTTGCATAGAATATAGTCGTAAAAGAGTATTTGGTGCGCAGAATTTGACTAGTAATGTATAGGTTTTCTATTTTTTCTTTTTTGAGCAGTTTTGTTTATTGAGAAGAGGTATTGCCTGGATTGAACTATGGCTGGTTGATTTGCGTTGTTGAGGCAAAACATAATTCCAAACTCTTCGCACATCGTCATTTTCATTAACGACTGTGAGTTTTGACATGTCCTTTCAATCAATCGAATAAACCAAAAAATACTATAAAGTTTTTTGAGAAACCTACTTAACTAATTTGTTAATTTCAGCGATATCCATCAAAAAAGCAGAGCTCCGCGCAATCCATCAACTTTTAGCGTTAACTTAAAACCCATATTTGCTCCGCCTTGTATCAATTAAATTTCAATCTTTCTCTCTCTGCTGTACTTTCGGAAGAATTTTTATCATATCTGTCGAATTAACAGATTTGTTTAATCTCTAAGTTTAATCTAGCGAGATGTACTAAGAAAAGGGGCAGAACTCCTGGACAAAAGTAATTCACGAAAAGATATCCTAAAATTGAGAACTCTCTAAATTGGCTCACGTAGCTTCAATATTTCCATTTCGAGTCTTTCTGGGGAAAATAAAATAGTATTTTTGGTTTCAGTGAAGTCGAATCCAGATTTTGAGAAGATTACTTGCTTGACCATTTTTTTAGTTTGGAAAGCTGCTGAAGTTTTCTTAAGGTTATAAAGATCTGCAGCTGATGTTTTTTTGTTTGTCCATTTGCACTCTGCGAAATACAGGGTTTTCTGCGTTTCGGCGATGAAATCTATTTCTTTATCTTCGAACTCATTAGGTTTTACTTCCACTTGACCCCACCAACTTCCAGTACGAATTACACTTTCGCCTTTGCTCTTTAGGTATTCAACAAAAAAGTCTTTGCAAAATATTTCAAATCGCTTGCTTACAAATTCATTGATCTTATCTTCTTTTGGCGGTTCGAGTTTGCCATATACGTGAGCGAACCAGAAGGCGACGGCATTATCCTTAATTGAGTATAAACCCTTCTTGCTTCTTTGAGGGTTCTGACCAAACGGAACGCTACGCTCTACAAGTTGAAAATCCCTTTGCAGAGCAATTAGGTATTTAGAGAGTGTTGTCTGAGACATACCGAGTCGGCCTGCTATTTCGCTACCATTAACAACGCCTGCGCCTATTGCTTCTATTATGGAAAAATATTTTTTGTAGGAAGCCCCGAACTCCTGCCTGAGCACGTTTTGACCTTCTTCTTTAAGAGGGGCAGCGACGTCAAAAAAGAGATTATTTACTGCATTCTTAATGCCCCATTTCTCAAGCAATTCGTAATAGAAGGGCACTCCTCCAAGTATGCAATAGTTCCTAATCTTTTCTGTTGCATCAACGCCAAGGTTTTGTTGAATTTCCCAAACGACTCCTAACTTTAGCGGTTGAAGTACTAGAACATAGCCTGCCCTGTTGAAAAGAGGCGCTTTTTGCTCGGTAAATATCTTGTTCATCATGCTAACGTAGGAACCTGAAAAGATGAGAATTTTTGAAGACATTTCCCTGTGCTTTTCCCAGACCCTCTGGAAAGCATAGGGTATTGAAGAGTGAACTTCGAGAAGATTTGGAAATTCGTCTATGAATAGAATCTGTTTTTTTGAGTTATTGAAAAAATATTCGAGAGCTTCTTCCACGTTGCCAAATGAAGGCAAGTACCCATCAGCAAGGGCAGTGGCAAAGTCGCTTGCGACTTGTCTTTCTTCTTTTGGCACTATCAGAATTTTAACAGCCGCTCTTTTTTTCAGAAATTCGTTTATGAGTCGGCTCTTACCAATTCGTCTTCGTCCACTTACAACTATCATCTCAGCACCTTTTTTGGAGCAAGCGGCTTCAAGTGCTTTAAGTTCGGTCGTTCTGTTATAAAACTTCAAATTCTCTCTCCCCGCTAAGTTTATTCCCTGCAGGATAATCCTGTAGCTGGATAATTATAAATATTGTGCTCATTCTAAAGAATACTCGGAGTGTCTATATCATAGAAGCACCGCTTGTAAGTTCCATATTTCTTCTTTTGGTACGAGAGCCAAAAAAGGCCGTTTACCTAGACATTTATTTTAAACGCTCTCTGTTCTCTTCTGGGTACCAATCCGAGTTGCTTGTTTTGCTATTTGTATTTTGGTTCTGCGAGATAGATGATACATCTTGTGCAACATTACAGTCACATCATTATTATCATCAGCAGCATCTTTTCTTCGCATACGCTCTATCGTTCGGTTCTAAACCTTCTTCTGATTTGCAAAATGGGAATAATTATTGGTTTTAATTTTTTTCCAGCTGTGTTCCAGCTTTGGAACGTTTTGTTTCTTGAGTAGAACTAAAAGCTGCTGTCCATAAAGGTGTATTTGAGAGTGCAACTATGGTGACAAAGAAAACTAAAATAATCTTTGCAGTAGCAGCCGTGATTGTTGTATTTATTGCAGTTGCAGTTACAGGTTTTTTTCTTGTAAACCCACAATCAGCTTCTAGACCCTTTGCCTTCAGCCTGAGTATGTATCCAAATGATGGAACAATTATGCAAGGACAGAACTTAACAATCAGAGTGGATGTCGTCTACCTTAAAGGCACGCCTGAACCTGTCACTCTCTCGGTGAGCGGTAGTCCAAACGGAACTATCTACCAATTCAGTAGTCAAACTGGAACTCCCAACGCCACGCAGCCATTTAGCAGTAACCTAACAATTTTTGCGCCAGCTTCAGCAGCCTCTGGCTCTTACTTCATCGATGTCTCGTCGAATGCAAGCGCCCAAACCTGCCGAGCCACATTCAACTTAATCGTGGTGGCTGCCGAAATCCAAGTTTCGGGGACAGTTACAATAATCTCCCAAGTAACCATTAATGGAGTAACCGTTGACGTTATCCCAACGGATATACTCTTTGAAAGCAACACTACCGGCCAAGCCTACCAAGCAAAAATTAACAGATTTACAGATACAAGCGTTGCGCCTGGAAAAACTGGAAATTATTCTATCTCACTGCCTAACCAGCAAAGCTACCGCGTCGGATTCTATTGCTTCAGCTATCCTCACTTTGTTCCAGTCTTTCGTGTAGCTACAAGCGGCATTGAAAACGGGTACTTCACAGTTAACAGCAGCGCAGGCACAGAATCCATAGTGGCAAACTTTATAGGCTAAAAGCAGCCATGGCGTTGAAATGGAGCTGGGGATTGGAGTTGAACCCATATCTGACAGGTCTGCAATCTGTAAGGAGGAGTTATTTGATGCTTTCTAGCGTGGTAGCAGTTGTTGTAGGTGTCATCTTTTTGATTAATCGGGCGTCTTCTGTTATTAATCTAAGATCTTTTGCTTTAGCAAAATAAGCATATGAAGCGTCGTAAAAAGTAATCTTGAGTTTTATTGCTGTCTCCAAGATTTCATCTTCGCTCCCCGCTATTTCTATTAGGTCCATTAAGTTTAGGGTCTGATTGATTGTTTTCGCCATCATTTTTGCTTCTTGCTCTGAAACCTTAGCATGCAAGACACAGTCTTTCCAAATGATGTTTCCCAATTCATATCTTGCTAACTCTAACGTGTAATTTCCAGCCAAAAACTCGATTTTGTTTTCTTTAACGGCTCTAAAAATGGCTGAGGAATCAAAAAGAAACTTCATCGGCTGTCCCGGTCTTCTCTTATGCTTTTCACGATGTCTTCGACGCTGACCTTATCAAGAATTGGCTTTAACTTTTCTATTTCTAATTTTAGCTCTTCCACTTCTCTTTTCTTTACTTCATCTTCAAGGGCTTTTCGCAAAATCTTGGATGGCTTGATTTTGAATTTCTGAATTTTTTCTTTAAGTTGCTTGGGGATTTTTGTAGAAACGGTTACACTTTGCTGCACCAATTTGCTCTCACCAAATATTACTACTTTAAAGTAAGATAAAATAGTTTCCATGCAGTGCAAGAAAAATAATTAATAAGCTATTGAACTGAGATGAGCATGAGCTAAAGAATCCCTTGAGGTTCAAGCCTGAATGATTTTGAAGCCTCAACCGCCTCAAAAAGTAATTAAAGCGTTATCCAAATTGGGATTTAGGATTGTAAGAAACATGGCAGTCACGTTGTTCTCTAGCATCCATACGGTAGATTAACTGTCGTTCCAGTGCATCCCGGTGAAGAAATTGGTTAGGACTGCTCAGTAAAATAATCAAAGACACAGGATTATCCAAAGAGGAATTTTTAGCAGCACTTTGAGTTGAAAAAAGAAAAAACGTTTGTTACAATGTTAGACCACAAAGGTCATCACTCATACTTTAACAAAAGACGACAACATATGGTTGCGCATTGTTGTTTTACCGATTAAATCAGAAGCACAAGTAACTGAATTTGGTTGTTTTCGCTCAAGTGAGGTTGCTATTCACGCTTGAGGCTAAGACTCTTGATAGTCAACGGTTGGTTTACAAATCAATTCATAATGATATGGTCCTATGTCAACTTGTTTAATGGCGGAGAAACCGTTCTCTGCCAAAACCCGCTTTGCTTCATCTTCCGAGAGTCGTTGTTCAAACGGCGGTCCATGTTCAGTTTGGATCTTCTTCCAGTCTACATCAACAATGTAGGCTGTTGGTTTAGATATGCGTCTAACTTCTTGGAAAAACGCTTTCTTATCCTGTACCTCATGAAGAACGTTGGCGAATAGGACAAGGTCGACGGATTCTTTGTCTATTCCTGTATGGCACACATCACTCTTTACTATTTTTATGATATTTGGGTTCACTTCTGATTTGGCAATGTTTTCTTTTAAGCCCTTTAGCATTGTCTGATCGCTATCGATGGCATATACAAGGCCTTTTTCTCCAGTCATCTGCGCCATTGGAATTGTAAAGAAGCCAGGTCCCGAACCCAAATCTGCCATGGTCATTCCCTTCGTTACCCCTGCCTCATTTAGAATGGTTTCTGGATTATGCTGCTGCTTTCTTTCCTGGGACATTAAGAACTTGACACGGTCAAATTGATGGTCAATGTGATGTTCCATTAGGTATCTTCTCAACTGCCTATGCGAAATCAGTCCACTATTAAAGTAAGCTGGTTGAAGAATTTCATTATTTTTGGGTTGCAGCTATGGATCGGGAAACATTGCATCGATATCCTCTAATCTTTGCAGTCGCCTGGCCAAATCATGCAGTTTCTTAGTTATGGGCAAAACATCTTTTGGCGAGAGGTTCTAGTTTATGGATGTCTTTGAGTAGTTGCTCTGGTTTAGGCCGAAGAGGGCTTCTGTAAGCGTTGAGGTTATGTAGACTCTGTAATAGCTCAGAAACATGAGGCTTCTGTCTTGAAGGCGGAGTTTGAAGTGCTGCTTTGAAAAAACTGATTTTTTTCTTTCAAACTTAACAGCATTGCAATACTCTCAAAGTAAGAACAATACTTGACTAATTTTCCAAGTTATCAAGCAGGCACGAAATAAAAATAGACGTTAGAAAAATAAATTCTAATTGTTAAGTGCATTTAGCATTTCATCAACAGTTAGGATTCTTATCCCCTTGAAATGTTTCAATGCAAGCAGATGTCTATCGCCTGAAATAATGTAGTTAGCTTTGCTATCATAAGCCGCTCGCACAATTGCGTCATCATCAGGATCATCCTTAACCGCCTTGAACGTGGATTTCACTTGCACTATTCTTGCAAAGTTCTTTAGCGTGTTAAGAAAAACGGTCACATCCTTTTTGCTTGTGTACTTTGCTATCTTGGGGTCATCTATTACCTCAAGGAACTCTTCGAGGATAGTTCTGGATAAAACTAGCTGATGCCTTTTACTAATGTATTGAAGAGATCCCGTGGCTTACCCGCCTTTATCAAGGCTGAAACCAAGATGTTTGTGTCAAGGACTACTTTCATTCTTGATTTGGCTCTTTGTAGGTCTTTTCCTTTGCCTATGTGCGTGGATTATTTCGTTTATCTCATCGTTTGACAGTTCGCCATATTCTGCAATTCTTTCATCGACTCTTTTATACATGGCTTGTAGCTCTTTTGACAAGTCAGGTTCTACAAGCTTCTTTAGTATTACAGAGTCGTCGCATTCATAAACAAGGAATTTAGTTTTAGGTTTCAAGCCCATCCGCGACCTTATTTTTGCAGGTATAACAACTTGACCTTTTTCACTGAGAATCGTGAGTTCAGCCTTTTCGCTCCGAGACATTTAGATGACCAAATATTATCTTACTTTCTTACCTAAAAAGGATATCTTTCTACTTATCCACTCAAGACAAGACGAACAACTGGGAAAATCTGCAAAACAAGTGTTTTTAGTATGAAGCAACCAGTTAATTGGGAAGAAGAAGTTAAATTTTTCAATCTTCTCGATCTTTTTATGCCTTAGTTTACTTTTGGCAAAGTCAGAAGCAGAAGTTATTGTTCAAACTGAAAATTTCGCCGTTCAACTTCTACTATTCTGAAGTGTAATTTTACCTCGATGGGTTCGAGCGTTTTTGGTTTTGCTATGCCAAAGGCAAGGGTCATTTAGGCTGAATAGACTTTTTAGGGTAGTAGTTTTTCTCTACGGATCAGGCGGCCAGTGGACAGTAACAGTGCTAATGAAGCAAGCAAGGTAACAGCGGCTATGGTTAAGTCAACGATTATGGCGTATGTGGGAAACGCAAGAGGCAGTAGCAGAGCGGGAAACATTGGGATAACGCCTACGATGATTCCTAATGGCTGGTTTGCGCCCATAGGTGTTTTTTGAAGGGAACTAAAAGCAACCATGCAGACGCTTACGAGAAATACTTCTGAGATACCGATTGCAAATGTAAGAATTGCTATAGTAACTAGGAAGGTCAGGTTGGTTCCTACCAGAATGCCCACTACTGTGTTTAGTATGACTGCAAATAGCAGCAGATACGTTGCTAAGACTAATGCTGCTTTTACGTAGCCTTTGAAGATGTCTAGTTGGTCAAGACCTGTTGAGAGGAGGTATTCTAAGACTCCGTTGTTTTTGTCGTATACAAAGAGCATGACTACCGGTAATGCAAACATAACAGATGAAAGGGATAGCAAAGCTATCGAGATGAGTGGGAAACTGTTTGTTAAATCGATTGGTGCAGGAGTACTCGTGTTGGGGGGAATTATTGTTGGGATTATTGTCATGAGGTTTGAGAGAACTACTCCGTATATTGTTAGAAATATCCCTAGGACGATGTAGCTTTTACTTAGCCGGGTGCTTCTCTTCATGGTAACTTGCCAAAACCCCACAGTTATCCCTCCTCAAAGAACTCCTGCAATGGATTATCCAGCTCGCGAAGCTCAATTATTTTAGCGCCCTGCGCTACAACTCTATCGACGATCTCAGCTACCTCCCCAGGGCTTTGCACAGTGACTACAAAATATCCGTTCTCAAGCTTGGAATTTGGAAGCATCTTTGAAATATCGTTTAAAGTTTTGAAGCCAACACGATAGTGTTTTGTCTTTACATTTTCAATTCTGTCAAAATATGTCAAGGCACCATTCTTTATGACAATTAGGTACGTGCCGATTTCTCTGGCTTCATAGAGATTATGCGAAGAGTAGAGTACAAATTTATCCTTGCTTAAATCAGTTAGTAGTTGTCTTATTTCTTTAGAGATTTTTGGGTCAACGTTGGAAGTAGGTTCATCAAGAAGGTAGAGGTCTCTTTCCCTAAGAAAGATCTTGCCGACTGAAGCCCTCTTCTTCTGTCCCTGTGAGAGAGACGAGAATTTTTTATTGCGAAGATCACCCAGGTTTAAAACGTCGATGACGTGCTCAACATCTCCACCTTCGATATCAGCGTAGTACTTTAGGGCGTTGTAGACAGTCATTTCTTCGGAAGAGCATTTAGGTGAGAAAGGTAAGCCACTCTTCTTCCTGGCTTCTTTAGAATTGAATAGATCAAAGTTATCCAACCTGACCTGTCCAGAAAAAGGCTTCAAAATACCCGAAATAGCTCTGAAAAGAGTAGTTTTTCCAGCGCCATTTGGTCCCAAAACAACATAGATTGATGGTTCAGTCAGCTTCAGATTAATCTTATGAATTACCTCTTCAAGACCATACCCCGCGCTAAGATCCTGCAACTCTAACTGCTGCAACCTAAACTTACCCTTCCCGCTATTTTGCAACCATCTGCATTTAAGACTTGCTAACAAAATTCAAGAAATATTCCGAACTCTAAGACTCGAACAGAAGAATGGAGGCAGGTTAAACTTAATTGTTTTTGTTGAAAGCGAGTTGTTATCGTGTGATATAGTTCGCTAAGGTTAATTCGTTTAGGCTTGGGGAAACAACTGTTAACAAGTAGTAGAAGAAGTATGATTTTTTCAATCTTCTTCTTCTTTCAACACCTGATCTTTTGGCAAATCAAAGTAGAAGTTGTTGTTCAACCTAAAATTTCAACAAGAATAACAACTATCGATCTGCAGTAATTTTGCCCTTATGGGTTCGAGTGTTTTTTTGTTCGCCACGTTAAACCGCTAAAGATTGTAAACGCTAAAAGAAAAACAAAAACCCCTGTTTTGATCACAGTGAAATTTGCGATCGCAGAGTAGAGTGCGAATGCTGCTGGAAACGCCCCGACATACAGCGTAAAGAGTATTGCTGTGGGTAGCTTGTAGCTGTATTTGTAGTCTTTGAAGATGCGTCTGCCAAAGTACAACGCTGCCAAGCGTCCCATGCCATGCGTACATTTTATGCAGTTATAACATGGCCGCAGACAACCCAGAAAGTGCAACAAACCATAAACCAAGACCAGCGTCACCACAAGAAACACAACACCGTCCGTTATGTTAAACAACAGAAAAGCGGCTGCGTCAAGCATAATCCACACGAAAAGTGCGAGGTTGCCGAATATAACCAAGTTTTCAGGGAAGAAGATTGGTCGACCGTTTTTTGGTTCTGCCATGCACGCCTATTACTGAAGATGTGATATAAGGATTCTTTCAACAACCACTAATACTATTTTTGGTGTTAAGAGAACAACAAACCAATTTGCAGCTGTTGTTATTCTCTTGTAACCACGTAGCCTCATAAGGTGGGGGTCGAGCGTTCAAATCCCTAATTCTCAATAGCGGTTCTCCGAATTCCTATGATAGGGTTTTAGCTACTCGATTTGGAATTGCTGCCATTGACCTAGTGCATGCGGGCAAATTTGGTCAGATGGTTGTCGTTCAAGGAAACACCATGGTCTCCGTGTCTTTGAAGGATGTTATAGGCAAGCGAAAAATGGTTGATTCAAAGCTGTACGAAATAGCGACAACTTTCTTCGGTTAGGCGATTTACGCCGTGTAGACTTTGCTCTTATCTTTTTTTGTTTGGGAAACATTCATGGTTGTAGGTCTTCTGTCTGGCAGAGGACATAAGCGGAGCGAGATGGCAGATAGATGCTGAGCATATTTCGATTTTTTCCTCCAGTGTTGTCTACCATAGTGAAGTGAGCCTGCTGGGAGTCCAACCGTCCGTGTCCTCCGTAATTTTGTGCATCACTGTCTAGTATCATTCGGTATTTTCCAGGAGGAGCTTCAAATCGATAATTAGTAAAAGATTGATAGGGATTAAAGTTGAAGGCAAAAATCAGATCAGCCCTCTTGAATATAATTACCTTTTGTGTTGAATCCTCATGCAGAAGTTGCAGGACAGGTGTTTCAAGTAAGTGGTATGTCTTGGCTAGTGCAATCATGTCGCGGTCAAACCTGGATAGCAAATTATATTTTAGGTTGGGGTCGTCTGCGAGATACCATTGACGACGTGCGTGTTTGAATGACCAGTTGTTTCCTTCGCGGGGGAAATCTATCCAGTCTGGGTGACCGAATTCGTTGCCCATGAAGTCTAGATAGCCGTCGCTGGCTGTGCTCAGTGTTATCAGTCGAATCATCTTGTGCAATGCTATTCCCCGGGCGACCTTTGCGTTGTCATCATCGATACCCATGTGATGGGCATGTCTTCGCCGATTAGTCGGAAAATAAGTGTTTGGTCTCCCACTAATGCCTGGTCGTGAGATTCGGCGTAACTTATGGTTTTCTCATCTTTTCTGCGGTTGGTAAGTTCGAACCAAAGATGTCCGGAGGGCCAGTCTTCATCTTTGTAATCTTTTATCAGGCGGATCCAGTAATCGGGCACTCCCATTGCAAAGCGATAGTCAAAACCGAATCCGCCTTCTAATTGGGGAACAGCCAAGCCCGGCATGCCGCTGACATCTTCGGCGATGGTGATGGCGTCGGGTCGGATATCATGAACCACTCGATTAGCCAGTGCCAGATGAGTCAGGGCTTCTTCGTCCACACTGTCATCGAAGTAATCGGTGTAGGAAGTGAATACTCTCTTAAGACCGTGCTCTAGGTAAATCATGCTGGTGACGCCGTCGAATCGAAAGCCATCAAAGTGGAATTCGTCTAGCCAATATCGGCAATTGGAAAGCAAAAAATGCAGAACTTGAGGTTTGCCGTAATCAAAGACGCGTGAATCCCATGCCTTGTGTTTTCCGCGTGGGCCGCCATGAAAATATTGGAATAGTGTCCCGTCGAAGCGACTTAGGCCCTCTACCTCGTTGGATACGGAGTGGGAATGGATTAGATCCATTGAGACGCTTACCCCATTGGAGTGAGCAGTATCGATTAGAAGTTTTAGATCCTCGGGCGTGCCGTACCGTGATGAAGAGGCAAAAAAGCTTGATACTTGATATCCAAATGAACCATAGTATGGATGTTCTTGAATGGCCATCAACTGCAACGTATTGTAGCCTGCGTCGACAATTCGAGGAAGCACCCTAAGAGTGAATTCCCGAAAAGACCCGATTTTTTCTTCTTCTCTGTGCCATACCGATATGTGCTTTATAAATAATTGGGGGCTCTTTAGGTCGCTTGAAATTGGGGTCTTTCCAAAAATATGGCTGGGGTGGTGACCATACTTGTGCGTTGAAAATCAATGTTTTTGGATCTTGCACGACCCGTCGAGCGTATGCCGGGATACGATCGCCTTCGCCTTCTGCCCAATGATGCGAAGTCGATACAGATCGCCATGTTTCAGTTTATTGACGGATAGGTGAATTTCCCAGACACCGTAGTCGTCGATCCTTTTCGAGCTCAAATTCTTCGATCTCTTGCCATTTACTCATGTCGCCTATCAAGTAGATCGCTGTTGCGTTTGGTGCCCATTCCCGAAATACCCATTCTCCTCTTTAAAATGTAGACCGAAGTATTCGTGGCCAGAGGCAAACTCTGATAGGCTTTTTTTACCCTGTGTAAGGCGATGCTCTGTTTCTTCGATATTTTCCAATCGGTGTCGAATCTGATCAGAAAATGGCGTGAGATAAGAATCGCTTCTCAACAAGCGTATTAATCGGTTTTCAGGACCGCTCATCAAAATACCTTATTCTGTTTAAGAGGCCTGATGAAGTCATGGGATAAACTCTGTAACATAGGCCTCTGCTTTTTCTGCAGATAGACAATCTGACAGATACATCTTTATGAGTTCTCTTAAAGCGTTCCTTCGCAGTTCCTTATTACGTTGGTTGTTTGATGCATCGTTGATTTGGCTATTTTGGTTGTTGATCCAGCTAGACGGATTGTTGATGTCGTAATTTTGATTGTAGAGGTCGCTTTTAGGATTATTTAGGCAGCTATTTGGGTTGTTGTCTTGTGTCTTTAAGTCTTTAACAATTCGTCTAAAAAGTGAACCGATTGTTTCAGGCATACGAATGCTCCTTTGTTTGGACTATTATATTGTTAAGGTAAAACATTCTTATTAGTCTATTATAGCAGGGATTCGTAGATTTTTAGTGTCTCGTCAGCAACTTTGCGCCAGGTGAAGTATTCTAGTACTCTTTTGCGTCCATTCTCGCCCCAGTTTCTGGCTTTTTCTGGGTTTCGCAGGGTCTCTTTTATTCCCCAAGCTATGTCGGCCGGATCTTCACCGTTAACATGCACTCCGTTCTGGTCTGGGCCAGAGCTTAATACTTGTTCTCTGAAACCTACTACGCCGCGGGCGCCTACGACCACTGGTTTTTCCATTGCCATAGCTTCTAGGCTAACTATTCCGAAGGGTTCATAGACGGAGGGGAATACACATACGTCGGAAGCGGCGTAATGCATAATTCTCTCAGATTCCGAAACAAAATCAAAGCGGCAAGCTACGTTATTCTTAATGTTTAGCCTATCTGCTGTTTCAATTATGTCTTTTTCGTCCCCTTTGCCCAGAATAACAAGTTTAGTGTTAGGAAATTCCTTCAAGACAGAAGGCATTCCTAACAAAAGGTTTCTAGCGCCCTTTACCCAAGATAGCCTTCCAACGAACAGAAGCATGCTCCAGTCCTTTGGAACGCCATATTTTTCTCGAATCGCTTCAATGTCTTTGGGATCGCATTTTGTCATATCGTAACGTTCGGGGTCTACGCCGTTCCAAACTGCTCTTATTTTTGCTGGCTCCCAACCGTGCCTTACTAAATCTTTTTGCATCGCGAAACTAACCGTGATTATTCTGTCTGAATTTTGGGCCATGGCGTCCTCAAAATGTGACACTACTTCTGACCCTTGACCCTCGCTTCTTCCCCATTCAGTACTATGTGTATGGAAAACCACTGGAATTTTTGTTTCATTCTTTATTATAAGACCAGAAATGCTGCTAAGCCAATCATGTACACAGACAACGTCAAAATGGTATTTCTCTTTTTTTATCAGACCATTGATGAATTTAGTCGCACTGAGAATGTTGTACATAAAAATGTCATTGAAGAATTTTATGTTGGTGCCCCATCTCTTTAAATCGTCAACCACGAAACATGGAAAAACATTGCTCGCGTCAGCAATCAGGGGTCGATGAACCTCCACGCCTCTTACGATTTCTCTGGTTTTCAAATTTCCCCCAAAATTTAGCGTGAAGACTGAAACGTCATGCCCTAAGCGGATATATTCCTGCGTTACATTTTCAGCATACGTACCCAAACCACCAACAATCGCTGGAGGATACTCATAAACAAAAAATCCGATTCTCAAAATGTTCACCTAAATAAAAGTTCCAAACTAATTTCTAATTGTATTTATAAAGTATCGAGTACTTAAATGAACTATAATTTTCCTAGCTTTTCACTATGATTTAGTTGAAAAATAGTATAATGCGTGTAAATGAAAAAGTGATCATTGGCAGGCCATTATGAATTTCTTTTAGTTTATGGTTGATGTTTATTCAAGTGCGCCTCTATTTGGTTAATTTTTTTCTATTTCTCTAATTTTGTTGCTGAGGATGTGATATAAGGATTCTTTCAACACCCGCTAATACTATTTTAGTATCGAGAGAACAGAAAACCAGTTTCTAGGAAATGATTTTGGGATGGAAGTGAGGAGGTACGTTTAGAGTTGCTCGTTTTTGTTTAGTTTTTCTGAGAGTTTTAGTCCGCATGGACCGCAAAGGAAACCCCATGAGTCGTCGAATCCTGTGACTTGCCATTCCGAGTGGCTCTTAGCTTTGCAGAGTTTGCATGTGTCTATTCCAAAATTGATCGTTAACCTTGTGACCGACTTTGTTTGCAAAGCCAACTCTTCAAGACTGTTGCTTGGGAACGAGTTCCCGAGTTTTGGGACTTTAGAGGGTGTCTGCTCTTCTTTTTTGTTTTCTTGATCGACTAACGGCTGCACATTTTGTGAAGAGACAACTTTTTCTTGAGCTTCAGCTTCATTTTTTAACGGTGTGACACCCTTTAAACTCGTTGTACTTGTGAACTTGTTCCCAAAACTGCAACTGTACTTCTTAAATATGCGTTTAAGTTTCTCTTCCTCAAACTCGTAAACCCTACCTTGCCAAGTCTCCCCTCGAGTTTTGGTTTTTTTGCCGCCCAACACCTCTCGCAGCCGGTAACCAATCTTCTGCTTAGTGACTTCCCCGAATTCTGGTGTATCCAATTTGTTTGGTTTCTTATCGTCAATTTTTCCTTCCAGATCCTTAACCAATGCATCCCAAATATCAGAGAAAGCAAGTGGCTCGCCTGAAACATAGAGCTCACAAACTACTTTGACTATGTGGCCTTCCAAGGTGTTGGTTCTCTCGTTAAGTCGTTCTTTTTGTAGGACTTCAAGGTGTGTTCTTAGGTCTTTTTCAACTGTTAAGCCTGAAATTATTTGGATGACGGGTTTCCAGAGTTCTTTTAGTCTTCCTTTTACTGGCAATTCTATGTCTGGAATTTTCCACTCCATAGATGCCATGCGCCACTTTAAGAGCATATTGCGTAATTCGCGTAGTCGTTGTTCGTCTGTTTCGTTTAGGTCTGCCCAGTCTTTGTTTGGGATGCCTTCTGTCATGGGGATGAAGATGAAGCGTTCAAGTAAGCCTTTGACTCTTGGGATTTCTTCGGCTGCGCAAGCTTTGAAGCCGAACACTCGAAAGTACTTGATGAAGCGTTTGTTTTGCATCATGACGGTTCGGGGGACGACGGCGCCTTTTTTGTAGCCTGCTTTGTAGATTTTGGCTTTATCTGAGTCTTTTTGCATTCCTTGGGCTTCATCTTCCAGGATGGTGCCTGGTGCGTCGGAGTCGTCGAGGTAGCCGTAGACGTCTGCTGAAGGAATAGTAACGCCCAGCATGGGTCGGTAGCATAGCCAGTTTAACAGGTTTAATGCGACGGTTTTGCCGCTCTCGTTATCACCCACAAAATAGGGGTAGGGAACTGTGCGAAGTTTCTCCTGCTGGTAACTTAGAAGAACGCAAGCTGCCAGGTAATCTTTCCAGATTGATTCCACATCCAAGAACAGGTTGAATTCGTCTCGAATTTTCCAGAACAGGTCTTCACGGCTGAGCACTGCCCCTTCAAAAAAACCGTAGGCTTCGTAGGGGAATTCACTTGGAAACTCTTTAGGTTCAAAGATCTCGCCTTCAGCGGTGACTTGGGGGTAGATTCTGAATTGGTCTTTATTTATGGTGAGGAAGGCGGGTTTTTGTTTGTGGTAGATTGCTTCAAAGTATCCCTGCTCAGCTAATCCGCTTGATTTGTGCACTTTGGATTTTTGGTTTTCTTTGGGATAGAAATCACTGCATGCATCATCAGTCTTGAAGGATTATTCCCTTAACGATGTCGTCGTAGTAGGTGCATTGGCTGTCTTTGACTTTCCAGTTGGCGCAGTCCGCACATTTCTTTCCTTTTCCCCGCTCAGCCATCAGAAGACGCCTCTAACATGTTTTGGGTTTTAGTTTTTGTCGGTAGATTTTGTTTCCTTCGTATAGCCAGTAGCTGTATTGGTAGCCTTCGTTGTGGTAGCGGTCTTTGATGGTTGCTTTGGAAATTGTTAGAATATTGTAGGCTTTGATCCATTTGTCTTGCGAGTTGTCTGGCTTTGTAGGCAGCTTCGAAGGCTCCGATCTTTGGACCTTCTTCGCGTTCAAAATTCAGTTCAGTGAAGAGTGTCTCTTTGTTCTTCTGTTTTCTCAATTTCGTTTTTGACTTCTGGTGGCGCTAAAGATTCTATGTATTCATTTGTGGCTTTTGCAAACGTTAAATGTGCATCGCGAATCTTTACTAAGAACTCGACTTGTTTGCTAATCACTGCTTAGGCACCTCCGGTCTTGTTGAGAAATTCAGTTATGGCTGCTCGGATCGCTTGGCTTAAGTTCTTGAACTTTCGCTCAAAAATAAGTTGCTCGAGTTTCTCTTTTTCATGTGCTTCTAATCTTAAAGCAATTCTTTGATTGTATTGTTTCAATTTTTAACACCTTGGTTTGTCATACGTTTAAGTAATGTCGCACGGATACGGGGTATTTTGTGGTCAAAATTGCTCTCGCAAGTTGTGTACCAGACAAATGCAGATTGGATTGCGTCCCAAGAAGCCATGGTTAAGAATTGTTCGCTTGTGATAGCGGATACGACGGCGAAGGGTTTGTTATGGTTCAAGTTTAAAGACAGCCGAACTGTTTTTCAATTGTCTCCGATGGGTAAATTGCAGGTTAAATGGAATGATTTAGACGAGAAAAAAACACTCTTCAAGCTGGTGAAGAACCTATTAGTTGCCAACCAAAACGAAAAACTTGTAATTAAACCGTTAAAGCAGCAAACGTGGATAGAGTATCCGGTACCTGAATCTTTCAAGTTTTATTGGTGTGACGAAGTAACTGAATTTGTCCATAAAAAGACTCCCGAAACTAAAGAAGAAGAAAAAAGCCTGATAAATTTCTTTGGGTTGCAAACACCGGTGGCATTTGTGCTTTTGAGGTGGGTGGGCATGAAGTTCCGTATCCTCCTAGCAGGACTTTGTTGGAGTTGGCAGCTTGGGTAAGACATAACCCAGAAGGTTGGAATATTGAGGACATTAAAGTTAAGAACGCCAAGCTTTGTCTTGAGCACACCAGCTATTTTATTCCTGATGTAGGAGAAACAAATGAGGATCCTGATGGCTACGCATTTGTTTGGCCCAAAGAATCGTTGAAAGAAATAAAACTTGGCAGCACCTCTTTTTCTCGTTTCTTTGATTACAAAGCTGTGTATGATTCAGTTCAGGTTGGTACAAAAACAAATTCTGGGGGTAACGGGGCTGTTATTTTGGGGGCTTTCTGCTCTAAAGATAATGATGTTCCCTTGTCCGTTATTGTAGCGGTTCGCCAAGAAGGGAACCATCTAGATGTGGTGCAGGTGGAACGTCGTTTTGGGAAACTGGATAAGGCTTGGGTAAAGGGTGTATCTAATCATTTGAAGGTTAAAGCTGAATTTGTTCTTAGCCAAGAAAAATTGAAAGACTCAGTTAAACGTGAAGTACTCCTAACCTTACGAGACACACTTGATAAACACGTCTTAACTATTCCAAGTAGGTATACCCAACTTGTAGAGGAGCTTTTTGATTATAGTTATGTAGGTCCCCCGAATGGATATGTTTTGGCGTTGGCTCTTGCTGTACAAAGAGCAGTTATAAACTGATTAAACAATAAGTTAGAACAAAGTTCTTTAAAAAGGCGACTTGATTCACTTGTTCGCTTATCACCTAAACTAAACCAGAAATAATCAGATTTAGTCTTATTTTTTGATCGATTTCTGGTAGTAGACGACTTTGCTGCAAATTTCACTTCGACTACTACTTCTCTTAATTGAAGAACTTTTTATTGATTACTTTAAAATATGTTTCAAAAATGTGTAGTTAACTTAGTAGATATTCTCATTATTCTTTCAAAACCTAATTGTTACAAATTATTCTTTACAACCAAGGCTTCTCTATCTTCGACCGCCACAATGAGGACATTTGTCAAGGGTTTCGTTATACAATTGCGAACAGTATAGACACCTAATTTTTACTATGACATGCGTTTCTTTTATTATCTCTTTGAAAACAGTTTGCTCTTTGACAACCGTGGATTCAATAGGTAAAGGCATGTTTTGTATTGGTTTGCAGGTTTTTCTATTAGCGAGAATACATGTCGGGCAATCATTTACAGAGTCTACAAAGGCTTTCCCTAAGCGACAGTTTTGGATTTGAATTTTGTTTGTCATTTTGTTGCCTCGTGTAAGGTTAATCTTTCTTTATTCAGATTTAAGACTTTATTCTCTTTGTGTGGGGCTTAAGTTTTAATCCAACAAACTATATGTCACAAAGTAAGCAGGGAACTCCTTACAGCCAAAATACTTTTCCGGCTTTCGCGAATTCCTCGAAGAAGTAGAAGATAAGGGTCCCGACATAGAACTCCAGAATACTTGCTATAGCTGGGTCTTAAAATTGGTAGATGAAATTTCATCTCTCTTGCATGAGTCAAAAGACAACTTAACATTATTCGGCTTAAATCAAGCTGACGACAAATCAAAGGAAAATCCACAATCTCCTGTTAAATAACGCTACAATTAAGTTGGAGTCTTCAACGAGACAGGCTAATCTTTTTCAGGATGTCCTCAAACCAGTTTAACCTAAATCGAGTCTAGCACTAAAATCAAGTCATATAGGGTTTTTAGTCGGAAACGCGTATGTGGTATCGTGTTTTCAAAGTTTTTGTTTGCTGCCCTGAAAATGTCAATGGATTGAATTCGGGGATGTTTGTTTTTGGTAGCGATGAGTATCTTGCGCATTGTACGAGTGTCTTTTTAATATATTCTGCGTGATTAGTCCGAAAAAGTTCTCCTTCGGAGGTGTTAAGCCCATATTTATTTTTTTCACTTCATTGAAATCTTTTAAGTTAGAACACTAAAAAGATGTTGATTCGAATGTACGGCTTATCGGACCTAAAGAATGCTATTACCGTTAATGAAGCAACTGTGGAATGTCCAGTCAAAGGCTGTAACCACTTTGTTCCCCGTCAAAGGAAGGTTTTCAAACGATTAGTAGAGTTCAAATGTCCAGAACATGGAATTTTCATTTCACCATCAACCTTTGAGTACAAAAACAGGTTAGAAAACCTTCTATGGAAAGATGCATTGGATCAAGACCTGCTTTTTAATGGCATATTTAGCGTTAAACGAGAAACCGAAAGGATTGCAAGAGACAATAGCGAGGACGCACAAAGATCTAAAGTTTTACACTAAGATGCTTGGTTTTATAAAAAAGGCGGATATATCAGCTGGGGGATACAGGTGGTTGACTGTTGTTTCACCTGAAGACCAGACTGGTACTGAGCTGGTTCTTGAGCCAAACCAAAATCCAGCTGCAAAGACTTACCAGCAAGCTCTTTTCAAGCAGGGTATTCGTGCAGCAGCATTCTTTGTAGATGATGTCCAAAAAGAGTATGAACGGCTAAAAAAGACTAGGCGTAAACTTTACCATGGAGCCAACAAAGCTTATGGGTACGCCTTCGACGCTTGCAGTTTTGGATGATACCTGTGGCAATCTAATACAAATCACACATATCCAAACATAGTATCTAAAATAAAAAAAGAGTTTTTGGAATTTTTGTTTTCTTGTGTTTGTTAAAATGCCTTGATTAAATCGTTTTTTTCCCTTTCTTTGCTACAAAAGCAACTGTGCAAGTTGCGACTGCTATCATAGTCACGATTAAAGCGAGCGATGCGTTGCTGAATTCTGGCACTGTCGGGCTCGGAGAAGTCGTTCCAGACGTAGTTTTAACGTACACGTTTCCTGTATCGGCTGCTGTGAAACCGTTATTTGTGATTCTGAATTCAAAGAATTGACGTCCGCTTACTGTTGTATATGAGACTTCGAAGGCTGTTGCGTTGACTATGTGCCATATGCCCTCATGTGTGTCAAATAGTGCTGTGCCATCCTCATAAAGAGTTATTATGGATCCCGTTGATGTGTTTGAATAAATGCCGGCCATACTTGACAGAGTCGGGTATTCACTTGCGCTACTTAAGCAACAAGATGAAGCTGCGCCAACAATTATTACTATTAAAGTAACTGCAATTATTCCACCATTAAGGCTCTTCTTTTTTGGAACTAAATCTAGATTGCTCATTTCTTATCCCTTTAATTTATCCTCGTTGCAGTGAACTACTTAAAAGGTTTGGGATTAATCATCATGTGCGACAGATATTTTCTTGCATTTCCTTTTCTGCTCATTTACAATCACAAAACGTTTACCCAACTATTCCAGCCCTCTCGGCATCTACTACTAAGAAGTAACTTGCAGTTAGAATTTTTCATAATATACATTTTTCAAGGAATCCACTCAAATTGCATGCTTACCTTAGAAGAATTTCGGAAATTGTGTAAGTTTTTTTAGAAAACACAAAAACCAATAATTCTAACGAAACATCTATGAGACTATGCGAATTCTTTTTCTAGTGATAATCACAAGTTGGTTTTGAATGTTTTTTAGGTTTAGCCTTAATTGGGCCTTATCAAGTGCTTGAATTATGCTTTGGGTTGTTCCCTCTTTGGTGTTGACGAGTATGACTGTAAGCTTGCGTCTGTAAAGAGTATGATACATTTTGGCAAAGTCGACGTCTTGTGTGAGGACTGCCATGTTGTTTTGGATAGCGAATGCCGTGATCTTCTTGTCAGTTGCTCCTCTGAGGTTGGCATCTGCTAAGGTCCTATTTCAAAGCCTTTCTGCTTCAGCCAATCCACAACGCGTTTTGGTATATTTTGGTCGATGAGGATTTTTGCCAAAGACGCTGCTTCCTCAGATCTCAAACAGGAATAACTTCTTCACGACCAAGGCATTCGGATGCATATAAGAGGGCAGCTTTAATGTCTTCTTTCTTCAGATCCGGGTAATCATTTAGAATTTCAACTTCTGTTACCCCATTTGCCAAGAGTTGAACAATCAGCTGCACGGTGATACGGGTGCCCTTAATGACTGGTTTGCCAACCATAACTTCGGTGTCTATGGTTATTCTATCCATCGGTTCCATTCAAATCACCTGTTTTACATATCAGCATCTGGTTGATATTTGTCTGCTCGTGATATATGAGCGTATGCACTACATAATTTCCCAGAACCCATAAAGAAATAGCGTTCTCAAAGAGAACTCAAGAACACACTAAGTTTATGCTACTAAAATAATACAGGGTTTCTATTATTATCCCAGAGAATACACCTCGATTAATTGCACTTATTTGGGGAAACAATTTTTATTCGAACATTCCTTCAAAGATCTCACAATGTTGGTGTGGATAGGAATAATTTTGCTGGATTAGTTCTATCAAGATATGCCTTTTTGAAAACTATTGCAACTACTGCTGTCAATCCGAAAACCAAAACTATCACTGCAATTGCTAAGTAGGGTACTTCTGGAATTGCAGTTGATGCAGGTATCTGGGAAGAAGTTGGGTTTGCTTTGGGTTTCTGCGTTGGTTCTATTGTAGTCGAAGGTGTGGTTGATATGGGATGGCTTGGGGGAGTTGTTGCTGCTGGAGTTTGAGTGGGTGCAGCGGTGGGTGTTGGAGTTGGAGTAGGTGACGGTGTAGGGGTTGGTGAAGGAGTAGGCGATGGCGTGGGTGTTGGGGTCGGTGTAGGAGTAACGTTTGGAGTCGGTGAGGATTGAATGTTAGAACTAATGAAGAGCGTGTGCAATGTGTCTGTAACGGCGTTTACTGCAAGATTTAGAGATTCTCCAGCACGGATCCAATAAGGAGAATTAGGGTTGGAAGTGTCATAGTTGCTATTCATCCAGACACAATTGTAGATTCCACCCCCGTCGAATGTAGTGTCAAAAGCAAGGGTTTTGGCAGCATCATAAGCTGATACTGTTGACAGGGCTCCATCAAATAATAAGTATGAATTGTACGTGTCCGAGTATGCGTTTGTTCGGGTTTCAACATAACTTTCATAGTTTGAGTGGTTATTTCCGGTTTCAGCTCCCCAATCAGTACTTGCCCCCATTACATGGGCGAAAACAGCCACATCTACAATGTAGTGGCTCATTATTCCAGCAGTTAGTGCAGCACCCGAAAAGTTCCCTTCATTTAGAAGGTTTAGTGCAGTTTGGTATTCTTCAGCGGCTCTATCGGCTGCAACATCATCCTGCAATGAACCATTTGCCCAAAAATAGACATGATGTTTTGTCGTATCACCAATATGACCGACAACAGAAGCATTGTTGTTGTCTGGAAGTTCAGTTCCATAAAGATAAGCCCCCAAGTTATCGATGATATACTGTTTCTCTTGGCTTGGCAACCAATCTAAAGCATGTTGAGCAATCCAATCATGTGTTCCATAATCTGGGTAAGAAGGATCAGCAGAATAGCCCCCGTTACTCCAACCTTGAACAGAGCCCACACAAGATGCCACAAGTGAACCAAGAAGCAAAATTGCTACTATGGAGATTTTCTTTTTCATTTAGAACAATCAGTGGATATTAGAGATATATTAGATTTGTCAGATTTACTATTTGCCAAACAATCAATTTTTCAGAGTGAAACATGAAAAGTCGTGTACCCCAGCGATACAGTATCCGCAGTCACCTTAGGAAAGCTGGCCATTATTTTACCATCCAACCTTACTTCAAGCGAGTGCCAGGTAAACCTCGAAACTTCCCAACAAAATGGGAGGTTGAATTGGGGAAGTTGTATATGCTCACCACTGCTTCCCATACATAACATTATGTGGTAAAAAGTCGCCACTAAAGACATAGACATAATCCTCACCAGCCCCCAAGAAGACCTAAACAACCTGCAAGCAACCCTCAAAAACGAGATTAATCAGATTAGCCTATTTTGGGTACTGCCCTTTAATGTTCTATGATTCTAAAGTTCATTGTCTTTCTGTGACTTCGTATTCAACTTCTTTCCTAAACGGCTTGAGTGCCTTTAGCAATCCCTTATCCAAAGTTGCAACAAAGACCTTTTCTTTGCCTTCATCATAGAGTTGGATAACGAGTGCTATAAGTTCGGGGTCGCCTTTCTTTATCACATCTTCTGGCATCGCCTCCATCTTACTCAAATGCTTTCTCACGTTATCCATCACTTTTGAGTATTTTCTATAATTCACAGTTTCCACTTGAATAAGACCCTGCTCAATAGCAGTGTTAATTCTTGCAACAGAATCGAGTATTCTGTTTGCCAACTCGGGAGATGTTTCTCTGATTTTTTCTGCAAATCCTTTTGGTTCATCAATGACTTCCTGCGCTATCGCTTTGGGAATTACGACTTTCATAGTTTTCCTTCTTTTTCGCCTGCAAGAAAGTCCTCTAGTTTCCCTTTTCTATCATAGAATATGAGAATTGATGAGTCCTACTACAAGATAATTAGGCATCGAGGGCGCCAGCTTCATCTAGAAGTGATACAAACTCATAGTAGGTTATTCCCAGTGTGGCGGCGGCTTGCCTAAAAGTCATCTTTCCCGCCCTTCGCCTTAGCTGCAACTTTGTTAAATTTCTCTATTCCCACATCCCCAAATCGGCCCTTGTAAAGATCCATCATCGTTTGTTCCTCGAATGCCTCCATTAACTTCTGAGGTGAAACCTCAAGCTTAAAATCACCAGCAAAATATACTCTAGTGTTACCCTTAGCTTCACTTTCCACAGCTCTTGCGGCTTCAAGCTCTCGTAGGTACTTGTAGACAGTTGGTAGGGGATAGCCTAAATGTTTTCCAATGCCTTCTGCAGTCTCGCCTCTATGCTTTGCTAGGTGTGCGATTATCTTTGCTTTGTTCGGATTCCCTATTGCTCGAAGAATCGAAACTGTTTTCTCAGACATAAAGGTCAGTTAATAAAATATATAATGACAACTATAAGCATTTTGGACTTCCTGCAGATGAAGATAGTATAAGGCAAAAGCTAGAACTCTACAATGCCCTGTGACAAAAGCGTTCAGCGGAAGAGCAGACTTTATCGTTACTGGAGATCACCACCTTTTAGTGCTGAGTCAATTCAAGAAAACAAAAATCGTAAACGTAAACCAAATGCAAAACATCTTGATAGAAAAACAAACTTAAAGGAATAAAGAAAACAAATAAGAAAAGGCAAAATGAAGCTTTCGGGTTATAGTGAGGGTATTTGGACACGTTTTTCTTGCATGGCCAGAAAGTTATATATAATTTATTATAATGAGTTATAGACGATATATAATGAAAGAAGCCACAACGATACAGCTCAAAAAATCAGTCGTTAAAGAGCTAAAAAACATAAAAAAGTATCCAAGGGAAACCTACAACGAAACTATTTCAGGCTTAATAAAGCTGGCAAAAGAATCCAAAAAAAGAACACAATATGACGAGTTTTTGCATAGAATTCAGCAGGCTAAAATGAAAGAACTTTGGGATAACCCAGAGGATGAGTCTTGGCAAGATGCTTAAAGCGGGAGATATTATCATTGCCAGTGTACAGTTCACTGATTACTGCTGAAGTGAAGACAAGGCCAGCGGTTGTTCTGTTTGAAGAGTTAGGAAACGTTGTGATAGCTGGCATAACCAGCAATTTGAAGATGAAAGGAATACCGCTAACTAAGAGTGAAGGCGCCATAAAAGAAAGCGTCATAAAACTAAACTACATCTTCACCATCTCCCAAGAAATGGTTTCTAAAGTCCTCTTTCATCTAAGTAACGAAAAAAAAGCAATCATTATTTGAGAAATTAACCCAAAAACTTGAAGGACTCAAAACATAATCAGCCCAAATTAATACGCCAAACCCTGCGGGTTATGAGTTACAGGATAAGTAACTTGGGCGGTTTTTCATCCGAATACTCAAACTTTCCGCCTGCAAATTTATCTCCAGGCATGCAACAAAAGAATAGTCGTATTTGCCATTGTTTCAAAATTTGGTTTCTCTTGGGTCTATTCTTTTTATTCCTGGAATGCAGTCGAATATGGTGTCTGTTGAGATTATTGTGTGATCTTCAATTTGGTTAAGTGCAGTCGCTGCGTAGTAAGCGTCAAAGATTGATGTAAATCCGTATTGTCTTATCAATGCCAAGGCAAGGAGGTCGATTTCGTAGGTTGTGTCAAGAAAGGTCAAGTTATCTATGGCTGTTAGGGCTGCTGTTCGGGCGATGAGTTCATCTGTGGAGACGCCTTCCGCTTTTGACACATAGTATATTTCGTGCAGAGACTCTCTTGAGGCATAGACAATGCCGAATTCTCCGCTTATAATTCTTGATATGAGTTTGTTTGCAGTTGGTTTTAGCCAGTCTTCTTTTTTGACGTAGGCGAATAGCATGTCAGTTTCAATCATCAAAGTTGATGTCGCCTTTTTGCTCGGTTCACAGCGTCTTCTGTTGCGGCTTTTTCAGCTAGGCTTTTTAGTTCTTTGTGTTCTTTGCTCGTGTCAAGCCATTTTTCTGCTTCTTTTTGTGGAGCCTTCGGGAGGGGTATGGTGACGAAAAAGGAGCCGGCGGGTATTATTATTGCCCTGGATTTTCTTAAACCTAACTTTTTAGGGACAGTCATTCTTCCCCGCTCATCGATTTCAACAACGGACATAGATTCCCTCAAAATACTATTGTACCCGCAACTTAAAAATTTACCCCATATAACAGTTATTGCCCTCAATGAATGATGCGGCAATCTCGAGAACTATGTGCATTAATTAATGAAATCTGAGGAGTTTGGGCTGTTTTTCTGAATGCAACTTTCCGTTGCCGTTGCTTTTTGGGCTTAATAGATTACTATGTGAGCCACAAGTAAGCAAGCAAATGCTATGCAATTATGCTTTTATATGAAGTCTTCACATAGGTCGTGGATTTGAGGGTTAGATTTGAAGAAGTGTGGTTTGTGTGGGGAAGAAATCAAGGATGGCAGGTACTTCACGGTTTATCAGTGTAAGGGAACGGAGAGCAGGCTTGTACTGGTAGCTTGTGAAAGAGATTTTAATGATGAGGCATACCGAGAAATCATCATGAAAATCTCAAGTATGTGAAAGCCTTAATAAATCAAGAAATAAAGAGAGATAAGAAACGTGGGACTCATCAGTTCATTACTTTCACGGCTACTAAATGCCAAACCCTTTTCATCGGAATCTCTCGATAAATTGGCAGAAGCTATGCAGATAACTAAGATTCTAAGAGCAAGCAAGTTGGAGCGTTACTACAGTGTTGGTTTCTTGGCGCCTGTCGGTATGGCTTTCTTGGACAGGGTATTCTTCGACAGTACGTGCCTTCAGGTTCTTTTGCCCGATGAGTTGCTCGCTGTTGGAGCGCATGAGTTCACTCACCTAAAAAAGAGACATGGAACAAAAAAATTCTTTCGCCTAACTGTTCCTGCAGCAATACTTGGAGTCCTGATGGGGTTTTTTGTGTTCTTGAACTTTGCCTCGATCAATTCAATTCCTCTTGTCGGCAGTTTAGGCAAGGTTGTATCTGGTTTGCTAGCCGCCTTATTCTTCGGTTTTTTTGCTTTGGTTGCAGGCTTATTTGTCAACGCTAAATGGCTTCGTAGCCTAGAAACCGAATGTGACCTAAGCTCAATTAGGTTCCTAAATGCCGAACCGATGGTATCTGCTCTGATTAAGATAAACAATCTTCGACCCAGAAGAATGACCCGCCTAGAGCGGTGGCTACCCAAAGTCTACCCAACAATTGAACAAAGAATAAACGATATCCATACAGCAGCCGAGAACAAAAAGAAACAAAGTCCACCAGTTCAATACGGCTATCCAGCTGCTTTATCTCCGAATTAAGCATACACTAAACTCTGTGACTTCAACGTCCCACCAACATACCATTATTAACCTCTTGGGTGCTTTTGAAATTGAGGAGATTTTGATGTCTATTAATGAGAATAAAGCTGTGGTACGTCAATTTATCAAAAAAGTTTTGACAGATCACGATCTCGACGCGGTCGACAAATTAGTTGGTGCGAACTACGGAACCGCGCTATAGGCAATGCCGACTTAGCCGGCTTTAAATCTATGATTTCCGCCATGATTTCAGCTAAGCTTGTTTCGAATATTGAAATTGAGAATCTGGTTGCCGAAGGCGATTCGGTAGTTTTCCGCGGCAAATTTAAAGCAGCCACACCCGATGGGAAACAAGCAACTGCCCGAGGCATAACCTATTATCGTCTTGCAAACGGCAAGATCGTCGAAGATGATCCAGTGTTTATTCCAGATCTAACTCAAATATTTGGCACCCTGATGCCGCCAAAGACTAATCCCTAAGACGATTAATCGACACATTTGCAAGAAACGTCCACTTTGAGTAGTTACTGTATCAATGCGACGCCTAATTCCTTTGTTTGAAAGGAGAAGAGTGGTGCGTATGTTCTGAAAGAACTTTTTTGTTTGTCCCATAGAAGGGCACTGTTTTTTTATGTTAAAGCAGTGATATTCTATTTGTGCCCAACTACTCCAAGAAACCAGTCCTAGCAGCTCAGCGATGAAGAATACCTAATGCTAATTGAAGTTAGCGAAGAATTTGAGAGACAGAAAATCGATAAAACAGCTCGCGAAAAACTTGGAAATCCGGCTGAAGTGGTTTTAAGAAATCACCTTCTAAAAAGAAACCTTAACCTTTCAATGATTCCAAACGTTACAATTCAAGGATCTAAGATTAAAAATGGTCTGCTTCTTTTGAAAAGCGGCGTGGACCCAAACCAAGAAACCTACCTGCCTAACCAGGTTAAAATGGTAATAGAGGTTAAGAACAACTCTGTAGGAGGTAAAACTTTAGAAAACGGAAAGCTGGAAGACCCAAACAAGGTCCTGCGCACTAAATTTAACGAGCTTGAGGCAACAACTAACGTGAGGAATTTTGCTGTTGTCGTTTTTTCTGAAATGTTGCTTCCGCCTAAGACTCCTTACAAATGGCGATTTAAAGAAGATGTGATTGGAAAAGAAAACTGTAAAGTCTTTACCTTAGTTGCGCGTCAGCTATATCCTCCTGGTGGACTCTTCATTAAATCCAACATTGAGGGGATGCTTCAAAAAGGTCAGATGAAAAAAACCGAACAACTCCAGTCGCTGATCAATTACCTTAAATGCTTATAGTGACAAAGGCAAGTTTCTACCTTCGTTCTAGGAAGAGTCTGTGATATTATTTCACTGAGATATACTTGTTTCCCTTTATGTAGAACCGCCAAGGCAAATTCTTCCATTCTCCCGCATAATCAACTCCCACACGCGTGGTCTCCACTATTTCCTCTGAGTTAACAGGCAAGGCGTTCTTAATGTACAATGGACGATTCGTGACATCCAACTTGTTCTCTGCCTTGGTTATGCCCATTGCCATGCAAAGCCTTCCCGGACCTTCAGTTAAATTACCCAGATCGCCATCATTAACTCGCCTACGTTTTGCCATTATCTTTTCACCAGCCACTGGTTCGAGAGCTCTTAGAAGAATCGCTTCTGGTTTTCCAAACATATTGCCAGCAGTTATGTTTACACAGAAGTACATTCCGTAAATCAAGTAGACATAGGCGTGTCCTTTTTCTCCATACATAACTTCATTTCTAGGTGTCCGACGACCGCCAGAACTGTGCGCAGCCTGATCTTCAGGTCCTCGATACGCTTCAGTCTCAACTATTCTACCCTCAGTTGTGCCTTCAGCAGATTCATGCACCATTATCTTTCCCAATAGCTCTTTGGCAACAGTGATTGTGTCCCTTTCATAGAAGCCTCTCTGTAAAATCATAATTTCGGAAAGGGGACATCCAACAAATAAGCTTTACCCACCTCTGCTTCAGCAAATACCCATTCGATCCTTACACCTGCAATCTAATAGCTCTGCTGAAGGTGCTTAGCCTTTATTTCTTGTAGATTTTTCGGTAGAATCTATGTTTCATCTGTTATTCCTTTTTTGATGTATTTCTTGCTTAGATTCTTTAATTTTTTTTTAGCAAAACCTTTATTGTTAACATTTTTATCAATCTATGTGAGGTTATTCTTATCAAAGCCAATAAATCGCTAGATTGCTTAGGTTTATTCTGCCCCGAACCGGTCTTCAACACAAGATTGCAGTTGGATGAAATGAAGGTTGGAGAAACTCTTGAAATCACCGCAGATGACCCAGCAGCAAAATCTGATATCGAAAACCTTGCTAAAAACTTAGGCGACGAAGTGCTAGAAAGCAAACAAGAAGACGGCGTAACTCGAATAATAATTAAGAAGTTGAAATAGTCAAACGAAGGGACCTTTTTTTGGAAAACGATAGTCCAAGAAGAATTTACATGGATTACTCAGCTGGAAAACCAGTTGACTCACGCGTAACCGATGAGATGTTGCCTTATTTTAATTCAAACTATGGAAACCCCTCATCAATACATACCCTAGGACAAGAAGCAAAGCAGGCATTGGAAAAAAGCAGAGAAATCGTGGCGAAATTAATCAACTCTGAAAAACCCGAAGCCATAGTTTTCACTTCAGGAGCCACAGAGAGCAACAACTTAGCAATCAGAGGCACGGCGGGACGAAACAAAAGCCGTGGAAACAAAATCTTAACCTCCAGCGTAGAGCATATGTCTGTTGTTAACCCTTGTAAATTGATGATCCGAAACGGATTCCAGGTAGTTTTCTTGCCGGTGGACAAATTTGGGGTTGTAGATTTAGAAAAGCTTGAAGCAGAGTTAGATGATCAAACTACGCTTGTTTCAATCGTTTACGCTAATCCTGAAATAGGAACTATTGAGCCGATTAAAGAGATCAGCAAAATAATACATGCAAAAAAGGCTTTTCTACATGTTGACGCCACGGCAGCTGCAGGTCAAGTGCCAATTGATGTGCAAAATGAAAACATAGATCTTTTAACTATATCAAGCAACGACATGTATGGACCAAAGGGCGTCGGAGCACTATACATTAAACCAGGCACTACGATAGAGCCCACAAATCAAGGAGGCGGTCAGGAACGTGGATTACGGTCTGGAACCGAAAACATACCGGGCATCGTTGGGTTTGCTAAAGCTGCCGAAATCGCCAAAAACGAAATGGCAAACGAAAGCCAAAGATTGACTTTGCTGCGAAACAACCTAATCAAAGGTCTTATCGAACCCATACCGTATTCATACCTAAACGGACATCCAACCCAAAGGTTACCCAACAATGTATCAGTTAGGTACAGCTTCATCGAAGGCGAATCAATACTTTTAAGCTTAGATATTATGGGCGTTTATGCATCATCGGGATCAGCTTGTGCCGCAAAAACTTTACAGCCCTCACATGTTCTTCTTGCTTTAGGCTTACAACCTGAGGATGCACATGGTTCCTTGATGGCGACTTTGGGAAGAGAAAACACACAAGAGGACGTGGATAAATTAAGAAGTATAATGCCTGATATTGTTAAGAGACTAAGAGATATGTCTCCTCTAACTCCTAAGGAGTTGAAATAGTATGTATTCTGAAAAAGTTATGCAACATTTTAAAAAACCTCAAAACATGGGAGAAATCCCAGATGCCGACGGAGTGGGTTCAGTTGGAAACCCCACCTGCGGAGACCTAATGACGATGTACATAAAAGTTAAAGACAACCGCATTGAAGACGTTAAATTCAAAACCTACGGTTGCGGAGCAGCCATTGCAACAAGCAGCATGACAACAGAACTTGCAAAAGGAAAAACAATCGATGAAGCTATGAACATTTCTCGCGCAAGCGTAGCTGACTCACTTGGAGGTCTCCCCCCAGTAAAAATGCACTGCTCAAACTTAGCAGCCGACGCACTCCACGCCGCAATCGAAGACTATCAAAAAAAGCAGAAAAGCAAAAAAGAGGTGGAATAATGAAAAAAGAAACTGCAAAATGCAAATGTTGCGGCACCGAAATCCAAGACGAACCTTGCCAACTTGCAGCTTACACCACCGAAGTAGACGGAAAAAAGGTCAGTTTTTGCTGCCAAAATTGTGCACCACAAGAAAAGAAGGTGATAAAAAAATGAGTCAAACCAAGAAACTAGCATTAGTTGTTCAAAGCGGAACAATCGACAAACTCTATTGCGCTTTCATTTTGGCATCCACATCTGTAGCCATGGGCTGGGAAGCACACTTATACTTTACATTTTGGGGGCTACAAAGTCTAGCAAAGGGTGCAATGGAAAAAGCAGTATTGCCTGGAGACTACAAACATCTAGAAGAAACAATGCGAAAGAATCTAGAACGCATGAAATATCCCTCGCCTTACGATATGCTCAAACGCATAAAGCAATCCGGCTTATGTACAATCTACGCATGCACACCAACGATGGAAATGTTTGGAATCAAAAGAGAAGACCTTATTCCTGAAGTCGATAGCATGGTTGGCGCGGCAACATTCCTTGACATCGCTGCTGGCGCAGACGTTTCAATGTTCATCTAACCACACAATCTTAGAAGAACGCATGTATGCGACCAAAATAATAGTTGCAACACCAAAACACAACATTTTATTCCTAGAAGGAAAAGTCTACGAGCCAAAGAATAGACGCGGCAATATTGCCAGAGTCAGCAGTAGACTCCACCAATCCTTTTTTATACATAGATGGGTTGAGCATAGAAAGGCAGCGTTACTTTTTGTCCCAACATTTCTACAAACAAGTTAGGTTCCATCGTGTGGATCGGGATGATTTTTAGAGGGTTTATTTTTATCTATCATCTCGTAGAGTTCGCTCTTTGAGGCGTGCCCTGAAACGTGCCTTCTGACAAATATCTTATCTTTACCCTTCATTTCGTAGTCGTAAGCGATGCCAAAGAAGTCGAGCCAATGCACCATTTTTGATTCATCGATTTCCATTTCCTCGCTGAAGGGCTCAGTTGAAGCAGAAATATACCTTGTCTTATGATTGCTGCCCAACACGATTAGGTCAAAGAGTTCGTTTGCATCCCAATACGAAAACATCAACACATACTGCTTGGGGTCTTCTCTGATTTGGTACGCTCTAGCACCATTGTCTAAGTGATGAGTTGCTAAGTCATAGAGCTCTTTGTAATCGTATGGTTGTCCTTTACTGGTTGCCGGCAATGGATTTTTGGGATTATCCGGTTTGCCACCAACTCCCAACCTTTCTGCAACTCGGACGATATTTCGATCATCTTGGGCAATATTTCTTCCATGGTAATGTAGGTAGCCCATTTTGTATTTTTCATAATCCGCTTTGGAATATAGCAGGTCGCCTTCACGCTTGAGGTACACCTTAAGGTTTGGTATCGTTCGTGGGTCTGCATATTCGGCTGGAAAACGAACATGCATTTCGTATAGCAGGTAGGCAAGTTTTGGTGAGATTGCAAGTTCACGCCCATTTTCTTTTACGGCTTGATAGATCGTTTTGAAGCGTGTTAGGTCTTTCCAACCGAAATTAACGAGAACAAGTCCCTCAGACCGAGCTATGTCAGCACTGATTTTCTCCCCAACTTCGCTCCTCAGTTAAAACCTTGTCTGAACCAACTCTGGTTCCTTCGATAATCAAAACATCAACAGGACCACCAATCGCCTTTACATAATCATCCATTGAAACCTCGCCAGCGCCATGAAACCGCACATCGCCAGTGTAGAGAATCCGTTTGCCGTCAGGGAGAGTGAGCAGTATGGAGCAGGCGCCGGGAACAGAGTGCCCGACTGGAATCATCCTGTACTTGATACCCTTAATCTGTCCCTCACAAGCAGTGTTAAACGTCCTGTAGCTTGGTGCAATGTCGTAGGTAAACTTGAACTTAGTTTTTGGATCCTCGATTATTGGCAACTCGGCTTCTTTTTCTTCACTACAAGAGCACTCGCCAGGGCAAAGCGTTTTGAACAGCTGTGGCTTCTGTTTAATAGAGACCTTCTTGGCGACTCTGAAGTACTGGTCATCGACCCCTGAGACCGAGACATCGGTCATCGCCTTAGCCAGCACCTTAGTCTCTTCTGTACAGTAAACGGGAATGCAGGGATCAAGGAAGCTGACATCTTGTATGTGGTCAAAATGGGCATGCGACACAAAAACCGCATCAACTGCTGGGTGCTTAGAGTTGCAGGGGCAAACATCCATGGTCTTCCAATAATCCAACGCTTCCTCCAAAGGAACCCTTTTGGCAACCTCTTCATTCTCAAACAGAACTGTCATATCAACCAAGTGAGGCGTGTAGATGCCGTCGATTATGGGCAAAATCCCCAATCGAAGCATATCGCGCAGGGCATTCTTGGAGCGGGCAACAAGGAACTCGGAGAAGTACTCGCTGTATTTGCTCATTCGTCGGCCAAAATCCAGGAGAACCGAACCATCTTCGGTTTGTAGTAGAATTTTATTGCCGCCTATCTCGTTAACTCCGCCGTAGAACGTAAGCTTTGCAGTCATGTTTTCCCCGCAATGCCCGTTAGGGATTAAGTTGCTTAATAATTTGCCGATATCCAATCCTATTGACTATAAAAGAACTTTGCAAGTGAGATTGTGGTAGCCAGCTACTTGCCGCAATCTCTTTTTGCCCGTTAACTTACATAGCTACCACAGGTTTTTCTTAGCTGCCTATTCTCACCCAAACAAGACTGCTCTCTTTTTTATCTCTGTTTCCATTCCTTTTTCGATTTGTTTTTGGTTTGGTTAGTTTGCTTTTCGGTTTTCGGTTTGTTTTTTGTTTTGCTTTTTATTTTGATTGCCTCCTTCACTATAAAGCTGCGTTGGCCCCTTATTCGGTTTGCCTTAAGCATCTTGATTGTCTACCGTGTTTGAGCATTTGTGGATAACTTGCTATTTTTGGGACAAGTTGTGCTGGCAGTTCTCAATCCTGCACTTTGCGCATTTAGCCTGTCTAAGATGATGCTGAGGTTGGGCATCGCCTGCTGCTATTTGTGCAAACCTTTGAAGGTTACACTTCATGTATTGCTCTAGTTCGCTTGTCTGTAAACCTTTAAAGGTCTTTATTGTTTCTCCGGTTTTTCGGTCTTTAATGTTGATGATCCAAGCTTTTTGTGAGTGAGGTATCTTAAACCATGTTTTTGAATCAGGTGAATTTTCGCTGGTAAATAGTGAGTTTAGGTAGAGCAGTGTCTGCAATTTATGGTCAGGGTAAGGCTCAAAGGTTTGAAGATATTTGTTTGGGTTGAAGGGAAATTTGGATTCTTCCACGATTAGCGTGCCTTGTCTTCTGTAAACTTTGTCTGCTCGCCCAAAAATCAACATGTCTGCTTTAGGGTACTGCGGGAAACTTAGGGGCACTATTAATCGTGTATTGATTGACTCATAAGCGAATTCAACGTCATTGTGTAGGTCGGATAACTCCTCGCTGGTTACTGGCGCCATTTCAAAATGTTCTTTTTCAAACTGCTCTTGTCTTTGGTGAGCTTTGGCACCTTCGATAGTCGCCTCGGTTGGGGGCGGCCTAATTCCTTTTAGAGCTAGCGGTATTTTGAATTCACAATACCCCATAGAGCCGCAAAAATCTGAGACAGTGGAGACGATACTTAGTTTGCCGTCGGATGCCTTGACCTCAATCATATGCTGATTCTTACAGACAAGCGCATAAAAGCTTTAGCCGGTAATAGAATGAGCGAGCGGTCAGCTAAAAAAGGACCCAACTTTTCCTACTTAACCTTTAACTTCTCTTTTGATTTCTTGCGATAGATGACTTTTTCTAACCATAAAACCATTATCACATCGGCATATGCGCGGTTAGCTAATAACAATTATCTCGTTGAGAAATACCAGACGGGGGTTGAAGTTAACCTTGTTTTCTCCACTATTTCCCTTAGGATATCTTGCCGCAGCCCAGTTTTCCTAACCAGGTCATTTAGGTTTTCACTAAGCAGTTGACCGATAAGAACTATTCCTGATTCCACCAGCCTCAGTCTGATCTCAGCGCGCAATCCTCTAAGACAACTTAAAGGATACAACCTTTTTTGCTCAATCATGCTTTGTAACCCAAGGGTTTCCGGTGAACTCCAACCGATCTGAAGTATGTTCCTGCAACTACCATATTGTATAGCGTGGTCTGAATATTTTGTGTTAGTAACTATCATGGCGCGGTCAATCTTCCCGTCAGTTCTATCAAGCATGGTGCGCTCTGTTACATCTTCTAATATTGCCCGTGCTATTCGACTCTCATCCAAACCAGTTAGTGCATGATAGTTAAAATGATGCTTTGCCTCAACAAAAAAAGTTACCCCCTCCTTCCTTGCGATAGCATCGACCTCATGTTCCCCACATTTTCCCCTCAAAATCTGGCTGGGTTTCACTTCAAACCCGTTATTCATCAATAAAGTCTGAACGAACAACTCAAATTCAGGCTTAGGACTCATCAAGCTAATGCCTTTTCTTAAATCAAAAAGATTCCTAACCTCCGGTTTGTATTTTCGCAAAAACCTAATGATCATCCGATGAATCATCTGAGTTGATATTCCATCGTAGAGTCTGCTTTCAACTTTTTCTGCAACCTCAAAAGCAACTTGACGGCTTGCTCCCATCTTCAAACAAGTCCTAATCGCCTTCTCTTTATCAAACAATTGTCGTGAACCACTTGCTTTAGTTACAAAAACCCCCAAGATATCCCCCCTATAGTGATCAACAAGACTATTGTCGGGAAACCTTTTAAGACGTTGCGTTTGTCAATTCAGTTTTCTTCTTCTTAATTACTTTTGAAGCTGCCAACGTTGTGATGACAATGAGTGCAAGTACAAATCTTAGTTGTAGAAACTCTGGAATGCATGTTGTTGATCCGACAAGAAACAGCCAACAACAGTGATTTTTTGGATCGTAAGTGTATTTGACTTTTTGTTTAGCCTAATTGAGAGAAGTTGTTGTGTAATTGTTGCCGCAACTGAACACTGCGTCAATTGCAACTTATACAGAAATCAGACCCGAATAATCGGTAGGCATTCCATGAATACTGACATAAAAGTGTATCATGTATAATAACTACCTTGTTCTTCTTTATTAGATTGCGCGGATCGCATTATTGTTTTCTTTACCTTGATCGGGATTTTATGATTTAGTGACGTCTGGGCAAAGTAAACGGAGTTTAAGTAAAATGAGTTTAACCCAAGAAAGTATACCCAAAGAAGTCCCAAAAACACGTCAGCGCTCAGCTGAAAATTGCCCTGAATGTGCAAGCAAAAATCTGATTCATGACTACGACAGCGGCGAAACCATCTGCGGCGATTGCGGTCTTGTTTTATATGAACAGATGATGGATAAGGGACCAGAATGGAGAGCTTTCACTCTGCAAGAGAAAACCTCAAGAAGCCGTGTCGGCATGCCAACATCCTATTCAATTCACGATAAAGGATTATCTACAACCATCAGCCAGATAGACAGAGACGCATTCGGAAGAAAACTCCCCATATCAACACGACTACAGATGTGGCGCCTTAGGAAGTGGCAAATACGAAGCAGAGTCCACTCATCAATCGATCGAAATCTCTCTCAAGCCATGAGCGAACTTGAACGCTTATCAGGCAAAGTATCCATCTCACCACCACTTAAAGAAAAAGCCGCACTCATTTACCGTAAGGCGCTCGACAAAGGCTTAGTTCGAGGAAGGTCAATAAACTCTATCGCTGCAGCAGCCCTTTATGCTGCTTGCCGCCAAAGCGGAACACCCAGAACCCTCCGCGACATCGCTGATGCAAGCCTTGTTGACAGGAAAGATGTTGCAAGATGCTATAGGCTGTTGTTGCAAGAGCTCCATTTTGCTATGCCGATTGCCGATTCATTGACGTACGTTTCCAAGATTGCTGAGAAAAACGGAATATCAGGCAGGACACAGGGCGCGGCCATAGCGATACTTGCTGACGCTAAACGGAGACGTTTTGCAGCGGGAAAGGACCCAATGGGTCTCGCAGCAGCTGCTCTCTACATTGCTTGTCTGCAACACGGCGAGAAGATTACACAAAAAGACATTGCAGATGCATCTGGAGTCACTGAAGTCACAGTTAGAAACAGGTACAAAGCACTAAAGAGGCAGCTAAACCTCAAAATACCGGATAAAGACCACACTTTCAGGTAGAACCAGCAGCGTTTATTTGCCCTCGAAAATAGGCGCACTATAATTTCTGGGCAAGAATCGCATTCCAATCCGATTTTCTCTTTCTATAAACCTTTACACTACTAAAACCTGCAGAATAAAGCATCTTCTGCATTTCCTGCAACGGCACAAGATGGACTTGGGTCTTGGCGATTATTTCCGCGTTCTCCACTTCGTATACTCCATCCTTAATCATTTCGTTTATGATGAGAAGGTACCCTCCATTCTTTAGAATACGTTTTATCTCTAGGAAAGCCTCTGCAAGATTAGGCCAAAAATAATAGGTCTCAATCGCAGTTACTAAATCAAAGAAATCGTCTTTGAAACCAGTTTTTTCAGCTGAGCCCTGCACAATTTCTGCGCGGTTTGTTGCAAGAGACTTCTTGTTGACTTGTCTTGAGTAATCAACCATATCTGCAGAGTGGTCAATACCGTACACTTTGCCTTGAACTGCCCGCCTTGCTAGATCTGCTTATGGTTTTGCCTCCTCCGCAACCGACATCCAAAATTACAAAATCTGGCTTGATGCTCACATGTTTTAAGGCCCCAAGTCGTTAAGTCCCAGTGTCCTTTGTTCATGTTTGCAGCAACCTTTCTGCCTGAAACACCAGTGGGGCATCTGTACTGGCTCCAATTGTCTTCTAACGGTGTGTTTTTTTCTTGAGGTTGCATTCTGAAAAATCAAGAATACAAAGTAATAAACGATATGTGGTGATAGCTATGATTTGCGTTTTCTTTTGCGTTTGATTGAAGAAAGAGTGATGGCTATTTGGTTTAGCTGATCGTTGTTTAATATGATTTCTCAGGTTTTAGACTTGATGTTTGCATTTTTCAACATTTCATAGAATGGTTCTCTTTGTAGAATGTAGGTTTTTTCTATCTCAAAGGCTGCGTGGTAATCTCCCTCATCCGTTTCTACACGAGCTTTATCGATTATATGGATCAATTCAATTCCTATTTTACCGCGTTTGCTTAAGTCAGCTATGTACGCAATGTCACCAAGTTTAAGTTGCAGAAAGGCATTGTAGCCAATGTCTCCTATTACTGAAAGATTTGTTGGCCAGTTAGTTTCTTTCTTTACCTTGCGTTCAAATTTTGGAGATAACCATTTGGGAACGCCAATATACCATGTGTTGATGTAGGTATAGGTCCACTCTTTGATTTCGGTGTGAGGCTTAACTTTTTTGATATTACTTTTTTTCGTTGTTTTCTGGGCTAAATTCCACATGTGCTTGTATTTCTTTAGGTCACCTATTGATTTTGCAGAGTTCCACAAACTCTCATTAAAGAAGCCCTTTACTTCCTCTGCCTCTGTCCCCTCAAGCAGCACTCCAGCTTCAATATTGGTTTCAAACGCTGCTTTTGTCAAGGTGGCCGAAGTTATCAATGCCGAATTGTCAAATATGTAAATGTTCGAATTGAAATTATCGATGGATTTAATGCTGATGCTCTTGAAGTGCTCTATTAGGTACTGTATTTCATGCGGGTTGACTTCGCCCCGTTTGACGGCAAGGTCATTTACTCGAAAGACAAATCGTATGTCAGCTGGAGGGTTCTTTAGGATTTCTTGCGAAAAAACCTGGTGGGCACCAATATCCAGAGAGGTGGAGCACACAAGTAGCGTCTCTTTGGTCTCCAGTGATTTTTGAAGTATTGTTTGATACAGCTGTGCATTGTGTAGGAATCTAGCCATACCGTCAAGTTGTTTGTTGTGAATAAAAGTTTAACTCAAAACAATCTATTTGTGGGTTAAGTTATCCGCTTATCCTACCTTACTATTTGACACACCAAGCGTTATACTTTACTTGTGATGGTCTGCAAAACAATTAAGTAAGAAACAACCTACTTAGCATCCATGGATCAGGCAAGTTCCAAGCGATCTAAAGGACTTGATTGTCCAATTCGTCAACACCTACAGCAACATGGTCGATTTAGAACTCGATCAAAACCTCGACCCTAAGCTCTGGTTTATGCCCCTAAACAGCAACGCAGCCAAGAAAGAAGCTGCACACTACTTCTTACTCGCCGCATCCCTAAGCGACCATAAGTTAACTGGAAACCCACGAAACATACGAATGCTACTAAACCACCTGCACCAGAACTTGGGGCAAAAACTTTTCACCTCAAAGAACACCGACGACTTCAAAAAGGAAATCCCAAGGTTCGAACAAAAAAATCAGCTCTTAGATCGACTAGGCGACAACAAAGCCGAAATTCCAGAGGTTTTATGCTCAGTTAACCAATTCGTAGAGCAGAAAGCTAGCGGAAACCTAATCGAATACGCAATTAGGCTTCAGCAGAAGGGTAGAAAACCAAGCGACCTCGTACAACAGCTCTCTTACGCCGTCAAGAGGATGAACAAGCAAAACAAATCCAAAGCTTGGCTGTACATGCGCTGGATGGTACGAAAAACACCTGATCTTGGACTGTTCCCGTTTGAACCCAAAGACCTCATGGTACCATTAACGACTCCAAAATTCAGAGTCTACGCTGCACTGGGACTTAGCAGTAACGAAAACCTGCCCTTCAAATTAAGCGTCAAAAATAAACCGGAGAGCTGGTGGACTAACACCCAAGAATTTGACGCCGACGCCGACAGACTAACCAGCTTTGCAAGAGAACTGTTTCCAGATGACCCGGCAAAAGTTGACTTTCCATTCTTTATCTTGGGCACTTGGCTCGAGTACTCAGACCTAACACCTGCTTCCCTTGAAAAATCCATGAAGTTCTTCATTCAAAAACATGAAGAGTTTCTGCAGCCGCTCATGCGGTACTTAACCGTCGTTTATCACTACAATCGAATCGGCGAACGCATTGAGCCAGGGGCATTCTCAGACTTGGAACTTGATGTCTACGATTTTCTGCGAAGCAAGCAAGTCATCTTCACCTATGAATTCATGGAGTTTAACCTCTCAAAAGATAACCCAGCGTTAACCTACAAACCTGACTTTCTTTTGCCACAATACACCCATAGGGGCAGAAAAGTTGTGCTGGAACCGCATGGAATCAGAGACAACCTTGAAGATACACTAGGTAAGCTTGCCCTGTTTAGAGGACATTACGGCAAGTACTTCTGCCTAATACTAATTGTCCCTGATGACTTCGTTGATACAATTAACTACCTTGATCAAGGACATAACTCCTACGACTTCTTATGGAAACAAAGCGACTACAAAATACAATTCGAAAAATTCAAAAAAACTTGACACGAGGAAATCACAATGTCACACTTAAGATTTAACCAAACTCTATGAGAAAAACCGATCGGAGACCAGCCAAAAACTGGAAAAAGAGAAAGCGAATTGACGTTGTAAGTTAGCTATTACATTATGAAGGGCAATAAAGTAACTAACAATACAAGAGTTACGCAGGCAATGGTTGCTCCAATAGTTATTGAATAGATGGCTTTTTCACTTATCCGCTTACCCATAGCTCTTTTTAAAGTGATATTGAAGATTCTGCCTCCGTCCAAAGGGTATATTGGCAAAGCATTGAAGATTGCGAGGTTGAAGTTTACAAACCAGATCCAAAAAAGAACGTTCGCAAGTATTTGCCATTGAGGTATTGAATTTGAGTAGAACGGCGCTAAGAAATCAGAAAAAGGGACTAGACCAGAAGCTAATGTTGGGGGAACCAAGTACATAGAGAATCGCTCTAAAGAGAGCGTTTGATAATTTTCTAATCGTTGCTCAGTAAATAAGTCATAGCTGGTTATTCCCATGACGGTCCGGTTTCCCGATACAGTCAAGTTGACTGTTGTAGAAAATTCATACTTCCAGTTTTCGCCCCTTGCCACAGTTACCTGAATTGTGTCTCCAGCAGTCTTAGTGTCTAATATCGTCCTTAACTCGGTGGTGTTGCTGATTGTTGCATTGTCGATTGAAACAAAGACATCTTTTGGCTGCAGCCCTGCAGTTTGAGCTGGCAATCCATCCGTGACATCGTTGATGTATACGCCATCAATGACTGGAGTTAAGCTTCCAACAAGCAATAAGACACCTAAGAGGCATACGGCTGATACAACGATGTTTGCACCAACTCCGCCAGCCATAACTTTTAGGGCAGGGCGCGGTTTTGCTTTCTTTATTTGCTCTTCATCCACATCCACAAAAGCGCCAATAGGGATGAACAAGAAAAACAGTAAACCACTCGACTTAACATTCAACCCAACGTTTCTAGCAATAACTCCATGTGCGCCTTCATGAACCGCGATTGCGAATACTATTGCAATCCATCCATAGACTATCGGAAGCATAGGGTTGATTCCAGGCAACAACAGAATTGATCCTGGACCTAATTCCCGAACTACTTGACCTACCCCTGGATTAGACAACAAACCGATGAGGCTGTTGACTAAGAGGTATAGAGCAATTCCAGCAACAAATGGCACAAGAACAAGACTTATCCATGAAAAATATCGTGAGATCCGCAAAGGTCCCAACCTGTCAAAGACGGGTGCAAACCGTTTTGTCCTAACAATTAACATTGGAAAATTGAATTCAATTCTCGGCTGCTTAGTTTCTTGCTTTTCGTTTTCAGTATCGGAGGCCAAATCTGCAATCGCTCGAATCCAAAAACGTGTTTTCTGAAAAATAAACGTTTAGCGTAAAAAAATGAAAAGCACTCAAGATAACTTGAATGACAATCAAAAAGACTCTATTTCTGTGTCTTTAAGTCTCTGTAGGCAAAATAAATTATTATAAGACTCCAGATTAGGGTGGCCCCATTTGGAACAAGGATTAATGGTTGTACCTGAATGTCGGCAGGGTTTGGAAAGAATGCATAGTTGCTAAAGATTCGTTGATTTACGGTGAGGGCGATTGCAAGAAAGGGTGCCCATTTCTTTCTTTTGATCAGCACAAACGTAGTTAATGCGAACAAACACGCAGCTACAACTGCTTCGGTACCGATGATTGAGAACCCTAAGCGATAGATGCTCCATTGAGTAGCGGGGAAGGCATCCCAAATTGCTATTGCTATGCTATCTAAGAATATGTTTATGGCAATTAAACGGGTTAGAATTTTATGTGAATTGATGCGCAAATCCTTTGACATTTCAATCTCTTTTTGTTAAAGGCACTTTTTAAGGTTGTCCAGAAATTCTGATTATGAGTGCGATTTTTTTTATCAAAGAATTTTTCTTAAAACTATATTATGTTATTGGTCCTGTGGGGTAACGTCCTAAGGCGTCGAGTATTTCTTCTGTGGTTGTCTTTTTGCCTACGTTTCGCACAAAGTCTGAGGAAACTACTATTCCAACTAGCTTATCGCTCTTGAGAACCGGCAGTCGTCTTATCTTGTTGGTTGACATAACCCTTGCCGCTTCTCTAAGTGAAGTATCAGGACCAACTGTTATGAGTGTATTAGTCATGACCTCCGACACGTTAAGGTCTATAGAGCTGCGTTTTACTACGATTCTTCTGACTATGTCGCGTTCTGTTATTATTCCAACAGGCAAGGATTTGTCCACGACGATTAAGCATCCTAACTCTTCTCGAGCCATAAGTTGTGCTGCTTCAAAGACACTTTTCTCCACACCGATTGTTATGGCTTCTTTAGTCATGATGTCTTTAACTGATGGCATATTTTCATCTAATTAGGCAGAAACTTTTTGGAAATAAAAGGTTTTCATAAATAAATGTGGGGCGGCTGAAAATCGTGGACTCTAATTGACCTGCTTCAATTTATCATCTCGCAGTTTTAGTATGTTTCTGCTTTTTTATTAATAAAGAGATTAGAATTAATTAATAAAATTAAATTGTTTTTAATGTTTTAGCAAGTTATTTATAGTTAAACCGTTGAATGCAAAGTTGCATTGCAGAGATGGGGGCTGAGTAGGCTCTGGTGACTATTAACGAAATAGCATAGTTACAAAAGAGCTTTTGCATTTGCTCTTTTCTCCTAAGCCAGAGCCTCAGCAAACCCTAACATTTCCAAATACGTTGAGCACATGTTCGGCAGGCTCTAAGTAGAAAGAGTTTTTGGATGTAACCATAAGCTATTTTCTATTTTCAGGCTCTTGGAAAGTTTCTTTGCTATATAGTAACTAGTTGGAATTACGTAAAGTGGTACCGTAATATTATATATTATAATTGCGGGCATTGACGCTATGACCATAGTATAAGCGTCAGACATGCTCAAACCCGATACCACGGACACTAAAGCACCAAAGACTGTGTAGTCTATGGGAAACATGATTAATGTCCTAGTTAAGATTGCGAGTGCTGTGAGCAGAATGACTGTTTTAGCGCCAACTTGAAGTTCGATTCTTCTTTCAATGAATTTGCCTGCTATGTACAGGCCTAAGAGCATAGTTACGATTCCAACAAAATAGTACGGAGGACCGACGAGGCCAGCGGGTCCAGGCAGGATTATCATGGTTATTATTGTGCTTAGAAAAGCGACTGCAATTCCGGGTTTTGGACCAAAAAGCAGAAATGCTATGACTAGCGCGATGTCTCCTAGCGTATAACTAAAGGTTAGCAGATAAGGTACGGGGATTTTGATTAAGTTTAATGCGGTTGTTAGGGCTGTAAAAGCGATAATTATGCCGATTGCTTTGCTATTCATGTTGGCTCGTACCCTAAGCCTTGGAATTTATTGTTATTTAACTTACAAGATTTGTTGTTTCTAATAGAGTTTACCACAAAATATGTCGTAATCATGTTCTCCAATAAAGGAGCAGCTCAATTGTATTCGAGTAGTCTACAAATCTTGCTTTGTTTCGCTTAGTTGTGTGCCAAAGTTTTGGCTGATCGGAAATTGTGTATTATAGATGCAGGCAATTCTTATCTGTTGAATATTCGGTGCCTTTCTAGTCTTCTTTGACCAATGTCTGGATACTTTTCAAATCAATTATAGGTGCAATCGCCAATATTTCGTACGGTCCGATTAATTCAGTTATCTCAATCACGTTTTTTATTTTCTTAAGGTGCGAAATAGTTTCAGACCTATTGGCTTCGCGACCAACAGTTATAAACAGAAAAGCCTTGCCTTGGTAACCCAATTTTGACAGGTCAATGGACACTGTGCTCCCGTAAATTGTCCCATTCAGCTTGAGCTTCTCGTATCTTCTTCGAACAGTATATGGAGATGTGCCCAATTTTTTTGCAATTTTAACAAATGAGAGTGTAGCATCTTTAAGCAATTCGCTAAGTATTAGGTAGTCGAGTTTGTCCATAATTACTTCTCTTTAAAGGGGTTCAATTCAATGTTCTCAAAATTGCTGTTTGGAAGACCTGACCACACGTTAACTGTAACTTTCCTTATGTGGAAACGTCTTCTTATAGCCTCTAACTTTTCGTTTAGACTAGAAAGGTTTTTGGCAAACACTAAAACGCATAAGTCATATTCCCCAATGCTGGTTGCAGCCTCAATAAGGGTTGTATATGACTCAAACATTTTCAGGATTTCATCAGCGTCAGCATCTGTCTCAATACCAATAGTTGCCACGATTTCGAATCCCAATTTATCAAGCGCGGGAAATAGAGTTGCACCTGTAATCACACCAAGCTTCTTTAATCGATTTATTCTGTTTAGCACTGAAACCGATGACAAACCACATTGTTTGGCGATTTCTTTCAAGCTTGTGCGAGCATCTAGTATGAGTATATGCAAGATTTTCTCATCAATGTCATCGATTTCTACGGTTTTTGCCATCTTGATCAAGGCAAGTTAAACAATCACGATTAAATAAAGCTTCTAATTTCAGTGTTGAAAAGATTTCAGATTGATCTTATTTTTAAGCAATGGATTTCCTTACATCATATAACTAGCGGCAGTTAGCAGTATATTGCTCTGATTGCAGACGTCGTTGCGGATAGATCTGAAGGGATGATAGACTAGAACGTTTCCTATCTCTCAACGAAGCTTAAGAAAGAATGGCATCCCGACGATTCTGAATCTTTTTCTTCCCTGAAAGTTTATCACTTCGAACAGAGAAACCTTTTTCCATAATCCCAATAACTAACATTTAGGCGCAGCTTGATGGATAGGAAAGATTACCTCAAAGAACCCGTAAACCACATAAAAATAAACGGTGCCCTAACCGTTGACCAACTCATTGAGCAGTTCAAGAACTCAGGCTCTTTGGGTGCGGGACGATTAGCAGCGGCATGCGACATCTACGAGAAAATGCTCAAAGACAAAGACTGCACCATCTTTTTGGCGCTTTCAGGCGCGGTAGTTCCTGCTGGCATGCGTACTTTAGTCACTGACTTAATCAGAAAGCACCTAGTCGACGTGATTGTAAGCACAGGTGCCTGCATGGTTCATGATGCCATAGAAGCCGTCGGGGGACACCACTACAAGGGCGGCTGGGCAGTCAATGACACCGAACTCTACAAGTACCATCTTTTCCGAATCTACGACATTTTTGTGCCTGAAGAAGACTATGTCAGATTAGACTACAAGCTTTCAGAAATGTACGCTGACATAGCCAAGGAACGCAAAGGTGAACATTTAGCCTCAGATGAATTCACCTATGAATTGGGCAAACGGCTAACAGACGAAAACTCCATCCTTCGTGCAGCATACGAAGAGAACGTTCCAATCTTCTTGCCAGCGGTGCGCGATTCAGAATTCGGTTTCATCCATTGGCTCCATGCTTCCCAGCAAGACCAAAAGAACGTGCTTCAAGTTGACGCCTTCAAAGACGTGCCAACAATCTGCGGCATCTGCGCGAAATCCCCAAAAAACGGAATGATAGTCATCGGCGGCGGAGTACCGCGTAACACCATCCAGTCTTCAGCTTTGGCATCCAAAAAGGGCTTAGATTACGGTATCGTAATAACTTTGGACCGCCCCGAAACAGGCGGGTTATCGGGTTCAACGTTGGAGGAGACGGTGAGTTGGGGCAAAATGAAGGGTTCAGCTGACCACGTGATGGTTATCGGCGAGGCATTGATGGTTTTTCCTTTTTTGGTTGCTTCTGTTACGGAGCGGTTGGGTGAAGACTTCAAGCGGAACTCGTTTTTGCAGCGAGAAAAACCTTTGGAAGGCGGAAAATAAATGGAGAACGATGCGGGCGAATACTGCGGAAACTGTGACAGCCACAACTCCTATGAGTACCCTGTCAAAGTGTTCTGTTCAACCCGTTATGGACAAAGCAAGAATCCCATCGTCGATACGCTTTGGCGCTGCGAAAGCTACAACAGGGTTAGCCAAGAATGCTACTGCGTACGCGAAGCGCTAAAACAAAGAAGCAATGGGAAAGCCGCGGAAAGTTAAAGTTAATAGTTGGAACGATGTTTTATTGCAAATCTGCAGCCCGGTGGTGTAGTGGTCAAGCATAGGGGCCTCTGGAGCCCTTGACGAGAGTTCGAATCTCTCCCGGGCTACCATATTGAGGTGAATGTATGGCTGATTTGAAAGGTTGCCCGTTTGGTCAAGACATAAAAAATGACTGCAAAACCTGCGATTACGGTGACACAAACCATTTTAATGCTGCGTCAGGGCAATGTGTTAAGCGATGATTTCACTCAAGTAATCTCCAAGAGTCATCATCATAAGACGATGCACTATCTTTTGGTTCAACAGATTCATCTCTTTGGCATTTTGCTGCAGTAATCTTACGTAGATGTTCTCTGTTATTTGCTCAGCTATCGGCGAAATAGAAACTCCACCACACTGAATTTATTTCTCTCCAAGTTAAGAGGAGATACAGAATTAAACAACTGCGACAATTGATAGAATAGGCAAATTGACAAGGAAAACAGTAGAGTTGAAACATAAAAAAACTTTATCTATCTTGTTTGTGGTGCTAATAGTCGCATCTTTCTTTGTAGCTTTGGATATTTTTTGTATCTCAGTAAACCAAACCTCAGGTTCATCTGGACCTTTCTTCACAGGAATTGAGGTAGGGTGGAACAGCACACTTGGGGAATGTGAAGCTTTGATTGATAAAGTCAAAAATTATACAAACCTGCTTATCATCGCATCACCCTTGATAATCAGTAATGAGGCTTTGCTCAACCAGACGTGCGACTACGCTTATAACGCTGGAATGTATTTCATGCCAGTTTATTTTCAAGATTTTAACTATGACAAAGGCGTAGGTTACTCTCCATCCATATGGTTTACAACAGCAAAAGAGCGCTATGGAAATCGCTTGCTTGGTTTATATTATTATGACGAACCAGGTGGAAGTCAACTTGATATGACTGAAATAATACCTAATCCAGTTTTAACTTCTCCGCCAAAAAGTTATCTGGACTATTCAAACTATTTCTTTTGGCTATGGAATCACGGAGCTGGCGGCGTAAAACCCACTGCTAATTTTATGCAAAACTCATGTTCTTCTTTGTTCACATCCGATTATGCCCTATACTGGTTTGATTATGAACTTGGTTATGATACAGTCTTTGCCCAGTTTGGATGGAATAACAGCCGACAACTTCAAACCTCTCTTATAAGAGGAGCGGCGAATGCTCAAAACAAACTCTGGGGGGCCATCGTAACTTGGACCTACAATCAACCACCTTATTTAGAATCTGCTGCTCAAATGTACGATGATATGGTTTTAGCCTACAATTCGGGCGCAAACTATGTAGCCATATATGACTCATCACAAGATTATACAAGCTCTACATTGACGCAAGACCATTTCAACGCGTTAGAGAACTTCTGGAATTATGTACAGCATAATCCTGGCAAACATGGCAGCATCAAGGCAGACCAGGCAGTAGTGCTCCCACGGGAATATGGCTTTGGCCTCCGAAGCCCAAACGATTCAGTGTGGCAATATCACCAGGTCGACAGTTGGACCCAAAAAATGTACAACGACGTTACTAATCTCGTTAATCAGCCTAATTCAAGCATAGACATAGTCTTTAGTGACCTGGAGTTTAAGAATTCAATTCAAAGCAAATACAATAAAATCCTTTGTTGGCCAAATGACTTCGTGACAAACATGAACTTCCAAATAACAAACATCGACAATGGATTAGGTTACAGCAGTATCCAGGATTCAATGTCTTCCTTTGCAACCTATCAAGGAGCAACCGTTTTAGTAAAACCCGGAACATATCAAGAAAACATTGTAATAACAAAACCTGTCTTGTTAATCAGCCAAAATGAAGATGCAACAATCAGAGATGGCATCCTAAACACCCCCTTGATTACTATAGTCAGCGACAACGTAACCGTCACCGGTTTTACAATACAAAACGTTGGCAACTTCTCAATTGGAGCAGGTGGGGGAATCCTTTTGGACAATGCTCACAACTGTAGCCTACTGAGAAACACAGTAATATACAGCATTGATGGAATTTTTATAAACAATTCATCCAGCAACCTTATCAAAAACAACATTATCCAAAACAATTATTACGGATTAGTGGTCCACTACTCATCTGAAAACACTTTTAGGGGCAACAACTTGAACAACAACACATACAACCTTGTCTTGCAAAACGGGTTGCTAAACGATATTGATTCTTCCAATATTGTTGATGGCAAACCGTATACTGCTGGGTGAGTACCTTATCGCCATGTATTTTTAATACATACATTGAATTTCATCGAAAAATAGAAAAAATCAGGATAGAAAAAAAATTAAGGCGTATTGTTAGAAGCCCAGTGATAGCCCTATTCCTATGCCTATGAGTGCAAGTATCGCAACTATGATTATGAAGACAATGACGGCGATTACTGCTATCGCGAATGCTTTTAGCCATCCACAATCGAAGAAGTGTTTAATCAGTGCAAGCCAAACGATAAACATTATTATTGCCGATATCAAACTGCCCACGAAAAATCCTACGATAGCGCCTATGATTGTTCCTAAAACAACGATCCAGATGGCGTCTGTGAATTTTGCTTTTTGTCCGCCTACTAATGCTCTTCCAACAAGCCAAAGTACCGGTGCCACAACTATTATTCCTACAACAATTTGTATTAGTAATGCAATTAAATCCATTTTGATTCTCCTATTTTATTATTTGACTGATTTCTTTTTAAACTTAACTATGAGTAAAATTCAACTAAAAAAGAAGCTTTGTGACTGTATGACTACAACAACGTGCGTTTAATAGTCTCTTTTATTATCGCTTACTTGTTTGGAGTTGTTGATTTTTGGGTGCGATAGATCAAGTTATTAATTTTATTACTTCTGGAAGCATCGGTGGTATTCCGCCATTAGTTTTAATGATTATTCCATTTGTTATCGGACTTATCATTGGCTACCTAGTCCACAAAATGTTAAAGATTGCGATTATAGCTGCAATTATACTGGTAGTGGTTGCTTACTTTGGGTTTTTCGGTTTAAGCCTTGGCGCCTTGAAAGGCATTGCAGACACATATGGTCCTATTGCAATTCAATACGGGGTACTTCTCATGGGTATGCTGCCACTTGGTCTAGGACTAATCGTTGGTTTTGTCATAGGATTCGTATTGTCGTAAGCAAACCTTCCCTCTTTGTAGGAACCTGCTGAAATCGGAGTTAAGGAGGTTTGAGATTATTTCATGTGTCTATTATTTTTGGGAATCTAACAAAAAACGTAGTTCTACAAAAAAACCAAAAGACAAAGAAACAACCGACTCCTTTAACTGCACTCAAGCAGTCAAATATTCAGTCTGGCTGTCGCCCTCTTGAGTTAGAAGTGTTTCATGATAAAATCCCTAATGGCTCTATGACTAGCCATAAGTTCAACTATCTTTTTTGTAGCTTGCGTTATTTGAGTATCAAATAATCTTGTTACAGCTAGGGAAAATACGAACACAAACGTGCCGATTATTATGCTTCCAATGACATTTATTGAACCAAAATACCATATGATGAGATAGGTAACTGCAGCACTTAAAAGCCCCATGAGAAAAGACCTTATTATAAAATAAAGTCGCTGTAACCACGTAGAAAACAACAGAACCTTGATCATTGCTCTTTTCTCTAACTCATTTTCTGCTCCAGATTTATTTCCGCTCATCTTTTGCAGTACCCCTTTTGCGTAATGGGCGTCTGACAAACGCAACATCATTTTTGCATAACGAGCGTCAGATAAATCTGTGGAACTTGCGGATTCAAGCTCTAGCAAAATCCTCTGTGCTATTTTGTCTATTTCGTCATTTGCTTTTTTCATTTTCATATCTTTAGTTACCAATATACAACCAACACTGAGATTTTAGTGATTAAAATTTCAAAAATTATCAAATAAAGAAGGGTTAAGCCAACAACTGCGCAAGAAATGAGGCCTGGTCTTAACGAAATAGGGTGTTTATTCACCCCAAGTGCATTAAAGAGCACTACTTCTTTTGTCTTACTGCGACCTTGGCTTTCATTTCAAAGATAGTGTCTTCGCCGGTTTTTCCAACACCGAAGTTCCATTCTAATACTTCAACTTCCATGTCTTTGAAGTGGGAAACCCAAGTTTTCTGGAATTCGTTCCATTTTTCGCCCATCTTCTGTATCTGTTCTTTGACGTCTATTTTTTGTTCTGACATAATTTGTTACACCTCCTAAAATACGCTAAAAATTGCACTGGTCTAAGTTTTAACTACTGGTTTTAGGTACATGTGAAGTTTGTCTTTTGCAACTTTTAAGTGCAATCCATTGTCCATCCAGATGCCAGTTCCCTTTTCTAAAGCTGAAACGTTTAGCATGTTTCGTACTCCACCCTTCTTTGCGCCAAGCACCGATTCAGCTACGTTCTTATCCAATTCAACTTCAAGATGAGTTACTTTCCACTCATTCATGTCTACTTCTATTTCTTTTATTTTGCCGATTTTTTCATCTAATGCAAAAACATCTTTATCAATAAATTCTCTACCTTTCATAATTGACTATCCCTCCTTTTAATGTACGTTCGTTAAGCTTCTGCTTTAGAGTAGTCCTTGCTTGGTTTAAGGGTGTGTGACTGTGAGGCTGTGGCTACAAGTGGATAGTTGAAGTAAAAAGTTGAGTAGTTGTTACTGTTTATCGACAGTCACATATTCTAAAATAGACTGACGAGTTATAGGTGAGTAGAGTTTTTAAAAATGAGAGCACTTGATTTTCTCTTAGTAGTTGCGGTGATTCTGGTTTTACTGTGGCTTCTAGGCTTTTTCATCTTTAACCTTGGTACAATCATATGGGTATTGCTTGTCATAGCCGTTATCATAATACTTTACCGACTACTTACGGGACGCAGAATATAACATCAACTAAAGACGTATGAGCAGCGCCAGAAGCTGCTTCCCAGCTTTTTTGTAAACAATGAATCATTTTTGTTTAAATACGCTTTAGGTCATCCATTACGTTATTCTTGAAAGCAACGGTTTGTTGCTTGTTAGTGCCTAGTAACAGTCACATATACTTAATAGAATCGTTGAGGCACCAATCTGTAGTGAAATTTTATGAGCAAAGATGAAATTAAAGGTAAACTCAAAAAGGAAGAAGGCAAGATCCGCGTAGGCGCGGGCAAAGTTACAGGAAACACTGGTCAAATAATTAAAGGCGAAGCTCAAAAAGCTAAAGGAAAAATCCAAGAAGACATCGGCAAAGCCAAAAGAAAACTCTAATAAAGCACCAACTTTTCAACGCCTCTATAATCAGTCGAAATAGGTTTTCAAGAAAACGAAAAGACTTTAGTAACTATTAAGCTAATAGTTTGCTCCTTTTCTCTTTTTAAATATCAACATACATCATTATATATAGATACTTTTGGCTTTTCAGAAATTCGGAATTCGATTGCTTTTGAGTCAACTCTTGATCAACTCTTGATGAAACCAACTATGAGGGCAAGGTATTCGTGTGCAAGTTATTATCTAGTCATAAACTTTTTAGAGGCTTACTTTTTTTGAGCTTGTATTCTGGTCAGTTACTTTAAAGACAAAAAGAAGCCTAGGTTCCATCAAAAGGCTTAAAGCTTCTGTCAATTTCTTAACAACTGCCAACCCAAACCCTTGACCTTTAGCTTTAGTCGTAACCAAAGGCATGAACATTTTATCTCTTACCTCTGGTGATATGCCTTGCCCAGTATCTTCAACGGTTAAAAGCGCTTTGTCTTCCTTGCGTTTCACCTTTATGGATATTTTTCCTCTGTTTGTCAGACCTTGTATTGCGTTAGAGACCAGCTTTGCAAGTATTCGTTTCATAAACTCAAAACTGGATTCATTAAAAGCTTATATTAATAGAGAGAAATATTTTTTTGGGGAGTTGGGAAAAGTGTTGAAGGCCAAGCTATTTGTGTTCTTAGTAGTTATGCTGTTTGTTTTCAGCTTAGTTGGCATAGTTAAAGCTCAAACATACTCTAGTATATTGAGAGACGACATGAATTATTCTAGTTTTGACCAATTCCAAGCGGCAGGATGGTCGTCAGAGCATCAAGCAGGAGTCAGCTTTAACGGTAGTAGCGTAATTTTAGATGGTACTCAAGTTGATACTGCAATTCACTACTCAGATAGATTTCCATCAGGCATTTATGACTGGAAAGTTGAGGATAGAAGCAAATGGACAATGGGAAGCCACAGTGGAAACAATGTGGGCGCAGTAACTGACAAGCACTCTTACCTTTTTTCCGCTGACGGCTGGTATAATGTATTTGTTTTCTATCGTGATAGTCAAAAAATTTTGACGTTTGGCAATTATCAAGAAAATAGTAACGAATGGATCACTCTACGAATGGAGAAAAGTGGCAACCAGATAAACATGTACTTCAATGATCAACTTGAAAACTCATATACTGAAACAGATACAACCCCCTCACAATTAGTGGGTTTAGATTCAGTTTCGCCTTGGCAAGGTGGCGCAGAATATGACTACTTCCAAGTATGGTCAGCTAGCCCGATCGCAATTACACCCCAAACTAATGCTGGGGATTCTTGGACGATGTTTGGTCACGATGTTGCCAGTGCTCGGTACTCAACTTCAAGTGCCCCTCGATCCAACCAGATTTTGTGGAGTACCACATTTGATAGCCAAATCCGCACTTCTGTGACGATATCTGGCAATAACGCGTATGTAGGTTCTTTTAGCGGAACTAATATACGCATTAGATGCAAGTACTGGAACAAAAATCTGGAATTTCACAACTGGAGGCGCAGTGTGGTCTTCTCCAGCAGTTGCCAACGGAATGGTCTACGTGGGTTCAAATGACTGGACCGTTTACGCCTTAGATGCTGCGAGTGGCAGAGAGATCTGGAATTTCTTAACTGGCGGAGGCGTTTTTTCTTCACCCACTGTCTCGGATAACATTGTTTACGTTGGTTCGACCGATAACAACGTTTATGCTTTAGATGCTAATAGTGGAGCAAAAATTTGGAATTTTACAACAAATGGTCAGATACGTGATTCTCTGGCAGTTGTCACTGGAGTGGTTTACGCAGGTTCACAGGGTGGTACCTTCTACGCTTTGAATGCGGCAACAGGTGCTCTATTATGGAGTTCTCCTACTGGTGACGGGGACACTTACACCAATTCTTCGCCTGCAGTTGTTAATGGAGTTGTTTATGTAGGCTCAACTGATGCCAATCTATATGCTTTCAAAGCGTCAGATGGCACAAAAATTTGGAGTTTCGCCACTGGTGGAAAAGTTTCTTCGTCTCCAGCAGTTTACAATGGTGTGGTCTACGTCGGATCAGAGGATGGAAGTATTTACGCAGTTGATGCTTCTGCAGGTACAAAGATTTGGAGCCAAACCACAGGTGGACCAGTCTACTCTTCTCCAGCAATAGCCAACGGAATCGTCTACGTTGGCTCCTGGGGCGATACTGTTTATGCATTTGACGCCTTAACCGGCGGTACAGTTTGGAGTTATAGAACTGGCGGAGGCGTCTTTTCTTCTCCCTCAATTGCAGGAGGCGTAATGTTCATTGGTTCATACGACAGCAAAGTCTATGCGTTTGGTTCTTCCTTTTCTCCTGGTGGTTCTCCTTCGGCATCTAGTTCGCCTGCTCCCTCAAGTAGTGATGTCACCAAAACTGCTTGGATACCCACTCCCGCAAACGGAGCAGCAGCAAGTATTTTCGCTGTTGCAGCACTAAGTATAGCTTGCCGCCGTTTTTGCGGCAGCATCTAGTGCACCGAGGAGCAGCAAGCGGTTTCTTGGGTAAGCTGATTGATAAAATTAGAGAGCTAGTACCTGATACAATAAAGAAGTGGCTTGAACATTTTATTGCATCAAAACGAAAGTTGAAGGTTGAAGAGAAAAATGGATCGCCATATCTACCCACAAAATCAGAGGCTTTAGTCTATGGGTTGTCGATTCTGTTTTCAACCTTTGCGTTCTCTTATGTCAAACTAAGTAGTCTTGATCAGCTTCTTATCATTATTCCTACTTTTTTTGTAACCAGCATTCTGGTCTCTTTCGCAAGAACATACATTCTCACTGTTTACTACTAGAAGACGCGGAGTATGGACCGAATTCAAGCTCTGGTACTTTGGCTTAGGATTGTTTCTTATCTCCACCCTTGCGTTCAGAACACCATTTTCATCACCCACTCGCACGGTTCATCATTCTCGTAATTTCACAGAGCGACTAGGTGGATTTCTTTCATGCGCTGCTATATTCATTACTTTGGGCTTTGGTGTTTTCTTCTTTGTCCTATACAAGAGCGGTTTTGCGTTAATAGGAGGAACTGGTTTGGCGATGTGTCTGATTTCATCCTTCTTTGATACTTTTCCAATAGAACCTATGGGCGGCAAAGATATTTACAAATACAATAAAGCTCTTTGGGGAATTCTTTTTGTCGTTACTTTGACCTTATATGTTGTGTGGATAGCTCATCTAATATGATTTCCCAAATTGGAAAGTTACCCACCAAGACGTGGTCTTGGGAATATAAGGTGCCAATTAAACAAAAACTGTGGGGGCTATTTGTATTTGGTTTTTGTTGTTTGTTACCATAGTTCTGCATATAGCGTTTAGTTGGTTCTCGGTAAAGTTTAGAACACTTTTGCCATCATTACTTATCTTGTAAACTTTTCGCGGCCTTTCTGCATTCATGTTCCAAGAACTCGTTACATAGCCTTTTTTCTCTAGTGCTCCTAATAGAGGATAAACCGTACTGGGCCCGAAGTACACACCAAAAGTTTTACGGATTTTAGTGATTAGTTGGTATCCATGCATGGGTTCTTGCTGTAAATATTCAAGAATTATCATGTCTAGTAAGCCTTTGGTAAGTTTTGTTTGTGTTTCCTTTTGATAGTTCTTCATCATATTCGTATTTCTCCTGTTGCTTTGTTGTACGGGTAAACAATGTGTCTATTTAAGACACATTTCTTACGTCTTACTATTACATAAGACACCCAAATAAACCCTTGCACATACCTCAAGCATACCAAACTACCCAATACCCATATACTGTCAAACACAAATACAATTCAATACATGAAATATTACTTAGAAAACAACATTTCGACACACTAAAGTAACTGTACAACAGAACCACAAGAAAACCAAACTACAGCTTACGGGATCGCCCAACAAGTACTATTGAAAGACACAAAGACAATCTTTTGTTTACTAATCCTCAATTCATAATTATTAATTAGTAGAAATAATCATTCAAGATTTAAGAATAATAGGTCAGTCACTAAGATGAAAAATCAAAAAAAGACAACAGCAGAATATACGGTTACTTTTTCTTCTTTAGCAAATGACGGATCATTCAAATGCACGAAATGTGGACTAGAGATCTCTCCTGAAGACGAAACAAACGAAAACTACGAAATCATAGATACCGAAATCTGCAATGGAGAAATTGCTGAACTAGTAATCACTTGTGGTAAATGTGGAAGCACATTGAAACTCACAGGTTTTCAACAAATAGAATGCTAGATATGCTTCTCCGCTTAAATTCAGAACCGTAAAATTATTAGAGAACTTCAATCCCAAAATTATTGCTTGTTTGCGGTGACAGCAACGGTATGTCCACAGTTAACCTGATGTTTTTTCTATTTTGACGATTTCTTATTTGATTTGTCGTTTTTGCCAGCGAAAATTTGGAAGCCTACGATGACTGAGTAGAAGCCGTATGAGAGTAGCAGCATGGGGCGGTGAACGGCATATTTTAAGTCACTAACCACGAATTCAATATGTTTCGACAAAGTCCACACGGTTTCTGGTCGGTAGTGGATGCAGCAGGGCTCATAGACGCCAAGTACTTTGTAGCCTTTGTTTTCAATCCATTCTTTGATGTAGCCATCTTCGTAGGTGTGCAACTGAAAGGGGATGTTGATGTCTTCTACTGTTTTTGTACGAACCAAAAGGTCATGGGTTCCGCCTCTTTTCTCAAAAATCTTCAGAGTAACTCTCTCGAACAAACTTATGATTTTGGTATCTTTTAGAACTGACCATATTTCTATTCCCCAAACACCGCCAACTTTTTCGTTTACTTGTTTTTCAGCATGAGCAAACCAGTTATTTGACAAAATCACATCGCTGTCCACAAACATAAACCAGTCAGTTTTCACCAGCCCAATCGCGGTTTGCCTTGCGCTGCCTCTCGTTCCTTTCTCCTGCACAAAGATAACTTTGCCATATTTCTCTTTGTATTCTTGAATAATTGCTATTGTGTTGTCAGTGGAGAAGCCGTCAACAACGATTAGGTTGTTAACAGGTATGTTTCTGTAGACAGAATCAATACATTCCCTTAGTTTTCTTTCGCTGTTCATAGTCAAAATTGCAACATCAATAGGTGTCTTTATCGTTGAATTGGAACTTAACTGTCCTCTGTCTTGCTGACTGCTGGATTGTTGTGTCAACGGTGTTTTACTCCTTTAGCGAGTGGTCATGTTTAGTATCCCATTAAGCCGCAACATCGAGAACAGACCGGGAAAACTCCGTTGTCGCAGCTTTTGAGAGCTTGTCTGAACTTTCGGTGTCTTTCACCGTTATAGATTTCTTCGATGCTTGATTCCTTAATGTTTCCCGTGACAAAGTCTGGAAAGTCTCTACATGTAACTGTATCTCCATTCGGCATAATGTCCAGTTGAAACCAAGGCGAAATACATTTCTTGTACCCGAAAAAGTTTTCCGGCTCAGTATAGTAAGTTCTGATTTGTTCTGGTTTAAGGTCAGGTACGAATAAGATGGGGGCTCTAAATTTTCCAGATTTTATACTTTGAACTTGCGCAGTAATTTTCTCAATATCTAATATTGAAGTATCACGGACATAGCCTTTCCATGCAAAAGGCGTTATGCCTAGTTTGTCTTCAGCGATTTTTGTATGTTTTTGCCCGATTGATTCTTTAGTGAACCATGAATAATAGATGATCATTCCGTCTGGGCTTAGTTTTTCAGCTTCTTTTGCGGTCTCAAACAGGGTTGATTCATTGTTTTTTGAGATTGTCGTTAGGACAAAGATACCTGGTTTTTTGGTTTTTTTCTCTTTCTTGAGTTTTTGGATTGCCATTATTCCTCTAGTCGCCGTTTCAAGTGCGCCTGGGGTTCCTCGGCATTTGTCATGAATTTCTTTTGGGCCATCGAAGGAGACACAAATCATGTCCCATCCGTTATCAACTATGGTTTGAGCATTTTTTTCCAGTCCAACACCGTTTGTAACAATCTGAACTGTCAGGCCTTTTTCTTTCATGTAGTTAACAAGAGGAACCAGTGGTTCGTAGAGGAAGGGTTCCCCACCTGTTATGTAAACGTGGACTTTTTTTGGGGCGACTTCGTCGATTACTTTTTTATAGGTTTCAACTGGGATTTCGCCGGTGACTTTCGGGGTATCTCCTCTTGCGTTGTACCCATTTTTGCCCCATTGGGCACAGATTGCACATCTGTGATTGCAGCGATGAGTAATCCTTAGACTCAAAAGCCAAAGAGACGAGCTGCTACCGTCTTCGTTTCGATAATCCATTTTGGATTTTACAAACTGCCTATAGCCGCCTCGTGCAAAGCTCTTTAGGAGCTGGGGGTTTTTGCATACTGGACCGAAGAGCTGCGTGGGAATCCGTCTCATGAATACTACCGTTTGCTATGTGCCTTAGGCAAGAGTAGAATTTAAATTTGCCCTAAGTTCTCTGTGCAGTTTGATGCCTTCTGCACTTTTAAACCAATCTTGAGGTCCACAACTGTTAGCCCAAAACAAATTTAATCCATAAAACAACCAACTTGACGATTTTCTAAGGGGTCCACTTCGATTTAGCATGGCATGTGTTTCTTCAAAAAATTGCTTCTCTTTGCAAGAAGGGGTAGGAGTGTCTCTACTGCAATAAATGCAGCTGTTGCGTACGCTATTCCTCCTAAGACATCGACGAAATAGTGTTCGCCAAGATAGACTGCGCTAAACCAGGTTCCAACCGGGATTATCACCACAGGAAGAGCTTTCCATCTCCAGATTTTAAAGGCAAAAAGGAAAACTAGCCAAGGCATTGCTGAATGCATGCTTGGGAAAGCAGCGAACAAGTTTCCGCCTAAGAAGTCAAACAATGTTTTGTAGACAGGGATTCCTAGGTTAACATCAACCGAACTAACTAAGACTCTTTGGACTACAGGTCCAGTATAGGATGAAGTAAAAGCTGAGTTAAACTGATACCATGGAGGCGCCACCGGGTAGAAAAGGAAAGTTATCAAAGCCGCGTAGGTTAATACGCCGAAGGCAACAATGTATTTCCAGTAGTTTTTTGGGCTTTTTCTCCAAACAATATACGCGAATACGGTTGGCACAAAGAAATATATTCCATAGAAGACCGCGCCTATATAATCTAAAGCTGGAAACCTAAAACTCTGTTGAAGAACCAAACTCGGAAGCTGACCGAATAATTGCATATCAAAATTGAGCGGTCCCGAATGAAGGTTGTACAAGGAGATAGTTCCTACGAAGCTATACATGATTTCATATGAGATAAACACTGTAACGAATGGAAGCCAATCCTTTAAGGCGCGCCATGTCCGTTGATTGTAAGAAGTGTAAAACAGTATGCCTAAAACAAGAAATTCTGGTCCTGGAATAACATTGTATTCCACGCAGAAGATCGCTATAGCTACCGCGTAGATCGACTAAAAAGAGAAGAGAGAAGAACCGTGAAGAATGGTAGTCAAAGCTCAAGTCTAGCTTTAATTTTTCAAGATTGAGCTTCTTAGTCTCGTCTTCTTTCTTCACCATTTTTTAGTTGCCCGCTTCTAATTACCTTCTATGACCCTTTTTAAATGCCTTTTCCCAATTCATCCGCAAAAATGATGCTCAACTGAGATATACGCTTTGCCTATTAGTCAATCCTGTAATGTTAAACAAAAAGCTTTGGAAACCGCAAGAAACTTTAGAGACATTCAAACCTATAACGCCTGTGGAACAATGGAAAAAGTTTGGGATGAATTAAAAAAAATCGAAGCCCAAGCAGAGCAAATCCAGAATGATGCTCAAGATAGGGCAAAAAAAATGGTTCTTCTCGCAAAGCAAGATGCTGAAAAACTGGTTGAAAACAGCAAAACCTACGCTGAAGCTGAGTCACAGAAGCTCTACGCAAAAGCTATAGAGGAAGCTAATCAGGAACGCGATGAACACTTGAAAGCCAATGAGGAAGTTGTTGGGAACCTAAAATTAAAAGCTGAAAAACGTATGGATAAAGCCGTTTCAGCGGTTGTGAATGCCGTACTTGAGGACACTTAACCTTGACTCAGACAACCCGTTATGCTTCTGTTCTAGCTAAAATCGGCGCAGAAAGAAGCAAACTTGTCAGTGAAGCCAAACTTAAAGCGCTAGCAGAAAACACAAACCTAACTGAATTAGCTGCTCAACTTCAGAGACACGTGCTACCAAGAACAAATCTCTAAATTGTCCCTCCCACTTACAAGCCGTAAACTTGAAAGAGCATTTAACGAAAACCTCATCGAAACTTACATAAAAATAGTAAAGTATTCCCCTAAAAACGCAAGAAAATATCTAAGCTTGTATCTTCTACGCTTCGAAATTGAGCATATAAAGATGCTTATTAAAGCAACCAGCGCTAAACTAAGTCCTGAACAAAAATTAGATGAAAATTTACTTTTCTGTGGAAGATTACTTTAAAAGACGCACAGTAATAGAGGAAGCCGTTAAAGCTTCTACTCCAACCCAAATAATTCATGCCTTAAAGGGCACAGAGTATTTTTCATTGTTGAATATGGGGCTGAAAAATTATGAAGAAAACGCCTCAACAGCATCTTTTGATGTATTTATAGACAAGTTCTTTTACGAAAAACTTTATGATGGCTACGAGAGCCTTAGCAAAAAAGAGCAGCCTTACGCAAACTTTTATGCAAGCATAGAAAACGATGGCTTCGCATTGTTGACGTTGCTGAGGGGTAAAACATTAAACTACGAACCCAACTGGTTGCGGTTGGTGGTTCCTCAAAACTACTTCAACCTTAACAAATCAACAATGGAGGCTTTAGTAACCGCAATAGATTTTGAGGCAGCACTTAAAATCGTTCTTGACAGTTACTACGCAAAATTCTTTGTTAAAGCGCAAACATCCAGAAGAAACAATAGCAACCGCTGGAAAAGCCTTCAAGAAAGCAGTGTTTCAACATGCTAAATCAAGTGTAATCAGTGAAACCTTTAACATAGGTTCACCACTTGCCTTCCTGACACAAAAAGAAGCGGAAGTTTACAACCTTACCGTTTTAAGTTTGGGTGTAGATTCAGCGATGAAACCTGAAGAAATTCGAAACCAACTTCTAATCTAGATTTATTATTGTTTTAGGGAACCTGTGAGGTTTCTTTTCGCTTAAGAACCAAGTCGGTGTGAATGAATTTCTGTTTGAATGGGCTGAACTCTGATCCTGTACCTTGGTAGAACTTGCTAAACCACTCGTAGAAGTGCAGCCTCAACGTGTGTATGAACACGATTAAGCCTTCGAGTGCCAATACGAATATGTTTCCACCGACAATGATTATGCCGCTAAGAACCAAGGTTAAGATTGAGGCGGTTCCCACTAAACCCGCGATTGTGTAGGTTACTAGCATCAGTGCCCAATGTGCCATTAGCAATGCAAGAATTCGTCGAGTAGGATATTGTGTTGCTAAGTAAACGTGTAACTAAGTCTCCGCCTTCAAACAATCTGCCTGAAACAGTATCCATTTCAGCATGTTCTGCTCCAGCATGTATTTTCGGTTTTGTTACAGCTAAGTATGGTGGTTTTCCAACGATTAAGATAATGAACGGGATTATTGCTGCCTAGTATAGGGCCGCTGAACCATGCGCCAAAGTTAAGTTGGTAAACGGCAATTAGGTAAACTCCTCCTAAGAAAAACCCAATTTTCGGCAATGAGGTCAAAAGAGCGTCGGCTATGTTGTGTTTTAACGCAAAATTTACCCCCTCCAAGACTATACCGCTAATTATCTGCACTATGCCGACTATAAGGGCAAAGATCAGGAATGTAAATACATTCTCGAATGGGCTAAACCACAAGGTCCCCACGGTAATTTTGTTCCAAAAAATTCACCAAACAAAACTCCGTGAAGCATGCTGCGATACCGCAGGCAGCCATAATATAGCACACGTTTTTTATGGCTTTGGTTGCCTTTAATTAATTTTCCAATCGTTAACCCACCAATAAGTAGCAACTAACCCGTGCCCAAGATCTCCGAACATTAAACCGAAAAGAATCGGAAAAGTTAATCGCAATTATTGGGGTCGGGTCTAATTCCTCGTAATGGGGTAAACCGTAAAGTTTAGTGAGTTCTTCAAAGGGCTTCACAAATCTGTTATTAGTAATCATTGTAGGTGGATCTGCAGTTTCCACCACTTCGTTTTCCAAAACTATAGCTTTTCCATCTAGCATTTTAGTGACTTTTTGGTTGAGTTCTTGGAATTTTTTCTGTGGCACAAATCCTTTTACAGTTGCAAGACGACCTGACTTGAGTATTTTTCTTTCAGCCTGCAGCAGAGCAAGAATGTTTTCAGAAGTTTCCTTCAACGAGGCAAAATTATCCTTGTTTTCTTCACCTAATTTATTTAGTGAATTGCAAAGTCGCTTTTTCTTTTTCTAAATTTTCTTTTAGTTGCCTGTCAACTTCTTTAAGCGCTTCAGTTACATCGTGTGGCAACTCTTTTGGGATGTGAAAGACTTCAGCATGATATGTTCTTAGGATTTTCTCGACGTCTGATTGACGTTTTGCGGGGAGCGCTAAACACACAAACGTTACTTCTTTGGTTAAAGAGCAACGATTAATAAAAATTGGGAATCCTTCAAGGGCTGTTTCTAACCCGGAGAAGTTTTTAGTCGGTACACTTGCCACTGCGACATAAATTAGTTTCAAATCTTCCATGGCAGCAAGATCTGCGTCCATGATTCTGAGCCTCTCCAACATGTCTTTGATGTGGTTAAGTTGTTCATTTTTTTCTTGCATGCACGGAAAGGTTTTCATTAAGACTATCGATTTCTTTTTTCAGGGTTAAAATTCTTTGGCTAGTGGTTTCCAAGAGAGCCTGCCAATTCTCCGCCGTAACCTGAGTTTTAGTGTTTTGAGGCAACTTGAAAATGCCAAGCAGGTCTAGATTTTTCTTTTATAAGCTGATCAATCAATACGTTAACATCTGCGAGTGACCCTTCAACCTTCTGGATGCTCTGGTTGTAATCAGTTCAAACCTGCATTGTCTTGAGCCGTTTGTTCTATGTGGAATTCTCCGAAGCTACTTAATGCTTCCAAAATCAGGCTCTACGTCTTTCTTTACGCAGATTATCGATGTAGAGGTCATTCTTTCTGGTCGGAACATTTTTAACAGAATGTTTGATTTACCACCAAACATTTAAAGTTATATTTGGCGATGGCATGATTGGCTACGTAATTGGGGACAGTGACATGATTACTGGCTTTAGACTCGTCGGTGTTGAAGGCGTCGAAGTCTCAACAAACAACGAGGCACTACAAGCCTACATACTACGCTTGCACGAAACGATATTGGCGTGATAATCATTAGCGAAGCCTTCTCCAATAATCCCTCGATGCGTGAAGAAGTTGATAAATTACGTCAGGAACGTGTAACTCCATTAATTGTGGAGATTCCTGGAAGTAAGGGTGCACGCAAATAAAATCCAACTATCTGATATTGTCAGTAAGATTTTAGGCATCAAAATGTAACGGTGAATTAATATGACTGTTAAAAATGGTCTTGTCAGCGATTGCAAAAGATGTTGTGGGCGATGTCCAAAAGGAAGCAGAAACCATAATCTTAGCTGCGGAAAGCGAAGCGAAAGCAACATTGAAGGCAGCAAAGGAGCAAGCAGACAAAAACTACAGAGCGAAAATCGCCCAAGCTAAATTGAAAGCAGAAGCTGAAAAGCGGAAAATCGCTTCCGTAACTGAGGTGGAAATGAGGAATCGTCTGCTTCAGACAAAAGAAGATTTAGTTGATGCCGCCTTTCGAAAGGCTTTTGGCTCAACTTAAGAATTTTGTAGAAACTGACGATTACCATGATTATCTTTTAAAGATTATACAGAATGCTGCTAAAAGAATTGGCCAAAAAGACCTCATAATACAGGTAAACTGCAAAAGATAAAGACTGGTTAACGATCAGATGTGCTGAAACGTTTATCTAAGAAGTTGCATTGTGAATTGAAACTATCCGAAAAAACCGGAGATTACCTTGGGGGATGCATAATCCAAACTGGACGACGGCAAAATAATCTTCGATGTCACTTTGGATAATCGGTTACAAGAACTTAAACCAGTTTTACGTGTTGAAATAGCAAAAATCTTGTTTGGAGAGTCAGTTTAAAAATGTCCGTTAAAGGAAGCGTAATCAGGGTTGCAGGGCCAGTCGTCGAAGCGACGGGTATGGCACAAGCAGTCATGCATGAAATGGTTGAAGTCGGTAACGACCGTTTAATTGGCGAAATTATTCGTTTAGAGGGCGAACGAGCAACCATTCAAGTTTATCAAAACACCACTGGCCTAAAACTTAACGAACCCGTTTTGGGGACAGGAAGTCCTCTTGTCAGTCGAGTTAGCTCCAGGAATCGTTGGAAACGTGTTTGACGGTATTCAAAGACCTCTTGAAGACTTAAAAAACCTAACAGGCGCCTTCATCAAGCAAGCACCTGGAATGACCTCTCTTTCTAGAACCAAAAAATGGACTTTTGTATCCAACAGCGAAGGTTGGAGTTAAACTTGTAGGCGGCGACATACTTGGCACAGTTCAAGAAACCGCCCTCTTTGAACACCGAATACTAGTTCCAGTTAACGTTCAAGGCAAACTGGTTAAGATTGCAGCGAAAGGCGAATACACAATTACAGAAACAATCGCCACTATCGAATCAAACGGAGTCGAAGTTGACTTGCCCATGCTTCAGAAGTGGCCAGTCAGGGAACCACGCCCCCACACTCGAAGGCTATTTGCGACTTCTCCATTAATAACTGGACAACGTGTCATCGACACTTTCTTCCCTGTTGCTAAAGGTGGAAGTGCATCTATCCCCGGTCCTTTTGGCTCAGGAAAAACCGTAACTCAACAGCAACTGGCTAAGTGGTCAGATGCCAACATCATCATCTATGTAGGCTGTGGAGAACGTGGTAACGAAATGGTTGATGTGCTAGATAGCTTCCCCAAATTAATTGATCCAACATCTGGGCACCCATTAATGGAGCGAACAGTCCTTGTTGCTAACACAAGCAACATGCCGGTCTCGGCTCGAGAAGCCAGCATTTACACTGGGATTACCCTCGCAGAATACTTCCGCGATATGGGCTACGCGGTCGCTTTGATGGCTGACTCCACAAGCAGATGGGCAGAAGCTCTCCGAGAAGTATCTGGACGACTCGAAGAAATGCCTGCTGAAGAAGGTTTCCCAAGCTATCTGCCATCACGTCTCGCAGAATTCTACGAACGCACAGGTGTCGTCGAAACCTTAGGTTCAGACAAACGTGTCGGTTCCATCTGCGCCATAGGAGCAGTTTCACCTCCAGGAGGCGACTTCTCAGAACCAGTTACTCAACACACGAAACGTTTCACCAGAGTTTTCTGGGCTCTAGACGCTGAACTTGCAGCTGCAAGACACTATCCATCAATCAACTGGATGGCAAGCTACAGCGGCTACATCCAAGACCTAGCAGAATGGTGGCATAAACAAATCGATAGAAACTGGAACAGCTACCGCGAAGAAGCCATGCGCATTCTGCAGGCTGAAGACGACCTTAAAAACATCGTTAAACTCGTCGGTCCAGAAGCTTTACCAGACAAACAACGCTTAATTTTGGAAACCGCCAGAATCATTACGAATCGCTTTCCTACAGCAGAACGCGTTGGACGCCATCGACACTTACAGTTCTCCACAGAAACAGTTCAAGATGATAAAGATAATCGTGGACTATCACCGATTGGCAGACAACGTGGTAAGCAAGGGTGCACCAATCTTCAAAGTTACAGAATTGCCAATCACTGAGGAAATTATGCGTATGAAATCTTCGATACCCAACGATAAAGGCGAATTGTTAGACGATTTAGAGAAGCGAATGTATGAAAGTTTCGGAATCTTGGAGGCAACATTGAGGTAACTATTATGGCAACAAAAACAGGATCAGGATTGGAATACAAGGGTGTCGCTTCAATTTCGGGCCCAATCATTGTCGTTGAGAACGTGCAGGGAGTAGGCTACGATGAACTGGTTGCAGTTAAAACTCAACATGGCGAAACACGACTGGGCAAAGTTATCCAAATCACACAGAAAGCCGTCACTGTACAAGTCTTCGAAGGTACAACCGGTCTATCACCCTCAGAAACACGCACGCGTTTCCTTGGACACCCCTTAGAAGTTCCAGTGTCAACAGAAATGCTTGGACGCGTTATGAACAGTTTCGGCGAACCCATTGACGGTCACCCACGCTTCTTCACAGAAGAAAAACGCGACGTAAACGGCTTCCCACTAAACCCGTAGCCCGAGAATATCCAAAGGAATTCATCCAAACAGGCATATCAGCCATCGACGGGTTAACTAGCCTTGTCCGTGGACAGAAACTTCCAGTTTTCAGCGGTCCAGGTCTTGCACACAATGAACTTGCTGCCCAAATTGTTAGGCAAGCCCAAATTCGCAGCGGAGGAGAAGATTTCTCCATAGTTTTCATTGCCATGGGCTTAGAACATGACGATGCCGCTTTCTTCCGCAAAAGCTTCGAGGAAACAGGAGCCATAAAAAACGTTGCAATGTTCCTCAACTTAGCTGACGACCCACCAGTGGAACGTATTATTACTCCAAGGGCTGGTTTGACTTTGGCCGAGTATCTGGCATATGAACAAGATACCCATGTTTTGGTTCTCTTAACTGATATGACTAACTACTGTGAGGCTCTTCGAGAAGTCAGTGCTTCAATGGAAGAAGTGCCAAGCAGGAAAGGTTACCCAGGTTATATGTACAGTGACTTAGCAAGCATATACGAGCGGGCAGGCAGAATCCACGGTAAAAAAGGCTCTATTACACAGATGCCAATTTTAACCATGCCAAATGACGACATTACCCACCCAATCCCCGACCTTACCGGTTACATTACTGAGGGACAAATCGTTTTGTCTCGCTCTTTAGAGAAACAGGGTATCTATCCGCCAATCTACGTGTCCACAAGTCTGTCTCGACTGATGAAAGACGGAATTGGCAAAGATAGCACACGAGAAGACCACGCTAACGTTTCAAGCCAGCTCTATTCAGCTTATGCCCAATACAACTCGGTGAAATCACTGGTGACCATCATAGGCGAAGAAGGCTTAGGTCAAAGAGACAAAGAATACTTGCGCTTTGGTGAAGCATTCGAGAAAACCCTTATCAACCAAGGCAAAAACGAGAACCGCACAATCGAACAAACACTTTCAATTGCTTGGGATGTGCTTTCATTGCTGCCTGACGAAGAATTAACTAGCATAAAGCCTGAATACATCAAGAAATACTATCCAAAATTTGCTAGCGAGGTCAAGTAACAAAATTGTCCTCTGAAAACGTTAGCCCCACAAGAATAAACCTTATTCAAACAAAAAAGACATTAAACCTCGCAGAGTCTGGTCGTGAGGTTCTTGAACGCAAACGTGACATACTGCTGCGTGAATTGAGAAACAGTATCTTTGAGGCTGAAAGAGCCCGCGAAGAACTATTGGATGCTCTTGGGAAAGCTTACCAAAGTCTTAAGGGATGCAAACATGGCTAAAGGTTCCGAGACAGTTGCCAGCGTTGCTTTGGGTTCAAGCACCAAAGCTCACTACCTAATAGATTACAAAAGTATCATGGGTGTAACCGTGCCATCTGTAGAATTTCAAGGCGAACCTGATGTGAAACCAGACTACGGCTTCGCCAACACCAGCGTAGAACTAGACAAAGCATTCAAACAATTTCATCAGCGTTCTAAATCTAATAGCTGATTTAGCTAGAGCTGAAGGAGCCACATTTCAGATTGCCAATGACGTACGCAGAACCCAGCGTCGAGTCAACGCATTAAACTATGTCCTTATCCCCCGGTACCGTAAAACAGCCAAATGGATTGAGCTGGTGCTAGAAGAAAAAGACCGAGAAGAATTTGTTAGAACTAAAATAATCAAACGTGTAATTAAGGAGCGTAAATAAAATGAAGTTTAGTTCTCAAACCATAAAAAAAATATTGGTTCCTACCGATGGATCAGACTATAGCATTCATGCCGCAGAATACGCCATAAGCATTGCTAAAACACACGATGCACAAATCATGGTCGTTTATGTTCTGGATGAAGTTGTTATCGACCGATTTTCAAAAATAACGGAACGTGAAGATATTGAAAAGGAACTCAAAGCTGATGGTCAACGATACGTCAATTATCATTCTTGGTTTAGCTGAGAAAGAAGGCGTAAAAGCAACTTCTTTGATTGTCAAGGGAAGACCGTTTGAACAGATTGTGCATCTTTCTGACGGTTTAGAAATGGATTTAATTGTACTGGGAACTTATGGACGAAGAGGCGCCGAAAGAATCCTCATCGGCAGCGTAGCCGAACGTGTGATTGAATATGCTCATTGTCCCGTACTAGTTGTAAAATAAAGTGTTGGAGCACCTAATCTTTGACAAATAAGGACAAGTTAGATGAAGACTATCAACAAGTTTAACCTATACATTGAGCGGGCAACAGAAAAAGAATTGAATAGGCTCCGCGAAGAAATCAATGCACTCAATGAAAAAGCCAATAAGATAAGTGAAGAGCTGTTGAACCATTCCTCCAATGAAGAGAAAAGAAGTTAATTAAGAAAAAAGTTAATAGCTAAGCTTGTTGTGTCCAATGTTAATGGAGTGACGTAGCTTGAAAACTAAACTATTATTGCTCGTAATACTTCCGCTAGTGCTTCTGCCTCTTATGGGCGTTGCAGCTGCATTAACAATCGACACAATTCAAGATCAAACCACGACGACGACCAACTGGACAATTTGACAGAGTTGGCATTGCAATCAGTGCTGCATTAGCAATTGGATTACCTGGATTAGGTGCGGGATTAGCAATTTCTTCAGCTGGTAGCGCAGCCATCAGTGCATTAGCTGAGAAACCTGAAACGTTCTTTAGAAGCTTCTTGATTGTTGCGTTGGCTGAAGCATTAGCAATTTACGGTTTGATTATGGGTATTCTACTCTGGCTAAAACTGTAGAAGATTCTTTCTAAAACCGGATTGGTGCTAAGAAACCAGTTTATCCTTTTTAGTTTATTGCAAAGTATTCGGCGACTTTTGTTTCCTAATTGGTGACGAAACTGTAATTATCTGACTCGTTAGGTTAGGGGTTTATGTTACAATGCTTATGCGTGTTTTTCTTATATGGTCGCTAGTAATAAGCGTTAAATAATACTTCGAAATAAGACAGCGGAAGGCGAAACGATGGATAAATGGGCTGATTACCTAGTCTCTGCAGTAAAAACTAGTCCTAACCAGAAATACATAGATTCTGTAGAATGCCACTCAGACTTTGGCTGTGTAGTCTGCGAGAACATCGTTCTTTCCAGAACGGACCTTATTGTAAACATGAAGAAGGGCTGCACTTACGCTACAGTTTTTAGAACTGCCATTGGCAAATGGCGCAAAGGTCAAGAGATACATCTCGTAAATGTCGACGGTGAAGACTTCCTTAGAACTGACTCAAAAAACACTGTCGCTTCTGACAACTTTGATGATGTTCCAGAATTTTAATATACTGAGGAATTCCTTGAAGAACTTCAAAGGCATCTTGGTTCTTGGAGAAAGAAACATTTTCAGTCAATTATCTCAAATTATATCCATAGGAACCCAAGCCAACGCAATCTTGAAAGTCATGTACCAGAACAATTCTGACCGACAAATGTTAACCGAGCGCATGCATGAGGTTAGAACTTTAGAAAAGAAGTCAGATCACATCGCGTTTATGCTAAACGAAGAAATAACTTCTGGAGCTATCAGCCCCAACATAATCGACGAATTAATAGAGTGCGTACACTTAGCGGACAACATAGTTGACCTCTTCTTTTACTTAAGCAGAGAGCTTTCCCGTATGGCTAAAGCTGATGCCAAAAATTTTGCTGCGAATCAGGAAACAGAATGGATAAAAGCGTTATATGGACATGCTTGCTCTTGCTGATCAGTCGCTTAGCAAACTGCAAGAGATGCTTTCCACTAGCAGTGTTCCTGATATCTTACAGTCTACGCAAGGAAATTGAAGCTCTAGAGGAACAAGGTGACGATATAAAAGATACAGGTTTTGACAAACTATACCAAGCTGCTTCACAATTGCATTTTCTGCAATTCTATCATTATAGCGAAATGCTGCATAAATGCGATGATATTTTAGACAATGCCGAAGACCTATCAGACGTAATAGTGTCCGCGGTAACCTCCATTCTCAAGTGATTCTAATTGCTATTAGTGTCTGTTGTCCTCGTTGTTTTGATTTTTCTGGCGGTGATGCTGGTTGCAGGCAACAACTTATCCGCCTGCATTGGTCCAGCCGTCGGCTCAAGAATTGTCACCAAACGGTTCGGTATATTTTTAGGTGCGATAGGGTTTTCCACTGGACTTTTAGTCCAAGGCTCCTCCATGACCAACTCGGTGATTACCCTTCTACCCAACGCCACTTCAACGCTGAGAGCAGAAGCAATGATAGTAGCAGTTGTAGTCTTTGTTTTTGCTTATAAAATTCGGGCACCCATGTCCTTGAGTATGTCGCTAGTGGGTCTGCTCGCGGGCTTGTCGATTGCTGGGCGATCTCCTGCAAACGGTTTATTCGTGGGAGAAGTAGTTTTGACCTGGATCATAGTCCCCTTTGCCTCATTTGCTTTAGCATTTTATCTCATCCGTTTCTTAAACAGAGGTTGGCCTAAAAACTTTTGGCGTCGACTCCAAGAATACAAGATCCTGCTTATCGTGTTATCATTTTCTTCAGCCTATGTTACGGGCGCAAACACGTTAGGGCTAATTGCTGCAGTAGGTGGATTTGACATTTATACAATTTTAGCAGCCATTGTAGCTATTTTTGTTGGTTCTTTCTTCCTTAGCGAAGGGGCGATTCGTAGAGTTTCACAGGAGTTTTTTCTCATGCGTTATGCCAACGCAACCGCAACATTAGTAACTTCAACGTTTCTGTTAGAAGTAGCCACTCTCTTCAACATTCCATTGTCTATAACACAAGCAACTTCAACAGCTGTTTTCGGAATCGGAGTATCCTATAAAACAAAATTTGTGACTGCAAAACCCTTCCTGAAAGTTGTAGCAGCTTGGATAATTGTTCCGTTGTTAAGCTTTGTCATTGGCGTTCTTATAGGATAATAAATTGAACTAATTATCAAATTGATTCAACCATCTATCTTCCACGGCATTAAGGCGCATTATTCACATTACGTTTAACTCGCCAACGCATGTTGATGTCAGCTAAAAGTGCGGAAAATGGTTGTTATTAATATCCGCCTAAACAATTATGCGAATAAATATGTATGTTTACAAGCATAAAAAGTGATTAGACTTGAGCCGCATTAATTTTGACCTCTAGGAAGAACTTGAAAAACAACCAAGATGAAAAACCGTAGAGCGATTCGGAGGCAAAAATGTGAATTATCCCGAGCTCTCCAAGAAGCAGTAAAAACATGGATCGATTGTGAAAGTTTAGAAAAGTTTTCAAAGGTATCTCTAAAAAATTACATGTGTTAAAAGATCAAAGAAACATTTGTGTGGTTTTATATATCCTTTGAAGCTTAAATATCCGTTAGCATTACCCTCTTAGTGGAGATTATTTTTATGGATAGTTTTTCTGTGTCCTTATCTGATAATTGGGCAGGATTTTTAAAGGGTTTAGCTGACGAGCACGATATCGACGTTGGCAAAGTTATCAGTGGATTGTGTGAATGGGCTTTTTCCAGCCCTGAATATAAGGTCCAATTTGAGGTTTGGTTGGACCAGGCGTATCCGCCGAAAGGTCAAGCTGAAGATAGAGCAAGTGCTGATGGCGAAGAAGCAAGCGAGGCTGAAGAAGAAAACGAAGATGAAGCTGAAAAGGAAGCTCACGAAGATAGGGACTACAACGAAGATAGAATCCTAAAACCTTAGCGGTGCATTTTCAATAACTAATTCCTAAAAAACTCGTAGAGGTGAAAACAGAATGAGTGAAAAAGAGAACATAAAATCTGACGAGCAAGAAACTTCACAAACATCGCACTTAAAAAAACAACAGGGACGATATAGTAGTGAGAAGAGTAAAAGAAGGACTTCAAAGCTTAGTGAAACAGAAACAGGCGCTCGACAATCTCGCGGAAAAAAACAAAGACGGCAATTCAAACTTGCTCCAAACAGAGGATAAGCTCTCGCTGCATTTAATCCGAGTTTCTTTCAGGTAACTTGCAACAAGATGAATATTGCAATCAGAAATGAGATTTCAAAACATTCATTCTTAGTAATAAAATTTTATCGAGGTGAAAAAAATGAGTAAACAAGAAAAGAAGTCACCGGTTAAGACTATCGAAAAAGCTGAACTCGCAGTAAAACCTCCAAAAAATATTGCTATTAAACACCTTCCAACCAAACGCATCCCCGCAAAACACGTTCCAGCAGTTCATGTTCTAACGACCTTTGACGATTTAGTTGATGATTTTCGAAGAAATTTTATTGAAAGCATAGCTTTTCCCTGGAATTGGGTAAGTCTTGACCCCTCTGTTCCAGTTCGTGAGGCAACCGTAGATCTGGTCGATGAGGAAAAAAGATTTGTGGTGCATGCAGAATTACCTGGCGTCGCAAAAGACAAAATCGATGTAGCCCTGACCGAAGATGGAATCGAAATTTCAGCTGAAACAGACGTTGAAACGGAAGACAAGGAGAAGAACTTCGTTGTCAGAGAACGCGTCTACTCGCATGTTTACAAACAACTCTCATTCCCCGAAGAAGTAATCCCTGAGAAAGCAGAATCCACATTCAAAGATGGATTACTTGAAGTCTGTATCCCCAAAAAGACGATAGCGCCAACGCCTAAAAAACACAAAGTTATAGTAAAATAGTTGGCAAAGTGGATCTTTTATGATTACTCCCTTTTTTATTTTAAAAACCAGTTAGACCGAACGGGGTATACTTTTTGGGGTAGTGTGCCCTAGCCTATTTCAGTAGGTTACTTTTAACTAGAAAATGCTAAGTTTTAAATTGTACAAAACACATAATTTTGTTCAAAATTGTGTCAATTTATTGGCTGTGGGCTATTAGTGAAGATTAAAAGAAATGCATTGAATCTGCAAAGATCTTCTAAAACCAAAGCTTCAAAGGACTTTCCGATTATTGGCATTGGCGCTTCGGCAGGCGGCTTAGACCCCATTAGGAAATTACTAGAAAACTTGCCTATCGATACAGGGATGTCGTTTGTTGTTATCCAGCATTTGGCTTCAGGGCAAGAAAGTATGCTGCCTGAAATCCTTTCAAGATCAACCCAAATGAAGGTTCTTCAGGTTAAAGATGGATTAAAGATTGAAAAGAACCAGGTATACGTTATTCCTCCAGGAAAAAGCATGACACTAAAAAAAGGTAGCCTCAAACTTGTTGCCAAAAGCTTGACTTTTAAACCCATTAACGATTTCTTGATTTCACTAGCAATCGAGCAAAAAATCCAAGCAATCGGAATCGTTCTGTCAGGAACAGGTAATGACGGAACTGAAGGGTTAAAAGCAATTAAAGCTGAAGGTGGCATAACATTTGTGCAGGACCCAGAGACAGCTCAATACACCGACATGCCTCGAAATGCAATAGCAGCTGAGAATCCAGATTTTATTCTTTCTCCAGAACAGATAGCAGTAGAGTTAACCAAAGTTTCTAAACACCCGGAACTAGTACGTTCCATAACTAAAATCCCTGAGCAAGAAAAAGTCGAAACTGAACTGAAAAAAATCATCAAGATGCTTAAAACTTCTTTCGGCATAGATTTCACTCATTACCGAGAAACAACTATAAACCGACGTATCACACGTCGCATGGTTATCAATAAAACGGAAAACATGAAAGCTTATGTTGCTTACTTGCAGAAACAGCCAAATGAACTACAGGCGTTATTTGATGACTTGTTAATCGGTGTGACAAGCTTCTTTAGGGAACCTGACACTTTCGTTGCTTTAAAAACCAAAGTTTTTCCGGAACTTATTCAGAAAAAGAATCCCAATGAGCCCATACGAGTTTGGGTTCCTGGTTGCTCAACCGGTGAAGAAGTCTATTCACTTGCAATAGCAATCCAGGAATTCATAGAAGAAAAAAGCCTAACAGAAATACGGATTCAAATTTTTGGAACTGATGCAAATGGTAAAAACATCGAGAAAGCTCGCCCAGGAACATACCTCAAAAGTATAGATGAGCAAGTTTCCGAAAAAAGACTAAAACGATTCTTTACTGCTTACAATGGACATTACCAAATAATAAAATCAATACGTGACATGTGCATATTTGCAAAACAGGATATAACAAGTGATCCGCCTTTCTCCAACTTAGATATCATTATGTGCAGAAACGTACTCATCTATTTTGATTCTCACCTTCACGAGAGGGTATTGCCCATTTTCCATTATGGGCTAAAGCAGAATGGTTTTCTAATTGTAGGCGAATCCGAAAGCGTGGGCAAGTTCCCATATCTGTTCGACCCGATTACCCCGAAAGGCTTAATCTATAAGAAGAAGCAAGCTCAGCCGCAATCGGTTTCATATGAAGAGGCTTCTATTCCCACTGCTGCAAGAAATTCTGTCAAACCTTCTGCAAAAGCTGATCTACTGACCATTTTAGGTGAAAAAGTAGACCACTTGATAACAACAGAGTATGGTCCAGCGACTTTGTTGGTGAACAATAACTTGGATATACTTGTTTTTCGCGGAGACGTTGCACCGTATCTTTCACCTGAATCAGGAGCTGCCAGTTTTAACGTAACTAAGATAATTCGAAAAGAGTTAAGGTCGCAAGTTCAGACCGCTCTGTATAGAGCAAAAAAAGAAAAAAAAATTATTAAAGAAATAGTGAAATTCAAACAAAAAGGTCAACCAAAAACAGTTAATATCGAGATAAGACCACTAAAAACAGCGGAATATGACGAGCCTTTCCACATTGTGTTATTTACTGAAATATCATTATCGGATCTACCTATGTCATATCCAGAAGCTGAATCTGCGATTCCGACTGTCGAGATGGAGAATCTTAAGGATCGGCAGATTCGTGAACTTAGAGAGGATTTAGAGGCAACTAAGCAGTCTTTGCAGGCTCTCGTCGAAGGGCAGGAGGCAACCAATGAGGAATTACGGTCGTCTATGGAAGAAGTTCAGTCTAGTAATGAGGAGTTGCAAAGCACGAATGAAGAGTTGGAAACAGCAAAGGAGGAGCTGCAATCAGGCAACGAAGAACTACAAACTTTAAACGAGGAGCTGAAGAACCGTAATCAGGCTCTTGGGCGTTTAAATGATGACTTAGCTAATCTGCAAACGAATATCGACGCTTCAGTGATTATTGTTGATTGTGACTTAAGGATTAGACGTTTCACAACTTCAGCACAAGGACTTTTGAAAATTTTGCCTACTGATATCGGGCAATCAATCACTAACCTAAATCTAAAGGTTCAGTTAGTCGATTTAGAAAAGACAATCACAGAAGTTATCTCTACTCTAACGGCTGTCAACCAAGAAGTCACCTGCGCCAAAAATATTTTATGTGAAATGCGGGTTCGACCGTACTTAACTGAGACGAAAAAAATTGACGGTGCAGTCTTAACCTTCACCGACATCACTGCGCGCAAGAAAACCGAAGAAGCTATCAAAAAACAAGCTTCGTTGATCGACCTTAGCCTAGACGCAATAATCGTGAAAAAATTAGACGACACCATAACTTTCTGGAGTCAAGGAGCCAAAGCTCTTTACGGTTGGACAAAAGAGGAAGCCGTAGGACAAAAAAGCAGTGAGCTTTTTAAGACCAAATATCTTAAACCGCACTCAGAAATTCTCAAACAACTTGCATACAATAGAAGTTGGTCCGGCGAGAAAATCCACCGAACTAAATCAAGGGGTGAAATAATAGTTGACAGTCGATGGCTTGCTTCATGCGACGCACAAGGCAAAATTGAGGAAATTCTTGAAACCAACATAGATATTACTGAACGTAAACGATTGCAGAACAAACTTGAAGAACACTCCAAGAACTTAGAAAAACTTATTGAAGAACGAACTAACGAGTTGAAAGGTGCTGAACGTCTAGCTGCTATTGGCGCAACTGCTGGAATGGTTGGCCATGATATTCGTAATCCATTGCAGGCGATCGCCAGTGATGTATACTTGGCGAAGACTGACTTGTCTGAGATGCCTGATTGTGATGCGAAAGAAGATTTGAAGGAAAGTTTAGAGGGCATTGAAAAGAACGTTGACTACATTAATAAAATCGTCCAGGACTTACAAGACTTTGTAAAGCCATTAAATCCTTCCTTAAAAGAAATGGATTTGGAGGAACTCTGCCAAGAAGCCGTGTTTAAGAACGGTGTTCCACAAAACATCAATGCATCATGCAATGTTGAGAAAGAAGCGAAGAAACTGATCGCTGATCCCGCAATGCTGAGACGAATTCTAAATAATTTGGTAAATAATGCAATTCAGGCAATGCCTGAAGGAGGAAAACTCGATATTAACGCATTTCAAGAAGCAGACAATGTCGTATTAACAGTTCAGGATACAGGCGTTGGAATTCCAGAAGCGGTAAAACCAAACCTTTTCATTCCACTTTTCACAACTAAATCTAAAGGTCAAGGTTTCGGCTTAGCTGTCGTTAAACGGATGACTACAGCACTATGCGGCAATGTATCCTTCGAAAGTGAAATGGGCAAGGGAACTAAATTCATAATACGTTTGCCCTTGACAAAGAGCTAACGGTAAATGGCTTTAAGAGAAATAGATACTTGCTATATTTTAAACAACGTAAACATTTGCGTTTTCGATGAGTTCAACCTATAGATAGCGCTTTTTCTTGGCGAAACAATTTTATGATTTAGTTTTGCTTTGTGGGCGTTTCAGGAGACCTTAATTGATTTCTTATTATGATGAAAAGTGCAAAAAATAACACACCCGCTATGACGCCTGAAGTGATGCCCATGATATACAAAGCCTCCCATGCCGGCATAGATGTACTAAGGTACTTAAACGACCCGATGAGTATAAACAACGAAGCTGATCCAATGAATGAAATTCCCAGAGCCATCAAAACGCTGCCAATTATGCTCATGATTAGAAGTCTTTTGAGACGTTTCTTTACGGCAGCTTCCGTTTCATTCAAGTATTCTTTAAGGATACCTTTTATCTCATTTAGAATTGCTCCAATTATTTCTCTTAACGAAATTTTTTCTGACATCTAATAATTCTCCTTTTCCAAAAACAGATCTACCGAACCCCTAAAAGTCGTGTTCAAACACACAGTTGAGTAAAAGTGTTTCAAAAATTCTCATATTAAGTTTACCTTAGTAGCTATTTTAAGATTGCGACTGTGAGTAAACAGTTTCAACTCCCCCTCTTTGGCTATCTCATCGCTTAAGAAAATATTCGTGCTTTTGGTTATTTTTAAATTCTTTTTCTAGAATTAATTTGAAAACGGATTATTAGCCCCCGCTTGTTGGAAGCAGCAATTTTTTCAGGACAAAATTTTGATTCGACGCTCGCTCCAAAAGTTACATTATATTCGAACTTCCGAATTCTGGCATAATCATCAGGATTGGTTTTCTCTTTTTGGTTTCCTAAGTTTGTCTGGATCTTTCAGAAAATTTTGAAGGAAATCTTGGACATTTTCATGCAAGTGGATAAGCTTTTTTTGATTTTCTTCTTTGGTTTCTGGTTTTGGTTGAAAATAACCATGTTCAGTCATGTAAAACATTAGACCTGAGAAATCTCCCGCCAAGGCACAATTAACCTCTTTTTTCCCCATTTCTAAAAGAGCATAATACCTGTGGTGGCCATCCAAAACTGCGTATACATCAAATTTTGGATGCTTAACCACGATTAAGGGTGCGATCTTCTCCCCGTTTTGGATCTTCTTTTTGTACATCTCTATGGCTTCTGGGTCGACTTTTGTATCAGCAACGATTTTTTCTATTGGCAACCGCAATAGGTACTTCTCAGGATTAGCGAACACGTCGATGTTAATTTCTCGCCTTGTAGGTCTGGTCAACCGCATAAATCTCAATCTTAACGAATCCACGAGATCTAAAACCCTTTTTCCCAAATAATTACGTCTCCAATTAACAAGAGTTATCTAAGGATGTTGATTGTCTAATGAAAGCGTCACTGATCAAATTGTCTCCAACTTTTTGGTAACTTTAATGCAATTTTAAATAAATCCCAAAAAGCACCTAATTTAACTCGGGTTTTTAATAATATATCTGTTTCGGAAGACGGTGGTGAAGGATTTTTTGTTCACCTTGATCTTTCGTGTTAGTATCAAGAAGTGCCTTTTAGGCTGAAAACCTAGATGTACAACCCGAGGTCTGACTAACCAAATCTGAGCATTCAACAAAACGGTTATAGACCAGTATTCAATTAATCGTAATAGGCATTTCAATTGCCAGGCGTTTTTCTCTGAGTAATCAAGATAACCAAAATCATCAGTCATTCTGGGGTGTTCAAACTACTGAACTTCTTAAGCAACTCCAGACGACATCAAAAGGTTTGACTGGTGATGAAGCTGAAAAGCGACTCGCAAAATATGGTTCCAACCTTCTTAAGCCCAAAAAAAGATCAGGCACGCTTACACTCCTGCTAACTCAATTTAAAAGTCCGCTTATACTCATCCTAATCTTTGCAGGCACATTATCATTATATCTTGACCTGTCTCGAGATACTTTGCCTACTAATGCAATAATCATCATAACGATCATCCTCATAAGCAGCCTCCTTGGATTTTGGCAGGAAAGAGGGGCAGCAAACGCTGTAGAACAAGCTGTTAGCCATAGTTCAAACCAAAGCGACCGTATTTCGTGATGGAACTCAAAAGGAAATTCCTGTTGAGGAAATTGTGCCGGGCGATGTCATTATCCTTAATGCTGGGGACTTGATACCTGGAGACGCAATAATTCTTGAATCGAAGGATCTTTTCGTAAACGAATCTTCTCTGACTGGGGAGACTTTTTCGGCAGAAAAAACTGCAGGTGTCTTGCCTCAGGCAACGTCACTTAGTCAGCGGACAAATAGTCTTTTTATGGGAACTAACGTTGTTAGTGGCAGTGCCCAGGCTGTTGTTGTTGGAACCGGGGTGCAAACGGAGTTCGGCAAAGTCTCTGAACGTCTAAAACTTAGGTCGCCTGAAACAGAGTTTGAACATGGTGTCCGGCATTTCGGTTATCTCCTAATGGAGGTAACGTTAGTTCTTGTTGTTGTTACCTTAGCTATAAACGTGTATTTTGCTCGTTCTGTATTGGATTCTCTTCTCTTTTCATTAGCGCTCGCGGTTGGATTGACTCCTCAACTGTTGCCCGCTATTATCAGCATAAACTTGGCTCACGGAGCGAAGGTCATGGCAACCCAGAAGGTGATTGTTAAACGGCTCGCATCCATCGAGAACTTCGGTAGCATGAACGTACTCTGCTCCGACAAAACAGGAACTCTAACAGAAGGCATCATCAAAATACAATCCTTCATTGATTTTAACGGCAATCCAAGCCAAAAAGCACAACTCTACGCGTACCTCAACGCTTCTTATCAGACTGGTTTTACGAATCCGATCGACGACGCTATTTGTAGCACCCAAGTCGATGCGTCTGGATACATTAAGTTGGATGAAGTACCGTACGATTTTATTCGCAAGCGACTCAGCATCTTGGTGTCAAAAGACAACAAGAATTTGATGATCACTAAAGGCGCTCTGCAAAACGTTCTTGACGTGTGCACATCGGTTGAAACTTCCGAAGCAACAATTGTTCCGATCGTTGGAATGCAAAAGCAGATCCAGCAACGTTTTGAAGAATTAAGCAGCAAAGGATTTCGTGTCTTAGGGCTATCTTACAAGGATGTTGGGTCTGACAAACTCATCGCCAAGGATAGTGAAGTCGGTATGACTTTTTTGGGGTTCCTTGTTCTCTTTGACCCGGCAAAGCCCAACATAGCCGAGACTATAAGCGATTTGAAGCGTCTTGGAATTTCCCTAAAGATAGTAACCGGAGATAACCGATTGGTTGCTGCAAGCATCAGTCAACAAGTCGGATTTCCAACTCCAAAAATTCTTACAGGCCCAGATCTTAATGCCTTGAGTGATGAGGCGTTGCTTAGGCAGGTGAATGAAGTAAATGTTTTTGCAGAGGTCGAACCAAACCAGAAGGAACGTATTATTCTTGCACTCAAGAAAGCTGGAAACGTGGTTGGCTACATGGGTGATGGAATCAACGATGCCTCTGCCCTTCACGCCGCTGATGTTGGTCTTTCGGTTGAAAGCGCCGTGGATGTTGCCAAAGAATCTGCCGATATCGTGTTGCTTGAAAAAGACCTGGGTGTGCTTGCAAATGGAGTGAAAGAGGGAAGAAAAACCTTTGCTAACACCCTAAAGTACGTGTTTATGGCAACAAGTGCAAATTTCGGAAACATGTTCAGCATGGCAGGTGCATCCCTCTTTTTGTCATTTCTTCCGCTTTTGCCTAGGCAGATTTTGCTTACCAATCTGATGACTGATTTCCCAGAGACGACAATCGGCACAGACAACGTGGACAGTGAAATGGTTGAACAACCTCGACGGTGGAATGTCAAATTCATCCGCAACTTCATGATAGTCTTCGGCATCTTAAGCTCCGTTTTTGATTACATTGCATTTGGTGTACTGATTTTTGTTCTGAAAGCTCCTATGGAGCTATTTAGGACAGGATGGTTCATAGAATCGGTTCTTTCCGCAAGTTTAATCGTGCTAGTTATTCGGAGTCGAAGGCCATTCTTCAAGAGTTTTCCAGGGAAGTTTTTGCTTTTAACAACAGTAGTGGTTGTTATCGCTACTCTTATCTTACCCTTCACTCCTCTTGGCAAACTATTCGGTTTTGCTCAGCCACCGCTCTTGGTTCTTGCTTTGATGTCAATAATCGTCGTATTCTACATATTAGCGGGGGAAGTGGTGAAAAGAATTTTCTACAAGAAGGTAAAATTCTGAAACTTGTCTTATAAAGTTACGCTTACTTATTTGTGAGCTGTAAAAAATAACTTGCGGTTTAGAAAATTTTGAGCAGTTTGAAATCTTAGAAATGGCCAAAATTGATTTAAAGTGAGTTGTTTTCATCTGATTTATGAAAGAAATCGAAGTAAAAGTTCTAAATGTTGACAAACAAAAAATTGAAGAAATACTCACACAATTAGGGGCTAAACAAACCTTTGACGACGAGATTACAACTTACTTCTTCGATTTTAAAAATGGCAAGCATAGTTAACGCAAAAAATGTTCTTAGGCTAAGAAAAGAAGGGAAACAGTCGGTTTTAACATTTAAGAAAATCCTTAGCAAACAATCTGCAAAAGTGGCTGAAGAGTACGAAGTCGAGGTTTCAAACTTACTAAAAATGCAAAGAATTCTTGAGTTGATAGGCTTGTCAGTGACTGAAAGCATACAAAAACATCGAACAAGTTACAAACTTAACGAAGTGCAGTTTGATATAGATACGCTCGAAAAAAAATACGCTTACATTCCGACATACCTTGAAATTGAAGCAAAAAACATAAAGATGATCCATAAGTACGCCAAGATCTTAGGCTACAGAGTCGAAGATTGCTTACCATGGACCACTAACGAATTGATCAAATTTTATTCAAAAAAACCAAATTAACCCGCTACAGATCGGCGTTTCAAGTGGGTGCAGATTTACGGACACGGGGCTTTGCAACTTTTTTTAATGCTTTTGGTTTTTCTGGCAATTTTTTGGCTACGTTCCAGCTAGGATACTCGCTTTGTTCCTCAACAAATTTGTTCAAAAACTCTTGTTGAGTAGCTCGAGGATCATCACTCTCAATCCAGCTTAGTGCAATCTTTTCTATGTACCCTTCATCAAATAGCTTTGCATAAATCTTTTTGCTGCTTTTTCCCCCAAAACCTGCTAAGTAGCTGCCCATAATTTTCTTAACGGGTTTCTTTGAGCGTCCAATGTACATTATGTCAGAGCCTGTTTTTCCTGAAAGGCTCTTGTCTACTAACGCAAAAACAATGCTTTTATCGTAAGGTAGATTCAAGAATGAAAGATTACATAAGAGGAACCAAATCAGAGAAGCCTATCTCTTTAAGTGTTAAAGAATTCATGTATGCTAGTTAACCCTGGCATGATATAAGAGTTGCTACTTTGAAAAATGACTCTTTTGCAAAATCCATTGCATATATAGTTTCGTATGCAAAAATAATAGCCCACTTCTTAATAACAATGCGCATATAGGTATGGAGATTAATGGGATTAGACTTTTCACTTCTTGCTCATGTCAATAAAGTTCACGTAAAGAACAAGAAATCGTTTTACATCAGATTTTAATAACATTACAAGGTAAGCGCAAAAAGCTTTATACTCTTTTATGGGATTACCTTAATAATAGCAGCGTCTTGTAACCAAACTATATTCTCTTTATCGTGCTTACTTGATTGCTGAAAACCCGCAGAGATGTATATATCAATTGTCAACATCCAACAATCTAATCGAAATAACTACGTCAGAAATGCTTCTCCCGAAAATACCCACTGGATAATCCCGCTTTTTTCTTAAATAGAGAACTCAGTTGGATACGATTCAATGTTCGGGTGTTGGAGGAAGCTCAGGATCCAACACATCCTCTGTTGGAAAGAGCAAAATTTCTAGCTATAGCTGGAAGCAACCTTGACGAATTCTTTATGACCAGGATTCCTCGACTACTGAAAAAAGTATCCAAAGGATCCATCGATAAATCAATGGATGGCATGACTGCTTTCGAACAAATTGAAGCCACTAGACGAGAAATCATTCCGCTAATTGAAAAACATGCGAAATGCTGGAAAGAAGAACTTTTACCAGCACTTGCAAAACAACATATCTACATAAAAAAAGCCAATGATCTAACCAAAAATCAGAAAGAAAGACTACGCGAATACTTTAGAGACATAATACTGCCCACTTTTAAAACACACAAACAAGACATAGCCCACGCATTCATAGAGAATTTGCATGTAAACCTTTTAGTAGTAACAAAAAACAAACTGGGGCAAGAGGTCAACTACATAGTTGATGTTCCGACGGAACAGTTTGGGCGACTAATAGAAATTCCAGGGAATGGATTAAACTCCCAAAAGAGGGAAAAGTAACTACTGAATTGTTTTTATTTAGAAGAATTAGTAACTTCTAACTTAGACCTGCTTTATCCAAATGAAGAAGTGATTGCTGCCTTTCCATTTAGGCTAACACGTAACGGTGAAATAGACATAGTAATGGATGAGTCTTCAGATTTTTTGCTTTCAGTTAAGAAAAGCGTGCAAAACCGGAAAGAAGGGTTCGCAAGCAGGCTTGAATTTGACAAGAAAATGCCTGAACCACTGAGGGAACTTATTATCCAATTTAGCGGGTTTACCCAGCTATTTGCTATATGATTTTGCTGGCCCCCTCGGGCTTGTAGACCTTTGGCAACTGCTGAAAATAGACAGACCCGAATTAAAAGATAAGACATTCCTTCCTTGCGCATCTGCCTTTACTAACACCGAAGAAAAACATTTTTAAAACAATCGCTAAAAGAGACTTCGTCCTTTACCACCCTTATGACAGCTTTGAAGTGATAATTCACCTTTTCAGGGAAGCCGCACAAGACCCAAATGTTTTAGAAATATGCATAACGCTTTACAGAATGGACTCGAAATCGCCAGTAGTTGACGCCTTAATTGAGGCAGCAAAGAAAGGAAAAAAAGTCACAGCAGTCATAGAGCTAAAAGCCAAATTCGATGAGGAAAACAACATAAACTTGGCTTGGAAACTGAAAGAGGCCGGTGTAAATGTTGTCTACAACTTCCCAAACTTTAAGGTCCACGCAAAACTCTGTTTAATTGTGAGAAAAGAAAAAGCTGGCATTGCGAGATATTCCCATATAGGGTCAGGTAACTACAACTCGGTCACAGCAAAAATTTATGCAGACATTGGTTATCTTACGGCAAAACCTGAGAATAGGTAAAGAACTTTCAGAACTCTTCAAGCGTACTTTCAGAGGGATTGCAGGAATAAGAATTCAAACAATTACTTGTAGCCCCAAAGACATTAAAAAAAGAGATTTTACGACGCATCGAAAGAGAAATAACTGTTCAGACGAAAAACTGGAAACGGATATTTAGCCTTTCAAACTCAACAACTTGGAAGAAAAAGACGTTATTCAGGCGCTCTACAGGGCTTCGATGGCTGGAGTCAAAATTGACCTCAACGTAAGAGGCATTTGCTGTCTAAGACCAGGCGTAAAAGGCGTAAGTGACAACATTTCTGTAATTTCTATAGTGGGTCGTTTTCTTGAACATGCCCAGAATCTACTATTTTCAAAACGGAGGACAAGACGAAATATTAATTGGAAGCTCAGATTTGATGTTTCGAAACCTCAACGAAAGAATCGAAGTAGTATTTGCCGTTCCCGATCCAAAAATAAGACGAGAAATTTTTGAGAAAATGCTAAGAATTCACCTCCAAGACAACGTAAAATCCCGAAGACTTCTAGCTGATGGAACCTATGAACGAGTGAAACCCAAAAAAGGCCAAGAAATCATCAATTCACAGTCTTGGCTGCTCGAACACAGAGGCATATGGCATGAATACCAAACTTGACCAGGAATGACTGCACAGAAAAAAATAGCTACTGCAAATATGGAGCCCAAACTCTGCTCAATCTTTTGCCAACGTTAGAGGAACAGATTGACGGTGTAAAAAAAGGCGAAGATATTGAATATTTGCATAAAATGAGGGTCACCTCACGCAGAATCAGAGCAGCAATGCCTCTGTTCAAAGGCTGTTACCAAAAAAAACAATTCAAAAAATGGCTAAACGAAATAAAGAGAGTAACAAAGTTCCTTGGCGAAGCAAGAGACCTTGATGTACAAATAATCTTCTTGCAAGATTACATGAAAAGCCAACCCCCTGTTGGGCAGCAATTCAGGGGTCAAACTATTACTTGATAGTCTTACAAGTCGAAGAGCTAAGATTCAGGCAACCGTTGTCAATGAACTTGATGAACTAAAAAATTCAGGCGTTTTAAAAGAAATCAAAAAAGTTTCTAACCAGATGCTCAATTCAAAACACCAAACGAACTATCCTTGCCCTCAAGATGTGTTAGAAGAAGCAAGCGATCGAATATCAAAGAAGCTTGACAATTTTTTATCAATGGAAAGTTGTGTTCACAAAAAAGATGATATTCTATGTCACCACCAAATGAGGATTCGCGCAAAATGGCTTCGGTACACGATGGAAGCGTTTTCTCCAGTATACGAGGAAAATCTCTCACAAGAAATAAAAATAGTTAAAAGTTTTCAGGATGTGTTGGGCGAAATGCATGATTGCGATGTCTGGAGTCAATGCATCCCCAAATTTATAGACAAACTTGAGACTGAAGAAGCAACGGAACAAAAAAGCAAAGAGCCAATCGCAAAAGAAGAAAAAACGCTTTTGGAACTCCTCCAATTCGTAAAAGGACGCAGGAAAAAATATTATATAGATTTTGTTAAGCTTTGGGATGATAAAATAACACATGACATTTTTGAACAACTAAAAACGACCACAACAGGTATGGGACTCATTAACTCAGAAAACGCGACAAGAGCCGCACTTTTAAACCCAGAAGCAAAAATCGCCGTGTTAGCAGATGTTCACGGTAACCTTCATGCACTCAAAGCAGTTATTGATGATGCTAATCAACGGGGCATTGGTATTTTCTTAAATGCTGGTGATTTAACAGGATTCGGAGTTTTCCCCAACGAAGTAATTAAACTGCTTAATTTGAAGAAAGTAGTCAGCGTCATAGGAAACTTCGATCTCGAAGTGTTAGAGAAGCATGAGAAAAGCAATAGCCTAAGAAATATAGCATTAGAGTATACTCAGAAGGAACTAAGTAAACAGTGTGCGAACTATCTGCATAGTTTGCCTCACAAAATTACTTTTGAGGTTGCGGGAAAAAAGTTACTCATGATCCATGGAAGCCCCTCAGCAATAAATGAACACATTTACCATAACACTCCATTAAGACGGCTACGAGAACTTGCAAAAATAGCCGAAGCCGACATAATCATCGTTGGTCATTCTCATGAACAATTCTTAACCGAAACAGAAAAAGTTTCATTCATCAACCCGGGCAGTGTTGGCAGACCTTATGACGGAAACCCCCAAGCTGCCTATGCTATCGTCGGTTTCAATCCGTTTCTGTGTTGAATTCATACGAGTTGACTACTCAATTAAAGCAGCAGCCCAAGCGATGAGAAAGAAAAAATTGCCCGAAAGCTTCGCTCAGATGCTCCTACGTGGGCTGTCAGTTAAAGCCATCAACAAAGAAGACCACGACAGAAAACTGGAAATGGAACAGAATTGCCTAAAGATGAAAGAGTCTATCAAGAAAAGTTGCTCAAAAATACCAACAAGACACAAATCACTCCGAGCAAGTAAGACGCATTGCATTGAAAATCTTCGACGATCTTAAGGATTCACATCATCTTGGCAAACCCGAACGATGTTGGCTGGAATGTGCAGCAATCCTTCACGATATTGGTCTATCTATGGACAACAAATAACCATAACAAAAACTCGTTGAAGTTAATATTAGATGATACTCAACTACCCTTTTCCTCAGTTGACAGGCGAATAATAGGAAGCATTGCAAGATATCATCGGAAAGGGTTTTCCCAAAGAAAAACATTATCAACCTTGCAGGCTTAAGCAAAGAAACAAAGCTTAAGGTAAAAATATTATCAAGTATTCTACGTGTGGCTGATGGTCTTGACTTCACTCATCAATCCATCGTTGATCCAGATTGAGGTTAATGTAGATTCGAAAAAAATAAGTATCGAATGTGTAATTCATTCGGAATCCAAGTGCCGAAGAGCAAGCAGTTAATAAGAAAAAAGATTTGCTCGAAAAGGTATTCGGTAGAAAATTGGTGCTGACATGGAGGAAGAATTAGACAAAAACAGCCAAAGTCGTAGGGTTTGTTGATGTGGGAACCAATGCAATCCGACTATTAGTAGTTCGAATTAAACCCGAATCTTTCTTACACATGTATCAGCCAAGAAAAAGAAGTAGTCAGACTTGGCGAAAACGAATTCAAAGACAACCTCCTCAAACCAGATGCCATGGACCGAGCTATTCTGGTCTGCAAAAAATTTTCTGAACTTGCAAAAACCTACGGCGCAACTAAAATAATAGCTGTTGGAACATCTGCAATTCGGGAAGCGCACAATCGAGAAAAATTCCTTCAAAGAATCCTAACTGAAACCGGATTAGATCTGCATGTCATTTCAGGTTTAGAGGAAGCACGTTTGATCTATTGTGGCTTATTAAGCGGTGTAGACATCGGCGAAGAAAACGCTATATTCATTGACTTAGGTGGCGGCAGCACCGAGTTCGCCATCGGAAACCAAAATGAAATCCTTTACTTAGACAGCATTAAGCTGGGTGCAATAAGACTTACAAGCCAGTTCATCGGTGAAGGCTGGACTGGACGTATACGCTACAAACAGTACAAAAGCATCAAAAAAGAAGTCAGCGGCAGCATCAATAGAGTTGCATCGCAAGTCAAAGCTTTTAATGTAAAACTTGCGTTCGGTAGCTCGGGCACAATAATAAACTTGGCTGAAATTGGTCACAGAATGTTCAAAAAAAGCAACAGTGGCGTCAAGGGTCAAGTTCTGTCCAGGAAAACTCTGAAAAAGACCGCTCAAATCCTTTGTGCTCTTACGCTCGAAGAAAGAAAAAAGATTCCAGGCATTAATCCAGAGAGAGCCGACATACTCGTAGCAGGAGCAGCTGCCATGGATGCAATAATGGAAGAATTTGGCTCTAGAAGAAATTAACGTGAGCCACAGAGAACTTCGAGACGGATCTACTCGTTGACTATTTGTCAACCTTCGAGGGCTTTCGAGAGTTTCAAAAAACTCCGATAAGACAAAGAAGCGTACTGCATCTAAGCAGGTCATGTAATTACGATGAGAAACATTCGGAAACAGTAGCGTTCACTTGCAACACAACTTTTTGACAGCGCCAAAACAGCAGGGTTACATAACCTACATGAAGAAGAAAGAGAGCTTCTGAAATACGCCGCAACCATGCATGACATCGGCGATTTTCTCTCTTTTAATGACCATCACCTTCATGCACACTACATTATTAGCAACGCTAGTCTCCTCGGATTCGACCAAAAAGAAATAACCATAATGGCAAACGTGGCTAAATTTCACAGGAAAAAATATCCAACCAAAAAATCCTTGAAAGCCACTGGACTCGATGAAAACTCCAAAACAACTGTTATGATGTTAGCGGTTTTTCTTAGACTCGCAGAAAAGCTTGACAGAAGCCATTGCGCATAATCAAAAAGGCTGGAATTTATTAACCTTGAAAAAGACCGAGTGCTCCTCTCATTATTTTCTGACTCTGATTGCAGCATGGAAGAATGGAGCGTTGTTCAAAATGGACCAGCTTTCTATGGAGCCTTTGGAAAAAAACTTGACGCTCACTGCATTAATTTGATTACAACAACGGAATAAGGATCTTGCTTTCATTCATGGCAAAGGCTGACTTTTGCTTTTTCTAACTCATCCCTCTGTTCTTGGGTTAAAACAGGGTATTTTAGGTCAAGCTCCGCTATTTTTGAAACCAATATCTCAGAAACTGACGCTCGTGTTACCCATTTCTTATCTGCGGGAATAATGTACCAAGGCGCCCATTCGGTGTTGGTCTTTTCGAGAACTTCCTGGTAAGCTTCCATGTAGTCTTTCCACTTCTCTCTTTCAGACAAGTCAGTAAGCGAAAACTTCCAATTCTTATCTGGGTCTTCCAAACGCTTCAGTAGTCGCTGTCTTTGCCGTTCTGGAGACACATTTAAGAAAAACTTTAAAATTACCGTCCCATTGGACACTAGATGTTTCTCAAAAGCGTTTATGTCGCTGTATCTTTGATTCCAGAACTGATTGCCCCTTGATCCTGGTGGTAACTTACTTTTCTCTAGAACTTCCGGGCGAACTTTGACTATAAGAACATCCTCATAATATGAGCGGTTGAAGATGCCTATGCGTCCCCTTTCAGGAAGGACTTTAGAGTAACGCCAGAGGAAATCGTGATCTAATTCTTCTTCGCTAGGGGTTTTAAATCCTGTAACTTGGCAGCCTTGAGGGTTAACTCCAGACATTACATGACTGATTACTCCGTCTTTTCCAGCTGCATCCATCCCTTGAAGAATTATCAACATTGAATAACTGTCGCTTGCCCAAAAAAGTTCCTGCATCCCTGTAAGTTTTTGCTTGTTCTCCTCGAGAATATCCAACGCCTGCTGCTTTGAAGCTTTTTTGCCCCCTTTGCCCACTCCTCTATCTGCAGCCCATTTAGGAACCCAACCTGGATTATAATCTTGTAAATCAATTTTTTCAACTGCAGTAACTCTAAAATTGCCAACAGCGTCCATCCGCATTCAAAAGCATCCTATAATTAATAATTATTCTTAACTTAATAAAAGATAGTGCCTCAAAGTCACCCATAACCGCAACCTTATTGTCGTTTATACTTTTGGCAAGACCTGCGTTTCGTTCCCAAAGAGTTGACGTATGTTAGTTTAGTTACTGCAGATCTATGCTTAAGCAAAGCATGAGTCAAAGACAAATATTCAACTAAATAGGGAATGTTGATTGGTTCGATTTATCTTAGACGTATCATAGACTATGATTTTTTGGTTAACACTACAATAAGTCCGAGTAATCCTCCTAAGACAACTAGTATTCCGCCCAATCCGCCTCCAATGATCCCAACGATTATGAGTACAATTGCCCAGATGAGAGTGCTTGCACTTCTGGCACCTATGATTGCAATAATACCGCAAATTATAGCAACAATTCCAGCATAAGCAAAAGCATAAAGACTAAAATGGAAAATTGCAAGTCCACTTAAACCAATCAGCTCAAATAATCCAAAGATCACCAGTAGTATTCCTCCTATAAGGGCTAAGATGTATGCGATTCGAGAAACTGACATGTCTGACATATCGAATTCACCTCCCTTATCAAATAAATAAGGGATTTAGAACTATTTGATTGCAGCACACCAGTTGTATAGCAAGTTTTTCAGTTCTTTTGAGAAGCACTAAATTCTGCTTTACAATCAGGACATATTTATGCTACAAACAAAAATTCTATAGTTACTCTTTAGCTGAGCGCAAATAAAAAGGTTAGCCCTAACTAAAATTAGAAACCCGTTTTAGCGGTTAAATCTTAGTCGTCAATTACTTACCTGATATTCCAAGTAATTATTTGGGAGTCCGAAAGGATTAACTTAATTGAGAAATTATATTATTTAGATAATGTTGCCTTTGAGAAGGTGAAGGTTATTGAATGCTCTCTCTACAGTTCTGGTTGGTTTAGGTCTTTGGCTAATTATAGATGGCGTTTTGAGCATAATTAAATATTCCAAGCAGAGTTTTCCTGAACAACTAATTAGAGCGATAAGGGCAACAGTCGGAATTATGATAATCATTATTGGAATAGTTCAAAATTAATTAAATCCTACGGCGAATGTTACTGTGCCGTTATAGGATTCTGGCTGGATTGGCGGGAAAAGTGAGGTTATAAAGCTAATTACCTTTATATTCTTAAAATTGCCAAGTAATAATTGGTCAGTCAGAAGTCGACGGTTGTTCTCATGAATCTTTCTACCCACATAGTGTTTGGTATAATTGTAGGAGCCTTATTATTTGGCAAACCAGAAATAGCGCTAATGGTTGGAATCGGATCTGCAATTAATGATCTTGACCGAGAATACGGTTTTTTTAGCAAGGAGTCCTTTCGACGCCGACAAATACACCGTGCATTATTTCACAATTTCTTGTTCATAGGCATAGTATATTTGATAAACCCGTTTTTCGGCATAGGAGCTTTTCTACATTCATTTCTAGATTCATTCACAACAACAAGGGACAGAGGCGTCGAATGGCTATATCCCTTTTCAAGGATGGTATCCAGATCAGTGTATGATTCGAACGGCAAAAAATTACCTCTTGATCCAAAACACAAAATCTATTTTCTTTCAAATGACCTGCCTGGACTAACGTCAAGAACTACAAAAGATATTAAACCAGGCGAAACACCGGTACCCAATAGACGAACTTATGGCCCAGCTCTCTCGGGAAAGTTTCTTGACAGAAGCATATTTTATGGGTCAATAGCCCTTTTTTTCCTACTGCTTCTTTTTTCCGTCCTCGGCTTGCGGCAGTTCATCGATTTAAACTTGCAAAACATAACCTTTTCATTAACACTTCCATTGTTAATAGCGGCAATAGGAATTTTCTTGAATTTTTTTGTCGGCGAGCTAGACAGAAAGAAACTAGTTAAGACCAAGACGGATAGACCCTACAAGTTTTCATTTGTCTTGTCAATTGGAATTATTATTTTTGCGATAGTTCTTGCTGGGATAATGAATCCAGCAACTATATCCACTACTCTAAGCCTAATTCCGTACGTTGCTGTAGGAATAGTCGTTGTTGTTTTCGTCTCGTTGGGGGTTCTGATCTTTTCTACGAGAGGTTTTTCTATAGACAGCAAGAAAGAGCCACTCATAGTGTAATAAAACCTGCACTTCCGCCAAACGAATGTAATTAGGCGTGCAACCCCATTCTCCAGGGTTGCACGCTGGACAGACAAAGGTCTTCACCTGAAAGTGTCAAAAGATCAGCTACACATGTACCTAAGACCATTTGTTGAAAAACCCATGATTCCGACTTAGAAGTGATGTTTGCTATGAATGCATGGTTGACAATTGCTCTTATTGTTTTGATACTTAGGTTAGTTGGGTTCTTTGCTTTGCCAGAGTAGGTGCACTGATACATATTCTACTCGTGATTACTGTAATCTCAGTTGTAGTTTGGCTATTTACTGGTATGAATCTGTGGAAATAAACCGTATTCTCTTTTTTTTGGTAATATTTTCTTCTTAAATGATAATTCAGACTTGCATGAAAAGAAAACAAATCACTTTTCTGGGTTTTGAGAGAGCGTTAGGTTTAAAGGAAACGCAAGAGTTACATCACTAAAAACTATACTCGTTTTATAGAGTTCAGAACTTTATCAGGTCATTCAGGATGAAACAAGTTTCCCAAAATTCTGTTTTAGAAAAAAAACCGCCACACGTCTCGGAAAACTTTCGCATGGGGTTTAGAGTTTATAGTGGGTTGATTTCAAACTTGCTGGGTGCAAAGGTTCCTTTTTTCTGCGGCCACAAATTGACTTACAACTGTAACCTTCGTTGCAAGATGTGTCCTTTCTGGAGACGACGCAGCCAAGATACAAGTTTTGAGCAGGAGAAAGCGGTTTTGGAACAAATTTATAATTCAGGAGCTGTCGGTGTTGCGTTTGAAGGCGGTGAGCCTCTGCTGAGGCATGATTTGGTGGAGATTCTTGCTTTTTCTAGGTCTCTGCCTTTGCATACAAGCCTAATTACTAATGGAACCCTGCTTGAATCCCGAATTGACGAAATAGCTCCGTACATTAACGGAGTTGTTTACGTCTCGTTAGATGGTTTAGAGGAAACTCATGATACTATCAGAGGAGTTGGCGGAAGCTTCAGAAAATCAGTGCGGGGCATATGTGCGGCGAAAGAAAAAGTTCCTGTAACCATCAACACTACTTTGATGGCGGAGAACGTTGATGAGATAGAAAGCATGGTGGAATTGGCAAAGGATTTGGGTACAAAAATATCTGTAGCTGTGGCTCATGAATACTGCAATGCCAATGCGTCGTCACCGGCTGATGGCAAAATACCGAAAATCGCGCACAGACTTATGGACATGAAACGGGAAGGTTACCCCGTTGTAAATTCAATGGGGTACTTCAAGGTTATGGCTAAAGAGAAAAAATGGCGATGTAAACCTTGGACAATGATAAATATCGATCCTCATGGGAACGCAGTTTTGCCCTGTTATGTCCATAATGATTATGCAAGCAGCGTTTCTGTTTTTGATGGAGGCATTAGAAGTGCTGTTTCAGATTTTGATTGGAAAAAAATAGAAGACTGCCAAAAGTGTAGCCTTCATTGTTATGTGGAGCCTTCTTTGGTGCTTTCAAGAGATATTAGTGCGTATATGCACTGGGCATTTCGAGTTAGTATATAGATTTCTTGGTAAAGATAGTGAAAATGTTTAGCATATGGACTATATTGGTTTAGCGTAATTTTTTTGTTAAAACGAAGGATGCCATTATCGCTAAGGCTATAGTGGTTCAAGCAGAAAAGCCATTGTCATCATGTTTTTATTTGATGCAAGCATAAAAATTATTGAGGGTTTTGAGAAGGGAAGAGAGAAGGGCTAACTTAAACGCAGGTGAATTAAGGAAGAGAGGGGAACACTTCACCTGCATTTAAGCTAACCTTTTCTGATTTAACTACTGTTTCTGTATCATAAATAATGATGTGATTGTGCCTGCACAGCAACAAATGTGTGAAGTTGTTCGATTAGAAATGGCGCGGGCGGGACTTATTTTGCTGGGTGAAAAGCCTCAAAATTACTTTCAGAGACTTTAGCTGACTATTGTCGTCATTTAACCTAGAACTTTGATCTGTCAAAAACCACTGTGCTGCAAAAAGTAAACCTTAAAAACAATAAAAAACAGCAAAAAAACCTATATTTTCTTATCCAATGTCTCACAAACGCAAGATTAGTACATTCGAGCGGATACAACAATGTTCCTGTGTGAGGAAACGGAATGTTTATATCAGTTGATCTAGCTTCTGTAAGAATTCAGCTATAATTGCTAGCCCCGCAATTTTCACATGGCGGCGGCTCAACCCCTACCGAAACGGCGATTACGCCTTGCAGGAATGACGGAGTTGGCCTCCAGTTGCGGGGACAAAAAAGTAGGAAATGTGGACCTGACTAATTGCTCAGTTAGGTCTGAATTGGGCTTTGACGTATAATTGTGGAGAAATGTTTCTCCCTCCAAATCCAGTTAAGCACAAAAATGCGAAAAGTGCAGAACGTACCACACAAAAAACATGATAGTAAAGATCCGCAGAAATCAAAACGGAGTGCATAACTCCGGTTGATCCTGCCGGACCCCACTGCTATCGGGATAGGACTAAGACATGCTAGTTGAGCGCTTCCAGCCAACACGGGAGCGCAGCGCACAGCTCAGTAACACGTGGCTAATCTGCCCTTGGGACCGGAACACCCCCGGGAAACTGGGGCTAATTCTCGATAGGTGAAGAACTCTGGAATGAGTCTTTGCTTAAAAGACGTTTACGTTATGCTCGTAGGCGTCGCCCAAGGATGAGGCCGCGACCGATCAGGTTGTTGGTGAGGTAATGGCTCACCAAGCCTTTTACCGGTGCGGGCCGTGAGAGCGGGAGCCCGGAGATGGGCACTGAGACAAGGGCCCAGGCCCTACGGGGCGCAGCAGTCGCGAAAACTTTGCAATACACGAAAGTGTGACAGGGCTATCCCGAGTGCCATCCGCTGAGGAAGGCTTTTACCCAGTCTAGAACGCTGGGGGAATAAGGAGAGGGCAAGTCTGGTGTCAGCCGCCGCGGTAATACCAGCTCTCCGAGTGGTGTGGATGTTTATTGGGCCTAAAGCATCCGTAGCTGGCTAAGTTAGTCCCTTGTTAAATCCACCGAATTAATCGTTGGATTGCGGGGGATACTGCTTGGCTAGGGGACGAGAGAGGCAGACGGTATTTCCGGGGTAGGGGTGAAATCCTATAATCCCGGGAAGACCACCAGTGGCGAAGGCTGTCTGCTAGAACGCGCCCGACGGTGAGGGATGAAAGCTGGGGGAGCGAACCGGATTAGATACCCGGGTAGTCCCAGCTGTAAACGATGCAGGCTAGGTGTTTGGACGGCCACGTGCCGTTCTAGTGCCGCAGGGAAGCTGTTAAGCCTGCCGCCTGGGGAGTACGATCGCAAGATTGAAACTTAAAGGAATTGGCGGGGGAGCACCACAAGGGGTGAAGCTTGCGGTTTAATTGGAGTCAACGCCGGAAATCTCACCGGGAGCGACAGCAGTATGAAGGCCAGATTAAAGGTCTTGCTAGACGAGCTGAGAGGAGGTGCATGGCCGTCGCCAGTTCGTGCCGTGAGGTGTCCTGTTAAGTCAGGCAACGATCGAGACCCGCGTCCTCTGTTGCAACTAGCCTTGTGCTGGGCACACTGAGGAGACCGCCACTGATAAAGTGGAGGAAGGAGCGGGCCACGGCAGGTCAGTATGCCCCGAATCTCCCGGGCCACACGCGAGCTGCAATGGCAGGTACAATGGGTTCCGACCTCGAAAGGGGAAGGCAATCTCGAAAGCCTGCCGTAGTTGGGATCGAGGGCTGAAACCCGCCCTCGTGAACATGGAATCCCTAGTAATCGCGTGTCATTAGCGCGCGGTGAATACGTCCCTGCTCCTTGCACACACCGCCCGTCGTTCCATCCGAGCGACTCTTGGGTGAGGCGCCGTCTTTCATGGCGGTGTCGAATCTAAGTTTCGTAAGGAGGGAAAAGTCGTAACAAGGTGGCCGTAGGGGAACCTGCGGCCGGATCACCTCCTAAGTAAAAAGCGCATAAATGTGCTTGATTGGAGGAGCAAGGAGAACATTAGAGCAGAACACAGGATACGTCAAAGCCCAACCATATTAGCAATATAGCTCCAAAACAACGGGTT
>CAVYRC010000013.1:0-136580 GCA_963770845.1 Candidatus Bathyarchaeota archaeon | reverse complement strand
GGATTTCGATGGTGTCACATTCGTACTCTTTCTTGTAGGTCAAGTCTACGCATTTGTAGGGTAGTTTGCCTTTTTTGCGTATGGGAACAAAGCCTACCCTAATTCGTAGGCTAAGGGTGCACCGATTATGAATCCTCTTGCCTCGTTTGAGACAATGACATCTATGGGTTTGCCTCTGTAGTGGTCAGCTAACTGTTTGATGCATTCGTGAAAGCAGGTTTTATCTTTTAGCAAAGGGGTTATATCCCAGAAGATTACTCCTTTGAACTCGGGGATTCGTCGAATCTTGGATTTTAAATCGATTTTCTTATCTGTTTTGTTCATTTATATTTTCTCCTTTCTAAACGAATGCTCCTTTCAATGCTTGGCTACATCCACAATTGCATTCGGCAGGTGTCTTGGCGACGGTTTCAGCGATTATCCGCTTAACATTCTCAACGTTGCTTTTCATGGTTGCTAAGATGTCGTCGACGCTAACAACATGGTCTTTCCAAACGTCATAGTCAGTGACGGTGGATATGTTTGCGTAGCAGATTTCGGCTTCCCTTGCCAAAACACATTCAGGAACCAATGTCATGCCAACCACGTCTGCACCCCATTGACGGTACATTTTGGATTCAGCTTTGGTTGAGAAGCGTGGTCCCTCGATGCAAACGTATGTTCCTGTTTCATGCATCTTGATGCCCATGTCCTTTGGCGACGCTGATTAGGGTTTTTCTAATTTCAGGGCACATCGGTTCAGCAACGGATATGTGGCAAACCTTGCCTTCCGCTGTGAATAGAATGATTGTTCGCGACGTGTAGTTCGATCAATGAATTGGTCAACGAAAGCGATTTCGCCTGGATGATACTCTTCCCGCAATGAGCCAACCGTTGAAGGTGCCAAGATACGTTTAACGCCGAGTTTCTTGAGGGCAAAAATGTTGGCTCTAACGTTAATGTCTGTGGGGCGTATGGTGTGTTTTTTTCCGTGTCTGGGTAGAAACGCAACGGATTTGCCGCCGAGTTCGCCGATGGTAATGTTGTCTGAGGGTTTGCCATAGGGTGTATCAACCGTTACTTCCTGGACATTTTTGAGAAGTTTAGGGTCGTAAAGACCTGTTCCACCGATTACTCCAAATTCAGCTTGCATGAAAACCTAATTCAAGCGTTAAACTTATAAAAATAGCGTAATACTTGTTTTGGTTCTCATTGTTTGTTGTAGTAAGTCTTCTATGTGCTCAGCTTCTCTCTTTCTGGTTTTGTTTTGGGTTTGGGTTGTGGTTTGGGTTTGTCTGGTTGCGGTTGGGAAATGCTTTTTCTATGTTGGTTGTGGCAGCTTTTTGGCTGGTTTTGCATTATTTCACCACGGTTGTGCAGTGCAGATTAATCGTGGATGAAAGCCAAAAAAATGAAATTTTCAGTCTTACTTTTAATAAAACAGTCATTCTAAAAAGTATGAAGACCAGAAATTTGCTTTTGAAAACACATTTTAAAGACTCACTTCTTAATTATCAGAAATTCTTCTTCCACCAGACAAACCAATTGTATAGTTGTTTAGGCTTTTCCTATGGTTACTGCAACTGTCTGGGTTTGTCCTCCCCGAACGACGTTGAAGTTGACGGATTGCCCGGGAAGTGTATGTTGTTCGAGATAGGAGAGTAGGTCGTCTGTGTTAGCTATTCGCACATTGCCTACGCCAATTATGATATCGCCGCCAACCACAACATTATCGTTTAGGATTGCCTTGACTGAATTGCCCCCTTGCAAACCATTCTGAACCGAAACGCTTTCAACGAGAAACCCGTAGGTAACGGTTGCGCCCATGGCTTGGGCAATGGGGTAGTTCATGTCAGTGCCAACGACGTTTATCGAAGGATGCTGGTCATAGCTGCCAAGGTTGACAAGCGACGCGAGTTCCCGCATTATCGTTGAAGAAGGAATTGCAAAGCCCAAACCCTCCGAGTTACTGATGCCTGCAGTCGTCATACCGACAACTTGTCCAGCATAGTTGAGAAGCGGCCCGCCGGAATTGCCTGAGTTAATGGGAGTGCTTGTTTGGATTGTGTCAGGTATAACTTGACCGTTTTGACCTGAATCAGAACCTTCAACAATCGTTCTGCCCAAAGCGCTTATTATTCCAGTGGTTAATGTGCCTGATAGTCCAAAGGGCGTACCCACTGCAACTACAGGGTCGCCTACCTTTAGGGTCAAAGAACTGACAAACGGCAGAGCCGTTACTCCACTTGGCATTGAAGACACAGAGAGAACAGCGAGGTCAGCTTTGGGATCTTGCCCTAACACAGTTGCTGGATAGCAAGTACCATCTGCAAAAGTCACAGTAACATTAATTGTACCTGTTACAACGTGGTCGTTGGTTACGACAACTAGTTGATTGTTGACTTCAGCAATAAAACCGGATCCCTGCTGCAAAGTGTAGACCCGTTGACCAAACATTGTGAAACCTGGGTTGAGATCTTGAATTATGACCACTGAGGTTTTTACATTCTGATAGAGTGTTGAAAGCGAAACATTATCGTCTAGTAGGAAAGTTGAATCGCCACTACCTTGATACATGCCAAGCTGCGACTGTAAGTTGGTTAGTTTGTTGTTGAAGTCGGAGTATGTTACTGCAAAACCGATGAAGCTCCCAGCAACTAAGCCTACGAGTAAAAGAGCAATGATCAATACTGCTGAAAATCGTCTTTGTTTTTTTGGTGGAGGAAGAAGAGAAGAGAGGGTAATGATTCCATAAAAAAGCCTCAATCTAATAATATTTATTGGTTTTGTTTTTAGGCTGAGAAAAACTCCTCTGGCGCAACAAGGGGTTTTTTGCAGATTGGGCAAACATCATCTGTTGATTTGATGCTGCCTCCGCAGTTTGGGCATTTGTTGTTCTTCTTTGCTAGATGCAGTCCTTCTTTTTCCCTGATTATTTTCCCGTCTTTTAGTAACAGCATTCTTTCGGTGTGGTTTGCGGCTTGACTATCATGTGTAACCATGACAATCGTTGTGCCATGTGTCAAGTTAAGGTTAGCTAACAACTTGATTATTTCCGCCTTGTTTTGACTATCCAAGTTTCCAGTTGGTTCATCTGCAAGAATAAACGCGGGATTATTAGCTAATGCACGGGCAATTGCGACACGTTGCTGCTCCCCAGCGCTTAGGCGTTGCGGACGATGATTTTCTCGTCCCGAAAGACCAACCGTAGCCAAAAGTTCACTTGCGCGTTTTTTGCGTTCAGCTTTTGAGCCAATTTTGCCTTCCATGGGTAACTCAACGTTTTCTCTCGCATTGAGATACGGTAGCAGATTGAAGGTTTGGAATACAAAACCCATTTTGTTGCGTCGTATCTTGTAGAGTTGGTTTTCAGGCATTTTTCCTACGTCTATGCCGTCTAATAGAACTTGACCGTCGGTAGGTTTGTCTATGCAGCCAATGATGTTGAGCAGTGTTGTTTTTCCTGAGCCTGATGGACCCATGATTGCTATGAATTCACCTTGGTTGATTTGTAGGTTCAGGTTGGTTAACGCTTGGACGGGCCGTTTGCCAAGCATGTAGGTTTTGTTTAGGTTTGATATTTGAAGTACCGGTTTACTCATACTTCATCGCCTCAGCTGGTCGAATTTTTGCTGCTCTCCATGCTGGATACAAGCTACCTAAAGTACCAAGAAGTAGAGATGCTCCAAACGCCAACAGGATAAGCTCCAAACTAATGGAGACCGCTTCGTTTGTTTGTGCTACGCTTCCGACGCTGACAAATACACCCCCGGTTCCTCCCAACGCGTTTACGCTGGGAAGCAAAAGAGCCGAAAGCGTGGGTGCAGCGACAACACCTATGGCTATGCCGACTGCTCCAGCGATTGCGCTTAATAGCACGCCTTCAAGCATGAATTGCCCCATAACAGTCGAGTTGCTGAATCCAATCGCTTTAAGCGTACCGATCTCCTTGGTACGTTCCCTGACGGTGTAGAGCATAACGAATAGTACTATTAGGCTGGTTGCTGCAATCACTACGATGATTTCTTGTAAGGCAGTAGTCTGGGTTGTGTTGATGGAGGCTTCCGAACTTTCAAGAGCCGCATTGTATGTTGATTGAAGAGCTTGAAGTTGGCTTAACCGTTCTTGACCTGTTGTTATAGTTAGTTCAGAATGCAGTGAACTTATTGAACTGCTTACTTGTGATACTATCTCACTGTTTTCGGTAAACACTCGAATGCTTGTGATGTAACCAGTATTGTTTGTTATAGTTTGCGCATCAGAGAGGTTCATAAAGAGAGTTAGCGTATCTGCACCTGAAGATACCCCGTGAACGCCAATAACTGTGAAGTCGTGGTCGAGAATGGATATTGTGTCGCCAACTCCAGCATCAAAGTACGCTGAGTTGTTCTCACTTAACAGGACAACACCCGAGTCATCTACCTGCAAGTTACGTCCAGCAGTAATATTGGTCGGCAGCACTGAATAGTTACCGATAAGTTCAGAAGTTAACGGCACCCCTTCAATGGTGTACTCAGTTATTTGACGTGTAAAACTTCTTCCCATAAACGAAAGTGTTTCATTGCTGCCTTCCGATGCTTGAAGGATAGGTGCAACAGCTGCGACTCCGTCAATATTGGTATTGATATCAGTGTATAAGCTCTCGTTCATTGGGTTTGCTTGTCCGCCGCCAAGTGCGCCGCCGCCAAACTGACCGCGCCCGCTGCCCATGCCACCGCCGAATTGGCTGGGGTCAAAAACAAAATCGTCTGGCGGGGTCATGCCTTGACCAAATTGTCCTGGTGTGAGATTGTCACTTGCATTAGAACGTTGAAAACCAAAGCCTGCAAAATCAGGCGACAAACTGCAATCTATCTGACTTAAGGTATCATTAATGGATTGTCCAGTTTGAGTAATAGTATTGCTAAGGTTTTCAGCCAGACTGTTTGCTTCTTGCTGGTTAGCCATAACTCCTGCTGGGATAGATATCATTATCGCCATGGAGAAACCTAAGGCTATAATTACAAGTAACGCTCGAATTTTTCTTCTTGAAATATTTCTTATTGCTCTATTGATTATTCCCACGTTTAACACCTATTAGTTTGAACAGTTATGGGCAACCAAAAAGAGACTTGAAGGGGATTTTGATTGGGCAATTATTGGGCTTTAGGGCCTTTTTCAAATCCCTTCTTGGTTGCCTTGTCCTCCAAGACCACAATGTGTTATTAAATAATTTTTCAAAATTTTACCCAAATCTAACCCTAATTGACAAATAGCTACATCGCGATTAAGAAAATGAGAAGATACATTTTTTAGAAAAATAAATGTTAAAAAGAAGATGACACAGGGTTTACGGCTAAAAACTTGGTTTTGTGTTCATGCCTTGTTACTTCACCCTCATTCTGCGAAAAAATCTGTGAGCGATAGATTATTAAAGAATGTTTCAGGATTGCGCCCAAATGGCTTCCCAATTTTAACTTAACCTTCCATATGTCTTAGTTTTTGGAAGCACACATTTATTACTAAATTCCGTTTAACAGTGACCAATAATCTTACACGGAGCGGTCGATAAAAGTGTCATCAAATGCACGTTCGCTAAAATACCTGCTAGGATGGCTGATTGCAGGTACCAGAGGCGGACCGACTCGTGTGAAAATTATTGACGCGTTAAAAGAAACCCCCCAGAACGCGAATCAACTGGCGACATTGCTCAAAATGGACTATAAAACAATGCGGCATCACCTTCAAGTCTTAGAGAAAAACAAGATCATCACCTCAATAGGAGACAGATATGGTGCAACGTATTTTCTATCGCAGGTTATGGAAGACAACTACGCCTTGTTTGAGGAGATTGAGAAGAAAATAGGGAAAAAGTAGAAAAAGGAGATTAAGCAAGAGGATGAAACAATGAATAGAACAAAAAAAATCGCAATATTGCTCGTAGTTTTGATTGCTTTAACGGCTGTAGCCGCCATCTTATTGGCGAATTATCAGAACAGCCTTAGAAGAGCTCCTGATTTTCCCTTCGCCCCCAGGCAGTATAGCTTTAACCCTGCAGACATAGAATTATACTACATGGCGCGAACCGTGTTCTCCACCATAAATATCGTTCTGACAGTCATTTTAATAATTAACTACGTGAGTCTTTTCCATAAAACCAAATCTGAATTCACCCTTGGACTTCTGCTCTTTGCATCGCTTTTCCTGATAAAAGACATAACATGGAGCCCCTTTATCATCGGGTTAGGCGGTTTTAGCTTATTTGGTTTAGGTCCATTTGCAGTCTTACCGGATATTTTTGAGATGGCGGCTCTGCTGGTACTGTTCTATTTAAGCGTGAAATACTAGATCCGACCCCTTTTCTTTTATTTCTTGGTGTCGGTTGGGTGTAATGTGGAAAAAATTATTTATATGCAAGGCTTCTAAGTAGAGAAAAGCAGATGAATAACATGGGTGTATACAATCCAGGTCCAAAGAAAAATATCAAGGTCATAGCACTCACAGTAGTATGCATTGTACTTGCAGCCAGCCTAGTCGGTGTTTTAGCACTTTACGTATCCAACGGGAACACTGCAGACCTAAAAGCACAGATAACCGATAAGGATAACACGATTGCCTCTTTGCAGTCGCAGATTGCCAGCTTAGAATCACAGATTTCACAAAACCCCAACTCCACAGTGTACCAAAACCAAATTTCCTCTTTAAATGAACAGATTTCCAGTTTAAATGAGCAAATTTCATACTTAAATGACCAATTATCAGGTTACTATAATATCGCGACGATGAATTCATCAAACATCTTGTTGAACCAACAGGTTGTTACCCAAGATGCAAACTCAACCACTAACATCTTTAGCAGCACAATATACTACGCCGGATACGTTGCTATTCAGGCAACCTCATCAGCCGACACAACCTTTGTTGAAGTAAACTACAGTTATGCTGGATCAACCTTTGACTACAACAAAACCATAGGGACATCAGGAACCGCTATCTTTCCAGTCCTGCCAGGAACACTGTTAATAAACATCGGAAATACAAACCAAACTGCTGCGAACAATGCAACTGTATCAGCTACATACTTCTACTAAACCCTATTTTTCTATTAACAGCTAATAAGGTCAAAAGGCATTTGTTTTGGCAGGAGATAGATTCTTAGATGCAAAACTTTTCTGCAAAAGTAGGAAAACCTAACCGACTTATCAAAGAAAAAAGCCCTTATCTGCTTCAACACGCCTACAACCCAGTTGACTGGTACCCTTGGAGCCCAGAGGCTTTCGATAAGGCTAAAGCAGAAGATAAACCCGTCTTTGTCTCCATAGGCTACTCAACTTGCCACTGGTGCCACGTCATGGAAAAAGAATGCTTCAACGACGACCAAGTTGCAGAACTCATGAACCAGACATTCGTGTCCATCAAAGTCGACAGGGAAGAACGCCCCGACCTCGACGCAGCATACATGGCGGTTTGCCAAACAATGGGTCGAAGCTGCGGCTGGCCACTAAACGTTATAATGTCACCAGACAAGAACCCGTTTTTCATCTCCAGCTACATACCCAAAGATAACCGGTACGGTACGGTTGGGATGTTGAGCCTTGTGCCTCAGATTGGCGAAATCTGGAAAAAACAAAAATCGGAAATGGAAACAATCGGTAAGGAACTCAAAGAGCAAATAGAACTGGACACAGAGATAACAGGCGAAAACGAATTGGACAAGGCAGACATAGATAACGCCTACGACCAGCTATTTTTACGGTTCGACTCAGAAAACGGCGGATTTGGCACTGCACCAAAATTTCCATCTCCCTCAAACCTCCTGTTCCTTCTAAGGTATTGGAATCGAACCAAAAACAAAACCGCTTGGGACATGGTTGAAAAGACTCTGCGTTCTATGAGGTTAGGCGGCATTTTTGACCAAATCGGCTTGGGGTTCCACCGTTACTCTACAGATGCACAGTGGCTTGTTCCACATTTCGAGAAAATGCTCTACGACCAAGCCCTGCTCACGTTAGCTTACATTGAAGCGTTCCAAGCGTCGGGAGCCCAAAAATTCATGATAACTGCTAAAGAGACTCTTGATTATGTCTTGAGGGATTTGGCTTCTGCTGAAGGTGGTTTTTACTCGGCGGAAGATGCCGATAGCGAAGATGAAGAAGGAAAATTCTACCTTTGGACAAGCGAAGAAATCAAGCTATCCTTGCCACCAGCGGATGCTGATTTGGCAATCAAGCTCTTTGACATAAAACCTAACGGCAATTATTTCGACCCGCCAAAAGGCAATAACGGCAAAAATATTCTTCATTTTAGCAAACCGCTGGACCAATTTGCTTTAGAATCAAATTTGACGGTTGATGAATTAATTGGCAAGCTTGGAAAAATCACGAAAATTCTTTTTAGGGTTAGAGAAAATAGGGTTCATCCGTCAAAAGATGACAAGATTCTGGTTGATTGGAACGGGCTGATGATTGCTGCGTTGGCACGTGCTGGCCAAGTTTTCGGTGAGCAGAAGTACCTTGAAGCGGCATCCAAGGCGGCAGATTTTGTCCTCAAAGAAATGAAAACGCAGGATGGCAAGCTTTATCACCGTTACGTTAAAGGTGATAGAGCTTTCTTAGGTTTTTTAGATGATTACTCTTTCTTTGTTTTCGGGTTGATCGAACTCTACGAGGCAGGCTTCGACGAAAAGTATCTTACGGTAGGCGTGGAGTTAACGAAAAAAATGGTTGCGGAGTTTTGGGACAAACAAAACGGTGGCTTCTTCTTCTCAGCCAAGGACGCTGATGAAGCAGTTCCACGGATAAAACAAAGCTATGATGGAGCCGCGCCGTCAGGATACTCGGTTGCTCTTTTAAACCTTCTTCGTTTATCCCAGATAACCGGACAAACATCGTTTGAAGATTATGCGAAAAAAATGATAGATGCCTCTGCTGAAGAAGTGAAAAGTCAACCTCTTGGGCACTCATTCTTGCTTGTTGGATTAGACTTTGCATTAGGTCCTTCCTCTAATCTTGTTTTAGTTGGTGAATCCAACAACCTCGACACACAGAGTATGCGTGCAGCTTTGAGAAAAAACTACCTGCCAAACCTTACCGTCACGTTGTGGACAGCTGAAAAAGCAAAGGTTACACCACCAGGAGTAAATTATGAGAAAATAGATGGCAAAACAACAGCCTACGTATGCTTGAACCAAACATGCATGCCTCCGACTACCAGCGTTGAAAAGATGCTTGAATTGATAAAGGGAAAATAGAGTCAGGAGCTTGGCATTTTTCGTTGAATTTACTTGTGGTTCCACCCTAAAGCGTAGGAATATCTGGAAAAATATGCGATTAACTTAAAACCTTAAGAAGCAACAAAAAAGAAAAATTTGGGAACCCTTGAATAGGGCAATTTTTGGGTTGCTGTTAAGTTGGGAACACGTTTTGGGGTGGTGGAGGAACGCCATAGGTAGTTGGGTCAGGTGCATTATAGGCTATTGACCATATTTCGGACCATGCTGGACCGCTGTTCTGGAAGGTGCCTGTGTCTGAACTACTCGGGGAAGATAATGCGCCGCTTCTTGATTCTTGAACCCAGAATTCTTGTCCAGTTTGGTCGTTCTTGAATGCGAGGTATTTCACGTTTAGGTGCCATGTGATAGTTTGAGGTATGTCTGCATAGCTTTTGTCGCTGTAGTATTCAACTCGAATTTGGTATGTTCCATAGATGTTTGTTGCTCCTGGTAAGGTCGATCCTTCAGTTGCATAGTAATGCTCTGGTCCGTAACCATTCGTATTATCCATGTCTAAGTAGGGATTGGATCCAGTATAGCCTTTGTTAGACCAGTAAATGTGGCGTCCGTCGGTTCCTGGTTCTAAGACATGTAGGTCAACGTCACTTTGATCTTGGTCCCAAGTAAGAGTTACTGTCATAGAAGCGGGGGTTGCAGTGCATTTTACTGTGTCTCTTAGGAAGCCTGCCCAGTTGCTAAAGGTATTTTCGTCAGTTGCTAATATGACAACATCGTTGTCGCCGTTAAGCAATGGTACTTCTCTTGAAAATACACCATCAACTACAGCCGCAGTGTACTTTTGGTTGTCTACAAAGATTAGTGTAGAGTTGATTGTATGAGCTCCGCCAGTTATGGTGCCTGATATTGTGGTTTTGCTTCTGCAGTATCGCGCATCCCGTCGCTGTCAGTATCTTTCGGAGTTAGTGCCTGTAGGGTTGGTGGTTTCGTCGGTTAAGGTTACGGTTGGGAAAACGCTGCTGTCTTCGAATTTGTTCTGTGCGGAATCATACAGTCCCTTGTAGTCATCTGGTGTAGCTGAGAGTTTAGAGCCTGCGTGGTAGAAAATGTTGAAAACTAAACTGTCTGCTCTTGTCGTTCCGGAAACATAGGTTTGGTTGAATCCACTTGTGTAATCGAAAGGGTATCTGTCGCATTGCGTCGCCTTGGCGGCTGATCCTGGGAAGTTGGGGTCGTATATTTCGAAGGACCCATCGATGTATCCGTAAGTCATGACTGCATGTGCATAGTTTAGCCAGGTGCCACTGTTTGTCCTTGCTTTTAGACCGATCAATTGCGGTTCACCTGTAACAATCATGCCTGAGAGCCAGCTTAAGCCGACTTCACGTGCGTTTGCAAGTGCCCAATTTTCTTCTTCTTGCGTTAGTGAATTCCAAATGCCTGAGGTTGCTAAGTGAGCTCTTGCCGCTAGTTGGATTGCGGTGTTGTCGTCTCGCCATTCAGATGCGGTGCCTTCGATGTATTTTGAGTGAAGAGCTGTATCTGAGCTTTCATATGTGTAGTACCATTTTGCATAGCTAACCATTCCTAGGCACATTCCTCCGGGGGTTAGAACTGAGCCATAGTTAGGTATGAACCATCCATTGTTTGCAGGGCGGAAACCGGTATCAACGCTATAGTTTGTTTCTCCGCTTAACTGTGAAAGAGTTATGTCAACTTCGACCGCTAGAAAAGTCAGAGAATGAACCAGTCAAGAAAGTTATGGTGTGTGCACTTTTATCTTCACTTAGAAAGCCTGTGGAATCTAATTTGCCGTTCTGCGAGTCATACCAGTAGAACCGTACGGGTGCAGTATCATCATTTGGGTTAGTTGAATCATATGGGAGAGTGACTTCAACTGGTTTATCAAACATTTTGTACTTGTTAAAATCGGCTGAACCTGTTGTTTGGATGGTAATTAGTTTGCTTGCTGGTGAAGCACCTTGGGGTAAACCGTTGACATTTGAGATGTCTGCATAGCTAACTTGGAATTGAACCGGCTCGGATGTTGCTGCTTCGGGAACTACTATTTTTAAGCCGTTCACTGGGCTTGAAGCATCTGAAACCTGAATTGTTCCGCCATTGGCGTCAATCGATTGGGAGGCAACTTGCGTTTTTGAACCTGATGTTACGCTGACAGTGGTATGAGTTGTTGATGAGGTTGGATTAGGTGTTGTTACCGGCGAGTTTGTCGGATTTGGACCGGGAGTAGGAGTGGCTTGCGGATTATTGGGGTTTAAATTTATGAAACCTGAGAAAACTAACACTGATGGGATAAGAATAATCAGCAATCAATATCAATGCAATTGCCATGAACATTTTTCGGGATTTTCGCGGTTTTATTGAAGTCGGTGGAGGTGGAGGTGGCGGTAAATCCATGCTGAGTTTTATATTTCTTATTAAATTCATTTTTAACATTTATAGTATATCCTCTTTGGCAGATTAACGGTAAGTATCCGTTAACGGGAATTCTTTTTTTAAGCCTTATGAATGCAGAGTAAATATTACGAAAATAAAACAAAATGAATCTTAAAGTGCCGCCTCTTAGTGCCTTTCTTAAAGCGTACCGTTTTAACAATTAGGCGCCGAGGATGGGATTCGAACCCATGCGGAACGGATGTTCCACGGGCTCTCAAGGCCCGCGCGTTAACCACTCTGCCACCTCGGCACTACGAATCAACAGTTCTAGTTCACTGTGTCTTAAATGTTTACCGAATACCTAAACAAGAGATTATTGGCAAAAGTTCTTAACCCACAGTCATAACCGTTGTTTGCATGCCAACGAACACAACCGTGCATATTCCAAGCAACATTCTTGACGCCATCTACGCAGGTGCCAAAGAACTCTACCCACGTGAAAGCTTCTTGATGCTACGTGGCAAGAAAAAACAAAGGTATCATCCTTATAACCGACTTGGTTTTAGCTCCCTTTGCTGTTCACGGCGAAGGTTTTGCCCACTTCAATCCCTACATGTTCACGGGAGACTACTCGTTGGTTGGAACCGTTCATTCTCATCCGTCAGGCAACATTTCACCCAGCGACACTGATTTGAACTATTTTTTTGGGCGAGTCCTCATGATTGTTGGTTACCCATTTGAAGGAAGAAGCTGCATCGCCGCTTACGACTCTGAAGGAGACAAAATCCCAATAGAAATAACTGCTCCCACCGAATGCGATGATGAAGACTTTTACGAAATGTAATCTTGGGTTTTTTTAGCGGATAATTGATAATGCATTAGAAAATCTAGCGCAAATTTGTCAGCGTTGCCCTCTGTTCCTCGATGCATTTTATCCACCCCTTTGCTGCGCAAGTGATGGTAAAATTCATGGAGGATAACGAAGGGATTAACCAGTACGTCGCTGTTTTGGACGGCGATTGTTTGGTTTTTGACGGTGTAGCAGCCGTAAGCTCTAATCTTGTGTTTTTTGGGTAAGCCTACTTTTAGGTTGGGCACGTCAACTCTGTAGTTTGTGGCTAAAATCTCAAGGGCTTCCTCTGTTTTTCCGTTGATGATAAGCCAAACTACCAGTGGTTTAAAGTTGTCCTGTGCCATCCAAAGTCAACAATACAAAAAACCCACCGCTTAATTAACTACTTGCCTATTGCCCGTATGTTCCCCTACGAATCTTCTCAGCTAACAAATGTACAAATTCAATCGGCCAAACATCGTCGCAGACATCGTCAGTCAAAATTTTGCGTTGATGATACATGGAAATCAAATCGTTTTTCAAAAGAAGAATCAGAACGAATTTGTGTCCATAGGTTCTTTTGAAAAGAGCGTATTTACGTGCTTGTTTTTTTGTCATTTCAAAATGTGGTTCAAGAATTATTTTTCTTCCGTGAACCGTTTTCTCCAAAATGAAGTCAGGCGTATAAACTTCGTTTGGTAGCGGAAAACTGATTGTTTCGTAACCGTATGGAATGTGCATTCTAAGAAGTGTTAAGGCAGTTTTTTTCTCCCATCCGCTTTTGTAACGGCTCATCTTTTGATAATAAGCCTGTGACTGCCCCGTGATTTTCTGCATCCGCTCCAGAAAATCCAGCGCGGTTTTGAGTGTATAGCGGTTTAAGGTTTTTTGTTTAAGCCACCTGCCCAAAAGGAAAAAGGGGTAATCGACTTTTGCAGGATCTTGTGGAAATAGACGCTTTGCAAAATCGGTTAGTTTTTGGCGTGCTTCCGAAGCTGTTTTTTCATCTCGCCAAATGGAAGGTGAAGCTGACTCTATTACGCCTAAGCTGGCGGCAACGTTGGCGTTCTCTTTAGTAAGCGGCACATAGAGGTCTTCGGGCAAGAAGTGGTCGTAGATTTGCAGGTCAGGTTGAGGACGCACCATCCACCGCATATAAATCCAAAGTTTATCTTTATGCGGACCCGCCAACGCAGGGATGTTTTGGGCAAGGTCTTCGATGAAGTCTTTGGGTTTTGTGAATTTTTGGGCATATTGCAGAAGGTTTCGTTCTGCTTTAAGCTTGACAAAGAGGTTAATTTGGGCGAGAATTTCTGAGGCAGCTTTCTTATTTGGACCTAAATCATGATAAAAATCAGCTTTTACTATTTCCTCTTCAAAGAGATGTGCCTTTTTGATTTCAAAGAAGGCGCTCCCAAACGCTTCATGTAGATAGACCAGGAGCATTCGGGCGTTTTCTGGGTACCCTACGATTGTGTCGTCAAGGATTGACGCTGCTAACAAGAAATAGTGGGCGGCGATTTTTCGTTCTTCAAACTTTTCCGAGTAGGGGTTAAAGAGCAACCTTGGGCTCATGCGGCGATCCCATTGGACATCTACGACGTTGCTGTTTTTGTTTATGAATTCGACTAGTAATGTAAGCACTTCGTCGGTTGCCATGGCCCTTACCCAAGTCTTGTTTATTATTATGCATGAGCTACCTTAAAACTGCTCTTATCGCAAGAAATCATCTAACACTTCTAAAACGTATTTTCAGGTTGGGAAACAGATTAATACCTGCTGGAAATCAAGTATTGCAACGCTCGCACACGAAGCGCCTATATAGGAAAACGTCATAGAAAAAAGTGCAAAGTGTGGGCCGGTCGTCTAGCCTGGTTAGGACATCTGCTTGACGTGCAGAAGGTCGCCGGTCCGAATCCGGTCCGGCCCACCACATCCAATCCGAAATGAACTTTTATTTTAAGGGAATAAAATTGTTGTAATCATGTTTTCCTGGATTCTATGATTCCTCGGCATTTATCGGCGTATTGGCAGTATTCTAGGCATGCGGCTGTTTTGTCGGGGCGTTTCCATTCGGCTCCACATTCGGGGCAAGTGGTTTTATCTTCGTCACTCCAGATTTCTAGGTCTCCTCCGCATACATGGCATTTGATATAGGCAGGTTTAGGCTGCAACATGTCACGTAAGCCGGGGCAGCTTTCCGGGTTTTTTTCGATTTTGTCTTTAGAGCTCAACTACTTCACCTCCAATCTTAACCTCAAACTCTTTAGTTGGAATTTTTTTGCCCGAGCCTTCAAGCGCCTTGTTCACCGCCCATTTCAAACCTGTGCAGCAAGGCACTTCCATATGGACAACCGTTATGGATGCAACATTGTTTTCTTTTAGGATTTCAGTTAGTTTTTGGGCGTAAGCTCTTGCATCGTCGAATTTCGGGCAACCTATAATAACTCGTTTGCCCGGCAGAAAGGTAGTTTGGAAGTTTTTTAGAGCAACTGGGGCACAGTCAGCTGTAATTAGGAGGTCGGCATTTTCGAAGAACGGGGCTTTTACGGGGACAAGGTTGAGTTTTATTGGCCACTGGGGCTTCTGTTGGGTAGCATTTGTTTGGGTGGGAAGGGTTGAGGTTTTGTTTTTAAGGTGCTCGTGGACCTCTGCTTCGTTGAAGGCTTCGGCTTCACGTTCTGTTATGGTTATTGCTCCCTGGGGGCACTGTCCAAGGCAAGCGCCAAGACCGTCACAATATGTTTCTTTGATCATTTTTGCCTTGCCATTGACGATTTGAAGAGCGCCTTCGGCACACTTGGGAATGCAGTTGCCGCATCCGTTGCAGAGGGCTTCGTTTATGTTTACAATTTTTCTTTTCATAGTTTTTCCTCTCTTAGGCATTTTCCGCCCGTAGGGCAGAATTTTTGGGCATGATTTTGGATGGATTCAAAGATTGGACTAAGCGTTTCCTGATTGGCTTTGTAGATGTGTTTTTTGCCTTGGCGTTGGATGGTGATGAGGTTACATTCGAGGAGGGGTTTTAGGTTGTGTGAGATCATACTTTGTTCTTGTCCGAGTGCTATGGCAAGTTCGTTTACGCTCATGGGTTTGTCCATTAATTGTTCGAGTGCAGAGAGCCTGGTGGGGTTTGAAAGGTTGCTAAAGAAGTGGTAGCAGATTTTTGTCAGCCCTTTTTTCATTTTTCCATCTTTTCCATTATTGTATGAATAGTTATTCATATGAAATATTATTCATATAAAGGTAATGGTTCAAAAACCGAAAGATACTCAACTAAATAACTTACAAATCATATCTGCCCAAATCAACCTGAGAACCACACTGCGGAGTAACAAAATAGAAAATTTCCCCGCATTTGGCACAACGGCACTCCTGATTCTTAGTCCGCTCAACGGTTGAGGACCCACATTTTGGGCAACGAATTTTGGCATTAGGCGTTTTTCTATGTCCCTGACTTACCTTAACCTTATTTTCTATTAAATATTGCGCCAAACTAAAAGTTAAGGGGCAATGTTTTTGAATGCCACTGTTTTCTATTGCTTGCTAAGGTTGAAGATTTTGTCTAAAAAAGCAAAGAAAGCTGAAGGATTAGAACAGCACAAGAAACTGCAACGAGAGAAAGACCAGAAACGAAAAGAAAGAAAACAGGTCTCGCTTCCATCAAAACACCAGGGCAAAGGCAAAAAATAATAGTTGTCGCAACATTCGTGTTTTATTTAATCCACTTTTTACAATTGTAACAATTCGTGTGCATTAGATCTTAGATTTGTGCTGGGTCTTTCAAAGTTATTTTTACAGTGTGGTTGTTGCAACTCGGGTGGAAAAATTCCAGTTGCAATTGCAACAACAACTTCTTTTCGATTTTGACGATTTATGTTGGGTTTTTTAAATGGGGTTCTTTCCAAGGTTTTTGTGGAACCAGTGGAATAATCAGTTGCAACAACTTATAACCATCAGGAAAGAAGAACAGCGATAAAGCATCTGAAAACACGCTACAAAGTCTTTTTAGAATGGTGGTCCAGATATTTCCAACATCGAAAATCACTTTAGCAAACAGCTGAAGACTTCAATAGTTCTAATTTTTAGTTTCAAGTTTAAAAAAAGGTGAATACTCGGTTTGATCCATTCCCGAGCTTATTTGAACTATTTAGATTTTTTAGATGATTGCATTTGACTATGTTTCCTGAAATAGAGCACCAACCCGCTTCCGGCTACACCTGCAAAAATGATTGCGGTCCAAAGCCACCATTGCATCCACAACGGCTGCGCGGTTAGTTGGTCTGTGTTGCGGATTTGGAGTTGATCGATTTCAGTCATAGAGTCGTGTCCAATGTAGATGTCTGTTGGGTTCTGTATTGGACCTGAAGGGTTAGCTGTTCCAGCAACGACTGTAACTGCCTGCTCCTTCCCATCAACGTAGATGTGCATTCCCGTTGTTACGCTGCGAACGAAAACCACATGAACCCACGTGTCAATTGGAAGGACCTCTTTGGTGTTAATCTCGTTGAACCCGGCTGGCGTCATCACGTAAGCGCGGAGGACACCTATAGATGGAGAACTATCATTAGTAGGTATTTCGCCGTTAACTGCGAGTCCAAGAGTTCTTGTTGGGAGGGCAGCTGTGGTTCTGACGGCTTCGATGAGGATGTTGTTGTAGGGTACATTACTTTTGATTTCTGGCACATTTACCCACACATCAACGGTTACGTCATTTGGAGTTTCAAGGCTAGGCGAAGGCTGTACAGCAGCATACGTGTTCCCGTTGAAGCTTAATGCTTCGCCAAACTTGCCTTGCACGCGTGCAGGAGTGTAGTTGTAAACGCCTGTAACAGACCCTAACACTGCAGGGTTGTTACCCGTTGAATCTGAAGCTACAAGATCAGGGGTAACGTTGTCAAATGACCACGCAGCAACGACATTGTTGGGTTTTGCAGAATTTGGAGAGATCGCTGTTGGCGCATTGCCAAGGTTCGCCGTGTTGACCGGCGCAGTTAATGGATACTTATCCAGGTTGTCAGAGTTAATAGTGTAAGCTGTATTTTCTATTCCTGAATTGCCGATTTCAACTGCCGCAGGGTATTTTGTGTGGTAATCACTCCAGTAGTTCCCACCCGATTGCGACCCATTATCCCAACTCTCAACAAGATAAGAAGAGTTGCCAAATGCATCAAGGAAATTATCGAAGTTATTGTGATAAATTTGGTTTGAAGTAGGCGAGGCGCCTTGAGTGGTTATGTAGACGCCATACTTGTTTCCTGCAATCTCGTTGGCTACAATCACATTTTTTGACCCTGAAAGAAAGACTCCTGACTCCGTATTGGAAACAAACGTATTGTTGAAAACTACCGAGTTGGATGCGCCTAAGCCTAAGCCTCTGGTGTTTTTTTCCAGGTTATTGCCCTCAACTGTATTTGAGTAGCCTCCTAAAGCAATGCCTGACACCGCGTTTGCGAAGATGTCGTTGTATGATATGTTAGTTTGTGAACCGGCGCAGAATCGAATACCATCTTTTATGCTTCCAGTAATGGTGTTCTGGGTTATAGTTGTTGATGATTGGGTTGAACTGAAAATGCCCAGGTAAGTTTTCTGAATAATATTGCCGATTATTTTGCAGTTGTCGCCTTCAACCCAGATACCATAGGCATACTTTGAAGTGTTCGCGTAGGTTACGCTTTCAATTGTTAAGCCCGAGACTCTTATGTCGTTTGCAGCCAACGTCAAAACTGAAGTTGGAGTCGACCCGCCACTTCCCATTATGATCGTATCTGCTTTGTTCTGTCCTTCCAGCGTTAAGGACTTGTCAATTTGTATGTTCTCGTTGTATACTCCGTTTTGAACAAGTATCCTGTCACCTGCAGAGGCATGATTAACTGCCTCCCCGATTGTGGGGTAATCTTGGGGCACAACCAAAGTTTTTGAAGCTTGGCTCGTCTGGAGGTTAAACATCCAAACGGCTGAAAACAAAATTATTGTTAGCGTAAGCGCTTTTAGGATTTCTTTTTTCTTCAACGATGCCACCCATTTACTGTGAAGGGTCATTTAAGTCACCTGAGAGATTATTGGCAGCACTAAAATATTACTCTCCCTAAGGAACACCCCGTTCTTATAGTGGAACACCCAGCTGAAAAAGAATTAGCCACGGAAGAGTGGGGTCTGTCAATATTTCGTTCTTCATCTTCCCTATCAGACTGGGACGGCGACATCATCCCCCGCTGAAAGAACAGCATCCCAGTCTAATATGAATATTGTAAACGTACTACTATGATGTAGATCACACCAAAAGTCGCTCCTCGCGTGTAAGGACTCTGTTTTCGGACAATAAGCCTACAAACACGGTTATACTATGCCGAAAATGTGTATAGTTAATCCCAAGATCAATGCAAGAGCCCAAATTAAGAAGGTGGGTATCATTAGTTTCCATGTTTTGGAGCAGCCGAGTTCCCCTAAAGGATGAGTTATCCATGAAGCAATGATGACAAAACCCAATAGGATTGCAGCTATTCCAGAGGCAACATGGACCCAAATAATTATCGATTCCAAAATTGACAGTCCACTGATAAGAGCGATACTGGAACTGAAAACAGGAATCATAACAGTAATTGTAGTTACAAGGTTAAGTGCAAGCGCTAAAATGCTTAGAAACCCATGCATTATGAGGTTTCTGTTTTTAGTTCTTATTCTGTACGGGTAGACTCCTACCACGAGCAAGAGTAACGCGATGACTTGAATAACCGAAACTATGTTTCCTTGAAGGTCAAGCGCCATAATTATTACCCATAGAAATAATTATAACTACATAGCTATTAATCGTTCTATTTATCAAAGTTAACTTTTTCTTCCCCAATATAGCATCATCCTTTCACTGCAAAGTATTCTTGAAAAGGGCAAGCTAGCCAAATATTGCGAATATCAGTTGTCCTAGAAAGTGACTAATGATTATTACGGGTATGGCTATTCCAAGGTGAATCACAATTTCTTTTATGGTGCTGGTTTTGCGTTGAACACCGATGAGGTAGCTTAAGAAAACAAGGATACCTATTCCTATGATTGTACACAAGACCGCGGCATAATTTAAGGGCAGGAACGCAAATAACGCAACAAAGGTAAAAGTGATGCCAAAGCGGGTGATGAAGTTGCTGATAGTGAACATTCGAGTGTTCTCTTTTTTGGTGGCTGTTGATTCCCGGTAAATGTGTATACCTAGAGAATCCGCGATGTTATCAGCGACCGCAATCACAAGCAAGGACCCTATAACGCCTGCTTGAGGATTACCAGAAGACAGCAGACCAAATATTATGCCTAAACTTGTAACGGTTGAAGATGTAGCTCCGAAACTAAATTTGCTTGGATCTTGAGGCAATCTCATAAGAATTTCTCTACCTACTATGTTTAGTGTCACTAAAATACTATTAATTTTTAAAAAGAAATTTTATTACGCAAGCGTTAATTGAAGTGGTATGAAAAAACTTTTTGCTCCTAACCATTCGAACCACTAACGGAGACATGGGTAGCGTTTTTTAAAATAGTCTGGTAGAAGAAAACATTGTTGTTGCACCAGATTTACGTCTGGGCTTGTTTTGGGTTGCTTTCACTATTTAGGCTTTGAATCAGCCTTATCAGTTGTCCCTAAATGTCCCCATTTGTCCCTATTTGTCTCTTTTTGTCCCTAATTGTCCCGAATAAAGACATGTCCATATGCAACTAACAGAAAAAAATGCATCAGCAATTATCTTGTGGGACATAGCCGCGGATGCGATTTGATGTTGAATCTTTGGTTTCACCCAGAGCTCAATAGTTTGTCGAGGTTTAAAACTCCAAAAAGGTCGGTGATTCTTCAAGCGCTTCAAGAATTAGCTAGAGTTCGATTTGAGCAAAAGGTTTTTCTATTTAGAACAATAAAAAAATAGGGAATTTGATCTTTAAACTGTTGGTGGTGGCTGCGAAGTTGCGCTTGCCATTGGTTGTTCTGGGTGTTTTAGTGTGAAGAATGCGATTGCCTAGTATCAATGCCGATATCCACATCAAGATTAACCCGATTAGCGGAATTATTGCGCCGATTAAGAGTATTAGTCCAGCGGTTCCGAATAAACCTGCGGCTGATTTATTTGAAATCTGTTTTAGAGAGCGATAGATGAAGAACGCTGCGATTATTGCGAAAACCCAAGCTAATACTAAGATAACCAATAGCCCTCCAATAAGAGGAAAGATAGCCGATGGGTCAATGTTGGTGTTGGGAGTCATGCCTTGAAGGGTTGACCAGGTGCCATCCCAGCCTGGATAGATTTGGGTTAGTAAATCCTTCAAGTTTGACAGGACAACTGCAAGCGCAAGTACTACTACAATGATAACACCTACTATAACAACGGCTACACCATACATTGCATTACTGAAGATGCCTCTTTCTCGGTAAATGTTAGAGAAGTCACGCAAAGCAGCCAAAATTAGTATTATGCCTACTATGCCGATTATCCATGTGTATTGAACGAAGGGTAACACGCCGATGAAAAGCAATATTGCGCCTATGCCGCCTAAGATTTTGCTTGATTCTAAAGTCATTTTGTTTTCGCCTATGTTTCTGTCATTGTTCTTAGGATAAAAGCTTTTTCGTGTAGTCAAACAGGCGTTAAGTCATGGTCTTTCTATAACTGAAGAAGTGAGTATGCTTGATTAGGTTAGTTACTTGTTGCTTTCAAGTTGTCCTTGAAGAATACTGTAGTAAGTTTGTAGGTAGATTTTGCCGTTTTCAGTTATCGTATACACTTTTCTGGCGCGCCCTCCTTTCTGCTGTTTAATGCTTTCAACAAGGCCTTTTTCTTCAAGGTTGCTTAGCGTGGGGTAGAGGGCTCCATGTCGAAGTTTTACGTTGAAGTCTGTTTCTACCTGCTTTTTAATTTTGTATCCCCATGTTGGTTGGGCCTGAATAATGCGTAGGAGTTGGATGTCTAATAGATTTCTGATTATGTGTTGTACAATTTGTTTTTTTAATGTTTCACACATTGGGTTGCCTTGTTTGGAATTGTTTGTTTATGGGTTGATGTTTGGATTTATTTAAGTTATGTTAACTTTGTTTGGTTGTGGTATTACGTAGTTATGTTTGGATATGCTTGGTGTATGTGTCAGGGTTTAAATCTGGGTGTAGTAATACTAAGTACTCAATACACGCCAAGATATGTCCGAATATGGACATATTGTACACACGAACAACAGAAAGACTGTTCAACAAAAATACAATTCAGGAAGAAAAAAAATGTTTAAACCAAGCTCACAAAAAGAAGCCTCAACCAAACTAATGAAGGGGCTCCTAGATCTAATAATACTCCAATTCCTAAGCACCGAACCTATGCACGGCTACCAAGTCATCACTAAAATCCGCAAAAACTTCGGCGTATACTTCGGACCAAGCACCATATACCCATTAATGGGCACCCTAGAAAAGAAAGGCTACGTAGACAGCCACTGGGACATGAATTTTGAACGCCCAAGAAAAGTTTATAGCCTCACAAAAGATGGACAAAACATGTTGAACTACACCGAAGACTCGCTTAACATGATCTGCAGGAAAATATCAACTACAACCCCAGAGATAACACAACCAACCCTTAGTATGATAACCACAAAATGCAGAAACGGCTTAACCTTAGAAGTACCGTAGAAACTAGAAAATCCACTGGCTCTTGCCACAAGTTTGGTTACTTCATTCGAACATAAATAATAGGCACCGTTAACGATAGTCCATAAACCTGTTTTAAATACACCTATACGCAATTGCTATGTTAAAGCGTCGGTGTTCAGTTGAAGCAAATAACCAGCAACGAAGCCTTCGAGTTAAACAGTCAAACTCTAAAGTTTTGCAGACATATTGCTGGGTCATCTAAAATAGCCGCCATCTCTCTATTAGAAAATTATTCGATAAAGACATCAAACGAACGCACAATCCAAGAGATAATAGTGGTTATCCAGGATTTCCAGCCTAGACTGATGCGGTATCTGAAAACTGTAAATAACAAGACAATTTTTGTTTTAGCAGTTGACCAGTGGGTTTTTGAACGCGATGTCGACAAGGGTTTTCTTGGAGAGGCTATTGCAAGTAAGCTTATTTTTCCTTATTTATCTCTTCAAGGTAATGGATACTTGCAGGAAAAAGAGGTTGAACTAAAGAAGCGCCTAATCCTTGAGTTACTTGAGAATTTAACAGTGAATTTTCCTGAACTCTCCCACCGTATCCAAATCAAACCACAATACTTCATGTACGAGGTATTTTCTAATCGGATCCGAATCTTCCCCCCAAAAGCCTACGACCTTGCAAACTTGATGAACTATCTTCAGGAAAACGAAGAGCAAGCTCTCAGCGGTTACAACGAAGCCCTAAAACAGATTGAATTAGAAGAAAAAATCGTCTCCTCAAACGATTATCTAACAATTTCTGAAAAATTCATCGCACAAACCAAAGCTCCAAAAATCAAAATAATCAACTTATCTAAGAGCATGCCCCGAACACTTTTTACGTCAATTTTCAGTGCGGTTCCCCAACTCATTAACATCGTTTCCCAAAACACAGATGACTTTCTTAGAACACAAAAGATCAATTGGAAAAGGCAGCCTGACCCAACCCTCCGTTTCATCGATCCTCTGAAATACGTTTTCTTCCCAACCTCTAAAGGGCTAGTTTCATTGTCCGATAAGATTGACATCAAAAGCTTTGCAAAAAAAATGCTTCCTAAAGGACAGAACGAAAACATCGAAGTACAACACCTCGGCAGTATGCTAAACGATGTATACCTAATCAATGCTTACGGCAAAAGCGGCGCCACCAAAGTTATAGCTAAACGATTTAAGGATTGGTCCGGGCTAAAATGGTTCCCATTAACGGTATGGTCTTTTAGAGCTAGGTCATTTACGGTTTCAGGTCAAGCCCGGCTAGCAAAGGAGTTCGCGATTAGCGAACTTCTACATAGTAAAGGGTTTAATGTTCCTAAGATTTTACATGTCAGCAATGCTGAGCGAATAGTATTTATGGAGTACATAGATGGGGAAAACCTTAGTGACTCCATTAAACAATTAGCGACAGCAACCGATCCAGTAGCCCTCGAAGGTGTACTCGTTAATATTGCCAGAGTTGGTGAGATATTTGCAAAAGTTCATTCTCACAATGTTTCTTTAGGCGATACTAAGCCAGATAACACCCTAATCACCAAGGACGGTAACATTTTCCTCATTGACTTTGAGCAAGCAACTCAAGACGGCGACGAAGCTTGGGATATAGCAGTGTTTCTTTATTATAGTGGGTATTATCTTCAACCGTTTGTTAGCAATGTTAAAGCTGAATCGGTTGCCAGAGCATTCATAGATGGATACTTGAGAGGCGGCGGAAGCATAGCCAGAGTGAACGAAGCGGGCGCACCCAAGTACACGCGGGTTTTCAGCATCTTTACACCTCCACCAATGCTTCGGGCGATATCTGATATTTGCAAGAAACAGAAAAAACAATAGAAGGACAACTGAACCAGGGCAGTTGTGACTGAAGCAGCAACATGACATGGGCAATTGTCTCCAACGAAGTGAAGTTGAAGCGAAACTTGGGCAAGTGGCATTACAAGTTGACGGTATCATGTTGCCGAGTTTGGATCTCAGACATTGACCGCTCAACACATTCTACAAGATAGCCAAGAAAAACAGTCAGTGCCCTTTGCTGTTTCACTAAAACAACTCTACTTGTTGGATGCTCCCCAGCACGACACGTATCTTCAGGTTCCATCGCTTGAGGATAAGGGGATATTGATTTTTCGAACGTCGAAGAAGCGCTTTGACAAATAGGAAAACAGTTAATTGAACGTTTTGAGGAGGACGACAAGATTTTCGACGTCTTCGAGGTTTCGAAGAAGCAATGAAAACAGTTTTAGCATCCTCTTTCTGAACACAAGCCTGATTGTCGAGTAAGAGTTATTTACTTTAAAACCAAATTAGTAATAGTTGCGGGTTTTCATGAGCGAGTTTTACTATAAGGGATTGTACAAGGTCAAGGTTGTTACAGAAAGTGAAGGCTACTGGATTGTGGAGGCTCTGGAAGATTTCAAGGATTGCATTGAGGGCGAAAAAGTACCTGTTAAAGCAGGAGAAAGACGAATTGTGCAGCCCGTTGATGTGATTAAGAAAGATACTTTGCCGCCTATGGTTCCCGAGCACGCTTACGAGTTACAGCTCGAAAAGAAAGTTAAACACATGGTTGAAGAATTCAATAAGAAAGAAAATACAAAAAACAGCAGTTTGTCGTCATCTTAAGTTGGAAATTTTCTTAATGAAAATATTATGGTGTCCCATTCTAATATTTAGGCTAAAAAGAATTTTTTGGGGAACTGTTAGATAATTTGTAGTCTCTTGTGAACTTTCTCATTTGGTCTTTATTTAAGAGATTCCTTCAGGTGAATAACCTTACGGGTTACCACACCCATAAAGTTATTCACCCTTTGCCGTCTGAGTAACTCTGAATTTTCATCCAACAATTGTCAATCTAATGCCTTCTCATCATTCGGCAAAACAACTAATGCGTGGATGGAAAATAAAAGCATTGACATCTAAAAAGAAGAAGCTGGGAACACTTTTATTTCAGTTTTAGATATCAAAAGGTAGGAGTTAAATCGTATGGATTTTATTGGAAGTCAAACAGAAAAAAACCTTTTAACTGCATTTGCAGGGGAATCCCAAGCACGTAACCGCTACACATTCTTTGCGAGCATAGCCAAAAAAGAAGGATATGAGCAAATTGGCGCAATCTTCGAGGAGACCGCTGCCAACGAAAAGGAGCATGCGGAGCTTTTCTTTAAACACCTCAAAGGCGGAATGGTTGAGATTAAAGCAACTTACCCCGCGGGTGTTATGAGCGCAACCGTTGAGAATCTTAAGGCTGCAGCCGCCGGCGAGAAAGCTGAGTGGGGGTCAATTTACCCTAGCTTTGGCGACATCGCTGAAAAAGAAGGTTTCAAGGATGTAGCTTGGACTTTTCGGAGTGTTGCCAAAGTTGAAGCCTACCATGAACGTCGTTACAACAAACTGGTTGAGAGTCTGCAGAACGGTAAAGTGTTTGTGAAGGATGCACCGACTAAATGGAAATGCAGGAACTGCGGTTTAGTAATTGAAGGGACTTCAGCACCAGAAAAGTGCCCAACATGCGCTCACCCAAAAGCTTACTTTGAAGTCTGGACAGAAAATTATTAAACATTAATTATTCTTTTTTTTCAAGAGCCCACACAATATTCCGTTAAGAGTTGTAAACGTCTTCGGAAATTATTAAGTAAACGTGATTAATTCGCACTCAGGTTTTCAGTACATCTCAGCTTTGAAAAGCACTTGACCAATTGCTATTGTACACATGGATTCTAGAATCCTGTTTGTAGAGCATATTTCAAATATAGGTAACTTCAACGTTGCAGTGATGACGGTCATTAAAATTGATCCTGAACTTTGCGAATTCGTCGGAGCAATGATTGGAAATGGTAATTTATGGACGGATGGTTCACGTTACAGGGTTGAATTAACTGGCGACCCAAAACTAGACGTTGATTACTTCAACTATCTTTCATTCATTTCCAATAATCTGTTTGGAAAGAAACCGTATTCCTTAAGAACTCATCAAAGAGGGTTAAGGTGGCGTCTTCAGTCAAAAGATGCCTACAGGTTACTTCAAAACATAGGCATTCCAACAGGAAATGGAAAATCTCATACAGTAACAATCCCCGCTTTGATACTAAACGAAGGGTGGTTTCATTGCAAATGGACGATACGTGGGATAATGGATACAGATGGCACATTGTTCTTCAGCAAGAAAACCTATACCGCCCCAATCTACCCAACAATTGAACTTAGAACGTGCAGTAACGTACTAGCGAACCAATTAAGTGAAGTTTTACAACAGAATGGTTTCAGAGCTCGATTACGTGGCGATATCAAAGAGGGATACCATGTTGCATTGTATGGTTCTGAAATGCTCAAGCTATGGATAGACAAAATAGGGTTTTCAAACCCTAAGCACTACAACAAATTAACCTTCTAAATTCCTATGACCTTATTCATACAAAAACGTAAATAAACATGTGGTGCATTGACTTAATAGCGCTCTCAAAAATTGAGTTGGTTTCCAAATGTGTGCCGAGGTAGCTCAGCCTGGGAGAGCGCTCGACCCAGTTACTTATCGTGACTGAGGGCGAAGCTGAAGACCGAGTCGTCGCATGTTCAAACCCTGCCCTCGGCACCAAATAACCTTAATTTGAGGTTATTTTGCAATATTGGGCATAAATTACAACATTATGAGCGCTCTGCAAGGAGGATAATGAGATATGAAAGAAGGAATGTAATCGGTTGAAGGTAAACTAAAATGTCGATATATAACCGCCGCTGACGGGCCACGGTGGAATAGCAGGATATATCAGCATTTCAAACCTTGATATCCCGGGTAAATCTGCAATCTGTTTCTGGGTAAGAAGTAATTGATTGAGGTCTCTTAATAGTACATGAATAATCAAATCGTATGGACCACTTACTTTTATTGTTAAATAATTATTTTTTATTGCTAGAACTTCTTTTATCAAGTCACTTGGGTCAACTTGGGACGAAAAAGACAAGGCAAAACTGACATTTGCACAATAGCCAAGTTTGAGAACATTGACTTGAATTGTAGATTTAATTACACCACAATCGATCAATCTCTTGTACCTTCTCGATACGGTGTTGACTGAAATGCCTATCTGTTCTGAAAGTTTGCCAAATGGCTGCATACTATTCAGAATTAAAGCATCAATCAGTCGATAGTCAATGTCGTCTAAGTCATACCCTTCAATGATATGTTCTTCAAATAGTTCAATGTTACTTTTTTTATTACCTTGTTGTTGTCCTATCTCCACATTCGAAATTAGATTCTTAATGCCAGTCCAAACGTCAATCCTTACATCGGTAACAAACGTGTTCCTTTTTATGCTTTCTTTCAACTTTCCTAGGTCATCTGGGTGACACAGACCAACAATAAGACCAATGCGATTTTTTGGATCTTGATATAATAACACTATTTTGAAAGGCAGTTTTTGAATATATTCAAAGACATGTTTGATTTCATTTTTATAGACAGCCACTATAACACTACATGTCATCTTGCTACCCAAAACTCTGTGATTTACTAGAATAGTTGAACCGGTGATTATTCCTGCATTTGCAAGTTTCCTAAAGCGTTCCCATATTGTAGTAACGGATAAATTACATTCCTGTGCAATTTCAATAAAACTTTTTCTTGCATCTGCCAGTAGATTTTCTATAATTCTAGCGTCAATCTCGTCAATTTCTTTATCTATTACTATCCATCCGTATTGATGACTTGTGTAGTTTAGGGCTGAGCTTATAATATCATTCGGGGTTACCTAAATTCATTTTTCCAATTAATACCATGGTTGGGAGACTTTATTTCTTCGTAATTAAATCAGATTGAAGATTTTGGATTAACTTGCACTGTGACCTGTAATGTTTTTATTAATACAAAAATTATGGTGATATTTTCGGAATTAATGCGAAAATACTGAAGTTTATGTCAATATTTTTGATATTCTGACAAAACATAAATACTGAAAAATCAGAGTAGCAAAATCACTGAAATTAAGGAGAAAAACAAAATTGAAAAAAAATGCTAAAAAAACTTTAGCAACAATGACTACGTTATTAATCATTTGCATTGTAGCTTCTATATTTGTAGCACCATTACCATTTGCAAGCGGCCAGCAAAATATTCCAGCTGGCACTCATATTTCAACCTATGCAAAAATCAATGTAGCACCTAACCCAATCGGCGTCGGGCAAACAGTCAGCGTCAACTTCTACCTGGCAACACCGCTCATTGACAGCAGCCAACCAGTAAATATGACAGTTAAGATCACCGATCCAAACGGTAACGTCAAAACAATGGGTCCATACACTGGCGATACAACCGGAGGAACATACTTCAGCTTCGTACCAGACATAGTTGGTAATTGGGCCTTCCAAATGTTCTACGGCGGACAAGTCACTGCGGGTAGCTCAGGGTTCGGATTCGGCCCACCAACTAATGGCGGGCTCATAGAAGACCCAAGCGAAAGCATAGTCTACACACTTGTCGTTCAAGAAGAACCAATAATACAAACGACATACCCATTGACTCCACTGCCAACAAGCTACTGGGAAACACCAGTTTCAGCTCAGAACGTTCAGAACTGGTATAAGATTATGGGACCCTGGCTTGGACTAGGGACCATAACCTTTGCCTCAACCGGCGCATACAACGTCAGCAGCCTATGTAACCCTTTTACACCATCGGTAACATCTGGACACATCCTCTGGACTAAAACCTGGGGCGCGGGCGGCGTCGTAGGCGGCAGCGCAGGCGGAACCGAAGACACAGGCAGTTACTGGTCAACAAGACAGTACTGGCCACAGTATGCACCAGTAATTATGAACGGCAAAATGTATTCTACATATTACCCAGAAACCACAGGCTACTCAAACGGCATAGTCTGCACAGACCTCTACACAGGCGAAACACTATGGAAAATCAACACAACCTCCGTCCTAAGATGCGGAATGACGACGCAGTGGAAGACTCCAAACATGTACGGCGTAATTGGCCCCTACATTTGGACCTCAGGTAACTTGCCTGCATCAGAAACCGGCGGAAAACTGATCCAAAGTACAGGCGGACGCACAACATACAACCTATACTCCGCTGAAACTGGCCAGTATGTGCTAAGCATCGTCAACGGGGCATCGATGAGTATCAAGGAAGACTCATATGGTAGCTTGATTGGCTACTACATCAATAGCACAGTCGGAACAATTAACACCTACGGTCCGGCTCCATCATTCGGCTCTGCACCTATCAAAGACTCAGTAAACATCACTGCAAATCACCCTGTCCTATGTTGCTTTAACTTCTCACAAGCACTCGGCAACGGTTTTGGATGGTCTCCAGCAGCAAATACCGCAATTGACTTCGGTATAGGTGTTATGTGGGCGAAACCAGTACCCACTGAAATAGACGGCAAAACCATCAGCCCAGCACTCGCTATGGATGCAATCAACCCACTCGGCGGCGACGCAGTAGTACTCACAGGCGGATACACCATCATGCAAGGCGGCGGAGACGAAACATCCGGTTGGCTGGTAGTTAGCTAGCATGGATGACACAACAGGCGACATCTTGATGTGCAAGAACTTCACATACGCAGATGGCTACCAATCCCTGCTACCCTATACCAGAACAACCAGCTGTAACATCGACGGCTACAGAGCGATAGCCAACGTGGTTAACAACAAAATTGACGCCTTCAATATCCGCACCGGCCAGAAAGTATGGTCATCAACCCTCGATACTCCCTCCGGCACTACAAACACCTTCGACACATTTGGCTTTAAAGCCGCACCAGTTAACGGCACACTGCTTCTCTTCGGTTTAGGCGGAGACATCTGGGCATACAACGGAAAAACTGGCCAAGAAATGTGGTACACCAACACCACCAGCCTAATCGGCGGCTCAGGCATAGAAACACCATACGGCACCTGGCCACTCTGGGTCTTCAGCTCGCAAGCCTACACACCAGAAGTCGCATACCTAGCAATCGGACACGAATACAACCCGCCACTCTTCCACGGAGGACAACTATTAGCTATAAACATGACCGACGGCTCACTGGCTTGGAGCGAACTGGGCGCCTACATCCGCTCAGTAGCAATCGCAAACGGCGTCTTACTATCACTAAACGCCTACGACAACCAAATTTACGCTTTCGGCAAGGGACCCACAAAGATAACAGTTAATGCCCCTGACCTTGGAGTAACCACTGGCACACCGATACGCATCACAGGCAGCATAACCGATGTTTCAGCAGGCGTTGCACAATCTGAAGTTGCAAAGAACTTCCCCAACGGCGTACCATGCATCTCAGATGCAAGCCAGAGCAAATTTATGGAGCATGTCTATCAGGACCAGCCGATGCCAACCGACGTAACAGGCGTTCCGGTCACATTGAGCGTTCTTGACCAAAACGGCAACTACCGAGCAATCGGCACCACAGTAAGTACTCCTAGTGGAATATTCGGTTACACATGGACACCAGACATCTCAGGCGACTATACACTCTACGCCAGCTTCGACGGCTCTAACTCATACTGGCCAACATCAGCCTCAACCTCATTCTACGCAGGAGAACCAACAGCAACAGCAACACCAGCTCCAACACAGGCTCAATCTATGGCTGATCAATATTTCCTACCGGCAATTGCTGGACTGTTTGTCTTAATCATTATAGTGCTAGTTATGCTAGCCATAGTGATGATGAAAAAACGGCCATAAGGTGCAAATCAATGGGATCTATTTTCCCTCCCTTTTTTAGTTTTTTGGAAAATCAACTGGGGCTGAGAAGGCTTCTGGTTCTCATTTACGATGTTTGCATTCATCGTATTTGTTTGCGTTTTTCTTTTCTCCTAAAGAAAAATTCTTCCTATTTCGGTTCCAGAGCCCCAGCAAACCCTTGACTTTTCTCTTAATTTGTTGTCATAACATCGAAGCCGTCTTTTTTGACGAACAGGCTTTTATTAAAAACCGTTTCTTAGAATAATCATGGGGAACTTGAATAAAACTCTCGCTCGATTTCTTGTCTTGTTGTTCTTAGTTTCGCTATTTACAGTTCAACTTGTTCTTGCACAAACAGTAGAATCAGTGTTTGACCACTTTGATTTTGACCCCCTTGGATCTCAGGCTGTTGGTGTTCCATTTAACATTACGGTTACGGCAAAAGACCAGTATAACCAAACACTGTCAAGCTACAACGGATCAAACACATTATCAGCCAATTTAATCATCACAAATACTATTTATCCTCAAAGTTTTGGGTTGACTGACGCGTTTATCAACGGTGTCTGGACTGGCGAAGTAACCCTTAACAAGGGCGGCGGCACAACATTTTTTTATATCAACATAGAAGGAAAAAATTATTACAGTAACCGATTCTATACCAGCGGACCACTTTTGCCTTTAGTGCTTGACCACTTCAGATTTGACAACATAAGTAGTCATCAAACAGTTGGTGACCCATTCCTAATCAGGATAACAGCGGAAGACCAGTACAACGATACGTTCACGAGTTACAACGGTACAAATACATGGTCGACTATGCTGGTTGTCCATGAAAACCTCTATGATGCAGGTCATGGAGTTACAGGAGCTTTTGTTAATGGCTTCTGGAGTGGTGAAATAAACCTCACCAGAGCTGGCGGTACAACACTTATCTATACGGAGGGAGACGGAAAACAGGGAAGGAGCAATCCAATCGGTGTTTATGACCTTCCCGTTACACCAACACCAACAAAAACACAAACCCCTGCTCCATCAGAGCCTCCTACTCCATCAGCATCATCTATTGCATCACCAACGCCAACTCCGTCGGTTCCAGAGTTTTCGTGGTTAACAATTTTGCCCTTGCTTGCCTTTGTGCTTCTGGTTGGGTCGGCAATAAAACGATTTAAGCGCCTATCAACTTAGCCTAATTGATCACTCCAGAAATTGTCTCCTTAATTCTGAAACTAAATCATGCCCGATTGATTATGAGGGAACTTGATGGATACATTGACATCTTTCAAGGAATAGCCCCTAAAGGTGTTTTAGCTAAGCATCCACAAGGTGTTAGATTACTGAGAGAAATCTGATAAAGCATTCATTTTAGAAAATAGAAATCTGGATAACTCGCGTCTTAGCTCTGAAAACTGTTGAAATTAAATAAATCCTCTATAGGTTTCTTCTTTTTTGGTTTCGGTTGCTCGGCAGGATAACCAAGCGTTACCAAAGCTACAACTTTCCATTTGTCAGGGATTTCTAGTAATTTCTTTACTTTTTCTTCGTTACAAGCTCCTATCCAACATGAACCGATCCCTAAAGCCCATGCGGCAATAACCATATTCTGCATAGCAATAGTAGTGTCAACAACAGCCCACTTCCCAGTCAAGAGCGATTTTACATCTGCACACCCAACAATTGCGACAGGGGCATATTTGACAAAACGGGTAATCAAATTATCACACAAGTCCTTCATTATTTCGCAATCCTTCACGACGACAAAACGAAAGGGCTGTCTGTTAACAGCTGAAGGGGCCTGTCTACCTGCTTCAAGAATTTGTTGCAATATTTCTTGAGGTATTTTTTTGTTTTCATATTTTCTAATACTTCGTCGACTTAAAATCACATCAAGAAGAGACATAATCCTAACTTCTCCCTATATTCAGTATTTCGCCCGCTACTCTTAAAAATATTTGTAGCTCGGGAATAAGGCTGTATTCTTAGCAAAACATTACTTGAATTACTCACCGGAAAGAATGAAAGAAATCTATGACAAAGCTAACTTGAAAGTTACTCTATAAATGAAAATATCCATTAATAGTCAACAACAAAAGAAAGGATTAGAACCCACACTTCAATGGAGACTTGCATCTGACATCACGGCATTAACAGGTACAGTGACCAGTGGAGTAATCATAGTTATCAATAGAATTATTGCGATTGCGGTAGTTAGTTTCTTAGTTTTTACAAATTTCAATTTTTTTCTTCTCCTTTTTTCGGTGAATGCAATATCGACCAAAAACAGTCTTAAGCATTTGTAAGAAGCGGCTCATCTGACAATGCAAAAACTCTTAAAGTTTACACTACAAATAAACAAAGAGTACCAACTTAGAAGGCTCCAATATGATTCAAGAAGAACATATTCAGACTTTAACGGGTTTGGGACTAAGTTTTTTGCAAGCAAAAACATACATAAGTCTTGCCAGGCTTGGAAAAGCAGACGCAAAAACAATCTCAAAGATTTCAAGTGTAGCTCGAACAGATGCCTATCGAATATTGCTCACACTAGAAAAATTGGGTTTGGCAGAAAGACTTATTGCGAAAACAACAATTTATGAAGCCACCCCGATAAATGAAAGCCTTTCTATTCTGCTTCAAAAAAGAAGAGAGGAATCTGCTGGGCTTGAAAAGAAAGCCAATTCGCTTCTGAAAAATTTCCAGTCTAGTGACTTAGAAGATTCTCGGGAAGAGAATTCTCAGTTTAAAATTACTTCAGAAATGAGGCTTCTTTTAAGAATGCACGAAAATCTAATTCAATCGGCTCAAACAAGTATAGATGTTATCATGCCAGCTAGAATTCTACATATAATGTTATTTAATCATAAGTATTTCTTTAAGAAGGCACAAAAAAATGTAAGAATTCGCATAATCATACAAAAAATTGGGGGAAAAACACCGCCAATAAAGCCAGAATCTCTATCGAAAAAACTGCTCATTGAAATAAAATATTCAAGCAACTCCGACCTGTTTGGTATGCACATATTTGATGGCAAAGAAGTGACTTATCAAATATCTGAGAAAAATCCCTTGCCTAGCTTGTGGTCAAACGATCATAATGTCATAAAACTTGCAGAATCCTATTTTGAAAACATCTGGAATAAAGGCGAAAGTAAACTAAGCTAGCCTTTTCCGTCAATCATCATTCACAACACTCGTCTGGAAATCGCCCCAGGGGGGATGCAGACCAGAAGTCATCCTTATAGACAAATGGGATCCAAACCAAACACCTTTAGCCTTTTCTTGGAACCAAGTTTATTACATGATTTGCCATTTCTCACTGGGAAGGTTTTGATTATGGAACTAGATGCATGTATCAAAGGCAGAAGAAGCGTTCGAGCTTACACAAATGAACCAGTTTCCAAAGAACAAATTGAATCGGTGCTGGAAGCCGGCATATGGGCACCGACAGGGATGCATAGAGAACCCTGGAGATTCATAATTATTGAAGACCAGAAACTGATCAAATATGTCTCTGATGAAACCAAGCTCTTAGTCCAGCAAATGATGCCACCATTAGCCAAACAGTTCTGCACCGAAGCCGACATAGTCTGCTACAATGCACCCATGCTTATTCTTATATGCGCTGAAAAAGATGAACAGTGGGCTAACATCAATTTGCTTGATAGCGTACTTGCTGTGCAGAACATGTTTTTGAAGGCTTATGAGCTGGGGCTTGGAACATGCTATATGGGTTTTATTAACTTCTTAAACAACAAGCCAGAAGCGCTCAAGAATATTGGTGTACCAGAGAACTATACGATGATGGTTCCCTTCATCATTGGTCACCCAAAAATAAAGCAGGGTGTAGGAAAAAGAAACAAGCCAGTGGCAAATTGGATAAAGTAGCACGAAATTCGTTCATAGCTAAATAATCTGGACTAACTCCCGAGTTAAACCCTTATTTTTTCAGGGGTTTTCCTTTTGGCATGACAATAACTTGATTGGGCTCGCCATACGCGACTGCTTCGCCCTCTAAAAACAGCTTTCCAACATAAGCACATGTTGCAGCGTCTAATTCGTGGTCACTTAAATTCGGTATTTAGTCCTACTATGCCAAGTTTTTCCAAACCAGCCAACAATTTCTCGATACCTCGCTGTTTTCTGGGTATTCCAAGAACGTCTTGTGCTCCTCCAGGATATGCCTCAATTACAACTAACTTTTGAGCTTCAAAGATGTTTTTTAGCTGAATGCCACGGTGAGTTAGTTTTCTCATGGGTCCCAGCGTAATTGGGAAAAGTTTTATGCCCATTTTGAGGAGTTGCCTGTCGCTTTCTCTTAGGTGAATACTTGTTCTTTCTTCGATTGATTTTCTTCCAGGTGGCAGACACAGTGGAGCATCAATAGCCACTACTTTGGGGATGCTTTCCCTGACCTTCTGCAGAATGTCTTGGTCTTTGTAAACCAAACAGGTTTTAGCTTCCATACCTCTGAGAATGCAGAAGCCTGTGGGTCTATTTTCAACCCCTGCTAAATCTAAACCAACTATCGACACATGTCCTCGGACGTAACTTTGTAGTTTTTGGTTAATATTTCTTCATGTTTGCCCACCGCAAAACACACCACAAGGGTATGGTTTTTCATTAAAAAATGATAAATTCAACATTTTTTCCGTTTAAAAAAGCCCTGTTTTAGCCATTTATCAGGCAATCGATAGAAAGTGTTTTAAATACATACATATGATACGTTCACATCAGAGGAATAATCATGGCAAAATGTCCCACATGTGGAAAAGAAGTCAAGACACCAAAGAAAACTTGGAAGATGGCTGGGAAACCAGACAAAAAAGGCAAACGGACACAACTTACCATAGCGTTGTATGATTGCTGCGGTAAAACTTTCCGTGAAGTCTTAGACAAGAAAAAGATCTAAACCTGAATCTTCCAATATCTTTTTCTATTTTTTCTGTTCAAATTTTCCATATTGTGGATGCTCGATAATTATTAAATCCAAACAATTAGGTACTCTTAATCATCGTGCAAACTGTCTCGCGTCCATCTAGAATCGCTGCAATCCGTTCAGGAAATAAACCATTAACCACGAAGCAGTCAATAGATGCTTTCAAAAGCAACTTGGGCAAAGCTCGATCCACACTTGTCCGCTTGTTCAAGGCCACAAGTTGGCTCGCGGATACACTCTTGATTAATTCGGCTTCTGGTGTTGTCTTTGGGTTATCTGAATAAATGCCATCAACGTCTGTAACTAACAAAACTTTCGATGCCTGTAATCGGCCAGCTAGGTAAGTGGCGATTGAATCAGAAGTAAGGTCCCAAGAATTTTCCAACGGATCTTCCTTAAATAGAAGATTTGAAGGCAAAAAAATCGGCAAAAGACCAGAAGCTAAAACATGTTTTGTTTCCCATAGTTTGGTCACAGTAACTGATTGAGGAATTAAATCTGAAAGCAGCAAACCATATTGGTCCATTCCTAAAATTGCCATTCGATGCGATACACTGCAAGAGAGAAAAAACTTTTCGTCCAGCCTTCGCGTGACATCTGTGAATTCACCGCCGCCGGGCACCACAATTAAACGATGTTTTTTGGAGAACTCGTTTAACATGGTGCATAATCTCTTTAATTTTTCTGGGTAATCCGTTAAGCTGCCGCCTACCTTCACGACTGCGGCATTCATTTGATGGAGTCTCCTTCAAGTTTGTTTGCGGTCATTTGGGCAATCCCGAATGCAGGTGTAGCTAAAACCGCTTCTTTAGGCAGCAGAGTCTCCAAATCCACTATTGTATCTACTTTCAGTTCTTTTGCGGCTTTGGCTGCGAGAAAGTTTTTTCCAAGCCCAGTAACCACCAATGGAACCTCCGTTGAAATCAGCGACTTTGTATATGAGTAAACCTTGGTTAAGCCTTTGATAATCTGTCGGATTTGTCTTTTGCAGATGAATTTTGCCATGTTAATTATTTCTTGTTGAGTTAACATTTCGGTATCGGCGCAAACAACTCTAGCAAGTCTCGCATAAGCTTCTGCTATAGTTTTTCCCCGCCCATCTGCCGTTTCACAAGTGTAATCTTTCATGGTGATGTTTCCCAAGATTAAGTGAACGTCGGCTGATAAAGCGAAAAGCTCAGAAGATACGCTTGCAACGCCGTCTCGGATGGGGATGGACCGCACTATTGTAGCCACATTCGTCCTTAAGCTTCCCGTGTAAACAAGTTCGCCACAGAGGAGCTTGTCCAAATCCGTCTTTCCACGAGCTGCAACTATGCCCATTCACATATTGGAATTATGCTTGTACTGGTGGATCCAACGTCAACGACAACACAGTTTTTCAGTTGTTGAGCTACCAGCCAGCCTGTTGCTGCCCAATTCGCTGCTGCTACTCCGAGCGGTTCACGTAGGGCTACCTCTATTGGTTCCAATCTGCCTTCTGTGTTCAAAACATAAATGGGCACATTTGTAAAAGTCTGCATGAAACAGCCCAAGATATGGTTGACGCCTTCCCGTTTTGTTTGGTACGCATCTGATAATTCAGCGGTCATAGTTACACCTATGCCGTCAATTTTACACTCGCACAATTGATGTTTAAGCTTTAAGAGCACATCAGCAAGTTCTTCAGGGTGCTTCCAGACTGGAAAATACTCAACTGCAACCCTTGCATTGAAACATTTCCCGTCTCTGACCCTGATATAGGCGGCTTTAGTGTTTGCTCCGCCTACATCATAGCCTATTACATCAACCAACCCTTTTTCCTCAACCGATAATGTTGCATAATCGCTTTTTAGCTTCTTCTATAAGACACGTCGCTTCATCCAAGGTTGTTCCATTGCCAATTAAAAGGGCGCATGATTGGGCGTTATCCTCTAATGGAAAAGCTGGAGAAACAACAGCATCCATATAGGATGAATCATTGAAAGCGTCCATAGTTGGTTTGGGTGTTTCTACTTTCAGAAAGCATGCAACCCCTCGGTTTTCCGAATCATCTGGAAGTTTGCCTTTTAAAACGGCATTCTCTATGGCGTTTGCAAGGTTGAAGTTGACAACTTTTCGTAAACCAACATACGAAGTTGTTAACCTAGGATTAACATCAACCACATAGGGCTTATCTTGTGCCAAGACTAAGTCAACACCCACATAGCCCTGAAGCCCATGAAATGACTCGACTACTTTTTCCGCAAGATCAAACGCCTCTTTTTTAGAGGGGTGATCAAATGGAGTGCAGCCGCCGTTGTAACTTGAAAGCGTTTCTGGTCCAGCCATGGTTATGTTTTGCCTGTTTAAACTAATCGCCAATGCTTTTTTTTCGGTGACAAGTAAACTTACGCTTACTGATTTGCCTTTGACGAACTCTTGGGCAATGAAGTGTGAGCATTTGGATTCAGCTCTTATTTTGGCAATGGCCCTTGTTACTTGGACTTCTCCTTCGATGACGCTTAATCCGCTGCATGCAACTCCATCCACAGGTTTGAAGACCACTGGGTAGTTTAATTGTCGTTTAATGGTTTGTTTTGTCTGTGCCCAAGTGTCCGAGGTATTGAGCAATAGGGTTTTTGGTGTTGGAAACCCTTTTTTCTGCAAATTGCTATAAAGAAGAGCTTTGTTTGCTACTTTAGCTATGGCAGCTGACTTGCAGTTGAGTGTTGTTTTGCCCGTTTTTTCGGCAAGTTCCACAAGTGTTTGCAGTGTTTGTTCTGTTTCGGGTGCTATGATATAGATTAAATCGTTGATTTTTGCGAGGGTCGTCAAGATTTTTTCAGGTTCTTCTGGGTGCATTATTGGTAAGAAATAATCAGCGGCTATTGGACGATTGAGTTTGGATAGTCTTGCATCCAACAGAATGGTAACTTCATGTCCACTCGCTTTAAAGTCTGATGCAACACTGCGTAGCATCCCAAAGCCTTCTGCTAAAACGCCAGTGGGTAACTGTTGTCCAGCGTATCCGCCGCCCGAAGCATACTCGTAAAGGATAATCTTCAATCTTTGCCCTCTAAGAATCGATGTGGAACTTTAAAGGTGCCTTAAAGCTTTTCGATTTCAACTAAATCTTTCAGAAAAGCAGCCACATGCTCCGTCTTAACATGAGGCATAACAACGATTCTAACACAATCATATCTTGGAACATAAGAGACAAACCAGCTGCGCTCCAATAGTTTCTCAGCCAAACCAGGGGTATCGTGACCTTTGAAAGCAACTATGTTCAATGTAGGTTCTACCAATAGGTCAAAACCAGCCCTTTTGATGCCCTCGGCGAACATTTTTGTGTTTTCTATGCATTCAGCTACAATTTTTCGGTACCCTTCAATGCCGAGCGTATTGAATACTGCCCATGCTGAAGCAGCTGCTGCACCTGTCCTTGTTCCAATAAAAGTGTATTGTTCCTTATCCGTTAGGTAAGGTGTTTCGGTTTTGATGCTATCCAACGTTTGGGCGTCTTTGAAGAAGATTCCACCTGCGGGTATAGCTGCCATACCCATTTTATGGGGGTCAACGGTGATGGATTTTACACCTTCTAAACTAAAATCAAAGATGGGTTTGGGTTCAGGTAAAAATGGAATCACCAAACCGCCAAACGCTGCGTCGACATGTAGGAAGACCCTGTGTTTTAACGCAATTTTTGAAAGCTCATCGATTGGATCTACTGCCCCTAACTCTGCAGTCCCAGCTGTGGCCACTATGGCGACTGTGTTCTTGCTGATGCATCCCTCAACTTCTGAGGGGTTTACTTTAAAGGCGCTGTCCAACCTTGCATAAACTGGTTTTAGGTTCATGAGATTGCAGATTTTTGTAAATGAGAAATGGGCTGATTCGGGCAGAACCACTTCTTGATGGCTGTTTTTTGCCATGTTTCTTGCCGCTAACAACGCTAGCAGGTTTGCTTCTGTTCCACCTGAAACAATGAAGCCTACCGCGTCTTTGCTTTGGAGAAGGGTTGCAAGCTGATCTATGACTTCTCTTTCAAGCTGGGCGCTTCCCGGAAATAACCCTGAATCACCCAAGTTTGATTCAAAAAACATTCGATAAGCCTTTTCTGCCAATGGATGAGGTTTGGTACACATCGAACAAAGAATTCTGCCACTATCATAATGGTTGTCAAGAGCATGGATCTTTTTTAGTTCTTCAAAAACATGCTTGCGGCTAAACCCTTTACGATGCAAAACTAAACCTTCTTGACGGTTAATTTGGCCTCAGCTTGTCTAACAACCCCGGCTAACTCCGCCACTAGCTCCCTGGTAATTTGCCCTGTGGCGCGGTTGCTATTTGTGCATGCAGCACCCCGTAGGCCTACAATATCAGCACCCAAACCATAAACTTTGGCTAAATCTTGTTTTCGTAGTGAGCCAGCTAACGCAACCTCTAATCCAAAACGATGAGCCAAATCAACAAATTCTTTTAATTGCCTCAAAGTCATGTGGTCAAATAGGTTTTTTCCATCCTTAACCGACGTATCAACCATAGCAACATCCACTTTTGACTTATGAGCTATTTCAGGAATAAGCAGCGGATTGATTGCGCCGATTTTTTCTGCATCAGCGTATCCGGCAACTGCAACTTTGATTTTAGGGTTACATTCTTTTGCCGCTCGACTTAAATTTTGAAGTAGAAAAACAGCTTCATCAATTGTTTTAATTCCGTACAGCCCCACTTTTATGTAGTCGACACCTATTGAGGCAGCTCCGTATGCAGCTAGGGATACTGATCCCGGAAAATTCCCAACCTCTCCCAATGTGCAGCTGACCTTCAGTTTCTTGGGAGTTATTCGTTGTATTGACCTGATAACCCACGGATAATTTGCCCCCAACGCTCCTTCCGCAGGATTTTTGACGTCGATTATGTCAGCGCCCCCAGCGATGGCTTCCTGGGCTTCCTCTAGGTTTAGTGGGCTTATTAGCAGTTTCAAGGGAGGTCATATTGATGCGGCTACTTGATGCCTTTAAAGTTTTCCCGCGAGCGTTTGTTTTCTCTTAGTAGTTCTTGTAAAAGTGGCTCATACGCGCAACAACTTCCACGGACTGCCACAAGCAGCAGGACCAGATTAATATTTGCTGGAGACTTTTGATCTCTAAACGCTCTTTCCAACTGGCTCCGAATAAAGTCTTTTAAGCAGGCAAAACAAAATAATCTAGTAGATAAAGGCAAATTAGCCTCGTATTTAAAATTCTAGATTTTAAAGAGGACAAACAATTTGAGACAAATCTTTGAGAAAACACTAGTTTTTCTATCCTTACTGTTTTTCGCCTTGGGGTGCATACCAGCATACTTCGATTATAGCTTTTATGCGGTAACCTTATGGGTTATGGGGTCAGCAATACTAAACGTCTACGTTTTCTCTATTTCACACAAAAAAACCCAGAATTAAAAATTAGTGCGTGATAGGTTTTCTGATTTATTTTGCTAGGCATTGTTAGGAGTTAGGTTTTTCTATTAGGCAAATTCAATCTTTGGATAGGTTTAACGTTTGAAAATAATCCCCGTCATCGACATCTTAAACGGAAAGGTAGTTCACGCAGTCAAGGGTCAAAGACACAACTACCAACCTATAAAGAGCGTCCTCTTCAAGTCAACAGAGCCTCTGGAGGTTGCTAAGAGGTTTAAAGCCCTCGACTTCAATGAGCTATACGTGGCTGATTTGGATGCCATTATCGATTGCTCCATGAATTTTCAGACGTTAAAAAACATCGCAGAAGAGACAGGCCTAAAATTAATGGTTGATGCAGGCATAACAAGCATCCCAAGAGCCAAAAAACTCCTTGATGCAGGAATATCGAAACTTATCATCGGTACAGAGACCTTGCGAAGCAAAAAATTTGTTGAACAAGCTGTGGAGATTTTCGGAAGCGACCGAGTTGTTGTCAGTCTGGATTTGAAGGGTGAAAAAGTTCTTGTTAAATTAGGGTTTGATGGATGCCTAAGTCCCATTTGTTTACTGCAAGACTTCAAAAGAATGAGTGTTTCTCAGGTTATTGTTTTAGATTTGGCGCGGGTTGGCAGCGGTGAAGGTGTAAACTTGGGTTTCCTCAAGAAGGTAATCGGGGAAATCGAAGTTGATGTTTATGTTGGCGGCGGAGTTCGAGACATCAATGATTTGGTTGAACTCAAAGATCTTGGCGTTTCAGGTGCGTTGGTAGCAACTGCATTGCACAAATGCAAAATCTCAATTACGGAGTTAAAGCACGAAGGCTTTCTGTAACAGCTTAATCGAGTTTTGCCAAACAAACGATCCCGCCCAATTGCGTAAGACGTGCACCAGCTTTAGATTCAGCATTTATCACGCGCGTTTTAACTCCGTTCTTCGCCGCAATCATCATAAGTCGATTCACTCGGTTCTTCTGGCGAGTTCCCGCAAGATAATCATCTGTTAACATTAAGTATTCAGGCTGGGGTTTTCCAGGTGCCTGTGGGTTTAAGATGAGGGTTTCTGCTTCCTGCAACGAAAAAAGCACCAGATTATCCGTTTTACTTAGACGCTTCTCAAGGATTTCAAGTAGATTCTCGGTTTCTTCAGTTGCATTTTCCTGTATTATCTGTTTGAACGCTGAGGTTTTTGTTAAGACAGCTACTTGTGGAGGCGAGCTTGCAGAGCCCACTATCTGTGAGAAACTGGCTTTGTTTGTTCCCTTTATAAGCCAGGTATGATGAGCTTTTACATGGCTCAGAAATTCCTGTGCGTAACTAGTCCTTGGCGGCGAAGCTACAACCATGCTTCTTACACCCTCTTTTAGGACGGGTCTTAATGCGTTAATGATGGTTTCATGGAAGCTGTAGAGGGCTTTTTGATCTTTTCTATCGCCGTTTAGGGGGATGGTTTGCTGGTGTTTAGCGACTTGGCTAAAAATTTGCCATAATGCAGCATGGTCCTGTTCTATCCCAACCAAGACCGCAACTGGATATCCGCGTTTGTAATTTTTAGGCTTCATCTGGTTCGCTCTATCATCTGTGGTTTTGGTTATTTTAGGTGTTGCTTGTTTATCTGTTTGCATTGATAAAGCGATGAAAACGGCATGTTTATCAAACCCTAAAACCGTTTTTTAACATGTGAGCGCATGAATAAAATATACACGAAAAAAGACCTTGACGCCGAACTCAAGAAAAACAAGAACGTTCTCGCATTGTTTTACGCTTCCTGGTGCCCTTTTTGCGTTGGATTTGTGCCAACATTCAACGAAAAAGTGGCTAGCTTAGGCTTCAAAAACGTGGTCCATGTACTCTTAGACGACTATGATAACCCGCTATGGGACGATTACGACATACCTGCGGTTCCCACTATTATTTTCTTTGAAGAGGGCAAAGTTTGCAAGCGGCTTGACGCACAACTTGGCAGAGGGCTAAGTGGAAATGCTTTCAAAACGTGGATAGAAGAATTTAAACAAAATTAACTCGTGCTTTTTTCCTCTTCAATTTTTATACTTTTGTTGGATGCTATTTAAATTTTTTTTAATAAAATAAGTTTTGAAGAAAAAGAAAAAGGAAAAATATGGTTTTTAGGTTGGTGGAGGCGGTGGTGGAGGCGGTGTTGTTCCGAATGGTTGGCTTATTTGGACAACCATTGTTCCTGACATACGGTCAGTATATTTCTGCATTTTGTTTCCAGGTGTCAGGATGCCTATTAGCCAGTCGAGGAATAGAAATAGCGGGTAGATTTTACTGATGTTTCTGAGGAACGCTTTGTCAAAAGTTACTTTGCCGCCGCTGGTGGTTTGTACTTGTAGTCCTAAAAGTTTTTTTCCGACTGTCATTCCGCCCCATGAGATTTCCAGTATAACGCTGTAAATAACAAGGATTATGCCATAGGTAAACGGAAGTAGAAATGTGCCACCCCACCATGGGACGATTCCAAAGATTGCGCCTGAAAAAATAAGCGGTATGAAGAGGATGAAGTATATTATGGCTCCAACAATTCCGGTAATTATGCTGTCGATTATTAGCGCTATTAAGCGGTAGATCCAGTGCATCCAGTTTATTTGCTCAATTTCTGTGGTCAATGTTTTAAAAACTCCTAGTAATCCTGTTAGGCAATTGTTATTAATAGCTTTCTATCAATGAGTTTAGCGCTATAAATTAGGGCTTAAAACCGCAAAGAAGCGCTATTTCAAGCCATTTCCATGCACAGTCCACATCCATAAATCCGATCTGCCTAAGCCATTGAAGTTGTGTTTCTACATCTAGGAGCTTATTTGAGGGGTCCTCGCTCTCAGGTGTCCAACCGATAGTTGCTAAGAATTTCGAGTGAAGGTTCTCGGTCGCTGAAGAGACATGTTCTAGGTTGCAGAAGACTCCTTTGGGGTTTAGCAGGCTAAATATTTCGGTGTAGAGTTGCTTTTTTCTTGGGTGCATCAAATGATGAATTGCCAGACTGGAGACTACAGCGTCAAAATTGCCAAGCTCTGATGGGAGCGGCAGACTAAAATCATGCTTAACTATCCTTACGTGCTTGTCGTCTGCGAAGCGTTTTTGGGCTTGCTCAATCATCGGGTCAGAGAAATCCAAAGCCACTCCCTCAACGGCGGGGTTATTAAGTCTTACAAGCGCAAGCAACCTGCCATCGCCAGTACCCAAATCCAAAACTCGCTCGGTATTTTGAGGAATCTGATCTAACAGTGCTTTTTCTCCTTCCGTGCGATGGGGTAACCTATCTGCTCTCGTCAAATACGCAAGTGCATGTTCGATTGTTTGCCATTCACTCTTGGGAATATCTCCACTTGCCATTTTACTACCTCTGTTAACCCTGATAGATGTTTTAATTTAAGGTTTTATGTTTGTTCCAGAATTTTCTGATTAAAAAAATAAGCCTTATATCTCATTTGTATGTTTTATGGTGAGTTATAGAAGGATTCTGATTCATGGAGTTTTGTCCAACATGCGGTTGTCGTCTGGAACTCAGAAAAACCGGTGCAACCTCGTTTGTCTTATGCTGTACCAAATGTAATTTCACCAAGCAGCCAGCTGATAGAAAGACTGAAGCGCGAACCGGCGCAGTCATTCAGCCTAAAGCTAAGCCGTTTATGACCGTTATCTCTGAAGAAGACCAAAAAATCAAAACCATGCAAACTATCAAAATAAAATGCGAAAAATGCGAGAACAATGAGGTGTTTGTTTGGCAGGTGCAGACTCGGGGCGGCGACGAGGCGTCTACTCAATTTATGCGTTGCACAAAATGCGGGCATACCTTTAGGGAATACACTTAAAAATCGCTCAGTTGTCTGCATCTTTCGAAAGCTATTAAAGGCAATTACGGTATAGAGTTCAATCCGGAGAACAATCCGAAATGCCGAAAAAAGAAAAACCGTTAACTAAGAAAGAGCGAGACGAGAAAAGAAAAGCAAAAAAGGCAAAGCAGAGCAAAACACAGACTAGTTAAACTGGTCTAAAAATCGTTTATGCTCTCTCCCTTATTGTTTCATTTTTTTATCCCTTGTTTAGCTAGTTTGTATCTTTTTATTTCTGATAAACAGAAATATTTTTCAAGATTTGGATAAACCCCTGAAAAGCGCGAGGTAGTTTTCCGGTTAATACTTTTATTTCATGTGCGTATGCTTGAATATGCCAATGATGAATAACACGTCAGTCTGAGAGGGGATTGGTAGTCCCAGCGATGATGTCAGTTATACGAATTCGGAGGCATATACTCCTTTTTTAAGCCTAAACTCAATTAACTAACATGAAATGCAAGGTGCCTATGATGACAATTGCACGTAAAGAGTTGGAGTTTCAGTTAGTTCTGTCTCTCCAAAAATGACTGGACAATACAGTAGGTTCTGAGGCACAAATCCTGCAGCTAAATGGGTAATCTTAATAACAATCACTCAAGCCTATAGCTATCCGATAATCATGCCCAAAACTTCTGGATTCTGGTTCATACGAGACGGTGTCAAACTCATCCAGTGCAGCAAAGACGGTTTTGACAAAGCTATCATTGAAGGAAAAAGCATAAAGTACGGCGGTTATGCCAATAAAAAATGTGAACGCATAGCGGAAAAGCTTGAGGAATCCCGAATGACGTTTTTAGCAGATCCTAGTTTGCCCTCAAAATTCCGCGCTGTGATAACTGATCCTCGTAACATTTGCGAAGTCCAGATTATTCAGGTAGATGACCCTGATTTTTGGGTAAAAGAATCTAAACGCCCCAAGTATCGACAGTAAAGCTAGAGGGGAGTTCTTCCAACTCTTCTGAGCAGCAAATTAGCCAATGCGGCTACAACCAAATCAGCCAAAACCCAAACAATAAAAGATATCCATCCTAAGAAAGCGAGTACTGTGAAAATCAATAGGAGTGCTATCGCGATTGCACCGATAGTTCTTTTTTGGTTGCGTATTTTTTCAGGGTTAAATGACACTTTAGCAGGCATCTTGGTCACTCTTACCTCAAATATCAACGGTCTCTAAAATATCTTTTAAGCCCTTCTCGTCCACTCTTTAAAAAAAGAGCAGTTGATTCAATTCAAAAAAATGGTTAATTCACTTGAATAGGAACAAATTATCCATTGCTATTAGCTGACAAGTGAATTTTTGCATTTTCGTTATATTTATCAACCAGCAGACATAATTGATTCTTGATTAGTTATGAAAGCATATATGGGCTTGTCCTGTAAAGTAGGTGCTTTCAACCGAGTATTAGATGAACTCATAAAACTAAACCTTTCCAAAAAAGACGTCTTTTTGCTTTTTGGACCCGTAGATATCCTCATACAAATACGCGACCTAAAGGGTCTCGACGAATTCTTCAGCAAATGGTTTAACCCAATCAGAAAAATAGCCCCCCAGGAATCCCTCGTTGATCGAACCCAAACGCTCATAGTAATCTCAGAAGGAAAACCCTATACTGAAGAACCCTACGCCTTCCTATTCCTGAATACCCAGCCGAGAAACTTGGAAACGGTTCAAGAAAAACTTCAAGCGATTCCGCAGATCTTATCAGCTGACACAGTTTTAGGACCCTACGATGTGATTGCTGCGGTAAGAGCAAGTGACAAAGAAAATCTCAAACAGCTTATTGCTCATATACAGGAAAAAGTTCCACATATTCAAGGAACAGTCACCGCAATCGTGGCCTCACTCTACTGACATAGAATGCCTTTCGCACTGACGTATGACCGGGAAGATTGTGCTATTTTGGTATTTCTGTTTGTGTGTTGAACACGTCTACAATTGCGTGTAGTGCGCCGTCATATTTAATGGTCTTTTAACGAACAAACCTTCCCGTTCACTTTTTGCAGTTGCATGTTCACCTGTAATAAGACATGGATTTTCATGTTAGAAAATGGGGCAACCGAGCAAGGACAAATCCGTCTTTTATCACGCAATCTAAATAAACCATTTTTCCCCTTTTTCATTTACCTTGAACTTTAAAAATGTAATCTTCCCCGATTCAGTGGGTTTCAAATGCCAGAACTGTGGAGTCTGCTGTCGGATGCAGCCACCTGACGTAAGCAAGAGAGAACAAAAACAGTTAGAAGCAAAAGGATTCAAGGATTTCTTAGAGCGCCCCGATGAATCGGGTATCCGCTGGATCCGCAGAAAAAACGACGACAGCTGTTTTTTCTTGGGTAAAAACAATAAATGTGCAAGTCTATGAGGTGAGACCAGCAGTTTGCAGGCTGGAACCCTTCACTATAGCGGATTACGATTACGAGAATAACAAAATTGAGTTGGAACTGAATTTTCCTTTTTCCTCCTGCTGCCCCGGAATCTGCGAAAAAGAAACGTTACCTGTTAAAGAAGTTGCAGAAGCCGCACAAATTTTAATACAAAAAATTTTGGAGCTGACCGCCAAAGACCTTGATCTTCAGGTAACCGATAAGAGAGTTCGTGCTGAAACTCGATCCAGGTTGCTGCGTCGAAGCGTTGAAGCCGCTAACCTCCAAGTATAGAATGGACCAGTTTAATGCTAGTTTAAATACAAATTTCATCTGGTTTCCATTGCTTTCCCAAAAAATCGATGGAGTCCAACTCCTTAGCCTTCGCGATGTTTTATAGAGAAAATTAAAAACCAGCAATTTCTAGAGCTGAGTTTTAACTTAACAGGTAGAACACTCTTTTATTGCCTCGCTCCTAAAGTGGCGCAAAGGAGACAGCTAATTTGGGTAACCGGTTTATCAATAAGTGGAAAGAAAAAGAGGAAACACCTTCAGTTGTATCAAAGATTAAAAACATTGCCAAGCCGCAGGAAAACCTAAAAGAACAAATTGGTATGGTCACGCAACGGCTTGATGCTCAAACTAGAACGTTGGATGCTGCTGTCAACCGCTTTGAGATGCGTGATAAAGAAATATTTCAACGTGTCGTGAAAGCCATGACAGAACGGGATACGGCGCGGGCAAATATATTTGCTACAGAGCTCGGCGAAATACGTAAAGTCGAAAAAATGCTCTCACACGCCTCCCTCGGTCTTCAAAGCGTTTCCATGCGACTTAGCACAGTTTCAGAAATGGGTGACTTAGTGACAATATTGAGTCCAGCCAAGGGCATGTTAAACAGTATCCGCTCAGAAATGTGCAGTATCCTTCCAGAAGCAAGCATGGAACTGGGAAACATAGGAAACCTTCTCTCAGATATATGCACATCCACTAATCAAGGCAACGACGCGCCAGTAAACACAATAATGGCAAGTGCAGATGCATTGCAGATCTTGGAAGAAGCAGAAGTAGCTGCAGAGAACAGACTAAGAGAAAAATTCCCTGAAGCAGTCACCGGAGCCGCTATCAACAAACGAGCTAGTTTAGAAGTGTAGAAAACTGAGAGTCTATTTGTGTTGAAGCCCCTTCAACATTTTTTACGTTGATGACTGCGAATATTCAACTGTCCAATTGTATATTGTAGCCTGTCGTTTTCTTTCCAAAAGGTGTGTGCTTTTTCGAAGCAAATATTAGGTCATGTAATGATATCAAATTTGAATCTTTTTCAAGCCGCTTTTTCATGTACGTGGAAAAATAGATATCAGTCAATTTCTGCACCTTCTTCTCATCGCTGACATATTTTAGATGCAGCAATTCATGTATTAGAGCCGCTCTAGCTCTATTCCCTACGAATGCAAATAGGTAGTCTTTTCCATATTTTTTCCTGAACGCAGAACAGTAGTTAAAGGTTTTTGGATAAATGCGAATCCTGCCCCTAAAAGTGTCACATTTGCCAACGATATTGAAACCGTTTTTTCTGGGAGCAGGAAAGACTTTGATGTCCACAGTATTAACATTCTTTTCTTCAATGTTTTCTGATAAGAGCATGTAGTATAGAAATTCTTGAAAGGAGGATTTTCTTAATGCTTTCAAAATGAAAAGAGAATAATTTTTGTAAAAACCAAAATGCTTAGAGAAGGCAGTTTGGTCGTTTTCCGGAGCTATCTTTATTTTGCTAGAGAGCAAATAGTTTTCTTGCAACATACTTATCGAAGAGTCACAATGATTCTTTGTTAACGAGAAAAACACTATTCTTGTTTGCCTTGGAAGGAGAACGCGTAAATCCATATGAATTAGGATAACTTTCTAAGCGGTGACTTGCAGAACATCGGATTCCTATAATCTGTCCATTTTGCGAAATCCAAACAACACGTCCCATTCGAGTACATTGCGGGCACTGGGCCAAGTTACCTAGGCTCACCATGTAGTTGCGTCGCCTCTCTTGTTGTTATTCACGTAATTATTATGGTTAGTTAATTTAGGTTCAACACAATTTTTCAATTTGACTTTTAATATCAACATTTTGTTTCGCTTCTATTTTTTGAAAAGTATCCGACACTAAACCCAAACCCAAGTACAAAAGAGACTCTTCGCTAGTAATATAAGCAAACTATACTTATAAACAAATGTCTATTCCAGGAATTTCTTCGCAAACATGGGTTAAGATTTTTGCCACCAATGTTTTTTCGGTTCAATAAAAAGAATTTCAAGATTTTGAGTTAATTCGCAAACCTGATTTAAACCGTATCCTTCGACTTTAGCTTCATAAACACCCTCTGGAAGCTCAACTGTTACGGTACCATCACTATAGGTACTCATTGAGATTATCAACGTTTTAAATGGAGTTCCATTTCTGAGATTTTCAGTCCATTGTTTGGGCGTTATTGGTCCTTTTTCTACTCTAAAAACCTTAACGTTAACATCCGGGATTGGTTTATTTCTTTGAGAGCCAACCACTCTAACGATAAGCCTGTAAGTCTTTTCCAAAACCGAATCCAACTCTAAAAGCCTCAGTATTCTCTATCTTTTTTCCAAATATTAAACGAACATTGCCCCCAACAGTAACTGCTTGCTTTATACATACAGCCCCCACAATTAGGAGAATCAAAATATCTACGATAAACCACAAAATCCATCTCAATAAACAATACGGCAGTCAAGCATTTCTGTATTGCTATATTAACACGACAGCAAGCCCTAAAAGCTTGTATTTTGACAGGAAGTCCTTGAATTCAGTCCATAGAGCTTTTGGCGGTGTTGTCGAAGGCGCTTTCTCAACAGCTTCCCTGATCTTCCTTAACTCTACTAACCTTTGATCTTCTTTTAAAGCGATCAAAAAATTAAGAATAGAGAGCCTCGCGTGAAGAAAACAAGAATTACTTGATTATGTCTAATCCATACCTTTCCATTCTGTTTGAAGGTAGGTTTGACTACATCGATTGAGGCATCGGAATCGTTATTACGAATTTTGCTCCTTCTCCGGGTTTACCTTCTTCAGTTATTGTCCAACCGTAGACTTCCAGCATCTTCTTGGACAAAAATAATCCAAAGCCTGTGCTGCCTCCAGTACTAAATCCTTGTTTGAAGATTTGTTGTTTATTTTCTAAGGATATACCTACACCATCGTCTTCGTAGGTCAGCTGCAAACCACTTTGAGCTGTCTTTTGGTAGCTTACCTTAACAGTTGTTGTTTTTTGGCCATATTTTCTTGTGTTGTCAATAAAGTTATAGATGAGCTGTCTTAGCAGAGAATCGGCTCGAACATTTAAGCCATGGCATTCATTAACCACTTTGAAGGGTAAATCAGAAAACATCTCAACAGCGTCATTAACAGTCTTCTCCACATCAACATTAACAAGTGTCTCAACGCCCAACTGCTCATAAACTTTAGCGAAATCAAATATCTTCACGGAATCCTTAACAGACTGTTCCATTTTACCTAAACAATCAACAATATCAGGTCTATCAGCGTACTTCTTTTTCAAAATATAAGAATAATTAGTGATTGTTGACAGTTTATTTCTGACATCGTGCCTAGTCAAACTGCCGACAACGGCTAATTTCTCATTAAGCAGTTGCGATTTATGATAGCGCTTGACTTAGTTCTTCTTGCACAGTAATTATTTCACCGATATCCTTGAAAACAAACATAGAACCGATTACTTCATCACCTAAACACACTTGACTTCCAGTTAACAATAGTGGAATTTCAATTCCGTCTTTCCTTTTCCGAGTAGTAACAATTTCTACCAAACCAGATTTGATTCTCTCACGGATAGTCTTCGTTTCTTCTTTTGCATCATCAGGAACAATGAGTTCTATGATATCTTTTCCTTTGATTTCATCAAGCGAATACCCAAATAGCTTGCTAAACCGATGATTAGCCTCAATTACACGAAAATTTGCATCATAGAAAACCGCTGCCTCAGGATTCGCATCAAACAAAGCACTAAACTTCTGTTGACTCTCAATCAAAGCAGTTTCAGTTAGTTTGCGCTGAGTTATATTCTCAAACACTGCTGCAAAATAGCCTTTTTTTGGACTATATGCAAGAATAGAAAGCCAGATTTTTAGAGGGCCAAGAAAAACTTCGAACCTTTCTGCCTTACCTGTCTTAGAAACTTTACCGTAGATGTCAAATAATTCTGGGTTAGTTTCTTTGATACCTGGAATTGCCTCAGTAACATTTCGACCAACAACGATTTGCCTTTTTAGCCCTGTTAGCTTCTCAAAAGCATCGTTGACTTCTAGATAGACAAAATCAACAGGTGTTGCCAGCTTTATCAAATTCCATTTTGCAATATGCAAAACCATCCAGCATGTTGTCAAACAATGAACGATACTTCTCTTCACTTTCCCTTAACTCGGCAGTCATATTCTTGACTGAGGCGAAAGAGAGAAGTATTTGAATCAGACACAGTCAACCCTCATTAAAGGATATTATGGGCCTTGAATACAGTATTAAAGATATTGAATCCACAATTCAGATAATACATTTATTTTAAAAAAAGTGCCGAGATTCAACATTTCCAAATTACATTTTTTTATAAAAGGACCATAGTTTGTCAATACAATGCGTTGTTGATTTTTGGAACCCAATGGTTACGTGGCGACAAAAACCTACTTCGCGGAGGGAAGAGTGTGGGAGTGTACAGTTTAAAGCGGGTCATCTGTTCGCTAGGTATCAGTTGCCCTTAAGAGCCCTGTCTTAGGGCTTAGTAATTTATTGGACCGTGTTGTTATTCCTATTTCTGTTGTCATTGTTCTGTCTTCTTGAAGTATTGGTCTAATGCGTCGTTTATTATGCATGATATGTCGCCTTTATGGCGATTTTTTTCTCTTAACCGTGTGTCGTTTTCATGGCTCACGGTGAATGTTAATTTTGGCATTTTGTTTTTCATCCTTTTTTTTTGATAATAGTATAGTGGCATATACGATTATAACAGTTTCCATACTGTATAAACTTGATTTTAAAGATTATTTAAAATTTTTAGAGGCCGAGTTGTAATTATGGAAAGAATTATATTCATGATTTTGCTTATACAAAAAATGGCGATTGATTTTGGTGACCTTTGAAAAACTTACTGGAATGTATGTTATTTGTGCAGGCGGTTTTGACCTCGGAAATGTTAACGGGATAGAAATAAACACTACGAATTGGAATGTTACCCATTTACATGTCAAGTTGTCAAAACCAGCATCTGAAGACCTTGGATTCAAAAAAAGATTCAGAAGCTCAACCGTATGCTTGCCTATGTCATTGGTTGCTCAAACTGGAGACAACATACTGCTAAACAAGTCTATTGATGAATTAAGCAGACACCCAGAAATTTCAGAATGCCGAGAATAACGTACTCGGACACTTCTAAACGCATTTATTTTCCCTTTTAACCGTCAAATCAAGCTTTATATGTTTAAAACCTCGTTTTCTCAAAACTTAGCTTTAAGTCTCCGTGTGTCCCTTAAATTAAGGAAGTTGGATTTGTTGGTCAAACGCTTTTCACAGTAAATCTTTTTAAAATAAGTTGTTGCAAGACAGAGTTTAGCGTTCAGCTCCTAGTGAATTCGTTCGGCAAAGAGGAAGCAGAGCGACTCGAAGCGGAGATTTATCAAGGTTAACTAAAGACTTGTAAAAGGTTAAATCCTAAAAAAATAATCTTATTTTGGTGTGTAAGTTGGTTGTCGCAAGAATAGCAAAGTTTTTCTTTAAATCTGGAAAACGTGAAGAAGGCTTTGCCGAGTTAGACCTTATACTAAACAAACTTGTGCGAAACGCAAAAGGGTATCGAGGGTATGTTTCGATGTTTTCATGCGACGATGACGACGTTGCAATAATCTTGACTATGTGGGAGGATAATAAGTCCTTTCTAGAATCTCGAGAGTTGTTTTCATCCACAATGGACAAAGTAGAGCCTTTTTTTGAAAAGCAACCCGAAGTAGAACATCACAGAATTGACACCGTAAATTTCAGTCCATAGTTAGCCTTACTCTAATGAGCACTTCATGTTTTTCCAGTCAGAAGGTATTTGAGAAAATTCCTATGAAAACAGGAATATCTGTTCCAGCGTGAAACAGAGTTGAGCCTAGATATGCTATCTGTGCGTTGCATGATGTAGCCCCAAGCAAGCCCAAGAGAGAATGTAAAGATTACAAGAATCCAAATAAAAGGCGTATAAGCATTAAGTCCTACTCCAGCTACTGAGTGACTCAGAGAGAAGATTATTGCCTGCAAAAGATTAGAAGTTTTTAACCCGAGCTTAGGCTGAAGTTTTTTCAGGAAAAGCCCTCTATACAATAATTCTTCTCTAACTCCATTTAGCAGCACAATAGGCATTATCCAAGGCATCCAAGCAATTACTTTGTCTAAGCTTATGTTTTGAGCTTGAAACAAATACTGTGCCGCTGGAATAGAAGTTAATGCAAAGAAGAAAAAGCCTGTGAGTCCAAATATCAGTCCTAACTTTATGTTTCCTTTCTTTAGGAAAATCGAGCCAAAAGAATTACCAGAAATTCGAGTCAATAAAATTATCGTGCTTACAATTATTGAAGCACTAACCAACATGTCTAAAACTAGAGTGTTCATTGTATCTGATGGCATGTTTATGAGGAAGTCGATAAACAAAGCTAAAGAAGCTATGAAAAACGCAAAGAAGATTTGCCAATAACATTTCACTGATTTGCGGGTGCGCAAAAAAATTGTAACCAATAAAAAAATAGATGAAAGTATTAACGCGTATACAAGCGTTAATTTAGCGGGCACCATTGAAAAAGGGAAAACTAGCAAGCCTGAAAGAGAAGGTAAGCTAATGCCGCAAATTAGAAAAATTAAAAATAAGTATATGCGGCGTTTCATCTTCAGTGCCTTTGTTCGTGAGTTATGCTCTATTTTCTTTAAAAGCTTTCTTTACAAAAGAAAGCATTGTAGTGGGCCGATATGTTGGATGTAACTCGCCATTGGGATCAGTAATTTTTTACTTACATTCACTCATATCTAATCCATCTAATCCCTGAGAGGTCCTATTTGTTGTTGTCTAGTTATAAGGTTTTAGAAGAAGTCAGAACAAATAGACAAGTTATCACATGTAAACGTATTTTGTTTCATTCCATTCCTGAGAAGCAACAAGTTCCCTTGGATTATCCGTACTCATTGTATACCAATAGACATCAACTTTAATGCTAATTGTGGTTCCGTTAACGATAGCTGGAAGAATTGAGTTGGTTGTATTGTTTAGATTCGTTGATAGTGTAATGGGTAATTTAGTAGCGGAAAAATCTGTTTGAGTCTGTATGTTTTGAAGTGGCGATGGCGCGATGAACTTTATGTTTATTTCAGCTACACCAAAGCCCACATGATATATTTCTGGAATAATTATCGAGTAATCAGTTACTAACGGGGTACTGGATGAGTTGGTGGGTTTTTCTGTTGGAGCAGGTGTTGAGGAGGTATTGTTATTGATTTCTATGTATGCGACATACCCAATGAACATTATGAGAATAACCAACAAACCTAGCAACAGGGTGACCTTTCTTGAGGGATTTAAAGACATTTTTATATCTAAGTTCAATTGGTTCGGGAAGCATTAAAAAGTGTTTTCGTCAAGATTTCGCGACTATACCTAATTGTGGTGTGCTGTGTCAACAGAGGATTCCATTTTTGCTTATTAGAAGATGTTCAAGATAGAGACCTCGGTTACGAGGAGTATAATCATAAGAGTTTTATTAACGAATTGGGCTGGTGTGTTGGTCGTAACCCGCCTTCTGTTATCTGTGGCATTCGGCTAATCGGGCTACCCGCGCCTTCCGGTAGATTCTTCATCGGCGACTGTTTGCCCTTTCCACTTGCAGGACGGCCGTTTCACCGCTTCCACTCCGGCGCACTCGACATCACAAATGTCTCATAGCCAAGTCCGGGTGGACGTTTCGTTTCTGCTCCGTTGCCAAGGCTCTCGCCTTGTACCCTGAGGGTACTGCAATTCTACATGTGGGCGGAGTTTCCTCAGACCCTAATTTGGGTCCGACAGCCACACACCAACTCGCCAGCCCACGCCAATTGAGTGGTCGCAACCAATAAACATACCCTCAAAAAGTTAAGGAGTCCAAGTTTTATCCAGCCTTTTCGCGCGCGAGGTAGATAATTGGCAAGGAGAGTCCTTGAAGTTACCAACATAGAACTAATTTGATTATATAGATGAGATTTAGAAAAAAAATTGGGGTTGAAGGGGGGTGTCTGGGCATCCGAGCCAAAACCAATATTTACGTGCCAAACAAAGGTTCTTCCATGAAACGCGTCATTCTCATCACGGGCACTCCATGTGTTGGAAAAACCTCCACTGCAAAACAACTTGTCGCCAAACTAGATGCTCAATATATTAACCTGACAGATTTTGCGATAACCTACAACCTAATATTGGGCGAAGACACAGAACGCCAAACTATAATAATAGACGAAGAAGCAATGCAGCAAAAACTCAAAGAAACCATAGAAACCTCAACCAACGACAACATTATAGTCGATGGACACTACGCAGCCGCAGTCACTCCAAACAGCCAAGTCACTAACGTCATCGTTTTGCGACGAAACCCCAAGGAACTCAAAGAATTCATGCAGAAATGTGGTTTTAGCGATGCCAAACTCTACGAGAATCTGTCTGCAGAAATCCTTGATTCTTGCCTCGTTGAAGCCATGCAGACGCAGAGTGGTAAGGTTTGTGAATTGGATGTGACTGGGAAAACTGTGGATGAGGATGTAGCTGAAATCCTTGATGTTTTGGATAAAGGCAAGAAATGCCATGCTGGTATTGTGGATTGGCTCGGTATGCTTGAACGCGAAGGATTAACAGACCAGTACCTGAAAGAGTAAGCTATCGGAAGCTGCCGATTTTTTGCTTGGTTAAAAGCGTGATTTTCCGTCTGTTACTATAAGATTTGGCGTGGTCACTAAATTTTTCGCCAATCATGATTGGACTTGACAGGTCTACATCTTCAGAAGAAGTATCCAGATTAATGATTACGTTGACGCCAATTGTGCGGTTCCAATCTCTTACCCAAACACCCTGCTCGAGCCTACCTTTCTGTACAATCAAGTCAAAATGCCTTGATACGCCACTGTGTCCTTCCAGTTTAACATCTTTGCTGTTGACCTTATAACCTTCCTTCTTGAAGTATGCAACCGCTAAATCCGTCATATGGACCTAGTTTTAACCGTTTCTTTATCCACGCTCATAACGCTCTCTGTTCCCTACCAAACTGTTATCAACCTGTTTGGTGAAAAGGCTTTCGGAAGTAACCTCCAAAATGGGCGTAACGCAAATCGTGAAATGTACAAAATGCGGTGGTTTAATGCTTTGTAATTTCGGGCAGAAAACAAAGATTTGCCCCTACTGCGGCACAAATGTTAATCTCCAAAAAGCTCAAAGAGTAGCATCCGCAAACACCGCTTTTGAAGCATCAGAAATGCTGCGTAAACTTAAAAGCGACCAGAAAATCAACCGCAAAAAACCTTAACGCAACTGCCGCAGCAACTCGCATGCCTTGCATAAATCCAACGCTGATGGCTCACCACACTCGACGCAGGTCTTAAAATCCTCAGCCTCTTTCGCTGCAGTTTCTTCGAGTGCAGGACGCAAACGTTCAAGGGCTTTGGAAACGGTGAACTTGGTTCCAGCATGCTTCTCCTCCATGCGATTGAGCATTCCCCGGACATCATTACGCAACGCTTCGGAAGCATAGGGACATGGAGTGTCTTGAAACGCGATTTTCTTAATGTAAGCGTAGAGGGCGCTTTCTTTTTCTGGGATTTCACAGAACGGCTTAATTTTTTGCACAAACAAGGGGTGTACTTCGGTGGTTACGGGTTTTTCCTTAGCTAACCGTGCGATGTCTCCACGTAAAATGTTCATAAGAATAGTCTGTACTTCATCGTCAAGGGTGTGTCCCGTGGCGATTTTGGTTGCTTTTACCTGTCTTGCGCCAGTGTTGATTGCTTTTCGGCGTAGGACACCACAGTATGCACAAGCTGTCAATGCGGTATGTCCTTTTTCGCGTACCCCACAAATCATTTCGTCTAGCGTGAAACCATAGAGTTCCTTGAATGAGACTATATGATGTGGAATTTCTAATTGTTTGCAGTTTTTGGCTGCGATTTCCAGGGCTTCGTCACGATAGCCTTTGATCCCTTCATCCACTGTTACTGCGGTAAGGGTGGTTTTTGGTCGTGAACGCTTCAGTTTGGCTAAAATATGCAGGATACTGAGGCTGTCTTTGCCGCCTGAAACCGCAACCGCCAGATGGTCATCAAAGTTTAGCATGTGGTAACGCGTGATGGTTTGTCGCACTTTTGCTTCGATGGATTCGGTGAAGCAGCGCTTGCAGAGTCGTTCTCCTGAATATTGCCTATAGAAGAAGGCTTCGCGGGTTTTGCAGGCGTTGCAGAGATGGGTATCCATCGGTTTTCCTTCGATGCTTTGATTGGTTAATTATACTAAATGAAGGTTTAGTTGGAGATATCTCATTCTCCGACACATCTTTCTTTTTTCTGCCTCTGACAAAGTAGGGCGTCTAATATCCTAAAACTTGTGTTTTCTGAATCAGATTGAGCAGCAAGTAGAATATGTTGCTCATATAATTAATTCTGAGAACTGAGCATTAAAGAGGCCTGTTTCAGGTATCTGTTTAGTTTTAATCGGGAAAGTAATCTTGAATACTGTACCTTTGCCTTTCTCAGTTTCAACCGTTATTGTTCCTCCATGTGCCTCAACCATGCGTTTGCATATGGATAAGCCGAAACCCATGCCTTGTGCCTTCGTAGTGAAAAGAGGAGAGAAAATCTTTGGCATGATTTCTTCCGGTATGCCTGTGCCAGTATCTGCGAAAGTAATTTCAACGCTGCCAGCTTTTTGGATGCAGGATAACGTGATGGTGCCTCCGTTTGGCATAGCATCTATTGAGTTCTTGACAAGGTTGATGAAGACGCGTTCGATTTTATTCTTGTCGATTCTTAAGGTGAACTCTTCTGAAATAGCGTTTATGACCTTAACATTTTCCGGGATTTTTACCATTGCCAGGGCATTTATCAGAACATCCCTAACTGATGTCACTTCCAGTTCTAAATGCACATTCCTAGCATAGTCTAAGAGGTCGTTGATGATTTTGTCAGAATGGTCAATTCCCTTCTCAATTATTTCAAGCCAAGTCTTAGTTTGGTCTTCTGAGAGTGCAGCCCCTTTCTTTTTTAAGAGATAGACAGCGTTTTTGATAGCGGCTAACGGATTACGTAAGTCATGACCAACCATTCCTGCCAACTCCCCGATGGCAGCTAATCTTTCCGCATTAGAACAGCTTCTGCTCTATTTCTTTCTTCTCAGTTAAATCTCGAATCATCACCACATAACCGAATGGAACATCTTGAGAATCCCGCAGAGAACCTATAGTCAACTCAGCGGGATATACAGACATATCCTTCTTAATGATGCTACACTCAACATGAATAGCTGACCTGTTTTCGTTGATTTCCTCAACCCTCTTCAAGATTCTCTTGTAATCAGCTTCAGACAGAAATGAGGACGCTGATTTTCCAATAAGGTCGTCGCGAGAATAACCAGAAGATTCGTACATTTGCTTGTTGCATTCCGTTATATTTATTTTGGAGGTCAACTGCTAAAATGGTATCTGGAGAAGCAGCGAATATGCTTTTGAGCTTCTCTTGATTCTTTCTTCAATTCTAAAGTTCTTTCTTCAACTTTCCTTTCAAGGCTTTCTGCATATTTCTTAAGTTCATCACGAGAATCCTGTATCGTAGTAATCATGCCATTAATTTTGCAGCCCAAATTCGATAATTCATCAGTTCCTTTAACATATACATAATCCCGCTGCTCACTCTTAGGGTCTATTTTGGTTACATCATTGGTAAGTCGGCTCACTCTTGAAAGCACTATTTTATCCATCGAAAAGGCAGTGGCCGCAAAAATGGCAATTCCTAGAACAGCAAATGAGACAATAAGATAATTGAGACTATTTTTTGCCTGCAAGTAAGCGGACCTATAAGTATCGACTCTTGTTATGACAATTGGTGTGCCGCTTACATCCTGGAGCAAAACGTAGCCTGCTATATTAGTTTCGTTTGTGACATGAGCAAAGACTGGCTCTTTGAATGATAGACTCTTGCTTGCTATTTGAAAATCCGCAGGCATCTGAGAACTGCCTATAGCAAATATTTCAAAGGGTAACCCTACAGCTTCTTCTAGGGAATCAGTCTCCGATTTTTCAAGAAAACGTCCCATAATGAGAGCTCCACGAACTGGTCCCTCTCCGGCACTTGTTAGAATAGGCTGTGAGATTACAAGCGTTGGAGTTCCTTCGAAAAGAATAAGTCCTCCCTCGCTTTGGCTAATATCGTTTGTATAAAGGAAATTGTTGTTTGCAATCTGACTTATTTGGGCATCTTGGAGGTTAATGACTGTTTGATTTTCTAGGTCGAATGCCTTGCCAAATACTAATTGTCGAGATTGATTTATGAAAAGCATAAAGTTTAGTCCCAGATGAATAAATGTCTGGTCTGGCAGATTTGAATCTATATAGGCTGTATTGTTGTTTTCAATGAATTGGTATGTGTCGTCCCACGATGCCCAGTCTTTGACTGTTGAATTGAAGCCCTGCAGTTCTAAGTTCAAATTGGTGATGAATCTTTGAGCGTTCGATATAGCCTCTTTGCTCTCTGTTTCTGCTACGCCGTCTAACATTATTTTTTGAGAAAACTGGTAGAGAACTGTCATTAAGATCAATCCTATCACTACGAATATAAGCAGTGTTTTCCAACGGATTTTCATGAACAGATATCCACCTTAAACGTACAATTAGATTTGCATGAATTGAGTAGTAAAGGATTATGAATCAATAGTTAATATGCAGAATACCTCAGAATTGAATTAAAAAATATGTCGTGTCTTTTTGACTTTTGAAGTCCTTATTCACTGTTTTTTTTAGTTTTACACGTATGACAGTGACAGACAAACTGAATTGTAGGGTGACAAAGTAAATTATTTCTTTTGTTATTTTGGCTAAGAGTAATATCTAAACCGAGATGAGCAGAAGCATCAGCAAGATGCTTTGAAGGGAATTTCCTTTGTATGAGTATGTGTTTGCATTTGTCTTTTTAGATACTTGGAATTTTTCGTTGAAATAGACGGAATAAAATTTTCAGAAAAACAAAATAGCAAAATTGGCGTATTTGTTCCAGAATTGGTTAATTAAACTAAATAAATAATGTCGCACTAAAGGATAGATTTAGTGGGTAAACATGGCTGTTAGACCAACTAAACAAGGAGAACATAAAGAAGTAACCTACACTGGCTTACGATGGCAACAGCTAAAAGGGCTACGGGAAAAGGCGGTTTGGATTATGGACGCGCTGGAAGCGTTTCATCTGAGGTCGCTGACGCATGGCAGTATAGCTAGAGGAGACGTAAAATTGGGCAGCGACGTGGACGTTTTCATTCCTGAAGTACAAAGCAGTTTCATTGTTGAATCAGCTCTTGAAAAAGCCAAAATACCCATCAACTCTCGTTTTATTGTTCAAGCCACTCCATCTTACGCCATGAAAGCTCACATTGAAATCGACGAGAACAAAACAGTCTCGTTTCCATTAATGGAGATGCGTCGCGTGGAACGTGAATTTTACCGGTTTGGCGGTGAAGTGAATCTTGCACAGCTCAAGGCGAATGTTCGTGTCGCAGGGGTGGATAAACGGCTTATGCTCATCGAACCAACTGAAAAGGGTCATGTTGAGAGTAGTGTTGTTGGTAAGGAAGAGTTTGCAGCGAAAGTCTTGGGGGTAGCAGCTGAGACCGTGTTTGATAGAGTTCATGCTTTGCTAAGGCGCGATGAAGTAGGCAGAACTGGAGTTTTTGTTAAAAAAGAGCTGTTACAGGACGAAACTTTTGAGCTGGCTTTGAAAAAGCTATCCGAGCAAAATCCTGCGGTTAGACGAAGAATGAAAACATAGGTCTACTTTAGTTGAAACAAAATGTTTTGAAAAAACAAGGGCAGACTATGAGTCTGCTTTATTGGTTGAGTCAAAAAAGAGGTTTAAGAGGGGTAGTAGATGAGTTCTTTTTCTTCGAGTAGCTGCTGGATTTTATCGACTGCTTCGTAGACTTGCTCTTCTTTTTTGGCTCCGACACAAACGAGTTTTCCAGCGCTGAAGATTAGGAACACAACTTTGGGTTCATCCATGCGGTAGACTGCACCTGGGAACTGTTCGGGTTCATACATGACTTTGCTGAGCTTGTAAACTAGGCTTTCAAGGTCGATTTCTCCGCCAAGTTCTGCCGAAGCTACGATGTTTTGGATCATTACGACAGGTTTTTCTGTAATTTGGATGCCTTCACCGCGGAGTTCCTTGACGACTTTTTCTACTGCACTACGTGATTCCTTTTCGGATTTAGCACCTGTGCACACCATTTTGCCTGTGCCGAAGATTAAGGTGGCTGTTTTTGGTTTTTTTAGACGGAAGACTAGACCTGGGAAAACGCTGGGGTTGTATTCTGTTTGTGGGAATTTTTCAACGATTTTTTGTAGGTCAATTTTTTGGTTAAGTGAGACTGAGGCCACAATGTTTTGGATGTTAATGATTGGTTTTCTTTTACTCATGTCAACTCACGGTCAAGAGTATTTAAATTAGAATAGGAGTATATAAAGCATCTATTTATAAAGGCATCAAAAATGATATAAAAAGCTTAAACCCATTCATTCGTAATCCTTGAAATCAAAATCAACTATCATCGAAAGAAAATTTTTTGAATTTTTCAAGCTTTCGAGTCCCAAACAAGTAATTGCTTCCGAATAATTCCTCAGAAAAATCTATAGCTCCTTATCTTTCTCTCTCTCGAACTCACCATATTACGACTATTACTACTCTCTCTCACTTTGGTAGTAATTTGTCCTCTCTTATTCTCAAACTCGAGAAAGAAATTGAAAAATAAAAAAAGGAGACATTAAGAAAAATGTCGCTCTCAAAGTTTGCCTTTTCAGCAGTCTTTTTTGATTCTGCGGCGTCTTTGGCATCCTGCTTTTACTCTTTTGCTTCCACTATTTTGGCTATTGGAGCGTTCTTCTTAACAGATTCAATGCCGCCTACACAGCCCTCTTTTGAAGCATATCCTTCACTGACTGCTATTATTTCTCCGTTAGCTGCTTTCAACCTAAAACGGTATTTTCCTGCTTTATCTTTATACCACTCAAAAACTGGTTCAGACACAATATCACCACAATAACTATGAATTGAACTTCTTAAAAACTTTATGCAATCAATGCAAAAAATAATAGATAGTTACACATATAATATATTGGAGAGTTTAAGAAATGGCAGTTGTAAAAATCATAGAGCTAATAGGCAGCTCACCAAAAGACTGGGAAGATGCGACAAAGAACGCGTTGGCAGAAGCAGCATTGACAATCAAGAACATTAAATCTATTTACCTGAAAAGTTGCAAGGCAAAAGTGGAAAACAACAAAATCGTTGAATACAGAGCGGTTGTCAAAATTGCTTTTGTTGTGCAAAGAGAAAAATAAGCCATCGTTCATAAGCCCTTCTTTAGTCTCCACTTTTTTTAGATCCTAAGCTTTTGATTTGTTTAACTCTTAATTCAAGTTTTCATGCCTTGTTTTCTCCTGTAAAAATATGTATACAACTATAAAGAAGACTATGGAGTGGGGGTGCCCAAAGTTATTGTTCGTGTGCTGCTCCATTCGCTTTGCCCCACCATGACAAAGGAATTTGATGAATCACCGCAGTATAAGGGTTCATGGCTGTAGGAGTATCCTATCACTGCCCTAACTTGAAAATCAACTTGACCGTCTACAGGAATATTCCAATATTGCAGAGAAAAACTCACTATTGTGGAACCAGTATTAGATACTTGAATAGTGCCTGGATAGTTAATGCTTGAGTCCTCCGTCCAATCTTCAAAATGTCCCTTATGACGAATGTAATAGTACAGTACAGTATCATTACCATTCTGTGAGCCCGATGTGAATGGTTGATTTGTAATTATAACATCGATTGTACGGTTATCTACATGGTAACCCGAACTGTCCACCACAGTCTTTCCTGTATATGGATCTGTCTTGTAAGTTGGGGGCACGTCATATGAGTGATCTGCGAACTGTAAAGCGAACTCCGGAGTAGAAGGCTTAGTTGTGCCCGATACCGGCGCTTGAGAAGGTCTCGGGGTCGAAGTTGGTGTGTGCGTTGGTGAAGGTGTTGTTGGATGAAAAGTTGGTGTTGGGCTTGGGGTTGGATTCGTGTTGCGTTCAGTAAACAGCTCGTTATTAATCATAAAATACCAAACAGCTGAAGTCACCAAGACTGCTACAACAACGAGCGCTACTGCCATAACCGTTTTCAAGCCATAACCTCTTAATTATCATTTACAAACTCATTGTCTTGTAAAGTTTACTCAAAATAGATAACGAATACAAAATTTTAGAAAATTGATTATTCAATTTGACTAAGCCGTGGCTGTATCCCTGTATATTGGGAACCTTAGCAATGCTACGATTCCGCCAAGCGACAGGAGTTTTGCGCCTGCTTCATGCTCTGTGCTGACCACCGTTATGGATGCATTGCGCTTTTCAACCTGATGCATTAAGTCCTCTATTTTGAGGCGCATCTGCTCATCTGCATCCCTCAGCTTCGTGTCAGCTACCACTAGCTTCTCAACTGCACCCATCATCACCGCGTTCCCTACCGAATCCAGACCATAAGTGACTGTTCCTTCACCCTTACCCAAGCGCTTCATAACTTCTTCCATTGTCTCGGTTTCGTCAACAACCCGAAGCTGATGCGCTGCTTTCAATAAAACGCCTGAACGTAATGCTTCATCGATTCCTGCTGTGCCCCCATTATTAACACTCTTAACATCCACAACCGCTTTGGACATTTCCTTTGATTCTTCATTTAGGTATTTTACAAAGTCATTTTTAACGTAGCCTGCACCGATGATAACGATGGGATTATGGTTCTTGCTCCACAGATTGTTTAAGCTGGTTAATGCGAGTTTAAAGTATGCTTTTGTAGCTTCAACCCGTTTATCGGCATCCTGTTTACCAGGCAGTCTCATGCGTTGGTCAACGCGGGTTTCCACTCCATATTGCTTGGTTTCAGCTACCGCAAAGCCCTCATCATCGATGGAGATTATAAGAATGGGCTTCTCGGTTTCGCTTGCCCTTGTAAGTCTATCAAGGAGATGTTTTGGCCATTCCTTCTTTACAATCGTCATGGGTTGATTGAGCGCAATGCTGAGTGTATGGTGAGCGCCTGTTGGAATGATATCTGGTGCATGGCAAATTAAGCCGTGAACCCGCAACTTCCCTAGGAATTTGTCCCAACCAACCGACTCAACCTTAACCCCCATAAACGCGGAAACCCGTTCAGCGCTCTTGGGACGCGAGGTTTCGGTGTCGCTTTTTATGGCTCGACTACTGTAAGCATAAACCTCATCGCCATTGTAGATGACGTTGTAGAGGTGCCAAAGGTCATCTGGCGAATCTGGAACCACTTTAACGAAGCCTTGCGGTAGATTTTTTTCGATAATCTTCAAGCAGACGCACTTCAGTTTGCATAGGTGAATATGTGGCGAAGTAAAAATATACTGCGGAAAAAGCTGAAGAAATAACTCAAAAAAAATATAAAAAATTTTTGGGGAAGAAAAAACTTCCCAGATTTTGCTGTCTTAGTGGATCAGTTGCAATAGGTTTAGGAACAGCGGGATGAAGACGATTGAGAGCGTGCTGAGCAGTTTTATGAGTACGTGTAGGCTTGGTCCTGCTGTGTCTTTTAGTGGGTCTCCGACTGTGTCGCCGACTACTGCTGCTGCATGTGCTGGACTGCCTTTGCCGCCATAGTGGCCTGATTCGATGAATTTCTTTGCATTGTCCCATGCTCCTCCGCCTGTGTTCATGAATAGTGCTAGTGGAACTGCTGAAAGTGTTGCGCCGATTACGAGTGCGCCGACTGCTTCTGGGCCAAGTAGGACACCGATAATGATTGGAACGACTACGATGATTAATCCTGGAAGTACCATGCCTTTGAGGGCTGATTTTGTGCTGATGTCTACTGCTTTTCCGTAGTCAGGTTTACCGGTTCCTTCCATGATGCCAGGGATTTCTTTGAATTGTCGTCTGACTTCTGCGACCATTTCTGCTGCTGCTTTTCCTACTGCGCTGATGGCTTGTGAGCTGAAGAAGAACGGTAGCATTGCTCCGATGAATCCTGCGATGAGGACTGCCGGGTTAGAGATGTCTACGACGAATGCTTTTCCAGCGTATGCTGAAGTTGCAGAAACCTCTGAAGCGTAAGTTTGGAATAGCAGTTGTGCCGCAAGTAGTGCTGACCCGAGTGCAAAGCCTTTGGTTAGTGCTTTAGTTGTGTTTCCGACTGCGTCTAAGGCTTCCATGGTTTCTTCTGCGCCGCCTTCGCCGGACATTTCTGCAATGCCTGCGGCGTTGTCAGCGATTGGGCCAAAGCCATCTAAAGCTAAGACCATGCCCATCACTGCGAGCATACCCATAGTTGCTAAAGTGGTTCCGTAGATTCCTCCGATTAGAGGCGCAATATATTGTGATGCTGCGTGAGTGGCGTTCCATGAGTCTGCAAATTGGGTTCCAAGGAAGTATGATACTATGAGTGCTATTACCAGTGAGACTATTGGCAGCATTGTTGTTTCAAGTCCGACTGCGAAGCCTGTGATGATGTTCGTTGCTGCTCCTGTTTCGCTGGCTTTAGCAATTCTTCCAACTGGACCTCGTTCGCTTCCCGTGTAATAGTCAGTAATATAGTCGATTGCAACGCTTGCTGCTAAACCTGAAAGTAAGGCGAAGTAGAGGTAAAGATATGTCATCGAGAATGAACCGTTTCCTAAGAGGAAAATTGTAGCGAACAGAAACAGGATACCAGAGACAATTGTTGTTACCATGAGACCTTTTCTTAGTGCTTTCATTGGGTGTTTGGCTTCTGCTTGAGTGAGTTTAACAAAGGGCATGCCGACTAAGGTAGCAAAGATTCCTAAGGCTCGTGCGATCAGCGGGAAAATCAGGAAGATTAGGTTTCCTGTGGCGATGCTGATTAAGCCACCGATAATCATGCCACCGATGTTTTCCCCAGTGGCTGATTCGAATAGGTCTGCACCTCTTCCTGCTGAGTCACCAACGTTGTCGCCGACGTTGTCAGCGATGACTGCTGGGTTGCGTGGGTCATCTTCAGGGATGCCTGCTTCAACTTTTCCGACAAGGTCTGCGCCGACATCTGCAGCTTTAGTGTAAATTCCACCGCCAAGCTGGGCAAACAAAGCAATTAATGAGGCACCAAAACCCATACCGACGATTCCGCTTGCTGCGGTTCTTCCAAGATTGGCAGCTTCGGAAACATCCAATGTGTTGAACATAGCAGTGTAGCCGCCGTAGAGCAAGAAGAGAAAACTTACACCCAAAAGGGATAAACCGACGACCGCCATGCCCATGGTGGCGCCGCCGTAAAACGCGGTTTTTAACGCTTTTTCTGCACCAAAGTCTTTTGCCGCCGCTACCGTGCGCACGTTGGCTTTGGTTGCGTTATCCATAGCGATGTAGCCTGCAGCCAAGGAGGCAACTGCGCCGACCAAGAAAGCTGCTGCAGTACCTATCCCATAAGGTGTACCTTTAAGGGGTAAGGCAATCCACAGTAGAACAAAAATAACTACTGTAATTATAGCGATTGTTTTGTATTGTCTTTTTAGGAAAGCATAGGCGCCTTCCCTGATTGCGTTGCCGACTTCAACTGTTTTTGGTCCGCCAGGACTCATTTTACCGATTCTGTACATGAGTAAAAGCGAAGCAACAACTGCGATTATGCCTGCAATGGGTGCAATCCAAAAGACAACTGGGATTAATCGATAATGATGCTAATGCTTGTAAGGGAATGAACATGTTTGACACGGATGCCCATTTTCCTTATATATTTTTCTAAAAAAATCTAGGCAAAATAAATGTGAAATATAGATTTTAAGTCAACAAAAACGAATTTTCAATCTCAGCTTTGGTTGCATTTTTAAGCAAGTCAAACCTATTTCAAATAAGTCTGTATACATTAAAGGGATAAAACGATGCCTAAAAGATTAATTGTGGTTAAAGTCGGCACAAGCGGCATAACAACCAGCGATGGAAAACTTGACCAACAAGAAATGCAGAACCTAGCAAGTCAAATAGCAGCCGCAACCAAGCAAGGCGACAAAATGGTTCTTGTGACCTCAGGTGCCGTTGCAGCAGGGATAGCTGAACTTGAAATTCCCCCCAAACCCAAAGATGTGGCTTTTCAGCAGGCAGCCGCCGCAACTGGGCAAAGCGTTCTTGATGGCAATGTATCGTGAACTCTTCAAAAAATTCGGCTTAAAAGTTGCACAGATACTGCTAACTGCAGAGGACCTCTCCAACAGAGCATCGTACGTGCACACCTGCGACGTTTTAGGTTTGCTTCTCAAGATCGGCGTGGTTCCGATAATAAACGAAAACGACGTAGTTTCCGTTGACGAACTGATGCGGACAGAAGGCTACAAAGTAAACTTCAGCGACAACGACATCCTCTCAGTGCTCGTTGCAGGAGCAGTATGCGCTGATTTAGTAATTATCCTCTCTGATGTTGAGGGATTGTACACAGCTGACCCTTCGCAGCCTGGAGCAGAACTCATAAAAACCGTTGACTGCAATCACCGCTGAACTCAAAAGCTACTCTGAACGGTAAAAGCAAACTTGGGCAGAGGTGGAATCCAAAGCAAAATCAAAGCTGCCGAAATCGCCACATCCTGCGGCATCCCTGTCGTCATAGCTAACAGCCGAAGAGAAAACGTCATCGTTGACATTCTTGCGGGCAAAGATGTTGGCACATACTTTAAACCTCAAAGCCGCATGCCCGCGGTAAAACGCTGGATAGCTTATGGCGCAGCAGTTAAAGGCACAATTCACGTTAACGAAGGCGCAAAAAAAGCGATTCTGGAAGGCTCCAGCCTATCTGCCAGTGGGCGTAACCAAGGTTGTCGGCATCTTCAACGAAGGCGACGTAGTTAGCCTAGAAGATGAAAACCAAGTGGAATTCGCACGGGCAACCCCAACTTCAACAGCAGCCAGTTAAACCTAATTAAAGGCTTACAAGTAACAGAAGTACACAAAAAACTCGGCGCCGATAAACCTAAAGAGGTTATCGAGCACCGAAACATACACCTAATTGAGGAAGAAAAAATGATACAGGAAATCTGCCAAAAAGCCAAAGCTGCCGCATTTGAAATGGGCAAACTTTCAGCGGACGCCAAAAACACTGCGCTCTGCAAAGATGGCAAACGCTTTGGAAGCTAACACAGAGAAGATTTTGGCTGCAAACAAAGTCGATGTTGAAGCAGCCAAAGCTAAAGGCGTCAAAGCCGCACTGCTTGACCGTTTAGCATTGGACCAAAAGAAAATTCAAACCATGGCAAAGGAACTCAGGGAAGTCTCCGCTCTGCCTGACCCCATTGGCACTATTCTAAGCACATGGACACGCCCTAACGGCTTGATAATCAGCCAAGTCCGCGTCCCCATGGGCGTAGTCGGCGTAATCTATGAATCCCGCCCCAACGTCACCTCCGATTCAGCAGGCATCTGCATCAAATCAGGCAACGCAGTCATTCTACGAGGCGGCTCAGACGCATTAAACTCAAACGTTGCCATCGGCGAAGTGCTCCGCGAAGCACTTAGCAGCAACAAATGTACCCGTTGACGCGATTCAAGTCGTAAATTCACCTGACCGCAAAGTCGCCGAAGAACTGATGGGTATGCGAGAATACATTGATGTTCTTGGTTCCCCGAGGCGGCGCAGATTTAATCAAAACAGTGGTTGAGAAGTCACGGATTCCTGTTATCGAAACAGGAACGGGCAACTGCCACATCTACGTTGAAGAAGACGCTGACTTAGAAAAAGCAACACCCATCGTAATTAACGCTAAATGCCAGCGTCCCGGAGTCTGCAACGCCGCAGAGAAACTACTTGTTCACAGCAAAATCGCCAAACAATACCTGCCAGTGGTAATTGCTGAGTTGCGCAAGAATGGCGTTGAAGTCCGAGGCGACGAAGAAACCCGCAAAATCGTCCCCGACGTTAAAGCCGCAACTGAAGCAGGATTGGTACACCGAATACCTTGACTTAATCATGGGCGTCAAAGTCGTCAAAGGCTTAGACGAAGCCATAGCTCACATCAACAAGTACGGCACCCACCACTCTGACAGCATCCTCACAGCAGACTTTGGCAAAGCCATGCAATTCATAAAAGAAGTCGATTCAGCCGCAGTCTACTGGAACGCATCCACACGCTTCACCGACGGCAACCAATTTGGGCTTGGCGCAGAAATCGGCATCAGCACCCAAAAACTGCATGCACGAGGACCCATGAGTGTCCAGCACCTAACCACAACAAAATACGTTGTTTTGGGTGATGGACAAATCCGAAAATAGCAGAGCAGGTCAATTCACCCATTTTTTAGACCTTGGTTAACTTAAATCAACACTAACTAAGACTCGTTGAACAACCTCTTGCCAATCAACAACAAACAACATGGAAAAAAAGGTTCTATCAACAACCAGACAGACATTAAAATCCTACGACCAACAAAAGCTAATTCTATTAAACAGCCGAGAAGAAGAAAATGCTGTTTTGCAAGTTTTTCTTCTTTCAAAACAAGGACAAAGGAAACTAAATATTTTGTCGCTATTGGATAATAAACTGAAAAAACAAAAATAAGTTGGGCAAATAGAGCCCAATTCTTAGTTTGTTCATAGTAGGTTAGTTTTAGAGAGAGGGAATTAGTGCAGATAGTTGTTGTGCGGCTGGCTGTATTAGTTGCAAGACGATGTCGGGGAACAAGCCTAAGATGAAGATCGCAGCGACGAGGATGAAGACGGGGATGAGGATGTGTTTGTTTTCTTTGATGGCGGTTTCGTCTTTGGGTTTCTTTGAGTACATGACGTTCATGAGGCGGAAGATGTATGCGGTTTGTAGTACGCTTGTTAAGACACCGATGACAGCTAGCCATGCTAAGTCTGCTTGCGAGTGCTGCGGTGAACACGAAGTATTTGCCGATGAATCCGCCAAGTGGTGGTACACCAGCAAAAGATAAGCCTGCCATTACTAGGGCTAAGCTGACCAAGGCACTTTCTTGCCTAATCCAGCGAAGTCGCTAAGCGTTTTGTATGCCATAGCTGTTTATGATGCCGATTGCCATGAATGCTAAGGCTGTGGTTAAGCCGCCGATTAGGAAGAAGTACAGGTTACCTGCCAACCCAAGCGAGTTTACGCTGGTGATGGCGACGAGGTTGTAGCCGACGTCTGCGACGCAGATGTATGCGATGAGGCGTTTTACGTCGTTTTGGATTAGGGCAAAGATGTTGCCGACTATCATGGTTAAGGCTGCCAGGATGGCTAACATGAATGTCCAGTCTAACACTTGGTTTGGACCAGTTGGAATGATGATGTAGAGCAGTATTCTGATTACGATGTAGTAGCTGCCTTGGTCAACGAGTGCTGAGAGGAAAGCTGCTGATGGAGCTGGTGCTGCTGTGTATGCGTCTGGTAGCCAGAAGTGGAAGGGTACGATTGCTGCTTCAATTGCGTAGCCTGCGGCTATGAAGACGAAGGCGATGATGAGCAGGTTTTGGTCTGCCGCAACGGTCCCAGTTAAGCCTCTCGGACCGCGATGTAGTTTAGGCTGCCTGTTATGCCGTAAATGATTGAGAGTCCAAATAGCACGAATGCTGAAGCGATGATGACCATGACGAGGAACTTTAGGGTGGCGTTGAGGCTGAATGCGTTTTTGCGGTACATCATAAGGAACGCTGCGGCTGCTGTTGCGGCTTCCCAGAAGATGAAGAATGTTAAGAGGTCGCCTGAGAGAACTGCGCCGAATAATGCTGCGGTGAGTATGAGCATTATGGCGAAGTATCGGTCTGATGGGCGCTCGTTTGAGTTAATGAAGAACACGGTGTATACTATGACTACTGCGCTTACGGCTACGATGATTATTGCCATGTAGATCGATACGGCGTCAATCAGGAAGGAGCTTGTGACTGCCGTTGAGGTGCTGCCGTCTAATGTCAAGTTTAATGGCGGTGGGTTAGCTGTGCTGTAATAAGATAATGCAAGGTTGGCTACGGTTATGCCTGCGATGAGCAAGACAGCTAAGAACCATGCCAGGGTTAGGGCGGTTTTGTGGTTGTTTTGTTTTCGAATTATTTTGAAGATTGGGATGGTAAGTAATGCTGCGATTACCAGAGTGAATATGGGTAATATTACGTCAATGATTTGTACCATCGTTTCACCGTCGCCTCCAAATGTCACTGTCTGAATTAGATTCATAAAGAACGTCGGGTAAATTCCGATGAGTACAACCAGAACCACCAAGATTCCCAAGGATACTTTCATGTAGACTGGTACGTCAACGATTTTGTGGGCTTCTTCTCTTTATGTGTTCAGAAGACTTCTTTGTGAGCTTCTTCTGCGCCTGCTTCATCTTTGGATGTTCCAAGGAACACTTTTGAAACAAACCTTAACGAATAAGCCAACGAGAACACTGTTGCGATCAGCATAAGTGCTGTGGGTAGGATGTAGAAGTTGTCGAGTTGTATTATTTGGAATGCGCCGATGAAGATCAGGAATTCACTGATGAAGCATGCGAGCGGTGGTGCTCCTGCGATGCTTAAAGCAGCTATGGTTCCTGAAACTGTTGTGAAGGGCATCTTGCTTGCTAAGCCGCCCATCTTGCGGATATCTCGTTCTTCGGTTTGATGCATGACTCCGCCTGCGGTAAGGAAGAAGAGACCTTTGCTTGCTGCGTGGGTGATGATGTGCAGTACTGTTCCGACTATGGCGATGGCTGAAGCGGAGGCAAGAAACACTGGGTTGCCGCTGGCTAAAGCTACTGGGAACAGTGAGAGCCCAAACATAATGTAGCCCATGTGGGCGATACTTGAGTATGCTATGACACGTTTTATGTCAGTTGCAACTAATGCGAGGAATGAGCCGAAGAACGCTGTAACAACTCCAACGATTGATAATGCATAGAGGAAGTTTGTTCCGAAAGCCGCTCCGACCGCTGGGAAAACAATTCCGAAGGATAAACGCAGAATTGCGTAAGCTCCTGCGCTGATGATGACTCCGCTGAAGTAGTGCGGACATTGGTGCGGGTGCTTCTGAGTGAGCGTCAGGTAACCACATATGGACTGGGAAAACCGCCATTTTAACTGCGAATCCAGCGGTTAGGGCGATTAGGATCCATTTGATGATGTCTGGGGCAGCCGTCATGAGTTGTGCTTGCGCAGCAAACATGTCTGTGGTGCCTGTTAAGTAGTAGATTGCTCCGATGCCCAAGAGAACAAAGACGGCGCCTGCATGGGTGAATATGAAGAGTTTAAACGCAGATTTGTAGCTGTTGCGGTATCCCCATTCTCCGACTATGAAGTAGGCGGGGACAAGCATGAGTTCCCAGCAGAAGTAGAACAGAATCATGTTGGAAGTTAGGAAGACGCCGACTAAGCCGACTGAGAGCATGCATAGCAGGGCGTAGTATGACGGGCAGGTTCTTTTTTCCAGCCATGTAGTTAATTGAGTAACAGCTGCTGCCACAAAGATAAGCACTAAACTGATTAGGGCAACTGAAGCGCTCATGCCATCTAAAAACAGCGAGAATTGTGTGTTGATTAATGTGGGTATCCAAGTGTAGGATTCTGTGTAAACGTGTTTAGCACTGTTAAGGATTGTAGGCACAGTTGACAGAACCAAGCCTATGTTGATTAGCGCGATTAAGGCAACAAAGATTGCTGCTGCCTTGGGCGATTTCTTTCCTGTTAAGTAAACGAATGGGATGCTTATGGTGGGTATTGCGAATACTGATAGAAGAATTGGTAGAGTCATTTTTTTACACTCCTATACCTAGAGCTCCGGTTAATATCATTAGCACAACGATCAGTATGAAACCGACCACTGCTGCTGCAACATAGTTTCTAAACGATGTCGAGGGTCCCTTCTTTGAGGGTCGTTGCATGTCCTGGGTCTGCGGCGTGGCTTACTTTTGTACCTGCATGCGTCTGGATAGCGTCCGAACAGAGCGTTTTCAACTCGTGTGAGACCTTCAGAGAAGCTGTTTATCCTTTACCTATACGATTGTAGAAGTCGTCGAAGAAGTAAGCGTGATTGAGTAGTGTTGATAGGGGATTTTTGCCTGCAGCAACGTTACGGACACCTTGGAAGCCTTTGTAGTAGGTGAAGTAAGCGATTAAACCTGTCGGGATAAGCAGAGCCAGAATATGGGTGTTTCGATGTTGAAGAAAGCGCCAAGTAAGCCTTCTGCCAGATTTACATGCATGAAGCTTGCAACTAATGGTTCAGATAAGCCCCAGATGATACAGAAGCCAGCGAGGATAGCAGCGGGGATAAGCATGACTTTTGGTGATTCATGTACATGCTGCTTCTGTAGGTGTTCAGATTCTTTACCCATGAAGACCAAGCTGAACATGCGCACAACATAAGCAAACGTTATTGCAGTGGTTGCGTAGAGCATAATTGTTTGTATGAGGTTGCCGATTTCGGTTACGCTTGTTATGATTAAGCCTTTGCTGAAGAACGCGGCAAACGGTGGCAAACCGCTAGTGGTTATAATCATTATAGCCATCAAAGCGAAAGAGATAGGCATGGCTTTTCGTAAGCCACCCATTAATCGCATGTCTCTTGTGCCGATTGCGTGTATGATGCCTCCTGCGAGGAGGAATCCGAGACCTTCGAAGAACGCGTGGCTGACCATGTGGAATAGGCTTGCAAACCAGCCGACGGATAGCTGCGCCATCAATTGCTGCGCCTAAACCAGCCATCATGAAGCCGATTTGGCTGACGGTGGAGTACGCGAGTACTCCTTTGATGTCGGTGGTGGTTAATGCGAGTGTTGCGCCGACGATGGCGGTTAAGACGCCTATCCAGGCGATTACTGGGAACCAGAGGGGTTGCAAGCGCAGCAATTAGATGCGGTGCAACTGAGAAGATGAGGATGAATCTTGCGAGTAGGTAGACACCTGCTTTGACCATTGTGGCTGCGTGTAAGCAGTGCGCTGACTGACGTTGGGGCTTCCATTGCGCTATATAGCCATGTGAACAGTGGAAGCTGGGCTGATTTTGCGATTGCGCCGCCTAAAACTAGGAATGCAACGATAACCATGTAGTCCATGTTGAAGCCGCCTGCTTGAATGCCTGCTATTACGCCGCGGAAGCTCAAGGTACCAAACATCAAGAACAGTATGCCGATGGCTGCAAGCAGAGCGATGTCGCCGATGCGGGTCATTATGAAAACTTTGACACCTGCACGGATTGATTCGGGTTTCTTGTACCAGAACGAAATCAGGGCATAGGAGCATAAGCCCTACCATTTCCCAGAATATGAACATCTGCAACATGTTGTCGGCAAGGACTAAGCCAATCATGGAGCCGATGAAGAGCAAGATGAGGTAGTAGTATCGTGATAAGCCTTCTTCGCCTTTCATGTAGCCGATGGAGTAGACAGCGATGATTAATGCGAAGAAACCGATCAAGCAGGTGAAGAGTACGCTGAGGGGGTCAATGTAGACGCCTGCGCTGATGCCGGGAAGCCAGCTAACTGAACCAGTGGTTAAGGCTTGTCCAGTTCCGTTCCAGACGCTTGGAACCATTGAGAGCGCCAACGACGCAGTAACCGCAGCTATAGCTACAACAAAGTAGTTTCGGCTTTGTCGCTGTATTTTCCGATTACGGGAACAAATAAACTTGCAAAGAGGGGGATAACCCAAACAAACCATGCAGAGAATTCTTCAAGTATCATTGAACTTCATCCTCGCTTTCGCCTTTGTCTTGCAACATCTGAATTATTTTGCCCATGTCGCTTGTCCCATACTTTTTGGAGACGACGACAAGCAACGCTAAGATTACGCCGCTGACAGCGGTGTCTGTTGAGAAAGCTAATATCAGGAATGCCTGCCCTAAGCCTTGGCTTGTCGCCAACATCACAAAGTTTAACGTAGCAGCCGTTGCGATTAACTCTACGGATATGAAGACTTTTAGGAGTTGACGATTAGTTAGCAAGCCATAGATGCCGATTGCCAGCATAACTAAGGATAATATGACAAAGTCCATTATTGACCACCCTTCCGCTTTTCATATAAGACAATGGCTATTCCAAGCGCCACCGTAAGAATAACTATAGCTTGCAAAACAACATCCAAGCCCCTCACATTCCACAAGGCATCTCCGATGGATATGTCGGAAGTGGTTGTGGTTGAACCAGAAACAGAGAGGAAAATTGCAGGCAACGATAAAACCGCGCCGATGCCGACTAAAGCGCCTGTGCGTTTTGCCGAAGTTTTCTTTACTGGTTTATCACCCAACATTTCTCCTGACAAGAACAGGATAGCTAATGTGCCAATGCCCACGGCGAACTGGAAAGATTGCAGCATATAGTGCGCCATTTAGAACGTAAATTAACGCTACAAAAAAGAAAGTTCCTGCTAAAGCAGCAACGGAATAGACGACTTCGTCTAGGAATAGGGCCAATACGGCTGAAATTATTAAGCCTACAGCGAGGATTTCAAAGATCATTGGGGTTTTGTCTCCTTAGCATTTGGTTTTGGCTTCTGGATTAACGCGCATTTGTCAGTTGTTGCTAATTCATAGAAAACTGAGCTCTTAATTGCATCTCTAGGGCAGCTTTCCACACATTGATGGCAGAAAATGCATTTGTCGAACCTAATTTGCGGTCGTTTTTTGCCTTCGACTTCAACGATTTCAATCGCGCCTGCTGGGCAATCTCGAACGCAGACTCTACAATTGGAGCCAACGATTGATTTTACATCTAAAGTCAATCCACCTGAGCCTGTTCCAATGTCGATGATGTTGCAAGAATCAATTGTATAGACTATTTTGCCGCGGGCATCGCTAGGAAGTTCAGGTTTTACGAATGGATACTTTGTGGTTGCTGGCTTTGTGAATATGTGTGAGGCTGCCCGTTTGAATATCGGAGATATACGTGATTTTTTCTTTTCCGTCATCTTGTTACGCCACCAAAGGGTAAACCCATGTTACCAATGCGACAGTAAGCATCAAGGACAGCAAAGCTGCAGGTAAGAGGATTCTCCAGTTGCCGGAGAGGACTTGGTCGATGCGGAAACGGGCAACCACGGTTGTGATGTACTCAGATATGAGTACGACTGCCAAGAGTTTCAGCACAAACCATATGCTATACCAGATCCAAGATGGACCAAAGATAACTGGTCCGTAGGGACCGCCAAGGAATAGTTCCACCACTAAAGCTGCTCCAAAAACTACTTGCACATCACGTGTAAGGTGGAGAAATGCAAGTTTTGCGCCTGTGTACTCGGTTTCTAATCCGCCGACAAGCTCGCTTTCAGAATGCGGCACATCGAAGGGGTCTTTTTCAAGCTCCGCCTGCATAGTTATCATGAACAAGACAAACGCCCATGGCACCAGGATTATGAAGGGAAGAAAGGTGCCTGCTTGGAGTGAAGCTATATTTGCGATTTGTAGGCTCCCTGCGATGAATGCTGGTGTTAGGGCGATTAAGAACAACGGGATGTCGTAGCCTAAGAACTGGGTTAAGACTCTCGCTGAGCCAATAGTGCCATAAGGATTGCATGATGCCCACCCAGCCATGAACAGTAAAAAGTTGGCGATTGATGCAAACGTCAATATAACAATCAGGTCGCCGCCAAAACCGGTTGTTGATAGAACGCTGGCGCCGTCAATTGGTAGGAAACAGAAAGCAAAAATCATGATTGCAAACGCTAAAAGGGGAGCATACCGGAAAATAATTTTTTTGGCATCTCTTGGCTCGATGTCTTCTTTTGTTAGCAGTTTTATGAAGTCTGCAAGTGGCTGAAGAATACCTGCCGGACCTGCTACCATTGGTCCAACGCGGTTTTGAATGCGTGCCTCGATTTTACGCTCCATCCAATCACAGAACAGAGTCAACAGTAGTATGAATGTGAAGCCTGGGAAGACAAGAATTCTGAAGATCAAGAGGAGGTAATCAATCATTCTGGGGTCACCGGTCGGTGCATGAGAAGCAGGGATCTAAGCTGACAAAGTTGGCTGGGACATCGGCAATGCTTTCTCCTATGGCTGTTTTGAGGAAAGAGGGTATGTTAGCGAATGTTGGTGTGCGGACTTTAACGCGGTCAGGTTTGTCTGTGCCATTGCTTCGTACATAATAGAAGAGTTCTCCTCTGGGTGCTTCAACACGATTCACGGCTTCGCCTACTGGCACGCTTCTAGGGGGTGGCTATTCTGAAGGGTCCAGAGGGCAGGTGGTCGACTGCGTACTCGATGATGTTGATACTTTCCTCAACCTCATCCATTCGAACATTCATTCTCCCCCATGTATCGCCGGTGGTGTAGACTATTTCTTTGAAAGGTATTTCGCCGTATGCTTCGTACGGCTCGTCTTTACGAACGTCGATGTCAACGCCTGAAGCCCTAGCTACTGGACCAACCACTGAAAGCTTTAAGGCGTCTTCTCTGCTCAGTACACCCACGTTTTTCATACGCAGTTTTAGGCTTGGTTCATTTTCGTAGATTTGCCTGTAGAAAGGTAATTGTCCACGGAGTGTTTTGAGGACAGATTTAATTTTGGGAATATCAGTGTCTCTAATGTCGCGTCTCACACCGCCAACTGTCATAAGTGATGAGTAAACACGGTTGCCACTAGTTAGCTCGATTAAATCCATTATGGGTTCGCGGTCTCTCCAGAAATACTGGAATATCGTCTCGTAGCCGATTTCTAGTCCAGCATGACCTAAAGTCAAAAGGTGGCTGTGCAGCCTGTTGAGTTCCAGAGCGATTACGCGCAAGTACCTGGCTCTTTCTGGAACCTCAGTTTTCGCAATCTTCTCTACAGCTTCAACGAAACCGCAGGCGTGAATGCTGTTGCATATGCCGCAGATGCGTTCGACCAAGTAAACATCTTGTAGATATGTGCGTGATTCAGTTGCTTTCTCTATTCCCCGATGAACGTAGCCAATACGGGGTTCAACTTTTGTTACTGTCTCGCCTTCGACGGTTACTGCGAATTTTTCTGGCTCCAATAGCGCTGGATGCTGGGGACCTATGATGATTTTTACTAGCCGTTCATTCTCAGGTAGTTTAATTTCTTCTGATGGCGGTGTGGGGACAAGTTTTACTTCGCTTGCCTTGACATCTTTTCTCAGCGGATAGACGCCTTCAGGCCAGTTCTCTGAAAGGACAAAATGTCCTGACATTGGATGCCCCTCGAACTGTACACCCAAAAGGTCTGCTACTTCCAGTTCATGGAAAACGGCGCCGGGGTGAAGGTCAATTATTGTTTGGATTTTGGGGTTTACTTTTGGCACTTCAGCCTTGATTGTTACAAAAGCATTGGAAGCATGGACATGATAGTAGACGCCCAAGTTATCTCCAAGGTCAAGTCCAGTTATCGCTGTTATACCAGTTTTCTCGTCTGCATCAATCATGGCTTTTATGACATCACGGTGCAAGCCGTTCTGGGCAATTATGGTTCCTGTGCTTAGATATCCGGGTTGGATTTGGACTTTACTACCAAGTTTTGATTCGACTACTTTTAAGATGTCTATTTTACTGTTTGACAATTTGTTTTGCCTCCTCAACTATTGGCTTAGCTTCCTGTGCAATAGCAGCTTCCAATTTTGCAACCTCTTGATTTGGCGCTTCAGGCTGTTTGGGCTGCTTTTTTGGTTTTGGTGGATTTAGCGCATTTAGAAGCTTTACCACTCCATCTAAAATTGCTTCTGGACGCGGTGGACATCCAGGTATGTAAGCTGTAACTGGAATTACTTTGTCTACGCCGCCAAGAACGTTGTAGTTTCCTTCGAAGACTCCGCCGCTACATGCGCAGGCGCCTATTGCGACGACGAATTTTGGTTGGGGCATCTGGTCGTATACCCGTTTTAGCCGTTCGGCACATTGCTGAGTTACGCAACCAGTCACCAACAATACGTCTGCGTGGCGCGGTGAGGGCTCAAGTTTTACTCCGAACCGCTCAACGTCATATTTTGGTGTCAATAAAGCGACTATTTCTATGTCGCAACCGTTACAGGCTCCTGAGTTAAAGTGCAACACCCAAGGCGATTTTACACGTGCCCATGTTTTTGTGTCTGTCATTATTCTTTTCCTCCTTCAACAACAACCAGGCCTGCGGCAAGAATGATGCCAAGGTAAATGATTAAAAGAAGAGGGTTCAGATGATTTGCACCAACTAATCCGAATGAGGCAAAAGCCAGAACCAAAACTGATGAGTCAAAGATTACGAAGTAAATCAGATACTTGTAGAGGGATACGTTGATTTTTACTCCTCGGAAAATTACTTTTTCGCCGCAAGCGTAGGCAGCTTGTTCATTTTCGCTTATGACGGTTTTAGGGGCTGACCGTTTGCCTAAAGCATAGATTACTAAAGTTGAGACGAAGATTAATGTGAATGCAATGAACCCTGCAATAATTAGATCAAAATTCATTCTTTCGCGCTCCCTTACTTTCAACCATCAAAGCTGCCCCATGGATAGCGTTAAATTTGCACTTATTATAACCAACAGCCTTGCCTTGAAAATATTTAAGTTTATCTGCATCAAAACTGTACAAAAACCCGAAATTATCTTTAATTGAGAGACAAGTGTCTGCGGGCAAGACGACTTGATTTTCAGCATAGTCGCCTAGTATGCTCTCTCCCTTAACACATATTTCTCCCATACTACCCCGAGCTAGTTCACATAGAAATACTTCACTTGCTTTTAAATTTTAAGCACAAAAATATGCAAAAATTTCATAGTTTTTCAATCATATAAAAAAACGAATGCACCCACTATTCTGTTTCTGTTGTTCCATGCCAACGTCTTTCCAAATAAAGAATCAGGCTAAAAAGCCCTCTGCTGCCTATAACTAGAATCAAAAGAGCAAACTCTTCATATGTTCTAACAGCAACAGTACGAACGATTTCGGCACCGATGAAAAAGTTTAGACTTAACGTCAAGTACCCCGATAAGATAACGTGTGGAAAAGGATGGTTGATAGGGATCTTTGAGTTTTAACTGAATAAAACGTATAGTTACCAGTAGTGCGCCAAAGACGATCACACCTCCACCAAAAAGGTAGAGCACATCTGTTGCTACAGTCAGAATCACGTAAATTGCATCGTAAATGGTTCCGCCTGAAACATAAGTTCCCCCAGAGAGGGAACTGATAAACCCAGGATGTAGAAAACTCAAAACCGAAGCCAAGATCGCTGCGGAAACTATTATGATAAATATACTCAGCGATAAGGAATTGATGCTTTGATTTTTTGCTTCAAAGCTATGAGTCATAAAATAGTAGCACCTATCTTGTTAGTAATTTAAGATATGCTTCCTTAATAAATTTGATTAAACGCTTGCTTATCGCCAGAAAAAAACCAAAAAGAGAATAGCTGGCAAAAAAATATTGTTAGACTTTTATTTCCTCGGCTAAACCAGTTTCTGGATACGGGAACAGATGGGCTTTATCCAGCGGATAAGTAATCGTGACATCTTCACCTATCTTAACCCAGTCCTCTGTCAGAGAAGGTCGGTTGATTACGAAGCGGTCGCCGTTATCAAGCCTAATTTCGTATCGGACAACGATTCCTTCAAAGGTAGTTTTTTCTACTTTACCAAACAAACTGTTCTCCGCCTCAAAATGCCCCTTCTTCATTTCGCATGTTTCAGGTCTAATAGCTAAAACTACCCGTTCACCAGTCTTAATATTCAAGTCGTTGAAAGCTTTAACAACTAAGCCCTGCCGCAACTCAATGTCTGACTGACCATTAGCCTTACTGATGTAGCCTTCTAAAAAGTTGGATTCGCCGATAAAGTGGGCAACAAACAAGCTGTTCGGATGCATATAGAGTTCCTGCGAAGTCCCAACCTGAACAATCTTGCCCTTTTTCATAACTGCAATACGGTCTGAAATGGACATGGCTTCAGCTTGATCATGAGTAACATGGATTGCAGTTAATTTGAGGTCTTTTGCCATCCTGCGAATCTCATAGCGAATCTCGTTGCGAACTTTAGCGTCAAGTTGTCCCAACGGCTCATCCAAAAGCAGAGTCTTGGCACCCGCAGCCAACGCACGCGCAACAGCGATTCTTTGCATCATGCCACCGCTAAGCTCGCTGGGATAAGCATTCAATCGTTCGTTAAGTTTTACAAGCTCCAAAACTTCGTGTCCAATAGTCTCAGCCTGTTTCGCATCGTAGTTTTTGACTTTGGGTCCGTAGATGACGTTGCTCCAAGCTGTCATGTGAGGAAACAGAGCGAATGTTTGGAAAACAAAGCCGATGTCTCTGTCTTCAGGTGGCACTTTGTCGACTCGTCGGTCGCCAATGTAGATTTCGCCGCTGTCAGGTTCAATTAGCCCCGCTATTAGCCTAAGGAGGGTGGTTTTGCCGCAGCCGCTCGGTCCCAGCAAAGAAAAGTATTCTTGATCATGGATTGTGAGACTAACATTGTCTAGTGCGTATACTTTGCCATATTTCTTTGTTAAATTTACAACTCGGATATCAGGCATTTTTTGTTCTCCTTTTTATTGGCTGTTTGTTGGCTTTGTTGGTTATCATTTTAGACTTTTCCTTTTCTAGTTAAGAGCCTTAGGACCAGCAGTATAATGAAGCTGAACAGTATCAGCAATCCGCATGCTAAGCCCACAGTTAATTCGTTGACTCCAACGATTGGACCAATGGCGCCTCTGACTGAGTTGACCCAATTTACTATCAAGACTGGAGCTGTTTGTAACTTTGAAGCAACAGCCAAAGATGCGCCTGTTTCACTAACGCTGCGGGTGAAGACGATGATTGCACCTGAAAGGATGGAGTATTTTGTTATTGGCCAAACGATTGTCCTAAAGACAGCAAAGGGTTTGGCTCCCAACGTTTTGGCTGCTTCTTCCATGTCGATGGTTATTCGCTCCATAGCCGCTGACATAGACCGCACAAAATACGGGTAAGTAATTGCTAGGTGGGCAAAGACCAATAGTATGAACTCTGGAATGCCTGGGACGCCAGTCCAAAAGAACTTTAAGGAAACCCCTAGGGCAATCGATGGAACAATTATTGGAACATTTATCAGAGTATCAAGCAACACTGAAAGCCATTTACCGAAGGTTTTGCGTGCAATAAGAATAGCCATAGGCAACCCTAATGCAATTCCCAAAACTGTAACGATTGCAGCTAAACTGTAGGATAAGGTAAGACTCTGCCAGTAACTTGCCCAAACTCCTGAACCGGAAAACGCATCTGTTAAAGTCGTTCCTGTTGTGATCGCTTGGAAAGCAGGCAACGCGACAAACATTGAAGGAATGAGCACAATTATCAAGAAAACCCCTAAGGCTATGCCGTTACGTGCCCAAGCCGCTTTTTTGTAGCTTAATTTTGCCTCAAAACGGGGTAAACCATGACCGAAAGGAAGCTTCATTCGTTGACCTATAACTCGTATTAAGACAAAAATGGTTAAAGACACAACAATCAAGATTAGGCTTGCAAAAACAGTTGCGCCCTCGTAGGTTCCTTGAGATATGGCGCCACTTTTGAATTGGTTGCTTACTGTTTGGATAAATACTGGTCCGTTGAGAAATAATCCTGCTGCTACTATGAAAGTTGCACCTGTTTCAGAGAGGGACCTTGCAAATGCAAGTGTGTAAGCTGCAATTAGGGAGGGTTTGATTATTGGGAAGGTTACTGTTCTTGAAGCTGTTAAGGGTGGAGCGCCAAGTGTCCGGGACGCCCGTTCATACTCCATTTTGTAGTCAAGCAAGGCGCCGACAATTACGCGTACTACAACTGGAAAAGAAAAAGTGAAATGCAGCAACATAACAAGTAGCCAGCCTGGTGAAACGAAGGGATGACCAAATAAATCAGATATTCCTCCGCTTGAACTCCAGAATAACAGAAGAGAATAACCTAAAGCGGCGGTTGGTACTACGAAGGGCAAGTCCGCCAATGTATCTAGGACCGTTAGCCACCTGGATTTTCCTCGAGTAATATACCAAGCGAGGGGAATCCCAGCTAACAAGTCCAAGGCGGCAACGACTAAGCCTATAATGAATGATGCTGCAATAGCGTTTAAAGCAGTATTCATCAACGATGGGTTATCGAAGACGTTTTGCAATGAGCCGGCTTTAGTTAAGATGCCAATAATGGGGGGAACAAGGATTAAAGCGAAGAAGATGATGATTGCTGAGAGGTAGAGGGTGTACTTTAGGTGTTTTTTAGATGACAGGTTGTTTAATGTGTTCCAGAGTTTGCTAAACACAGCGCCGCTCCTTTATTGAGAGTAGGTTTCGCTCAAAGGGAACCATAATTAAATGTTCAAGTATATTAGCTGTTACGTAAAACCGGCTTTTTTCTTCATGTTTGCAGAGAATAAGTATATACTTCAATAACTATGCGCCTAAGCTATAGATATATGGTTCTAAAGAAACCTATATTCAATATAGGGTAAGAGTACAGTCGGAATTGAGATGCTCCTTATAGCCTGAATTCAGGTATTGTTGCCTGTTTAATGGCGCACATTTTTCATTATGAATACTTTGATGCTATAAAGTTTTCAATCATCATGTGCCGTCTAAAAAATTAGGCTTTTATTTTTCATCCTTCAAAACGAACTTGTAGCATTCACATTTTGGTTTAGTGCATACTCTATCCAAAAAATACGAATGCTCACTTTTGAGATGCTCACACGTGCACATTTCATCTTTAATTTTAGCTTTATCCATCAAGATTTATCCTTGTTTAATGAGCAACTTTAACCTTCAAAAAGTTTTAGGTGTAGTTCAAACTGAATTCTAATCCAACCATATCATATACAGAACGCAAAAACAAAACGTAGCCAGAATCCCGTCCTGGCAGTTAGGGTGGGAGTTATGGATGTTAGATTATTGGAGCGATGGTGGATTTTTCCTTAAAGACTCCCGCATTTCCTCTATGATTTTTTGGTTTCTTTCAGACTCCATTTTTTCTGCTTGCTTTCTATGTTTTGCTTCTATATTTTGTTTTTCAACTCTATCATTTACCCTTTCCACTAACCGCATTACTGTTTTGATGTCTTTTTGGAAGTTTTCCAGATTCGTAATTAGTGTAATTGTCTCGTCACCTAAGTCAACTTGATAGGTTGTTTGGGGGAGGGGTTTTGCCAAACCTTGCCTTTTTGGGAATGCAGGTAGCTGAAAAAAACTTTTTACTTCTTCTTTGAAAATTCCCTTCCAATCGTCTTCAGGTTCATTATCTAAAGATAGTGTAATGCAAAATGTATTGTATGCCCTTTTTGTTATAGGTAATGTGCTAGGATTGATAGGTTTTAAGTTAACTTTTTTAATCAGGTACATAATTCTTAGTCAGAAAATATATTGCCAGAGTGGCGTTTTAAGCCTTTGGTCCGCTTGCTTTTGTGCCTAGAATTTAATTAAAAAAGGGGGCTTCCGACTTTTGTCCTCTCAGAAACTTCCTTGATTAATCTATTTTCTTCTTTGATTTATTATAGTGAGATGTAAAGCACTGTTACTGCAACCACCAAAAGAATGACTACGCCAGTATCATCTGATATTTTCATTATTTTAGCAGAATAAATGGAAATAGCTGAAACTACATAGAAGCTGTTAGAGTCTAAGTGAAAGTGAAGCAGAAGCCAAGGACTTTAGCTCTTAGTAAGTAGTTGAGGGGCAATCTTTGGAGAAAAGACAAAAATGCAACATAGTTGTAGTAAGTTGCATTCTTTTGGCCCCTCAACTATGGAAGCATTTCTAACGATTTAATATATAAGATTTTGCACGAAACTATTTATTTATAGAATTGGTTGTTTGTTGGTTGGTTGAGAGCTTTTATTTAGGAGAAAAGAGAAAGATGCAAAATGAAACGGCGGGGTTGCAACGCAAGCGGATGAGTGCACTCGGCTCCGTATTTGCCATTTTCTAAGACGCCACATCTGTAATCTAGTGGAAATGGGTAGTTTTCTTCCGAAGGCATCTCTATCAACTTAACTGATGGTTGTGGATAATCCTTTATCATGAATCGAATAGGATGTTGGCGCACCAACGCGGTTTCTTGAGGTTTTATCTTGTTGGGTAAAAGCGCGCCACTCGGGTCCTTTATCTAACATTTGCTCATATAGAACAAGACCGTATCAACGAAGAAGAAATCACTGCTGTAAACTATAGCTGGGTACTGGTTGGAGAAGATAAAAAGAAATCTCGATGCCTCTAAAAGAATCAAGTCAGTTCAGCGGCAACAATAGGACACGATTGGCATAACCAAAAAGCACATAAATAGCCCTGTAGTCTGAAACAACGGCAGCACGACAAGGATTGAATAACACAAAGACGAGAACCATAGTTTATTAGGAAGTATTTAGATTGTTGCGTTAAGCCGCTACATGCGGGAATAGTACAGCTTGGTTAGTACATAGGCTTGCCAAGTCTAGGACTCGGGTTCAAATCCCGGTTCCCGCACTGTCATTATTCCAGTTTATTCCAATTCAAACCTTTTTCAAGCATTATAAGCCTTCTGGAAATATGTTCAGCTCTCTAAGATCTACTTTGGCGGTCCAGCGAAATTCATTAGCAAACGATTTTACACTGACGACAAGGAACCCAAAGCAGTAAACGATTGGTCGGCAACTGGTAAGAGAAGAGGAAAAATCACCGATGCCTCTAAAAGAAGCAAGTCAGTTCAGCTGCAACAATAGGGCATTATTGACATTACCAAAAAGCAGATAAATAACAGAGCCGAGTCTATCACAAAGTCTACTCAACTCAAGGCGAGAATATCGTCAAAGGTCGTAGTCCAATAAGAAACCATGTAAGTGCGGTCGTAGTCTAGTTTGGTCTAACACTCCGCTGTCGACATCGACATGAGAATTTTCGTGTTTTTGCGACTCCTTTTTTTATCGATTTCACTTTCGACCTATTGTTTGGCGAAACATGCAGAGGTAAACACTAAAATCGATGCCATATCTCAAGGCTATAAGCAACCATTGCCTGAACAAAGAAACTTTTCAGAAAAGCTATGTCAGCAACGGAGCCTTTTGAGGGTTTCCGTACATGAAAGAAATATTCAAAATGCGGATGTACCTAAACTTGCAATGTTGATTAAGCTTGTTGGAATGTTTTGCTAATAAGAGTCTACTTATTTTATTTTTTTGTAAAAAGCAATGATGAAATATGAAGCTTTCGCAAATGTTATAAACAAAAATAGCCTATAGTGATAAATCATTGGGCAAAGGGGATAAACATTTTGATACGGCAGGGAAAATCCCTTCATACTAAGGAAATTCTTCAATTGCTTTGAAATTAATTTGAACAGTGTTTATGCTTTTTGCTCAATAAAAAAAATAGAAGGAAGAAAAAGAAATGAAAAATGTAAAAATCAAGACTATTTTTGCTTTGGTACTGATGCTAACTATGGTTATTCCACTGGTTGCTTTGCCAGTCACTAAGGCCGATAACGCAACAGAGCTTCCCACTTTTCTATTGCTTAACGTCGGACCCAATCCAGTAGGCGTTGGACAAACCGCACAAGTTAACGCTTTCATGAGCAAACCACCAATGACAGCAGGTTTAGGCGGTTCAGGTACAATGTTTGAAAAAATAACAGTTGAAGTCACACGACCCGATGGAACCAAGGAGACTCTTGGACCATACACATCTGATGGCACAGGAGGAATATGGGCTGCATATACCCCTGCTCAAACGGGTAACTACACATTCAAAGCGTCTTATCCAGGTCAACATATAGAGGAAACGGTGCCTGGGTTTATGGGTCCACCGACGGTCTACAACATAACATATCTAGCCAGCACAAGTGACCCATTCATCCTTACTGTTCAAACCGATTCGATACCGACCTATCCTATGCTTCCGCTTCCAACTGAATATTGGTCACGGCCAATATATGCGACAAACTATAACTGGGCAGCGCTTGGCGGAAGTTGGTATGGATTAGCAACGCCAGCCTTCGCTACAACTGGTACTTATGACGCAACTGGAAACTTCCAACAATATTCCACAGCTCCAAATACAGGGCATATAATGTGGACAAAAGCCACACATTTCGGAGGGCAAGTTGGAGCACCTATATCTGCAGATCAAATGAGCCAGTATATGTCCACAACAATTGCGACTAATTTCTTTGAACCTGTAATCCTCAACGGCGTTCTCTACTATACTGAATATGCGGGTCCTAACGCTGCTAAAGCCAGTTGGGTTGCTCTAGATCTTCGCACCGGTGAAACATTATGGACTCGGAGTGCGGGAGAATCAGGAAACGAAATCATTCGTATGGGTCAAATATTACGTTGGCATTCAATTCAGGAATACGGATCTTGGGCTTTCTTGTATGCATGTGCCTCAACTGGATTCTTCGGTACGGCAAGTTACTTCACAATCTACGATGCTTACACTGGGGAATACATGGCAAACATCACCGATGCTCAAAATATACCCTTCCTGATGGATTATGACAACGATCAACAAGGAACACTACTCGGCTACTACACAAGCGGCGGCAATCTTGTTATGTGGAACTCTACCAAACTAATGATGTCTAACAGTTGGGATCAAATCACTATCCGTCCAAGCGGCACCTATGACTGGTCTGCAGGCATACAATGGACTGTCCCTCTTCCTGATCCAAACCTCAGTATCGCTGCAAGAACAAATGACCTAATACTTCTCCGTTATGCGCCCTCACCTAGCATGTTCTCTGAGCTAAGTTACGGCTCTCAGCTTACAGCAGCCATTAATGCAAAAACAGGCGCTTTGCTATGGGGACCAACTAATCAAACAATACCCAGCCTGCAAGACGTTGGTTTTCTAGGATCCGGGAATGGCACCTATGTGCTGCATAACAAAGACACCAACGAAGCATACGGCTATTCACTTACAACTGGTAGCAAGATATGGGGTCCAGTTAGCCTTCCAGGAAACGCTTGGAGTCACATTTCGCGAGCTGCAGAATTTGCTTATGGAAGAGTCTACATTTTTGATTTCGGCGGATACGTAAATGCATTGAATACAGCTACAGGTAAGATTGATTGGACTTTAGTTCCAAGAAGCGCAGGATACAACACTGGCTTTGGAGTCTATCCTTTATGGTACAATGGAATGATTAGCGACGGCAAACTATTCGTCTCGGAGAGTCACATGTACGATCCACCGCTGTATCCAGGAGCCCAGCAACTTGCAATAAACTGCACCACTGGTGAAATAGTGTGGAGCATACTGAGTTTCACCGGTCGAGTACCAACTGTGTCTGCAGACGGCTATTTGATCCAATGGAACAGCTACGACAACCAAATATACTCGCTAGGCAAGGGTCCAACAGAAACCTCGATTGAAGCCTCACCAAAGGTTTCAGAGCATGGCACTAACGTTCTGGTAGAAGGCAAAGTCCTCGACATATCTGCAGGCACCAAAGAGTCCGATAGATCAGCTCGTTTTCCAGATGGAGTTCCAGCAGTCTCTGACGCAAGTCAAAGTGCATGGATGGAATACGTCTACATGCAGCAGACTAAACCGACTAATGCAACGGGTGTTCCACTAACAATAAGTGTGCTTGATCCAAACGGCAATACATACGTGGTTGGCACAACAACCAGTGACGCAAGTGGCAACTATAAATTATCGTTTATTCCGCAGGTCCCAGGCGACTACACAGTCATCGCCAGCTTCCTAGGCTCCGATTCCTACTGGCCTTCACAAGAAGAAACCGCCATAAACGTAGGCGAGGCAGCACCAACAGCCTCTCCAATTCCAGTGACAACTCAACCACCGATTGAAATGTACATTGCAGCAGCTGCAATCGCAATTATCATTGCAGTAGCAATAGTTGGCTTAGTAATAGTGATAGTATTAAGAAAACGACCATAAACCAAGAAAACAGCAATCAAAATCTATCTTTCCCCTTTTTTAGTCTTAAATAAATTGGAGATAATTGGGGGCTGAGTGGGTTCTGGATCATATTTGCATTAAGGCTGCGATCATGGGGGTTTATCATTTTTCCTCTTCCTCTTTCGGAGCCAGAGCCTCAGTAAACTCACATAAACCTAATGTTAATTTTAAGCTTCTAAGATAATTTTTATTTCTTAGGAAGAGTATTTCATTACGCGTTGTCTTGTTTTGTGGTGTCTTAGGCAGCTTACTCTCTAATTGGCTGCAGTTGTGTTGTCTCAGTTTAAGTTAAGAGGCTAAAGTAGATTGAAGGAAAACTGCAATTTGAGGGGAGCGTCAAAGCTTGGATTCGGCTTTTAGACGCTTAGAATTGCTAAAGCTCGAAGGATTAGGCTTTTCTCAAGCTGAGATTGTGAAGGAATTAAGCGTAAAATGCACGTGTTCTAAGCGTACAGTCTACAGTGATTTTGAGACCCGTGAAGGCTGGCAATCGACTCTGCAGAGCGGTATAAAGCCAAACGAGGTTTTGTTGAAGGTACTTAATCGGTATGAGCAGATTTATCGTCAGGCAAGCATGCGGTTTCTGTCTTCTTCCAATGAGTTGGCTCAGATGGCTGCTCTTAACATTATGCTGAAGACTAATTCAGCCTTGCTTGAAACTGCTGTTTTGCCTGAGCTGATGGGCCGATTGAAGGTTTTGGAGGATAAAGCGGCGAAGGGAGTTTTTGTGCCATGAAGCCTTGGCAACTAAACAAACGAGTAAACAGCCTCTCATCACAGTTGACTAGATTACGCGAAAACAGATACCACCATCGATTGGAACTGCCTAAGTGAACCTGAAAGACAACTCCTTGACAAAAGTTGACGAAATAACCAAGAAATATGCACCTGCAAAACCGCCAACAGACGTCATTGAAAAAAACGCGGACTTATGGTACAAGGGCTTGGAGATTTTGGCAGACGCGCAACCGAGCTGTTTGTTGAAGTTGTGCCTGCGTCTTTTTGCTGTGATGAGCTTGAAGAATGGTACTTCAAGCTTTATTTCCACAATTTCTGGCTCGATTGGATGGACAGCATACAGAAAGTGCGCGAAATGCCAAAGGAGCAGCTGGATGCGCTCATTTGCGAACGCAGAGAAATGGGCATGTTAGATAAGGTGTTTCGGCTTAAAAGATACCCACCTCCAGCACTCCAAAAACAAGCGATGACAAGGAGTCCTGAACATTGAAACCTGCACAGTTAACCAAAAGAATTGAAGAATTATCCGAGAAACTAAAGCCCGTGCCGTCAGAAGGCATCCGCATAGACTTTTACTCTTTCACTGAACCTGAACAACTAGTTTTGCTGAAGAATTTTGAGCTTGACGAAAAGTACCGCGGCAGATGGACCCGTGAAGTCATACTGGAAAACAAAGACATAATCCTCAAATGCAACCACATCGTCATAAGCCGAGTAATTGAGCTATTCACGTTTGCCATGCCAAGAGCCATGATGCTTGATGAGCTTGAGCAATGGTTCTTCAAATTTAATTTTAACGAGTTCTTGGAGCGCTGGTTTGAGTGCCAAAAAAACCTGAAAAAATGGTCAAAGAAAGACCGAGAAGATTTCCTGCGAGATGTAAAATTAGAACCCAAAACCAAGAAGAATAAACAGTGAGGTAGAATTTGATGGAGAAGAAAACAACAATTAAAGTTCCCGACGCATATTTGCCGCTGCTGGAAGATATTCGTCTTCTATCAGCGGACCAACAAAACCCAAATCGTACGACGATTAGGCAGCAAGAGCAAATCTGGAGAAGCCTGCAGAAGTACGGCTGGGCCTACCCAATAATAACCAACAAAGACGGCGTCTTCGCTGATGGAGAGCAAAGAGCTCAAGTTTGCATGCAACATAGCGAGTTTTATGCTCCTGTTCTTCGGTTGCCAGTCAGCGACGTTGATAGACGAATGCTTAGACAAATTCTAAACAAGCTCAAAGGCAAACATAACAAAGAACTTGACGCTGCCGAATACATGCGCATAGCATGAGATGGGTGAAAAAGACTACTTGAAAGCTCTTCTTGCATCCGTGGGCGAAAGACTTCCGCAGGAGTTGTTGGAGCGTGAGTTTTCAGTAAGCATTCCAGCAACCTACGAGCTAATAGTGGAATGCAAAGATGAAGCAGACCAAAAAAGTAAGTTTGAGAAGCTAAAATCGGAGGGGTACAAGCTACGGATTTTGACATTGTAAAACACTGGGACCAAGCAGACAGCTTTAGATCTCAAAGCGTAGTCGGCAGCTTACACTCTTCTGATGTTAAGTTGGAGAAGCACTTCAAAGGTTCCCTGCCCATTGAAGATGATGATTGGCAGGTTGGCGTTATCGTTGGACGCAGCGGTTCAGGTAAAACAAGCATCGCTAAGCAGCTTTTTCCAGAAGCGTACATACAAGGGTTTGAGTATTCACATAAGTGCGTACTCGATGATTTCCCAGAAGATCTTGAAACGGGAGAAATAACAAAAACCCTTTGCAGCGTGGGTTTTGCTTCTCCTCCTGACTGGCTCAAAAGCTATGATTGCCTAAGTCAAGGAGAAAAGATGAGAGTTGACATCGCTCGCGCACTTTGCTTGGACAAGCCAGTTGTGGTTTTCGATGAGTTTACCAGCGTTGTAGATAGAGAAATTGCCAAAGTCAGTGCCTTTGCCATAAGTAAAGCTGTACGCAGAAGTCAAGAAACGGTTCATCGCCGTTACCTGCCACTATGACGTAGTTGGATTGGCTAGATCCCGACTGGGTTTTCTGCACTGATACGATGGAGTTTAGCCGAAAAAAAGAAAGCGGCCGCCCGTTGAACTCCAAGTCTATCGGTGCGGCGCTTCCATGTGGCAGATGTTTCGGCAATATCACTATCTAAACGGCTCCCTTGGTGCAGGAGTCAGATGCTACACTGCAGTCTATCAAGAGCAAACCGATAGCTTTCATAGCTGTCGCATGCTCAGAATGAAAGCAAGATATTATCGAGTCAGCCGCTTAGTGGTGCTACCAGACTATCAAGGAATAGGCGTAGGAAAACGGCTTTTAAACTTCATTGCCGAACTTTACTCTTCACAAACAAAAATGCCATTTTACATCCTAACGAGTAACCCCCAGATTATACGTGGAAACATGGAAAATTGGACAATCACTCGTTATGGACACGCCAGCAAGGCAAAAGAGAACACAAGAATAAACTCTGAAATAAAAAGCAGCGTTAGCAGAAAACGCATAATCGTTTCCCCTAGATTTGTTTCAATAGAGGGATAGGCAACTCACTCAGTCTCTAACTGAATGTAAAGGAATGGATATAACAAATTTTGCACCTTTGCCTTCTTGCCCTTCTTCTGTTATTCCCCAGCCGTAAACATCCATCATCTTCTTAACCAAATACAACCCTAAGCCACTGCCTTTACCTGTAGTGAAACCCGAGTCGAAAAGCTTAGGCTTGTTAACTTCATAAACACCAACACCATCATCCTCATAGAAAAGCTTCACTCCATCACCTTCCTTAGAGTAATATAGCCGTATTTGAGATACTCTCTCTCCATGCTTTACCGAATTATCAATGAAACTATAGAAGAGTTGGTTTAGTAGGGAATCAGCCATAACCACAAGGCCTTGACATTGATTCAAAATCTTTATGGTATCTAAGTTTGAAATGAGCGAAACAGCTCGATTAAAGCATTCAAAAACATTCTCGGCTGAGGGTTTCTCAACGCCAATTCGCTCATAAAGTTGACTAAACTCAAAAATTCTATCGGAAGAAACAAGCGCACTGTCAATACCGTCAAGATATTTAACTAAATCAGGATTATCCCCCATTCGTTTTTTTAGCAAATACACATTGGCTTTTGCAGCCATAAGCTTGTTGCCAACATCATGCCTAGTTAAACTGCCAACAACACGTAACTTTTCGTTAAGCAATTCAGCCCTATCCAACGTTTTACTCAATTCTTCTTGAACAGTGATAACGTCAGAGAGATCTTTGTACACCATGACAGAGCCGATTACTTTTCCATTTACTAAAACTGGACCCCCAGACATAAACAGCGGAATCAGAGACCCGTCTTTCCTCTTTCGGGTGGTGACAAGTTCTGCTGAACCTGAAAGAATTTTCTTACGTCCAACTCTTGATTCTTCTATTGAATCGTCAGGTACGATCAGGTCAGTGACCACTTTGCCCTTAACTTCATCAAATGAATACCCAAAAAGCGTACTGAACCGATAATTAGCCTCAAGTATGCGAAAATCTGTGTCTGCGAATATTACAGCGTCAGGATTCGCTGCAAACAATGCTTTAAATTTCTGTTGACTCTCCTGCAACGCTACTTCAGCTTTCGTGCGTTCAGTGATGTCGTTGTAGATTGCCACGATGTTTCCATTTGGCAGTTTGTAAACCCAGTTTTCACGCCAAGTACCTGGATCCTTGTCATCTTTGTAGATGGCTGATGGATAATATTCTGATTCTCCTGTCTGCCAAACTTGTTTGAAAACGTTAAAAAGCCCAAAATTCTCAACACCTGGAAAAACTTCCGTTACACGTTTGCCAATAACTTTTTCTCTTGTAATTTTCTCGATTCTTTCAGCTGCGGTGTTGAAATCTCTGAAAACAAAGTCTTTTCCATCATCAACTGCTTCATAAACAGCTACACCACTGGGCATGTGAGAAAACAGATGTCTGAACTGCTGTTCACTTGTCTTCAAAGATTCTTCAGCTTTCTTGCGGTCAGTTACGTCGATGCATATACCGCTCATCGATAGCGGATTTCCCGTTTCATCATATTCGCCTTCACCTAAAGCATTAATCCACCGTATTCCACCTTTAGGCATTACAATTCGGTACTCATTATCCAAAAAAACATGATTAGTTAAAGCAAAATTGATATTATTTCTGGCTTTTTCTCTATCTTCTATATACAGAGCACTCTCCCAAGCGGCAAAGGAAGCTTTATGCTTTTGTGGATCTAACCCAAAGAGCTCAAACATCTTGGGGGTCCACTTAATTTCTCCAGTTTTAACATTCCAATCCCACACTCCCGCCTTAGCAGCACGCTGAGCCAACTCATAACGCCTATTGAGAAAAACAAGTTTTTCTTTTTCTTCCTCTTGCTCAGTGACGTTTTCACAGAAAGCCATCAGTTTACCATCAGGCAACTTAATCGAGTTCAAAATAACATAGACAGGTGACCCCTTCTTTGTCTTCAAGGCAGTCACACTCAAAGACCGACCCGTAACCTTAACTTCTTCAAACTTCTTGAGATACACCGTTGGGTCTTCTTTGAAAGATATTTGTGGAATGCTCATTTCTAACAATTCTTCTTTGGAGTAACCAAGAAGCCCTGAAGCAGCGTCGTTAACGTACTCATATTTCCCTTGTGGATTCGCAATAAATACTGCAGTGGGAGAGTGTTCAATGTATAATTTGAATTTTGTTTCACTTTCAAGCAATTCTTTTTCTACTTGTTTGCGTTCAGTAATATCTCGCACTAACCCCATTACCAAAGTTTCATTGTCAACTATAATAGGTCCTAAAGAAACTTCAACTGGAAAGACCGACCCGTCTTTACGTTTTTGGTTAGCCTCAAAAACGAATGCTTCCCCTGCAATCACCTTTGACCACATCAAATCGCCCTTACCATTTTGAACTGTTTCCCTATCGATGTCGCCAATCGCCATTTCTAATAATTCTTCTTTTGAGTATCCAAGACTATTGCAGGCCCGCTGGTTAGCATCAATGATTCGACCTTTTAAATCATGAACAAAAATGGCGTCTGATGCTTTTTCCATAAGAGCACGGTAACGTCTCTCACTTTCTGATAAAGCAAGCTTTGCTTTTCTTCTATCTACCGTAAGTTTAATACTGTGAGATAATTCTCCATAAACTGTCTCAGGAGAACCCCCTTTATTGTGGTATCCCTCTGCGCCAAGATTTAGGGCTTTAATAGCCACTTCTTCCCTGCCTTTCCCAGTAAACAGAATAAATGGGATTTCGTTGTTCTGTTCACGCAGCTCCTTTAGGAACTGAAGACCATCTTTTTGAGGCATCTCATAATCAGAAACAATAACATCATAGTGTCCGTTTGCTAATTTGCTGAAACCTTCATCAACGCTGCATGCTTGGTCAATCTTAAAGTTGTTGTTAAGATCCAGCAGGATCAACTTGGAAATCTCCCTCAAAGAAGAATCATCATCAACATGCAAAACATGGATAACACTCTTTTTGTTTGAAAGAGCCAAATCAGCTACCTGTACAACTATACCAGTATGATTTAGGGTCTGTATTAGCATACCCCACAGCCAACCAGGTAATCAGTCAATTATAAGTCAGTTATGAATCTAGAATATCATTCTCTCAAAATAAATGTGATCATAGCTAGACAACTGCATCCTCATCCCTCCATAGGGTAGCTGCTCAACTTTCCACTATTAACTATCTCTTTTACTGCTCATGCCAACTTCCAAACGTTAAAAATACAATAAAGAAAGAATGCCCAATATGCGGCGGAAAATTCGAGTAAGAGTATATTGTTTAGTTATTTGAAATTCATAAAGCCTATTATTGAAATTAATAAAATAGATAAACTAAGGATTGTAGTCACAAAGCCCTTCCCTTCTCCTTTAGGGTATTCCCGTTTTTATCCCTGTGACTACAACCCCTTCCCTTAGCTAATTTGGTCACCCCAAATTATTTTCTCAAAAGCGACGCTGATATTACCGACTTACTTTGAATCGGTGATCCTTAGTATTAGGCATTCATCGCCTAGACACCAACCGTATTTTTGGATAGTTCGGCAGCTGTAGGATCGAACCTCGTTTTTTTCTACTTTGTTGGTGAAAAACCAGTTCATTTGATAACGTGTTATGGAATCGTCAAAATCGTTAAGGCACCTGAAAAGGTCAACTATGCTCTCTGGGCTGTGGAATCCGAGGGAATAGGCTTCCTGCAAAAGAGCTAACCGTTGCTGATGGCACATTTCCCCAGAGTTTAGAGCTTTAACAAAACAAGGTCTAATCCCCTCTGAACTCTCAGAGGGAAAGTTCCTTGGCACATACTTTATTCTTTTTTCTTCGAGTGCCTTCCTAAATTTGCGTGCCTTAACCATTGCAGCCAAGATGTCGCTTTGTTTTAGCCCATAAAGCTTGAAGTATTCAACACTTCTAACTTTGTCCTCCTCCAGTTGACCATTAACCACTACGCATTCTTCACCCGATTTTTCATGAATAGAAAATGGGATCCGACACATCCTATTAATGTCGCCAACAACCGCATAGTCTATGAAGCGATAATCGTGATCCTGTAAAAGTGCAAGCTGGAGCTGTTTGTAGACTTGCTTCCAAAACTCAAGCTCATTATTTACTTCATAAATGGAATCAAAGAAAACATGAACATGATAACCCCGCCGAGTCCTAACAACAAGCGGCTTAATGCTCAAGCTGTCAAGTTGTTTTAGAAAATATTTTACTTCATCTCGCAGCTTTAACTTTCGTTCTTGAATTTCTGCTTCACTGAGTAAATCGCTCTTTTTGCAGTAGTCAAAATCGAAAAATACCTTCTCAATACCCAAGGGAAATGCTTTGTCTTTCTCTGGTTGAACACTGATAAATGCCGGCGCTTTGTTTTCTGCACATTCTTCAATAAAAGGAAAAACATCATTTGGATTGTCTGTGAACCATCTTTCAGGGTTTCCCAAGTCTCGTCCAAAAGACCCGAAAAACTCTAGAAGAAACTGTTCTTTTGTTATGTGGTTCTCCATGGCCCATTCCTATGCTCGTCTTGAGGTACTTACCATTCGTCTCTTTTGCTTATTGCTTCTTGTTTTTGTTCTTATTCTATTTCTCGGTAAATGTCTTTGCTGAAGACGAAATTACTGTTAAATCGGTGCCTGCAACGCTCTTCACAGTCGGTATTCTCACCAATCTTTCAGCTCTAGTATGAGGTACATATTGAACTTCAATTTCTTTAGCAGTGAAATTGAGTTTTTCGCCAGAATCCCATGGCTCATACATTTCGACCCGGTTAGACCTGAAAAAGGTAGCAATCCCCGGATACTAAAGATTTCAGACAAGCTCTTTTACCTGATGTGTTCGCTGCAAAAAAACGCCATTCCAAACCCTAACGAAAGAGTATTCGCTTGGAAAAGAAAGATCTACGTTGGCAGAGCATTCAGAAAGATGCGTGCACGAGTTGTTCATAACACGGGAAATCAACGCCTGCTCAAGATACATTTCCACACTCTACGGTACTGGAAAGGAACCAAAGTCTATATCGCAACAAAGAGCCTGGCGCACGTAATGGTTGTTTTAGGACACAAGAGTTGGTCAAGTGCTCAGCTATACGTTGACTTAGTTGAAGCTACTTCTGCGGGATTCGAAGAATACGTTTCTGCCGTCGCTAAAACACTTGAAGAAGCACTAAAACTAACCGATGCAGGATTCGAATACGTCACAGATTGGGAATACGTCAAAATCTATAGAAAACGAAAATAAGCATCTACAAAACCAAAGAAATACAAATAAATAAGATAGCGAATTAAAATCGCCAGACTACCCCCAAAGAGTCCTAGTCTAGTATATGCGGTCGTAGTCTAGTTTGGTCTAGGACATCAAGCCCACTAGTACTCATAGTGACGTGTAAGCCTGCCACGCTGACGACCCGGGTTCAAATCTCGGCGACCGCACCACAATCCTGCTTCTTAGTGCATCGTGTATAAGAAAAGGAACATTTTGCTAATTCTTGAAGAACTCGATTCCTAAGTATTATTGGAACGATTCCAAACAAACTTGGTGAGGCCCACGTATAGAGAAAGAGAGGAAACACCAATTAGATGCGAATGGCTAGTTATGGTCCTCCAAAAAATAACTCACGTTATATATCATCAAATAAGGCATATTTATTTCATAATATTTCACCATTAGTTAATTCATGGAACATATAAGCTGTATATCATTAAACTAATGCAGTTAAGTGTTGTATTATGCTCTTATTTCAAAATGTACTGTATGAAAACAAGATGCTAAATTCTGTTGAATCTAATCGCCGAATCAATGTCCTTTATTGTAGTTATCTTTAAAGCGTGTCCACCGGGGAGTGTATTAATATTCGAACCAAAGGTAGAACAAGCTCTCAAAGTGCAAGAGTATTATTGCTAAGACCCTTTCCAAGGGCAGTGTGGGCAAAGAAAAGGATGAACAAAACATTTCAGTTTTCAAAAAGCTCTGCAAGGAATATGGGGAAAACCCATTGATCGTCACCTTTCACTCCTACAAGGGCGGAACAGGAAAGACTCTCCTCTCAACAAATCTGGCAACCTTATTTGCCACAATGGGCAAACGCGTTTGTCTTATAGATTTGGATTTCCGTGCTCCAAGCCTCCACTTGATTTTCAAAAATGGTAAGGAATATTGGGTGAACGATTATCTAAATAAAGCCTGCAATTTAGAAGATGTTCTTACAGACTGTAGCACAAAAGACATGGGGAAAGGAAAACTGTTTGTTGGTTTAGCTAACCCTTCAACCGAAGCCATACTTGAAATGGAATCTAAAAATAGGACATGGGAAATGGAGGCTTTGGGTCAACTCTTTTCACTCAAGACCTATCTCCTAAAAGATATGCATTTTGATTATGTATTCTTTGATGCCAGTCCTGGTCTTATTTATTCCTCTATAAACGCTATAGTCTGCGCCGACATTGTACTGGTGGTCACGTCTACAGACAAATCCGATGTTGAAGGAACTCGGCGGATGATACGTGACCGCTACGAGCTTTTCGACAAGAAAATAGGGATCATAATAAACAGAGTACCAAGGGAATCTCTTTCATTAAAAATCTATAATAATAATTCAATTCAGCTTGGTAAACATCAACTGCCTGTAATCGGAGTTATCCCCTGTTCCTGCGACATTGCCACTGCAGGGCGATGTCAATTTGCTTGTGAAAAACTAAACCACCCCTTCACAGAAAAACTGCGAGAAATAGCTACAAATTTAGATCTAATTGGGAGAACTAACAAAAAATGCAAAAATGACGACCCATTATTTGGTTTCACCCGAGAGCGGTCTGAACCCCAAGTTGTTGCGTCACTTAGTGTTATAGGTTAAAAGTACATATTCGCCTGTGGAGTTCGAGTTCATTGGGTATATTTAAGTTCCATATGAAATACTCCCGCAGTTTTTGGGCTTTTGGATTGATAACTGTTTAGGTTGGATAGGGAAAGTTATTGTGAACGTTGTTCCCTTGTTTACAGTCGTTTTCACCCTTATTGTGCCTCCATGCGCCTCTATGATTCGTTTACATATAGCTAAGCCAAAACCCATACCCTGTGCTTTCGTGGTGACCAGAGGCGAGAAAAGCTTCCGCAAAGTCACTTCAGGTATTCCTATACCTGTGTCAGCGAAAGCGAGCTCAACGGTGTCTATTGTTTGACAATCACTGATTTCAAGTGTTCCCTTCTCAGGCATGGCGTCAATTGCATTCTTGATAAGATTTATGAATACGCGCATCATTTTGTCAGCATTGACCCAAATCCAAATCTTTTCCTGAACGTGGTTTAAGATTTTTATTCGGTCGGGAACTTGAATCGCCCCAATAGCCTCATCTATAAGAGAATGTGCTGCGTATTTTGTTAGTTCCAGATGCATCTCTTTTGAGTAGTCTAGCAGGTCGTTGATGATTTTATCTGAGTAACCAATGGCTTTATCGATTATTTCAAGCATTTCTTTAGATTGAGCTTCAGAAATCTCTGTGCCTTTCTTTTTCAAGTAGTAGGCAGCGTTTTTGATGCCTGCTAACGGGTTGCGAAGGTCATGACCGACCATGCCAGCTAGTTCCCCTATAGCGGCTAGGCGTTCAGACTTGACTAACCGTTCATTGGCATCTTTCAACTGGACAGTTCTCAAGTCAACCATGCATTTCAAGTGTTTTGAATAGTCGTCTATTTTTCTCTTCATAACTTTTTGGAGCTCTTCAGCTTTTTTGCGTTCAGTGATGTCTCGGGCTATAGTTACGAAGTACTGTTTGTTTTCTAACTGCAATGGCGCTATAGAAAGTTCCATTGAAAATTCTGCTCCATCTTTTCGCAGGGCAGGCAACTCGCGAGTTTTGCCCGCGTTTTCCTTGTTTTTGACTTTGCTCAGTTCCGAGGTGAGTTTAAGGTGGTCTTTGCGAAAGCGAGGAGGAACGAGTGTCGTGTTTACTTTCTTGCCGACTACCTCTTTTTCTGTGAATCCAAAAATTCTTTCTGCAGCAGGATTCCAATAGGTGATTTTGTCTTCTTCATCAAACATGAAAATAGCGTCGATGGCGGAATCACTGATGGCTCTAAACTTCGCCTCGTTTGCCTGCAGTTGTTGTTGTAAACGTTTTTTTTCGCCTAAGTCTACAATAAACTCCAATCCCGCAGTCACCTTTCCATCTTTATCCTTAAGAGGAGTGGCAATAATCTCTACGAAATACGGCTTGCCATCTACACCTATTTGAGAATATTCGTGAGAATCCTTAGAGACTCCCTCTTCAAAGACTTTTTTTACGCCGCAATCAGGGCAAATGTGGTCTAAAGTGTTAAGTGTTGCATAACACAGTTTTCCCTCTACGTTGCCCACATTGTTTTTTACGAATTTATTCGCGTACATTATACGATAGTCTTTGCTTATTGTTACAAAGCCGGCGCCAATGTTTTCTGTTAGGGCTTCAAGCATATCCAGTTTTTCCTTAACTGTAGCTTCGAGTTTCTTGGCCTCGTTAATATCCAAGAAAACGCCCTGTACTGCAGGTTGCCCTTCAAACTCAATTCGATTTGAAAGCGCGTTCATCCAGATTAATGAGCCGTCTTTTCTCACTGCACGAAACTCGTGGAACGACTCTGGCTGTTCACCATGCAAGCGGTTTTCCATTCGCTTGAAGAAAACAGCCCTGTCTTCACGATACACCAAACCCATAATTCCCTGGGGTGATAAGGACAGTAACTCGTTTGGAGAGTAACCCAGGCTTTTTCCCATAGAGTCATTTGCAAAAACTAGCCTAAGTGGAGCAACTTTTGTGACTAGTATGCCCTGAAGTGATTTCTCAACTAGCAAACGGTATTTTGATTCGGAAGCGGCTAGCAACTGTGCTGACTTTTTTTGTTCGACAGTATTGTTAATGGCATGCGCTAATTCGCAGTAAACAGCTTTAGGTGAACCATTTTTGGTGAGGTAGCGCTCGGCGCCCAAATTCAAGGCTTTAACTGCAACATCTTCTCTTCCTTTCCCGGTAAATAAGATAAAAGGAATCTGATTATCTTGTTCTCTAAGTTCCTTTAGAAAGTCTAATCCGTTTTTTTGGGGCATCTCATAATCAGAAACAACAACGTCATAAATCTGTGATTGCATTTTTTTGAAGGCTTCATCAACAGATAAAGCAGTATCAACCTCAAATCCTCTTTCCATTAGTAGTATTTGCTTTGAAACCTCTAAAAAACAAAAATCATCGTCAACTTGTAAAACTCGAATTATGCTTTTTTTGGTTAAAGGCGCCAAATCCGCTATGTCTACGACTATTTTATTCTGATTGAGGTTTTGTATTGGCTTTACCCCAACTTAGAGTAATGGAATTGAGTATAAGTCAGTTATGAATTAAGAATGCTAAGTACAAGAGCACAACAATTAGGGAAAATGAGAGATATTATCTCGCTAACCTAGCAGGCGAGAGCAACTTACGATAGGCATCAAAGGCTAGGTTTTTTAAATCTAAAAAAGAAATTTTGTTGGAGATACAGCCGCCATATTATGTTTTGCAGAGCACAATATCACGTTGGGTTCCTTTGTAGCTCTTTTGGTTTCATTGCCACAACCAATGAATAACAATGCCACAACCAATGATTTTGGTGCTACAACCATGTTGAAAAAACGCATCCACAATCACTACTTCTACCAAACAAACCCCAAAACACAACCCAGACAAAAAACAAAACCCAACACACAACCCACTAACAAGTTTATGCACACAAAACTCCTACAACAACAACCAAAAGAAAAAACACAAAAAACAGCGTGAAAAGGCGGAATTAAACAAAAAAGATGATTAGGCATCGAATTCTAGGCGCAGTAGCCGGTGTTGGCATTTGCTGTTTTTGCAGCCATATAACAGTAAATTGGGATTGTTATAGTTGGCTGTTAATACTTCTGTTATCGATTTGCAGTTATCACATCGTTCGGCTCTTACTTGATCATTCAAAACGCGTCCCTTAACGAGTAAAACACTCCAAGACTTTTCTTTGAAACTAAACAAAAAAGGACCTCCGAGATGTATTACTGGCTATAATGCCGGCTATCTGCGACACAAATGTGTTATTCGGTGTTTAAATTAATTTGTGATTGTAAATAGACTACAACTTTCTATGCCCACATACTACTTGATCCATCAAATATTAAATCTGTAGGACAATATTATGAATCCTCGCCAAGAAACTTAACCAATTCGCCATTCACAAAAAGTCCATTCCAATTGAATTGTTGTCATTTAAGTCACGCATGCAAACTTTTATCGACAAAACATTACTTTGGACCGATAAACACACGAAGTAGAGTATAAGTAGCTAGAAGAAATCGATTGATATTTGGGGTTCAATGGCAAAGTTTTGTTTTTAGGTACTAATTTCTGATTCAGAGGTTGCTTTCATAAGTGAGTTATATACCTTCAACCACTCTGGTTGTTAATTGATTTGGGAGGACATGTGTAAAAGTGAAGCAAATTGCGGATAAAGATAGAAAAGAATTGGAAGCTAAATTAGCGAATGTGTTTGATACAGAAATCAATAGTTTGTCAACCGAATTGCGTGAAATACTGCTAGATGACATGGTTACGGCTTTCGAAAATAGATTAAATGTGTTAAACAACGCATCAAGAAAAAAGGCTAATTGACAGCTGAGATGGATAAAACTACTGATTTCAAATACATAAATGATTTATAATCAAACAACGCAGTAAAACAAAAAAAGAGGAGTACAAGTGCGTCGATCAAAACTTGAAATGTATGTTGACATCCTTACAGTGCTTGCCCATCGTGGACCGTTAAAGTTAACACACGTCATGTACAAAGCAAACGTTAACTGTAGCATCCTAAAAGAGTACCTTGACTTTCTTATAAAGCAGGGTTTAGTTGAAGAACGCACCGTAGGAAAAGCACGGGTAGTTTTCGCTGTCACGCAACGTGGTATTACTGTTCTGAAGTACTTTAAGGAATTAAGACAAGTATTACCCATTGTAGAGGAAGCAAGGACTCAGATTCCTGTTCCCTACTAAATTCTCCGTTTTAACAATCTTGTCTTAGTGTAATTTTGCTGTATTTTCGGGTTTTATCTATTGTTTTTGTTTATCCAAAATAAATAGTGCAATATCGCAAGACTTAATAAACAGTAAACGATTAATCTGTCAAACTGTACACATGAAAAACAACTCGGGGATATTGCTTGATTAGAAACGAACTCTCAAATAAAAAACCCATAAGCATTCTAGAAAAAATAGAAGAAAGCCTCGAGAAACTAAACGACAAAATGGAAATCATGATTGAAATCCAAAAGAACGGAAGCGGAAACGGCAACAACAATCAAAAAACCGCCTTATCCTTGCCCGATGCATCATTGGATGTTATGACTCTTCTTTCAATGCCCGATCACTTGCGCAAGACAGCTATGACGATCTGCAGATGCACAAGAGCAACAGCAGACGAAATCGCTGAGCAAACCAAACGGGCAAGAGCAGTAGAGAGCGCTTACCTTAATCAACTAGTCATTATGGGTTACTTAAAGAAAGAGCGGAAAGGTAGAAAAGCCTACTTCTTCATAGATAAAGAAACCCAGAGTTGAATATCATGAGCAAAATAATCGCCGTACACTCCTACAAAGGCGGAACAGGAAAAACCTCCATATCCGTCAATTTAGCTGCCACATTTGCCAAGATGGGAAAGAAAGTCTGCGTCTTTGACCTCGACTTTCGAGCCCCAAGCTTATTTGCTATCCTAAAAACCCCAAATGTAGACTACTGGCTAAACGATTACCTAAACAACACTTGCGAAATAGACAAAGCCCTCATTGATTTAAGCAGCAGGATAACTGGAAACGGCAAATTCTACGCTTGCTTAGCAAACCCCTCGACCGAAGCCATCCGTGACATGTCATCAAAAGACAGAAAATGGGAAATGCGTGCCTTAGGCAGGCTCCTATCTCTAAGGGAAACATTGCTTAAAGACCAGAAGTTTGATTACCTGATCTTTGACACAAGCCCAGGACTGCAATATTCATCCATTAACGCTATAGTGGCTGCGGACTTTGTAGTAGTAGCGACAACAGGCGATCGATCCGACGTTGACGGAACAAAACGCATGCTGGCTGAACTCTACAACTTATTCGAGAAGAAAACAGGTTTAGTACTAAACAAGGTGCTCGATCCCTCAGCAACCGCAAAAAAAACTGAGATGCAAAACAAGATCAAAGTTGACTATCAAGTGCCACTGCTTGGATTGGTACCATGCTTCTGTGAAATTCTTCGAGCCGAAGGAAACCTTATTTTTGTTCAGGATAAACCCGATCATCCATTCACGAAGATTGTCGCAGAGATGGCTCGAAAAATAGAGAACGACGAAGTGAATTAACCCAAACTTTCTTTTCCTTTCTTCAACAAAAAGCTTAAACAATACTGTACATGCTAGACTGTCCTGTTTGGAGATGGATTTGTTGGATAAGTCAGCTATTATTTTGGCGGGTGGTTCATCTACTCGATTAATCACCGATAAGGGCGTTTTGGAGTTGAATGGGAAAGCACTTCTGAACTATGTCATAGACGCCGTGGAGGACCTTGTCGAGGAAGTCATCGTTGTAACAAACACTCAAGCCCGTGCAGATTCCTATGGAGAATTGGTTTCTGAGAAAGTCAGGTTTGCCGTTGACATCCGAGAATCCAATGGTCCTTTAGTTGGAGCATTAACCGGGTTTGAAGAAGCAAAAGGCGAGTATTCGGCGCTTCTACCATTTAACAGCCCCTTTGTTTCTAAAGAGGTCTTGTCCTTGCTCTTTGACTGCTGTGTTGGCAAAGCAGCTGCTGTTCCAAGATGGACAAATCAGGATATAGAACCTTTGCACGCCGTTTATCATACTAAGCAGGCAGTAGTAGCCGCTGAAGAGGCGTTGGCAGAAAATGAATTGGACCTCCAGGCAATGGTTGAAAGATTGCGCGGAGTTCGTTATATTTCAACTATGGTTATTGAGCAACTAGACCCCGATTTCAAGACATTCTTTACTGTAAAAACACCCTTGGACCTAAAAAAAGCGGCAGTAATGGGAAAACCAAGAAAAACATCCAAAGATAAGAAGAAAAACAGGTAATTCTTAGCTGTATAGATGTGGTGTTGGGATCTTATGTCAATTTTAAAGTTGAAAACAGTCCCAAGAAAAATTGCGAAAAGTACTTTATAGGAGTTATACTTTACGGAGAAGATCATGGCTACAAACTGAGTTCTATCATCATCTCCGCAGAACAATTATCAGAATGCTTCGGAGAAGGCAGCTAAACTCAATTCAATCAATTTAATCTCTTAGAGGGGCGGTTTGTCGATTTTTTCGTTATTCAATGTTTTGGTCCACAACTCAAACTCTGCGGATGGTGGATAATCAAGGTAGAGTTGCTTTCGAGTCGATTCAAGAAAAAGATTTTCTTTACCGGAATACTCTGCAGCTGTCACAACGCTATGCCCTACGTTAGAAGCTTTTTGAAAAACCCCTTCCATTTTCGATCGCCAAAATTCGTCCCTCAAGGCGTGATGCTCCAAAATTGTCAATGGCACCACCTCAACGATTCGCTCAAGGTTCCTCAACCCCTGCTCAAGCTGACTTGATTCCACGCGTAAGCCTTCCAGGTAAAACGGCGGACCACCCAGCATAATCGACCGTTGGCTTAGCATCCAAAATCAACTGGCTCGTATGAGTTGACATTGGACCTTGAACGTCGGGTGCAAACATAAACCGCTCATCCCAACCTCAACAACAACCATTATCACCCAACCCAACATCGAATCCTCGGAGCCATGTGCAACAGCTTCAGAAAAACGCAACGTCGTCTGGCCATAAGTGAATGTTTTGCCGTCTGCCGATTTCACCGTTTTGGCGTGTTTGCCACCTGTTTTCTGGAACATCCAAGCGCGTTGGCGTTGGCTGGCGTTTATATTTTCCTTCGGATCCTTTAAGAGCACCGTTTTGTCGTGGTAGATTTGTCGTGCGGTTTCGCCGTCTTGGGTCCAATTAACAACCCAATCCTCGAAAGATGGGGTGTGGTGGTCGAAGTGGTAGTGGCTAATCGTGGTCAACTGGGCTTTGTCTGCAGCTTCAGCGATGTTTTTGCGTAGGCTGATGATGGTTTGGAATTCGATGGGGTGCGGTGGCAGGTTGAAGCGGTAAGGCGCCAATGAGACTCCTGCATCCAACAGCACGGTCACATCAGGTGTCTCAACTAACGTGCACATGGAGCGTACCCCAAAGCTTTCCGCTGCCAATGGAGTTATCTTAATCTCTCTCGGGATAGAAGGTGCGTTCCACGTCAATCCTTAACAAGTCTAAAGACGCGGAAAGTAAAATTGTTTATGCAGCTATTTGTTGTTTCATGAAGCCACAAACCTTAAGTTCAAGACACTTGCAAGTTCCTTGTAGGCTGTTTTTTATGAGTCAACAACCAAGTGAAAACAAAAACTTAGAGGCGGCAACGCTTGCCGGCGGCTGTTTCTGGTGTACTGAGGCAGCGTTCAGTATAATGAAAGGAGTTGAACCGTATTGAGCCAGGCTACACAGGTGGCACGGTGCCCAACCCAACGTACGAGGAGGTTTCTACGGGCACAACGGGACATGCTGAGGCGGCGCAGATTCATTTTGACCCCAAGGTCATCAGCTACAAAGAAATCCTTGAGATATTCTTCACAATGCATGACCCCACATCGCTGAACCGCCAAGGCGCAGATGTCGGCACACAATACCGCTCTGCAATCTTCTACCACACTCCGGAGCAGAAAGCAACAGCAGAAAAACTGATTGAGGAACTAAACAAAGAAGGCATCTGGAACAAACCCATCGTAACCGAAGTCGTCCCGCTAAAAACGTTCTACAAAGCAGAAACCTACCACAAAGACTACTATAAAAAACACCCCAAAGAACCCTACTGCCAAGCAGTTATAACCCCAAAAATCGTCAAGCTACAAGCCCATTTCATAGATAAAATCAAAGTACCTCTATGAGCACCCAAACATGAGTTAGTAGCGCGTATTAGATTTTGCGGCTTATTGAGAAGACGTTTCGGAAAAAGATTTTCTGTCTATGATTGATCCATCCAAAGGCAGGTTTTTGGCAATGACTTTGACGCAAGAGCCTTTTGGGCTCATTTACCAAATTCACTAAATTTCACCCTTTCTTCTATAAAAAACCTTTTTGCTCAAATCTGACCCCAACCATAGTTGAAGAGCTAAAAGAAAAATCGACCTTTTTGGGTTTTTTAAGAAATTTACTACCCATATTTTTCTATTAATTGCATACAGGCATGTCTATAGTCGGGACAATTTGGGACAAAAAGGGACAAAAAGGGACAACTGATAAGGCTGATTCAAAGCCTAAATAACCAAAGCAATCCAAAACAAGCCCTAACGTTATTTTGGCGCAGCAACAATGTTTTCTTCTACCAGACTGTTCAAAGAAATGCTAGTTAGGTCGTCGTTAATGATTCGAATGGTTAGGGAGCAAAAAGTCTTTTAATACCACTTCAATGAACGCACGCATTATAAAACTTCTTTTTTTGTCTGGTTTGTTAATATGATGGCTTATTCAAATTTAACCAAGACATTCCGAAAATGATACTCTGAAGATTATTACGTCACATATTTTGGCTCAATATTGACCCTTCATAAACGAGATATCCTCTTAGAACAGTTTTGTAACTAAGGAATATCATTGGCCTCTCTCCATAAAGTGTTAGTAAGTGTTGATCAAATTTTAAGGATAATTTCTTTTGAACTGTCAGAAATTCTCTTAGATATAAGTGGAAGCATAAAAGCCGAGTTTTCAGCTCTCAAAGAAATCCATAATTTAACAGCGAAAACAAAATATGAGCAAAAGAAAGTCAATGTAAAAAAACCAGCGCAAATATCCATTTGATATTTTGTTGTTTGCTTAAGCCCAAAGTTTTAATGATTGACTGGGCTGCATTTGTGTGGGTGGGCGATGACGACTCTGGCCCCGAAGACGCAAGGATGATGAGGATCTTGAGTGCGGATAAGCATTTATGATAACTTTGAGGTTACATAAGAAGAGCTTACAAGAGCCCACCTAATAGCATGCAGGTAACCCGCCCTATAAAATACCCGAGCTGTTCATGTTAAAGAGTAAGTTTAAAGTATGAATAGTAGAAAGGCATGTAATAGGAAGGCTTAAAAAAACAAGTCGATATAAAATTAAAGGAGCAAAGAAATTTGGAGAAACACAACGACAACTTATTAACTCTTGACTTTTTCGGAGCAGCTTTTCTGGTTTTAGGTGAAAATAAATGAAAGATTTTAAGTGTCCAATATGTGGAGGATCAACTGAAAAGATTTGGGAAAATGCAACCAAGACAAGATATGGAATGAAATGTATGAAAGGCCACGAAAACACAGGCAACAAATCAGGTGGTTCAAAACAGTACCCCGTAATTCTTGTTTCAAGTGAAGATCTTGTCTAGTTAAGAACAGGTGCCTTTTTACTGACAATATACACTGCTTTCTTTTTAGACCTTTTGAGAAATTAATCCTTTATTCCACTTTAAAACTCTTCTTCATTCTGTCTTTGTTTTTAGTACTCAGTCTATCTCCGCTATTTTCATAGTTATCCCTGTTGGGTCTATTTCCTTTTTATTAATCTTGTCAATCTTGATGCATAATGCAATAATTAAGAAAGCGTCCAAGGAACCCACTGCTAGGGATAACCAGTAATTAAATGAAATAAGACTAATTAAGAATAGAATACTGCATGGTAAGGCGAACCAAGCTAACTGAACCATAATCCCCAAACCCTTGGATGCATGATTTATAGCGCTTGTAGTTTAACCTATTAAGCATTTTTAACATGTAGATATATACATCAAAAGTGCTTTTTTACCGATTATAGAAACTGTCTCCTTTTAGCGCACGCCACTATACCACCTGTAGATTTCTTGGATTATATTTTCAGAATATCCGTTTTTTCTTAAAAGAGTCCTATTGGATAAAGAAGCTTTTCTCATTATTTTTTCTCCTCAAAAATATTAATACTCACGACTCATAATTAAAAGTGTGCAGTAGGCATCAGACAATCACACAACAGCCACTACACTTGAGTTCGCATCATACATTTGAGTGTCAGACGCATGCCTAAGAACCCATCCACTGTAGCTATTGCATTTTTATCGCGTCTTTAAGCTATATAAGAAAGGAACTGATAGATGTTTATTTGGTGAATCGTTTTGGTTTTAGCTCGAATGTCTATTTGGCATTTTAAAGTAGGCAAAGGCGAAAAAGGCTTTTCTGAGCTTGACTTGATCCTCAACACTTTAGCACATCAAACAGAGGGGTTCCGCGGAGCCATCTCACTGGTTGATGACGACGACCCAAACGCAGTAACAATCCTTACGCTTTGGATAGACCAGGAAACCTTGGACCGATCAGAAAAAGACGTGTTTTCCCAAGCAGTCAAAAGAGTCCAAGATTTAATCGATAGACCACCCCAAATTAAGAACTACAAGGTGTTCTCAACAGAACTCTTTCAACGTTCAAAGTGGCCGTTCCGCTGGGCATAGCTTGAAAAGTTGCCCGCACCTTACCAGTTACGAGAAAACCATTAAGCAACACTTTAAGTGCTAAAGTGACCTTTGGCTTCGTCAGCCGTCTGTTGAAAATTAGGTAAAAAAAAGAAAATTATTTGTCTTCTGGCGGTTTTTCCCACAGCTCAAGCTTCTGCTTCTTTAGTTCTGTGCGCTTCTTCTGCAAGTAATTGTAGACTGTATGGTGCTCGCAGCCTTCAACAATCATTTGAACCGCGTTGCGTGCAGCATCAGCCTCCTCAAAAGCTGCCAATAATCCCAACTGTGTGACCATAAACAACAACGTCGGCTTCTGTTAATTCTTCAATTAGTTTTCGTGTTTTGCCTTCGGTGCCGATGATTCTGCCCTTTATGCGTTTAATGTCTGATTCGGAACGCCCAAAAATTAGGCGCAGATCAATCATGTCGAAGATGTCGTCTTCGTTGCGGATGAGACGGAAGGCGGTTTCAGGGGTGAATCCTCTTCCGATGGCTGTTACTACATCTTTGGCTTTTAGAAGCAAGGATGGGTCGGGCGCATTTTCAGGAAGCGTTATTGTTACGCTGCCTTCCTTGTCGATATCGACCTTTACGTTGAGTTTTTCTTCGATGTCCTGTTTCACTTTACCTTCAGGACCAATCAGTATACCAACACGTTCTTTAGGAATTTTTACAAAAGTATCTGGACCAGACCATTACTTACCAACAACCATCTTGTATAATTCTTCAACTGGAATAACATCAACGTCTAGCCGACTTAAAGAACCTATTCACATTCGCCAAATCCCGCCGCAGCATGAAGTCAGCCATGGGATGCTGAAGAGCCACGGATTGAGACACATCAAAAACCACTGGTTTGCCCTTCCACATCATAATGTTGTATTCGCTAAGGTCACCGTGGACAATTTTGGCTTTCTGGTAGAGCCGCTTAATGTAAGTAACTATTATTTTGTAGACTCTTTCTGGGTTAGCTGGCGGCTGCTCCTTGAGCGATGGCGCGCTAACGCCGTCTTTCCCGATAAACTCCATAACAACAACGTTGCTTTTGACTGCGATGGGTTTTGGAACACGCACCTTTGCGGCGTCAGCTTCCCCTAAATTGCGAAACTCTTTCTGTGCCCAAACTGCCATCAATGAGCGGGTATCATGTTTGACATCTTTGAAGCGGGGGTCGCCTTCAATGTATTTGTGCATGCCCTTCTTGAACTCGGCAGAAGACGTTAAGTAAATCTTTACCGCTAAATCGATGCCTTCCTTGTTTGTGCCCCAGTACACTTTCGCTTCTTTGCCTGAACTCACCGCGCCGTTAAGCTCATACAGAATACCGCTGTTGAGCATGTCAAAGACCACCATGCGGGTAGTTTGGTCAAAGACTTCTTCGACGGTCGCTCGTTCCTTGGAGCGGTCGTGAGTTAGCATTTTGTCTCTTCGCTCTATTCTTCTTTCAGTGTGAGCAATACGCTCTTGAGCTTTTCGTGACATAATATCAAGCATCTTTACGGCTTTTGGGTATTAAAACCAGTCGAGGGCAAAGCGGTTTTCTGGGTCATCAGAACGTTAAAAATCAATGGAAAATAACAAATTAGGGAGTAAAAATGAAAATTACAGGGTTAAAAGACCCTTACGTCTGAGCGTATCAGCCTGAGAATGCGTGTAACGCCAAACCACGTCGCCGCGTGTGTCGGTTTGGAAGTCCCATGGCGCAACGATGACTATGTCTCCTTCCCGAATCCAGACACGACGTTTCATTTTACCGCGGATACGGCATAGACGTTCAGCACCATCCTGACACTTAACCATAATACGGTCAAAGCCAAGCAATTTAACAACTACACCTAAGATTTCACCCTGTCCAGGATAGACTAATTCGCCAATTGCACCTTCGCTTAAGACTTTTTTCTTTCCCAAACACTAAACCTCGTTCGACTTGAAAAAAATATGTGCAGCTTGCTTAAAAGCGTGTTCATCCAACAAAGCATCCTCAGCAAGCAAAAAACAATATTGCCCCTTGCAAGTAAGGGCTGTTTTAGCAAACCGAACACAACAATACAATACAACACCGACTTTACTATCGATTGTTCGTAATGTAAGTTTAAATCTTCACCTAAATACTAGTCAATAATGGAGCACAAGTAATTGTCCTACGTCTTCAACATTCCCTACCGAAGCAACTAAAAACTCAAAGCCGTAATGGAAAAAGTTAAGGACGACAAAAAGCTCAAAACCTACTGGCGATGTGCCAACGTTATGGCTATTGAACGCATGGGATACACTGACCATGGACCAACCCACGTTAAAATCGTCGCGAACATCGCTCTGAAATTGCTAAGGATTCTGGTAGAGAAAAAACTCATCATCCCAAGCATAGTTGAAAACTACAAAATGGAGAACGATGACGCTGAAGTGGTTGTGGTTTTAGGCTCCATCTTCCATGACCTAGGCATGATTGTCCAGCGTAATAACCATGAAAAATACAGCGCGTTTTTAGCACTGGAGTTCTTCGACAAGGTCCTAACCCCGACTTATAACGAGGAAGAAAAAGCAATAATCACCTCCGAAGTCCTACATGCCATCGTAACCCACGAAGAACCTCCCAGCAATGAACCCACAAACAAAATTTTAACTAAAGAAGCAGGCATCGTAGGAATCGCTGACGCATTGGATATGGAAGCTGGAAGAGCACGCATTCCATTCCAATCTGGAAAAGTAGACATCCACGCCGTCTCTGCCTTGTCCATAGAAAAAGTGGATATTGAATTAGCAGAAAACGCAGCGAAACCCATCAACATAAAAATTAAAATGTCAAATTCAGCAGGGATATTCCAAATTGACGAACTCTTAAAACCCAGAATAGTCAATTCAGGACTAGAACAATTCTTCCACGTGATAGCTGAAATTACGGGTGAAAAAGAAAACCGAATAATAGAAAAATTCGAAATTTAGTTTTAGAGGAAAAACCAGTGATTCATGAATACGACGTTGTAGTAATCGGAGGAGGAATAGCAGGATTATACACCGCGTTGACAGTTTCAGAGAACGCTAGGGTTGCAGTTGTCAGCAAAGTGCATGTAACACGTTCGCATTCGGTTGCCGCGCAGGGGGGAATTGCAGCGAGCATAGGAAACGAGGAGGAAGATCATTGGGAATGGCACATGTACGACACCGTCAAGGGCAGCGATTTTCTGGCTGATCAAAACGCGGTGGAGATTTTGGCAAAGGAAGCCCCAAACGCCATCTACAATCTTGAGCACCTTGGCGTTCCTTTTAGTAGAAACAGGGAAGGCAAGATTGAACAACGCAGGTTCGGAGGACACACCAGAGAATTCGGCGAAGCCCCAGTCAAACGTGCATGCTACGTCTCAGACCGAACTGGACGGGCAATCATGGATACACTCTATGATAGGTGCGAAAAGAAGGGTGTAACGTTCTTCAACGAAATATTCATCCAAAAGTTGCTGTTTGACTTAAACAACTGCTGTGGGGCAGCAGGATACGACTTGGCAACCTCCAAAATTCATGTTTTCCATGCAAAAGCGGTTGTGTTAGCTACTGGCGGAAGCGGCAAAATCTATAAAACCACTAGCAACGGCTTCGCATCAACTGGTGATGGTTTTTCTTTGGCACTGGATGCTGTATTGCCGCTTGAAGATATGGAGTTTGTGCAGTTTCACCCCACGGGCATCTATGGGCTGGGAATCCTCATAAGCGAAGCAGCAAGATCAGAAGGTGGCGTCTTGCGCAATGGGTTAGGTGAACACTTTATGGAGCGTTATGCGCCGACATTGAAGGATTTGGCGCCGAGAGACATCGTTTCACGCTCAATCCTTAAGGAGATAAGCGAGGGTAGAGGCGTAGATAGCAAAGATTACGTTTACCTGGATCTGCGAGATCTAGGCAAGGAACTCCTAAACCAGAAACTCCCCGAAATCACATCATTCGTTAAAACCTACCTAGGAATAGATCCCAGCAAAACTCCAATTCCAGTTGCGCCAACATGCCATTACATGATGGGTGGAATCCCAACCGACGTTGACGGACATGTCTTGGCTGATAAAGCGGGCACTATTTTGCCAGGCCTATTCGCCGTTGGAGAATGTGCATGTGTGAGCGTTCATGGAGCAAACCGTTTAGGCTGCAACTCGCTCATAGACCTTGTTGTTTTTGGACAACGAACCGGACAAAGCATCCTTCGAGAGATTAGGGCAAAGATGCTTCAGTCACTGCCAGTCCAAGCTGAAAGTATAGTGGTAGATAAAATCAATAGTTTACTTGAATCCAAAGGCAGCGAATGTGTAGCTGTTCTACGGGAAAACATGCAGCAGTTGATGACAACACAGTGCAGCGTTTTCAGAAACGGCCAAACTCTTCAAAACGCACTTGGACAGATTCGCCACCTAAAGAAACGCAGCTTAAACGTTGGGTTAACCAACAAGTCAAAGATCTTCAACTATGAACTTCAAGAAGCCTTAGAATTAAACAACATGCTTCGGGTTGCTGAGGTTATTGTTTATTCAGCGCTTTTGCGCACGGAAAGTCGTGGAGCTCATTTCCGTAGCGATCATCCGGAACGTAACGACGAAGAATGGTTAAAACACAGCTTGGTCAACGAAACGCTAACGGGTCTGCAGGAAAACTACAAGCCTTTAGCGGTGGGCAGGTTTGAGCCTGAATTACGGAGATACTAAAATGAAGCTAACCCTGAAAGTTTACCGCTTCAACCCAGAAGCAGACACCAAACCTCACTATGACATCTTCAACGTCGAAGTTGAGCCAAACGAAAGAATCCTCGACTGCCTAAACAAGGTTCGGTGGCAACAGGACAGCACGCTTTCTTTTCGTATGTCATGTGCGCATGGAATCTGCGGTTCAGACGGATTAACAATCAACAACCAAGCTGCGTTGGCATGCCAAAAACTTGTCAAAGACTACGATTATTCAAAGGAGATTCTGATTGAGCCACTACGCTACTTTGAGGTTGTTAAGGATTTGATTGTTGATTTGAAACCTTTTTTTGAAAGAATCAAGTCAATCAGCCCGGAGATTCCTCAAAACAGCTTTCTTGATGCTCTTGAAGTTGAGATGATTCAGAGTGTGGAAGAACGCAGCCGATTTGACGATGCTTTAAAATGTATTCTTTGCGGTTGCTGCTATGGTGCTTGCCCAGTTATGACTGAACAGGACCAAGAATTTGTCGGTCCAGCTGCAATTCTGCGAGCGCAACGCTACATTTTCGATTCCAGAACCACTGACCAAACGGAAAGGTTGGCGGTTATGCAGAAGCCACATGGCGTCTGGGGATGCAAAAGCTACTACGTGTGCACGGTAGTTTGTCCAAAGAACATCAAGGTAACTGAGGCAATCTTAAAAACTAAAAAGAAGATAATAGAGAAACAGCAACCAAATAAAAAATAGGTAGAAAGGCAATGGAAACCAGAAGAGAAATCGACCCCTTAGGAGAACGGCAAATTCCTAAAAACGCCTACTTCGGCATACAAACACTTCGGGCAATAGAGAATTTCCCGGTCAGCGGACTAAAAGCGCCAACCCAAATCGTCAAAGCATACGTTCTTATAAAAAAAGCCGCTGCAACGGCCAATATGCAGGTTGGATGGCTGGACAAAAAAATTGGGAAAGCCATTATTGCTGCATGCGACGAAGTCCTCGCGGATAAGCTTCTTGACCAATTCGTCATTGATGTCTTCCAAGCTGGCGCAGGCACATCGTTTAACATGAACGTCAACGAGGTTTTAGCCAACAGAGCCCTGGAAATCCTTGGAAAACAGAAGGGCGACTACAAGAGCGTTGGTCCAAATGACCACGTAAATATGGGTCAATCCACCAACGATACCTATCCAACGGCGCTGCATGTTTCGGTTTTGATGGCGCTGCAGCCTTTGCTTTCTGCGCTCGATGAGTTGTCAGGCGCTTTTGAGGAGTTGGGCAGGAAGAATATGCATGTTTTGAAGTCGGGCAGGACACATCTGCAAGATGCGGTTCCGGTTACGATGGGGCAAGAGTTTGGCGCTTATGGCTCTAGCAGTCGCCAACGCATGTGCTGAACTTCGAAGAAGACAGGAAAACCTGTATGCAGTTGCGTTGGGCGGAACCGCTACGGGAACAGGCGCAAACACACATTCAGATTACAAGCGAGTCGCAATTGCTGAGTTAGCAAATCTGACTGGTTTCCCGCTTAAGCCTGCAAACAACAATTTTGAAGCGCTTCAAAGTCACAGGGCAGCGCAGACGGTTTCAAGCGGACTCAAAGAGCTATCCCTGGAATTAATTCGCATAGCAAACGACTTGCGGTTGCTTGCTTCCGGACCAACAACTGGACTAAACGAGATTACCCTTCCACCTGTGCAGCCTGGTTCCTCGATTATGCCTGGTAAAGTTAACCCAGTTATGGCGGAGTGCCTAGACATGGTTGCGTTCCAGGTAGTTGGCAACGACGCCGCAGTTGCTTTGGCAGTTCAGGCGGGACAACTTGAACTAAACGTTATGACTCCAGCAATCGCCTACAACATGCTCTTTAGCATCCAAATCTTATCCAACTTCATCCCAGCCTTCACCGACAAATGCGTCAAGGGCATAACGGTTGATGAGAAACGCTGCGAACAATACCTAGAAAAGAATCCTTCTCTTGCAACACTTCTGGCGCCTAAAATCGGCTACTTGGAAGCTGCAAAAATCGCTAAACAAGCACAAACAGAAAACTGCACCGTAAAACAAGTCGCATTGAAAAAAGGATTACTGAAACCAGAAGAACTTGAAAAGATTTTCAGCCGTAAAAACCTGTTAAATGAGCAATAGCAGCAAAAACGCTTTGAAAGTAGAGCGGTTAACAATACAACAACCAAATGCCGGTGTTTGAGTCTATCGCATTCGCTGAAAGAGTTGGCGCTTTAAAGGTTGAAAAGGCTTGAAGTGTTCTTTTGTTGTTTTAACAAGGTCCTTATTAAAAGAGGCGGGTTCAACGTGGATTACACAGGGTTGTGATTGCATGATGGCAGTCACATCGTCTTTTATCCTCGATCATTATTTAACATGTATTACGATATAATACGGTGTTTAGAATGCACAGACAAGACCTTAAGAAATACTTTACCAAAAAAACAGTAATAGCCGCAACATGCATTCTAGCAATAATAGTTCTCGGCCTAACAATAGAAGAGTCCGCTTCAAACCAAAACATTGTCTACGCACAGACCATAAAAGGAATAGGAACGGGAATATACTGGGACCAGGCTTGCCTAAACAAAACCATATCGCTTAATTGGGGCACAATAGCGGCAGGCTCAAGCAGTAATTTGACGGTTTATGTTAGAAATGAAGGCAAATCGGCAGTTACGCTGTCATTGAGCACGTCAGATTGGGCTCCGTCCTCCGCTTCAAGCTACATCTCTCTAAACTGGAACTACACCAAACAAGCACTCAAAACAAATCAAGTAATTCCAATAGAATTAACTCTAACCGTATCTCCCACTATAGACGGCGTAACTGATTTCAACCATGTAACGACCATAACTGCAATAGGCTTGAACTAGCAAAACGCCGCACTTATTTTTCAGAGTTAGATTCCAAGGTTACTTGGTCTTTGGAGATAAGTGCTTTAAATTCATGCTCCAAAGAGTGTCGTGGGTAAAGTGATAAAGTTTTTTTTAAATAGAAATTATTTTCTTTTTCTCTATATTAAATGCTTAACCTAGAGTTGATCTTTGGAATATAGTGTGCCAATTAAGCAAAGACTGTGGGGGCTATTTGTATTTGGTTTTTGTTGTTTGTTACCATAGTTCTGCATATGGCGTTTAGTTGATTTTCGGTAAAGTTTAATACACTTTTGCCATCATTGCTTATCTTGTAGATTTTTCTTGGCCTTTCTGCATCCATGTTCCAAGAACTTGTTACATAGCCTTTTTTCTCTAGTGCTCCTAATAGAGGATAAACCGTACTGGGTCCGAAGTACACGCCGAATGTTTTGCGGACTTTGGTGATTAGTTGGTATCCATGCATGGGTTCATGCTGTAGGTATTCGAGGATTATCATGTCTAGTAAGCCTTTGGTTAGTTTTGTTTGGGTTTCTTTTTGATAGTTCTTCATCATGTTAATGTTCTCCTGTTGCTTTGTTCTACGGGTAAACAATGTGTCTATTTAAGATACATTTCTTACGTCTTTATAATGCATAAACCGCCACATAAACCCTCGCACATACCGCAAGCATACCAAGCTACCTAACGCAGCATAATCGTCCGACACAAAAACATGTCGATACGTGAAATATCATTTAGAAAACCATATTTCAACGCGCCAAAGAACTGTACAACAGAACGACAAAAAACAAAGTTCCAGCTTAGAGAAACGACCTTGAATCAACAACAAGCGCGGGCTAACAAGCAACCCCAGAAAATCAGTGGTAACATGAAGAGTCGGAGAATAACTCGCTTTGACCATGTAAGCTAAGGAAAGGAAAATATAAGGAAATACAAAGAAATTAGAAACAGCTTAAGCAGAAACAGAATACCCGTTTCTCTACAATATGTTCTCATAAACCCAAAGAACAGTTATCTTTAGGTGCTCGATACCTCGCATGCTTCGAGAATGGTAAGGGCACAAAGTTAAGAAGCTAAAAAGAAAATAAAATAGTTACTGACAATTTTTGGGTTTTGAGGTTATTGCGTTGGCTTTGGTGGTCGTCTTTGTCTTGATTAGTGATTTCTTCGATTGGCTTTAGAGGCGGCGTTGTTGCCATAGTCCAGCCAACCCAAGCAACATTACCGTTAACAGCAGCATCAAACATCGGCAGCCTCAAAGTTTTTGCATTCTTATTTTCTATCTTGGAGCAAGGACCTCTAGAAAAATGTTAGTGTCAACAAGGTACATGGCTGATCACTTTTTTAACGGTGAAGAAGAACAGCGCGCAGATTTCCTAATCTAAGTTGAAGCCTCGCGATAACAGACTTTCGCATTTGAAAAAACTTTTATGCCTAAACAGTAAACAAGTACTCAGTTTGGAGTGGAATCTATTGGATAGAAAGCAAGGACGTTATGGTTTTCGTATTTCATTAATGTTTATTTTGTTTTCCACTTTGATTCTTTCTTCCACTTCGGGGTGTGTCAAAGCCGAAACTGACGTCTGGCAAATTCACGATGTCATCAACCCTTCTATCGGGCAGGTGAGCTGGTCTGAGGAAGGTGTTTTAGCCCAAGCACCATCGTGGATAGCTGATGGAACTTGGTACCTAGCATCCATGACTCAGAGCCTTGTTGGTCCAAATGACATATTTGTCTCAACCTATGAGATGTTTAACTGGTCGCTCTTGCAGTCGACCGCGGAAACCTTGTATGGTGCAACCTTCGCTTCCTTCTCAAGTTTTCAAAATAAAGTCATTAGTAATCCAAGTCCTTGGCTTGATTTTTCTTGGAATGTTGATATGGACTGGTATGGCGTGCCTCTTAACACGACTCGAGTTATCTTCTCTTTCAACGGTACTGACGCAACTACCGAATTGTGGATGTGGTTCCACATTACGCGTACGCCCGAATACCTTGTTGGACAGGGAAACTTGGAAAACTGGTTGACAGGGTTTGACTTGACGCCAATCTCAGTTGGAAGTCTAAGCCGATGGGAACTCTACAAGGACTACAATGACGGCGAGCAATACTACAACCTCCACTTCGAAGCTCCAGCCAACATCCTATCTCAACACGGCGACAACTACACCCTCACCCTTCCAGTCTCTACCAACTACCAGGGCTACACCTTCAAAATAAACCAAATCATCGACGTTAACATGCCTGCGAACACGGAAATAAAACAAACCTTCCCATCAAGTACACATAGCGAAAACACAGCCACATTCACAATAGCCAGAGGCGACCAATACCCCTCAAGCTACACCGTCATCAGTGGTTCACCCGCAGAATCTCTAGCACAAATATTACAAAAAGATGCCAGCCTTTGGTTTACCACTCCAGCTGGCTGGGCAGCTCTGGCTTCACTACTAGTGCTCAGCATCACGGGACTTCGAGGCCGAACATTATGGCGACGAAACAAACTCTACCACCATCTCTTCAAAACCATGGTAACAATCTACGACCTATACTCCCCAGACCTTCAGAAATTTCATCAAGAAATGAAAAATATATCCGCCTCTATCTTCAAAATGCTCATAGACGACAAGATAACGGACGAACAATTCGAAAAACTCCTCAAACGCCGAGACGACCTACTAGAAAGATCAAACACTGCAACCAGCATCCAAAACCCTCAAAACCATGAACCTAACATTTCTTTCAAATAGGTTTCTCTACAAAGAAGCAAGCGATGTAGTAATAAGAACAAAATGTTCACACCTATGTTTACGACTAAATCTAAAGGTCAAGGTTTCGGTTTGCCAGTGGTTAAACGAATGACTGAATCATTAGGTGGGACTGTTAATTTTGAAAGTGAAGTAGGGAAAGGTACGACATTCACAATTCGCTTCCCTGTCAAAAGTCAAAAAGCATGAGAGTCTCAAAAGAGTGGTGTTTCAAGCAAAAAACTTATCCGTACTATATTTCAATAAAGAATGAGAGAAAAAAGGAAGATCATTATGACTATAAATGCTGATTTACCCCCACCACCGCCACTTCCGCCCCCTCCAACAAAACTAAACAAGAAAAACCTCATCATAGTGGCAGCATTAATTGCAATTATAATAACAGTTCCAATTATCTATTTACTTTCAAGCAATGGATCTTCAAATCAATCCATAATACCTTACCCAACCCAACCCCCAACGGGACCAACACCTCTCTCAACAAATACAAACGGAGGAACCAATTCAGATTCATTGGTCAAATATAAAACAGAAAGCTACACAGACACCCAAGGAATTGGAACTACAGCTTTCACGATTCTTATACCCACAGACTGGCAATTTCAAGGAAGCATAAACTGGATTTTTGATAACCCCGCCATGCCAGCTACTGCATTCATAAGAGCCTGGAACCCAAATGGCTACGAAGAATTCGATGTATTTCCAAACCAAGCTTTCTTCTGGACAGATAACCCGCTCATCCAACAAACCAACCCTCCAGGATCAACCTATTTTGGCGCATTAGTACAGAACCCATTAGGTCCAATAGAGGCTCTAGAACAAAACATACTTCCAACCTACAGAGCCGACGCAGAAAACCTCCAGATAATCAGCGAAAACTACCTGCCTGAACTAGACCAACTCTTTACAACAGGAACAGAGCCAACCACGGGTATATCTTCATCAGCAGAAAGCGGAAAAATCAGAGTCGAATACACACTAAATGGAGTACAGATGGAAGATGAACTCTATTGTGTAATTCAATCACTAAAAATCCCCACCGAATCTATCTATGGAACACAAACAAACAACAATTGGTACATGAGTTATTTAGCCTCTTTTAGAGCCGAAAAAGGAAAGTTAGACCAAGAATCAGAAGTTTTTCAAACAATAGCGTTTTCAGCACAGACAGACAAGAATTGGTTAAACAAATACAACCAACTAGTGTTTTATCTTATCCAAAATGAAATTAGACAAATCCAGAGCATAGGTCAACTCAGCCAAATATTGAGTCAAACAAGCAATGAAATAAGCGACCAAAACCTACAAGATTGGGAACAACGACAAAACATAAATGACGGGTTAGCTAAGGACTTTTGCAACCAGATTTTAGAAATTCAACCCTACAACAACCCGATTACGGGCACAACAGTTGATCTGCCAGCAGGGTATAGCAGCGTTTGGACCAACAGTCTTGGAGATTATGTACTTGGAGAATCAGACTAGCTTTAATCCGAACATTGGATCTAACCTCAATTGGCAACCTATGACTACAGCCGCGGGTTAACCTCAACCGCTTCTAATAAAGAAAGATTTAAAAAGCCGAAGTGCAGTTGTACCCGAATTTTGCCCGCACTTGACATCCCAATTCAGTTATTTCAACGGTATAGAAATCGTAAGGTCCAAACCTCTTTGACGGTTCAGGGTTTTCGATGAGCTTGGAGTTTGACAGCTGTCTAATCGAGTCATGGTTTTACTGGACTTTATGGTTGCGTCTGCAAACGTCACGTTGCGTCTGCCAAAGGCAAAGATAGTAAAGTCACAGCTAAATGAGATAAGCGCAGTTATTTTAGGTGCTCGCCAGCTCCAAGTTGTTGGAAAATGAAAACGGCACAACACTTTCTAATTACTTGCAATTTTTTCCTAAAAATGTTGTTAGTCTCCTCTTCGATGGCTGCAGGTTCTTTGTTTCTGTGTCTTTTAAATCACTCAATAGGAGTATGGTTGGGTTTTAGATGGAAATAACAAAAGTGAAAAAGGAAAAGAGCGACGGAAAGAAATTGTTGTTCAAGGTGAAATTTTTTGGGTAAACAACTCTACTACCTTGACCTTGCTAATATGAGATGTGTGCTAAAAGAGTGAGTCGCTAAAAGAAGAATGAAAAATTTTGTCAAGGGTAGATTTACTAGTCCTAGGTCCTGAAGGGCTTGAAAATGTTTTATATTAAAGGTGTACAGTTTTGCGCCGTTGTTAATTGTTATAGCTGCAATCATTGCGTCAGTTCTGCAGGCCATTTTCCCTTTCTTTTCGACTTCAAGTTCAATTTTGCTTGCGAGCACCGCGTCTCTTTTTGTGTAACTTAGGATTGGGAGCAAAAGCAATTCCTTGACAGGTTTACCATATTTGTGTAGACCGTATAATACTTCGTGTAAACTAATAACTGTCGTTGCAACTTCTTCTTTGCTTTCAGTAATCTGCTTGAGGGCTTGGTCACCTTTCAGGGATTTTCGGTCTAAAATTTCAATCAAGACATCAGAATCGATGCTGATCAATTTCTCTTTTCAGCCCTTTTGGAGTATAGTTCTGAGAGCATCGTTTCTTTGTTGGTGAATTCAACTTTGCCCCTGAGATTCTTTAGCGTTTCCACAGGTGATGTGCACTCGACTAATCTATCAAATAGTTCGCTAAAACTTTCCTCTTTTCCCTTGATGGTTAGCAGTTTCCCATAGACTTCATCTCTAATAGTTATAGTTTTCACCATATCGAAACACAACTAAAACACATGTTTAAACACACATTTAAACATAACCTATAAATAAATCCTAATTTGTGAGTTAGCACTACTTCTATTTCTTGCATTGCTTAGTCAGGCATTTAGGATAAGACCCGTTCTGTTGGCAAGCGCTATTCTTCGGTCTAGCGAGAACTTAATCGATAGAAGAAAAAACTGACCGTGGTACCATCTGCTCTTTTTTCTTTCAACTCAGGATTCCAGAGAGATAGATTCAAGATGAGTAGTTAGGTTTAGGTGTTCGTCAACTCCAAGTTGTTGGAGAAAGATGACGGCACAACTACTTTTCTAATTCTGTAGTGTTTCTTTTGAGAGTGGTGAGTTTTTGAAGGCCGCTAGCTCCCATGACCTAACTACCTACCGCCCTCGGTTTGCATGTTGTGTTAAGATAGTTAAGTAACAGTCATGAAGAAGCAGACAGGCATACGACTTGACGCTGACGTTTGGCAAACATACAAAAACTTTGCAGAGAAGAACATCGGCACCAGATCGGGAGATAGTGTGTTGTTTTTTTGGCAGAAACCTTTATTGATTTTGCTCCCAATGTTTGCAGGGTAATTATGAAGAGGCATATTGCTTATAATGCGTCTGCTGTTTCCAAAGTTTTGGTTGCTGCAATTGCCATTATCGTTGTGGTTGCGGGAGTGGCTGGAGTTTACTATTTGTCTCTACCAAGTTCCCCGAAAGAAAACGATCCCTATGCGCAGGCGACAGCTAATTTTCAAGCTGGAACACATGTTGAATACGTCTTAAAGTCATATGATAGTAATGGGTCTGTAAGTTCTGAGACACAGGCTAAATGGAGCGTTAACGAAGGAGTCTACAATGAGACCAACTGTTGGCTGCTAGGGATCAATAATTCTGAGACCTCTTCTGAAGGCGTCAAATCCGAGGTAGACTTGACTGTCTACTTGTCTAAGAGTACTCTTGAGAGCGTACATGTTAAGACACAAATGTTTTTGGATGGAGATCTGGTTTATGAAGACGAATCTGATCCAGACTCAAATAACTACAGTGACATGATTCCTATGCAATTCCCGGCGCAGTATGTTGCCTACGAGACAGTTACGGTGCCGGGAGGTACGTTCTCGGGCTGCGGCAAAGTTACAGACTCGGATTCAGGATCGGTTTTTAATGCGTGGATTCACAAAGATGTGCCCGTGTGGGGGATAGTAAAAATGGAATCTTACCAAGGCGAAACTCTAGTCAGTACGATGGAGCTTAAGACTTACAGTTAACTATAGCGAAGGGTCATAAATTGCTGAATACTTGAATATTCGCGTTCCTGAAATGGTTAAAAATAATTAGAAGCCCGCTTTTGGCGTTTTGGTTCCATGCATAGAGAGTGTTCTTCAAATGGAAGCCTTTTGCGTGTTTGAAAGCAAAAACTCGGATTATAACCACTTCTGATCGAGTTCGGATCAACTATGTGTGTCGAAATTGTTAAATAAAAAACGCCGCTAATTCTAAAGGGGAAAGGCTATGAAAAAAACCAACTTATCTATTGATCGCTAGTTTAACCCTTATTTCATTGCTTTTTATGGTTTCCTGTGTCCAAGCGTACTCTGATTCTTTAAATCGATTCTCAATAACTCCGCCAACGGGTTGGACCACACGGGAAGCGGAAGAAGGGATAGTTGTGGCTTTTCTTGGTCCTCAAGACCCAGACATAGGCCCAGTTAACATAAATATAGACATACAACAAACTAGCCAAACCCTTGAAAACGTAATTAGAAATACAAAGCAATCATGGTCAACCACCTACTCAAACTACACTTTAATCACAGACAAAAGCTTGGTCGTTAACGACCTTAGTTGTCATGAACTAGAAATTTCCTACAGCGACGACGAAACACCAATCATGCAAGATTCTATACTTTTCCTTGACAACGATGCTTTGTATCAGATAACTTATCTTGCAGGTCCCACAACCTATGACACCTATACCGATATTTGGATAGAGAGCCTAAATACGTTTCAAGTTGAAAACACTCAATCACCCACCGATTCACCCAATGAAATTAGCTTCCATTTTGAGATAACAGGACTTCCTTTTCTATTACTACTTACATCAGTTGCGATAGTAATCATCATTATAGTCATTGTCCTGGTGAGAAAATCCAAGGTCAACCGATCAAAAACCTATTTACCTCCACCTCCACTTTAAAAAATAAATCGACATCTAAGGAAATGCCCACAACCCTAAGATCGTTTGTTGAGCGAAGTTGTTTATCTATGACTAAGCAACTTAGAGTTTATTTTGTTGATATCCTTGAGTCGATTGAAGAAAAAGAAAAACGCACACTAAAGGTGCAGTGAACTTCTTTTTTTGAAAAAAAACAAACCCTAACTCATAGCGTTCAACGTTTAATTCGCTGCAGATAACTGTTCTTTGAGATTTTCTATGAGTTTATTAAAATGAATATGCATACTCTATCTTAGCGAGTTTCTTTTAATTTCTTTTATTTGATCGAAGTCCTCATCGTCGCTAATGATTATTGTTGCTTTTCTGCTAAGTGCTGAGGCAACGTGTATTGAGTCGCGAGGACTTAGTTTGTATTTGTCCATAAGTGATTGAGCTTGAGCCATTATCGCTTCATCGACACTGATGAATTCTAAGTTCGGAAAACCGAGTAGTTTTTGTCCTAGAGTTATTCCACCACTTCTACCTAACAATTTGGTTGCTACCCAAACAACTTCATCCCATGTCAAGGTAGATGTCGCCGCGGATAGTTCTTTGTTTTCTATTTTTTGAAGTATTTCCTTTGCCCTCTTTGCTTTTAACTCCAAATCCGGCGAATATAGCACGGAGAACAAAAATACGTTAGAGTCAACGTATTGCATGCCGTTGAGCTACCTCTTGATCCAATATTTCTTTGATATTAACGATTTTTTTCAGTTTTGGGGCATGAGTAGTGGTGTAGTATTCAGTATAGCTGCCCTCGATTTTTGGTTTGCTTATAACTATTTCGTCGCCTCGGAGTTCTAAAATCACTTCAACTCCAGGCTTCAAACCAAGCGCATCCCTTAATTGTTTAGGGATAACCACTTGACCTTTTTGTCCTATATTTTTTTGTGGCATATTGGACACCAATTAGTAGTTCTATTCAACTTAAATTTATACTTTCCCACCTATTAGTGCCACTATTAACTTCAACAATTAACACTGGACATATCTCTCGGCTGGAAAGTGAATAATGCAGTTCGGTAATAACCGTACTCAAGACATTCTGGGGCTTCTAAAAGCACTTTTTCTCAAAGAAGAAGGTGAGCGGGTGAAATTTTTAGGGTGAACAACAACTTCTATCTTGACTTTGCCAGAAAAAACTACGTAAAAAAGATCAGGTGTCAAAAGAAGAAGAAGACTGAAAAATATGCACTTCTTCTTCTACTCTTAACTATAATTTTTGAACACTTACCAATCAAGAATAAGTTGTCCCTGAGGCTACAGCGTTAGGGGCAAGTGCTGTGCCATCAGGTTTAGTTGAAAGTGGCGCTTTAGTGCTTATTGTTTACGGCGGGTTTTTTCGTTTTCAATGCAGTTCCATAACAGCGGTAAAACTTCTTTTTGTGAGAAAAGACTGTATCGTGCTTTGCTTGGAGTTACTCCCACTTTGATTGAGAATGCTTCTTTGGGAAGTGCTGCGAAGAGGTCTTCGTCGGTGTTGTCGTCTCCAATTGCAAGAATGAAAGCGTATTGTTGTTTTGAAAGCCAATTCTGAGCTGCTCGTCCTTTATTAACCATAGAGCTTTTGATTTCGATTACTTTATTTCCATCCAGCACTTCCAGATTAAGGTTTGAAATTGAAGATAGAAGATTATCTTTGAGTTCTTTAGCGCGTAAAGAGCCAAGGGTAGGTTCGGTTCCACGGTAATGCCAAGCTAAAGAGAAATCTTTCTCTTCCACGAAACTGCCGGGTGTTCGGTCAGAGTACATCTCAAGAATTGGAAGAATTTCTTTTTTCCATGCGTCCGAAAGTTGTTCAAGGGCTTTCCAGTCTCCTGAACGTTCTTTAATCCATGCACCATGCTCTGCGACTAATCCAACTTTTAAGGATCGGAACCACTCATCAAACGTTTTTTTATCCCTGCCGCTGATAAGTACAACTTCATTAGAAGATGACCTACCAAGCTTCCTTAGCATTTTGGTAACAGCATCTGTAGGTACTGCTTTTTGTGATTTAGTAGCGAAAGGCATTAATGTACCGTCATAATCAAGTAGAATTAGCCTTCTTTTGCTATTTCTGTAGCTTTCGACAAGTTCCGTTCGATTAGATGAAGTCATAATTTGTTGATAACTTTCTTGTTGTTTGACATAGGCGTCACTTAAGCGGTTGAGAAAATCGTCTGCCCACCGTTTCACATTATAACGTGACAATCGTTTTTGCATAATACGATTTCGTTCTGTTTGTTCGTCTATAGGCATAGCAAGCGCTGTCTCCAACGCTTCAATTATGTCTTCTTGATCGTTGGGGTTAACGATAATTGCCTCTCCGAGCTCTTGCGCCGCACCTGCCATTTCCGAAAGAATTAGTGCTCCTAAACCATTGACTTTAGTTGCTATGAACTCCTTGGCCATAAGGTTCATGCCATCACGCAATGGTGTCACTAAACCAACATCGGCAATTCCATAAAGGGCAACTAATGTTTCAAAAGGAAGAAATCTTGAGAAATAACTAACTGGCGCCCAATCTGTAGTGCCATATTTTCCATTTATTCTACCTACTAATTCATCAATTTGTTTCTTCAACGTCTGGTATTGACTTACATTAATCCGTGAAGGAACTGCGACCAATATGAAGGAGACTTTTCCACGGTATTCTGGTTTTCTTTCAAGCAGGGCGTCGAAGGCTTCGAGTCGGTTTGGAATTCCTTTAGTATAGTCGAGACGGTCAAAAGAAAGAATTATTTTCCGCTTTCCAATCTTTCGTAAAGTGTGAACCATCTCTTTTTGAACAAGTGGGCTGTTGCCTGCGTCCGCAAATCTTTGATAATCTATGCCCATCGGAAAGATGTCAACTTTTGTTTGCCTTGAGCCAATTTGTATTTCTCCAAGGTAATTTTCGTTTCCCAAAATACGACGGACACATGAAAGAAAGTGAAAAACATAGTCGTAAGTGTGGAAACCAATTAAATTTGCGCCAAGTAAGCCTTCAAGTATTTCTTCTCGCCAAGGAAGAAACCTAAAAATTTCATGCGATGGAAAAGGGATATGATGGAAATATCCTATCTTAGCATCAGGTAAATGTTCCCGTATCATTTGTGGAAGCAGCATCAGTTGATAATCATGAATCCAAATAGTATCATTAGGCGCAGAGATTTTAATTATTTCGTCACAGAATTTTTGGTTGACTTTTTGGTAAGTCTCCCAATTTTTGCGGTCATATGTTGCATAGAGGTTAAAGTAATGAAATAATGGCCATATAGTATTGTTGGAGAAGCCTTCATAATAGCCTTTAATTTCATACGGTGTAAGAAAAACTGGATGATACTTTTCATTGCTCAATACGTCAACAATTTGTTTTCTCTCATCCACCTGCTTTTGATTAAGGTAGATTCCAGGCCAGCCAATCCAAAGGCTGTTACCTGATTTATGAATAGAATTAACACCTGTTGCCAATCCTCCTGTGGTAGGTTGAATTTGAAGTGTAGAATTCTTTTTAGATATTTGAATCGGTAACCTATTTGAAACAATTAAAATTCTATCCATAAAAAGCTCGGCTCGGAATGATCATAATAGTAAATCCTCTTGAATAAGTTTTATGGCTAATTCATTAGGATGCTTTGTGGTTTGGTGATTAACAGTTAATCTTTATTTCTCTCTTTGCTTTACTGTCGGACGAATTTTTATCACATCTGTCGAATTAACAGATTTGTTTAATCTCTTAGCTTAATCTGGTGAAAGGTACTAAGAAATGGGGTTATACACCTGATTATCAAATCACGTCAGCTTTAGGGTCATCTCCAGTGTATCTTCATCTGTTGACTTTACTTTCAACCCAAACTTTTCCGCGAGCCCAATCATCCTAGTGTTATCGCTTGACAGCACACAGTAGAGCTCTTCAAGTTGGTAATCTCTGGCAATTTTGATTAGGTAAGCCAAAAGTTCTGTTCCCAACCCAAACCCCTGCCAAGCATCAGCAATAACAAGGGCAAATTCTCCTCGCCTGTCCTTGAGACTAAGAATTAAACGTGCAACAGCAATGATCTTGCCTCCCCCTTTAGGCAAGGCAACTATTGCCATCTCTTGGTTGTAGTCTAAATCGCAGTATCTCTCGACGGTTTCGTTGGAGATATCTTTGATTATTTCTAAGAACCTAAAGTGCACGCTCGCAGGAGATAATGCCTTAAAGAATTCCTTGAACTCTGCATGATCAGTACACTCAATCGGCCTGAAAGTAACGCTAAAACCATTATCTAACGTACGCTGGGTAGTGTATCTTTTTTTCACGGACTCAGCAAGTTCTTCACCCGAATGGTCGGTTGGCAAACATTCTATGCATCCCTTACTGTAGTGAATTATCCTCTTGATACATATGGAAATCAATTCATAAATCATTTTTAGCTTTGAAACCATACGACCTCTCACAATAGCTCCTATTGCACTCCAACTCCAAGTTAAGGAGCATCAGTTTTGGTTTTGGATATTAAAATGTAATCTTTTTCTCTTTATTGTTTTCCCGTATGCTTTTACTTTCTCCCACGCACTGAGAAGGCTTTGTTGCTTAATTGAGCTTTGTGATCATGATAATGCTGACTAATAGAATTGTTCTGTTAAGAAAGGACTATCGTAAAGTTAAGGTCCAAATGCTAACAAACATTATTATTCGCGAAGAGTGATATTGATTTTGTTGCGTTTTGTTAAGGCGTGGAAAGTCTGAGGTTATTTTATGTCGCATGTAGAGTGTCTTCGAAAAATTCAACTTGATGATTATGTTGGGATCGTAGGCGTGGAGGAAGTCAATTCGGTCCGAGCTTTGGCCGAGAAATTGAAGGGTAAATCTGTCACTCACGTTAATTCTACATCATTTGGAGGAGGGGTTGCTGAGATTCTTCAGAACCTTGTGCCACTAATGAAAGATGTAGGTTTGGATGTTCGCTGGGAAGTAATCAAGGGGTCTCTGGATTTTTTTAATGTGACTAAGAAAATACACAATGCCCTTCAGGGAATGAGCTTAGATCTTTCAGAAGAAGACGTGAGAACATATTTGGAGTATAATAGGCTGAATAGTGAAACGACAATCTTAAGGTCGGATTTTGTGGTTATTCATGATAATCAACCAGCCGCTATGATTCAATTTCTTCCGGCAAAGAATGATCAATGGATATGGCGTTGTCATATTGATCTTTCTACTCCCAATACTGCCGTTTGGAATTTTCTGGAGAATTACATTAGTCGTTATGATGCCGCCGTTTTTACTTCTGAAAAATATGTTATTCCTGGCATCGTGGGTCCGAAAGTATTCATAAGGCCACCGTCAATTGACCCGTTAAGTGACAAAAACAAGGAAATCTCAGCATCCGCAATTTCTGATGTTTTGACAAAATACGGCGTTAATCCCGAAAAGCCCATAATTACTCAGGTTGGGCGATTCGACCCCTGGAAAGATCCTCTAGGAGTTATCGACGTTTACAAACTCGTGAAAAAAGAGATTCCGCAGGTTCAACTGCTTTTGATTGCAGGTATGGCGAATGACGATCCTGAAGGTTGGACCTATTTTGAGAAAACCGCTAGGCATGCAGGCGATGATGAAGATATTCACCTCTTGACAGATTTAAAAGGTGTTAGAGATCTTGAGGTGAATGCTTTTCAAAGAGCGTCGCAAGTTATGCTTCAGATGTCTACTCGGGAAGGATTTGGATTAAGCGTGACCGAGGCTCTTTGGAAGGGTATTCCTGTGGTCGGTAGGAGCGTGGGTGGAATTCCTCTTCAAATAATTAACGGGACAAATGGTTTTCTTGTGAATAGCGTCACTGAGGCCGCCGAAAAAACTCTCTACCTTCTAAACCACAAAGAAGAAGCAAACCAAATAGGAAACAACGGCAAAGAACACGTAAAGAAAAACTTTCTAATTGTAGATGATTTGAAGGGTTATTTGACAATGTTCGCCGAGCTACTCCAACTATAATCTCTAAAACATTATTGTCTTAACTGTTTTCAAAACGTTAACGAGAAACAATTCGAGACTCGTTGCCTTAGAGAGCTTCGAACACTCGCGTTTGAAGCGCGCTGCCTTGTCCGATATTAAGCCTCACATGTCTCACTGAGGCGCGCTTAAACTAGTGCGCGAAGAAAAGAACAATACAGGCTAACTTCCGCCTGCAAGTTTGTGAATCTTTTTATGTGGCATTAACCATTTTTTAGTTGGTATGTTTTTTGAATCTTGGTAGTCACATCTTTTTCGCTGGCGTGGTCACAGCTATCTTTACAGGCAATCCCTACTTCACCCTCTTAGCGGGCGTAGGCAGCTTCATTCCCGACCTTGACCGAGAATACCTATTCGTGAGCCCCAAGGGTTTTCGTAAGGACCAGTATCATCGTGCACTTTTCCATAACCTTCTTTTTCTGTCTGGGTTGTTTTTTGTGAATGTTTGGCTTGCATTAGGTGCATTCCTGCACAGCTTCATAGATTCCTTTACAACTGACAAAGACAAAGGTGTAGAGTGGCTTTTTCCCTTTTCCAGGCTGGTGAAGAGAGGGCGTTACACTTTAACTGCAAGATCAAAAGACGGCTCGTGTAATCTGGAGCTGGTGGATCAGAATCCACCTGATCGGGTCTGCTTCTTAAATGAAGACTCTCCAGAGGCGACCAAGCTTTCCGATCCTGATTTGAAGGAGTCAAGAACTGTTCCTTGGCGTAGAACCTATGGACCTGTGGCGAACGGGCAACTGTTTGATAGGTGGCTTTTTGTGGGTTCTTTTTCACTGTTAATTCTTTATGCTTTAGTGAACCCTGATTTTGCGATGGCTGGCAAAAACCTTCATCTTATCAACCGAAATCATTCCTCCTATGAGCCTACTAACGGGCATCGTGTTGATTTTTCTCGGCGGCTGGCTCAAAAGAAACAAGAAATCGAAAAAAGGATACCGCGTTCTCTTCGCTGTTGGTGGTGTGTTCATGATTTTGTCGGCGGTGCTTTCAGCTGGCGGAGTTTCGAGTTACATATTGCCTTTGGACCCTATTTTTGTTGCTGTCGCCTGCGTGGTTTTGTTTGTTGAAGCGTTTTTTGTTTGGCGACTTAGCACCCGCGGTGGAAGAAAGGCGATGGTTTAGACAACGATTTAACATTATGTACTCAGAGAAAATCAAGTATTATCGTCAGGCAGGTACAATTTGAATCCACCTATAATTCTCGATTAAATTAAAATTTAATCTTTCTCTTTCTCGAGCTCAAACGCATGCAACTACGACTACTCTCTCCCCTATTCTAGCTAACTCTTCCTCAACAAAGAAAAAATCACGAGAAATTAAACTATTTAAATAAAAGCAATTTAAACTTGAATTGAGTTACAATATAGGGTTTCATACAGTCAACGTGCTGTAGTGAATAACTTGATATCAGTTTTCACAAGTTTTAAAGAAACGACAGTATAGAAGTATAGTTGGATTGAAAGAAAAGTCGCTGAGACACTAGTTTGTTCTATGACTTTCGCTCAATCTTAACTTCTATCGCAATAAAATGCGAATTTGGCAAGAGCTTTGGGATAAGATAATATGAAAAAAATACAAATCATAGTAATTGCGTTTCTAATTTTTTTATTACTTAATGCATTCGTAAATATACACGTGGATGCTAAGAAACCTACTCGTACCCCAACGCCTACAGTGACGCCAAAACCAACTTTAACACCGACACCCAGTCCCACTCTGGCACCTACTCCTTCTTCAACCCCGACACCTTCTACTCCTTTTCCAACGGCTTCTCCTCTACCAATCACAACCCCAACTTTAACGCCAACACCCAGTCCAACAGCGAATTCAACGTCAACACCTACGCCAACTCCAACACCAATCCAAACACCAACATTGCCGCCCAATCCAACACTAACTCCAACTCCGCTTCCGACACCTACACCTACCGCAGTTCCAACAAAAATCCCCGCACCTTCTCCAAATCCTTCTTTGATAACTGTTGAAGGAACGACAAATAATGGTGCAATTGTATATCTATCAATAACTGGAAATGTAACCAGTTCTCAGATATCTAACATCGCCATCACAACAAACCAATCTGATATGACAATAACAGTATCTTTCATCATAACAGGCGAAAGCGGCACAACTGGATTCAGCAACATGACAATTCCGAAAAGTGCAATAGCCAACAAGACCACAACAACAATCTACATAGACAACCAACCAGCTCAAAACCAAGGTTATACGCAAGATGCAGACAACTACTACATATGGTATACAACGAGTTTTAGCACACATCAAGTATCAATACAATTCACGATACTTACAATACCCATAGCATCTATAGCCAGATCATCAGGAAATTTGCTCTTCGTATGCATAATTATTCCAGAAATCATTTTAGCATTCACAGTTGTGGCTTCCCGAAAATTAAGACGAAAACCTCAAGACACGTAATCGTCACCTTTCAATCAACAATTTACTGTAGTAATAAGCTTGGCTGGGTTTGGGGACTAAAATTTAATCTTTCTCTCTCTCTGAATCTTCAGCAACCACGACCTACAACGACTACGAACTATAACTGTCACTTCTTATCACTCAAACGACTCACTATTAAATAATAAAAACAGGTCGGTCTTTAGCTTTTGTTGTGTTTTTTTGCTCTCTTCCACTGGCAGTGGCAACTTCACTTTTTCACTTTTACGTATCTCTATTGCGTTGGAAAGTCGTTTCGGCACTGCCTCTTTTAGCCTTCTGTATCTCTTGAGAATTATGCTCGATTTATCAAGCGGATTTAAGTTTGTTATCGATTGGTTACTTTGGTTGCTTATTGATTTGTTTTAGTTCTTCGGATTCACTCCACGCAGTCTCAAAGTATCCTCTTAGCACGCCGATAAGGTTGGTGTCGGTTGTCCACAATGCTGAAGTATCTTCAGACATGCTTTTTTCTATTGGTTGAAATCATAGCTTCTCTGCCATCAAAAACTGCAAACCGGTTCAGGGGTTGATGGTGAAACCTAATATTAACAGACTCGATGTTTATGATTGTTGCACTTGTTTCCTTTGAGATTCATCAGGGTTGAAATCCTCAATAATCACTTTAACTTCCACTCCGTTGTGAATTGCTCTTTTGATTTCAGCAAAAAGAAGAGATGTGACATGTGAGATTTCTTTCAGGGTATCAATCCAGAAAACATTAATTTTAGAGCTGGCGATTAAACTGGTTAATTTAGCGATTACTGCTTTACCTTCTGGTATTAGAGCGTAGAGACTTTCTTCTTCACCCACAGCAATAGGCTGTACCCATTTCGCCTTAGATAGTCTCTTGGAATTTCGTTTTCATTGAGGCTATTCTTTCATCAGATTTGACTTTTTCATCAAGTATTAAGGAAGTCAAAGCACCGGCAACAGGAGTAGCCCGAATTATGGCTGGTTTGCCGAGTAACTTTTCTACTAAACCCATCTTTTCAAGTGCCGGCAAAACCTTGTATACGTCTTCTCGCCTTACCGAAGAAGATTTCGCTATCTGAATAACTGTAGCATTTCCTAATTTAAGGATGGTTTGGTATACTTTTGCCTGATTAGGACTTAAACCCAAACCCATTAACAAATCTGTCTTGTCCAATTGCGACAGTTTTCATTCACCTCCTTCAAACAAAAACTGGACCTGTTAATAGAGTAGTCTAAAGTGGGATTTAAAACTTTTGCAAGGCTCAATAAGCTAAAATAGCCATAATCACCACAGAATGTGTGAATAGAGCGTTTAAACGCAGTTTTATTTCCTTGTACCCTTCGAAAATGGCTTTTTTCATTAAAAAAGTAAGTAAGAGTAACCGTTGGGCTTCTAAATCAAACCTAACGGTCGTGCCGCAAAAAGCTTGACAAAACCACAGTTGTTGCATATTACTTGAACCATAGGGATTGTTGGTCCTCCAAGCATTAGAGGCGTAATAGTCCCTGTAGTAATTATCTCTCCAACTGTCCAGTTATTCCCCCGCTTACAAGAATGGCAGATGTTATTGACTCCTTTTGAAGCCATCCAGTCCTTAATTTTCTTAAGTTGTTCTTCTGTTACAGGCATTTTTAACCTCATTGACCTTCCCCCATTAAGTAAATAAGCTTTTGCCTATCTCAAATTTACTCAAAAAAGAGTTTGAGGTCTCTTTAAGACCTCTTAGCTTTGTGACCTCTTGCCTCTGCCAAACTTGCGTTAGCATGGTTCCTAATGCCACGTGATAACTCGTCTCTGGTATGCTGTTGTTCTTGCATTTTTGTTTAGCCATTCATGTTGACTGCCATAGTTACTTGAGAACCTCTCTTGAGCAATAGCTACCCTTGTTTCCTTAGCTGACTGACCAAATATTCTATGAACCTCTTCCTCTCTCGTACTGTATCCATGTGTTGGAATTCCAAGTCTTTGTGCTTCTCTATGTAAAGCATCCATCTGTCTTCCTGTAGGAACCCATTTGCGACCAGCCCAAGAACCAAAAGCTAAATGCAGTTGTTTCTATGTTTCGATATTGTCAGTATCTACTTTCTGTTCAAATCTCTGAAATGCTTCGGGAAACTTACCTAAATGAAACTTGAGTTATTTTATTAATAAAGGGCACTTATACGAATTATAAAACTAAGTTGATTTGTTAGTTGGATTAAAATTTAATCCAGCCAACCAATTAAACTAATGGTTACCTGTAAAAACGATACCTGTAAAGACATGTGTTTTAGATGAGGTTCAGGTTGCATACTCGGTTCATTATATATTGGAATTAGTACAAAGGTACGTATTTGTAGATAGTATGGAAATCGAGTAACCAGCTAAAAAAGAAAGGTTTGGAAAAATGGTGCTTTGCTTATTTTTTGTTAATTTTTTACTTTTTCAAGATGACTTTGGTGTTTGTAGGCTGTTGTTAGAGCAAAAATAGCATAATCACTGCAGCAAGCGAACCGACAAGTCCCATGATAAACCGTTATGGCCGTGCAAGTCCAGAGCCAAACTTCTCCGGTGATAGAGGGTGTAGAAAAAATATGAAGAAAGCAAGCACCAACCAACCAAGTAGAGAGACAGTAACAAT
>CAVYRC010000012.1:0-117225 GCA_963770845.1 Candidatus Bathyarchaeota archaeon | reverse complement strand
TACGTGGCTATTGTCTCTGTCCATCCAGTATCTTACTCCTGTCCCTGTAGTTGAGGAGTAGCTGAGAGTAAGGTCGCCACTCCAACTATTTTCTCCAATGTTTGCATAAGCATATGTAGTTGTGATTCCATCCCTAGGATTTCCCCGATTGCTCCAACAGCTCCCGCTATCGCTATATAGGGGTTACCCAAGTCTGGGCACCACCAACTTGCCTTCTGTCAGTGTAGCATATGATACTGCGTCGTTTTGCATGTTTGCGAAGTTACTAGGCTGCCTACTGATGGTGGGTATGCTGCACCAGATGTAGCAACGTAGATTGGTTGTAGAGCTTGGTTTTGTGTGTATGTTAGAGTTATGTTCCGGCGCTTGATAGGGAACCTGATGTAGGAGTATATGAGTTAAATGTGTATCCTGTTACGGATCCTGGGTTACTGACGGTGACTGTTGTAGAAACATCCACATCTTCAGTCCATGAAGTGCTGTGTGCCTCGTTTGTGTGAACTGTTCCGCCTTTGTGTAGGTTACACTGAATGTTCCACCTATAGCTACGGAGGGATCAGCTGTTACAGTAACCTGGTATGTGCCTGGAGAGTATGTGAATGTAGCAGTAATTGTTCCAGTACCACTTACTGTTGCTGTGGTAGAAGCAGAAGCTGTGTCTGTTATTATAATCGAACCTGTGCTTTGCCATTGGTTAAAAACATAGTTAGTGTCTGGTGTTGCAGAAATTGCTATCAGTCCGCCAACATTTTGAGCGCCAGCAGATGGATTCATTGATAAACCACCGTTTACCCAAAACAAAATCAACAGCATACGTAGTTGGTTGGGTTGTTGGATTGGTTGTTTTGGGTATGCCTGTTGCTGTCATGAATGTTCCGTCGGTTGTTGTCACTTTGATGTTGATGCTGTGCCCTTGTACATAATCAGAGGTAATGGAAGGGTAAGTTCTACTGTGTCTTGTGCGTTTATTTGGAATTGTCGCTGTAGCGGGTAAAGTAATAGGTACCAGCTTGCTGTCAACATAGACGCTTTGATCTTTGTTGAGAGCCACGTCTCCTTGGCCTACGTTTTGTACGTAAATGACCAAGTTACCGCCTGAAATGGCGTAACTTTGGATTTGTATGGCTTTTCCAGCTTTGGATGTGGTATTGCCCATGTAGCCTGTTACCCAAGCATACACCACTAGTGAGGCGACGACTGCGATGGCAATCATTAGAAGAGTTGCAATGACTGGAGATATTGCCTTAATTGAGCGTTTGAATTTGATTGTGTTTCTTACATTACTAATTCTTGTCAATTTTTTTTTCCTTCTAATTCTGTTTATAACTATATTTATACTTGCAATAATTAAATGCAAGTGTTATTTAAGATTCATGGAACAATGCTCTATATTCAAAGAATGCAAGTATCCCAATAATCTAGTATCAACATGAATTATGACTACAATAAATTCAAAATTCAATATCAAATAATAAGAATGACAATCTAGAGGTTACATTAATGGATCTATCAAGCGTTCGCATAAGGGAACATTTTGGGCTAGTAGCAAAGATACACATACAGACAAATTTTCATTCTTGGTTAGTCCCCCAAAAAACCGTTCTAGCGTTAGAAAAAACGATTATGTCCTTCTGGACCACCCCTTATTTGGTGAAACCTGTCAAGTATTAGCAGAGATTACCGACATAGCCAGCTATGAAGAAATAGCAGGCGGCTCTACCAGTGATAAACTGGGGAAGATGTTGGCAACCGCAGAAATCATCGGATATATCGACCTAAATAATGAAACGAAACCATTGCATAAAGTTCTGGTTCCACCTAACCCGGATGCCGCATTTATGTTCCAACCCAGAAGTTTCTAAGACATATTGAACCGCAACATGAAAGGTGAAGCATTTAAAAGACCCATTGAAATCGGCATCTTTGATACCACATCTGCCGAGCAAACAGGCGATGGCGGAAACATCAAATGCTTCGTAGACCTGCAAGACTTTACATCAAAGCACACTATAGTGACGGCTATGGCACAAGCAGGCAAGACAAGCCTCGTTAAACAGTTAATAGAAGCTATATCAAAGAATCTTCAAATTCAGACTTTAGTTTTTGATAACTATAAAGAATACTCAAGTCTACATCAATCTAAAACAACAAAGCTAACCAGAAACCAAGAAGCACTCATCAAAGAAATTAAAAACGGGCAAATAATTAGCTTGATTAGTCAACCAATGACTACAGAAGAAAGGAAAATATCTTATGAAGAAACCCTCAAATTACTGCTTAAGTTACGAGTTGAAGAAAAGATAAAACCTATCCTATTGGTAATCGAAGAAGCAGAGGAGCTTAAAGGAGCAATATTAGATCAAGTCATCGCAGAGGGAAGAAAAATTGGCATCGCTATTCTATTGATAACTACTCATCCTTCAGAGCTTGGAGGAAAAATATTATCGCAGACAGGCAACCAGATAATAGGGAAAACAATAGACAACCAGGATATAGATTTACTGAGAAACATAATTGGAAATGGTAACAGTTTGCCGACGTTTAATACAAACGAGTGGATAATCAACGGGATAAACACCAATAGACCGATGAAAATCCGAACAAAAATAGGAGCAGCGAACAATCTTTCCTAAACTTGAACGAACCAATTGAAGAATCTTCACAAGTGGTGAATAGTACCCTTTGAACCGCAAGTATACATTATGTCGATGGCCGAACAGACTCAAATGCACTTTTCTTGCAAGTAACCAGATATGTATGTAACGTTAAAAAAAGCACAGTAAACAACTAGGTACTTCAATGAATCTGCATCCTGACACTATTGCTCAATAGAGTTAGATAGCTCGGCTGACACAAAAGTTCAGAAGTAGACATATAAAGTGAACTTGGCATTAGTTCCCCTACAACGGAACTCCACATGTTACATTCAATAGCTACTTGGAATTAGCAAACTAAAAAAATTTTGACAAATGGCTATAAAATAATACTATTTTATTAATTTAATAGTTGACAAATTAAACGCCGTGATTTTTAATGCTGCATATAATCGCCGGAATGAATTACAAAAATGAAGATTCGACCAAATATTAAAAGAATTATAGAGTTAATGGACAAGGCTCAATTGTACCTGTTGTTGTAATTAATTTGAATACAACTATTTTTCCTGTTGGTGGAGTATAGCCTAGTGGAATTGTCACTGAAGAACCTCCTCCAACTACAACCGCGTTTTGGAGATCAAATGATTTGTGCATCGCATCAGGACGCCCCACGTTAGATTGTTCATTTACCCATAACATTGCAAGTGAAACATCCATTGCACCATTATTAGTGACTGTTAAAACACCATTAGAATTGATGGTAGCGTCAATTTTTGTATTAATCTTTTGAACCTGAAGGTCATTCATTTCTTTTACTGCAGCGTCATGCCACAGGTAAACGTTTGTGAAGAAGAACAGTAAAATAACTATAAACATTACTGATCCGATAACTTCAGCTGTTCCTTTTTTGTTTTTTAAGAGTCGTTTAATCAATTTTTGTCCCTCAATTTTATGGTGCTGTCCATTTCATATCAAAGTTTGAACCTGCTTGAGTGGCAATCGTAAAGGTATAACTTGTTCCACTTTGCCATACATGGTTCGGCCAATAAAGAGTAATAGGTGGTTAGTGTGTGATTACCAACAGCAATAGATATTTTCAAATTAAAATTACCATGCTTTGATCACTTTCTGTTAATTTCAGACCATTTACATATATCGAAGTGATTGTGGAATCTACTTTTCCGACGTTATAGACAGATATCTGAACTTGAGAGTTATATAAGCCGTTGGGGCTATTAGGGCTTAACCAAATATCTTCGATGGTTAAAGACTCCATAACAGAACTTCCAACACCTGCTTTGTAGGCATCAGAATATGAAATCACAAACCCAAAAAGAATCGCCATGCCAGCCATTGTTACCATTATCATCAATACAGTGGCGATAACGGGTGAAACTGCTTTTTTATTCCTAAATAGTTTCTTCATTTTTTCACATCCAGTTGGGAGGAATACCCGCAAAGAATATTGCGTATCCCACTACCACCAGTAAGATTGAATGTTTCATGCCTCCAGCTACTCTGCGTTCCCCGATTTTTCCCGCCATTAGTCCTCCTGTTAAGGCAGAAACAAGCATGTCTTGATAGAAGAAATCCTTTAAGCCACCAACTCCAGCAATGGTTGTGTTGCTTGATATTTGTTGAGATCCTGTCATGGGAGCAAAAAATGATTGCACCAGCAGAATTGCTGTAACTATAAACACTGCAAAGGCAGCGTAAATTACTATGATGTAAGGTTTCATTTGGGCGTCGGTTTCCCTGTCGATATCTTTCATCTCCTCCATAAACCCTGCAGTTGCAGTAAATACTTTTTTGATTGTTCCTCCTGATCGGCTTGCTTCCAAAACAAGCACACAGAAGCGATTTACGATGGGTGAGTTTATTCGGTTTTTGAAATTGGTTAGTGCATCTTCAAAAGATGTGCCCCATGACATTTCAATAACTAACTGCTTTACCTCTTTAGAAAGGGGACCACTGACCATTTTGTTGTCGACAACTTTTTCTAAAGCTCTAATTAGGGTCATCCCGGTTTCCTGAGATTCTGCAACTCCTCTGACAAGCAGAGGCATCTGGTTTTCTATTGAGGATATCCATCTTTGGTGTTTCAAGTCAAGAATAGCTGAAGGAACTAATATCACTAATATGCTGACAAAAAAGATTTCATTGATGTAAGTTGTTAATGCCGAGAATGATATAGCAGCAATTATTGCTATAGCTACAATTACGGCAAGTATCGAAACCCCTATAGTTATATTGTCTTTTCTTGATTGGAACTTTACCCAATTTTATTACCTCGGAGGTGTCATTGAATCGACCATTAGCAACATTATTCCTACACCTGCAGGTGTTACTATGAAGGTCATAAGTAACAAAACTGTTTGAGGATCCATACCAGCAAGCAGTGATCCTCCGCCTAAGAAGGACATTACGGAGAGCATGACTACTAGGACCAGGGGCAGTGCAATCATGAAACTGACGTAGACTTCAGCCATGCCTGCAAGACTGTCTAGGAAACTTTTCATTGAAGTAACCCGTAGCTTTTTGGCTTTTTCTGACTCATCTCTGAGAAAAGAGGCTAAGTCCCCACCCATATGGGAAGTGGTAACAATGCCATCTAACATGGCGCCAAACTTTCTTGAAGCAGACCTTATAGATGCGCGTCTTAATGAATCGTTTAAGTCCAAACCCATCAATTCGGTATCAGCAATTGCACGCCGAATTTCGTCTCCAACCCCAAACTCATCGCCGACATTAGCTAAAGATCTAAAAATACGTTCGGGAGGCATGCCTGAACTTGCTAATACTGCCATGAAATTGGCGGTTAAGGGCAAATTTGAGTCTATCTTTCTCACTTTTGAAGATATGGCAAGAACAGGATAAACATAGCAAAACCCAAAAACAGCAATACCAGCAATCATTGCCGCTATTATTGAAAATACAAATGCAGGGATAAAAGGAAGTCTGATTGAAAAAATCAGAAGAGAAAGCCCAAAACCTACTATTGCGCCACAAGAGTGGAGAATGCCATCAAGCCCAAATAAGCTTGGAAGGTGATTTTTACAGCTGCTTTAGCTAAGTTGTCCTGCATACTTTTAAATTCTTCAACGAAGTATGATGGAACAATCTTGTATGCTCTTAGACAGAGAGAGAGCAGCTGCTTATTCGTCTTTTAGTGCCTCCGCAAGTATGCGTGCAGGATTCTCCATATATGAACGAATAATGTTGGATACGTCCTTGTAATTGCGAATATTCTTCTTGGCCATCCAGGTTATTACTTTTTTTCTGTTTTTGAGTTCTTCTTCGGCTTGTTCAATGCTTAAGCCCGTTTTTTCAGCAATTTTCTCAAGAATGTAACTTCGACCGGTATAATCGAAAGTTTCGTCAGTCGCGTTCCATCTATATACTTCGTTTGTTAAGATTTCTCCTGAACGAGGATCCAAACCGACAATTTCTGAGGCTGCAACTGTCTTTCTCAAGGGTTTACCTTTTATTTCTACTCGCTTTTGAACCAAAATAATGTCAATGCCAGCAATAAGAGTACGAGGAATGTTCATCGGTGCTGATTCTAAACGGTACACGGCTGATTCAACTGACTCAGCGTGGACTGTTGACATCCCAAGGTGTCCAGTGCTTACAGCTTGGAAAAGTGTGTATGCTTCTGTTCCCCTGATTTCACCTACTATGATGTAGTCAGGCCTTTGTCTCAAAGAAGCTTTGAGCAAATCGAATAATGTTACGTCCGCTGAATCTGTGGCAATACCGAAATGTGACCTAGTCGTTGCTGGAATCCAGTTTTCGTGTGGAAGATTAATCTCTGGTGTATCTTCGATTGATACAACTTTTAAGTCAGCTTTAATGAACATGCTAAGGCAGTTTAAAAGCGTCGTTTTACCTGCTGCAATACCACCTGCTACTAGGATAGATACTCGGTTTTCAACTGCATACCAAAAGAAAGCAGCCATATCCGCCGAGATTGTGCCAAAGGTGATTAGATCAGTTACTGTTAATGGGTCGAGTTTGAATTTTCTTATTGTGAAAGTTGATCCTTTTCGAGTAACCTCTTTACCGTAAGTAAGGTTGATTCTGCTGCCATCAGGTAAACTTGCATCTAATAATGGTTGAGCGATGGATACGTGGCTTCCACACATATAGGCCAGCCTCAAGGCAAACGAGTCAAGTTCCTCTTCCGTCTCAAATCGGATGTTAGTTGGAATTGACTCGGATTTGCGGTGCCAAACGAATATTGGGATGTTGACTCCGTCGCATGAGAGGTCCTCAATTAATTGGTCATGCATTAACGAATCTATTTTTCCAAAACCAAGATTATCCCTAACTACGCAATAGAGCAATTTATCTTGAGTAGCTTCGTCGATCTTGAAATCATAGTCATTAAAAATTTCCTTACTCTTGGCTATAAGGTATTTTCCAGCCGTTTCTTTTGATTGTAAATCTGACGGCTTCAGAGTTATTACTTGATTGAGGATTTCTTTTAACCGTTTAAGGTGGGCTTCATCTTCAATTGTGAGTTTGGGTTCTTCAACCACATATTTGATGTTTCCCCTGTCTAAATCCTTAACTATATTCACCCGACAATAAGGCTCAATAAGTGAGTAAGTTTCGAGCACTTTCTCGTTAACTGGTTCGGGGACTGACGTTTTTACTTCAGGAACAGGAAGAACAGGAGCTACTAATTTGGATTTTTTGGTAAAAGAAGGAACTTGAAATGTTCTACTTTTTTTCTTGGGGATGGTTCCTTGCAGGTCTAATGCAGGTTTGAGAGCTTTGGCTGATTTTTTGCGAGAAAATAGTTTCCTCTTTTGTTCTGTGTGAGGCGTCAACTCTATACCATCGTCAACTGCAATAGTAGTTTTTTTGCCAGCTGATCTTGTCAAGTTCGCCAGATGAATCCAACGCCTTCTCTTCCTTCACAACCGCTGACTCCGTCTTAGAAAAAGCCTTATGCAATTCATCAACACGCTTGGCTAAATCATCTTCCTCAACTTGATTTTTTGACTTAGATGCAATATTCAACTGAATTATCCCCTTGAATGTTCATTTTGCCGCCTATCATAACAAACCGTTCAGAAAATAACAAATGAGAAAAATTTACTGTAGGTTTCATAGCCATGACTGGTTTCTTTCTTGAAAACAGTTTCCTTGTAAGATGTCAACTCAACAATGTCCCCTCATTCATGTTTCACTCTTCCTTTATAAACTATGTAAACAAAAAAATAGAAAAAGAAAGTACTCAAGACAATTCACGCTTATTTAATTGTGAATTGTTGAGTTATTTGGCTGAAAGTTCCGTCTGTGGTTGTCACTTTGAATGTTATGGATTGCACACCAGCAGCAGTGAGAGGTAGCTGGAACTGTTGCAAGAATAGATGCTGTGTTTGCACTTACTGAGAGTATGTTGTACTCCAAGCTTCCTGTAGCTGCTGCACCGTTTATGAAGACGCTGTTAGCATTGCTAAGTAGAAGATCTGACTCGCCAACATTCTGTACATAAATAGTAAAAGCCTGTCCTCCGGTACTAGGGTAGGATATGCTCTGGATTTGTATTGCTTTACCGGTCTTCTCTGTTGTGAAGTTCATGTATCCCATAACCCAGGCGTATGTGACCAGGGAAGCGACGACTGCGATGGCGATCATTAGTAGAGTGGCGATTACTGGTGAGATTGCACGCATGTTTCTACGGAATTTCCGTATATTTTTTCCGAATATTCATTTTTGTATTTCTTCCTTCTTAATTGTTAATTGATTCTTAAGAAACAGAGACTTAAAAGCTTGATGGATTAATACTCTATCAATTTCTGATATATCATGGATAATAATTGGCAATTGTTCACACAATATAAGAAAACAAGAATTATATGCATAATCAATATTTGAATGCTACAAAAGATATAACTAAGCAACATCTATTTCTTAGCTCAAAGGGTTAATTGTTCATGAAAGTTGTGAAGACTGCAATTGCTGGTCTGGACGAATTCCTACTTGGCGGGTTGCCACCAAAAATTATACTTCTCACAGGTTTGCCAGGTTCAGGAAACGAAGTCTTCGGTAAGCAAGTCTTGTTTAACAGAGTAAAAACGTGTCCAGTTACCTACTTCACAGTTAACGTTTCCGCGGAAAGCATTCGAGAAGATATGGCAGCTTATGGATGGGACACAATACCATTTGAGGAAGCAGGAGCTTGGAAATTCAAGAGCCTAAAAAACATGACATCAAGTGAGCTGCTGGAAACTGTCTTGGAGGAAATGAAACAGGGCAGAACCATCGCAATAGACTCCGTCTCAGAATTACTGCTTATCCACAAAATCAAAGAAATCGCCAATCTAGTGACCTCCATGACGCATGAGAACACAAAAAGCCAAAATTTCCATCTGCTCCTTGTCACAGAAGGCATGCAAGACCCACAAGCGGAAACCACTTTGAATCACTTTGCAGAAGGCTCCATAAACTTTGCATTAACCTGGTCAGCCGACACAACCATGAGGCATCTGATTATTAGGAAAATGTCGGGAACCATTATTCCCACCCGCAGGTTGACATATAATCTGGGTAGAAAGGGTTTCATAATAGAAACAGCAACAAGAATAACGTAACATATTGCCAAAATGTTGGCTGCCTCCATAAATTTCTGATTATTTTGTGTATTCAAAGGTATATGAAAGCAGTATTCTCAACAACTTTTCCTAATTATTCTCATCGATACATGTTGATGATGCTTGGGTATGGTATGGTTTATTCTCAGTTCAAAATATGATTGACTTTACGGATTATTACTAAATACGATATATTAAGATGCTCGAAACACAACTTATATCTTAAACAACACGATTCAAGCATAGAAGATACCTCTAGAAAAGGAATAAAAATGACCCTAGAAATAATCGAAAACTCATCAAAGCGACGCGACAAACTAATAATAATGTCAGAGATCATCGAAATAACCAAAAAAGGCACATCAAAGACTCAAATAATGTTCAAAGCCAACCTCAGTTTTAGCCAACTCCAACAATACATATCTTTGCTCTTAAATACAGGCCTCATTGAAGAAAAAGCGACAGGATGGAAGAATGATTTTCCAGGCGACTCCTAAGGGTTTTGAGTTTTTGGATAGACAACAAAGCGTAATTGATTTACTAAGCGTTGATCATCACCCTTACAAAAACTGCATAAAGACATCCTCATCAAAAATATTTAATATCAATAAAAGGGGTAACATCTTCTTGACTTCGCTTCATTAAGCTGTTGAGCCAGTTAACTTATGATTTAATTCATTTAGGCGCTTGTACCGTATAGTTATAAATATAATACACCATACCAATTAGTTGAGTGGGCACTTACTACAGATTAGTAAAGCTTATTTGGGCAAATAAAGACTATAACTCACGTTGGCAATGAAGATGGGAAATGCAAATTCAGACTTAGAAAAGACGGAAGAAGACGAAATTTGCATTAACCTTGAAGATGAGACTGAAGTAGAAGAGCTCAAGCATTCGGTTGATTTAGAAAAAACTGAAAACAAGACTTATTTACGCAAAAAACAATTTAATGAGTATTTAATTGAAGCCATTGATGAAACCTTAACGTCCCTTGGAGAACCTGTCAAAAACGCGTTATACTCCAACTTGGAAAGCAATTTCGGGATCTCAAAAGAAGATATCCCCGGGAAAATTAGTGATTTTTCGTCGATACTCCACAAGCTTTTTGGGCTGGGAGCGAGTCGTCTTGAAATAAAATTCATGAAGAATCTGAACGATAAGATTCAAGCAGATATAAAATGGCCTCAGTACCAATGGCCATTATCTAAATGGGCGATAATGGATCTATCATTTGAAGAGTATATCTTCAATATTCGCGAAGACTTTGCTCAGAAGAATTTTTGAATCAATTCGAACAGGATTAGAAAAGACCGGAATATGCTTTGTTTTTTCTCCGAGGTTAAGTTTTTAATTGGAATTTCTGCAAACATTGCTGTCTTCAGAAATTGAGTGATATCTAATGTATTAATACTTATATAACACGATACACATTACTAACTCCACTGGACAGGCTCAACGGCGACTAAACAGTCACCTAAGGGGGCAAGAAAAACGAAATGATGAAAGAAACTGCTGTTGGAAATATGGAAACAATCTACCTTACTGAAGAAGATGAAATAGAAACCGAAGAATATTTCAAACAAGCAATAATCATAAGCAGCAAACAAACCGAAAGCATCAAAGAAATAGAAGCCCCACAAGTCAAGAAAACCATTTCCATCGAACCCACATCAACAAAGCCGAGTATTTCCAACGAGAAATTTGACCAATACCTCATGGAATCCATAGATGAAACTTTATCTTCCTTAGGTGAAGTTGTAAAAAACGCCATCTTGGGACATTTAGGAAACGAATTTCAAATAAACAAAGCCGATATTCCCCAAAAGATAGTTGACTTCTCCAAGATAATTCACAAAGTCTTCGGATTAGGCGCGGATAGACTGGAACTTAAGATCGTAAAAAGTTTAAATTCCAAACTTCACGTCGATGTTCAGTTAACTGAATATGAACGGCGTGAGCGATCTGAATGGCTTCTTTCCAAATGGATAGTTAGCGATGTTTCGTTTATAGATAATGTTCAAAATCTACGGAGAAGCTACGTGAAAACTACCGAAGGATAGTGCAATTCTAATAATTTATTTCGCATTAATGTTGAGTAGTAATAAGTATTTTGAATATTTTAGGTTTATATATTAATTCCTGGTTTGTTTTGTAATGCCCTACGGAAGATAGATTTGAAGGAAGAAGTATGAGTTTTGCAATTTCACAGGGAAGACCCCTTAATTCAACTAACAAACGACGATAATTCAAATATACTTCAAAATCTAACCGAAAAAACCAATCCCATAGAACAATTTAATAATTTTTTGATAGCATCCATTGACGAATCACTCATCTTGTTAGGTGAACCCGTAAAAAACGAGCTTTACCTCCAGTTAGAACTCAAATTCAACATTAAAAAAAATGACATCCCTCAAAGGCTCGAAGAATTCTCAGAAATTTTGCACAAGGTTTTTGGTTTAGGGGCAAGTCGACTTGAAGTAAAATTCTTAAGGAAACTTGATTCGAAAATCCCGTCTGGTTGCAAATGCATTGATGCAGATTGGTCAGTTTCTATGTGGATCGAAAAAGAACGGTCGTTAATTAAGACAATAAACACTAAACGAAAAGACTTCCTACTAAACAGCAAGTAGCAACCTTTGTCACCAAATTCAGTTTTTTAAGCGCAGCCGCCTTTCCATAGACGAATATTATGAAAGAGCGTGTATTTTGATAGAAAGAAATAACATAAACTTCATTGCTAATATCGCAACAGCTAAAACAGGATTAAGTGAGCTGCTCGTTTTCTATAAAATTATAGGAGTCCACCAAGGAGACCTGCTACTGTGGAGACAATAAAAAGCACAATAAGTCCAATGACTACGATTTTCTTAGTTAAGGTTTTCATTTGATATAACGTCTCACATTTTAAATGTCAAGTTTGCTTTTAACATTTGTTATTTATAATCTATATCTTTTTACAGATGTTAAATCCACAAAAAGATTCATTAATATTCTTTTTCCGAATGATTGCCGAAAAAACCTTGATTAGATGTGCTTTGAGGGTTTCTGAGATTATTTTTTCTTACCCATAAACTTGTCCATGAACGATTTCTTTTGCGATTTAGATTCTTCGGGTTGATTGTTTAATGAATTATCTTGTGGCTTCGGTTCTAGGCTTTTTTCAATTTCAGATTTTATTTTTGCCATTACTTCTTTTTCATCGGTTGAACCCTCAATTAATAATATGTTGTGGCCTTGAGCTATTTTTCTGGCAGTTTCGTTAAGTTGGGGTATAGCCACGAAGATGGGAACGTCGACTTTGACTTCGGAGGTTTTGTAAATGTACAGAATTAGTGGTGAGGTAGATACTTCTGATTCGCTTACCGAATGATCTAGCGCGATGACTTTTTCTTGTCCATCGACTATTTTCTTGGCGATTAGACTAAAATGATGTTGCATTCCACTTTTTTGTCCTATCACTAAACCTGGAATTTCAACGGAGAAACCCAAGCTTGCAAGGAGTCCTTGGATGTTTTCTAAGCTGGCGACGTTTTGTCTAATTTCTTTTTTCCTCTGCAGGTTCAATGAGAACTTGGGTACTTCAACGGGTTTAGCTTCTTTTATGGTGAAGTTTTTTGCGCAACTTCGACAGACAAGGTCTGATTCTGAGTTTTCGAATTTTTCTCCACATTCTTGGCACACATACCAACGACCCATATTACGGTATTGACCTTCAATCAAAGGCTCGCCGCATTTCGGACAGCGATTGTCAACATATTTGTCTCTTTGATTTATGTAGCCACAAGGTATGTGTTCGGTTAAACTCGTTTTTTCTACGTTGTGACTTTTACATTTTGGGCAACGATTATGAAGAGTGATTGTTGTTGATTCACAATTGGGACATACTGAAACTGAGTCAAAGAAGGCTTTTTTTAGGATATCTAAACGTGCGAGATTCTCCAATAGATCTTTACTAATTACCTTATCCTTGAGGACCACTAGAAGCGTGATTGGCTACCTGATAGACGAATCCTTGCCCTTGAACGAACTTTGGAATTATTTCTTTCTCAGAGTGTTCGAGAATTTCTCTAAGCAGGTCGCGTGTATGGGGCTCAATGTAGGCTTCGCGCCTTTCTAGCTCTATTTTGTCTTCAGTATCCAATGTCTTTATTGGTTCTTTGTTTTTGTTTGGAAAAATCTTACTTACCAGTTGCTTTTGATCTTCCGTGGCTTGTGCCGTATCTGTACCTTGAGAGTTTGTTTTCATTTCAGCGACCTGACCTTTTTTTATATCCAATTATGCTCTTGACATCCTTTATATTATTTAGTTTAACGCAGGAACAGATAGAACGCTATACCTGAAGCAATAGCTAGAACCGTTACGTGTTTCAAACCATCGAGAAAGCTTTCCTCATTAATTTTTCCTGCAATAAGTCCACCGAAAACGGCCTCTATTAATGATGCATGTAAGAATAATCTTCTTGATTCGACTTGCGAGAGGATTGGTTTGATGAAAGATACTCCACTTGTACTTTGACTCAGAGGGACAAGCATCATATTTGTTATCACTATAATGATGAATAGGAATATGAAAACCGAGAAATAGAAAATTGCGACATAAGGAAGCGTCTGCTGTCTTCTTTTTAGGGTCCAGTCATTTATGTTTTCAAGGTATTTCGCCGTTAAATCAAAGATATTTGATAATTCCCCACCGTGTTTTCCTGCTTCATTTATCAAGACCGTTGCTTTTCTGATTAAAGGTAAATCTACTCTATCCGCAAGTTCATTTAATGCTTCGTTAAAGTTCATGCCCCAACTCATGTGTGCAACTAACACTTTCAGTTCTTGTGTTAGTGGACCGTACATTCGGTTGGAGGCATGTTCCAAAGCGACTTGTAAGGGTATACCTGTTCTCGATGCGGTTGCTAAGTCTCTCAAGAATTCAGGGGTTGCCTTTTCGATTTTTAATCTCCATCTACTGTGAAAGATACTTAGGATACTTGGTGGGGCAACACCTATTGCGAGGGCGATTATGATCATGTAGTCTAATGTGGGGGATGTAAGATAGAACACTGCTGCAATAATGAAGAAGATTATGCCCGCTATGCCTGAAATGATCGTAACGCGTTTTATCGTTTTTTTGGTTATTTTCATTAAGATCTCACTTTTCGAATGTTGAAATTATAACCATCATTATTGCGCCCATTATTGGAATTCCAAGGTAGGTTAACAGGTAAAGGATTACTGACATGCTGAAGCCTGCGATTGTGCCGCTCCCTATCATTCCTAAGGTGACAAAAAGTACAACGAAAAGCAATGGAGCTGCCACGAGCATCATTATGTAGATTTCTGCCATTGCTGCAAGCGATTCGAGCATCAGGTCTAGTTTGCCTACTCGGTCTTTTGTTACTTTTTCAGTAGTAATTTTCAGATATTCCGTGGGATTTCCTCCTGTTCTAACTGTTGCTACGTACCCTTGGAGGATTTCACCAAGATGTTCGTTAGGTGTAAGTTTTGCGTTATCAAGAATTGAGCTCATGAGGTCATTACCAAAGACTTCTATGTCTCTTATTATATTACTAAATTCTAAGCGAACTTCTTTTAATGTTTCAATTTTAGCCATTGACTCAAAAATTACGCTTGGTGGAACGTTTGAACTTGAGAGAAGGGTTAGAAAGTTTGAGATATAGGGTAAATTCTTGTCTATTGGACCATTTCTGCCGCTTGCTTTTAGTCCTGGATAGATATACATCACCATTAGGGTGATTAATGCAGCGGATACAGCAATAACCAAAGTAAACAAGAAATTCATTACTGAAAGCATCGGAATCCCACTTAGAAAAGGAAAAAGAATGAAAGATATTGGGATGGAAACGGTAAATGCAATGATTGAAGCTAAAACCATGAAGGCAATGTACGGTTTGAACGCAATCAGCACACCGCCTTTTTTTAATTGGACATGGATCTCTTGAAAATGAGGATAAACTTTTTGTAACCTTTTGTTAAGCAGTTCGTACGCTGTTGTCCATGGTTGAAACTTCATTTTTAGCTCACTTTTGCTTTTCTATAGATCTGTTGCGGGTCGGAGAAGTAGTCTAGGACTAGTTTTGAGACTTGTTCGTATGAGCGTAAGTGGTTTTTTACCATGTATTCAAGGATTGTTTGCCTCATTGCTAGTTCTTGGTCAATTTCTTCGTGAGAATAGCCCCATTGAGCTGCAATCCTATCTAGCAGCGGGCTTCTAGCTACTTTTTCATAGGTGTCTTTTTCGGTATTCCAAGTGAATATTTCTTGAACTTTGAAAGTCGTTTTTCTCTTTGTCCCAACCAACCATTTCTGACACGCTTATTGTCCGTCTTAGGGATACGTTGTTTACGACTAATCGACGGACTATTGAGATGGCGTTCAAGTTTTCTACCTGTGTCTGGGGGATGTTCATTGGTTTTGTTGTTAGTCGATGGAGGACACCTTGCACATCTTCTGCGTGTACAGTTGTTAGTCCTAAGTGGCCAGTTGCCATAGCCTGAAATAGTGCATAGGCTTCTTCACCTCTGATTTCACCCACTATAATAAAGTCGGGTCTTTGTCTTAGTGCTGCTCTTAGCAGGTCAAACATGCTGATGCTGCCGATTCCAGCTTCTCCAACTGCTCCCGCACCTGTACCTAAACCTTGCCTTGTTACCATCATTTCCCAGTTTTGGTGAGGTAAGCGGATTTCTTGTGTATCTTCAATGCTCACAATTTTTAAAGTTGGTCTAATAAATAGGCTGACGGCGTTAAGCATCGAAGTTTTTCCCCCGCCGATGTCGCCGCCTATCATAACTGAGTGTCTGTTTTCTATTAAGAACCAGTAATATGCTGCGATTTCTGTTGAGAGCGCTTTGTATATAATTAGATCTATGATTGTTAGGGGGGTTCTTCTTGAATTTTCTGATGGTGAATGTGCTGCCTTTAGGTGTAACTTCAGTTCCGTATGTTACTTGGGCACGGCTACCATCATTTAATGTTCCGTCAAGAATTGGCTGTGCAATGGAGATGTGTCGTCCACAGAGGTAAGCTAATTTGAAGACAAAGTTTTCAAGTTCTTGGTGAGTTTCGAACTTTATGTTAGATGGAATAGATTCGTATTTGCGGTGCCAAACAAATATTGGTGAGTTTGTGCCATCGCATGAAACGTCTTCAATGTTTTCGTCTCTCATAATTCCATCTATCTTTCCAAAACCCAAAAAGTCTCTCGCGATAAAGTATTGATATTTGCTTAAAGTGTTTCCATCCACATTGATGTGATACTTTATTGCTGTATCCAAGATTTTAAACTTCAAGATATTCGTCGGCTTCTTCTCCAGACTTAAAACTTTTAGTATTAATAGTAAGTTCGTCCCAGAGGATGTTTTTCAGCTCAGCCAACAATTGTTTATCCAGATCAGTTAACGTGGGCTCTAAGAGCGAATATTTGATTTCGTTTCTTTCATCTTCAACGATTGCAGCATAAGAGAAAGGTAACAAAAGAGGGTAATGCTCTTTGAATGTTTCAGAAACCTCAGAGCCCCCAGCAGCGTCAACATGTGTTTCAACAGTTGAACCAGGTGTATCAACATCGATAACCGATGGATTTTCGGTTGCCGATTGCAATAGCTCAGGCTTCTTTCCACGTTTCCAGATCTTCAAGCTAGCGACCACGTGACTTAATTCCTTAAGAGTCAATATAAACCATGTAACTTCTTTTTCTACGAGACAGGTAGACTCTTAATTTGATTCCTTTCTTGGAAAGACGACTGACACAAAAGTACCACATCTTATTCTGGGTAAACAGATGCATCATGCCAAACATATAGTAGAACACGTTTTTCGCGTTGTTTCGCTTCTTTAACCCTAACAGCCGTTTTTAATAACAAGGGAAACATCAAAGCACAGCACCATACCCTACCACAATTAAGGCAGTTTGAAAAGAAATGAGGCTAAGCGTCTAGAGAGTAACGAGATTGTTTGAGTTGGGTAGTCTCCTTTTAGAGCGCTTTGAGCAGTCGGTGGAGTTTTGGCATCAAAGGTGTTGAGCATTTGGTTGGACTCGTCAGTTAACATAATGCTTGCATCTTATGTGCCTTCAGTGAATTAGCTGCAAACGAATCTAATCAAGTGTTGAGCTATCGAGCTTCCTGCGACGAGAGATTTGGACGTCCTTCCACTTGTTTGAGTTCCTAATGATGCAGCAAGATTGATACTTTGACTAAGTTAACTTTAGAAAGATAAACTACCAAAAGAGACTGAAGGCATGACGTTACTCGGAGGGTAGGCTCTAGCGCGAACGAAGTTGTAGTACATGTCCAGGGAGTATGAGCTGGTTGTGCTGCTTAATTGGCCAAGATAAAGGTTAGATGCGGAACTCAGTGGGTTAGTTGTGACTGTACCAGAATATCCTCCTGTTGACGAGTAAAGCTGTGGGGCTATGTATGCATTCCACGATGATGCAGCTGAACCCGTGTATGTTAGAGTGGCATATAGCCAACTCGAAGTTGATGTTCCTTGGGGGTTTACATTGGTGGTTACTGTGCCAGTACGCATGTAGTCTTGGTTGAAATAAGCATTACCGTATCCTATATTTGCGCTAATTGCATTAGTTACACTTGATGCTGCTGCGCTATTTACGAGTCCAACGGCGCCTGTATCAGTCCCCGGAGCGAGCTGAAGAAAAGCTTGATTCGGCTATTAGAGCGGTATTGCTAAGTGGCGTATTGAATGAGAAGACAGCACTTCCGCCATTGTAACCTGTTACTCTTATCGCGTTAATTGTCGTTGCTCCAGGACCAGAAATACCGGTTGCCTTTACTATCGTATACCCACTAGACACAGAAAAGCTCGAAGTTGGAGTATTACCATTGAAATACGCATTGAAGACGTGATCCCCGTTGTCGTAGGCGCCGTAGGTTCCTGAGAGATTAGGCGCGGTTCCCCAGTAATTTCCGTCAAAATTCGTGGTTGTAGGGAGAAACGCCATATAAATTGTCATTGTGCCTCCGTTCTGAGGTATCGAATTGGTCAGTTTAATCCATGCTGTAGCAGAGGTGGCGGTATTAGAGAGTGAAGGGGTGCAAGTTTCAAGCCAAGCGTATAGAGGCGTGGTAAGGGCGCTGTCGCTATAAAAGCGGATGTTGCCCAAGTTGGATGCTTCGTAGCTCGTGTAGCTGGATGGGTTCCAACGTTATCTTCTCCTGGAACGTGGAAGGTGTGGCTGATGACTGGGTGTTGGTAATTGTGAGGGGGATGTAGGCATACTGAGTCTTCCAGTTCCATGTGCAAGTTGAGTAAGCATTGATCGTGAATGAACCAGTGGAACTAGAGCCTGAACTTCCGCCAGAGCTCAGACTACCCGTACCGGTCCAGCCTGTAGTCTCATACTGGATTCCCATCCCTCCAGAAACCGGTCTTGTGACGGTCGATGATACACTGGACCCAGCATTGTACCATCCCTGCCCAGTTGGAGTATCCCTAGCAGATGAAACACTAAAGTAGGTATTGAAGCTGGAAGCTGACCGTATAAGTTCCAGTAGCCGATATAGGTGAAGAACCTGAACTACCTGTCTGCACAAACTGCTTACCGGTACCGCCTGAAACAGGAGACACCCAACTGAAAGTGGTTCCATCATCAACGTAAACGCTACTAGGTAAAGCATTATAGGCATAGTTTGTTGAACCCACGGTAAGAACAGTATTAGACCCAGCAGAACTATCAATACCCGTCTGACTGAAAGTCACCAGCCACTGAGTCTTATAAGCGCCAGTAACGGTAAGTGGACCAGAAAGCCCAGTAACAGGCGAAGCATCAGTGCTTGTCTTGACATACTGCTTGCCAGTAACACTACTTGTAACAGTAGCCGTGTAACTGTAAGTCACCGAACCTGAAGAAGCATCAACCCACACAGTGAAAGGCAAATTACCATAGGTCTTAGCAGCACCTGCAATAGTAGCCACCGTGCCCGTAGCATCACCACTCAAACCTGACTGTGCAAAAGTCACGGCAAATTGGTGGGTATATGAGGCTGTTTCAGTAATCGGTGCATTCATGGTAACAGCGTTTGTGGCAGGGTTGCTGGTACCTGAGTAGCTTCCAGAGCCAGATCCTGTCCAACCGTTCCAAACGTACTGCTCGCCACTTCCAACTGTTGGAGGAGTCGCCGTTATGGTTACTGTTGATCCTGCATCATACCAAGTTCCGGTTGCGGGTGTAGTCGTGCCAAAGTTGGTGTTCATGGTCAGTCGATATTGTGTTTTAAAGGTGGCTGTGATAGTCTGCGGCGAACTTGGAACGGTGTAGCTGTGAGTTTGTGAACCACTATCACTCCAGCTTGTGTATACGTATTGTATGCCTGTTCCGCCTGAAACTGGTGAGTTAGCCTGTAGGGTGTGGCTTGAGCCTAATGCCCAGTTAAATGTGGCAGGAGTGGCTATAGAGTTGCTATCAACTGTTACATATCCTGAACCTGTTGGGTTTGAAGTAATTGTGATACTTACGACCACCGTGAAGGTTGCGCTTGCAGTGTTGGTGCCATCACTTGCTTGGACTGTGTTGCTTGCTGAGGCGGAAGCTGGAATAACAAACGTTGCTGTGAATGAACCAGAAGCATTGGTGGTAACCGTTGCTGGAGTGGTTGTTTGAACTACACTGTTGTATGTCAATGACACTGTTGAAGATGGTAGGAAGCCACCGCCGGATACTGTTACTGTTGAACCTACGGATCCGCTTGATGGAGTTAGGGTTATTCCTTGCGTTACAGTCAGGCTTGCTGAGGCAGTGTTGGCGTCTGCATCGGTAACTACTACCGTGTGGCTTCCTTTTACTGATGCTGGAACTAGTGAAAGTTGCACTGAATGACCCGGTGCTACTTGTGGTTGTTGAACCGCCGAGAGTAACTGTTACTCCGTCATATGTTGCAGCGATAGCTTTGGAACCACCAAAACCAGTGCCCGAAATGGTCACTGTTGACCCTGGAGTGCTGCTTGATGGAGTCAAAGTTATGGTTGGTGTAACTGCGAAAGTTGTTGAAGCGGTGTTTGGGGTTGAGCTTGAATCTGTTGCGGAAACTGTATGGCTACCGTTTGCTGAGACTGGAACAGTAAATGTGCAGCTAAACGTCCCATAAGCAGTGGTCGTCACAGTAGATGGGTTGGTCGTCTGCGGGGTTCCATCATATTTGATAGTAATTGTTTTTGAGGCGCCATAGCCAGTGCCGGAAATTGTTACGATTGAGCCGACATTACCGCTTGTTGGGTTCAAAGCTACGACAGATGTAATAGTGAATGTTGTGGAGCCAATATGGGAGCCAGCGTCCATGGCTGTCACGGTTTTAGCGCCAGCTACTGATCCGGTAGATGAACCGGTTGGAGTAACGAAAGACGCACTGAAAGAACCTGTACTATCCGCTATAACAGGAGAAGGAGTTGTCGCTACTGCTGTACCAGCAAACGTTAATGTAACTACGGAGGAAGCAGCGAAGCCTGAACCGCTCACAGCAACAGAGGCACCAACTGGACCACTACTGGGTTAACGTTAATGCTTGGGGTAGCACTGACGGTTGCTGTTGCAAAGTTGCCGTAGCTATCGGTAACTTTGACTACATGGCTTCCATAGGTTGACGGTGGAACGGTAAACGTTAATCCTGAAGGCAACGCGCCTCCACTGGTCGAAGTAGCGGTAGTGACTAAAACATCATCATATGATAAACTAAGTAGAGTACTAGGCAGGAAATTCGATCCAGTCACAGTGACAGATGCACCGACAGCAACGCTTGAAGGTGAAACAGAAATCGCTGGGACAGTAACTGTGAATGTTCTGTTAGCAGTGTTACCATTGATATCTGAAACAATAATGAGTTGAGACCCAGTTGCAGACGTTGTAACTGTAAATGAACCCGAAAACGTGCCTACACTATTACTAACGATTGTTACTGGAGAAGTCGGCTGATCTACTCCACCTAAAGTGACATGTATGGCGGAGTTAGCAGCAAATCCTGTTCCAGAAATTGTAACCGATATTCCAGGTGGCCCTTGGGATGGAGTGGGAGATGAAAAAGTAGGTGTAACTGTGAAACTGGCCGCCGCAGCGTTATGGGTAATTGCGCTGTCAGTGGCGGTTACAATGTTACTTCCAGCTGCTGCCTGAGGCACTGTAAATGTAGTTGTGAAAGCGCCGTTTGAATTTGTGGTTGTTGTTGGTATTGTTACTTGCGTTGAGTTAAAAGTGAGGCTTATCGCTGAATTAGCTGCAAAACCTGTCCCTGTAATAGTAACAGAGGTTCCAACTATTCCGCTGATAGGATTTAGTTGGACTGAAATTGGGCGGCTTTGAACTGCAAATAAAGAGAAGGTTTGTGCATAGGTACTTGGGGACATGCCATATAACACCAGAGACATCTGTGCGTTTGGCGTTAAGCTGCTTATAGGATAACCTCTAGCGAGAAGGCTGACCTGACGGGACTATTTTCCAATTCCAAATACTATAGGAAGAATCATCAATTGCAAAACTTTGAACTGTACTAAAGTAAAGAGTGAATGGAACTGGATTAGAAGCGGGTTGAATTGCTGCTTCATTTCCGTTATATGAATTTAGTACACGTGTTGTCGGGTTATAATTTGTGATATAAACTGTTGGATATACGGCATTAGCTACGTTCTCAAGTACAACACTGGTATCTTGCACGTTCTGGAACCATAGAGTGGTATCGTTATCAATTCTAATCGTTGTATCGCCATAGTAAGTCATGTTTATTCGAAAAGCAAGATTCTGGTTATTAGCGCCGGTTGGGATAATCCAGCCGCTTTGCCATGGTCCCGCTGTGGAAACACCATTAGTTGTAGTTACAAAAGCCCATTGAACTGAATTATAGTCAGGGAGAAAAGTCCCCAAATACTTCTGAAAGTTGTTGGTTAAAGTCAATTTGAGATACTGATCCTCCGCTTGATTGCGAGCGTAAGTTGGTTGCCTCTTGCAGTTACAAACCAAAATCTAAATTGATCAGTGGTGGGGGTAGCAACCGTAAGGCTAACAATACCCACAAAAGTTTTAGCTTGACCTTGTTCTATGGTGCCATTTACGCTTGATATCGCCAAAAATCCACTTTCCGAATTATTAACGTCTACAACCCATAGTCGAACAAGTTGAACAGGTAAATTCCCAGTATTATTAATAACACAATTAACAGTCACACTGCTTGCGCCAACATTTGTGTAGAGACTTGTAGTTGATTGCTGTGAAATCGTTACCTGTTCTCGTGCCCTATCATTATCCATTTGCCTTGTCTGAATTACCGTCTGTTCAAGGCTAGTATTTTGATTGAGGATTACCATGAAGCTTGCAAAAACAATCATGGTTATAAGTAGGAAAAAGACCATTCCGAAGACTGTACCGATTCCCTTCTTGTTTCTGCGAAGGTTATGGTGTTGTAAATTTTGGTGTAAATTCATAATTGAAACTACTTCCGCTAAGAGTAATCAAATGAACGGTGTACGTTGAACCTGATGTTAATGATGGGATAGGCGCAGGCTGCAATGTTAATATAAAATATCCTTCTTGGCCGACATTAAGACTGTTACTTGCAATTGGAGAACCGCTGTCAATATTTTTCAATCCAGAAATTTGAGTAGCCCCCGAGTAAACACCTAAAATAGTATGGCTTGAATCGTAGAGTAATACTGAGTTGATTTTTGCATTATTCGCGCTTCCACAATTAAGGATGTAGATTTTTAATGTTGCCGGAGAAGAAGTGTAAACGACATTTTCAATGCTTATCCTTTCAGCTATGGCTTGTTGACTGTCTGAAACGGTACTTATGTAATTGTTTGTGGTTGTTGTAGTGATGTTGCTTGCATAGTAATATGCAACTGAACCAAAAACAATGATAATCGTTGCTAACAAAACAGTGGCAAAAATTGGACTAAGCGCACGCTTATCATGTAGCCAAATACCAAATTTTCCCATTTACCACACCCAAACGCTCAGTTTAGCAACTATCGTTTTATTGTTTAACGGGGAATCTGCGGAGTTAACATTCATTTTTATCTTTTCCAGCATTCCAATGTTCCATTTGCCATGTTTATTAATAAACTAGGTATTTTTGATTCCAACAGCAGACTTAACTTATCTAGGCAAGAAAAGATGGCGTCCTCAACAATTTCTTATTGATGGTTCTCTAACTACAGGATTAGCTAAGTCTTAATATTCAAACTTGCGAATCAAACCACGTTATATTTAAAAGAAAACAAAAGAAAGATTTTAATTTGGGCGAAAATTAGCCCATTTAAGTTGCTGTGAAGCTTGTGCTAACGAAGTTGCCGCCTTTTGTGCTAACCAAAGTAACGGTGTAGCTACTCCCTAACGCGAAACCACCGTATGCTCCGGATATCGTTGTCAAAGTTCCAGAAACTAGTGAATACGTTAGGGTTTAATGCCACTGTAGTAAGTACATTGCCGTTTACGTCTTTGATTATGGCACTATTAATAGCTACAGGACCACCAGAAGTACATTGCGCCCATACAGTAAAGCCCTTGGTTGCGGTAGTGTTGCCGGCTGCTGCTTGAACTGAAACTTTTTCTTGCGCTGCAGTTCCTCCGCCAGTCATAGTTGCCAATGTTCCGCTTGTAAACATGTAAACAACAACACCAGCGATAACTGCGATTGCAATAAGAATAAGAGTCGCAAAAATTGGCGAAATAGCTTTTAAATTACGATTAAAGTTCTTCATTTTTTCTTTTGCACCTCCAAGTCAAATTTTCCATTTAAGCTTTTATTCCAATCGTTGACTTATAAACCATGTTAACTATCACTAAATATTCCAATTTCATAGGGTACAAATAATAAGGTATTTTGCATCAATTTTCCATGTGGCAATTTTGCATTTAACATTTACGTATAATCGTTTGCTCTGAAATTAAGTATCCATTTTAATAATAATTTGATTCACCGACACTCAACACAAGCGTTTAGACACAGTATAAGAGCAAGCATTAAAACTGGAATAGTGATTTAAAGATTGTACCGTTATCGTTAGATTATCTGAAAGTTAAAAACAAAAAAGTTGAGGGCGAAAATTAGCCCATTTAAGTTGCTGTGAAGCTTGTGCTAACGAAGTTGCCGCCTTTTGTGCTAACCAAAGTAACGGTGTAGCTACTCCCTGACGCGAAACCATCGTATGCTCCGGATATCGTTGTCAAAGTTCCAGAAACTAGTGATACGTTAGGGTTTAATGCCACTGTAGTAAGTACATTGCCGTTTACGTCTTTGATTATGGCACTATTAATAGCTACAGGACCACCAGAAGTACATTGCGCCCATACAGTAAAGCCCTTGGTTGCGGTAGTGTTGCCGGCTGCTGCTTGAACTGAAACTTTTTCTTGTGCTGCAGTTCCGCCTCCAGTCATAGTTGCCAATGTTCCGCTTGTAAACATGTAAACAACTACACCAGCGATAACTGCAATTGCAATAAGAATTAGGGTTGCGAATATTGGTGAGATAGCTTTTAAATTACGATTAAAGTTCTTCATTTTTTCTTTTGCACCTCCGAGTCTAAACTTTCCATTTGATATTCTTTTCCAAGAGTTGCCTTATAAACAGTGTTAACTCTTACTAAATATCTCCAATAACTAAATATCGTTTAGCAATTGTTTTCTAAAGTTATTAACAGAAAATGATTGAATGATAACAGATTAATGTCAAGAGAGTAAATAATTATTTTCAGCAATGTACTTGAATGTAAGATACCTAATTTTTACCATGTTTATCGAAAATAACTATTTTGAAGCGAATCAAATTTGCCAATTCTATCAATTGCTGATGGGCCTCAAGTAAATTAATTACAGACTTATGATGTCTCTCATAATTATTCAGTGAATTTTGAAATTAATATTATTAAATTTAATAATTTCAACATATTTTTTTACTTTTATAAAAATAAGCATGCAAAAATAAACAAGAAATATGAATTCTGAGTTCTGAAACATTATAAGTGAATAATGGTAAAGCTCTCGCAAATAGTGATAGGCGATACAAGGGCGAGAAAGCTTTGAAAAACCACACGTGTGACAATACCAACGTTATCTATCCTGAAGGTTTAGGAGGAGAAAAAATCTGCAAAAACTGCGGATTAGTTATAGATGAAACTCCTACCTTCAAAGGCTATACTCAATGGACACCTGAATGGTATTCAAACTGGAACGAACAAGACTCAGAAACACTCAAAGAATGGTTAACTATCCTAAGAGCAGTTTCCTGCCAACTAAACATACCAAATTATCCGTATAGAGAAGAAGCAGCTCGCACAATAAGAAAACAAAATCACGAATTATTCAGATCACAAAAACTCTCAAAAAACAAAAGAGCAACAATAGCTGCACTAATGCACTTAACCCTTAAAGAATATGACAAAATGCGTTCAATAAAAGAAATAAGTAAAGAACTTAGCCTCGACAACAAGATGGTTATGAAGCAAGCGTGGATACTAAACAAAACTCTAAAATCAAATAATCAAAACGCAATAATTCAAAGAAAAACAGCAATAGACTACCTACATGAATATGCCGGAAAAATAACAGAGAACAAAGAACTAATCATTGGTGCAAAAACGACATTACAGACAATAAGAAGATCAGGCGGAAACCCAATAGGCCTTGCAGCAGGCGCCTTATACTATGCTTGCAAAAAGAAAACAAAGATTTCTAAAGAAAAAATCGGCGAAACATTCCAAATTTCCAAAAGAACTGTATACACAAATGAAGCAAGAATAAGAAAACTTGTCGAGAACTTAGAAATTATAAATCCGATTCCGGCATAAATCCGCACAAAAAGAAAAGATAACTCTTTCAGCACAATTCTAAGATGGAAAATTTTTTGGGTAATGTTTACAGAATCATAATACAGTTTTTCTTAGTTTATAAGAGAATAGAGTTAATTAACCCATGGAGTCAAATTCCAAATGGTGACCGAACTAGAAGAACTTCAGAAACGTGTTGATAAAATTGAAAAGCAGAAAAACCAAGAAGTTCTCTCTCTAGTCGAAATATTATCAAACGCTACTTTTTTCGGAGAGGTAAAGAAAGCGAATTGCGCCTTCTCTAAAAATGGTCAGTGCAGCTTTTTCATCTTAAAAAGCGATGTTAAAAATAAGATTCCCATTGCCTCAGACTGTCGTATTGAAAACTGTGAAGAATCTCGCCTTCACTACCATCTAGAATTGTCCAATATCACCTGCGCTTTATGTGAAATATCAAGTATCGATCCAATACGAACTTTTTCCAATGTAAACCAAAAAAACTCAGAATTTGAGCAGAAGTCAGGAGAATACATTCAATAGATCAGGATATTAAGGTAGGAAAAGAAAATGCTTAAAAAAATAATAACTTTAACCTTTACAATTCTAGTTTTAACATCTGCTTTTTTAGTATTTAATCAAAGTATTTCCTCAGCATCTACATCTGTTCCCTCGAAACTCAGCATTTACGCTGGACCAGCTAGTTTGCTTGCAGATAACAGTACATACAATTGTGTTTTTGTGCAATTGGAAGATTCAAGTGGATTACCTGCAAGACCATTACAAGATATCACTATAAGCCTTTCATCTTCCCAGATCAGTGTAGGAAAAATTGATTCTTCAATTATAATACATAGCGGAATCACATATGCATCAGCGAACTTTAACACTACATTCAGCCCAGGAACCACAATAATTTCAGCCTCAGCCACAGGTTTCGCAACAGTACAAGCGCCTATAACAACAGTTGGACCAATTCCCTCCACAATTGTAGTCTATGGCTTTCCATCAACCCTGCCCTCCGATGGAAATTCCTATGGTGCCATAATGGTACAACTTCAAGATTCAAGTGGTGCCCCTGCAAGAGCACCTCAAGGAGGAGTACAAGTTACATTATCATCCTCAGATACCACTGTAGGCACAGTGGATTCAACGACCACAATTCTTGAAGGGCAAACGTACACTATTGCCAACTTCACCACAACAACAAAAGCCCAGACACAAGGACAAATAGAATCAGCAATTATTACAGCTGTGTCCCAGGGATACAGTTCTAACCAGGTTACAATCTACTACAACCCCAGTAGCGGTAAATCCAAGCCAACTCAAAATATTTGTAGGACCACCACAAGTGCTCGCTGACCAAAGCTCCTACAAACAAATTGCCATCGAATTACAAAACCCAGCAGGATATGTCGCGACAAACCAATCAGATGTAGTCGTGACATTAACATCAAATGATCAGAGCATATGCAAGGTTGACTCAATAACGATCCCACAAATGCAAACGTATGCATTAGCAACGCTTAATTCCACATTTAAGGCAGGCTCCGCAACTCTAACAGCAGTAGCAACAGACCTTCTATGGGATCACAAAACGATTAACACATTTGGATTTATTCCATCAAAATTAGCAATTTATGCCATCCCATCAAGTTTACCAGCAGATGGCACAACCTACCCAATTATCCAAGTACAACTACAAGATTCCCAGGGTAGACCAGCTAAAGACCCACAAACTGATGTTAACGTTAACCTTTTTTCGTCACAACCAACAGTAGGAGTTGTTACCTCAACACTAACTATTCCATTCGGTAAAACGCAGGCAACGGGAGAGTTTACTGCAACAAACGCACCAGGGGTAAATACAATTACTGCTCAATCATCGGGCTACACAACAGGTCAAGCACAAATAACAACCTACTTTATTGACTTCGCATCTCTACAAATAACAGTTACAGGCAACCCAACAAGCGTCAATAATGGAAATACCACGGCCATAACAGCCTATATAACCGCTAACGGATCCCCAGTGACAGGGGCAACAGTCAGTTTTACGTCGAATAACGGTGGGTCATTCGGAACAACGGCAGAACAGGGAAACGGCTACTATAACGTAAGCTTTACCGCCCCAAGTTTCTCTACAACGACCAGCTGCACTATTACTGCAAGCGGCTCAAAAACCGGATACTTGAGCGCACAAGGAACAACTCAGATAACTGTTATACCAACCTCAGCATCGACCGCAACTCCAACCCCAACCCCAACTCCAGGTGCCAACCCAACACCGACTCCAGCGCCGACCGCCACTTTAGCAGTCCTAACATTCAAAATCACAGATGAACAGGGAAACCCACTTAACGACACAATTGTCACCTCAATAGTCCAACCAGCTGGAATACAAACGTTACTTCAAGTCTCAAACGCAACGGGCTATGTTTCCTTCGAAAACGCTACGGCAGGAAGTTACACCTTCAAAATAATTAAACAAGGATACCCAGAGACCAATGAAACACTAGAATATAATGGTCAACCATTAACACTTACCATTCCGTTAACGGCCAACACTGAAAGCAATCCAAATGCCAACAACCTTATGGCTATTGTAGCGGTGATAATAGTTTCAGTCGCTGTGGTAGCAGTCAGTTTCAGTGCTCTTGGTAAAGCGTAGAAAGTCGTCGAACACAAAGAATCTTCAAGAACTTAAAAAACAAATGCAAAGCAAAAAGAAATTTTAGCTTCCTTTTTTACCTCAATCTCTTAACTAATAAGTAAGCAAAAAATTACTTTAGAGATCTCCGTCCAGGCCCAAATATAGTCTCGATGGCATCTACATCATCATCCGGATTATGTGATGATCTTTGACACTTCAACCACAGCAATATAAGTAACAATTATCAGGTCAGCCGTTTATAGACGCGTTAACGTTAATAGGTAGTACAAAGGTGAACGTTGAACCTTGATCTTTAGAACTTTCAAACGATATTGTTCCTCCATGCGCGTCGACGATACGTTTGCAGATTGCTAGACTCATACCCATCCCCTTTGCCTTAGTTGTTGAAAGCGGAGCAAACAGCACGGGCAATATTTTTTCAGATATTCCTCTGCCCGTGTCTTTGAAGGATATTTCTACGTCTGCCGCTTTTATTTCTGAAATATTGTTATTGACGCCCTTTTCGGGCATTGCCTCGATTGCATTTTGAATGACCCGTGCAAAGGATGCCTCAATTTTCTCTGAATCTAAGAGAAGGTCTACGCTATCCGTTGAGAGATTATTTATACTAATTCTTTCCGGCACTGAAACCTTTGAAATAGCACCTATCGTTAACGACCTTCGGAGTACAATGCCCAACTTCCAGTGAAGATCGCTTGAGTAATCAACCAAGCTGTTAATTATTCGATCTGAATCTGCGACAGCGCTCTCAATCCACCCACAAACCTTTAACAGCTCAGCCTCCTGTATCAATCCCTTTTTCTTTTTAATAAGAAATACAGCATTTTTTATCCCCGCCAAAGGATTGCGTAAATCGTGACCTATTTGTCCTGCAAGCTCACCAATAGAAGCAAGTCTCTCTGACCTTAGAACTCTCTGTTCCATCTCAATTCGCCCAGTGATATCATTTATGACACATGTTATTCCGATGGGTTTTCCTCTTTTATTGCGAACCATTGAACCTGAAAAAAGAACATTCTTAATTTGACCCGATTTAGTACTCAACTTAACCTCAAAATTTCTTAAAACATCATTTCTCTCGAGTTGCCGTATTATGTTATCCAATGCGCCTTTATCTTCGATAGCGAACAGTTTGGTCATTGAGTCTGATACTAATTCTTTTTCTGAGTAACCCAAAAAGTTGACCAAACGGTCATTAACGCGCACTATTTTTCCGTTTTCGTCTGCCAAGATAAAAGAGTCAGGTATGGAGGCAATAATTTGCTCTGAAACTACTGAAGCATCTAAACTAAAAAGTTCATATTTTATGATTGCATACCCTACAAAGACACTAAAAAACAGGGTAGCGCTTATTCCAAGGTTGGGAAAGTCTATACCCAAAGAACGGGTTAACATGTTGGTTATAATGAAGGTTACAATTGGGATTGCAAAGCCCACGGCAACTTGTTTTTCTTGCAGTTTTTTATTTGAGTCTGTCTCTGCTTTATAATATCTGTAACATAGGATAAATGCAATAAGTGGGACAGCTGCGGTCCATATGGTTGAAAGATAATAAATTAGTGTTCCTGCTGCGACGTCGTTGTATCCCCAATATTTCAGCACAGGGGCAGCGTTTATTTGGTAAGTGAATAAGTCTATTAGCCAAAAAGTTATAGCAGGCAGATAGAGGATTAGGTAGTTAAGTTTCTTCTTTATCCATTTATTCTCAGTAAAAACTAATGCAAAATTTAGGACGATAGCAACAAAAAAGGGCCACACAGTCCCCATTTTATGCCAAAAGTAAGCAGTGTCTACGTTAGAGGAGAGCCACATCATTACTGTAGTGAACTCGTAAGCAAAGGCAGCTATACTTGTTAAGAAAAATAGTTTGTTAAGGATAGCTTTCCTATTAAAAGAATAGACAATTATGCCTAGCAATAAGGAAACTGTTGTTGCGCAAAGCGAAACTATAGCAAACCAATTCATCTAATAGCCAGTAAACGAATAGTCTGATTCACCCGCATTTAACAGCTATGAATCATAACTAACTAATTGAAAGTAGCAAATAATCCAACGGATTACAAAACCACATAAATAGCACAAAAGTAATGGGGGGTACTCAAATACTTAAAAGAAAATTATACCGCCAAACTTTCATTTATCAGTAAAACGTTTTATCCAGCTTCTGCTGGCAAGCAACCACAAACAGAATTTCTATTTCAACATCAAAAAATCACGGGAATTAAATGATGAAATCTATCGAAACCCACAAAAGGGATTTGGCAACTGAAGTATTGCCGATACATATTTAAAATTCATAAGCAACTTATATGGTTAAAGTATTAGTTAGCGCAAGGAAGTCAGAGGGAAATCGAATGAAATACCAAAAAAACCTCGATCGAAAAACGCTAAAGAACAAGATGGCACAAGCGCTAGACGAAGATATTAAGACTCTTTCAAGTGGAATGCAGGCAATACTCATCGATGATCTTGCAACAGCATTTGAATCTAGGTTGTTAGTTCTAAACAGCGCTCAACTAAAAGGTAAACCTGAAGTAAAAACCTATGTAAACTTGGGGATGGAAATACCAAATGAGACGTTCAAAACTCGAAATGTATATTGACATCTTGGAGGTACTTTCGATGAAAGGTCCTCTAAAACTTACGCATATTATGTACAGGTCAAACGTTAATTGCAATGTGCTAAAAGACCAATTGGAATTCTTGATCAAGAATAACATGGTTGAAGAAAGAATTTTGAGAAAAGAAAGAATTGTTTATGCAATAGCACATAGAGGTATAACGGTATTGAAGTCTTTCAGGGAAATAAAGGCGATATTCCCCGAAGAAGAAAGTTGCCAATTGCCTCCTCTTTAGATCCCGTTTGTTTTCTTCTTTTATTTTTATTTACCTGAAAATACAGACCGAACCTTTCATGCCCTTTCGTACCATCTCACAGGTTACAACTTCAATTATCCCTGCTAAAGCCTATCTCCACTTCACGCAGAGCGGTCTTTAACCATAATCAAGAAAAGATGATCTTCAAACTATATCATGAATTCATAGAGCATTTATAATCCAACGATGAAATATGTAATCCATGAAACCTATTTCAAAAAAAAGACGATTCAGCATACTTCTGTTATCTCCTATACTTGCAGCTTCGTTTATGGTAGGTTTCATAGCTGCAATAACTGGTGAAAAACATGAAAATTCGAGAAAGACCCAGAAAAAACAGCCAATACAACAACAAGCCCGTAAGCCAACTTATAATTTTGACATGGAACTAATAATCCCTGAAGAAGAGGAACCCCAAGTCATAACTCATCAACAGTAACTATACTTCTTTGCAGGTTGAGCATGGAACCATTAGTCATGCAACCAAGGATTTTAAAGCCCTAAACTCTAAAGAAATCCTCGAGCGCCGTCTTGTCTAGAACCCCGACCGCTATATTGAACAGAGCAACAGTGTTGGGGCGGATGGAACAAATTTATAAAAACAAATATTACCAGCGGTACCTCTACAAAGCGGCAGAGGCAACGTGCTGCTCAATATGTACCTCAGAAACATATACGGCAGTAACCCAAAAAAGGTAGCCGCGGTTGGCTGCATACCGAGTAATTCTAACTGCTCTAAATGTTTTTGCGATGTGCGAGTCCAAATATTTTCGAGTTAACTAGTAAACATTATTGCAGTTTAAAACATTATTTTCCTTTCTCAATCGATCCTTCGAAGAGATTTTGGCTTATTATGTTTAGTTGTTGAGATAACCAGACTCTAAGAATTGGCGAGTAACTCGGTAGTTCTCCCGTGTAAGTGATTATTTGGTTACCTTTGACTGCTTCTACTTGGAAAGCCCTGTCGGTTTCTTTAATGCTGTAAAAGAGAGTTTGGGAATGCATTGCTAAAAGCTGAAAATCCGCCCATTGTTTACAATTCAAAACTACAGAAGGTGTTCCCTGGACTATTGGAGGTGATGTGGCAGGTGACACCTTAGCTATGGAATCCTGTTGATTTAAAGGAGCTGACTGCGGCTTAGGTGCATTTGATAGATAGCCAACCAGTCTTGCTACTTCCTTCTGGAGGCCTTCTAGTTTTTGCTCTATTTTTTCAACCTTTGCTTCTGGTATGCCAGAGCTTGCCCGCTGGGTGGTAACTGTCTCTAGCTCTTGAATCGACTTATCCAAGGCTTGTTCGTGCTCTTTTAGAACGTTGATTATAAAGTCCAAAGCCTCTAAATATCGATCTCTGGAGCCAGGGTTCTCAGCCATATCTATTCATTCCAGAGTGGCTTAAAGGCCCTTTGCTTCTTAAGGCGTATTTCGATAACGGGAATATGTTGCTCCTTGGAATGTTCTCTCAGCTTGTTATGACACTCCATTCTCAGGCTTGTGGTTGCTTAGTTGTAACAACATTGGTTTTTATCGCAAGAAATAGTTTAATCCTTCTTAAGGAACTGATTTATGGTTAATTGTCCAAACTGCGGAAAAGAGATAACAGAATTAGACAAACAACTGAAGAATTCTCACTTCTGTATATCTGCCTATACTTGCAGCAATTGCAGAACGAACTTCAAAGAAATTTTAACAGTCCAATAAGATATTTACACTATAGGTTTAATCGACTTCAGTGGAATTCTTTTGGTGAAGTTGAAGCAAAGGACAATTAACAATGCGAAACAGCCCAAGTGGGAGTGGCGACCTTTTTTTCTTAGATTTTCAGTTTAGTAATAGTCCCTTGCTGATTGGTTCGAGCTTGCTTAGGTTTCAATCGAAAAGTTGAGCTCCAATACTTACCGTTTCCTGGTTGAAAAGCTAAGATTTGGTGCCCGTCAATTCATGCGTTAAAGAAGAAGACGAAGAGAAGAAAATCTAGTAGTCTGAGTATGTATGACTGCTTCATAAGCATCATATATCAATTATCGCAATACTGCTTATATCTAAATTTAATTTAGATAGAATATTGGATGGGTAAAGCATTGACGAATTTGTTCAGAAAAGTTGGGCGGGGTTTAACAGTTTTAGCTATGGCTCCATTAGTTAACCTTGAAAAGAAAGAAAGCCGCAAACGCCTAGAAGAAAGAATAAGGCGTGCTGAACAAAAACGGCCAAGAAAAGCCCAGTGAAGGGTCGAAAATGCAAACTATAAAGAGTACAAGGGAAATTCAAGAACTTCTAACCGATGCAAAAATAGACTTTGATTCAGCAGTCAACGCAGCACTAAACGCTTATTTACCTAAACTACTGCTGAGTTGCCCCTTTACGGATCAGCCCTGCAGCAAAAAACAATGTAACAACTGTGAAATGGCGAACCTCAAGTAGATAGTTGAAGCTCGAAAGTAATCTAAATTGACTTCCAATAGAGTAGGTAGAATGTTATTATTTGATACTTTTGAATAGATGTGCTATCAACTCACAAGTAAGCCAAAATAGATGAGGTTTCTTATTGGTATTGTAGAAGGGAGACTTCAATTAGGTTTCTTTAGTTCCTTATCGATGATTTTCAGAATTGGGCTGTTGTTCTTTTTTCAACATGATTGTAGCACCACAATTCAATAATTGTAGCATTGAAAACCAAAAAACCGCCAAAAAACATCCAACAAACAACTCTCCAACCCAACGACCGCCATCAAATTCTTTCAACTCAATCATAATCTTTGTCAGATAGAAGAAAACTTGTTAAGCAAATGAAGCTGCTCATTTTGGATTACCTTTAGAAGCTAGCGCTTGAGGCAAAAAACAAATTTATTAGATGATAAAGTAAGATTCCGATGGAATGTGCAGAATCAACGGGAGATCTGATCGGTTCACAGATTTATTTTTAAGAAAACAGTTTAAAGGCGTTTTTGTGTTATGTTTTAGTGGCGGTTGTTTGTGAAGATTTCTTTTTGGTTGCTGGACATTAACCCCAAAATCGACAAAGTCAAGGGTACAATTGAGCTGTGGCTTTGGGGAATTGATGGTGCAGGGAATCGGGTGCTCGTTGTTGACCACAACTTTACCGCTTACTTCTATGCCATGGTTGCGGAGGGCTTTGGTGCTTCGAAGACTGCAGACGCTATCATGAAGGGTTTTGGAGAATCAATTGTGAAAGTGGAAGTCACCCCTCGTCGCTTCTTTGGCAAGTCCGTGACAGCAATAAAGGTCTACTGCAAGGTTGCAACTGAAACTGGCAAGGTCGCCAAGCAACTTCGAAACATCGAAGGGGTGGCAGATTGCCTCGAAGACGACTTTCGCGCTGGCATGCGGTACCTTATCGACAACAGCGTAGTTCCCTGCAGCTGGCATGAAGTCGACGCAGAGGAAGAGGAAAACTTGAGGGCGTAAGAGTGGCTAAGGTTTATGCTGCTAACTCGCCGCCTATACATTTGGAGAATGTCTCAGTACCACCGCTGAGGGTTCTGGGGTTCTCAACGATATGCTACAGCCGCGAGGGTTCACCTAAACCCGACCGCAACCCCCTCTTAGTCATTTCAACTGCAACCAACAACGGCGAAGAAAAACAGTTCATCGCAAACGATGACAAGAACGACAAACCTGTCATCGAAGCGTTCATCGCCTACATCTGCAAGTTTGACCCTGACATCATCGCAAGCTACGGCGCCAACACGGTAGACTGGACACTACCTTAAAAGCAGAAGCCGCAAACTAAAAATCAAACTAAACTTCGACCGAGCCAAATTGGAACCACACACAAGCATCTATGGCCATGTTTCCACAACTGGCATTATCAACGTCGACTTGGCAGATTTCATGGATGTATTTCCCGAGGTTAAGGTTAAGACGCTTTGGAATTTCGCTAAGCACCTAGGCCTCATTAAGGATCATCAGGATGTGATTGAGGATGTTTTGTTTGCGGATTACTGGGATGACAAGCAGAAACGCTCGGAGCTTTTCCGATTTGGAATGGATAGTGCCTGCAAAGTACAGGGCACTGCAACGTTAATTCTGGATTTTGCAATGCAACTCGCCGACTTAACCAGCCTGCCCCTTGATCATGTTATGACGGCGGCCGTTGGCTTCCGCGTGGAGTGGTTCCTAATTAAGCAGGGACAAAAAATCGGCGAACTGGTCCCCAAACGACTCGAACAACCCTACATACCATACGCAGGTGGACTTGTGCTTTCCCCAAAGCCCGGTTTACACGAGAACATCGCCGTTTTAGATTTCAAGTCCATGTACCCCAACATCATGATAACATACAACCTTTCACCCGACACCTACATCGCACCAAACGAGTCTGAACCCTCAAGCGGAGTCTATGTAGCACCAGAAGTTGGGCATAAATTCCGCAAAGCACCGCCGGGATTCTTCAAAGAAGCACTAACATACCTAATCAACGTAAGAAGCACGATACGCCAAAGAATGAAAACCCTCAACCCAAAAACCGTAGAATACCATTTGTTGGATGCACGCCAAAAAGCAGTTAAAATCGTAACAAACGCTGCCTACGGTTACGCTGGCTGGGTAGGTGCAAGATGGTACATTAAGCCGGTTGCTGAGGCGGCTTCTGCCTGGGGCAGACACATTATTTTGACTGCTTCCCAGATGGCTGAAAAGGCAGGCATAGCAGTAGTGTATGGGGACACCGACAGCTTGTTCCTAAGTTACGACCAAGCGATAGTTGCAAAGTTTGAAGAAGAAATCAAGCGAAACTTAAAATTGGATGTGGAGATCGGAGAGGTTTACAAACGGATTTTCTTCACTGAAGCAAAAAAACGTTATGCTGGGTTGCGGCAAGATGGTAGTTTGGACATTGTTGGTTTGGAGGTCATTCGCGGCGACTGGGCTGAGGTGGCTAAGAATGTGCAAGAGCACGTTTTAGAAATAATCCTTAAAGAGCAGTCAGCCAAGAACGCAGTTGGCTATGTACATTCCGTCATTGCAGATTTAAAACATCGCAAAGTTCCCCTGCATGACCTTATTATCTGGAAAACTCTCACAAAAGCCCCCGACGAATATGCCATTAAAGCCCCGCATGTGGAAGCTGCGAAAATGCTCAAAGAAAAAGGCTGGCGGCTGACTGGCGGCGACAAAGTAGGATATGTTATCCTTAAGGGAAAAGGTCGATTGTATAATCGGGTGAAGCCTTACGTTTTCGCCAAACCTGAGGAAGTTGATGTTAATTACTACATAACCAACCAGGTGCTGCCGGCAGCCTCTAGAATACTTTCCTTCTTTGACGTGACAGAATCTGATATGCTAAAAGAAACGAAAGAAACGAAAGAAACAGAAGAAATCCGAAGCCTAAAGGATTATTTCTAGGCTGGCGGAATGGCATCTTTGAACGTTATCAAATCAACGTTCAATGCTGGTTTGACTGCTTCGGAGACGCGGGAAGCCACGATGCGTTTGATGTTTTTGTCAGCTGCAATGTCAACGATTCGCTGAGTGATGATGCCATCGAAAACCACAGCGTTAACGCCCGTGACCTGAGAAAGTTTCTCTGCAAGTTGGCTGACTGGGAGGCGTTCGATGAGTTCGAGTTTTTCGTTCAGTAAGACTGCTTCGAGTGTGCCGACCAATGCTTTTGCTGCTTGGGTTATGGTGTCTGGGACTTCGATTTTGACGCGTTCAGGAACCTGGACCTTCTTTGGAGGCGCTGGTGCTGGAGCTGGTTTTCCACCTGCTTCACCGATTGGGACTTTGTTTTCGATGGCTTCAGAGATTTCTTTGCAGTTGCATTCCTCGATTTCTTTGCCCCTTGGAGCGCGACCGACAAACTTTACGTTAGTTACCTGCATGAGCTCTTTTAGGATTAGGTCACCGCCTCGGTCGCCGTCAAGCAACGCCGTGGCTAATCGTTCTTTCGTAATCTTCTTTATCGAGTCAGGGACTTTTGCGCCTTCTAAGGCAACGGTATTAAAGATTCCGCACCGCATCAAGTTAATAACGTCTGCACGGCCTTCAACAACAAAGATTTCCTTGGCTCCTTCCAGTCCAGGTCCGGCCGGCAAGTCTTCGGGTCCGTATTTTTCGACTTTGCCAACTTTCATTGTATCGCTGATTTCTTTGTAGACTTCGTCGACGCTTGGCATTGATTCGATGTTCCATCGGTGGAGGATTTCTTTGGCGCGATCTATGATTATTTTTCGGCGTGCTTCGCGGATATCCTCGATTTTTTCTAGGTTAACTTTTGCAGAGCAGGGTCCAACGCGGTTTATGCTTTCAACGCTTGCAGCTATAAGGGCTGTAGAAACACGGTCTAAGCTTGTGGGGATAGTTATTGAACCGTTGGTTCGATCGTTTTTTGAGTGCAGGTCTATTTCGATCCTGCCTATGCGCCCGGTTTTTTGGAGCTCGCGTAGGTCAAGCTCGGGACCGAAAAGCCCTTCTGTTTGACCGAAAACTGCTCCAATAACATCGGGTTTTTCAACTACACCTTCAATTTCAAATTTAGCGTGTACAACGTACTTAATCGTAAATGTTTGGGATGTTCCCGTAAATATGCACTTCCTATGTAAGTTAAATTTTTTCTGATTATGTTAATCGCACTAATGCAAGTTCTTCTCGCAATGATGAGATTTTTAGCTTTATTACTGATTTAGAATTTAGTTGCATGCCGTCTAATAATACTTGTGGTTCTGGTCTACTAGACTTTAATTCATCCTTCTTCAAGGTATCTTTTTCGAAGTTTTATGGGGATAGTCTTTGCGTTTTCCCTCGTTAAGCTTGCCTAAGGCGATAAATGATCCATTAGTCACTTTTTTAACATCGATCCGCACTTTCTTGCATTTGCAATGTATGTTTTCTGAGAGCATGATAATATCGATTGAATAAGTAATCTTCAGCTTGGAAACTCTATAGAATACTGGGAAAAACTTCAGAAAAGCGAGATAGATTGTATATGTTAAGCTCCATCTACATAGAGTTATATTCTATTAAGAAACCAACAGTTTAGGCTGCAAAAATGCAATATAGAGAAGCGAATTTTGGATATTCTAAATTTGTGAATTTTCGATTGATAAAAGAAAAATCAAGGGGAGTTAGAATAGTTCAAGGGCAGCAACTAATGCAAGTTCAGAACCAAACAATATACAGAAAGCAAGCACTCTTGTGAGTTGGTAATAATTGGATGTGGGAATTGAAATTGAATATTGTATGCCTATACTTGAAATAAATGCAGACAAATACTCATACACGCTACATGTATTTCTGGTCAGCTCCAATGAAGGGTGCAAACCAATTTATGGCAGGTGATGTGGAATTGAAAATGTTTGATGCAATGATATTAAAACGAGAAATAATTACGAGTTGCAGCATAGACGTAAAGATCCTTGAAACCTTAAATGATGGACTTGTGTTAAGGATTGAAAACATAGTCAACAGGAATTCACTCGCACTCATAACAGATTTTGTTAATGAACATCATTTAAACATGTTATTCGATAACGGTGTATATTTTATTTCTAAAGAAATCCTTACACCCTCGGAGCCAACTTATTTATCAGAATGAGTAGAGACTCCAGTGAACTAATAATTAGATGTCTTTGGAAACACGTTAAAGATCCAGAATTGCACCAAATGGAACAATAAGTGAATTATTTACCTTGAAAGTCGCAAGACATAAAAATCACCTGTAATTAGAATAACTTCCATTAGGGTGACCACAATAGACTTCTGTCCGCAATGTGGAGCATTACTTCAAGTAGTAAAAAAGGACGCGCCTTCACTTAGATGCACAAAATGCAGATACCAAAAACCCTTGAAACAAGAAGAAACAAAACAAAAAATAAAAGTGCAAAATAGCAAATTAGTGGAAATTGCAGTCATTGATAAAAAAGCAGCATCCCTAAGACAACTATCGACAACCAAAATAGTCTGTCTAACATGCGGTCACACCGAAAGCGAAACCTGGAATGTAGAAGCAGCAGACGAGACCATCCATTCAACGATCACCTTTTTTAGATGCACAAATTGCGGAACAACAAGACGAGAAGTAGGATGACTCAAATAAGAAAACGCTTCTCCATAGCTTGCCAAACAAAATATTTGTGAGTGAATTACTAAACTATTTTAGTTCATTATAATTAATCATCGAAAAAAACTCCTGAACCCAACATACCCCTTCAACTTAAATAAGGAAACCGACAAAGAACAGGGTGGTCTTCATGAGTCTGCATATTAACCCTGAATATGACAAGTTACTGCCACGGATGGCTGAGGAAGAATTTGTCCAACTCAAATCATCCATCCAAACTGAAGGACAACACTATCCAATAATCGTAAACGAAGACCTCGAAGTATTAGATGGACACCATCGATTCCGCGCCTGCATAGAACTTGGCTTAGAACCAGACTTTGAAGTGCGCAAGTTCGACGACAAACTTCTGGAAAAAAAATTTGTTATAGAAGCCAACCTTAGACGACGACACCTGAACAACTTCCAACTGGTAGAGCTGGCGGTGCCGCTGTTGGAAATCGAGAAAGCACTTGCGAAGAAGCGCCAATCAAAGGGAGGAAAAAACGGTCGTGATATGCAATTAGGCTTAGCGCCGGACGACACTGACCCAATCCCCGAATCAGAATTCAAAGCAAAAGCAACCGAAGTTGTCGCCAAAAAGGCCGGCGTTTCCACCCGAACTTTTGAACGTGGCAAAAAAATTCTGGAGAAAGCCAGCGAAGACGAGAAGCAGAAGTTGCGTGAGGGAAAAACGAGTATCTCCAAAGTCTACCAAGAAATCGTTTCAGGTGAAAATCCGCAACCCAAAAAGGAGGAAGCAGATGGAATTCTTGGGTCAAATGGGTCTCCTCGTGAAGTGCAAAATAGAGCTGAGTTGATCGCGCTTCTGGACCGGATGCTAAAGCAAGAAATGTTTTGTCCATCATGCGGTAACTCGATGTTTGAATGCAGCAAATGCCATAAGACATTAAAGAAATTACTACAACCTAAAGAGTAGAAGGAAAGTGCTGTTTAACAAAACGAACATCATTGCTCGAAGAGTTGTGTCATTAAACGTTGTTCAGCTTTCCTTAGATGCTCCACCACAGTAGAGTCCACTATCCCAAGTTTCCTCGCAAGTGTTTCTGAGGTTATTTTTCTTGGAATATCATAGTAACCCAGTTTATAAGCTGCCATAAGGACTTCTCGCTGCTTCTCAGTCAACCGGTTGAGCGGTGAAATGGGTGAAAAGTTGGCATCTGCTAGCAGAACTACTCGATATCGAATTCCTAACTCATCAATTTTCTCCATAAAATTCTTAACCTGTTTCTCACTACCAAGGAAAGATATTTTGATTTTTCCATCGCCGATTCCTATGGGGGGAAATAGGTAGCCGCTCTCTATACCTATAGCGTTTAAGACGGAGGACAAACTTGGTCCACCTCGAAGGAATACAAGGTATGCTCCGTTTTTTTGTCGTTCAAGTACTTGGGCTTCGACCAAGAAGCCTCCAGTTAGTAAGTCTTCAACTTTTGATGTTGAATCTTTGAACTCCACTTCCGAAATTGCTGCAAATTCTTGCGGGTCCTGTCGCAGGAAATATATGAGTTTTAAAGATTTTATTTTTTGAAACTGTGGTAATTCAATTCCAATTTTGGTTAGTTCCTTCTCAAAGACTTCAAGGATAAGGCGTCGCATGAGGAAACGTTTGTGTGGTTAAGGATATACTTTTCGAAAAGCCGAGCAGACTCGGTAGAATATTAATCCGATAGCAAAACATCCATACTTGGTTTAAAAAAACATCACACTAACTAATTAATGAGCAGTGACGGACATGGCACAAGAAAAAACAAACTCATTCGGTAAACTGGGTCGATTAATCACAAAACGTAAGTACGCTATAATCGTTGTTTGGATACTGTTATTGGCGATCATATTGCCAATAGTGTTGACTGCTTCAGGCTTAACCTCTCTGACGATGAATTCATCGACAGAAAGTAACACTGAATCCGCAAAGGCAGGAGACATAATTACTGCGCAATTCCAAAAATCAGTCTCCAACAACTCTCTCGTAATAATCATATCGACCAATGATGTGTCATCCCTGGTTACTCAACGGTTCATTGATGAATTAACTCAGCAAATTAATGAAAGCTCCAGCGTAACTGGACTGGAAAACATAACCAGCGTCTATTCGATTTTGATTCCCGCCTTAAACGGAACAAATCAGGGCGTTTATACCGCGTACAAAGGCGGAAACTTGACTTACAATTTACTCTATAGTGTTCCAACGATTTATTCTAATGTTTGGTTCCAAGTTTACAACATAACTAAAAACAACCAGTTAATTCCCGGCTTAAACCAGACTGCTCAGGCCATTTACGCTGTCAGAGACAACGCCAACATGACCTATTACTTGCTCTACAGTGTTCCAGCCATATACTCAGGCGTCTGGACGGGTGCTTACACCACACTTGAAAACGCCAACTTAACCTACAACCTCCTCTACGGCACCCCAGCAATCTACCTCAACGCTTGGCAGGAAGCAATGGTCCAGACCTCTGGCAACATAGACCAATCCAACTTTATTGCGAATCAAACAACTGCACAGACACTTTACACGGTTGACCCCACATCATATACCCAGTACACTTCACACCTGCTTGAAGCTTTCAACACTGTTTGGACCCAAAGCTTCTTAGACAACCAAACATCAACCTGGACACCCATACAGCGGGCTACTTTTGCTTCGACCCAAACAAACCAGTTATATATCAACTCCTTCCTAGCAGGCAATTCTACCGCACAAGAGTTTGTAACTGCGTTAACTAATACGCTTACCCTCCAAGACTACCTAAACAACGCCAACAACCAAACACAGAACAACGTTGCACTTACCAACTTTGCAATCCAACTCTTGAGTTCCTCCGCGCCAAGTGATGTTTCCTCAGCCGGCTTCATAGCGGCGCCTCCAGCCTCCTACAACTTGGACGCTTACACAATCACAGCCCTCGACGAGGCAGCTTACGATCAAACGGCGGCGATGCTTTCCCAGGCTGACCCCGCCTCGTTTGCTCAGTATACTTCGCTGTTGCTCTATGCATTCAACGCTTCCTGGGCTATGAGTTTCCAGAACCCCGCTACACAAACCTTCACATCCACCCAGCGTGCGTCGCTTTCTGCTAACATGACTAACCAGCAGTACATCAACACCGCCTTTGCAGGCAATGCCTCCATGCAGGACTTCGCCACCGCCCTAACACATACTTTCTCGTTGGATAGCTTCCTGTTTAACACTCAGCAGCAGAACAACGACCAAATCCGAGACTTCGCAATTCAATACATCGCTAACCAGTCAAAGTCGCCAGTTGCCTTCGTAAATGCCGCCTACAATTTAGGCAAAACACCATCCATCGGTGCGCTGACAGAATTAGCAGACAACGTAATTTGGAACTCGCAAAGCTACGGTATGGACAAGTTTGTACCAATGTTCAACAGCATCTCTTACAACCACACCAAGAGCATACTCAAAGACATTGATGAATCCTCATACAACGACTACACTTCACATATGCTAAATCTCTTCAATGCGTCATGGTGCGCAAGAGTGCCAAACCAGCCTACATCATCAACAACATGGATAAACCAGACTGCATCCGTCGCAGCTGACGTCGCAAACGCCCAATTCATCCCAGCTTACTTAAGCGACGGCGAAGACTTCGCAAACCAAATCGCCCATACCCTCAAGCTGCAGGATTACCTCAACGCAAACACAACAGACACAAACGCTAAACTCAAAACCTTAACCATAAACTATGTTGCCAACCAATCTAGCTTATCCAAAGAATTAATCACCGCCATATACAACATGGGCGAAAACGCAACCAATAGCGCCCTACAAACATTAGCATCAAACATAGTTTCTAACCCAGACGCCTACAACATCGGCGAACAATTCAATTCGTTAATCTCTTCGTTTGTTTCGCCTTCAAAAGATGTAACACTTGTCTCTATCACCTTTAATGGATCAAACGAGAGCAACGTGTTAGCACTCCGAAGCATCATTGCTTCACAGATGGCTCAGCACCCGGACGACATCAACTCAGCTCAAGTAACAGGCAGCGACGCCTTAAACTACGATTTCGGTCAATCAACCACCAAAGACCTAGAAATCATCCTTCCGATCACGATAGCGCTGCTGATTATTGCAACAGGTATCTTCTTCCGATCCATCGTTACCCCAATCATCACCTTGGGCACGATCGGCGTTGGGCTTGGTGTTTCGCAGATTTTCCCATATCTAGTCGGTACCTACATCAACCCAGTCGACTACACCGTAACAACCGTGCTCATGACGGTGCTTATTGGAGTTGGAACGGACTACAGCATATTCATACTTGCCCGTCACCGAGAAGAACGAATTAACGGGTTACCGCTCTTTGAAGCAATAAAGAAATCCATCACTTGGGCAGGTGAAAGCATCGTAACCAGCGGCGCAACCGTCATCATATCTTTCCTTGCGCTCGCGACCACCTCGATGATTATGCTGCAAACCATGGGCTTAGTCGTCGGCTTAGGCGTCATCGTTACTTTGCTAGCATCGTTGACTTTCGCACCTGCCTTAACTGCAATCTTGGGCGACAGAATTTTCTGGCCTAATTCAGGCGAACGATTCCAACGATATGCACAAGGCATTGTCGAGAAAAACAAGCGCAGAGGCGGCTACTTCGCAAAAAGTGGCGCATTCTCCGTGAAACATGGCAAAGTAATTATACTCTTAGCTATCTTCGTCACCGTACCCGCATTCTATATCTATTCAACGACCACGCCAACGTTCAACCTCTTAGGCACTGCATCGAACAGCCTAGAATCAATCTCCGCGTCAAACACCCTGACAGACTCGTTTGGTGGAGGCAGATTGATGCCAACATACGTCGTTGTGACATTTGCAGACCCTATTATGAACAACGGCAGCTTTAATATGGGCGAAATGGCGACGCTACAGAGCATCTCTTCGGACATAGCCGTTCGTGGTGGCATCCAAGAGGTAACTGGACCCACAATGCCCTTTGGAGAGGCAGTGGATTACCTTACAGTCACCAACAACTCAGATGCAACCACCTACAGCGGTATGATAAGTGCGATAGGCGCAGACAACCAATCAGCGTTGATAACTGTCAAATTCACTATTGACCCATACTCAACCGACGCAATGAACTACGCCCAAGAAATACGTTCCAACCTACACACCAACTACGACAGCACCGCTAACGTCACGGGAATCTACTTGGGAGGAACAACTGGAGACATACTGGACACACGAATGACCTTTGAAAACCAATTTAACTCGATTCTGCCGATCGTCGCGTTAGGCGTTGGCATTGTACTGTTCATTGTGTTGGGTTCGTTGATTTTGCCAATCTTCGCTGTAGTCTCAGTGTTGATGAGTATTGTTTGGACTCTCGCCATTACAGTGATTGTCTTCCAGTCCGCTTTCAACTTTGGCTTGCTATTCATTACGCCGTTGATCCTCTTCGTGCTATTGCTGGGCTTAGGCATGGACTACAACATATTCATCCTCACCCGCATACGTGAAGAAGCCGCCAAAGGACAACACCTAAACGACGCCATCGTACACGCTATCCAACAGACAGGCGGAATCATCACCGCCGCAGCCATAATCCTCGCTGGTTCACTGGGCACACTGCTGCTCTCAAGCAATATGATGCTAAAAGAGATGGGCTTCGCCTTCGCCTTTAGCATACTCATCGACGCACTAGTCGTGCGAACCTATCTGGTACCCGCAGTGATGTCAACGTTCGGCAAATGGAACTGGTACAACCCCATCAAACGCCTGCAACGAATCAAAGACTTAGACGACAACAAACCCGCCGCAGAGCAACAAAAAACCGAATAAGACCAATTTGGGAACCAACGTTTTCCGCGATGCGAGGTAAAAAACCATTTGTGATGAAGCAGTGAGTTTAGAAAACCCTGTTGTTGTAGTAGTACCCGCTCCCGGAGAATAAAATTCAAGCTTGTTTTTTTTCTTCTGTAATATTTTTCTTTTTTTTAAAATACCTATCAAAGCAGGATGAAGTTAGACAACTTGGGTTATTTGCGTTTTCGTGCCAACAAAGCCACTACGGTGATGGCAATCAAGGCGACAAAAATTAGGGTTATCTGGGGGTTTTCTGGCACTATTGCGGGGTCAGGACTTGGCGAGGGGGTGGATATTGGTGTTTCAGTTGGAATGGGCGATGGGTTTGGTGCGGGTGAGGGCGTTGGCGATGGGGTCGGCGAGTATGTTGTAGCTGGATTAGATATCGCTATTAACGCGGGTTTGACTGATTCAAGGTTGACGCTGACACTATAAGTTGATGTTAATCCTACGTTATCGATGTATTGGGCACTTACGGTTTTTTGTCCGTCACCATTTGTTACACTCCAAGTTTTTGTTGGCGCATATGATTCCCAATTTGAATAATTTACCCCGTCGTTTGAGAAACGCATTTGAGCGACTCCTGAAACGACATCCGTTGCGGATAATGTCAGGGTAATTGTTGGGGAGTTGATAATTGGGTCTGTTGATATTGTGCCCGTTGGAGCGGTCTTGTCCACTTGAATTCCTGTTAGGGTTATGTGAGGGATTTCCGCCATGTTTATTCCGTAAACATTCCATGTGCTCCAATACTCAAGCATGTTGCCGCTGCCTTCGGTAGTTATTGTAGGTTGACCATTTGTTGTTATGTTTAGGGTGGTGCCGTTATTAATTTTGTAGTAGATTTCGTTGACGGGGTAGTCGGCTACCAAATTAATCGTAGTGTCCGTTGTGAACCATGAAGCAGTATAATTGTCAGATACCTGGGGCATGCGAGTCAAGTTGACACAGAAATCACTGCTGTCCCTTACGAGAAGGGTATGCTGTCCCGCACTTGTGTCGGGCACTTGCACAGACACCGAAAACTCCCCCGCTCCATCAGCCGAGGCTGTTCCGAAACTGGTCACATTATCCCAAAGCAACTCAACGCTACCCGGGCTGAACCCTTCACCTTTAACAGTTATGGATTGGTTGTTTTGAAGAAAAAGGCTCGCGGCTAAATTGGTATTGTTGCCGTATACTCCTGTTGCGGTTGCGGTACTTATTTGGGTTAAGCCTCGACGGTATTCCGTGTATGGTAGGGATGTGTTATATGAGTGGTTATTGCTATTATCTTGGGCTCGGAAAACGATACTGTCTTTGAGTGCTGAGTAATCTCCTGCTGCGTTATTTTGAAGTAAATCAGGTGCCGTTAGGTTGTAGGTAAAGCTTTCGGCGTTTATGGTGTAGTTGTCGATTATTGGAATCCAAATTGAAGTTACTGGGTTTAGGTAGGAAATGTTTACTGAACTGCCTGGAGTGAAGCCCGTTCCGCTAAGTGTAATAGAGTTTCCTGCGGGTCCTTGGGTTGGGGAAACTTCAAAGGACGCATCGAATTTGAATGTCAATGGGCTGCCTAATCCAGTAACATTATCATAACCAGGCATAGCGTTGTAATTTCCGTTAGAACCTGAAGTTATGTCTCGGAAATATGATGAATAAGCGACTTCGGCTTTTCCGTACAGGTAAACGTTTGATGCTGAAAGCCCAAGGGCATGAATTGCTGCCCACTGTGGCGCTCCTGCACTTGTACCACCAACTATATACCAAAATCCGTTATAGTAGACTGAAACACCCGTCGAAGGGTCTGCGTTATAAGAGACATCTGGAACAGTACGTTTTGAAGTTGTTAGCCCATAATTCGATTGATAACTAGGTAATGGTTCATAGTCACTTTTTCCGCCGCCGCTTCCACTCCAACCTGTCTCAGAAATTACCGTTCCATCAAGGGCTAAATTAAGTGTTGTTCCTCCAACACCAACCACGTTTACTGAACTGGCAGGGTAGATTACTTCTTCTGCATGGTCTCCTGAAGAGGCAAAGAAAGCAATGCCGGGCACATTAAAGAAATAATTCATCCACAAGATATTCATCATGAAATTCGTTCCCTCCCCAGCTCATGGACACAGCGACCACACCCGGTTGGCTTGTAGCATATTCAATGGCGTTAAAAAGTGAAATACCTGTGTTGTCTTTCGCTTCTACTAACAGAATCGTTGAGTTCGGTGCGATTGCGCGAGCCCATTCCACATCTAAACAAGTTTCCATAGCCCAATCGCTGTCTGTTCCAACAGTTCCAGGCATTTTATGAACTATAAAGTTGCCAGTACTATTATTCGGAAGCCCAAACGTGTTGCAGAAAACCGTATAATAATTCAATATGTTGGGTGTATCATAGGCGTCGATTATTGCTATGGTGGTTCCAGCGCCGCCTGAAGGAGGTAAATTGTAGGCTGTTCTTATTTGGTTCGGAGAGTAACCATGAGGCGTAGCATAGCCTGCAAGCGGTGTGATATGTTGGGGATAAGCGACCCAATTCTCATCTGTCGGTTCAGTTGAGCTTGTTATGGTTGGCACAAAAAAAGAGATAATTAACAATGAACATACGGCGAATACGGCAAGTTTGGATGGGTGTATTCGGGTCACTTTGTTTTCTGTTCCTTGTTAGTTAACTTATAGTTATTATTTTTGTGATAACCATTTCTTACTTCGTATTTTTATGTTTTATAACAGTCACCCTAAGCTAAAAGGTTAGTGAACTACCAATCAATACTGTCCTGCCTGTTTGAATCCTGATGAACCCGCCATAGCTTGAAGAATGGGTGAAAAGGCGATAAGACTTGGAGCGCTTAATGCTGCTTGTGGCTACCTGCATAGCCAATTACAATCCAAACCAGACTTAGAACGGAAAAAGCAGCAAACAGAAAAAACCGTTGGAAGTTGTTACGTATAAAGATCTCCCCACAACAATACTGTAGAAAAAACAAACACGCAACAATACGCTTCATTCCAATAAAAGCAACTTGGCAAGCATCTTTTCTCTCCTGCAAGCGCAAATAATATAGCCCTACACACTGCAACAATACAGTAAGTGAATTGAATTGTCAATGCAAAAGTCGTATTCACGTTTACTTGGAGTAGTTGGAAAACCAAACACGGGAAAATCCACTTTTTTTAGTGCTACAACCTTAGCCGCTGCGGAAATCGCCAATTACCCTTTCACAACCATCAAGCCCAACCGAGGCGTCGGCTACGTACGTACCCCCTGCGTACACGAAGACTTCAAAGTAAAAGATAACCCGCGAAACTCGCTTTGCCTAGACGGCGTAAGGCTTGTCCCAGTCGAGTTGATCGACATAGCAGGCATTGTTCCTGGTGCTTGGGAAGGACGCGGCTTAGGGAACCAATTCCTAGATGAAATTCGTCGAGCTGACGCACTTATTCATGTCGTCGATGCTTCAGGCGGAACGGACTGTGAAGGGAAAACCTGCAAACCAGGCGAACACGACCCTCTTGAAGATGTGCAGTTTCTGGAACGAGAAATCACGATGTGGATGGTATACTATTCTAAAGAAAGACTGGTCAAAAATAGCAAGGACAGCTGAAGCGGACAAAAAAGGCATAGCGCACCATCTTGAGGACCGCTTAACTGGTCTAAGCATAAAACGTCAATGTATAGGTGAAGCTGTCAGGAGAGCAAACTTGAACCTTGATAAACCTGCTTCCTGGACAGATGAGGACTTTTACCGTTTCGTAGACCACCTTCGCCGTATTTCAAAGCCTTTGTTGATTGTTGCCAACAAGATTGATTTGCCAACTGCGCAAGCAAACGTTGAGCGGATGAAGAAACTCGATTACATCGTTATCCCATGTTCGGCAGAAGCTGAGTTGGTGCTGAGGCGTGCAGCGGAGAAGCAGTTGATTGATTACAAGCCAGGCGACAAAGACTTTAAAATAACGCATCCTGAGAAGCTATCGACTGGTCAGAATAAGGCGCTTGAACAAGTAAAAGAAAAAATCCTCAAAACCCAACGGCTCCACTGGCGTGCAAGAAGCCATAAACACTGCCTACTTCAAACTCTTAGACATGATAACTGTTTACCCCGTCGAAGACTTAGAGCACCTATCCGATCACAACGGACGTGTCCTACCCGACACCTACCTAGTTCCCAAAGGCACCACTGCCCACCTCATTCGCATACATCATCCACAGTGAACTCGGCGAAAGCTTCCTCTATGCCATAGACGCCCGAGACAAAAGGCGAATTGGCGAAGACGCCATCTTAAAAGACCGAGACGTAATATCGATAGTTAGCGCTAAGAAACGCTCTTAACCCTATTCTAGGCTCCAAAGCGACGCTTGCGGTGCTGGAAAACTCGAATCGCCCTTAAAAGGTCAATTATTCGGAAGTCAGGCCAGTAAACATCTAGGAACAACAGTTCGCTATAGGCGGCTTGCCAAAGCAAAAATCCGCTTAGCCGTTCTTCTCCTGAAGTGCGAATTATCATGTCTGGGTCCTGCTTGGTCATATGTGAGGTGTATAGGTACTTCTCAAAAGTGCCCTCGGTGATATCATCAATCTCTAATTCATTGTCCTGCACTTTCTTGGCGATAGTTTTAGCTGCATCCACGATTTCAGCCCTACCACCGTATGCGAAGGCAAAATTCCAGAAGAAACAATCATAATCCGCTGTTGCTTTCTCAAGCTCCGCAATCGTGTCCTGAAGCTCTTTAGGCAACATGTTAGTTCTACCGATAACTTTAATGTGTATTTTATCCCGATGAATACGCTCATCCTTAAGGAGCTTACGGAATCTCTCCTCGGCGATCTGCATAATCTGGGTAACTTCATCTGAATGTCTACCGAAGTTCTCGGTGGAGAAAGTATAAAGTGTAACATATTTTACACCTATCATATGGCACCAATCTAATAGTTGCTCGACTGTATCGGCGCCGTCTCCGTGACCCCACCTATCCTTCATGAGAAGAGGGTTTGGTTCCTTTTCATTTGCCCATCGTCTGTTGCCATCTAAGATTATTGCTATATGTTCAGGTTTAATACCGTTTTTAACTTGTTGCCATAACCATTTCTCGTAAACCTTGTAGGCGCCGATTACAGAAAGAAATCTCTGAAGCACTAACTGAACCTCTTACATCTGAAGGATTTTGCACCTAGTATTATTACTATGCACATAGCTAAAGCCATAAAGGGTTCAATTAAAGTTTCCCCTAATTCAACAAAAACAAATAGGTGAAATTTAGAGTTCCTCGGTTCTTTCTCCTCGTTTTTTAAAGAAGTCTTTAGCGGACCTGTTAACGATGTATATGAGCAGACTGAGGCTACACCGATTAGAATGCCAACGATTATAGTGAAGAGGAACCCTGAGAAAAACGAGTCGTTTAACCCAACAACTGCTGTTGTATCGTTATAGTAGTGAATTATTACATTTGCTGTTCCAACCAAAACCCAACGGGACCAAGCCACCGTATACCACCAAAGCAACGTTTCTAAGTAACCTTGGGTCCCGCTCAACATATAATCGAACACTTCTACCTACGAGAACGATGATTAATCCAACCACCAAAAGGTCTATGATTCCTGTGATAAAGTAATATGCTAATCTCGGAGTTATGCTTAGCCAGCCTCCCAAATCGGCGGCCGGTGCCACGTTAATGTTAACGTTTGCTATCCCGAGGTAAACGCTCACGGCTATGCAGAGTATTCCAGCTATAACTGTGTAGTTTGAGATCTGCATGGGCAGAGACGGGGGTGAGTAGTCTCTTGCCCAAGCATAGAAGTCTTTGGTCGCTTTATCAACACCAAAGCCCTTAAGCAGCAAGAATCCACCTACAACGATAACGATGGCGATACCGTACCAGAAAATGGCGCCAGGAATAAAATAGTTTATTGCCCAAAGAACACCGAATATGAAAACCAACAGTCCAGGTAAACCTAAAGCGATACGTGAATATCTAGGATTCTCCACTAGCAGACGAATGTACTTTGTGAAAACCGCCGCGGTCTCCTCTATTGATTCACTATGCTTAATTACAATCCGCCTGACCGAGGAAACTGGCACTCTTGACTCCACCAGCGGTAAAACTGCTTCATCTGAGTAGCCGTCTGAAACCAGGATAACCTCATTTGCGCTGAATGATTCAAGCAAGTTGTTTAGCTCTGAGACGAGTTTACGGTCGGCACTAACTCCGCCAAGCTCCGAACCTGAGATCGTTGCAACCTCAAAGACTTCTTCAGGTTGCTTCTCGTCATGTAATCGATCGTAGAGCCGAACGGCTTCAAACATAGCGTTTGCATCAGGTTCTTCTGGATCCTTAAGGGCTAATGCTACGGCCCCATCAAGGTTGGCGGTTCTCCCTAGAAGCGGCGTTTTTATCCCTGATTTTACTTCTAGATCGCCATCTCTATCAACACATAAAATTAGGATACGTTTTTGCGTCTGGAGGTGCGTTTCCTTCTTAGCCATCGCGAATCTCTATCTCAATATTGCAGGCACTAAGCTTTAAGCTTGTGTTTCTGAATCATCTTCTCCGTTGCCGAGCATAAATTGGAACTCTTCCCAATTCACTTTTTCTCCCCGATTCAGCTTCTCTTTAGCTTCTGCACCGATTTTTTCTTTAATTTCCTTTTCTTTAACTGCTCTCTGGGCTTGTTCTTCTCTCCATTTAGCCTGGTCTGCTTGTCTTTTAGCGTCTTCTTCCTTTCGTTTGGCTAAGTCAAACTGCCGGTTTACAACCCTAATGCCCCTACTTTGGTCCATTAGAGCCTTAATCTGTTCATACCAGAGAGCGTTTTGCTCCTTGGCTTTGACAAATGCCTGATGTAAACTATCAGCTTCAGTCCGATCCTTTTTGACAGCTGCAACTTTCTCGATCATTCTGGTATGCAATTCTTGGCTTTTCTTGGCTAAATCCGTTAATTCTTGATGGAAAACGTCAGCTTGGGCATCAATAGTTTTGCGTTGAGTAATTAACACCTTGATTTTTTGATTCTTTTTATCGATCTTCTTGTAACCCTTAAGTTGAAGCTCAAGCTCTTTTACGTCTCCAACAAGCCTCTTTTCCTCTTGCATATCCATGGATGTAGTCGATATTTTCCATTCAATCGCGTCGAGCTCTTCCTGTAGTTCACGTTGGCTAACTCGCGGAACATTCTTTTTAAGTTCAGCAATCTTTTCATCTATAGCCTTTACTTCTTCAATGATTGGTGTTGCTTGGGCTCTGACAAGGTTTCTCTGTTCCTTAAGCGACTTTACCTTCTCGTTTAAAGCGTCTCTTTCAGCTTTTATCTGGTTAATTTCCTCACGGGACTTTCTTGCTTGCTCATGCAACTGGTCTCTTTTCTCAACAAACTTTTTGATTTGGTTGTTTGCTTCTATAATTTGCTTCTTGATTTTTTCTATTTGGAGGTTGATGTTTCCTTCTTGGCTTTTTTGATTCTCTGTCACGCATTAGCCTCTGTAATGTTAAGTTGAGAGTTGTTACCTTAGCTTTGCTTTCCGAATTTATATTGGTTTAGTTTATAGATAAATAAAGCTCATAGTAACGTTGTTTTCTTATGTTATAATTTTAAATATGTGCTACCACCATCATTGGGTGAGATGGAAACATGACCTTCAACTACGATGAACTGCTAAAACGAGCTTGCGCTCAAATGCCCCAAGTGTCTGAAAAAGTTGAACGCTTAGAGTTACCCAGATTGTTCGTTAACACCGTTGGTATGCGCACCATAATTTCAAATTTCAAGGAAGTATCCGATGCCTTAGACCGCGACCCACAGCACATCTTAAAGTTCTTAACCCGAGAAATGGCAACAGCCGCCACCTTTCGCTGATTCACGAGCTATTTTCCAAGGCAAATTCCAGCGGGACAGTTTCGAGCGGCTTCTACAGAGGTACTTGGACGGTTATGTAAGTTGTCCGGTATGTAAACGTCCAGACACCAGAATAGTAAAAGAAAAACGCTTGTCTTTTCTGGTATGCAATGCTTGCGGAGCAAAATCATCCATTAAACAACTCTGAGAGAGCGAAAAATGGAAGTTTACCTTAACATCAAGAAGATTGGGCAGAACGTACTCTTAGCAGTTTGCGACTGCGATTTGCTTGGGCGGACGCTTCGGGAAGGGAAAATTGTTTTTAAAATAAAAGACGAATTCTACAATGGACGAAAAGCAACGGTTGATGAAGCAGTAGGCTTGATTAACAACTCTACGATAGTGAACCTTGTTGGCAAGAACTGCGTGGAAACAGCCATCTCTCAAGGATATGTTCATCCTGAAGCAGTGCTAAAAATAGAAGGCATACCCCACGCCCAGATATGAAATTTTAACCATACTTTGGAAATAGTTTGCTCCTAACTATTCGAACTACTAACGGCGACGTAACTGGCATTTCTTTCAACAGTCTGATAGAAGAAAACATGGTTGCTGCGCCAAAATTACGTCGGGGCTTGTTTTGCGTTGCTTTCATCATTTAGGCTTTGAATCAGCCTTATCAGTTGTCCCAAATTGTCTCTTTTTGTCCTTTTTTGTCCTTTTTTGTCCCGACTAAAAACATGCCTGTATGCAATTAATAGAAAAATATGGGTAATAAATTTCTTAAAAAACCCAAAAAAGGTCGATTTTTCTTTTAGCGCTCCAAGTATGGTTGGGGTCAGATTTGAGCAAAAAGGTTTCCGTAGAAAAAGGGTTATAGAAAAACCTTCGACTGCATTCATAACCTTCAACAAAACTTACAAATCTTCAAAACAACCAATTAAGACTCTAACATAGATGCATATGCAGTTACAATATTAATTATGAATTCATAAATCACATATAATATCCATCATACTAACTGTTGTTAGATATCCAAATTAAAAAAGCAGTAGATGCCACACTTTGGTTACCCATAAAATAGTATTATTCAAACGCATAATCGTTTGTTCACTAATAGTCTTCCTAGCCTTAGGTGCCACGGTCAAACCAAGGCAGGCAATGCAGCTTACTCGATGACAGAGTATCAATGCATCGCACTAGCCACAACTGATGGAGTCTGGACTGTTGCTGATGAATGGAACGACGGCCCACTGATTACAATGTCTAATAACGCGAGCTTTACATATAATTTTGACATGACCTCGTATTCCATGCAGTGGCTTGTTGAAATTTTCACCGATAGCACCAATGATACTGGTGACTACTGGCAAATCTGCCTTGATTCCGACAATAGTGGGGGTGCTGCTCCTCAATCTGGCGATTTCAAGATAGAAATCCAAGGACACACCACTCTAAAATTGTATCAAGGAAATGGAACAGGCTGGACTGAAATTTCGCCCGAAGCAGACGAACTAACATGGGCTAACACAATAAATCCTTCTACTTGGAATAGCGCACCTCACTGGATTCTAGAACTTTCTGATTCTTCTAAGATAGCGGGCAATTTACGAACGCCTCAACCACCAAATGGAATGCGCGTTGCAGTTTACGATGCAACCAGTGGCGAACTTGCATCGTGGGCACCAAACAGCAGCGTGGACATCCCAAATCAATGGGGAGTCATTTCAGGTTATTCACCAATCCCAATACCAGACCCAAATATTACTCCCGCACCAACACCAATAGCCACAGCAACACCCACCCAAACACCGACTCCAACCGCAACACCCACCCATATAGCAGCTCCAACAGCAACACCCACCCAAACACCGAACTCCAACCGCAACCCACCAAACCTACAAGCCCCACCCCAACACCGACATCACCTGAAACCCAAGTCAATTCAATCGAGCCACTACAAGACAACGTTTTTGTACTGCTAGTTATCTGCGCTGAAACAATCATTTTCGCCATAAGCAAGACCTTAAAGAAAAAATAGTAATCTACCCCTTTTCCCTATTCATATTTGATAATTAAATTAATTACTAATGATGTACTACCCTCATCAAGATGGACCAATAGGTTTGGACTATCAATTCATATTAGCAATTCATAAAACATACTAATCAAGTGCAAAATAGAAGACTAACGTAAGCTTTCACTTTTAAGGTCTCAAGGTGGATGCAAAAGAAACATGACAACACAAAAGGCACTATTGAAGAAAAGCATACTCCTCGCTGCGCTGATAATTAGCCTCACTTTGGCAGCTTCTTTGATGATGGAAAACACCCTTGCCGCAACGCCTGCTCCAACGCCAGAACCAACAACTACCCCCAAACCCACCCCTCCTCCAGTCACAACATCCAAGTTTGCATATGAAGCCAAAGGCAACCAAACATCAAGCCTGCCAGCCCCAAAAACCATAACCCTCTGCAACTACACAACACCACCTGACACTGGCACAATCACACAAATCAGCATTCATCCTAACCGGAATCCCAGAAGGCTCACAAGTCAGAGCAGTAATCTTTACAAACGACCCTGATTCAAATATGCCCCAAGTAGGAGAACCACTTTTGCAGACCGATGCCTTGAACGTAACGTCGGTGTCGGGTGAATGGTACAATTTCAAAATGAACTACACTGCGTCTCCGAACACTACTTACTGGTTAGGATATTATGCAGACAACTACACTCACTACTATTTTGATGCAAACAACGACCACATCTCACTGACCTCACGAACCAAAGACGAAAATTCAACGTTGTTTCCAATATTATCATGGAGTTACCAAGGAAAAACGATTATGAGCCTGTATGCACAATACACGGTAGCAGACCCCCAACCTAATCCACTCCAACTCCGATCTAACACGGATTCCACTATTTCCGGTATCCCTGGACCGGCTCAGAGTCTTCAAGATACATTTTTTGTGCTACTAATTATGGGCGCCGAATTCACAATTGTAGTAACCAACCAAAAACACAAAAAAAGAACCCCACCATTAAACAATAACTCAATTTGAACGCATATATGCAAGAACCCAAACAGAATAAGCCCGCGTTTTCGCAACTGCACCGCAACAACCATAGGTTGTTGTTTTGAGCCGAAAGAAACTACGGCTAAAAAAGTAATTTCCAAATTCATATTTGCAGTTCATAAGTTATTAAAAAGAGTCCTCTTATAGTGCTAAAACAGTTAGTGATCTAAATGTTAAATGTAACACTAAAAAAAGAGAACAACTCAAAAGACGAAGATATCCTCAATTCTTTCCAAAACCTAGAAGTTGACAAAGCCCGCCTCAGTGAACAAAAAGAACACCTAACAGCCCTACTAAACCAGCTGGAAAACAAAGCCAAAGAAGAATACGAAAAAAGAAAACGCAAAGTAGAAAAACTAGACTCAGAAGTAGCATACCTAAAACAAAGATGCGAAAAATTCTCAATCTTCATAGACTCCCAATCAACCGTGGAGTGTAACCAAGCTGGAATCTAAAAACATTCTATCACAACTTCTCTATAGCAAACAAACATACTACATGCTGTTCCTATGGGTACTTACTTGGTTCTCATATGGATTATTTATGAAAAACCAAATAAATATACTAAATATTACCGGTGCTATTGTTTCAGCGAGTTTGATGGTATTCTTGTACTTTTTGCCCTCTCTTAATGCACTTTACCTTGCAAAAAGAAGGAGCATTTCGAAGACCCAGAAAGCCCAAATTCAGCCCAACAAAGATGAAAAAACCACACAACAGCCAACCGAAATCAAAATACAAAAACCAGATCTCGAATGTATAAAACTAGAAGACAAAACCCAGCAGCTAACCGTCACCAACCAAATTCAGCTCCACAAAGATGAAAAAACCACACAACAACTAACCGAAATTAAAACACAAAAACCAGAAACCGAATCCATAAAGCAACCCGAACCCATAAAACAAACAACCGTGCCATAAGAAATAACACAAAAACAAAAACTCGAATGTATAAAACTAGCAGACAAACCCCAACAGCTACCTTCAAAGTCAACCGGTTGTCCAAAAAATCTAGACTACTATACCAAGAAACCAAGACCAAAACAAACCCCAGAAGAATGCATCACCTGTAAAAACCTAATTAACTGCGTATGCCTCACAAGCAACTAACACAACTTTTTACAGGGTAAAGCACTTTTTTGGTTCTAATTTAATCCTCAAATCCAAACTCACTTTTTCAACCTTTCTCTCTTTTATCTACTTAGACATATCTCACAGTTAGAATAAACTCAGTGATACATATCGGACAAAAATTATAAAACCTACAAAAAGGAAAATTGTGGAGATACTCAGTATGTCGCGCTGATTGATAATTTGCACAAATAGTGAAACTTTGAGTATTTGCAGCCAGAGTTGAATATTATTATCGATTTCCATTAAATCATTTTTTGCCAGTCTTCCTTCGGAACCGTCTGAAGATAACTAGTCCAAGCAAAGCAACAAGTACTATTATTGCGGTGGCAGCTAGCAGAACCGGCATCTGGATGTTAGAGCCCACAATGATGAGGGGACGCATCATTGAGTTGTCTTCGTGTTCAAGAATATGGCAGTGCCAAACGTATCCAGGACCACTTGTTGGGTCAAACCCATAGCTAGATCCATCCTGGGGAGAAAATCTTACCCTAATCACCGTGACCATGCCTGCGTCGGCTTGGATTGTGTCCTTCCAGCATTGTTCGTTGGATGTAGGTTTGGTGGGTTGTCCTTCCAGATATCGATTTAAATCTAAATTTTTTGCAGCATTGTTGAGAGGGAGGTTACCGTTTAGCGTCTCCCAATCATACATATACTGAGTTGAAGCTATGGTTTGGCGCTCGACAAGCTGGAATTGAACTAGATGCAAGTGAATCGGATGCGAATTCATCGTTGGATTAACTATTACCCAGTCTTCCGTGGTTCCCGTCTGAGGCTTCTCGGTAACTGGCGCATCGTAGGTTTGCCCGTCCAGTAACATTGCTAAAGTATTTGGTGCAGTGCCTTGCTCAACCAAAGTAAAAGTCCTTTTTGTTATGGGAGAAGGTAGATTTGGGAAAGTACCTTTCAGCGTTGGATTTAAGTCTGAAGGTAAAGTCTGCGGCGAGACACCTTTTGTGTTTCCGACGGTAAACTGCATTATTTGACCCACATTCTGTTTTTCGTTAGCTGTCAATATTGGGTCTGAATTTTGAAGGACTACTTTCTCGCCAGCTGGTATATTGGAGAAATCTACCAGCAGGTCCACTCGCTCGCCAGGCGAGATAACAAGGGAAGTCAGTGATTCTGGCGTTTTTAGGTACCCACCGTCACTACCAATCTGGGTAAAAGCCATGCCATTCGAGAAATGCAATGTGTAGAAGCGGCTGTTTGACCCGTCTAGGATTCTGAGGCGGTATTGGCCCTGTTTAACATCCATGTTTGGCCAAACCAAACCGTTAACCATGATTGTGTTGCCCATGAAAGTTGGATTCCAATATGGGTGCACAGTGGCATCGGTTCCCTTGCTGGGGTAGTAAAGAGAGCCGTTGGAGAGAAAATTCCTATCCTGAATCGCCAGGGGAACTTCAAACTCACCCTTAGGTAGCGAGAGCGCAACTTGGTCATCGGGACTTCGCAGGAGGTAGAAACCAGCAAGTCCCGACATAACGGTTAGACGGGTTATTCCCATGGCGTGGTCATGGTACCAGAGCGTTGTAGCTTGCTGTTCATTAGGATAAACATAAACTGCCGAATTATTCTCAGTGGATGCCTCTGTGTTGTAGGCAGGTCCATGCAAGCCGTTTGGGGTCCACCATGCGTCGGGGTTTCCGTCAGAAGTCGATGGGGTTTCTCCTCCGTGGAGATGTATTGAGATGGGAACTGGACTCTGAGCTTGTGAGTAACCGTCTGGCGGAACCGAACTTGGATAAGGGATCTGAATACCGTTTGGGTTAGCCCACATAAGAGTTGGATCAACAGCAAACAAGTTCGGTAGGAGATTCCCGGTAGCGTCGACAAGGTCATTTACCCATTTAACTTGAACTGGAATGCCTCGGATAGCTTCAAAGCTGCTTCCTGGAGTGCTATGAACTAAACCCAAGCTTTCTCCCGTCACTGCATTTTTGGCTTCACTTTCAAAGCCCCAAACCGTACTTGACCCAAAGCCAGTTGGGTTACCGTTAGAATCCACAGTTGGCAACAGTTGCTGCTGGAATTCACGTATTTTAACGAGGTATTCTTGTCGAACCAGTTTGCCTGAACTGTCTGTTATGTTGTTTGCTGTGTAGATTGGGGGAGCCTGGGCAAGCTGGTTGACCCACTTGGGGATTGTGTTGGGGTCTAATTGAGTGAGAGTCTGAGAGAAGACACCTTGAAAAGTTGTGGCAACAAATATCGAGCTTAGAATAATAGTTACCAAAAAAGGGGAGATACTTCTGTTCATTGATAATCCTCAGAAACAACGCTTTCCTGTAACAATAATACCATCCAAGATATATTTAAATGGCGATTTTCAGATTTTCCTTCGTAGCAGTTTAAAGTTGAATCCCTCAAAACAACGTTTTTCTTTTTTGAAGCAGTTTATCAATAAATTTAATTAACAATACCTCTTACATGTACCTTAAAATCGCTGAGCCCTCCAAAATGAATGATGCCCTAAAAAGAATTCTCTCCAAACGCGCCATCGTCATTCTTCTTTCAGCTCTGCTTGTCGTGTCGATATTCAACACCTACCTGATTTTTGTTGGAAATCAATCATCTATGAGCACAAATGCAGTCAACTATGATTACGTGCTCTCTAAAAACGGTGACAATTATAAGTTAAAGAATATGTTAACTGGCTATATTGCAGAGCAAACCGAAAGTGCATCAGCGGCCTTAAATTCAGCTTTAACCGCAGGCAAATCTGTTTATCTCAATGCTGGAACCTACGTTTTAACCGACGATGTTGTTATTTCAAATAAGGTGAACCCCAAAATCGTCAGCAACGACGACGCCACCATAGTTGGCAATGGCAAAAAAATTGTCATCTACGGTGACAACTATACAACCTCACAAAACGCCTTCATTTCAGGACTAACAATAATCAACGCCACAATCAGAGTTGAAAACTCCTTTGGCACCACCATCCAAAACATAGTTTTCGAAAACACATCCACAGGCATAGAGTTCGCTAATACAAACACTTGGAGTGAATATAACAAAGTCGAGGGATGCCAGTTCATCAACGCCACCGAGGGCATAGCTTTCCGAACCCCAGTTTTCAATTTAATACAAAACCCAGATTCACAAACTACTCCAATTAATGCCACAGGCTCATACGCCAGCTCAATAATCGAACGCTGCTCTTTTAACCTCAGGGATTTCTCGATAGGCATAAAAGTTGAAAAACTAGCCGAGCTATCCGACAGCCAAATTCAGGATGTAAGGTTTTGGATTGGCGAAAACGGCAGAGCTAACCAAACAGGGATCTATGTTGATGGTTCCATGTATCAAACTTTGCTGTTTGGGGTTGTGTTTGAGTCGTTTACATCTGACCCAATTTACCTATTTGGTATGGACATTGGCGATAACTGCGATCCAGCGCCAACCTTAGACAGCGGCGTGAGCTTCTTGGGCAACTGGACAACTAAAGTCCATGATTCCCAAGGAATATGGCTATCAGCCGATGGAGCCTTGTTTAAACGAGAAGACATCAACGTTCCTGTCGGCACCAACAACCAGTACGGTACAAACGAAACCATTCAAGCTCGTCCTCTCACAATCTTCTCCTTCAAACCAAAAATTGATGTAGACGGCATCTTTAGCAACAACGAAACCGTAACCGTTAGAGTACGCATCGAGTTCATAGACAATGTAATCTCTGACCCCGTAATCCGAACCTTCTACAACAGCAGTTCGGTATGGTTATCGGATGATGATATGATGCGGCTGTTTCCATCGCAGAATATAGTTTGGTCCATTTTGGTAGATGCCAAATCAAGCTCAAGCTCAACTGATGCCGTTGTGAGAGTCAGCGGGTATGGCACAGCAGGTTAACCAGTCTGCCTTTATATGAGACAGGCTACATTTTTTTCAACAGGTAAGATGATTAAAATGAGAATTGGTGTTTGCGGAATTGCCTGCGAAAAATGCCCCAAAATGCAAAAAGGCACATGCCCAAACGGAACCGTTGGCTGCGTCGCACAGAGAAAACAAGTTCTGCAAAATCTGCAACTGCGCATACACCAAAGGCGTGAAACTCTGCTTTGAATGCACCGAGTTTCCCTGTGAAACAACCAAGCAAGGACCCATAAGCTATGGTTACTGCCAGTACATTTCAGGCAAACACTACATAGTTAGTTTTAAGTTGGCGACAACAAATCTATCTGTGATTACTTATGGGTTCTAGCGAAGTTCTAATAGAAGCCAAAGGCTTAACCAAGAAATTCGACGATTTCATAGCAGTTGACCACATAGACTTCAAAGTCTACAAGGGCGAATGCGTCGGTTTTCTTGGACCAAACGGCGCAGGAAAAACCACCACCGTCCGCATGATGTACTGTTTTCTGCCACCAACCGACGGAGAACTAAATGTTGCAGGGTTAAGCGTTCACAAGCAATGCCGAGAAATAAAAAGCATAGTCGGCGTTGCACCGCAAGAAGACAACTTGGACCCAGACTTCACAGTCATCAAGAACCTGACCGTTTACGCCCGCTACTTCGACATCCCAAAAGACGAAGCCCTAAAACGAGCAGATGAACAGCTGAAGTTTTTCCAGCTGGAAGAAAAAAGAGAAGTCCCCATAATGGCGCTGTCAACTGGCATGAAGCGCAGATTGATTTTTGCCAGAGCACTTCTGAATCAGCCTCAAATTCTGCTTTTAGATGAACCCACCACGGGCTTGGATCCACAGGCAAGGCACCTTGTTTGGGATGAAGTGCGCCACCTAAAAAAGAAGCAAGTCACCATAATTTTAACCACTCATTACATGGATGAAGCCGAAGTCCTCTGCGACCGCATCCTAATCGTTGACAAAGGCAAAATCATCGAGGAAGGCACACCCGCTGAACTTGTCAAAAAGCACGTCGGCGAAGAAGTGCTTGGAACTCGACTACGACGAGAAACTCGTATTCCAGTACTTAAAGAGGCTTTTCCTGATGCACGCTATCGAACGATTAGGCGACCGCATGCAAATCTTCACCGACAAACCACACGGCGTCTTTGAAGGCTTCCTAAAAGAACACCCACTGCAGAACGTGACTATTCGCAACGCCAACGTCGAAGACGTTTTCCTAAAATTGACTGGAAGGGGACTGCGAGAAGAATGACTAACCCTAACATTCGCAAGTCACCAGCACGCTTCACCATACCGAAACTGACTTACAGGGTCTGGAAGGTTTGGCGCCGAAACTTTGATGTCTTCACTAAAAACCATAAAAGTCAACTTTCTTGCCCTCACTGTCTGGAACCTATACTCTACCTGTTGGCTTTCGGCTTTGGGCTTGGCGGTTTCATCCCAAGCATCCAAGGACAACCATACATCAACTTCATCGCACCTGCACTAGTAGCGATTGCAGTCATGAACGGCTCATTTTTTGAATGCACATTCGCCTCGTTTGTACGCATGTACTTCCAAAAAACCTTCGACGCCATAGTCGCCACACCCGTAAGCGTTGAAGAAGTCGTTGCAGGAGAACTACTTTGGGGAGCAACACGGGCAACCATTAACGCGACAATCGTGCTTGGCTGTAATTGCGGCTCTTCGGCTTAATTTCAAGCCCGCTGTTCCTGCTGGTTATTCCGCTTGCGCTTTTTCGGCGGCTTAATGTTTGCCTCCATCGCCATGTGCTTCACAGTCAGTTGCGCCAAACATAGACTTCTTCAATTATCCCATCATTCCTCTTCTTAACGCCGATGTTCTTTTTATGCGGAACATTCTTCCCCTTGACATCTTTGCCCATTGCGGCACAAGGAGTCGCCATGGCTGTTTTGCCGCTAACGCACGTCGTAAACGTAACCAGAGGGCTAGTTACGGGTCATCTTGAACCAATCTTGGGTTTGAGTCCTGCAGCGTTAATCGCTCATAAGTTTAGTTGGGTAATTGCAGTGACCATGTTTCTTCTTTATCTTGAGCATTAACTTGATGAAGAAACGCTTAACAAGCTAAACTGTGATGCCCTTGGCTTCAGCGATAATCAGGTAAAAAGCGGCTAACCCTTTCCATTTGCCCCATGCCTTAGCGATTTCTCGTGCTTCAGCCGTTTTGATTGGTTTGCCGCCGCAGTAATACCTTGAAATCACTCGTCTTATGCCAAAATCGTCAGCGGGTAAAGCATCCAGCCTCTGCATTCCTCGGAGCATTGTGAGTTCAGCAGTCCAAACGCCGATCCCTCTGATTTCATCCAGTTCGGCGATGATTTGCTCGGGGTCTGGTTATTTTTCAGTTTTTCAAGATCCAATTTGCCATCAGCAATCAACTTTGCTGCATTCATAGATGTACTCGGCTTTGCGCTGGCTCAATCCGACCTGTTGGATTTCGTTTATGCTGGCGGCTGCAATGTTTTGTGGTGTTGGGAAAGCAAAGTAGGTTTTGCCATCGATGTCTATGTGTGTCGCCGAATTTTTTGGCTAGCCGATCCTCGATTGTGATGTGCGACTTTGATGGAGATTTGCTGCTCCACAATCGAATCCACCAGCGATTCAAAAACCGTTGGCGTTGTTGGGTTCTTTAATCCGTACAGTTGCTGGGTTATTTGGTGCATTACAGGGTCGTTTTCAACTTCTTTGTAGAAAGAGCAGAGGTCTAAGTCCAAGTTGAAGATGAAACTAGATTGTTTCTTTTGCTGTCTGCTTGTCTTTGACTGTTATTGGATTATTTGATTCTAATTCAACAGCAATTCTTGGCTTCTCAACTGTTCCATCTGAAGTTATTTTGACTAAAACAAGGTTGCCGTTGATTTTAAGCACCTGATGGAATACGCCCTTTGTGTAACCGCGGATTTCTGTGTCGCCGCTAGAGAATATTTGAGCACTTAAATCAAAGTTGAACGGTGCCAACGCTTGAATGCGTAAAAGTTTCAGTGAAAGTCATCTGGTTCTTCCTTGAAGCCTGCTTTAACTGCGGCTTTTGGGATATTAAAGATTTTTAACTCGAAAGCGCATTGTATAGCCAGTAAAGGATGACTTAATCATGCGTATCGTTGTTCGAATAGGCGGCTCAGTGGTTGCGTCACCAATCAACACGGAATTAATGGGCAAATACGCTGACATAATCAAAACCATCAAGCAGCAGGGGCACGAGGTTGCGGTGGTTTTGGGCGGCGGAGCTTTGGCAAGGGAATTCATTGGGATTGCCAAGAATTTGGGGTTGGATATGACGGCGCAGGATGAAATTGCGATTTCTTGTTCACGTTTGTTTGCTCAGCTTTTCCTCAAAAAACTCGGCGATGTAGGCTGCAGTAAAGTGGCGGTAACGCTTGATGAAGCAGCGCAGTGCCTTGGTGAAGGCAAAATTGTTGTTATGGGGGGTTTGAAACCGGGAATCACCACTGACGCAGTTGCCACGTTGGTTGCTGAACGTGTTAATGCGGAGTTGCTGGTTAAGGGCACTGACCAAAATGGCGTTTACGATAAAGACCCAAGAAAACACCCTGATGCGGTGAAGCTTGACCATTTATCGCTTGATGAGTTGGCTAAGGTCTTTGAGCAAAACGAGCATAAAGCAGGGATTCACCAAATAATTGACCCTGAAGCCATTAAAGTTCTCAAACGCAAACGACTCAAACTCGTTGTTGTGAACGGGTTTAAGCCTGAAAACATTTTGGCGGCCATTTCGGGAGAAAATGTTGGCACAGTTATACAATAGTGAATTGTTTATATGTCATGCTTGTAGTTTATTGTTGAACATTATATTTTTGCTCTGCCTTAACTTTCTTTTTTAAGATTTAACTAGTGTTTAAATAATGGGTAGAATTCAACAGAAATAGAAGCGCGAATAAAAAATGTCAACAAAAACCATTCCTGTCGTAGAAGCGATAGACGTTAAAAAAACTTATATGTTGGGAAAAGTCCCAGTTGAAGCCCTTCGTGGAGTAAACCTGAAAGTTGAAGCAGGAGACTTCGTTTCAATCCTTGGTCCTTCTGGCAGCGGTAAATCTACGATGTTAAATTTGATCGGTGCATTGGATAAGCCCACTGCGGGTACTCTGTTAATTGACGGCGTAGATATCTCTAAACTTAACGATAATCAACTTGCAGAAATCAGGCTTAAAATTGGATTCGTATTTCAATTCTTTAACTTAATCCCAAGATTGACCGCACGAGACAACGTTGAATTAGCAATGTCCATAGCCAACACAAGCAAAGTTGAGCGAAGGAAACGTGCTATAGATCTTCTTGAAACTGTGGGGTTAAAAGATAGAATCAACCATAAACCTGCCGAGCTAAGCGGAGGACAACAGCAACGAGTTGCCATTGCACGGGCTTTGGCAAACAACCCAAAGTTCCTTTTATTGGATGAACCCACAGGAAACGTTGACTCCAAGACGGCAAGTGAAGTATTAGCTTTAATTAAAAAATTAAACACTGAAAATAAGGTTAGCATTATTATGGTTACACATGACGAGAGACTGGCAAATGAAGCAAAGCGAACTGTGAAGATGTTTGATGGAGAGATCGTAACGCAGGTGGAAAACTAAAATGAAGACATTTGACATTTTCGGTTACTCATTTAGTGCTATTAAACTTCGCAAGCTTAGAGCAGCACTAACTACTTTGGGCGTCATCATTGGTATCGCAGCAATTGTGGCGTTGCTCTCGATCACTCAGGGCTTGCAAGCAACTTTAACTGGTCAACTTAACCAGGGATTATCCGCTAACACACTTATAGTAAGTTCTGGCAGCGGTGGAGTCTTAGGTGGAGGAGGCAGTGCTAGTGCAGGCGGAGATGGCGGAGGATTTGGAGGGGGTGGCGGCGGTGCATTCGGTGGAGGAACTATTGATAATTCAGGGTTTAAGCTTTATGTGAACTATACGAATGAAATCGATGCTTTATCGCCGGATATTGTAAGTTCAATCGCCATAATGAGTCGTTCAGGCTATGTTCAAACCGATAATCTTAACCGTTCAGTAACTATCTACGGCGTGGATTTCAATTCGTACTCTCAAACCTACAGTACAACCTTCACTGCTGCAAGCGGGACTATTCCAACTAGCCCATCTGACAACCAAATCGTCGTCGGTACACGGGTAAACCAGCCTGGACAAAACGGCACAATCTTCTTTGGCGCAGGCGACACAATCAACGTAACATGGACAAACGCAACGGTTCTACCTCCAGTAAACGAAACATACAGCGCTGACGTCTCAGGTGTACTTGGAAAAATCGGTGGCTTCGGCATCGGTGGACCATCCGATACAGGTGTGTACATTCCCATTGACAAAGCTGAGAGCTTCTTTGGAACACAGCAATGCGACATGATAATCGTTCAACTCAAGAACAGTGATAATGCAACTGTAACCAACGTTTCCAAAGCTATAACTGACCATTTCAGCAACCAAGTATCTGTCGTATCCGCAACCGCAGTACTTAGCTTACTCACAAACATCTTCAGCATCTTGCAGTTATTCTTAGGAGGAATCGCAGCCATCTCACTACTGGTAGCAGGCATTGGCATAATGAACATCATGATAGTGTCCTTAATCGAGCGCACACGTGAAATCGGCATCCTCAAAGCTTTAGGTATGAAAAGCAGAACTGTGCTGACCATCTTCCTTGGCGAATCAATAATAATCGGTTTAATGGGCGCAATCATCGGAATAATCTCCGGCTGGATATTGGCAAACATTACTGCCTCAGTCCTTGGTTCAGGAGTGTTTGGCGGAGGCGGCGGATTCAAAATCACGCCACTTCTAACACCCGAAGTACTAGTCGGCGCTTTAGCTTTTGGTGTCGGCGTCAGCGTAATCTTCGCGCTCTATCCAGCTTGGCGTGCATCAAAACTCAAACCAGTAGAAGCCCTAAGATACGAGTAAGGGCACTACAAACCCTTTTCTTTGAAAAAACTTTTTTTCTCCTTACCATTCGAATCATTAACGACGACGTAACTAGCATTTCTTTGAACAGTCTGGTAGAAGAAAACATTGTTGCTGCGCCAGATTATCGTTGGGGCTTGTTTTGGGTTGATTTCGTTATTTAGGCTTTGAATCAGCCTTATCAGTTGTCCCTATTTGTCCCTAGTTGTCCCCATTTGTCCCTAATTGTCCCGAACAAAACTATCCCCTATGCAATTAAAAATTGGAGCAAAAGTCTTTTCATACCATTTTGATGACGCTCGCTTCATAAATTTCTCTTATTTTTTTCTTTTTAGAAATTTACCAGTAGAAGCTTTAAGACACAGATAAATCATTTTACCACTAGGTTTCTTCATGAAACGCTTATATCCTGACCAACCCATCGTAGGCGTCGGCGCAGTCATAATCCAAGATGGCAAGATTGTGCTGATAAAACGTGGCAACGAACCCAGTAAGGGCAAATGGACAATCCCCGGTGGCTTAGTTGAATTGGGCGAAAGCCTCGAAGCAGCAGTTATCCGCGAGACCAAAGAAGAAGTCTGCCTCGACGTTGACAACCCAAGCCTGATTGGTGTAGTGGATAATGTCGATTTAGATGAGCAGGGCAAAGTAAAATACCACTATGTCATCATCGACTACCTTGTGCGCGTCATTGCAGGAACCATTCAAGCCGCAAGCGACGCCGCAGAGTTGCGTTGGGTACTGTTCGATGAAGTAGAAAGCTACAATTTGACTGCTTCTTTTCGGCTCTTCTTTAGAAATAACAGGGAAAAATTGGAGCAGGCTAATTCTTTTCGCTAAAGAACAGGCGTGTTTCTCCAAGTGTTTTGATGTCTAAGGCTCTCACTCGGGCAACTATGGGGAAATCCCTGACAACTTTGCCCAAGGTTAAGCAGTGATGTGGAGGCAAATCACGGGCTATTGACCGAACCGTCTCAGCGTCAACTCGGGCAGCCCTTGAAACCACGTCCAAGTCGTGTTCGTTTGTGAAGTTAAAAAGGAATATGTTATCGGCTTGCCGGTAGATGGTTTCTTGGATGGTGTCGGGCTGGTTGGTTATGAAAGTGGTGAATAGACCGTAGTGACGCATGCGGGTAACGATGTCGTCCCAGTAGGTTTCTCGTAGGTAGAGGTGGGCTTCTTCGGCGAAGAGGAATGCGGCTTTAAGTTTCCAATTGGAGAGGGAATCAACGAGTTTTCCTAAGACGTATTCGACTACGATTTGGCGGTCGATGTTGCTTGTGTTTTTAAGGTTTACCACGATTGCACCGCCCGCATCTTTAGCTTTGAAGATACTCTCATCAAGCAGCGTTGCCTCACCAAGGCAGTCTGTGAAAAAACCCGAGTTAGCAAACGAGTGAAAACGAGAAGCCAACGCATCCCGAACATGCTGGTTGCAGTTCAAATCGCGAATCGCTTCACCCAAATTCTGCATATTCAACTTGCCCTGTTCTTTGAGCATCTTCCATAGCCGCCTAAATTCACGCGCTGAGGTCCCAGGCAAATGAAGCGCGTTTACAAGTATGCCCATAACCGTGTTTAAGGGCAACTGCTCAAGCGCCACTTTGAAGTTCTGGCTGGGCGTGAGGGTGTGGATTTTATCGAAGTACATGTTGCGTTTGCCATCGTTGGTCATGCCGAGGCTGCTGTATTCGCCGTTGAGGTCGAAAATGACGACTGTTGCTTTGTAGCCGACGAGGTTTACCATCAGGAGTTTGGAGAGATGGGATTTGCCGCAGCCCTTCTTTCCTGTGATGATGTTCAGCGTTCCGTCGATGGAGGAGGCATCGATAGTTAAGAGTGAGGAGTCTTTGGTTCCCCCCAAAGTTATTGGTAATTTGCCGTCGACTTTTGCGAGTTTCATGAGCATGGGGATGGAGAGTTTTTTGATGGTAGATTGCGAGCGAGATGGCAACCAACTGCTACTTGGACTCAACATTTCATTTTCCAAAGTTGCTCGAATCTTGCAGATTAGTAGACTCGCATCTTGGATGTAGGTGATGTGGGGAGCAATCTCCATGGGGTCGATGTCTTCGCCCTGCAAAGGTTCGCCTCCATCGGGCAACGTACGCAAAAGCTCCTCCAGAACGCCAGGAACAGCAGCAAATTGGACGTCGATAACTTGGGCAATTAAGGCTTTAGCTGCATCTGCGTCTTCAACGAAAAGGTAATCGCCTTTTTCTGCGTTCTCCGATGGGAAAACTGATGATTTGAAGCACATTACCTTCTTTTCTGTAGAGTTTCATGAGTAGTTTTCTCCTTTGAAGCCGTAGGAGCCGAAGAGGATTCTGTGCATGTCGGGTCGGTTGACAATTTGGATGCCATGTTTGCGGGTTATGAAGTGTTTAATGGCTAAGACTTCGTTGGCGGTGAAGGTGCAAAGGATATGTGAGAGTCTCAGCGTCTCAGGGTAGCTTTGGGTGTAGAGGTCGTTGCCCAAGAGTTTTTGGATAGCATCCAGCCGCTGTTCAACAGGCGTTTCCCTGTCAATGTCAAGCCTGAACGCCAAGTTTGCTTTGTTGAGCCGCGCCACATAAACATCTCCCAGTAGCATCATAGGTGGCTTCGAATGCAAACCTGTAGTCTCAAGCAAATAAGGCGGGTCGCGGTTTGGAAGTTGCTCAGTTATCAACAAGCCATTAGCCCTCAGAGTAGTAGCTTTGGAAAATGCCAAAACCGTGCTTTGGTTTCTTCTTGCGTAACTAAGGATTTCCTTCAAGCGCTGCACGGGGGTTTCAGGAGTACCAGCGGTTAGTGATCCATCGAAGAGAAGAACACCGTTGTTTACGGTTTTGGCAAGCATGGTTTGCAGCCATCGCTCCAGCAGGTTAGCGAGGCGCGTGGGCATCTGCATAATGTTTGGCGCGGATTGGTGATTGCTGGTGTAGGTGGTACTAAAGTATGCGTGTTCAAGTGTGTTGCAGAGTTGGTTTTTGTTTTCTTCAGTTATGTGAAATATAAATGGCCCTAGTCGAGTGTACTTGTAGGCGCCATTTTGTTTCCAGGTTGTTGCGCCCCTTACGGCGACAATGATGCCGGTTTGGGTTTCGCCGATTTTTATGGTTGAGGTGTCCACGGCGGCAACTAGGGTTTCTTGGTGGTCTGGTTTTAGCGTGATTGGGGTTGTTTTTAATTGGAGGTTGCGTGGGTATTGCTCGGTTGTTGTTAGTTGTTGGATTTGCTGGTTTAGTTGGAGGGGTTGGGGGTGGATTTGTTTGAGGGTGTTTATGCTTTGTTCGAAGAAGCGTTGGGGGAGTATTGAGTCGATGGTTGGTTGTGGAAAGTTATATTTGTTAGTAATTGTATATTGTTCAATCACGTTGATTCACCAATATTCAATATCTTTATTGGTGAAATATTTAAGTATTGTGCATGTGCATCTTGCACAATTCAATATACAATAGGTGAAGAGTTGACACAAAACCCGCAAAACCCACCAATACGCGTAAAAATGAAAATCGGCAACATAGAATTCGAAATCGAAGCCCAACCCGACCAAATCCAAACCGCCGTAAACCAAATACTCTCCACCGTCACCGAACACTCAAAAAACATCAACCTAACCCAACCAACAGAACGCCAAGCACCTCTACCTCGCGCCGAAACCTGCCGAGGAGTAATCCAAAAACTCTGGGAAGAAAAATGGTTCAGCGAACCCCGAGGCTTAGACGACGTCCACAGCGAACTCGCACGCAAAGGCTTCCACTACGACCGCACCGCCGTCGCCCACGCCCTCGTTGACTTAGTCAAGGATAACATTCTGACGCGTATAGGCAAACCACGCAGATACCAATACGCACAAAAACGCCCACCAACATAATTTATGCCATGAGCCGCTTACCTATAAAGCCAGGCGTATTTGTCCAAAACATTAGAATTCAGCCGCAGTCAATTGAAGGCGTAAGCACAAGCACCGCGGCGTTTTTAGGGGAAACCCAAATGGGCGCAACCACGCCAACGCTAGTCACCAGTTGGCTTGAGTTTCAGACGTTGTTCGGCGGCTACTTTGGCGTAGACAAGTATCTGCCTTATGCGGTTGAAGGCTTTTTCTTAAACGGTGGGAAACGATGCTACCTATGCAAGGTCACCAATTCGGATTATGCGTCTGCTCTCGCTGAATTGGAAAAGGTTGAGGAGGTTTCAATTGTTTATTCGCCTAACGCTCAAGCCGTGGCGGGTTTGGCTGATGCATTGATTGGTCATTGTGAACGGTTAAGGAGCAGATTTGCTATTTTTGATTCACTTAAAGGGCAGGACGCATCCAGCGTAACCAAACCGCATGAGTCTTCGTTTGCCGCATTGTATTATCCATGGATTTACGTGAAGCAAACTGGGACAGGACAGATGTGTTTGGTTCCGTCAGGTGGACATGTTGCCGGAATCTACGCGCGCGTGGATATTGAACAGGGCGTTCACAAGGCACCTGCCAACCAAATAGTTCAAGGAGCAGTGGACTTAGAATTTGCAGTTAACCAACGCCAACAAGATATCCTCAACCCGCAAGGTATTAACTGCATCAGCAAATTTGCGGGTAGGGGCATACGTGTGTGGGGTGCCAGAACCCTATCCAACTCATCCTGAAACGAAGTATGTTAACGTTCGTAGGCTGCTAATTTACCTTGAACAATCAATCACCAAAGGAACAGCCTGGGCAACTTTTGAATTAAACAATGAAGCCACATGGACGAAAGTTAAAACAGCAATTGAGAATTTCCTCACCCAAACATGGAGAACGGGCATGTTATTGGGCGCTAAACAGCAAGAAGCCTACTTTGTAAAATGCGACCGGACCACGATGACTCAAAACGACATTGACAACGGGCGATTAAATGTGCTTATCGGTGTGGCAGTAACAAAACCAGCAGAATTCATCATTATAGGCATAAGTCAAACAATGGTTAGCTCTTAGGCTTTGTTGTTTGCCATGTTAAGCCACTGTAGATTGCCAGTAAAAAGAGTACAATCGACATAGGCTGTGGCTTTTGCTTGATATAGTGGAGGGACTGCCTGAAGAGGTCACGAAAAGAGCGCAAATGTCCGCCTGGAAAAGGACCTATCAGCCTGTATAGAAAGAAGACGGCTGTGGGCAAGTGGTTAGCGTGTATTTGTAGTCTCTTGAGGCTGACCGTTTGCCAAAGTAGAGACGCAGCGCAGTCTGCCCATGCCGAAGGTGCATTTTCTTGCAGCTTATAGCAGGGTTCTTAGGCACCGCTAACGAACTTCGAGCACCCCATAGACGGCGATGATCGTGCAGACCACAAATGACATACTACCCCAGCCACCCAATTGAAGAAGTACGAAAAGCCACAGTGTCACAGAGCTAATCCATACAGCGAGTGGTCAATGCTTACTGACTTATGGTGAAAGTTCTTGGGAACTCTATGGTTTGGCTTATTTTTAGATCTTTCCCCTTTTTGTTATACAGTTGGTGCGACCATACGGCCGTTTAGGCTTTTGCTTTATATAAGCAGGAGTCTGCACTGAGAGAGCTTACGACGTTTCAGCGCCAGCATCTTTCGGCACTTAAATAAATGGGCTATAGTCTAGCGAGAGCTGCTAGCTTTGCCAAGTTTTAAATAATCAGGCAGTGATAGCCAGTTTATGCATGCCAAGGATTTAATCGTCTACAACCATGCCGTTCGTGGGCTGTATTTTGACGCTTTGCAAAAGTTGCCTTGGAGTGTGGTTGTTGAGCCTAAAGGCTTAAGCTTTGATTCTCTGAGAAACGTGTTTTTGCATTTAACGCTCGTCGAAGATAGATGGGTAAGTTACATTATTCCTGACCGTTTCAGCGAGTGGGTTGACCCAGACTTTGAAGCATTCAAAAACATAGACTCAGTAAGTGAATACATGCAACGGGTCCAGAATAATACACAATTGTATTTGGCCAAGCTTTCAATCAAAGAACTAAACCGTCAAATCGTCGTTCCCTGGGGTGACAAACCTTATGCCAAATTGAGGGTTGAAGACGTCTTAACCCACATGGTGCTTGAAGACATGATTCACTACGGCGAACTATCTGCGGCGCTTTGGCAGATGGGCATAGAAGCGCCCTATAAGGGCTTTTGGCGATTCCAACACCAGAAATGTTAGGATCTTCGCGAAATTAATATTGAACCAACAGTTGCCATAATCGCGGTCGTAACAATAACAACTATGGCAATGTCTACGAAAATATCTGAGTATGAGAGTCCAAGTTGTGCAGGCAAAGTTGCCAAAACAGCGGTCGCTAAGCCCCTAGTTAAAATTACAGTCATCATACCTCTGTTCTTTTCGTCAGAGAACTCTTCCACTGTTGTTAACCATACTGCTCCGTATCGTGTCACAAGCATGATAACTGAAAGTACTATGCCTGATAATAAGACCAGTTAAACTCGATACTGAAGCAATAATGCCTAAGAAGACAAAGAAGAAAGTGCTAATTAGAAAAGCCACTTCAGCCTCAAAACGTTTTAAACCTTTAGTCACTGATAACAGGATTTTGCCTTCATCATGATTTGCGTCGCTGTTTTGTCTTAGAAACTTGAGGAGGTCGCGTTCGTTTCCCAAGATCAAGCCGAAAAGCAATACGCAAAGAACACCGCTTCCTCCTAAACTTTCAGTTACAGCATACCCTAAAAGCACTATACCCAACGTTAACATGTAAGTAAAGGGTAGGGAAGACACTTTTTTTAAGGCAAATAGCCAAGCAAAACCTAATGCGATGCCAATCCCTAGTCCGATAAGGAATTTACCTACAATTCCTATGCCGATTGACGTTACATTGGCGTTTCCAGTGATTAAAATATCGATTATGGCTATTGCGATTACGATGCTGAATATATCTGTGATGGCGGATTCGAGTATGAGTATAGTTGAGCCATTTTCACTAATTTTTATTTTAGAGGCTAATGAAACAACGATTACTGAGCTGCTTCCACCGAATATTGCTCCAAAAAGCAATCCGTACAGCCAAGACATGTTAAACGCATATACCATAAAAGCAGCAACGCCCAGAAGGCTAAAGACAAAGCCTAAAACCGCTAGTAACAGAGCTTTAGGACTGTTATAGAGCACTTGTTTGATGTTTAATCCCATGCCACCGTCAAATATTATGTAGGATAGAGCCAATGCTGCAATGTAGGGAGCAAAAGTCTTAACCGATGTTGGGTCAAAAACGCCTAAAACAGGGCCAAATATTGCGCCTATAAATATCAGAATAAGCATGTCTGGGAAACCAGTTTTATTGAAAAAGTAATTGGCTAAGAACCCTATCAAAATTATTAGTGCACTTACTATTAATGCCAATGAAACGGAATCAACCAAGCGCCATCCAGCACATGTCTAAAAGTAATCGTTATTAAAACTTTTCAAGCCTTAGGAACATTTATCGCATATTTTATTCATTGTATTCATAATTCTTAAAATTTAATCGAGTGGAGCTGAAATTTTGCCAGATATTGTTGATGCCGCAATGGCTTCAGACATGTTTAACATCCTTGTAAAAGCAGTAATTGCAGCAGGATTAGTTGACACCCTCAAAAGCCCAGGTCCATTCACTGTCTTGGCACCAACCGATGACGCCTTCATTAAAATCCCCAAAAAAGATTTGGAGATGCTTCTAAAAGACACAACTAAACTTAAAGAAGCCTTAACTTTCCATGTGGTTGAAGGAAAAATGATGATCTGAAGATTTGGCTCAACATGAATATTTGCAGGCAGTTTCAGGAGGAGAACTTAAAATAGACGCTAAACGTTGGCACCTGCATAGTAACATGAAGGTCAATGGAGCAAACATCGTCAAACCAGACTTGGTCGTGGATAATGGAGTTTGCCATGCCATTGACAAGGTGTTGATGCCTAAAATGGCGGTTTTAGGCAACAAATGATAACTTAAACCTGTTGTTAAGCAGGAACCCCTTTTTTCAAAGGTACTGTTTTATTTTCTTAGCCATCTCATCAAGACTTGCTCTGTCAACTTCCCTTAGTTCGCTAAAAGACTGCAGTTTTTGTCCCTCAAAACGTGGAACCACATGCACATGTAAGTGGAAGATGTCTTGTCCTGCGGCTTTGCCGTTCTGCTGGATGATACTAATTCCGTCGGCGTTTGTGGCTTTTTTAACGGCCAAGGCAATCTGTTTGGATATCTTGTGAACTTGGCTAAAAAGCTCTTTGCGGGAATGTCGAAGATGTCGACATAGTGAGCTTTTGGTATTACAAGCGTGTGTCCCATGTTTAACGGTCTAATATCCAGGAAAACCATGACTGCTTCATCTTCGTAGATAATACTTGACGGCGCTTGTTTTTGGACGATTTTGCAGAATATGCAGGATTCATCAAACATCAAACCAGACCTCGCTCAATGTAGCGAACCAATTTGGTCTTTATCAATCGGTTTATATGTCTTTTTCCACTTCTTATTCTTTCACGTATTGTGAGGTTAAAAAAATGACTGAACTTGAAGATAAAGTCCGCGTAGAAGTAGGCAAAGTGCAAGACCCTGAAACTGGACAATCCTTTGAAGAAATGCAGATGATTCAAAGCGTAAAAGAAGCCCCTCCAGGAACAGTCACCGTAGAATTTGTTCCAACAAGCCCGTTCTGCCCCATCGCCTTTAAACTTTCTGCAGACATCCGTGACGCAGCAAAATCGGTTCCAGGCGTAAATAAAGCGGTGGTTTTCTGCCGTGGACACGCGATGGAACAACAAATCAACGAAATGACCAACAAGTAATTTTTAATTTCTTTTCCTTTTACTGTTAAAGACGGCTAAGTGTTGTCTTAGAGCATCTACTTTTCGCGCATTTTATTTCATTCTGCTAAATGCCCAAGTTCCAATTACAATCATTATCCCATCAAACAATGCTATGATACCTATGTCCATCCATAAGGGCTGGATCTGAAGAGGTGCCCAAGCTGTGCCTAAAATTACACTTCTTAAAGCATCAACCCCGTAAGTTAAGGGGTTCCATGCAGCTGCAGTAGTTAACCAACTGGGAAGGTTGATTCCGGGTCCTTTCAGGGGGAACAATGCGCCGCTTAAAAAGAATAAGGGCAAGTTGATGAAGGTCTGGATCGCTCCAAAACTTTCAAGGCTACCCATGAAACTGGCTATGGTTAAACCAATACTGACTAACCCGAACGTTATTAGAACCATAATCGGCAGAGCATACAGGAAAGTTAGGGGATCAACAGATATACCTAGTGCAATTCCAACGAAAAAAACTATTATACCTTGAAGAAATGCAGATGAGCTATCTCCGAACATTTTTCCCATGAAAATGCTGAAACGGGATATTGGGGAAACAAGAATTTCTTTCATAAAACCAAATTCTTTATCCCAAATCACGCTTATGCCCATAAACATTGAAGTAAAAAGCAGTGTTTGAGCAATAATTCCTGGAAAAATCACTTGCTGGTAGCTTAAGCCTGGAATGGTAAACCGTAAACCAAATCCAGCACCGAAGATCACAAGCCAAAGCAACGGTTGAATAAACATGCTAACCAACCTTGTTCTATCCCGCTTAAACCGCTTGAGTTCCCGTAGCCAGAGAGTGTAGACTCCGCGAAATTCACTCATTTTATCGCTCTCCGCTGAATCGCAGACATTCCGTGTAGTTCTCGGCTTGTATCCTGCCGAATCGATTTGCCAGTGTAATGCAGAAAAACGTCTTCAAGGTTGGGTTGGCGCAAAAGCAAGGATTCAACGTAAATGTTGTTTTGGGTTGCCAACTCCATGATGCGGGGCATCACTGTTTTTCCATTGCGTACCGTAATCTCTAAGGCACCGTCGACCACTTTTGTTTGATTTAGCCCCAACCATTTGTGGACCAGCTCCGATAAAGCTTGAATGTTGTTAGCTCTGACAACTACGACATCACCTTCAAGGGTTTCTTTGAGTTTTGAAGGCGAATCTAAGATTACGATTTTGCCGTGGTCCATGATGGCTATGCGGTCCGAAAGCCTATCCGCTTCATCCATATAATGGGTTGTTAAGACCACGGTGATGTCATGGGCTTCTTTAAGTTCTTTTATGTAATTCCAGATATGATCTCGAGTTTGAGGATCCAAACCCACGGTTGGTTCATCGAGAAACAGCACTTTAGGATAATGGATTAAACCGCGTCCAAGCTCAAGCCTGCGCCGCATACCACCTGAATAGGTACGAAGCAAATCATCTGCCCTATCCTCGAGTTCGACTAGTTTTAAGATCCGGTTTATGCGTTCCTTCTGCTCTGACGCTGGAACGCCATAGAGATTTGCATGCATGTAGAGGTTTTCTCTGCCTGTTAAACGGTCATCAATACTGGGATCTTGAAACACAATTCCTATTGACCGACGCACTTTGTTGGCTTCACGAACAATATCGAAGCCGCTAACAGTTGCTGACCCAGAGGTTGGCTTAAGAATCGTGCAAAGCATGGAGATAGCCGTTGTTTTGCCTGCGCCGTTTGGTCCCAGCAATCCGAAAATCTCGCCTGACTCAACAGTTATGTCTAGACTGTCGACTGCTTTTAATGAACTGTAGGTTTTTGTTAACTGATGAGTTTCGATTATATGTGGCATTTTTTTGATATTCTCTTTTTAGCAATGAAACTTTTAGGTAGATTTAAGGTTATTTGACTGCTAAAAAAGTCGAACACGTCAAAGGATGCAGTAAAACGTTTGTTAGCAATTTTGAAAACAGAATGCGCCGTCAAGAACACGTTTTCTTAGCTCATGTTCTGCATCATCTAAGGAAATTCTTCAGAAGAATTACGGGGAAATCTGCTGAAACAGAAAATCCGTAACATTAAATTTCCGCCTTTACAATACTATATTGGAGATTTTTAAATGCCTGAAATGAATTTTGAAGGAACCGCCACATGGAAAGGCGCAACAGAATGCGAACTGTCAATCAAAGGAAAGAAACTCGTCACCGTTAGCCCACCACCATCGTTTGGAGGAAAAGAAGGCTACTGCGTACCCGAAGACATATTCGCCGCTGCTCTAGCTTCATGCATCAACACATTGTTTCTTTTAATCGCAAAAAACAGCCAGCTGGGACTTAAAAACCTGGAAACCATCGCAAACGTCAAAATGAACGTGGAAGGAATGGAGAAACTGATTTTCACAAACGTCCACTTCAACATGAACGTAGCATTAGAAAACGATAATGAACGCGAACGCAAAAAAGCCACCACAGTCTATGGGATGGCACAGAAGATTTGCCCGATTCGTCAGTCTTGGGGCGAAGCTGTTCCAATAAGCTTTGAACTGAATTTTAAGTAAACCAGCCGCTCTTTTACGCGGTTTATCCTTTTTTATTTTAATTTTGTCTATTTAGGTGGCAAACAAAGAGCAAACGTTTTCAACGGGGTAGTCAAACGCACGATTTTTCTTAGTGACCCTCAAATTAAGATTATTGCTTGACCATAAAAAACCTTAAGAATTTAAGCAATCAAATATGTCCAGTGGGCTTGAGGTATGTTTGATCCGGAACGGCAACTGGGAATCATTGAGGATCTTCCGTTACCGCTCGATATTACCACTAGATATGACGTTTACTTTACTGACAAGCGTATTGCGATAGTTTGCATGGGACACAGCAGACGTTTCGACTCTGGAGTTTCAGAGCGCCGTTCTTATCTTTTCGGGGTTGCACCAGAAGCATTGACGAATGCGGATGAGCAAAGAAAAAACAGACAAATGATAGAAGAACAAATCAAAGAATTGACATTAGACGAGAAAATTGAAGCTCAGCAAGAAAAGTTGTTTCTACACTTACAGTGAGATAGAAGAAGTTAAGTTGATTTCAGGAAAGAAACCGAAGTTTACCATCTTAAGCAAAGAATGTGTATCGAAGTTTTCGCCAAATGAAGAGCAGTTTAAACAACTGACTGATTTATTGCCTACAATAGAAATGCTGAAGAATAAACTTTCAATCTTTGGTAATTTAGGATTGAATGCTATTCAAGAAGTAAAATCGACTATCATTCTCTGTAAATATTGCAGTTATGAAAATGACCTTGACGCCATATTTTGCCAGAATTGCGGAAACCAAATACAAGGGAAATACCAAGCAACCTAACTCCTACTGAGATTGCTTGCTCTTCTTGCGGAGCAAAGAATAAGGTGCAAGCGTTATTTTGCAAAAAGTGCGGCACGCCAATTAGCAAGAATCAGAAGGTGGATTAAAGTAATTTTAACAGCAACTGCAAATGTAATCTGTTTCTTATCTACCGTTTCTTTGATATTACGAAGTCTGGATACGCATTATCCTTAAATATTGAGCCTTTCTATTTGCAAGCGAGGGAGCATTTGCATGAGCAGTCCATACGCAGTTGACCTTCAAGGCGTAACCAAACGCTACAACGAAATAGTAGCCGTAAACAACATGAACCTAACGATAAACACAGGTGAAATCTTTGCGCTTTTGGGACCTAACGGTTCAGGAAAATCCACCACCCTCAAAATGCTCTTGGGTTTAGTTCAACCTAACCGCAGGCACAATCAACGTTTTAGGGGTAGACGTGCAAAAAGACCCCGTTGCGGTTAAACAGCACGTTGGTTATGTTCCTGAGTCACCTAACATTTACGAATTCTTAACTGGAATCGAATACCTCGACTTCATCGCAGACATTTATGGTGTTCCTCCAGCTGAGAAGAAGCAACGCATAACCGAGTACCTAAAAGCACTCCAGCTTGAAGGCAGAGAAGGCGACATGATAAACAGTTACTCGGACGGTATGAAGAAGAAACTAAGCTTAATCTCAGCGTTCCTCAACAAACCCAAACTCTTAATCCTCGATGAACCCCTAAACGCATTGGACCCTAGAAGTGCAAGAATCGTCAAAGACTTACTGCATTCACTCAAACTGCAAGGCGTAACAACCATCCTGTCAACGCACGTTTTGGAAATCGCTGAGGCAGTATGCGACCGCATCGGCATCATGTACCAAGGCAACATCTTAGCGTTGGGCAACATGAATGAGCTAAGACAAAGAGCAAGCATGCCGGGCTCAGGATTAGAAGACATATTCCTCAAGTTAACTGGAACGGGCGACTTAAAACCTGTCGTTGAGGAACTACTGCGATGAACTGGAAAAACGTCCTCTACCTATTGCGGGTAGAACGCAAATCAGGCAGGTTAATTAGAGGAGTCAAAACAACACGATATAAAGAACGGGGTATTCTTGCTTACTGGCCTTACTGGGTTTCGGCTATCATAGGCATCCTCGGTGGCTTAGGAGCTAATGCCATAGCAGCCTCAGTATATGCAAATCCGAATGAAATTCCAAATTTGCCTCCGCTGGACACCTCAGCGTTGGGCTTTTTCATTTCCATGCCGACGCTTGTGCTAATCTTTAGCATTGTTTTCTCTATGCTTCAACAAATTCAGCTCAGCGGCGTCAAGGCAACATCACAAGTCAATTACTGGTTACCCATAACGTGGCAAGAGCAAACGTTAGCTTCCATATTAGCTAACCTGTTTGGTTTACCAATAGCGTTAACTATAGGGTTCTCCGCTGGTCTGCTTGTCTTCGCAGGCTTCAACGGTCTAATTCTTCCAGCATTATTGACAACAGTACTGCTGTTTGCCGCAGCCTTCATGGGTAGCTCCATCACAGAAGTAATAGGCGTCCTACAAGTGCGGTTTACAGGCGCAGTCTACAAGTCAAGCGGTAGAGCAGCCGTCTGGGTAAGGTTCATCGGTTCTCTGACTTTTTTCCTCGTCTTCTATGTTATATATTTCTCTATAACCCAGGGCTTTACAAGTTTTATTCAAGGTTTAACAGCGTTCCAAAGTACGCTATGGTTTGTACCATTTGTTTGGCCAGGTCTAACGCTTTACTACCTAATTAATGGCGTAATCTTCGAAGGCGTATTATTTGTAGCTCTATCGGTACTCTTCATCGCAGGACTATACTTCCTAGCAATCAAACTAAACGAACGCTTTGGACTATACGAACCCCCGGCAATTAGGGTACAAGCAGGCGGCACCTACACACCCAAAACAGGACTACTGGGAAAGATAGGTTTCTCTACAGTCGAAGCGGCCATAATCCGCAAAGACATCCGATCATTCACTCGACGACGAGAACTAATCAGCATCTTCATTGTACCTATCGTCTTCGTATTAATCCCCGTAATGCAGTCAATAGGCATAACAAACCAAGGCGCACCCGCAGAAGTAAACTTGATGTTTCTAGTTATGACTTTCCTGTTTCCCGCCAGCATCATGGTTATGTCGCTGGGAAATATGTTGATAGGCGAAGAAGGCGAAGCAGTATGGCGAATCTATGCCTCACCAATCTCAGCCAAGAACCTAGTTAAAAGCAAATTTGTCTTCCTATTATTTTTTGGAATAATCACTCTAATCATAACGAGCTCAATAGGCGCAATTATCTACCATCCGACAACGAGTCTGATGGTTGTTGGCTTTCTAGAGGGGTTCTTTTTGATTTTTGCTTTAGGTTCTATCGCGCTTGTGATCGGCTTTAGAGGCGCCGATTTCTTACAAATCCCGAGGGCAAGGATGATCCGTCCAATGTGGTCATTCATTAGCTTCGGTGCCTGCGCTCTTGCAGCCCTAGGCATATTATCGCCCTTTGTACCGTATCTCTTCGCAGCATTCTTCACATCGGGCTCCGTGTCAGCTCTAGGCACTCTTGACTTCACAATTCCCATAATAATCAGCGCCATAATAGCAGCCGTAATCACTGTGGTCTTCTACAGAATAAACCTAAACAGCGCACAAGAGCTAATACGTAAAGCTGAAATCTAAACAAATGGCTAAACTTTTGCCTTTTTTAGCATTTTCTGCTCAAACAACAGGCACATTAAAAGCAAATAGCGGTCCATTTTAGCCCTAAAGACGGCAAATTAATCGTAGAGAAATGGACAGAACAGCAACCTTACTTATTTTAATCTAACCTTTGTCAGCTTGGAGTCATGCCATGTCTAAAAAGCAGAGTTTTAACACCCGAAGAATAAGGCAACACAAAATTGACATACATAATGTACGAAACATTAAACAAAACAAAAACGCTAATTTAGAAACCCGAACTTTTTGCTATATCCATCAAAGTTAACTAATGTAGTAAAAGCTTTGTTCACCAACTTTATCTGGCACGTTAACCATAGTTTTTTAGAGGATTTTTATGAAAGAACTAACAATCAAAAGCCCAGCATTCCAACCAAACAGCCCAATTCCAAAAAAACACAGTTGCGACGGCCAAAACATCAATCCACCCCTAATAATTGAAGGCACACCTAAAGAAGCAAAGAGCATAGCTTTAGTAGTTGATGACCCTGACGCGCCAAGCGGAACATTTGACCACTGGGTAGTCTGGAACATTCCATCCTCAACAACTAGAATAGCTGAGAACTCGGTTCCGGGAACTGAAGGTTTGAATGGCGCAAGACAGGTTGGTTTTATGGGTCCTTGCCCGCCATCGGGTACGCATAGGTACTTCTTTAAAGTCTATGCGTTGGATGCAGAGCTCAACTTAGGCGTGAAATCAACCAAAAGAGACCTTGAAAAAGCAATGCAGAACCACGTAATTGCTAAAGGAGAATTGATAGGTCTCTACCACAGGTAATCTTACTTTTTTCCTTTATTACCGGTAACGATTCAAACGTTAAATACTTAAATCGGCGATATTCTGTCGAATGGTTGAGCAGACTTGAACCGTAAACTCGCCACCTTAACCGCCACCGTCCTAATAGTATTGATTTTCATATCGCTGTTTATTGCTCTGAACGTCCTCAGCCACAAAACTCCCGGCAGGCCATTCTACGTAGGCGTCGAATACGCGTATGGTAAAAACCAAACAGCAGAATTCCAAATTTCTCAAATTGAAGCTTTAGTTAACAAAGTTAAGGACTATACTAACTTGTTCGTGTTGGGTGAGGTCAGCTTAACATTCAACCAGACTGCTTTGTATGAGGCCTGTGACTACGTCTACAATAATTCTAAACTGTACTTCATCGTTTTATTCACGGGTGGAGACTACTATAGCTATAACATTGCTCAGTGGATGTTTGAAGCAAAAGATAGGTATGGTGACAGGCTCTTGGAAATCTACAAGTACGATGAACCTGGAGGAAACCAAATAGACAATACACCAGCTCAACTAATCAACAAGACCATTGTCGGTCCCGACGCAAGCTACAGCGACATAGCAGGCAACTACGTTGGGTACTTAAGTTTCATGGTTAACTTTTACCGAGAATTTGGCCGTGTTAACCTCTCAACCGCGGACTACGGGCTTTACTGGTTTGACTACGCATCAAATTACACCTCAGTCTACGCGGAGTTTGTCGGCAACGAAAGCAGACAACGAATCATCGCGCTTGACAGGGGGGCTGCCCAAGCTTTTGGCAGGGATTGGGGCGTTATAATTAACTGGAAATACAACCAGCCGCCGCACTACTTGGAATCAGGAGACGCAATGTATAGTGACCTAGCGTTAGCTTATAGTGCAGGCGCCAAATACGCCTTTGTGTTCAGTTATGGTAACCCGAATACAACTGATTATGGCATCCTAGAACCCGAGCATTTTGCTGCTTTGCAGAAATTTTGGAACACCCTCCACAGCAACCCTGCCAGCTTTGGGTCGAACAATGCAGAAGCCGCCTACATCGTGCCCAAAGACTACGGGTTTGGCTTCCGCAGCCCCAGTGACACCATTTGGGGCTTAAAACCAGCAGATGCATTATCCTCAAAAATTTTCTACGACACAAACAACACTCTCCCAGCTATGTATGGCTCCCGTTTTGACATCCTCTACGATGAGCCAGAATTAATTGTCCCGTTGCTGAAGAACTATACAGCTGTTTACTATTGGAACCAAACAATACCCTGACAGCCGAATCGCAAGTCGTCGCCAGCATATTTGGCTAATAATAGTAACTCCAAACTGAACCAAGAGGATAGGTTGATATTGGCTTTTTCTGCGGTTATAAAAATTTTAAAAACAGTAGAAAATGCAAGATTTAGAAAAAAATTATTGGAGGCTGACTGTCGCGATTTGCGACATGTCAGTTAGGCTGTTTAGCTTCACTTCTCCGTTTGACACTGTGTACAATGTGTTGCCGATGTAGAGTTCACGTGTAATCCAGTCGTTTTGTGTATTCCAGTAGTCGTTTGGGTTGCTTAGTTGCCCTTGGCTGTTTAGCAGTGCAGAGTTAAGGTGAGTTATGGTGCCTTTAAGCGTGAAGCCACCGTTTGTCGTTAGGCTGAAGACGTATGCTCCCTGCCAAACCGTTGTGCCGTAAGCAGAAGCCGCCGATTGACCATACTTCAGCTGCTCTTGAATTGTAGCGTTATCGACCAGTGCCAAACTGACTGGAACCACTAGAAGATTCTTAGTTATGTCGAAGAGGAAGGCTTTGGGGTCAGATAAGACAGGGGAATCTGTGCCGCGGTCGCCGATTACATAATTGGATAACTGCACTGGATTGTTAACGTCGGTTACGTCAAAGAGCGATAGTTTTATGCCTTGGTACCATGCAAAATCTTGGCCTTCTGCGTCAACGGCTTCTTTGCCAACACCGATCAGATGATTCTCGTCGTAGGGATGCAGGTAATCGCTGTAGCCTGGGATTTTTAATTCGCCTAGCACTTTGGGGTTTGTAGGTTGGCTGAGGTCGATAACGAATAGAGGGTCAGTTTTGATGAAGGTTACGAGGTAGCATTTGTCTCCCATGAAGCGTACTGAATGAAGGTTTTCGCCTTGCGCTAACCCTTCCAGTTTGCCTATAATGGACAAGTTTTGGTTGAGCACATAGACGTTGTTAGTTTGCGTGTTCTGTGTGGAACTTTGGTCCCCAGTAAAAGGGATACTGATAAGTCCGTTCCACAAGTTGGTTGCTATTCGCAGATTTCCGTTGTATTCGTCCAATGAATACTGATTTATTGTGTTGCCTGGAACGCCGCCTTGAGCTTCAAAGGTTAAGTCTAAACCGTTAATTTTCACTTTGTAGATTGATGTGACATCGCTTCCGTTAACCCAGTTTGGGTAAGCTATGTAGATGTTTTCTGGTGAAACGTACATTGTGCTTGCGCCACTCATAAGTACAGTCATGTTTGTGGGTTGTTGCTGGTCATTCGCCAAGTCGATACCGTAGAAACTTGTGAAGGAGTAGTAGTTTGACTGGTTCATGTCAGCGTAATAGATGCTTGTAGGTGAAGCTCCATATGCTTTTCCCTCGCTGTAGATGGCGGGAACCGTCACAACGTTATTGTATACATACGCGTTTTGGCTGGTTACCGCATAAACGTAGTTACCTATCATGCGGGAGTTGAAGTAGCTGCCGCTAACAGTAAAGTTTCGTACCAAAACAGGGTCAGCCTTGATTGAAATGTCATACACATAAATCGATGTTGAAGTGTCGCTGAAGAAGGGCATAATCATATCCCGTGAACTGGAAGCATAGTATGGTTGGTATTTACTCGCAAAAACCACAAGCCTACTGCTATCCTGACTAAGAAACAGCCCAGCAGGCATCAAGCTGTCGTCAAATGGGATTTTGGATACAACTTTAGCATTTTGTGGGTCAGCGCTTAATATGAAGATATTATTGTTTGTCTGCGAAGAATAACCATAATCGTAATAGTAGCCGCTGCTTTGAGAGCTGGATATAGTATAGATGTATTGTCCGTCGTTTTTAACTGTATCAGCCTCATCTACTCCTGCAACCTGAATGTTAGTCGAAGAATAATCCTCAGATGCACCAGCAGAACTTGTTGCCGCCGGCATAGGAGACAGTTGATCCACACCAAAACTTTGTGAACGACCCCAATACATTTCCGGCAAGTTATTGGCTGTATTAGTGTTTAAGTAGTTTTTTAGTTCGTCAGCGGATGAAAAAGTCTTCATACCCGAAACAGTGAACGATTGGTCAAATGGTAAAAATGTTGGCGATGTTGAGCCGAAAACATAAACCATAGAAATCAGCACCATCGCTGAGAGCACTGCCACAGTTGCATAAATACTAGTTTTTTTCTTAACTTCTTTCTGAACCATACATATCTTTTCTCCTTGCTATACCATACATACCTTTTTATTTTATCCTAAGTACACGAACAGGCTGTTCTAACAGTTAGAATGGCCTCATTTGCCAAACGCGATACGCTTCATACCAGAAAATTGCGCAGACTATGGCGCCAAAAGAGATAATGAACAAGTTGTCGCGGGTGAGGCTTTGAACAATTATCAGCAGGTAAGCTGCGTAGAACACCGTTGAGAACAGGGCGTAGAAAAAGAAGCGTGGAAACAAAAGTTTACCTAGCTTCACATAATGCCGTAGGACACCGATTTTTACTTGCCCAACCAGCAGGTAGTGACCGCCGACATCCTGCTTTTCAACCAATCCTAATTCCCGTAGCTGCTCAAGATGATGAAAAGCAATGCTAGGACTGCTAAAATGGAGGGCACGCTGAACTTCGCGGACACCAACTGGGTTGCCAGTTTTCAAAAGGAACCAGTAGACTTTCCAAGCTTTACCGCGTAGCGAATACTCAAGCTCTGTTTCGTTGTCCCCATTCAACCGTGTAAGCCTCAGCACCATAGAGGGGTATAGGGTAAATATAAGTCCAATCGTTAGACATTCTGTTCTAATAAGTAGTACTGCCTTAGTTGTTTTTTACGCACTTGAGAGTTGATTTCATAAGTTAGCTAACGTTTTATTAGACTTTCCTGAGCTCCAAGAAACAGGTAAGAAACCTGTAAGCTCAGCGAACTTTTTTTAAAGAAAAAGGTCTAAAGAAGGCGCCAGTTAATATAATTTTCCCCTAAGCCTCAGAATGACATCTTAAATCTTTTATACAACATACTAGCAAATTAACAAATAAGTAATCAAAACAGGAATTGTGAAAAAAATGACATATCAAAACCCCCCTCCACCTCCACCACAAAGTGTTGATACAAGACTCTCTAGCATAAGGACATACATGTTGATAGCATTCATTTTCTCTCTACTCTTCATGATCGTTTGGATAGGCGCTGCTCTCTGGACAATAGTAGTTTTTGCCGCTTTTTCAGTCGTCGGACTTGGCTTCTTTGTCATACTACCAGCAATCGTCTATTTCGTGCTTTTTGCAGTTTCGCTAATTGTGTTCCTTAGAATTTGGAAAATGTACAAGGCAGCAAACGCTGGTGACATTGCAACCCTAAAGGCAACAAGCAACATTCTATGGGCTATCATAGCACTTATCTTTGCAGGCGTAATTCCAGGCATAATGCTCATCATTTCTGATGGACCAATACATCAATTATAACAGCCCCCAAAGCGAAAAAAATCCCAATTTTTCTTTTTTTGTTCCGTTTAATAAATATTAAAACCATAGATTAGTTGACATTTTGTTTAACTTTCTATTGGATAGCATCCAAGGTTGATTTAGGCTTACCAAACTTTATTATTTTGGTAAGTTTGTTAAGTTAAACCTAATTGTGAAGTGTATAATAGTTGACAGCTCAATGTCCTGAATGCGGTTATACTTTCTCTGACAAAGGAGATTTCAAACTCTATCAGGTTGGTGAGATAATTCAATGTCCTGTTTGTAAAACAGAGCTTAGAGTAAACAAGAATCAGCAACTTGAAGTATTAGATTTGTAGAAGCATCAGAACATTAAGATAATCAGTAGTATTTTGTCCCATGATCAGCAATATTTTATTTCGGTCGCCCTATCTCTCAAACCTACAGATGTGTTATAGCCTTCTAAAAGGAAGAATCACTACGTTTGGTTTCTCAATTTCCAAGATTTGCCTCAAGTATTCTGACGTTTTAGTCTCTTTTGTCAAACATTAAGAACAACCCACTTCTTGTCATAGATGAAAGTTCATCTACTCTCTCCAATAAAAGTCAGTTGAGTTTCAACCAAATCGGACAAAAATTAAAAACAAAGAAAAGAAGAGGGTAAAGAGAAGCTATTTTGCTTATTAACTTCTTGTTTTGTTTGCTGCGCCAGGCATTCCTGGTGGTAGGTCTGGGAAGTTTGCGCTGACTCTTTGTTCTGCAACTGTTGCTGCTTCTGATAGGATTTTTGAGGCATCTTCGTTTACTGAGTCAAAGTTGAGTGACATTCCACTGCTTGATCCTGCTTCAAACATTAAGCCGCTTAGCATGTTGCCGATGTCGCCGAGTTCGCCTTCTGCTTCAGGTAAAACACCGCCTAAGCCTGTGCTAACGCTACGTAGGACTCCTATGCAAGGTCCTAATGCTGCAACGACGTCGCCTAGTTCGGTTACTGTGCGCATTCTTAGTGCCACTTGGTCTAGTGCAAGTCTTGCGTTCATGATGAGCTTGGACACTTTACGGATTTCAGCAAGCTCAGTGGAGTAAATGTTTGCGTGTGCAGAATCGTGTTTAGTGTATGCATCGACGATTTTGGCGAATAGTGCTTTGTCTTTTAGTGTGAAGCGTTCGTTTGCTTGGTCGAGTTTGTTGATTTGAAGGTCTAGTTTTCTGCAGGCGTTGTCTAATGCTGGCTTTAGCGCTGGAGGTGGCGTGATTGTGTCTCGTACTGTTTTAGTGAATGAGTTTTCTTCTCTTTTTTGTTCCCATTTCTTTGCGAAACGTTCAGACATGTAAATATCCTCTTGAACACTGATTCAGCAGCATGAGTACTTAATTCTTGCTAACATGTAGATATATACATAGAAACCAAGCTATCGTTATATTTCCTGTTGCAAAAAATTGCCCTTTTTTCTTCTCTACAATCTTGAGTACTTGAAGGTTAGACTATATTTCCACTTAACCAGGAAGCAAAATTCATCAAAAACTTACAATTAGATAGTTTACGTTATTCTAGAAGTGTTTGTTTGCAATTCTTAAATTGCATTCATTTATTTGAAAACCCCGAAGATGTATGCTAGCAACCCAACCAAGAACAAGTAAAGGACTACTCTCTTGATTCTACGTGCTTTTTCCCGCGAATGATCCAGAAGCAAAAGCGCTGAACAAATGATCAGGCCAATATCAGTGCACTAAAACAAACGGAATAAACCAGAAACCGACTAACCCCAGAAACCATGTGATAGGCGTTAAAGCAACAGCAAAAACAAAGAAAAATGCTGCCGCAATAGCCGCATTCTTTTCTCCGAACCGCACTGCAAGTGTTTTAACACCTTCAGAGCTGTCACCTTTAACGTCCACAATTCCTTTGGTGATTTCCCTGCCCGTATTAGAGAGGAAAGCCATAGATGCGAACAACAGCACGTTCAACCCAACGGTTCCTATAACGGTTACGCTGCCGTAGATGAAGGGGATGGCTACGCAGATGCTGACTAAAAAGTTTCCAGGCAACCCGCTTCGTTTTCCAACTGTTATGTAAGTTGCTGTTATCGCCAAAGAGGCCGCTGCCACAGCAAAACATAGAAAACTTACACAGTCCAGCGAAGACAAAGCCTACCGCAGCAAGAACACCGACAAAAACCAAGGCTTCATTGGGTTTTACTGTACCGCTTGGAATGGGGCGTTGTGGTTCGTTTATGGCGTCGATTTTGCGGTCATAATAGTCGTTTATAACCATGGCGGCTGCGCAAAATGTGAATCCTGTTAGGAAACCGAAGAGAATGCTTTGCCAGTTTAGGCTGCCCAATTGGGGAACGGCAAGAACTGCACCTACAAGCACGGCGAAACCCATCATTGTGCAGTTGACTGGTCGCATTAACCTGTATGAAGCCGCTAAGTTTGCTCATGCTGCTCTAACCGTTTAGGATACCTATGTTGGTTAAGGTTAGTTATAAAAATTCCATCTGTACAACGCATGTTTTTTATTGTCGAGCGAGTGTTTAAAGCATCGAGATAACAATGAAAAACAAGAGCGAACAGCTTCCTTCACCAAAAAACAGGAAACAGAAACTGGTTAAAGTGATGTTGCTTATTGCAGGGACATTTTCACTTGCACTAGGTGCAATTGGAATATTCTTGCCCATTTTGCCTACGACGCCTTTTCTTTTGCTTGTCCGCCGCCTGCTACCTGCGAAGCTCAGAACGCATGCATAAATGGCTGCTGGGAAACAGGTGGTTTGGAGAATACATAAGAAACTACCAAGAAGGCAAGAGGCATTCCGATGAAAACAAAAATCGTAGCAATAACTTTCTTGTGGGGCGCGATAATTTTTTCAACGTTTTTTGTTGTAGACGAGATTCTGATAGCACAAGTTGCGCTTGTTGCTAATAGCGTTGGGTGTAAGCATACATCTCATAAGGTTACCAACCTTCAAAAAGTAACAATCTCAATCAGAAACCTAGTATAAGAGAGTTTAAAAAGATTGATAGCGCCAATATTCTTATACAAATTGTTGGTGAAGCACTTGAGCGACAATTACGCACCTCTCGTCGGAGACAGCTATGCCCCAGAAAAAATCAGAGTAATCATTCCAGTCGGCGGAAAAGCCACACGTCTTCTACCATTGACAGCGGAAACCAGCAAAGCCTGCCTACGCTTACTTAACCGTCCGCTGGTTGAGTTTTCGTTGCTATCGTTAGCAAGCCAGGGCATACGCAACTTTATCTTCGGCGTCAAAGGCTACACCAACTACCGTGACCTCTATGATTACTTCGAGTCAGGCTATGGATTCAGCGCACGATACAACATTAAACCCCGAATCCACATAAAATATCAGCCAAACGTGCCAGATTTAGGCAGCGCAGACTCCGCACGCATAAACATCGAATACTACGATCTAAACAACCCCGTTTTCGCGGTGCAGGGCGACAACATCTTTGACATAAAAGTCAAAAGCCTAATAGATTTCCACAAGGAAAAAGGCGCTTGCTTAACCATTGTGCTGCGGGAAGTGGATAACGTCGAAGGCTTAGGCATAGCCGACATCGACAAGAACGGGCGCATCCAACGCTTCGTCGAAAAACCAGTGCCCAAAGATGCCCCAAGCAACCTTGCAAACACCGGCTTGTATGTACTGTCACCTGAAATACGAAAGATTTTCCACGAAAAAGGCATCCAACAAATCATCAAAGAAAAGAACCGCTTAGACTTCGGGTACGACTTCATACCCTACGTCATTTCAACGGGACGCCCAGTTTATGGATACACGTTGAAGGGAAGCTGGTTTGATGTGGGCACACCTAAGAGTTACTTGGAAGCCATGAAGAACCTGCTGGGAGGAGGACTTATCAACGCTCAACGACTTCGGCGGCAGACTAAACGAGAACCAACCCATTTGGGTGCAGGGTGAAAGCGCCGATTCAGAGAAACGTCGCCAAGAGATTATACAAAAAATTAAGCAGAAGAGAATTCAGATTGAAGGAGCAGTGTTGATTGGTCGGCACTGCCAGATTGAGGATGGCGCACGAATCGTTAATTCATGCATCGATGACTTCACGCGGATAGGCAAGAATGCAGTTGTTGCTAACTCAGCCGTCATGGACCGAGTTATAATCGGCGAAAACGCTGAAATCTATGACAGCATCATCGGAAGGCACGTTGTGGTTAACTCGAATTGCCATAAACCCACCAAAATAACTGCAGTCAGCGTCATTGCCGACGACGTCATACTCGAAGAAGGCTGCTCACTGACCGCTACCAAAATTTACCCCCACCAAACCATCCGAGGAGAATTCCAAAACCAAACCATAATAGCAAACTAAATTTAACCTATAGGTTGAAATTCGAGTATTATTTTCTACCTATTTTATATAAAAGTATTAACAAGGTTAAACTTACTAATCTTAGCTAAGTTATTTAACTAACTTGTGCGCAAAGAATTGCCAGATTGAAAGATGCCTAACTTAGAAGAGCATTGCAAGCACTGCTTTGCCTTGTTTGGGTTTGAAGGTCGGGAAGTACATAAGTGGTTAGATGAGCCGTCAAGATATTACGGCGGCTTACACAGAGCGCTGAGGCATGATCGAGACACAGCAATTATGATAGGTAAGATGTTTGGCAAATATTACGGTGAAGGTGTCGAAGGTCAAATAGTTGCTCAAGGCATTTTCTTCGCTCATATTTTCTTGGATATAGAAACCTCAAAGAAAAAAGGGTTAGAACCACATAAATTCACTCCCGAACAACTACAAGAACTTGAGGAAGAAAAACCAAAGTACCAGCAGGAAATAGAAAGGGTACAAAAACAAATTAAAGAACTGTCCGAATTGCCAGAAATCTCTACCAGAGAAATGCGGGAATACCTCGACATAAAACTTGGACATAAAAGTGTCGAATCAAAGCTTTTAGCTGAAGTTTCTTTGAGACACTGGCAACATTATCTTCTGACAAGAAATATACCGAATAGGAAACTTAATGATTTGGATATAACTGGCTTTGTGTCCCAGCTTAACAAAAAAGTAAACAGCCCTTACACTAAGGCTAATTATCTTTTACAACTCGTTTTATATTTCAGATATGCCTATGGTGCAGACCTTGCATTATTATTAAGCAAAGAAAAAGGAAAAGCTGACAAAGAAATCAAAGAGTTGAAAAAGAACGCTTTGCCACTTCGCATAAAAGTGGTTAAAAGATTTTACCACGAAACAAAACCACATGTAAGACTAGCAATAAGACTACTATTATTGGAAGATATACAGATAGACGATTTAGTCAAAATCACGGCAATGCAAGATTCGAACGGAAAATATCACTTCTTCAACAATGATAGAACCGAAATTGATATAGACACTGGTACTGCAAAACTGGCTGTGCCATTATTGAATAGGAACAAGGGCAAACTGATTAAAGGCGGGCGAAGAAGTCTTGATGCTCTTTTTCAGAGCTGGTCTGAGAAATTACATTTTGAACCAAACATTACACCTGTGGATTTGCGGATATTCGGAAAAAACCACCACCCAGACGACATAAGGGACTTCATAATGGATTGATATAAAACACGAGTTTTTTAGTAAAAAAAATACACACTACTTACTCTAATTTTTCGCTGCGCATTGGGCATTCTATTGGAGATTTATGTTGAATAAGTATTAGTTGATATGAGCATAGGAAACGGAAGAGATCTGGCATTTTGGACAATGCGCGACCCCGCCACCAACGATTTTTACGCAAAAGTGAAAGTAGAGAAAATTATTCAATAATAATGAGAATAAGTGGACGCAAAAAAGAGTAGAGAGCAGCAAATGCAAGCTTAATTAGCTTTAACAGCACATACTGCTATCCTGATGTCCAATGTCAGCGACCAAAAAAGAGGTTATATTCCTCTTTGGAGCAGGGGCATCAGTCGATGCGCAAATCCCTGATACTTATACTTTCGTAAACGAATTCGAATCCTATGTTAGACGAGAGCATCCAGACATGCTCGAACCGCTATCAAAAATTAAAAATGTCTGTAATTCGTTTAATGCAAAAGAATTCCAGTCTGGAAATAGCGCGGTTGATATAGAGCAACTATTGGGAATCATACGTCGCCTAATTGAAAGGGAGAAAGACCTCTTACTTAATTTTTATAAGAAAGAGTTCATGCTAAATTACGACAGCGAAACTTTCAGCAAACTACAAAGACTATTAGAAGACTTCATTAGAGAAAAAGTGATTGCTAAAGAAGAAAATCTCAGATATCTTCAAGAGCTCCTAAACTTTGACACCCCAATAGAAATTTACTCTACAAATTACGATACTTGCATTGAACAACTAAGTTACCGCAACCATCTACGTTATACTGATGGGTTTGATGTCACTTGGAATAAGAAGAATTTCGAGAATGAAGTCGACATCAAGCATTTTAAAATGCATGGTTCAATAATCTGGTATACAAACACGAAAACGCATGAATGCGTGAAAATACCAGTGCGAGCCTTTTCTGATGAAAGAAAACCTGTTCATCTAAAGCTAATCTATGGAGAAGACGTAAAGCCCCTGTTAATTTATCCAGCCCAAAAAGCCGAGTATATGGAACCCTTGACCGATCTGCAATTAATGTTTAAAGAACGATTATTCAACAAGGATACTAAGATCGTAGTGTTGGTTGGCTACTCATGCAGAGATAATTACATACAGTTAATATGCTCTGGGACGCTGCAAGGGCGAACGAAAATTTACATATCATCATCATAGCCCCTAACGCAAACGACATATTCGAAAATCGACTGAAATACATCAATGAAGGAGCTCTATCTCGCGTTCATGATCGTGTTATTTGTCTTTCTTACCCTTTCACAACAATCATATCCGAGCTTAAAAATAATTATGTACGTGTTCTATCTGAGTTATTAAATAAGGAAAAAGAGAATATTAATAATGAAAAAGAAAGAGGCTATGCTAATTGGACAGAAGAGATACAATTAGCTATTGACTGTGAATTTTTAAGTAAGGCAGAGAATATCTTAAAAAAAACCGAGCGACCTTGGGATAGTTTGGAAAGCTATAGTTCGACAAAGAACGGGCTATTTTACACCTTTAAAGGATTATTGACTGCAATAATTAATGGCACCAACAAGAATCTTTGGATAGAACTGTTCAATAAACAATTAGAACGCATAAACTTTGAAAGCTTAGATTTTGACATGAATGACAATAGCCCAGTCTTTAGACCATATCTTCGATTTTCTGAAGAGCAAGGAAGCTCCAGATCAAGAGAATTAAAAGAAATACTGGATTATTGGATAACTCCACTATTTGAAGAACTTTTTAGAAGAAATCGGCTTCTCGATCCAGAATACAGCAGTCCATTAAACAGTATAAATGAAGACCTTAAAAAACTCGAAAAGCTCAAAGATTATTTAAACTCTCTGAAGCCGATTTATTCATGGGATTTGTACCTGAAATTAAGACCTGAATATAACCTTCCAATTTCATCAGAATTAGATAAAGCCAAAGCCACAAAAAATTGGAACGGCATAAAAGAGGTTGCACGAGGAATAGAAAAAAAAGTCTTGATGGATACTCTGGGCACAAATGTTATACAATTCCATCGTTTGCGTTAATGTTAACTTCGTGTCTTCAGCGACACATACTCTATATTCGAGAATTATCTTCGCATTGTTTGCAGGTGTAGCGTCGGGATCCGTTGTGCCTCATACTCACGTACACTTCCTCACCTACATCGAAGGCTCTCTTGCATCGACGACAAGTCACAGCGTTAGGCTTGTTTCGACCGATCGTGCTTTTGTTAATCGTGGTGGTCGCATGCATTTCTCACTCTCGCACTATTGTGATTTCTGAGTTTTCCTCGAGTTCTCTAAGTGCCTTATAAAGTGTTGAGTTACAAAGAAGGTCAAACTAAGCCTTAAACCACTTAAAAATCAAGTACTTAATTTCCTTTGAAGCCAAATCTGGCACAGCGATAATGAAGCGTTTACGAACTGTCGTTGCTAACCTGCCGTTCTTTACGATTTCCGTGGCGGAAATGTCTGAACCTGCCTTCTTAACGCTTACCATATATGGTGCATGTTCTACGCCTGGACCATACTTGTAGACTGCGAAGTCGCAACCGAACTTTATGCCAGGTGTAACAATCAAACCGCTATCTCGCAGGTCATGGTAAACAGCATATTTTTCCTCGAATCCATCGTAGAGTTGCTTGGCTTTTTGTCGTAGCTTCCGGAAACTAACCGTTTTTTCGTCTGGGTTCTCGTAAACATCGATTCGCTCAATCTCCACAAGGTAGAGACCCTCCATCAAATCCAAAATTAGGGGCACATCAAACTCGGGGACTTTTGGTTTTGGTATGCCGACTGGTTTGCCGTAGTAGGCGGTCTTGTAGAGTTCGGAGCCTTCAGCCGAGTTCCATACGACAAGGAAGTTTTCGATGAGTTCAACCTTGGTTTTCGGCATTTGCGTCGCTCTTAGTTACATGATGAATGAGATTGTACGTGCAGCGTCAGCTGCGTCTTCGGCTTTGTCAGCAGAGTTTTCAAGCAGTTGAAGGACATCTCTTAAAAGCAGGAGAACAGGTACTTCGAATTTGCTGCTTAGAACTTTTATGGTTAATGCCCTAAAGTTATCGTCGACGATGCGCTCGGCGATTTCTACATCTTTGGCGCGTTCAAGGGTTTTCTGTGGACCATAATTTAGCACCATCATCGTTTCACGGAGTTTAAGGACTGAGTCAAGTACCGCTAGGGAAAGTTTTAAGAGATCTTTTTTGACCTCGGGGGATATGACCCAGTTGTGCTCCATTATTTCTACCAGGTAGTAAGCGATGCCTTCTGAGAAGTCGGCTATTTCGCTCGATAAATTTGTGAATCGTAAGAAGTCTTCGCGAGCAATCAGGATAGCACCTATTTCTGCCAATTCCTGAGACACCATGCGCCGTGCTTTGATGACTTCTTCTTCTCCTATTTTGATTTCGCTAAAAAGTCTGCGGGCGTTTTCTTTGTCGCCGCTTGCAAAAAACTCGACTAACTGAGGGATTTTTCTTGAGACATCAACAACCTTACGTAAGTTATCTTGACAAGCATTAAGCGCTCGACGTTTCACGCGCTCTTCTGTTTCTGCTGGAAGTACCAAACTTTCTCCCCCGCTATAATAATCCCGTAAATTATCAATCTAATATTTGAGTGTACATTAAAAAAGATAGCTACCTAACCTTTGATTATGTTGCCTAGTTGCTCAAAGTTAAGTTTTCCTTCAAAGTATTTGTGCAATTGCCCAGGTAAATCGTTGATTGCAGTTCGGATTTGCTGCCAAGCAGTCTCGGTCACGTATGGTAACTGTTGCATCGTTTAAGGTATCGTAGTCTATAGTTATTCCAAGTTGTACACCTGCTTCGTCGGCTCTTGCGTACCGTCTGCCGATTGAGCCTGTTTCGTCGTATTCCGTCATGAAACCTTCGCAGGCTAAGCAGCTTCTGTACTTCCTTGGCTTTAGTATCTAAGCCGTCTTTGCCCATCAAGGGGTAAACGCCAACTTGAATCGGCGCAATGCTTCTCGGGAAGCTGAGGATAACGCGATCGTCTTTTACGTTGTAAGCGTATTCTAAAGCTACATAGAAGAGCCTGTCTGAGCCGAAGCTGGGTTCCACAACGTGGGGTACGAAGCGTGTTCCACGCACTACGGTTTTTTGTTTGCTAATTTCGACTTGTTCGGGGAAGACTTGATAGTTGCCTGCCATAAAGCTGCCATCTTTTTCCATGGCATCTGCCACTTCCTGAGCTGGAACCTTAGCAAGCATTGCCGCCACTTTCCCCGCGTCACCCTTGTAAACCGGTCCGAGCTTTGCCATAATCGGCTTAACAACTAAGTTCTTCCTTCTCAACTGGGTTAGCGTATTCCTTGTAAACGGTCATGTCGACTCCGCTGGCTTTCATATGACAAGACAAATCGTAGTCTGTTCGGTAGGCATGCCCTGAAACTTCCACCCAGCCCCAACGGTCAACCAGCACCTCTTGATCAAAGCTCTGGCTGCTATAGTGAGCTTTTTCCCAAGTCAATTTTTCGATGAACCTCTGCTTGTTTGCCGGTACACCAAGCTCAGTGAGAAGGCGTTTAGCCATCGCCATGAAGAAAGCTTGCCACTCTGAACGGATAATTTTTTTGTCCAATGCCTCTCGAACGGTAAAGTTAGTTACATCTTCACATTCCTTGAGCCGCGTCTCGCACAAGCAGAATAGGCAAGACCTCGTTTTCAACTTCATCAAGCATATCGCAGCAGGGCTCTTCGGGGTCAAAGAAGAACTCTAAATCCGCAATCGTGAACTCACTGAGGCGAATTAAGCCTTGACGCGGCGAAATCTCGTTGCGAAGTGCATGTCCAATCTGGATACAGCCAAATGGAAGACGCTCCCGTGCGGTAGTGTATAACCTGTTGAATTCCACAAAGATGTTCTGTGCAGCTTCTGGTCTGCCGTAACCAACCGCGCCCGAGTAGGGTCCAATGGTGGTTTGGAACATGGTTAAGTAGCGTTGTGGTTCGCCGAATCTGCCTTTGCAGTCAGGGCAAACCACTTCATGGTGTTCAATTTCCTGTGTAACCTCTTCAAGGGTCATTTTTTCTGCTTCAGCAGAGCTTATGCCTTTTTCCTCAAGAAGGTGGTCGGCTCGGAAGCGTTGGTGGCAGTTTTGGCACTCCACCATTGGCTCCTTGAAGTGGTCAACGTGACCAGAAGCCTCGAAAACTTTTCCGGGTGCAATAACCGAGGATTCCATCTCGTAAATCCCGATTTTTTTAACGAAAAGCTCCCTTAGCTTAGCCTCAACGTTCTGTTTTAGGCGAGTGCCCAGAGGACCGTATGTTACAAAGCCTCCGCTTCCTCCATAAATCTCAAAGGAGGACCAGAAGAAGCCTCTGCGTTTAGCTAACTCGTTAACTGCAACGAACTTGTCGCATGCTGGTTTGGAACATTTAGCTTCGCTACTCAAAGTTGATTACCTGTTTTATTGGTTAGAAGCCCCTAACAATTAAAACATTACCATCGACCGAATTCGTTTATTCAATGGTCAAGTGTCGTGGTAAAAAAAACTTATGAGAGAATAACAAAGGGTAAATGGAGATTGGAATAAAACAATTAACGGTAACAAAAAAAAGTCACATGGAGTTATCTTAAATAGTTTACATTTATGCTTGGAGCCAAAGCCAACGCTGGTTTAGCAAGCAACTCTACAAACCTAAAACCCTTCGTAGGGTGAAACATGTTGGCAGAAGCTGAACTTCTGACAATCCATGCGGTGTCTAAACCCATTTCGGTTCCAGCGCAAGCATAAACTAATTCGCCTTCAGGAATGAGTCCAGCGTCCGTTGCCATCAAAACCGTCTCCATGCACACCAAGGTACCGGGCGAAATCAACTCTAAAGTCTTGGCAATGATGTCAAGCGATGTAGTTTTGCGCAGGTGCAGACGCATGGAGAAACTTGGGCCGAATAGCGGGATGGTCCCACGGACAACTTCAACGCTGAGCTCCTTTAGTTTTGGCTTGTTTTCTTCGGTTATACTCAATGGTACTCGTTCCAAACGTCTTTTTGCCCAATCATCCCTTCGTGCTTTTAACTCAGGGATTTTCTCGAAAAGGTCAGCGTTCATGGCGTTGACTTCCCAGAACATGCCTTGCGGGCAGGTGACACAGATGATTTTTCGGTTCTTTATTCTCTCCGCTACTTTAACCGCACTCTCACCGGTTACGGAAGCAACCACCAAAAACTCAAGTTCATGCTTGGCTTCTTGCAGGATATTTATTGTCTCGTTAGTGTTTATTGGTCCGGGTCTTTCGAAAACCTTCAAGCAACTTTTCCCTCTATCGGTATCAGTGGATGTTCATGGTTAAAAAAATTATCCTAAAATGTTAATTCTGAGGTATATCGGGAGAGCTATAGAAAAAATAGATAGTTTGTGCTTGTTTGGCGAAAGATCGTTGGTTGAGATTTGGGTAAAGTATATAATTGCTTGTTTATTCCTCTTCGTTAAACGCTGGTGAAAAAGTCTATTGGAACCTCCCACTAAGCCAAAGCTAACTTGGAAAACCGCAGTTTTTCCACTGTTGGGTTTAGTGGGGTTTTTCATCTATATTTATCTGTTCAAAGTAGACATCTTAGGAATTCTCAATACAGCGAAAACTGCAGACCCACTAATCTACACAGTCGCGATAGCTTTTGGTTTGCTCGAAGTCTTTTTCTTCACAATTTCTTGGCGAGTCCTAACCAACTACCTTAAAATAAAAATCAGTATTGTGAGAGCTTACCTCTACGTTTGGTACGGCATATACGTTGACACAATCGTTCCAGCGCAATCCATAAGCGGAGAAGTAACTCGAACATACCTCTGCACAAGAGACAAATGCGGTCCCTTCGGAAAAGTAGTAGCTTCACTCTTCACTCACAGACTTCTTGGCATGGTGCTAAACGTTGTTGCCCTTAGTCGCTGGAATAGTACTGCTTACCCGTGGTGGAAATGTGAACCCGATAATTTTTAATGCAATAGTATTTGTTGCTGCAGCAATCGTGGGAATAATCGGTTTAATGTTCGTTTTATCGTTCAAACAACAGTGGACCCTAAAAGTCGTTGATTTCGCAACCCATTTTGTTCACAAAATTTCATTTGGAAAAGTAAACCTTACAAAACTCACAGGACAAGCCGTCGAAGTCACCACGCACTTTCACGATTCAATGACAGAGTTCCGTCACACCCCAAAAGCCATTGCTGGTTCAGTCTTTCTGCTTAGTTATTTCCTGGTTATTCAGCCTAAGCATACCATACCTTGTATTCCAATCGCTGGGTCACCCTGTTTCGTGGAGCATAATAATCGTGTACTTCAGCCATATTCTTAGCCGTTAAAGCGATACCCATTGGTGTACCTTTTGAAGTTGGATTGCCAGAAGCAGTTATGACTACCCTCTACATTTCCATGGGTATCTATGGACCATTAGCTGCCACAGCCACCATACTCGTAAGAATCATAACCCTATGGTTCCGCTTCTTCATCGGTTTCGCAGCCCAACAATACCTTGAACTAAAACCTGCAGTATCCACTCCAGTGGACACAGAAAAAACTAAAATGTCCCCTCTACCCTAATTATCATAGACCAGCAAGATGGAAGTAAAAATCGAAACCGCTACTTTGAAACTTCTGGATCAACTCTATAAAATAGAAGAGAAATGCTTCGACCAAGAAGCATTCAGCAAACGACAAATAGCATATCTCTTAACCGACTATAACACCATTGCGTTGGTAGCGAAAACAAACAGTGAGATAGCGGGATTCATAATTGCCCAAGTGGAAGTTGAGGAAAACACAGAGTTTGGACATATAATAACAATCAATGTCGCTCCAAATTTTCGACGCCAAAAAATCGCAACAAAAATGCTTCATGAAATAGAAAACCTCCTGAAACAAAAAGGAATAAGCGAATGTCGATTGGAAGTCCGAGAAGACAACCATGTCCGCTATAAAACTCTACCAAACGTTGGATTATCAAACAGTGGGCAAACTGGAAAGGTACTATGGCACAAAACATGGCATGTACCTTAAGAAAATATTGTAAACAGAGCCCTCTTACCTCAATGGAACAAACCTTTAAATTAAATGAAAACGTAAAAAATGTCAGGTGGGGAGAGTTGGGAGAAACCCGAGGAAGAAAATCTAACGAGCAGACCCTTGTTCAAACCATCGTTTTCTTGATTCGTAATACTACATGGCGATGCGGCAAACTCGAAAAATCCATCGTTAAGCACCTCTACAAGCGTCACGAAAACTTCGGCAAACCAGGCGTCTCAGTCAGAGACATAATGACTAACCTATACATCACCGGCGAGAAAAAAGACGAGTGCCTCGATGCGCTACGAAGGCTTGAGAAAAGAAATATTAGTAAAAATAGCTCTACTCTAATCTTCTCCATTTTTGTAAGTCCTAATATCGCGTTATCTTATTTGATAGGTCTTAAGCGATTATTTTAGTAGTTCTGCTTCGCTTGGCGGCTGCTTAATTAAGCCATGCTTCATCAACAACTCCGTTGAGTCTCGAGCATTTTTAATGATGGCGGAAGCACGCTCATACAGTTCCTGCCTACTTGGCTTCACGCGAGCAACACCTTGCTCGATGGATTTTAATGCACATGCAACGGCTTCTCTTGGAAAAACCTCCCATTCATCCATCCTCGGCAAAATATCTTTTTCAGTTATACCTCTCTCTTCAGCATAATCTGCCAGTTCCTGCGCTGCCGCAATACACATGTCATCAGTGACGGTTTTTGCCTTAACGTCTAGGACTCCGCGGAAAATGGCTGGGAACCCAAGGCTGTTGTTAACTTGGTTAGGAAAGTCGCTTCTGCCAGTTGCAACGATCCGTGCTCCCGCATCTTCAGCTTCCCAAGGCCAAATCTCCGGAATCGGGTTAGCACACGCAAAAATTATCGCGTCATTTGCCATGGTTTTTATCCAATCTTTCTTTATTGTGTTTGGTCCCGGTTTTGAAGCCGCAACCACAGCATCAACACCTTTGAATGCTTCAGCGATGTCGCCTGTTCTGCCTTCGCCGTTGGTTTTCTGGGTAACATCATATTTCCAAGGGTCTTCAGCTTGGTTAATGTCCTCTCTGCCCTTGTAGATTACGCCTTTGCTATCTGCCAGAATAATGTTTCCGGGTTTTACACCCCACTTCATAAGCACATAAGCAGTACGAATGTTAGCTGCTCCCGAACCAACCAGCGTGATCAGGCTTTCTTTTGGTTTTTTGCCAACAATTTTGAAAGCGTTCATTAATCCCGCCAAAATCACGGTTGCGGTTCCCTGCTGGTCATCATGCCAAACGGGTACCTGCATCTGTTCGCGAGCTTTTTCAAGAACCTGGAAACATTTGGGTTTCTCAATGTCTTCAAGGTTAATGCCGCCAAACGAAGGCTCGAGAGCTTTGCAAATTTTGACAATCTCGTCTGGGTCCTTGGTCCGCAGGCAAATCGGAAACGCATCAACACCACCTAGATACTTGAACAGGAGCGCTTTACCCTCCATAACGGGCAACGCTGCTTCAGGACCAATATCGCCTAAACCTAAAACCCGTGTCCCATCAGTGACTACCGCAACGTAGTTCCAGCGGTTAGTTAATTCGAAGGATTTGTCAGGGTCCGCTTGGATTTCCCGGCAGGGCGCAGCGACACCTGGAGTATACCAAACTGCGAAATCATCGACGCTTCGAACGGTGCATTTGGGAATCATCTGCATTTTTCCCTCGTAGAAGCGATGCATTGGTGAAGAGAGCTGGGCAGGCTTTTTGGCTTTCGCAAGCAACTCATCCACGGTTGGTTTAACATCAGATTTAGGGGTAACCATTAAAGACAACTCTATTCATCGGTGAAAAACACTGCAGAGGATTTAAGTTTTTATTAAAAAACAATACAGGCTCATTTCTGGCGAGTATCGCATAAGACATTTGGGAAGTGAGTTTCTGAAAGGAAGTATTAAGAGATAAAAAATCAAAAAAAGAAAATATTTCTAAACTCAACACATTGGAAGGCTTAGTATCTTGGTCTGTAACCGCCGCTGCCGCCACCGCGTCGATCTCCGCCGCCGCGTCGACCGCCACCGTAACCGCCGACTCCACCGCCGCCGTATCCGCCGCCGCCACGTCTGTCTCTTCCGCCGTATCCGCCGCCTCCGCCGAATCCTCGTCCGCCGCCTCTGCCGCCCTCTAAATGGTCTGCGTTCTTGTTCGTATGTTTTGCTTGAAACGTTGTTTTCTGTGTTAACTTCCACTGTGAGTGGCTCTTTTGCTGGCTTCGAGTTTACCGTATTTGCCGATGTTTAGGCGTATGTTGCCTTTGAAGAGTGTAACATAGCCGTTTTCAATGCGTACGCTGTCGCCTTCGTTGACTTTCTCAATGTTGTCATCCCATAGCGTTAGGTATACTACGCCTGTTTCGTCGCCGATGAGTGCATCGCTAACTTTGTGTGCAGATCCGTCTCTGCCCATTGGAATTTCGCGTATTTCTGTTTTGGAGACTACTTTGGCCGTAACGTTAACCGCTTTCGATTGTGGGGTTAAGTCGCCTACTTTTGCTTCTACGGGTTCCTTTTTGTTTTCGAAAAAACCTTCAACAGCCAATTGATTTCACCTATTGTATAGTATGAGACACAACTTAGATTTCTCTGCACTTAAGTGTTTCGCTTTAGACTGATTTGGAGGTTTTAGCGTTTAACATATAAACTTGTAGTCTATATTGATGTTTTATCATGAAAAAGCAATATGTTGCAGTCACCGTTTTTGTTTTAACAGTGCTGGTTGTCGCTTTTTTAGCGGTTTCTTTGTCCTGGTTTAATTCCCTTCAACGGTTCATCTCCAACACGCCAACACCGTCTACGTTAAATGGCTCCACAATCTACACGTACAAAATAGTTAAAACTTATCCGCATAACACCACCGCGTTCACTGAAGGCTTAGTATTTGAAAATGGAGTTTTGTATGAAAGCACAGGTCAGTATGGCTTCATCTTCTTTACGTCAAGTTAACCTCGAAAACGGAGCTGTGCAAAAGGAGATTTTTTTGCCAAGCCAATATTTTGCTGAAGGCTTAACGGTTGTTGATGGTTCGCTTATTCAGTTGACTTGGCAAGAAAACATCGGTTTCATCTACGATAAGGAAACGTTTGGTTTGTTGGGTAATTTCAGTTATGATACGGAAGGTTGGGGACTAACATATAATGGCAAGTGAATTAATCATGAGTGACGGCTCCTCAAACCTATACTTCCTAAACCCAATCACCTTCCAGAAGGTTGGTGAGTTAAGCGTCCACGATGGAAACACATCTGTAACAAACATCAACGAGCTGGAATATGTTAACGGAGACGTTTACGCTAACATTTGGCTGGAACAAAAAATCGCCATCATAAACCCACAAACTGGAACTGTGAAGGGTTGGATTGATTTAACTGGAATCTTCCAATCAAGCAACATAGACGACGTTTTAAACGGCATAGCATACGATTCAGCCACAGGACGGCTTTTTGTCACAGGGCAAAGATTGGCCAAACCTCTACCAAATAACAATAACACCCAGAACCCTAACCAAAAAACGCACAGTCCCCTATTTATGTCTCAAAGGTTGCAAAGGCCTAATATGTAGAGATTTATGCTTCCCTGTTTTAGGTTTTCTTTTTAAATGCATGTCATTTGGTAGCTGTTTTAAGGCATTTTTGCTTAGAACTTTTTAGAAAAGGACTCTTGAATTCCTCATTGCAGATAAATATCAAAAAAAAGTGGAGTTTTACGGATATCCGAATATTATTTTTTTCCACTTAATTTTTTGCAGGTCAAGTCTGAGCCTTATTGTTGTTTACGGCCCACCTAAGCGATGTCTTAAACGCTGCAGATTCTTTCACCGTTTTGAACCTGCAACTCACAGGCTAAGGTGCAACAACACTATGCATGTTCAGCCCACCGAGGCAAAGTCTTAATCGCGGGCTAATTTTTCGCTGTTTTAATTAGCACGCATCTATGCCTCGATGCATTGCATCTAAAGCTTGCTCCTTGACCTGCATGAACTATTTAGTGAGAGCTTTATTATAAATTTTGTGACTATTATATAACAAAATAGAACAGATTTGTCCCATTTACAACAAAAGCTTTGAAAGTGCTTTAGAGCTTACTCACAGGTTCAGCTGGCAAACTTTCCCTAGTTTTTAACCGTTTCATCGATAACGCCATTGCCGCGGTTGCAAGAACAACAAGCAACGCCAATATTGTTGAGGTTGGCAACTCTGGAACTGTGGGGGTCACCGAAGCAGTAGGAGTTACTGAAATAGTAGGAGTCGCTGAAACGGAAGAACCTACAGGTGTCACTGAGTCAACTGAGGTTGACGGATTTACAAGGTTAATGGTTCCATCTGATGCAAGTTGCGAAAGTTCCACGTCATTCAACGCTAATCCTGTGGCGCCGGTACTAGTGACGGTGAATATTACTGTCGCTATTGTTCCGCTTCCAGTGAAAGCAGGTGTCGTTGAACCAGTTGAAGTTGCTAACAAGTGGTATTCTCCGTTTGCCTGGGAAGCATCATTGTTTATAACATCGATGGGGTAACTTGATGATTCATGCAGAACTCCGCCTGCATGGGATTCTACGCCTAATTGGGGTGTTGAGCTGACCAGTGTGAGGGTAGATGGGTTCCAGTCTAGGGTTACGTCGACGCCGAAGAGGTTTTGTGCGTCGGAGATTTTTATGTTAATCGTTAAGGTATCACCTACATGGGGTTGGCTAGTTGATGCTTCAGCCTTGACCAGTGTGCTCTGAGCTGAAGCTGAGTGTACGAAACATATTGAAACGATTGCGCAAACTAAAACAGCAAGCATGATTAACTTAATCGGGTTTTTCATAATTATTCTCCTTTGACCCGTTCTTTAAGAGTCACTATTTTATCTCGCCCGCTCTTATACCTTGTTATGTTGCCTCGCTTCTCTAATAGAGATAAAAGCTGACTTGTTTTAGCCTTCGAAAAGCGACATTGCTCAGTAATTTGCGATTGCCGCATGCTACCCCCTGACGATTTGAGAAGCCTTAACACTTTTTCCTCTTCACTTACCAACGGAGAGACACCCTCAAGAGCTGTCGCTGTATCATTGTTTTTTCGGCGTTTATACAGGTAAAAACCAGACAGAACCAGCACAATTCCTGCAGCGGACAAGGCGATTATAACACTGTAGAGTTGCCAGTTATTGTTGCTTGTTGCCGTTTGGTTGCTGTCAACTAAAACGATGTTTACAGCATTTGATGTTAGGTCTTGAGTTCTTGTCCAGAGTAGCTCTGAATTTTGTTGTGAATATGGTGCCGGTGAAACCGATTTAACAGTGAAGACTGAGGGGTAGTTTATCTGCAAGGCGGCATCCCCGTATAGTTGCCTAAAAAAGTGGTTAACGTGGAATACATCGCCAATTACGAGCTCATTTTCTCGAACGATGGTGAAGTTTTGCCATGAAAAGGAGTACTCGGTAGTTTTTGAGTCTGAGATAACTGTTGTGTTGATTTGCATCGAATTTACGTCAACGGACATTGGTCGGTGAGTTAAGGTTGAAGCCACATCGACTAGGTCAAAGACTTTCTGTTGAAACATGTCCCAGGAGTCAACTGTTGCGTTAGCGTTTGAAAACTGCATTATGGTCCAATCTGCTGAACCGTCACTTTGTATCTGAACGTTGTATTCGTAGTAGTTTTGAGCTTGTGCTGAGTGGACCAAAATGGGAATCAACAGAACTATGCAGATGAGTAAGCAGGCTGTTAGGCGATAGTTTCTCATGCGTTCCTCATCTATGACAGTGCACGACCATATTTAAAATTGGATGTTCAATTCTTTTTGTTTGCGCCGCATTTGTTTTGAGTCGAAAAAGCTGTAACGTCAGGGTTTATACTGATTAATCCCTTTAAGACAGTGATTTAGAGTTATTGAACCATTAATTTGCTTTTTTATTAATTCTGGACCTAAATGAACAATAATGAACTAAAATGAACAGTTATAGAGCTCATTATTCTAAATAGAGCTCAGAAACGCTTTTATTTGCTTTCAACCATAGCTTTCCTAAATAAGTGACCTAAAATGAATAAGAATAAAGCAATAATCTTTGCAATCGTTGGAATATTACTATCAAGCAGCCTTACATTAGCTGTTAACTTCGCCGCCGCCATGCCCACAAACATGGCAAACGACGCCGGTTCAAATAGGCTCATGTCTGCAAGCTGGATACGCCTCAACGGCGTCATAACCCAGTGGGGCACAACAGATGTCAGAGGAACACTTCAAACCCAAGCCAGAGCCGCAACCCATCAAATCTCAGGCCTTAACCAACTAACCTCCGCCACAGCCATGTGGACCACTAACACAACACGGGAAATCTCAGCAGCACGGTCAAAAGAAAACTTTACCTACTTCTATTACGTTGCGAGACTACCTAACGCTTCCATTTCAGCAGCAAACGTAGACTCAGCTTCAGGATATTCTCTCAGTGGAACCTGGAACTTGGCCAACATAACAGCAACCATAACTGTAATAACCGATGAGAATGGTGTTGTAACTAAAGTGCACCGAGACCAAGATATAACTCCAAGCCAAGCTTCTGGCGAATTGATAGTAACCGGTAACACATTCACTCTTAATATAAACGGCATTGACCCGCTTACAGGCTCAGTATTCCGCTCTATCGACACGATCATGGTTTAACCCGTTCAAAATGACAGATGACTCTGCTACCAGCACCGTCACCAGAGACGATGTAAAAGCTATCGCTCAAAATTACGGTGCAATGCCGGGTTGGGGCAACTATAACTCAAACATGGACTTCAACCATAACTATCGAGTAGACATAGCTGACATATCTTCAGTTGCAAGAAACATTTAGATAGGCAGATTAAAAATCAGTTTCCACCCTTTCTTTTTTCCCTAATTTTTTGTGAATTCAATGTTAATGGTTAAGTTAATACGCCAAATGTGCATAAGAAATCTCTAAGGGTATAAACAAATGGCGGAGACTAAAAAAGGTGAACAGGCAGAAAAGTTGCCACAAGAAGTCAAGTTGCCGTGCGGCTGCATCTATAGAGATCAAGGCTGGATGTTGACGAGAGTCAACGAATGTGAAAACCACCATCGCAAAAGAAACACAAAACGCCCCTACAGACCGAAGGCAGAATGTGTAAGACCCTAAACAAGGAAAAGTTATTGTTTAAAGCAGAATTGCCAGCGTAGCCATCAGGTTGCTGTAACCTGTGAATTGCAGTCTTTTGGCTTGCGTGTTTTTTGAGGTAATTTCCACAATCCATTTAACCCTCAAACCCAATTCCTAAGCACCATGACAACTCCTCAGTCCTCCCGAGCACCAAAGACGCACAGTTCATCTAAAAAAATCCTAAAAATCTTAATTCAAGTAGTTGTCACCGTAGCTATTTTCGCTGGATTATTTTGGTACATTGGGATAGGATCCCTGTATAACGCTTTGCTCACCATTAAAGTAGAGTACTTAGCTCTTGCGTTCTTGATGTATTTTGGAATTAACATTTTCTTTACCATAAGACTCAGACGGGTTTTAGGTAAAGGAGGAGTAAAAACATCTTTTGGCAAGACACTTCTTGCCCAATACGCTGGAATGCTAACCAGCGACGTAACCCCTGGGCGCTCAGGCTACATATTAACGCCAGTTTATCTTCGAGACCAGAATGTGCCAGCATCAAAAGCTCTTTCAAGCATCTTGGGCATACAAACGATAGAGTTTTTGGTTAAAGTTATTGGCGGCATTGGAGCAGCCATATTTTTGGTTGAGATGGTTCCAGCAGGCAACTGGCCATCAGCCACAATCTTAGGAATTAATGTGACCTTTTTAGTAATAGGTCTAGGCATTGCTTTGATGTTGACTGGAGCGCTTTTGCTTGCGGCTTTTTCATGGTCAGAGCGAGCCATATCCATCTTTGACCGCATAGCAAACTCCAGATTTCTAAGAAGATTCACAGGCGGAATAATGGGGAGGCTTGAAGAATACAAGGAAAGTTCACAAAAAACACGTTCAGCAATCCCAGAAATCTTCGGATTAACCATGATTTGCTGGTTTTTGAAAGGCTTTGAGTGGTATTTCTTAGGAGTCGCATTGGGAATAACAATTAACAGTAACTTTGCAATAGCGTGGCTTGGCTTCTTCCTTATCCACCCACTAGTAACTGCATTAGCATTTGTTCCAATAACTCCGGCAGGAGCAGGTGTTCAAGAATTCGGAATCGTGGGGATTTTAAGCCTGCTTTTCGTCAATCCAAGCACAGCCACATTGGGCGCCATTGGAGCATTTGCAATCTTGGCACGAGGCTTACTAATAGTGGAAGACCTTGCTGGAGTGCCTCAAATCGTAAAATCCACAAGTCTCATTTTTTCACGAAAAAACCCCAAAGAGACAACTTTACCGCCGCCTGCTCCACCGCTATAGATTCCGCGTACAAAATAGACTTAATTCTTTTCTTTAAATTATTATTCGTTAGGAAGCAACCAGTTTGGATATTGCACTCTCAATAAGGGAAGCCACCCTAAACGACCTCGCAAAAATTAAGCAAATAATCGGCTTGTCTTTTCCATGGTTCTTTCGCTTTTTTGCCAGCCGCAGTGTAGATGCTGAGGAGGGCAAGGTGCTTGTAGCCGCAGCTCAAGGCACAGTGGTGGGCTTTGTCAAATTGATAGGGTTCCAAGTTGGTTGCGTCAAATACGGCTGTATCTTGTGGATTGCGGTCCACCCAGCTTTTAGGCGCAAAGGAATCGCCCACATATTAACAAACGCTGGTGTTGAATCACTAAAAAAGGATGGCTCAAAAGCAGTTTTTGCTTCTACCCAACATAGAAATTCGGCGGCCAAGGGCGCTCTAGGCAAAGCGGGCTTTCGGCAAATGGGTTTTCTGGATTTGTGGCTGTTGTTTGGGTGGCGGGTTTTAAGTTTTTACCGTGAGATTTGGTATGCACCAAGCGAGATTGTGTTCATGCACAGCTGATTGGTTTAAGAAGAATATTGAAGATCAAATGGTCGGGAGAGCAGGATTTGAACCTGCGACAGCTCGGTATCTGTGGCCTAGACAGGCTAGAATGAAGCCCACCATGGGTAGACCTCTACAGCTTCTCCACCGGCTAAGCATGTTAGCCAGCTCGAGAGCTCTGCCAGGCTGAGCTACCTCCCGACAGTTTCCATAAAGACGGAAGATTGGAATTTATGTGTTTTGGAACTGCCCGCACTTTACAGATATACTAAACATTTTAATCTTCTAACATGAGTGAAATATTGAGGCTTTCAATTGGCAAAACCATCGGCATAGTTACATCAGGCGGCGACGCACCAGGCATGAACGCAGCCATCCGTGCAGTTACACGTGTGGGGCACTCGATGGGTTTCCAGATAATAGGGTTTGAACGCGGCTGGGATGGATTATTAAACAACAATTTCAAAAAGTTAACACCGCGCAGTGTCGGCGGGATAATCCAACTCGGCGGCACTATTCTTCACACTTTTAGATGCCCCGCTTTTGAACAACCCGGCGGCGTTGAAACAGGTGCAGAAACGCTGCGGCAAAACAACGTAGATGCCCTCATAGTCATCGGGGGAGATGGCTCATTCCGCGGCGCTTTAGCTTTGGGCAAGAAAAGCGACGCTCTAATGGTTGGGATTCCAGCCACAATTGACAACGATGTCTACGGCACCGATGAAACAATCGGTTTTGACACAGCCGTTAACACAGCCGTAGGCTCAATCGACAAAATCAGGGACACAGCGATTTCTCACGAACGAATTTTTATTGTAGAGGTCATGGGCCGCAAAAGAGGATTCTTAGCACTTGAGGTCGGCATGTGTGTTGGAGCAGAAGTCATCCTCATTCCTGAAAACCCAATACGACTTGAGGATATATGTGGCATAATGAATAATAATGCTAAAAAAGGTAAAAGAGCAGGAATAATTGTTGCCGCCGAAGGGTTTGGCAACTCGAGCGAAATAGCGCAGGAAATACAGCGCCAAACAGAATTTGAGGTCAGGCTTTCAATTCTGGGATATTCTCAACGGGGTGGAAGTCCAACAGCCCGAAGCAGGTTGCTGGCTAGTTTGTTTGCTGAGAGAGCTGTTGAATTAGTCTGTGAGGGAAAAAGCAACATGGCAGTTGGATTAGAGAGGGGCGTAGTCACGCACACTTGAGCTTGAGAAGGCAGCTAACAACCGAAAGCACCTGGATTTGCGGCTGCTAAAAGTGGCAGATATGCTGTCAATCTAAACCAATCTATTTTTAACTTTTCTTTATAGTAGAGATTCGTAGATTTTGATAGTTTGCTCAGCAACTTCTCGCCAAGTAAAATACTCCAGCACCCGCCTACGACCATTCTCTCCCCAGTTCTTTGCTTTCTCAGGATTCCGCAATGTTTCCTTTATGCCCCAAGCTATGTCAGATGGATCTTCACCGTTGATGTGTACCCCCGTCTGGTCTGGACCGCCATTTACCACTTGCTCTTTAAAACCGACAACTCCATGAGCGCCTACAACGACTGGTTTCTCCATAGCCATCGCCTCTAAACTTACGATCCCAAATGGCTCGTAGGTTGATGGGAAAACGCAGACGTCTGAGGCTGCATAATGGAGGATTCTTTCTTTTTCCGAGACAAAGTCAAATCGGTAGATGATGTTGTCCTTTATGTTTAGTCTCTCAGCGGTTTCCACGATGTCGGTTTGCTCTTCACCTTTGCCCAAGATTACCAGTTTAGTGTTAGGATACTCTTTAAGAACAAGCGACATAGCCTGCAAAAGGTTACGTACACCTTTCACCCATGTGAGTCTACCTACAAAAAGCAGCATGTTAAAATCGTCTGGAACACCGTATTTCTTTCTAATAGCCAAAGCGTCTTGTTTTTTAACATTAACTGGGTTATAGCGGTCAGAATCCACGCCATTCCATACCACACTGATTTTGGAGGCTTGCCAACCGTGTTTTATGAGGTCTTCTTGCATACCGTAGCTTACAGTAACGATTTTATCTGAGTTCTGGGCTATGGCGTTTTCAAGGTGAGATACAACTTCGGAGCCTTGCCCGCCGCTTCTTCCCCACTCCGTGCTGTGAGTATGAAAAATCACTGGGATTTTGGTTTCATTCTTGACAACTAAGCCCGCTATGCTACTTAGCCAGTCGTGGCAGCAGACCACGTCAAAATTGTAGCCTTCTTTTTTAATTAAATCGTTGATTAGTTTGGTTGCGCTCAGGATGTTGTAGATGAAGATGTCGTTGAAGAGTTTGATGTTGGTGCCCCATTTTTTGAGGTCGTCAACTACAAAGAATGGCCAGACATTGGTTGCGTCAGCTATTTGTGGTCTGTGAACTTCAACACCCTTCATTATTTCCCGTGTTCTTAATCCATTATTGTTTAGCGTAAAAACCGAAACGTCATGTCCGATGTCAACGTATTGTTGAGTGATGTATTCAGCATACGTTCCTAAGCCTCCGACCATTTGAGGAGGATATTCATAAACAAAAAAGGCTATTCTCAAAAAATCACCCATAACTTGTCTTTACCTATGGTTTGTTGGCTATTTATAGTTTAAAGGACCTAAAGTTGTTCATTTAGTTTGGTTCCAATAGTAAACCCGCGAATAGTTGCCTTCAAGCGGGAGCTGAGGGTCAATGTAGACAATATCTAAGCGCAACCCATATTGCGATAATAGTTGGCGGCTTGCATTCCAGATTTGCTGCGAGAGCTCGTCAGGTCCCCAATACCAAATCTTGTCGTCTGGACGACGCATACCCCAACCATAGTTTTCTGGCAGAACAAACGCCACTTCACCACTTGAGGAGCCAGGCATGATTTTTTGGGTTTTCACATCATTCCAGAAGTTTTGAAGCGCCAAAAAGTGATCATCATTCATTACGCCATAAGGATTTGAAGTGTCATTTTGGGGATAGTTGAAAACTACAATGTAGTTTGCTCCAGCGATGTACGCCATCTGCATCTGTTTGTAAATTTCTTCGCCTGTATCAAGATACGGCGGCTCATTGTATTTCCAAGTTATCATAGCTCCCCATTCTTTGTTTTGCATTTTTGCAGCGCCTCGCACTAGTGCTATATCTTGTTGGACCGAGATGTTCCATCCAAGTTGAGTCAAAAGAACATCCCAGCCCCCCTTGTACGTGTACCAGTAAAGGGCATAGTCAGAGGTGAATATTGGAATTGAATAGTTGCGCAACGCTTGGAGGTCGCTATAACGTTTGAATGAATCAACGTACACTCTTGCGGCTGAATCGTAATCGCGAGTTAAACTGCCATTAATGAATTGGTCTATTCCTTCTGAATGAGTCTGATACAGAGATGAATTTTCAAATCGGCGAACGTAAGAATTGAAAAAGTGAGCCCACTCAGTACTATTTATATCAAGTTGTATTCCGCCGGGTTCATCGTAGTAGTAAACACCCAAGAAGTGGTCGCCGTATTTTTGTTTTGCAGGCGTCAACCCATGGCAACTGCCAGGGTTGGTCAGGATCAAACATGCCAAAAAACGGGATAATGTCCAATCCCTGCTGTGTTGCGTAGTCTGCTATTTCAGTCAGGCTTGTTTCGTTCTTGCTGACAGGCCCCGATTGGATAACCAGAAGGTTGGTGTAGTTTTTGACGCGGTCGATTAGGAGTTTTGCTTCAGCGGTGGTGTTTCCACAGAACGATACGCCTATGTGAACGGGTTCCTGATTGCTTGCGGTTTTGCTTACAAAGTCAAAGTTGATGAATGCAGCCACTAATACTGATAATGCCAATATCGTTGTGGCAGCCAAAACTGTAGCTTGTTTCATTAACCCAAGCACTCAAGTATGTTCCTAACAGCAACTTTGTTTATTTAATTTTCTTATATGTCAAGGTATATGCTTTTATTTAAAAGACGACAAGTTAGGTTAGGTGAAAATTTTGAAGTTAGCGTTACTCGTGTATTTTTCAAGCACAGGAAACACCCAGAAAGTCGCAACCGCAATCAAAGAAGGCCTCGAATCTGGCGGAATACAGGTTGAGTTAAAGAAGCCACAAGAAGCCATTGAAACCGATTTCTTCGGATATGATTTGGTTTGTGTAGGTTCACCCTCAATTGAGTGGCAACCAGCAAAACCCATAGCTGACTTATTGAAAGCTAAACTTAACCAGTATCGGAGCCAAGGAAAGATTAAGCCGTCTGCCCCAAAGGCGGATGGAAAAAACGCGCTTATCTTCTGCACGTATTCAGGTCCACACACAGGTATAGATGAGGCTACGCCCGCTGGGAAAACAATAAGGCAATATTTTGAGCACTTCGGCTTTAACATCGTTGGCGAATGGTATATTGTTGGCGAGTTTCACGGCAGATTGGACATGAGCACGCTGGGCAGACTCGGCGACATCAGAGGCAAACCGACGGCAGATGAGTTGGCGAAGATTAAAAAGGACGCAGAACAAATAGCCAAGAGCCTGTAAACCTAAGTGATTGATATGGTTAAGACTGTTGATTTGCCCTTGCGGGTTTTTGAGGATTTAGTCAAGGTTTCTGAGGAGTTATCATTAATGGCAAAGAAACCCATTTCCGCTTCGATGGCTGTGGATTTGCTGATGGAAATCTACCGCGCACACTTAAACAATCCCTGCGCCCTGGATGCATTCAGCCAACAACTCAAAAGCCTCAACATCATGACGCCTGAAGAATTTGATAAATACTGGGATGAACCTACAAAGACCACTCAAACAAAACACAAAGTAAAAAACAACAGGTAACATTTCTGGTCATCCATCTTTAAGGCTTTTTCGACCTAACATGCATCGTTTCTGCATAGATTGGCTATTAGAAATCTTAGAAAGATGACTGAGTCCAGGCTAAAGTGCACCCAAGGCTTTTTGTGTTAATTGCGCAAACAGGCTTTCTCTATTAGAAAACGTTACATTGAAAATCTCAGCGTCAACTCTTCGCTTCACCTGAGTTACTAGCGGGTCGTTGGCTTTTCCATGCACAACCACTAACACCAGTTTTTTGCTCTCCAACGCTTGTGCAACGGCTTGTTTGAATTTCTGCGAGTAAAGCTCCATGGGACCTATCTCGTCAATTGCTATGGCACTGCATTTTTCGAGGGCTTGGGTTATGGCTACGGTACCGATGTTTTCGAGGTCGTCAAGGTTGACGTGGTACTTACCCACCTGTGGACCACTTTGCCGATTTACGTGAGCCAACCAACCATGTCTTCCACTGGTTAAATCCAAAATTTCAAAACCCACCCGCACATTACCCTCCCGCACTTCACGACTAATCATTCCACCGACACTGAACGCCTTTGGCTTTTAGGGCATCCACAATTTTAGTAAGCAGGGTGGTTTTTCCAATCCCCGGAGCACCAGTCAAAATCAAAACCCTCGTCATCAAATCTTTTACACCAACTAACCATAAGTCTAATATGCCGATTAAATTCTTTTCATACCAACATCCCTGGAGCAGACCAAATGGCAAAACAAAGCAGGCTACGTCGCAGATTTTCCAAGCGAAATAATCAAAGAAGGCAAAGTCCAAGTCTTAGTGCCTAAACTCGCAGCCTATGGCGTCGTTCCCAGCGATTATGCACCCTCTAAAGCACCAGTCTTCTACAACCCTGTCATGGAATTCAACCGTGACTTAACCGTTTTAGCATTCAAAGCTTACCAGCATATAGTTAACCATGAAATCAGTATCTGCGAACCGTTCACCAGCCAAGGCATCCGAGGAATCCGCTTCGCAGTCGAAATCGACGGAGTAACAAGGGTGATGCTGAGCGACATCAACGCCTCAGCTGTCGATTTGGCAAAATACAACATCGAATTAAACAAAATGGAAGACAAAATCACCCTCGAACACAAAGACGCTAACGCCGTTTTAAGTGATAATGCCTCGCCCAAAAAACGCTTCGACATAATAGACATCGACCCCTTTGGTACTCCCGTGCCCTTTTTGGATTCAGCGTTCAGAGCAATAAAAAACAATGGGTTAATTGCTGCTACTGCAACTGATTTGGCACCTCTCTGCGGGGTTCATGCAAAGGCTTGTGTACGAAAGTACGGTGGCAAACCATTGCGCACGGAGTATTGTCATGAGTTGGCAGTGCGGCTATTGGCGGGATGCATGGCATCGGTGGCAGCGAAACATGATATCGGAATCCGAATTCTGTTCAGCCACAGCAGCGACCATTACATTCGGGTCTACGCCCAAATCGGGTACGGCTGCCAAAAAGCTGACGAAAGCCTCAAGTCAACAGGCTATATTCTGCACTGCTTTGGTTGTATGCACCGTGAAACTACTCGTCAAATTTTCGGTAAAAGTAACCAATGTCCTGAATGCGGCGCAAAAATGGAGCATGCGGGACCCTTATGGATAGGCAGTATCTCTGACCAATCCTTCATTGAACAAATAATCAAGGAAAACCAGAATACCGCTTTCAAAAACAGCGCTAAAATAACAAAACTCCTAACCCTAACCAAAGCCGAAGCTACGGAACCTCCCACTTACTACGTTATCGACAAGTTAAGTGGAAAACTCAACCTCCCAGCCCCATCAAACCAAGCGTTCTTGGCTGCCCTTCAGCGTAGCGGCTTCCAAGCAGTCCAAACCCACTTCAACCCCAGAAGCATAAAAACAAATGCACCCGCCTTAGCAATGCATAAAACACTCAGGGATCTAGTCACGCCCAAATAAGCATCAGTTTTTGGCTGCGAAAGTTTAAAGAGCAAAACCGTGTTTCTACAAGATAAAGTGAACACTCATGAACGATAAAATCACGGTAATCGGCGCTGGCATGATGGGAAGCGCCATAATCAAAAGCCTACTCAAAGGAAAATATCGCTGGCAAAATCACAGCAGTAGACATTGCACCAGAAAAACTCGGCGATTTGGAAAAGTTAGGTGTCAAAGTTTCCTCAGATAACCGTAAATCCGCCGCCGACGCCGACATCATTTTCATAATTGTCAAGCCAGGCGACGTCGAGAAAGTGCTCAAGGAAATCAGCAAGGAAATCAAGGGCAAACTCCTCATATCCGTCGCCGCCACCGTGCCT
>CAVYRC010000011.1:0-16986 GCA_963770845.1 Candidatus Bathyarchaeota archaeon | reverse complement strand
AAGATTAGCCATCTGCACCAAAGACGACAAAGTTATGGACCCTGCTTGTGGAAGCGGAACCCTCCTTGTTTCATCATACAAACGAAAGCTTGACTTATACGGGCATAAATTGAATGAGAGCATTCATCAAAAGTTTATTCAGAAGGAGTTAACGGGAATTGACATTATGCCTTTTTCAGCTCATCTCGCTGCCGTAAACTTGGCATTGCTCGGGCTTCCTCACAAATCCGATATTCTTAGAATAGCAATTGGAGATTCAACAAAAAGAAAACCAGGTGACACTATTGAACCTGCGAGGGAAGTCTTGAAAGAAGCATTCAAATCTCGAACTTTAGCGGATTACCTTGCCAATAATGTTCAACCAAAGAAATCAAAGGTTCAGGCAGGCGCTGTTGCATTGGATGACAAAGGAGCAAAAGCAATCTTCCTTGAAAAAGCTGATGTAATAATTATGAATCCACCTTTTACCAGTTGTGACAATTTGCCCCAAGAATACAAAAATGAGCTGAAGAGAAGATTTGAAAATCCGAGTGCATATTCAAATTGCATAACAGGAAAGTTGAGCTTTCAGGCTTACTTTTTGTTGTTGGCTGACCGTTTCTTAGACAAAGATGGACGGCTTGCTTGTGTTTTGCCCTTCAGTACCTTTGTCGGGAAAGCATTCAAGAATATTGATGAGTATTTAGTCAAAAAATATTCAGTTAAGTGCATAATTTGTGGATTGGGACGCTCGGCTTATTCTGATAATACTAGTCTCACTGAAATCCTGTTAGTTGCCAAAAAGACTATTCCTTCAAAGAGCCATCGTTTCGTCTTGTAGCTACCAAAACTCCTCCAACAGAATGGTCCGAAAGTGATGTCATATTTATTCAAGAGCAAATAGATAAAACTGAAGAAACAGGACAAAAAATTGAAACTGAGTTGGCAATAACTGAGTCATATCTTCAGACCGATTTAACCAAAACGAACAAGGGTCTAAATCAACTCGTTCTTTCCTTTGATAGAGCTTTTACACAAGTTATAGAAACACTTCATAAGCATTACAAAACCAGTGGAAAAGTTAATCTCTTCGCTGATATCGCGAAAATGGCAAATTATGATTTATTCGCCTATGAATTGAGGATAAAAGGCGGTGCATACTACGGCTCTTCTGCTCTTTCGATTTCAGCATCAGAAAAAAGGATGAAAAAGAACGTGGATGTTTTAGTTTATTCAGACTCCAATTCAAGGACAATAAGAGCTACGAATAGGTTTACAAAACAAATAACAGAGATACCTATTTCACATGTCACTGGACAAATTCGCAGATTCTCAGAAATCGACCACATGGATATAACACAAGACCAAGAATTCATAGTAAATAGCCACTTTAATGGTCTAATCAACCTTCTCGAGAGTATTTATCCAAAAGGTGAAGCGACCATTTTTGAAAAACGTATTAAACAAGATTGGGCAAAAAAAATTAGCCATGGAACATCTAACTTTGCTTTCGTACGGAGAATAAATTTAGCAGCCCCTGGAACAAAATTACTAGCGCTCTTCTCCGATACTCCGCGATTTCTGTCAGCCAATTGTTGGGGAATAAGAAATTTGGAGGGGGATGATGGAAAAATCATGTGCCTATGGTTCAATAGTACGCTTTTTCTCATGGAAATCCTTTCTAAACATAGTCCAACGGAGGGTAGTTGGGGTCAACTTGATGAACGATATATTCTAATGATGAATTGCCTAAACTCGAAAAACATTAGTACTGAAGAACGCCAAACACTTTTGAACCTTTTTAATGAAATGCAAACCAAGAGTTTTCCGTCATTATATCGACAATTGTATGCCCCATTCGAACTACGAAACAAAATAGATCTTGTTTTTTTGACTATCATTGGAATTAAGGAAAATCAACAAAATATACTTGAAAAAATGCGTAAAAGTGCATTTGAACGAATTAAGAGCATGAAAGAAACAATGGGAAAATAGTTTGTCTAAACAATTTGAAAACAGAAAAACAACCCAAACCAAAAAAGCAAACAAACCCAAAGCCCACAGTGTAGTGTGCAATTTTATAGCCCCACACCCACACACAAAGAGAACTAAGATAATTTTTGCGATTGTTTTTTAAGAAACAAACAGGTAACTTTGGGTTAAAGGAGCGAATCAAAGTGGGCTTAAGAGACTTTATTGAACAACTTCAAAAGAAAGGTGAATTAACAAAGATTACAAAGCCTGTCTCAACCGAGTTTGAGATGGCAGGCATAATCAATGCCCTCGGCGAAAAACCAGTATACTTTGAAAATGTGAAAGAGTCAAGTTACCCTGTTGTTGCAGGTTTAGTCTCGTCGAAGGATTTGATTACGCGTTCCCTTGGCATAAGCAAAATGGAGCTTTTGCCAAGACTGTTAGGTGCTATCGATCACCCTGTTCTCCCAACAATCGTGCAGAAGGGCGCCTGCCAAGAAGTAGTCGAAACCAACGTTGACTTAACTAAACTTCCAATAATGCACTACACCGAAAAAGATGGGGGCGAATACGTTGCATCCGCAGTTTCCGTTGTTAAAGATCCCGAGTTTGGACGCAACCTGTGCTTTCACCGATTGATGCTTCTTGACAAAAACCGCTTTGTTGCCCGAATAGTTGAGAATCGAGGTACTGACACAGCGCTCAAAAAGGCTGGCGGTGAACTCGACATCGCCATATGTATTGGTAACTCTACCGCAGTTTTGCTTTCCGCCGCCACCACATTACCGATGGGTAAGGATGAGTTGGGAATGGCAAACGCCTTGGAAAAAACTGAGCTTGTAAAATGCAAAACCATAGACCTCGAGGTCCCTGCTGACTGCGAATTCGTGCTGGAAGGCAGGATAACCAAGGAAAAAGCCTCAGAAGGACCCTTCCTCGACTTAACAGGCATCGTTGACCGCGAACGCCAACAACCTGTCGTAGAAATCAAATGCATAACGCACAGAAAAAACCCCATCTACCAAACCATACTCGCCGGCAAAAACGAGCACAAGTTCCTCATGGGCATGCCAAAAGAACCCACAATCTTCAAGGAAGTCAACAAGGTCTGCCAATGCAAAGACGTATACATCACGCCGGGAGGATGCAGCTGGCTCCACGCAGTCGTGCAGATCAAAAAGGTGAACGTTGACGACGGCAAAAAAGCCATCACCGCTACATTCGAGGGACACAAATCGCTAAAGCACTGTGTCATCGTGGACGAAGACATCAACATCTATGACCCGCACGATGTTGAGTGGGCTATAGCGACACGTTTTCAAGCCGACAAGAACGCTGTCATACTTTCAAACCAGCCGGGCTCTTCGCTTGACCCCTCAGGAGACTTGACGGAGGGCAAAAAAGCCACAACCGCAAAAGCAGGCTTAGACGCAACCGCACCGCTTGTATCCAACGGGCAAGGGCTTTAAGAAAGTGGACTACGTTAAAGTTGACCTAAACAAATACTTGTGATTAGTATGGAACTAACCAAGCAAGAACAAGCGATGCTGGATGGCAAGGAAGGCTACGCCGTCCGCAAAAGCATGGAAATCCTAACTGCGCTAGGCGAAATCTTCGGCGCAAAGAGCCTAATCAAAGTAGGCAGTGTCCAAGTCGCAGGTGTGTCCTACCACAATTTAGGTGATGCGGGACTTGAATTCCTAAACGAACTCGCTGTTGACGGCAGAGTTAAAGTTCTCACTACCCTAAACCCGGCGGGTATGGATCTGGAGAACTGGCAGCAACTGGGCATCAGCCCTGAATTCGCTGAAAAACAGAACCTTGTCATTGACGCTTTCAAACGTATGGGTATCCTGATTAGCTGTACCTGCACACCCTACCTAATTGGGAACTTGCCGCTCTACGGTGAACACGTCGCATGGTCAGAAAGTAGCGCGGTCACATTTGCCAACTCAGTTTTAGGCGCAAAAACGAACCGTGAAGGTGGACCATCCGCGTTGGCGGCAGCGTTCGTGGGCAAAACACCCTGCTACGGCTTACATCTCGACGAGAACCGAGTACCCGACGTACACGTTCAAGTTAACGCAGAATTAACCAAGCTCTCCGATTGGGGAGCATTGGGCTATGCGATTGGCAGGAAAGCAGAAAACAAAATCCCGTACATAACAGGCATTAAAGCAGCAGAACTCGACGAGCTCAAGTCCTTCTGTGCTTCCGTCGTAACATATGGAGCAAAACCGCTCTTCTACATGAAGGGTGTAACTCCTGGAGCTGAACAGCAGCCACAACTTGAGGAAAAAGTAATTATTGAGCAAAGTGACCTCAAAAACGCCTACGACAACATCAACGACGATGTAAGCGATATTGAGCTTGTTTGCTTGGGATGTCCTCATTGCTCTATTAAGGAAATCTCGGAAATCGCTGAGTTAGTAAAAGGCAAACAGGTGGCGGATGGCACGGAGTTTTGGGTTGCCACTTCTCGAACGGTAAAGCAACTTGCGGACAAACGCGGCTACACTGCAACAATTGAGGCAGCTGGCGGCAAATTTGCATGCGACACCTGCATGGCAGTAGCACCCTTGAAAGGCAGGTTCAAATCGTTGGCGACTACTTCGGCGAAGGGATGTTTCTATTCGAGGCAGAATCTCATGAAAACTAAGATGGGTAGTATGAAAGAATGTGTTGAGGCGGCGGTGACTGGAAAATGGAACAGTTAAAGGGCAGAATAATCTACAAGGGCAAAGCTGAGGGCGAAGCGCTAGTTACGGAGATGCCGATTTCTTTCTACGGCGGTATTGACCCAAATACAGGAATTGTCTTAGAAAAGGGACATCAGTTGAACGGTCAAAGCGTTAAAGGCAAAATTCTTGTTTTCCCGCAGGGTAAAGGCAGCACAGTTGGCAGCTACACGCTCTACCGAATGAAGAAAAACGCTACCGCGCCAGCTGGCATGATAAACAAAGAATGCGAAACCATCGTTGCCGTCGGCGCCATCATCAGCGAAATCCCCACCTTAGACAAAGTTGATATCTGCAAAATAAAAACAGGCGACAGACTATCTATCGACGGCGACATCGTTAACCTTTTATGAGCAGACTTTGTTTGGTTTTTGGTGTGGTGGGCTTGTTTTTATGGAGGAGGTTGGGTTCTCAAACTAAACTATAGATGTTGGGTTGATTATTGTTATGTTGTGGGTTTCGAGTTTTTTGAAGTGTTCATCGGTGGTGTAGATGGTTGGGGCTTGTTCTGCAGCGGATGCAGCGATTAGGGTATCGTTGACGGGGATGTTGTGTTCTTTTGTCCATTCGATGGCGGTTTGGCATGCTTCCTTTGAAATTGAAAGGTAGATGATGTGTCTTGAATTGAGCAGTGTGCTTATCCTTGCTTCGGCTTCGTTGCAATTTAATAGTTTTCTTAGTACTGTGAAAACCTCTGCGATTATTATGGGATTAATTGCCAAGAAGTAGTCTAATTGTCCTTTTAGTCCCTTATTTAGTAGGGTGAGGCATTTTTCGTGGCGTTCGTTGTCTGGGTAGTCCTTGATCAATGCGTAGACTAAGACGTTTGAATCTATTATTGCGACAAGTTTTGATTCAGGGTTGTTTATTCTTCCCACATTGTTTCTTCCATGAGTTTATCGAGTTCTTCGGGTGGAATGTAGTGTTTGATTTTGGCGGGTTTTTGGAGTATCTGCCAAAAGGGGTCGTCTTCGATTTTTTCTGAGGTGAAGTCTAGGATGTTGACTTTGAAGCTGTGGTTGTCGAGGGGTTCGATAATTACGGTGTCGCCTGCTTTGAGGTGGGTTTTGGCTCGGGTTAGTTTGTCGATGACTATGCGGTTTTTCTGGTCGACGCGAGACATTGCCATAAGTTTCCCACCTATTTATCCCACATCCATGCAGATAAAACTTTGCCCAGTCAAAGCATGCTGAAAATCAGTCTTTAGAATTGCTCGGATTTGTACATAAGTAATCTTACGCCTTTACGGTTATTCATCGAAATGCGTCACCATACCTGCACGACTGAGTAGAAAAAAGTGCAACGTTAAATTAGCAGAACTCAAATATGCATAGTTGGTTACGATTCCCATGAACGATTCAAACCCAGTAATCCTGAAACTTGGCGGTTCAGCCATCACCGACAAAACCGGTGAGTTAGCTGCAAAAACAGAAATCATAAATCGCCTAGCAGAAGAAATCAAGCGGGCAGACCTAGACAACCTAATCATAGTACACGGAGGCGGCAGCTTTGGCCACCCGACCGCAGAGAAATACGGCATAAAAAACGGTTACAATGAAGATCCAACCCAGAAACTGGGGTTTGCCGAAACCCACCACGTCATGACCGTCCTAAACGGCTTAGTTATGGATGCGCTTATTTGGCATGAAGTTCCAGCAGTAAGTGTTGCACCATCATCCTGCATGGTAACCGAAAACGGAAAAGTCAAATTCTTCGACGAAACCGTCTTCAAAACTATGGCAAAAATGACTTTCACACCAGTTATGTACGGCGACGCAGTTCTCGACGAAAAACTCGGCTTCACAATCCTCTCAGGCGACCAGCTCGTCGCTTACTTGGCACTCAAATACAAAGCAACAAAAATCGTAGTAGGCACAGACACAGACGGCTTATTCGACTGCGACCCCAAAACCAACCCCAACGCCAAACCCTACAAACACCTAACCTTGGCAGAACTCAAAGAGATTCAGCCAAAACTCGGCAAAGCACAAGGCACAGACGTTACAGGCGGCATGGCAGGCAAAATAGCTGCATTAATCCCAGCTATCGAGGCAGGTATTCATGTTACTGTTACGGGTGCCACAAAAGGGTTATCTATTTACAGAGCCTTAACAGACCAAAGTGTGTTAGGCACTGAAATAGAGAAGGCGTAAGATGGCAGAAGAAACCGGCAAACGCAAAGTTGACCATATCCGTATATGCTTAGAAGAAAAAGCGCAAGCCAAAAACGCAACCACAGGCTTCGAAGATGTTTCACTAGTTCACCGTGCACTGCCAGAAATCAACAAATCCAAAATCAACCTCTCAACCACTTTTTTAGGCAAAAAATTTAATGCACCCATCATTGTGGGAGCAATGACTGGAGGCGCTGAAGAAGCGACCGCCATTAACGCTTCTATCGCTGAAGCTGTGGAGAAGCTTGGGTTAGGCATGGGCTTGGGTAGCCAACGGGCCGCCATCGAAAACAAAAGCTTAGAGAAAACTTATCGAGTGGCACGAGATAAAGCCCCAAACGCATTCTTAATCGCTAATGTCGGCGGCGTTCAACTTGTACATGGCTACGGCGTTAAAGAAGTTAAAAAAATCGTTGAAATGATTGACGCTGACGCCGTTGCAATCCACCTAAACGCTTTGCAGGAAGCAGTGCAGCCTGAGGGACAAACTAACTTCAAAGGTGTCCTGGCAAAAATCGACGAAATCGCAGGCGCAATTAAAGTGCCGGTGATTGTTAAAGAAACTGGCGCAGGAATTTCAGCCGAAGACGCTAAAGCCCTTGAAAAAGCAGGTGTCAAAGCCATCGACATCGGCGGTGTTGGCGGAACCAGTTTTGCAGCAGTCGAATACTACCGCTCTGACAAGAACAAAGATGTTGTTCAAAATTATTTAGGTGAAGCCTTCTGGGATTGGGGCATACCCACCGCAGTGAGCCTTATCGAGAACGCTCAAACCGTTAAGTTGCCCTTGATTGCTTCAGGCGGCGTACGAAGCGGCACAGACATAGCCAAAGCATTAGCGCTTGAAGCAAGCTTAGCCGCTGTTTCCCAACCTATTCTTGAAGCAGCAGTTAAAGGCACCAAAGAAACCCAACAAAAACTAAGTGCCTAATCGAGGAACTACGCAACGTCATGTTCCTTGTGGGCACAGAAAAAATAAGCGATTTAACAAAGACTCCTGTAGTGATAACTGGCAAAACCGCTCAGTGGCTGCAAGCCCGCGGATTCAACTTGGAAAAATACGCAAAAAGAGGAGCACACTAACTTGGATATCGAAAAGTTCCTTGAAGAAACAGCACCGCTAGTCGACAAAGCCATCGAAAAATATATCCCACGCAAATTTAGCAAGGACGCAGTCCTCTTCAAAGTTACCCCGCCCCTCTACAGCTATAACCTTGAACCGCTGAACAAAGCGATTGCTGACCCCATCTGGGACATGCTTGACCGAGGCGGAAAACGTTGGCGCCCAGCACTGTTCCTTCTGATTTGTGAAGCTCTGGGTAAAAAAGCAGACTACTGCTTAGACTTCTCAATCATCCCCGAAGTCATCCACAACGGCACACTAGTCATCGACGACATCGAAGACTCCTCCGAAATGCGACGTGGCAAACCCTGTACATACAAGATTTTCCAAACCGACATCGCTGTTAACGCTGGAAACGCCATGTACTACCTGCCCCTTCTATCCTTAATGGCACAGAGGACAAAGCTCTCGGCTGAAGTGCAGCGGGATGTTTACGAGGTTTATGTTCAGGAAATGATTAACCTGAGCATGGGTCAAGCCATGGATATTGCATGGCACCGAGGCATAGCAAACGCCGACGACCTTGCAGAAGACGATTACTTGCAGATGTGCGCCTACAAAACAGGCACTTTAGCCCGTATGGCAGCAAAAATGGCGGCAGTTATAGCAGGTGCAGACCCTAAACTCGTAGAAAAACTTGGGCGATTTGCCGAAAGCATAGGCGTAGCATTCCAGATGCAGGACGACATCTTGGATCTAACAGGGCAAGAATTCGCCAAAAAAAAGGGTGGCGTCGGACAAGATATCACCGAAGGCAAAAGATGCCTAATGGTTATTTATACACTCAAAAAAGCAAGTAGTAAAGACAAAAAACGGCTAATCGAAATCCTCAACATGCATACCTCTGACCAAGTTCTCCGCGACGAAGCCATCGCACTGATGCAGAAGTACGGCGCCATGGAACACGTCAAGCAAACCGCGGAACGGATGGTTACGGAGAGTTGGAACGAAGCAGAAAAACTGTTGCCTACGCCTCAATCTAAGGAAAAATTAAAAGCGTTCGCTGAATTCTTGATACAACGAAGTAAGTAAAGCGAGCGTATTGGATTTGGCATTAGAAAACGACATTGAATTACGTGAGTTTATTCGAAAAGCCGCACTGCTGAACGCGGTTGGGCACGATGGTAAAGCGCAGACAGGCGCCATGGTTGGGAAGATTCTTGGCGAGAAAGCTGAGCTCCGTAGCCGCGTCAAAGAGCTCTCAGGTGTCATTAATGCGGTTGTTGGTGAAGTTAACAATTTATCGCTGGCTGAGCAGAAGACGATCGTAGAGAAAAACTGGCCTGAAACCCAAAAGAAAGAAAAAGTCGAAGAAAAACACCTGCCACCCTTACCCAACGCGGACAAGTACAAACAGATAGTTACGCGGTTTTCGCCAAACCCTGACTGCGTTTTACATCTGGGATCTGCACGAGCTATCCTTCTTAGCCACGAGTACGCTCGAATGTACAACGGCAAATTCATCCTCCGCTTCGAAGACACCGACCCAAAAATCAAAAAACCATCCCTCAAATTCTACGACAGCATCCGCCAAGACTTGAAGTGGCTGGGCTGCAAAGTCGACGAAGAATACATCCAAAGCGACCGTCTCCCCATCTACTACCAGTACACCGAGAAATTAGTCGGCGACGGCAACGCATACGTCTGCGAATGTGTCCCTGACGAATTTCGCAAAACAACCTTAGCCAAACAACCCTGTCCCTGCCGAAACCTGCCAGCATCCGAGCAACTGGAACGTTGGCACCGCATGTTAAACGGCGACTATCAGGAAGGACAAGCTGTGGTCCGTGTCAAAACTGAGCTCGAACACCCTAACCCAGCCATCCGCGATTGGCCAGCTTTGCGTATCATAGATACCAAAAAATATCCTCATCCACGAGTGGGAAGCAAATTTATCGTTTGGCCCCTCTACAATCTCGCGGCGGGTTTAGATGACCACCTGATGGGTATGACCCACATAATCCGCGGCAAGGAACACTACACTAACATGGTCCGACAAAAATATATGTACCAGCATTTGGGCTGGGAATATCCTGAAGCCATCCATTACGGGAGGCTAAAAATCACCGGTGCAGCGTTAAGTAAATCCAAAATTGTCGCTGGCATAAAAGATGGCGATTACGCGGATTTTGATGACCCACGGTTGGGCACGTTCCAAGCGCTAAGAAAACGCGGTATTACACCTGAAGCCATCAAAAAAATGATAGTTGACGTGGGCATAAAACCAAACGATGTCACATTAAGCTGGGAAAACCTCTACTCTTACAACCGCAAAATCCTCGACGCCACAAGCAACCGCTACTTCTTCGTTGCGCAGCCAACAGAACTCAAAGTCACTGGGAGTACCCAAAGCTTTCCAGGCTAAACTACCCCTGCACTCTGAGCATCTCGAACGTGGCTTTAGAGAATACGCTGTAGTTCCCGAGGGTGAAGAGAAATCGGTCAGTTTATGGATTTCGCAGAAAGACGCCCAAGCCATGGAGCCCGAGCAGGCAATCAGGCTTATGGAGCTCTTTAACATAAAAATCCGGGAAAAATCCGACAGCTGCGTTATCGCCGTCTACACCAGCGAATCCTATGAAGACGTACGAAAAATCAAAGTCCAACTGATCCAATGGATACCCAAAGGCACTGAGTACCCCGCCCAAGTCATCAATCAGGACGCCTCAGTTACCGAAGGATTTGCTGAATCTGACTGCAAAAAGTTAAAGCCAGACGCCATCATACAGTTTGAACGATTCGGATTCGTCCACGTAACCGAAGTTGGAGAAAAACTAGTAGTTTACTACTCCCAAAAATAGGTGAAAGATATGCGTAAACTCGATAAAGCAATAATCTGGCCAGTCTACTTCGACGTAAACAAGTCACGTGAGGAAGGGCGCCGTATTTCAAAAAATCAAGCAGTGATGTCTCCAAAAATCTTAGAACTCAAAGAAGCCGCCGACAAACTGGGCTTACAAAACGAGATGAATGTTGACGCTCATTTTCCGAAGACCCCTTGGGCTAAGTCGGGGATGTTGCTTGTAGAGAAACAGGAAGCTAAAGAAGCAATAATCAAAAAGTTGGCAAAACAACTAGTGAAGATTAAGAGCCAGCAACAGCCAGCTAACATCAAAAAACATTAAAAGAAATATTTTTTTTAGGCTTTTTCTTTAGTTATGAGGACTGCGTTGATTACGCCGTCGCTACCAGGTCTGCTAGTGACTTTCGCTAAGCCCAGTGCGGTTTCGATTTCTGCGCCTTTTGTTATGACGCCTCTGCGGTTGTAGTCGACGTTCGCTGCGTTTTTGACGACTCGGGTGATTTCGTTTTTCTCGGTTTTACCGCTTTTCGGGTCAGTGACAGAAGCGAATTTGTCGGTTAGGGCTTTGATTTTGCCGTTTCCACCCATGCCTCTTGTGGTCTTGCGTTTTGGCTCACCCAAAACTGTTTCTGCTGGGAACCCGCCTGCTTCATACTTTTTCTTGCTGCGGTAAGCTCGTTTTTTGCCGCCTGTAAGTTTTCTTTTGCGTAAACTGCTATGAGTAGACATATTCTACCTATCCTTAAATGCGTAGCAACTAAAACCGATGTTTTCAATATAAATCTATCCGTTTAAGGACACTTATTCTGTGTCTCTACAGCTTTTTGTTTAGAAGTTTTGGCAGAAAACCCCTATTGCCGCCATCAAACGGCTTACCGTAGATCGGTTTTTGTCATCTAAATCGGGTTTGGGTTGTTTCTGGTATGTGACACGATGCAGCCTACGCTTGCTTGGCAGTATTATCTTGGTTTTCTTGCTCTGTTTCTTTTTGTTGTCTTTCTGCCGCATCCTCTTTGATGGCTTCGCCGAAAATCTTCTTGAGGTCCTTCTTCATAACAGATGTGTCCGTAGTTAAGCCGAAGTAGTCTGAGAAGTAATCCGTAGTTTTTAGAGCTAAAGTACGACCGACTTCGCTCAGACAATATCAACCCCATGTCCTTGAGCAACTTTACGTGTCCATAAGCGTGTTGCCCTCGGACTTCAATTACTCGTTTCTGTGAGATAGGTTGCCGATAAGCAATGTAGGAGAGCGTCTTTAGTGGACCCGATGACAGCAATGGTCGATTCACAAGCTTTTTGATTAAAGGAGTAAATTCGGCTTTCACTTGCAGAACGTAGCGTTCATCTTTTAACGCCAAAATTTCCAAGCTTTGCTACGTGTCTTGTATTCTTCCATAAGCGTATCTAAGTATATTTGTGTCCTTTTTTTGGAGCGGCTTCCAACCACTTGGCAGAGTTCGTTTAGGTCAAGGGGGCGACCAGCCACGTAGAGCGCAGCCTCTAGCAATGCTAAATGATGTGCTTTTCGCTCGTTTTCATGTGATGCCTCAACCTCAGGATTCGAAGTTGGGCTCGGTTCAACTACTGGTTTTTTCGGGTTTTCCAACGTTTAGTTTCCCCACAGCTATGTAGAGTTCCTCTGTTTCCTCATTCTGCCACAGGCTAACTAAGCCATCCTGCGCAAGGAACAAGAGATAGATAAACATTCTGAGCGCTTCGATGCGGGTTGCGCCCTTGGTGAGAGTTGTGAAGTCGATGATGCCTTGTCCGCCTGTCTTCTCGACGAGCAAAGCATATAACTTGTCTACTTGGAACTCAAGTTCAGCAATGAACTTGTCAAATTTCGGAAGCAAATCTGTGACTGCTGGCAGGACGGGGTGCTGCTCAACCACATGGTTTAGAGCAAGCAGTTTTTCGCCTTTTAGTACGTCGTCTAAGACTTCGAGAAGGTGTTGGATAGTTGTAGATGTCAACTCGTGGCGCAAAGGTAGGAATAGGGGTGGTGGAACAAAGTCTGTCGGCACCTTCGGCAGCACAGGTGGCGGCTCCTGTAGTGTGAGCAGAAGCTTAGACTTCATAAGGTAGATTAATGCGGAAGAATCCAAGGCGACGCCTGAAGCGCGGAAATCAACCTTGTCGGGTGCAGACTTCTCCATCTCCGAAAGAAAGGACCTGAGTAGGTAAGCTATGTTAACGTTCCATGGGGTGAGTTTTTCCAGTTTGCTGATTTCGAACAGAATGTTCCAGGGTGGACGCAGATAGAATGGTCGTCTCATCGGAGCCGTGGAGGTAGTTGCCAACTAGTTTGGTGCCTCCTGCGGAAACCTTGCTGTCACCACGTTTGAGATTCCATTGCGTTCGTAGACGCCGTAGACTTTCTGTGCCTTGTTAACCATTTCGGGTCTTAGGCTGATTACTATGAATTGGGTTTTTCCCGCTTCCTCCAAAAGTACCTCGGCTAGTTTTGTTGTGTGGTAAGCGTCTAAGTGGGCGTCAACTTCGTCGAGGATGTAGAAGGATACGGGCGAGAACTCTTTGAGGGAGAATATGAAGGCTACTGCTGAGACGGAGCGTTCGCCGCCGCTTGCCCCGCTGACAACGATGGATGGCTTATTTGGGAACTGAACCAGCATGTCTATACCGCCAGAGAAGGGCTCCTCGGGGTTTTCAAGCTTTAATGTTGCTTCTCCACCTCCTGTGAGCTTGGCAAAGTAAACTTTAAGGCTAATGTTGATTTTATCAAATGCATTCATGAAAACCTTGCGTTTCTTGGCTTCAATCTCATCCATAAACGCTACGATGGCTTGTTTTTCCCGTTCCAACTCGTTAAGGCGCACGGACAGTTCTCGGTAACGTGAAATCTGGTCAGAATAGTGTTGGGCAGCCAGCTGGTTTATGGCGCCGATGCGTTCCATTTCAAACTGCATCATACGGATTGTGGTTTCTGCTTCCTGAACCTGACGAGGGTTAGTTTCCAAGGTCTGCTCGTAGCCGAACTGCTTAAGTTGCCCTTGAAGATTCTGCATCCTCAACTGGGTAGTTTCTATGCCCAGGTTAAGCTGGTTTAGAAGCCGCTCCGCCTGCTCGTATTCGGTATCTAAAAGTCGCAATTCCCCATCAATTGAATCGATTTGGGAGGTAAATTTTTTGGATTCCTCTCTGGCGGATAGCACAGCTTTGGAGAGTTCCACACGGCTCTTCTCCAACTCGTCGGTTTCTTTTTTTATTGTATCGCGTTCAAGCAATGCATCGGCAACTTCTTTTTCAAGTTTTCCTTTCTGTTGATCCATCCTTGAAAGCTGAATCTTGGTGTTCTTGTAGCTAACACGTAAAACCCTATCAAACTGTGATTGGTGAGTGGAAATTTCTGTTTGTATTGATCCGATTCGTTGTCTTAGGGTGTTGGCTTCTTCGCCTATTTTTTCTCTTTGAACCTCAAGCTCTTGAATATGTGCCACATCAGTTTTTAGCCTGAGGCTTGCTATGTCTGTGTGGATTTTTTTGAGGCTGCCCTGAATGGAGTTGCGTTCGTTTCGGAACATAGCCATGCGGCCTTTGTAGGCGGCTGCTTCACGTTCAAGTTTACCACCGTACTTGTCGATGTGGCGGATGTTGAATTGTGTTCGTTTGACGCCGCGTTTTATTCTGATTATTTCCCTGTCAAGAGTAGCGATGGAGTCGGAGAGCCGCGTGATTTCAATTTTGGCGTGTTCCAGTTCCTCTTCGATGCCTACGATGTCGGTGCCGCGTTGCGTAAGGTGGGTCTGGAGCGCTTTAACCGCTTCGTCGAGGCTTTTTAATGCTCCCTCGCTTGGGATTATCGTTGAGAAGTCGATTGGTGCCCGGTAGTAGCCACTTTCAAAAGCGCCTGGCTCGTAAAGGTCGCCGTTAACTGTGACTGCGCGGTAGCCTTCGTTTGATAAGGCAAAAGCGATCTTATCGTTTGAGGCAACGATGGTATCTCCGAAAACATAGTTGATTGCCAATTCAAAGTTGCCGTCGTATTTCATGAAGCTGGAGAGGGGTCCCATTATGCCCTCCCTTTTTGGCGGCGATTTATTTTTTACTGTGATAGCACCTTGAAGCGGGATGATTTTGATTCTTCCAAGCTTCATGCGCCGAAGCGTTTCAAAACAGGTGAAAGCAATATCTATGTCCTTTACGACCAATGCATCCAGCCACCCTGTTGCAGCTGCTTCGATGGCTTTCTTGAAGCTCTTATCAATCTTTATGAGATTGCGGAGTCTACCATGAATACCCGAGATTGCGCCAACCTCGCTCATTTCCTCGATGCCCCGAAGAGCTTTTTCTTCGGCAGCGATGGTTGCTGCAAGGTCTCTTTGGGTGGCAAACTCTATTACGGCGTCTTTGGCAGAACTGGCAATTCTTTCTGCTTCAGTAATTTCTTTTTGAACTGTTTCTTTTTGTAGTTTCTTGCGTTCAATTGTGTTTTCAAGATTTTTAAGCTGGGTCTTTTGATCACGTTGCACTTGTTCAAGTTCGGTTAGTGATTTTTCTATTTCAACTTGACTTATTTGGAATTTTTCTTTCCGCACGTTTAGGTTTTTTAACCTTCCAGTGCAGAGGCGTAGGGCTGCTTTGTCCTGTTTGTATTCAGAGCGAAGGTATGCAAGGCGTTTGAGGTGTTCTTGTGTTTGGTTGTCCAAGGCGCGGATTTGTTGGTTGTTGCCATCTAGTCCTTCCCAAAGCTGAGCGGTTTCCTTTGCCAACGTTTCATGTGAGACTTGTTTTTCTGCAAGCAGAACTTTAAGTTTTTCATGTTCACTTCGGAACGAACGGATTCTAAGGCGGTTTTCCCTGATTTCTTTCTGTAGGGTGTCATGTTGGGTTTGGTTGTTTTCTCTTACCCGTTTGAAGCTTTCAAGGCTAGCTTGCCCCGAACTGATCTTTGTCGCCAGCTCAGTCAACTTCGATTTTAACTCGCCAACTTTTATCTGGACTTTGAGAACCTCGGAGCCGCCTTGCTCTAAGCCTTCCCCGCTAAGTTTTCTCCAGTCACCCTCGATTTCATGGCGTTTACCTCTGCGTAGGTCCCGTTGCTCCTTTAGTTTGTCAACTCTTTCTTTGACTTTTAAGGTTTGAGAAGTGTTTTCAGCTATTTTTGAGTTCAGTTGGGTGATGTCGCTTGATATTTTAATGGCTTGGAACTTTCGGGTTTCAGTTTGTATAAAGTTATAGCGTAAGAGCTGATTGCGTTCCCGTTCAAGGTCGTCTAGGCGTTTTTGTACCTCATCTATTCTGCCCATGGCAGTGCGAATGGATATATCCGCAGCTCTAAGTTTCTCTTCCGCCTCAGTCTTTTCAGAATCGTATTGGGCTATACCGATGAGGTCTTCTATGATTTTCCTTCTTTCAAGCGCGGTTAAATCCGTAAGTCTCGTGATTGTGCCCTGCGGGATGATATTTTGGCTCATGCTGCTGATTGCAGCCATAGAAAGAGTTTCGGTTATGTGAGTGCGGGACATTCTACGTCCGTTTAAGCGGTAAACACTTTGACCGTTGCGGTAAACTTCCCTTGAAATCGTGACAGTTGTAGTATCTACGGGCATAGTGCCGTCCGTGTTATCAAACTGGACAACTACCTTTGCCATTTTGGCTTTTTCCTGCCCTGCCTTCTCAGAACCGTGAAAAATCAGTTTAGCAGAGCTTTCTGCACGGAGCCTTTTTGTGCTAAGTTCTCCAAGCGAGAAAAGTAGGGCGTCCATAATGTTGGTTTTGCCGCTTCCGTTTGGGCCTGTTATGGCTGTGAATCCCTTGTCTAGGTTAACTTTGACTGTTTGTGGTCCAAAAGACTTAAAGCCTTTTAACTCGATTTTTTTTATGTAGGGCATTTAGTCTTTATCCTCTCGGAAGCAAGCATTTTCTTTTTAACATCTCTCATCAACATATCTATAAAAGCTTATACATATGCTACTGCGTTTATACGTATACTTCAGAAATCAGCTTACATATTTGAAAATCTTTTCGATTTTTTGTCGAAGGCTCCCGAATTCCACTAACGGTCAACTCATCATATCTTATCCAGCCTGCCATCCCCAATTTCTTAATTTCCTTGGTTGTTGTTTGTTGTCCCACTAGTTACCTCGAACTCGTCATCTTCCAGAATAAGTATCTAAATATACTTAATTGCGCTGTCAACTCGTTTATGCCATAGAATTTTCTTAACCTTCAGAA
>CAVYRC010000010.1:0-42300 GCA_963770845.1 Candidatus Bathyarchaeota archaeon | reverse complement strand
CATTCCCCTTAAAATAGTTCGCCAACATACCTCCACCCAGTGTCTGAAACTTCACAATTCGACGGAGATTAGATGCGGCTTTTTGTGAACCTCTATACATTTTTTCGTATTTGTATAATTGCTGAGAATTTTTATGTTGTTTTATATGTTCTGATGATAAGATAAATGTGGATAATCTCTTTCCTCTGTAGGCCAGATAATTGGAAGCCTTGGCAATTGGTCACGACGAACTCACATTTGGAGGATTCATTTTGTTTGCCGCCATCAGAATCTGCTCTGTCAAAAACTCCTCCACGAATCAACTCTAAACCATAATTCACTTGCTTGTGTTCGGCTACATGACTTTTTATGGCGCGGTTCATAGCTCTCAAATCGGGGACTATCAAAATTCTTAAGCGACACACGCATCTAATTGCAGCCATCCCTTTTTGATATTTGGCGGATTTGCTTTTACTGTCTGACCCAAACCAAGTTAATTTCTACGTAGTTTTTCTTTGTCATTTCGACTGACTCTTTATTCGGGCTCTCTATATCGATCTTCAGCTCATTTAAAAAGTTGTGATAGGCTTGGCACAATCACATGCCAATAAATCTTCTTATTTGTGTAATTTTAGATTCATTCTTAATTGAGACAAAAGTTTTATCAACAAATGGCTTGACTTATTGAATCAAAAACCCGCTAAGTGGCTTAAATCAACTCTAAGACAGGTAAGCTTGTGAACCCAGATTTTGGAAAGACCCTGGTTGGCTAAATCAGGTATTTCGCGAGGCAGAAAATTAATATGGCACGCTTAGTCCATGAGCATGGAAAGTGGTGAGTTAGAAATTGAGTTTTGGAAACCTGAAGGTTTTTAGTGGGATTCAAGAAGCTCTTGTTTTGGCGTTGATGCTAGTCTCGATGTTCGTTCTATTCTACGTTGATATAGACTGGGTATTTAAGATAGGTATTGCAGTGATAGTTTTCGCAATAATTTTCTTGGCAACCTTGGCCGCTGCGCTTCTGCGGCAGCAAAGAGAACTCAAGCAAGCCCAAGCTTAACCAAACTAGTTTTCCACTTTCACTTTACTCTCCCCTGCTTTGCCAACGTTGTTTTGTTGATAGTTTAAAATGGGTTTAGAAGAGTAATTGGCTTCCATGCAAGGAAGATAAAAGCAGATGCTTCAGAACTTAATAACTAAACCTGCAATGGCTCAACCTCTATTTTCTTTGAACATGCCAGGCGTAGATGAGCTTTTCCCAGGATTTGCACCAGGCGACTTCGCCCTCCTCTATGGGTCACCATCAGTTATTTCACTGACTTCTTTGCTATGTGTAAGAGCACAGCTGCCAGTCCAACTAGGCGGCTTAGGAAGCAACGTTGTATTTATCGACGGCGGAAACACTTTTCGACTCTACAACATTGCACGTTTAGCCCAACTACACCAGCTGAACCCAACAGCGGTACTTGAACGTATCTTTATTTCAAGAGCATTCACTGCATACCAGTTAACCTCTCTTATAATTGAAAAACTAGAAGAAACCATAAAAAAATACAACACCAAACTCGTAGTCATCTCCGACATAGCAGGGTTCTTCTTAGACAACGATATCCCACAGGAAGAAGCACAAAGAATCTACAGCCAAATCGTCAGTTACCTTTCAAACTTTGCAAGAAAACACCAAATCATAGTCATAGCAACTTACTTGCCCTACGAAAGCAGTAAAAGAAATAATTTGCTTCAAGAAATGACGGTTACAAGAGCAACCGTAGTCTTATCCTTCGTTAAAACCAAGTACACGCACGAGGTATCTTTAGAGAAGCATCTATCTTTTATGTTAGGTGCCGCTAAGCTCCCCTCCGAAAACCTGACCTTAACCGACTTTATGAGCCTAAGACCAGACGAAAAGGCCTAATCCTATCTCATATCAGCTAACCCCGCTAATTGCACTTTTGAAATAAAACCAAACGCCTGAATAACTTGCAAGTACCCCCTCAGGTTTCAGTAAGCAAAAACACAAATAACCTCCAGACATTTCTTTCTTGAGATACTTCCATGATTGAAGGCTTCAACATCATAGCTACCACTTCCCGTGGAAACGAACGTCCCATGATCAACGAAATCCTATTCCTACTTAAAGACGAGTTAGGTGACGCAGGGGCACAAGCCGTCAAAACCAAAGTCCGAGGATTAATCGTAGCCAAAACCACCCTTGACCCCTGCCTTGCAGTTGAAAAATTCCGCAGAATCCTCACTGAACGCCCCTACGAGTTTCGATATGCCCTAAGAATACTGCCCATCCAAAGGATTGTGCCGACCGAATTGTTGGAAATAAAGAAAGCCGCCGCAGAATTAGCCGAAAAAATAGGTGAAACCGAAACCTTCAGGGTTACAGTTGAAAAACGTTTCACTTCTCTACACACAAAAGATCTCATTGAGGCAGCTGTAGGAGACATTAAACAGAAAGCGGACCTTGAAAATCCAGATAAAATCTTGCTCGTCGAGGTTTTAGGCGCGTTAACAGGTTTGTCTTTGCTTGAGCCCAGCGATGTCTTGGCGGTCGTCAAAGAAAAAATGCTTTAACTATAGCTGAGTCGACAGCAGGGCAACGCGTTCGATTACCAAGTTGGCAATTGCCCTTTCTATAGACTCGTTTTTTTGGGTTTCGAGCTCTTCTTGGGTTATCTTAAAGGCTTTTCTGATTCTTGTCTCCTTGCTCTTCGACAAGTCAAGAACTGCCTCGTCTGGTTCACTGCCAACACATTCTGAAATGGCTTTAACAGCATTTCTTATTTGCCCTGGGTCGTCACCGATGATTGCTACAGCCATGCTTTTGGTTTTAGGTTTTATTCCACAGCATCCGATGGCTTTCTGTATTTGACGTTGTGCTGAAGCATACAGTAGGGTCTCCATCGCTGAGCTTTTTGAGTGGTTGGTTTTGTTTTTGAAGGCTCGCAGGGCATTCAGTACGGCAAAGTAGAGGTGTTCTTGAGTGGCAATTAAGTCAGCATCAAAAAACTGGATGTTTACGTTTTGCCCTGTTTGTTTGCGATTAGCCTTCAGGAACGCGTCTGCCCTATCGAATGCTATTCTCCTATAACCGGTTATTTCCATGTATTGCCCATATTCTTTTAAGTACTGCAGCATGTTAGACTTCCTTCTGCATGTCTTTTAGGAGTTTTTCCGACAACAGCTTCGGCAAGCCTGCTTTTACCAGTTTTGCAACTTCCTGGTTCAACGTCCGTTTGCCCAGTTGGTGTTGTTTTATCTTTCTAACTGTCTCTTTGGTGTCCCAGGGGAACACAACCCAAGCAGAAGTTTGTTTTTCGTAAAAGTCCGGAATTGTTATTGATTGAGGCTTTAAGTATAGAGTGGCGGTTTTGGTTTCGAGGGCACCTCGCTGGTGTAAGTGTGCTTGAGCGAGTTTTAGGCTTCCACCTGTGTCGGCTATGTCGTCGACCAACAGCACTTTTTTGCCTTCGATGGGTACGGTCAAGGTTTGTTTTAGGGTCGGCTCCAGGGTTGGCTGGGCGATGTCTTGATAGAAGGATATCTGGATAGTGGCGAGCTCCTGGGTTTCCAGTAGGTCAGTTAAGATGCGGGCTGGAATTAAGCCCCCTCTTGAGACGCCTACAACGATGTGGGCTTTGTAGTTTTGGACCCGGATTTTCTGGGCTTGGCTGAGAAGCATGTCGTAGATTTGGCTCCATGTTGGAACTTCGTAGTCGATGCCCGCCAACGTCTTATCCTTCTGTAGAGAAGGATGCGATTTCTGTTTCTGTTAAGCCTTTCGATGGCGCAAATTTTCTAGGCAACTTAAATTCAACATATTTTTTTCCATTTAGCTATTTGACAGTATTTTGTGCATCCTATTCGATGTTTACATTGGGTTTTGTTGTTGCTTGATTTGTTTTTTGCTTGCTTGGTTGCATATTTATTAAGGTGGACTCGCAATTTGATTATTCGGGAGAAAGGCGTCTGGAGATATGTGTCGCATTTCGTAATATAGTTTAAATGCTTAGGCGTCTTTTCCAATAACTAACAACGAAAGGAGACTTGAAAAATGGTGAAGAATGTGGAAGAAGAGAAGATTAAACGCGTGCTCACAGAGCCCAAGTTTGCTACAATAAAGGCAATGCTTGAAAAAGATCACGCTATCGACTGCCTGCTGTTACTCCATACTGGTCGCGGCAAATGGAAGGATGCTAAAGACTTCATGAAAGACAACAACTTGACGCTCAGCGATGGCACCTTTAGGGCTAGAATGATTGAAATTGAATCCCTGGGTTTAGCTAAGAGTGAACGTATCGACCCACTCAAGAAGTATTACGTTAAAACTGCCCTTGGGGAAAAAGTAGCAAAGCTTCTTCTCGGCTTCTTTGACGAGCTTGGAATTTAATATTTTTTAATTTTGGATGGCTTTTGCCTTTTTCTTTCTTTTATTGATTTTGAATCCTTATTTGTAGTATTGTTCAACATTACTATCGTAGCGTATAGTAAGACGCAAGACTTAAAAGATTGAGTTTGTCGATAAATATAACAACCTACAAGAAGGCAAAAAGAAAAATGAACACATACCTAAGAAAAATAAAGAAAAACTCGAAAGCCCTCAGCCCCGTAATCGCATCAATCATCCTCATCGCAGTCACAGTCGCAGTCAGTGTAGTCGTCGCAGCATGGATGGGCGGAATGACAATCGGATTCATGGGCAACGCAGAACAAGTATCAATCACAAACATAGCATTCGTTCCAGGCACTGGTGGAGCAACAGACCAATTGCAAATAATGGTAACGAACTCAGGCAGCACACCAGCAACAATCAGCAAAGCATTCATCAACGGAGCGGCTATAGCAGACGACAGTGTGATTGTTGACCCAGCTGGAGCAATTGCAAAAAGCTCATCTGCAACAGTAACTCTGGATGCAGGTGTAGGCGCTTTAGCAGCAGGCAGTGCATACCAAGTCAAACTGATCACTCAAAAGGGCACATCAGTCGTCAACACAGCGACATACAACCCATAAACATCCAACCTTTAAAAATCCAAGTCAGGGGGTAAGGTGAAGAAAGTCTTCACCCAACTTTCCTCTTTCTCTTTAAAAATTAGGAGTCATAAATCATGGTTACACAAATCAAAGAATACACATCCGCCCAAGCAATAGCTGACGCAATGGACAAACAACTTTCAGAAACCAAAAGCGTGTTGGGCGAGTACCTGCGCAAACTCGATGAAATCCGCACGTTGGCGGAGAAGTCAAAAAAAGTTCGTGAGGTCGTCATGAAGTTGGCAGGCAAAAAAGCCCCAACTGAGAACACAAGTGAAATCACGGTGGGCACATTAAACATTGTTTTGGATGCCAACCCATTCCACGAGTTAACTGCCATCGAATCGGTCGTGCGCAGCCACCAAGAACGGCTGTTGGTTTTACAGAAGGTACGTGAAGCGCTCAAGTGGCTTGACCAACTTGGTGACACGGAAGGTCTCAAGTACCTTGTGGTGGAAGACGAAGGCATCCCAGAACGCATCCTATTTAAAATATCTTAAAACCCACGGAAGGGAGAACAAAACGGTAACTGAGGCTCAAACAAACCCGCTCCAAATAATCTTGGATGAATTCAAAACTCTGAGCCCGGAAACCACAAGCGCCACAGTATTCAACAACGACGGACAAACCATAGCCGACACGAAAACCACAACCGAAGATCAAACAAAAAAACTCATAGCAAACTTTTGTAGCATTGCCCTACAATCCCAAACCATCGGCGGCGTCGAAAACCTGATAATTCAAGCTCCCGATAGTCAACTAACCATCACCTCCATGAACAGTCTTTATTTGGCAATGATCTCTTCTCGTGAAGCAAACCAGGAAATCGTAAAATCATTAACCCAAGTGATAGTCCCAACAGTCGCCAAACTAATTGACCAAAAAACGATTATGCCCACAGAAACCCCGCCATCTCCGGCCATAGAGCTTGAAGAGAAAACAGGGGAAAAAGGTGTCTTGCCAATCATAAATGAACCAAGCGTCGAACCAATAATTGATCCCAAAACTTCCTTTGAACCGTTTCATCCTTCAACGCCCATAAACCAGTTCATGATTGAAAAAATCGGAGGTTTACTTGTCCCAGCTGATATCGTGCGAATCGACGGTGAAGTTATAGCAAAATGGAGTGACCTCTATGGCGGCAAACAAATCCTACTGGTGAATATCGAAGCGTTGGATGGCAAAAAGACTACCTGCAAGGTTAAGCCGATAAAAGATGCAAAGAACAACTCCAAAGGTGTTATCCAAATTCCTGAAAAAATCCTGCAAAATCTCCAGACTGAAAAAGGCAAACTGGTAATGGTTGGGCCATTAATCGAATAACAACGGGGAAAAAAGATGAAACAGAAAACATGCACTGAAACCTCAACCGACCTCACTGATAGCGCAGCTGTCATTTCAGTTGGAGACGATAACGCTGTGTTCGCTAACTTATCTGCCAGTTTAGCTGAAATACGCAAACTCAAAGGCGTCATAGGTTACGTTCTAAGAAGCGAAACCTCAGCTATAATTGACCTAACCGAACAAGACAAAATAATCGATTATGCCGTCTTGTCTTCCCAGATTTCTGAATCAAGCCTTGAAATGGCAAAACAATTCAACCTATCAAACATAGAAAGTGTGTTGGTTGAGGGCAAAAGTGTCAAAGTTCTCTGCATGAATGTGGGCGAAAACAAGATAGGAATTTTTATGGAGAAAACCGCGACGCATGCCTGGATTATAAAAAGGATCCTCCTATAGTTTAGTTTCATTCATTGCCTATAGCAGCTAAGGATGGGGCCAATAACGCTGCAACCCCGTTTCTAAAGCAAACTAAAACAACAAACATCCCCTTCAGCCTTAAAGTTTATATTTGCGTTTGATTTTTGCAATAATCCGAATTAAACAGATTCTATTAAGTAGGGAATGATAATATGGCGTATTTAACAACAACAGGCTCAGGACAACCAGTCCTCATCCTTAAAGAAGGAACAACAAGAAGTAGAGGCAAAGAAGCCCAAAGAAACAACATCATGGCCGCACGAGTAATCGGCGAAGTCCTAAAAACCACCCTCGGTCCACGAGGCATGGATAAAATGCTGATCGACAGTCTAGGCGACATCACAATCACAAACGACGGCGCTGCAATTCTCAAAGAAATCGATGTAGAACATCCCGCGGCAAAGATGATGGTTGAAATCGCTAAAACCCAAGATGACATGGTAGGCGACGGAACCACATCCGCAGTCGTCCTTGCAAGCGAGTTACTCAGAAAAGCCGAAGAACTTCTTGACCAAAACATACACCCAACAATATTGGTCAGCGGCTACCGAAAAGCCTCAGTAAAAGCAATCGAAGCTATAGGCAAAATGGCAGTACCACTAGACGTTAACGACCGCAAAACACTCCTTAAAGTCGCTTTAACCTCGATGAGCAGCAAAGCAGTCGGCTCAGCAAGAGACCACCTAGCCGAAATCTCCATCGACGCAGTCAAACAAATCGCCGAGAAACGCGGAGACAAAACAATCGCTGACATAGACAACATCCAACTCATCAAGAAAACAGGCAAAAGCCTCCTTGAAACTCAACTAATCCAAGGTATAATCATCGACAAAGAAGTCGTCAGCCCAGGAATGCCAAAAATCAAAGAAAACGCAAAGATTGCCCTCTTAGATGCAGCATTAGAAATCGAAAAAACCGAAATAACCGCTGAAATCCGCATAAAAGACCCCAAACAGATGAAAGCCTTCCTAGACCAAGAAAACGACATGATGGAAGACATGGTTACTAAAGTCAAAGCCTCAGGTGCAGATGTGATCTTCTGCCAAAAAGGTATCGACGACATGGTCCAGCACTTCCTATCCAAAGAAGGCATCATGGCAGCAAGACGCGTAAAAGAATCAGACATGGAGAAACTTGCAAGAGCCACTGGTGGAAGAATTGTCAGCGACTTAGATGACCTAAAGAAGGCAGACCTTGGCAGTGCAGGTCATGTTGAAGAACGTAAGATCGGTGACGACAAACTGATTTTTGTCGAAAAATGTAAAGACCCACACTCAGTTGCAATACTTATTCGCGCAGGACTCGAACGCATGGTTGACGAAGCCGAACGCGCAATGACCGACTCACTCTCAGTTGTCTCAGATGTCTTAGAAAACAACAGAATCGTAGCAGGCGGTGGAGCAGTCGAAATCGAAATCGCAAAAGAACTACGCAAGTACGCAACAAAAGTCGGCGGAAGAGAACAACTAGCCGTTGAAGCATTCGCAGACGCAGTCGAAGTCATCCCACGCACACTCGCAGAGAACGCAGGCTTAGAACCAATCGATATACTCGTAGAGTTACGTCAAGTACATGACAAAGAAACTGGCAAATACATGGGCATCAACGTGTTCACAGGCAAACTCCAAAATAGCATCGAAAACGGCGTAATCGAACCAATCATGGTTAAAGAACAAGCTATCAAATCCGCAGCCGAATCAGCAGCCATGATACTGCGCATAGACGACGTCATTACATCCAAGGCGCCAAAAGGCGGTCTAGGTGGCCCAGGCGGTGGAATGCCGGGCGGCATGGGCGAAGAATAAATCGCCTAACTTTCCTTTTCTTATTTTCAAGAAATAATTTTCATAGCTTTCATCTTTAAATTTAGCATATAATTAAAAAATGTTTTATACAACAGCATTATACTTTTGCTTGCTTCCAGCATGTCACTAGTAGAATCAATAGCCATCGTAATCGGATTGATAGTGTTCGAGGTTGTTAACAGCGTAGACAACGCTATTGTTAACGCCAGTGTACTAAAAACGATGAGTATTCTTTGGCGTAAACGTTTTCTATTAATTGGCATTATTACGTCGGTGTTTTTAGTTCGTTTCATCCTGCCACTAATTATAGTTTGGATTTCCGTCCCAACAATAAGCGGGTCAGATTTGTTCCTTGCTTTCTTGGGGCAGAGCGATGTCGCCGCGCAAGCGATTGAACACCAAAAACCGTTGATTCTTATGTTCGGAGGAGTTTTCCTGATATTTCTTTACTTACATTGGTTGTTCCTCGAAAAGAAAGAGCCCCTATACATTGAGAGGTTCCTAAAAGAAAAGCACGGCGTTTGGTTCTTTGCGTTTGTTGCTATTCTGCTTGTAATAATAATGTATCTAGCACGTTTTGATCCAATTCTAATGCTTTCCGCCGCAATCGGTAGCGCGACCTTCTTTATCCTCTATGGTTTAAAAGAAACAGCTGAGGCAAGTGAACGCAATATGGTCGCCGGAACAAGTGGATTGAGCGATTTTTCAAAATTCGTTTATCTCGAGGTTCTGGACACAACCTTTAGCTTTGACGGGGTCATAGGTGCATTTGCCTTCACAATAAATCTATTTCTGATTTTGATAGGCATCGGAATTGGCGCTTTAGTCGTTAGGGAATTGACCATAAAAGGAATAGATACAATCGCAAAATACAAGTACTTAAAGAACGGCGCTTTAACTTCAATAGGCTTCCTGGGGCTGTTTATGCTAATTGAAAGTTTTAACGTAGAGTTACCCTCATACGTGCCGATAGTTATAACTCTCCTGTTAATCGGAATTGCGTTCTACATGTCCCGAAGGCTCCTAACATCCCCTAAGTCCAAAACCCCACAGAAACCATTAGCACCCCTTAACGGCAAACGGCTAATATGCATTAATTTCCAGTTTTGATTTGCTGAGTACACAATGTATTTATTTCTAAGAGAGAACCATCTCTCGAGCTCCGGTAGTATAGTCCGGTCAAGTATGCCGGCCTCTCGAGTCGGCGACCCGGGTCCAAATCCCGGCCGGAGCATTAATTACTCAATTTATTGAAGAGTGAATGGCTTATTTGGATGTTAGTGCGGAGCATTGTTCTTCTACTGTTCGGTTTAACGTTAGTTCTGCCATGTTTCGACTGTAATCCATGATGCGCCTTGAGCTGTCAAAGATTAACCGTAGCACCGAAGCGATGTTTGGGTCGAGTTTCTTGCTCGACATAAGCATGATTAATTCATTTTCGAGAGGAATTAGGGCTTCGCGTTTAGAAATTAGTTTTTCGGCGTCTTTGTAGTCTCTTTTGAAAGAGGGCTTTAATTGAGTCATCGTAGAGTTGATGCGCTTGGGTGCTAAAGTAGACCAGTTGATTGTATATTTCCTCGTCTACGGGGTCTTTTATGAATAGGGTTTCGTTTTCGATTAGCTTCTGCAGTGTTCCAAGGTTGCTTATGATGTTCATGGCGTTTTGCGCTATGCTCTCTATGTCGTTTACAGCTATGCGGTAGAGGAGAAATTCCTTGGGTGTTCGAAATCCGAGTTCCCGGTAGAGGTTACGTTCTATGCCATGTTTGAGTTGGCGGACAATGTATAGTCCTAAGCGATTCACATCATTGTGGGCGCCAATCACGCTATCAAATAGAAAATTGCTTCTGTCTTTGAAGGCAGCTATAGCATCCCTATTTGCTGCGAGGGCGACGATGGCCATTCTTCGGACAGCTTTTTCGATTGGGAATTCTGAGTGTTTAATCAGGATTTGGAGGGTTATTTCATCGGCTGTTTCCTCGATTATTTCTGAGCCCAAGAAGTGGTCTCGGGCGAGATTTTTTATTTCGTTTTTGTTTTTTGTGGCGTCATGGGGAGTTTTTGAAATGGATTCTGATGATATCAGCGCCTATGGCATAGAGTGCTCGGATCATGCGGAGGGTGGATTGTGTTGGTTCTTTTGGGTCTATGTTTATGTAGTATTCTTTGGGTTTGTTACTGTCTTCTCTGCCTTCTTTTTCCATGATTTTTCTTGGAACTAGCGCGAGGGTTTGGTCGGGTTGGATGTTGAAGGCGATTTCACTGCCCCTTTTTAGTTCTAGGTCTTCTACCCACTCTTTTGGGAGGGATATTATGTATGAGCCTCTGCCTGTGCATTGGACTCTTCTGTAACCGAGATCTTTTTCTGCCAAACCAATCACGCTGGTAAATGTTTCATTTAGATTACATATTTCATAAACTTGCATATAAATGATTTTCAACAAAGTTATATAGAATACGTGCTATTTGGTGGGCTAACTCCATAAAAGAGGACTATAAAATGCCATTAAACACCTGTAAAATAGTAATGCGAAATAATGATCAAACAACAACAAGCAAGGGTGTTTTGTGCACAAACGACACCGAACTCCACGTATTGATGCTCACTTGCGCACGCTAACATGGAAAAATGAAGGTTTAAAGATGAAAAAAATAATCGCGAAACAAGAAGCATGCATGGGTTGTGGACTATGCGAAGTTTACTGCACCACCCAGCATTCAAAATCAAAAGACATAATCAAAGCCTATAACAGTGAACACCCTAAACCCATAGCCAGAATCAGACGAGAAGTAAACAAACCCGTCTCTTTTGCCATACAATGCCGCCACTGCGAAGACGCTCCATGCGTAACCGCCTGCCTATCAGGTGCCATGACAAAAGACCTCAAAACAGGCGAAGTCACCCACAACAAAGACAAATGCATGGGCTGCTGGACATGCGTCATGGTCTGCCCCTACGGCGCCCTAATCATGGATAAAGAAGGCAAGGTCGTCGCTAAATGTGACCTCTGCCAAGGCATAGATGAGCCAGCATGCGTTACCAACTGCCCCAACCAAGCGTTGGTATTCAAGGAGGTAAAACCGTAAATGGCAAAATACGTGATCGTTGGTGCTTCAGCAGCAGGAATAGCTGCAGTGGAAGCTATAAGAAAAGTTGACTCAGCAGGCACGATAACAGTAATCACCGAAGAAGCCTGCGCACATTACAGTCGTCCCATGATTAGCGACTTAGTCAGCGGCAAAGCAGACCTCCAAAAAATGAAGTGCAAAACCGACGGCTTCTGGAAAGAAAACAACGCCGAAGCACGCCTGGGCAAAAAAGCAGTGAGCCTAAACCTAACAGATAAAACCGTTAACTTAGACGACGGAGAAAAAGTAGTCTACGAGAAGCTTTTGCTTGCAACAGGCGGCAAACCCTTCGTGCCTAAGATGGAAGGCCAAGAGAAAGACGGCGTATTCACATTCACAAACATTTCAGATGCCCAACGTTTGGCTGCAAAAATCGATGCCCTAAGCGCTAAGAGCGCAGTCGTTATCGGTGCAGGCTTAATTGGCATAAGCATTACCGAAGCCCTTGTCAAACGCGGCATAAAAGTCACCGTCGTTGAACTGCAAGAGAAAATCCTTGAGTTTGCTCTTAGACGCCAAAGCGTCAGACATTGTTGAAGCCGTCATTAGAAAAGCAGGCGTAAACTTTGCAACTGGGCAGTCAGTGCAGAAAATCATTGGCAAACCCGGAAAACGATGGAGCAGTTGGCGGAGTAATCTTAACCAAAGGTGACCAAGTGCCCTGCGACACTAGTCATCGTAGCCATCGGGGTCATTCCAAGAACCGAGCTAGTAGCGGGAACTGCTGTGAAACTAAATCGGGGAATAGTTGTGGATAACTTTATGCAAACCAGTGTGCCTGACGTCTACGCGAGTGGAGACGTTGCTGAGGCTTACGATTTCATCCTTCACCAGAACCGTCTCTTGCCGCTTTGGCCTTTGGCGGTTTTGGAAGGTAGAGTTGCAGGCTGCAACATGGCAGGAGCAAAAACCAGCTATGAAGGCGGAACCAACATGAGCAGCCTAAAGTACTTCGGTATACCCCTCGTCTCAATAGGATTAGCTAACCCCAAAGATGACCCAACACTCGAAGTGCTCGTTAAACAGGACACCGAGAACAATGTGTACAAGAAATTGGTCCTCAAGAACAACGTAATCGTTGGCATGACCCTGGTTAACTGCATTGACCGCGCTGGGATCCTCTTCAACTTAATGAAGAGTCAAGTTAACGTGAAAAAATTCAAGCAAGATCTGCTAAGGGACGATTTCGGCTGGGCAGTTTTGCCTGTTACGCTTCAAAGAAAAATGAGTGTGATTCAATAAACATGGACCAACATGACAGAAAAATAATCAATCCATTCGGTGATGACAAAGATTTCTCAGCTTGTGGTATTTTCGCTGCAATGAATACTGAAGGCAAACGTTTCGGCTCAAAAGACCCAGTTCGCGCAATGGTAAACATGCATGACCGGGGCAACGGCTTAGGCGGCGGCTTTGCGGTCTACGGTATATACCCAGAATTCAAAGATTACTACGCTTTCCATGTCATGTATCTTAGCAAGGACGCCAAAGAAAAAACTGATCGTATACTTGCTTCAAAGTTTGATATTGTCTACGATGAGGAGATGCAGACAAAACCAGCAAACGTTAGAGATCCACCACTGGTCTGGCGGTACTTTGTTCAACCTAAAAAACTACGCCCCGAAAACCAAACCGAAGAAGACTACGTCATCGAATCCATAATGCGTGTCAACACTGAAACAGGAAAGGCATTTGTCTTCTCAAGCGGCAAAGACATGGGCGTCTTTAAAGGTGTAGGGTTCCCTGAAGACGTAGCAGAATTTTTCTGCTTAGAGGATTACCAAGGATACCTTTGGTCCTGTCACAGCCGATTCCCAACAAACACTCCGGGCTGGTGGGGTGGCGCGCACCCATTCAACATCCTTGACTGGACAGTGGTCCACAACGGTGAGTTGTCATCTTATGGCATAAACCGCAGATACCTCGAAATGTATGGTTACAAATGCACCATGCAAACCGACACTGAAGTGTTGGCTTATGCAGTGGACTTGCTTATGCGAAGACAACAACTGCCAATCGAACTTGTTGCCCAAGTACTGGCCGCGCCTTTGTGGGATGAAATAGACCACATGGAACCCAAACAGGCAACTCTGCTTCGGACGCTACGCCAAACATACGGCAGTCTTACTTATGAACGGGCCATTTAGCATAGTTATCGCTCACCACGGTGAAATGATTGGTTTAACTGACAGAATTAAGCTGCGACCACTAGTAGCTGGCACAAACGGCGATTTCCTGTACTTGTCCTCTGAGGAATCAGCTATGCGGCTGGTTTCTCCACATCTTGACAAGTTCTGGGCACCAAGAGGCGGCGAACCCGTAGTTTGCAGACTGAAGAACTTCCAGAAAAAAACCGGAGGCTCAACGTAATGAAGACCTACGTAATCCCTGAATACCTAGTAGAACGCGACGAGAAACGGTGCATACGCTGCAAAGTATGCGTTAACCAATGCACCTACGAAACCCACTCCTATGACCAAGAAACCGACACCATAGCCAGCAAAGACGAGAACTGCGTGAACTGCATGCGATGCGTGACCTTCTGTCCTACACACGCCATCACCATCAAAAGAAACCCCAATGCTAACCGTGAAAACGCCAACTGGACCTTCGAAGCCATCCGCGATGTTAAAAAACAAGCAGAAAATGGTGCCGTTATTATAACGGGCATGGGTAATGACAAACCCTATTACACCTACTGGGACCGGCTGCTCTTAAACGCAAGCCAGGTCACTAACCCCTCAATTGACCCATTACGTGAACCTATGGAAATACGCACGTACCTTGGCGCGAAACCTGACAAGCTGGATTTGGCATACGATAACAGTGGAACCGTTCTTAAGACGCAGCTGACCCCGCAGCTTTGCCTCGACACCCCGATAATGTTCTCCGCTATGTCATATGGTGCAATCAGCCTAAACGTTCATGAATCCTTAGCTCGTGCAGCCACCGAATGTGGAACATACTGGAACACGGGTGAAGGCGGCTTAGATAAGAGCCTCTACAAATACGGTGCCCACACCATAGTCCAGGTCGCTTCAGGCAGATTCGGGGTCCACAGTGCCTACCTAGATGCGGGTGCAGCAGTAGAAATAAAGATCGGTCAGGGCGCAAAACCAGGGATTGGCGGTCACCTTCCAGGCGAAAAAGTCACCGAACACGTTGCCAAAACCCGAATGATTCCAGAAGGTACCGATGCACTATCACCTTACCCACAGCACGATATCTATTCAATAGAAGACCTCCGTCAACTAATTTATGCCCTTAAAGAAGCAACCAACTACACTAAACCCATATCCGTAAAGATCGCGGCAGTCCACAATGCGCCTGCCATCGCCAGCGGCATGGTTAGAGCAGGCGCAGACATAATTGCCATCGACGGGGTCCGAGGCGCAACAGGTGCAGCACCAAAAGTCATCCGAGACAACGTTGGTATCCCCATCGAATTGGCGCTCGCCCAAATCGACCAACGACTACGCGAGGAAGGCATCAGAAGCCATGCAGGCGTTGTTGTAGCAGGTGGCATCAGAAGCGCAGCTGACGTGGTAAAAGCCATCGCGTTGGGCGCTGACGTAGTATACATTGGCACGGCGGCTCTAATCGCAATGGGTTGCACAGTTTGCCAACGATGCTACACTGGCAAGTGCCCATGGGGCATCGCGACCAGCGATCCATGGATTAGTAAACGCATCAACCCGGACATTGCATCCAAGCGGCTCGTGAATCTGCTTCAGAGCTGGAGTATAGAAATCAAGGACATGATGGGCGGTATGGGCATAAACGCCATCGAAAGCTTGCGCGGTAACAGACTAGCCCTTAGAGGCGTCGGTTTAACCAAGACGGAACTAAAGGTACTGGGCGTTAAAATGGCAGGAGCATAAAGAGATGCAAATACAAAACGGTAAACCCCAAGAAATAGACGCAAAATATCAGTCTCTCGTAACACGTGAAGGCAAACTCGTAAAAATAGACGCTGAAGGACTCTACTACAGAGAACTCAACAGCCTACTACGGCAACTCATCGGCGCCGACGGCATCGAACGTATAGAGCTCCACCATGTATGCGGACAACGCTACATCGGCACCGACCTTGACACTAACATCCAAATCGACATCTACGGCACACCAGGCAACGATCTAGGCGCTTTCATGAGTGGACCCAAACTGGTGGTTCATGGAAACGCTCAAGACGGTTGCGGCAACACCATGAACGAAGGCCAAATAGTTATCAACGGTCACGCCGGCGATGTTACAGGCAACTCTATGCGAGGCGGCAAAATCTTTGTCCGCGACTACGTTGGTTATCGTGTTGGCATCCACATGAAAGAATACAAAAACAAGGTTCCGCAGATTGTCGTTGGACAAACGGCAGGCGACTTCTTTGCAGAATACATGGCTGGCGGAGTAATGCTCATCTTGGGCTTGAACCTCAAGGAAGGAGAGAAGTGCAACGCACGCTTTGTCGGGACAGGCATGCATGGCGGAGTCATCTATGAACGCGGCGAAATCCTTGACCCCGTCAACGGAACCAAAATCTTGCCGGTGGGCAAACGTGACATGCGAGTAATCGAAGGCTTAGTTAACGAGTACTGTAGCCACTTCGGTGCCGACCCTAAAACTATTCTTAACGGCAAATTCAAAAAGATACTGCCTCTTTCAAAGCGACCATACGAGAAACTCTTCTCACATTAAATTTCTTTTTTCTTTATTTTTGGCAGCATTTTAGAACTTGGTAGGCTATTTGGATATATTAGACACTCATTGCCCACCCTAAAGGGTAGGTCGTATAGGCGATTTCCCAAGCAGTAGAGCAGAGTTTGGTTTTCCGAAAGCTAAAATAAGACCGTGACAAAAGTATAGCCACTTGAGGTTAACTGACCCTTGTCATCCATCATCGAAGACCTCATTGCTAGGAAAATTTTTAACAACCGCGGAGAAGAAACCATAGAAGTCGATGTAATCACAGCTTCCGGGTTTGGAAGGGCAGCTGCTCCCGCTGGCAAAAGCCGGGGAAAAGCTGAAGTGGTTTATTATCCGCAGGGTGGCGTTGAAGCAGCCATCAAGAAAGTTGACGACTTAATTGCTCCTGAACTTGCGGGTTTAAACGCAGACTTCCAGGAAGAAATCGACAGCACTCTGCATGAAATAGATGGAACCACGGATTTTAAGAACATCGGCGGAAACACTGCGTTTTCAATAAGCCTTGCTAACGCTGAAGCTGCCGCAAACAGTCACAGTCTTCTTCTGTTCCAGTTTCTGGGCGGGAACGCGGCAACCACCATGCCTTTTCCTTTGGGCAATTGCATAAGCGGTGGAGCACACGCTCGAGGCGGAAAAACCCCCAGTATACAAGAATACCTTGCCTTGCCACATGGCGCCGAAAGCTTCCTTGAAGCCCAAACGGCCAACACTCAAATCCACAAAAAAATCGAAAGTATGCTAAAAAAGAAAAGCTCCACTTTCACAGGCGGAAAAAGTGACGAGGGTGCGTGGATAGCAAACATTGATACGGAAGAAGCATTCGAAGTTATGGCTAAAGCTTGTGAAGAAGTCGGCAACGAAATGGATTTTGAATGTGGGTTCGGCATTGATGTTGCGGCTTCATCATTTTGGAAACCGAAAGAAGAAAAATATGTTTACGAGATGGAAGGAAAAAAGCGCGACACCTCCGAGCAACTTGAGTTTATGCTTGAGTTAATCGAGAAGTACCATCTTGCCTACGTTGAGGACCCCTTCAACGAGGACGACTTTGACAGTTTCGCTGAACTTACCCGCAAAGCCAAAAATTCCATGATTTGTGGAGACGATTTATTCACAACTAATACTGAAAGGTTAAATAATGGGATTAAGATTAACGCTGGAAACGCTATCATCATAAAAGTAAACCAGATAGGCACCTTAACCGATGCGGCTGAAACAATCGAACTGGCACAACGCCACGGTTACGATGCTGTGGTGTCTCACCGTTCCGGAGATACCTGTGATTGGCACATCGCACATTTGGCTGTCGCCTACAAATGCCCCGTCATCAAAACGGGTGTGGTGGAAGGTGCACGTATAGCCAAACTAAACGAGCTCATCCGAATTGAGCATTTCCTTGGGAACAGAGCCAAAATGGCTGACCTAAAAATACGCTAAAGAGAAGATGAATAGAATGTCTGAAGACCAAGTAAAAGAAAACCAACCAGTTGAAAACGAACCCTTAGAGGAACCAGAAGAGACCGTTGAAGAGACTCCTCAAGAAGAAGTTGAATCAACTGAAACCGTTACTGTTGAGCCTGAAGCTGAAGCGCAAGAAGAAGAAACCCAGGAAGCGCAAGCTCCAGAAGAAACCCTTCTTTTACCCCGAGACACCCTGCTGTCCGCAGGCATCCATATCGGGACCAGGATGAAAACACTGGACATGGAACCATTCATCTACCGCGTACGCCCCGACGGACTGTTCGTTTTGGACGTTAAAAAAACAGATGACCGGATCAGAGTTACAGGAAAATTCCTCTCACGCTACGAACCCGCAAGAATAGCAGTAGCAGCAACAAGACTCTATGCTCATGAACCAGTCAAAATGTTCTGCAAACTAACTGGCGCAACACCACTTATCGGAAGATTCATCCCAGGACAACTCAGTAACCCCCAGTATTCAAGCCGTATTGACCCCGAAGTCATCCTTGTATGCGACCCAAGAGCTGATGCACAAGCAGTCAAAGAAGCATCCAAAGTCGGCATACCAATTGTTGCCCTATGCAGCACCGACAACGAGTTTGCAGGTGTAGACCTAGTTATCCCGACCAACAACAAAGGTCGCAGAGCCTTAGCAGTAGTCTTCTGGCTCTTAGCAAGACAAGTGCTCCGCGAACGAGGCGAACTCGGTCCAGACAAAGATCCACCAGTAACAATTGAAGACTTCGAAGCCAAAGTGACACGCGAAGAGGACGAGGAGCCCTAAAACTTTTGCCGCCGATTCGGCGTCCAAATGTCGCTTCTCAATTCTATGAGGGCAACGCCGAAGCGCTCAGAGCGCAAATCACCTCTTGTTTTCTCCATCCGCTTGGTCCCAATAAACTTCCCCAAGTTAATCTTCATAGTCACCCACGAAGAGTCGTGGGTTTGATTTGCCCCCATGCAGGCTACATGTATTCTGGTCCTGTGGCAGCCTCTGCTTTTTACGAGTTAGCTATCGACGGCAAGCCAGACACAGTTGTGCTTTTAGGTCCCAACCATACAGGTTATGGCAGCGGTTTGGCGCTTATGCGTGAAGGCGTTTGGCGTACACCGCTTGGTGACGTAGAATTGGACTCTGGGTTGGCTGACTGCGATACTGCATGAAACAAGCATCGTTGATGTTGATGAAACTGCTCATCTCTACGAGCACTCAATCGAGGTGCAACTGCCTTTTCTCCAATTTCTCTACGGCAACGCCTTTAAAATCGTGCCAATCTGCTTTTTGCTGCAGGATTACGATTCAGCGGTAGAAGTTGGACGGGCACTGGTGGAAGCCTTAGACGCCACAAACGCCATAGTCATCGCTTCCTCTGACATGACACATTACGAACCCGCAAAAACAGCAGCTGCTAAAGATCAAGCCGCCCTCAAAGCCGTCACAGAATTAGATGCTAAACGCTTCTACCAAACCGTAGAAACCCAAAACATAACTGCGTGCGGCTACGCACCAATCACCAGTCTAATCACTTACGCCGTTGGAGTATGTGCTAAAGCCCAACTGCTCAGTTACCATAACAGCGGCGACGTAACAGGCGACCACTCAAGCGTCGTCGGATATGCAGCTGTAAAATTCAGCAAATAAGTCATTTGTCAAAAGAAACTAAAGTGTTAGTTTAGTATTCTTTGAGTAACTTGTCGAAGAACGCTTTGGTTTTAGCGATGTCTTCCATGGATGTTTTATTTTCCAACTCCAACGTAATTGGGACCATCATAACCATACTCATGTAGCGCTGAGAGGAAATGGATTAACTCAGGCTTTTTTTCGGTGAATGGCTGATGGGACTTGTTTGCCATATGCACGTTGCAAATACGTCGACCATATTTATCGAGTAATTCATCAACCACTTTAGTTTCTAGTGCATGGCATAAATCAAACGTTATCCCCATCTCGCCCTCAGGATCAATAACGCCAAGCACTTCTTCGAGTTGCTCAACGTTCTTGCCAAACCCAGTCGAATTAAACGACAGATTCTCCAAAGACAACTTGATACCTAGCTTTTTCGCGAAGAGTTTGATCTGCCCAAAAACCTCGATTAAGCATTCATCTCTAACATTTCTCGGCAGTTTCTTGGAAACGTTCGAGTGTACAGTCATCAAGGGTGCATGGAGTGCACGAGCGCATTCCAACGAAATCTTGCCATAATAAACTGCCTGATGAACCTCAATGGGATCTTTCACATGCAGTACAGCCGAGTGAAGGGTTAAACACTTAAGTCCTGAAGCAACGTAAGCTTTCTGTTCCCGGTAGACATCAGTATCATGTTCTTTCTTTATAGATTTCATGTTAAACTCAATGTTGACGAAGCCAAGCTTTTTTGATGGTGTTAAAATTGTCTTGTATGCATAGTTTGCTGAAGATTCCGTTGGATAGACTCAACTTCATGGTTTAATCCTTCAGTTTCTGTTTTTCTCCATTAACTGTAAGTTGTTCCCTTCTATAATTGTTGCTGTGTTACATAAAGTTAAATTTCTGCGGCTTTCCTTTATTTGATGGTGCCAACCATTGGAAATTAAAGTTCGGTTCTTCACTAATCTGCGAGAAATCGTCGAAAAAAGAGAAGAAACCCTAACTTTTACTGACGATACAAATGTCACAGTGCGTCTGGTTCTAACAACTCTCTCAAAAAAATATGGGGCTCCTTTTATTGAATACGTTTACAACGGCAAAACGGGGCAGCCTAAAAGTTTTCTTCAGTTTCTTGTTAACGGGACAAGCACAACTACGCTGAACGGGTTAGAAACAGAGCTTAAGAACGGAGCTGTTTTGGCAATTCTTCCCCCTGTTGGTGGCGGATAAAGATAAACTGCAAGTTTGTTTGATTTTTGTATTGTATGTAATGGAAGGGATAAAAAATCGCAGATTAATATCTGCATTTACCATTAGAAGTTGAAAAATGCTATTTTTTACGGTTGTTACATTGTAGAACTTTGGGGCAAATCAAGCATTCATCAGTGCTTCCTGACGGTGTATTGAGTAGTCCGCTGAAGTGTGCACATTTTGCGGGGGAATCAAAAACCATAGGGTACTCGGTTGCTCTAATGCCCACAATCTTTTCTTTTTCGGTGTCGAGCTCTAAGCGTGACATACAGAATGGACAAGCGTAATGTGTTTGGCGGGGAATAACAGTGTCATCTGTAATCATCGTTGGCCTGTCAAAGTGCTTCTCGCAGCCTTTATAGGGGCACTGAAGCTTGTCATTGGAACCGTGAGAGTGGAAAAAGCGCATACTGCTCAGCCTTGAAAAAAATTGGTGTCGTAACATTTAATAAACCTATCCGCGAAACGGCTGACCCCCGAAGCTGAACAACACAACGACACAAATAAAGAACAATCGTTTGTACAATTGTCAAGAGTTATTGATAATGTCTGTGTGTTCATACATAGTTGAAATATTGTGGATGGCATGTTTCCAAGTATTCATAATATTTATGAACAAATCTTTCAAGCTTTTATTAGTCCAACTATTAATAAATGTTAAAAAACGGTGAGACAAATAAAGAAAATGTCATTGCTCAAACAAGAGTTTCCGATAAAAGAAATAGTGTACTTCCCACACGTATAGGGTTAAAAGTTGTCACCTTCGGTTAGTTTACAATTCTATTCTTACATGAAAGATTCATTAAAAAAAGAGCCTGACAATTATTCTCTCTGGAAAATGCTAAAGCCTCGAGCGGGCTTTGCTCCCGCGGCCTGCTGCTTACGAGGCAGCCGCTCCACTGGGCTGAGCTATCGAGGCACCATAGACGCTAACAACACGGAACCAATTTTTAAAGTTTCACAAACCCCAACCTTAAAAGCAATAAACGACCAATAAAAAATAGAGCAAACTCCAAATGAGCCACAGCAGATCCCCAACAACAAAAAGTCTCGGCGAACACAGAATAATCGAAATCATCCAAAGCCGCCTCACCAAGATGCCCCGCATGCCTATCCCCTTCGGAGACGACGTTTCCGCAGTAAATCTTCACGAAAACCATGTCGCCGTCCTCAAAACTGACATGCTTGTAGGCAAAACAGATGTCCCCAAGGAAATGAGCCTCTTTCAAGCTGCAAGAAAAGCCATAGTCATGAATGTCAGCGACTTTGCCTCAAAAGGCGTACAGCCGACAGTGGCGCTTGTTGCGTTAGGCTTGCCGGCAAGCTTTACCCAAAAAGACATTGAAGAAATCGCCGAAGGCCTCAATTCAGGCGCACAGGAATATGGCGCTTACATCATCGGAGGCGACACGGGTGAAGCTTCGGACTTGATTGTCTCAGTTTCGCTCTTTGGAACAACACAAAAGCATGCCTTGATGTTGCGTAGTGGCGCTAAAGTCGGAGACATTTTGGCGGTTACGGGGTTATTTGGCAAATCCTCAGTTGGCTTACGTTTGCTCTTAGACAAAGCCTGTTCTGCAGAGGCGAGCTTACGCAAGAACCTTTTGGAGTCGGTTTTTATGCCTCAAGCCAGGCTTAAGGAAGGTTTAGCGCTTAGTGGCTCAGGGCAGGTTTCAGCTTCCATCGATTCCAGCGACGGCCTAGCATGGAGCCTACATGAGCTTGGACGGTTAAGCAATGTCGGCTTCACCCTTGATGTGGTTCCTGTGGGAAACGAAGTTAAGCAGTTCGCTGAGCAAAATGGGCTTAACGCTTCAGAGCTGGCCCTTTATGGAGGCGAAGAATACGAGTTGGTTTTAACTGTTAAGCCTGATGGCTGGGCTGCTGCTGTGTCGGTGGTTCAAGCTGTTGGTGGGCAACTATTACCAATCGGAAAAGCCACCAAAGAACGCAAAATACTTCTGAATGCTGATGGCGAGAAACATCTAGTTGAAGCTCGCGGTTGGGAGCATTTTAAGAGCCACATTTAGCTTGTTTGTCTAAGGTGTAGTTAATTATGGTTACGCATGAAGCTGCGAGGAAAGGGGTTTTTCCGAGGCTGATTTTTTCCCCAAACCGCTGGGCAAAGAGTTCGACTTTTTTAGGTAAGCCAACGTGGTCGCCCAGGACAAAGAGACTGTTCTCAGATAGCTCAATTTGATTTATGTCTTTGCCATCTTCTTCTAGTACGTAAACTTTTTGGGTTTGAGCTTTAGCTTTTAGCAACGCCTCGAAGCTTGTTTTGTCTTTGGTGATGCCTGGGTGTGGTTTACCCTGTAGCGTTTTTTTGAGGATCCCTTGCCATGTATCCATGTCGGTACGTACATCGTAGAGGGTGCTGCCGTTTATTTGAATGTGCACGGGTGGGCTTGGCGGACCGTTTAAGACGGCATGGAATATTACGTCCCTGCGCAAGCCATGCGAAAGAAACAGGCTACTGACGATACATTCATGGACTATGTCAAGTCTGCCTGCGTCATGGAGGCTGTGAAAGTTTGAGTCAGTTTGGCCTATACGTGAGAAAAGAATGAATTCGCGTGGCAAATAAGTCACTGCTTACTGCTATGCACATGTTGCTTTAAAGTACTTTCTCGCAATAAATAGCGCTATTTTTTTTCTATAGTTACAGCTCAACTACCTAAACGCTAAACGACAGGTTCCTGCTTCTTATAGTGACCTACCCTTCAAAAAGCAGAATTGAGCACCGGTTATCCAAAAATTTAGGTACGGGTAGCTAAGGTTTTTATGGTTCTGCGAAATTATCTCTTGCAACCCAAACTGCAACATGGGGCCATCGGCTAGCTTGGTCTAGGCTTGTAGACTTGGGCTCTATAGACTCCGGTTCAAATCCGGGTGGCCCCACCATCTTTAATAAATGGGCTTTTAGGCTGCAAAGTAGGACTAAAGTGGCCTTGGGTTCTCAAATCTATACAGTAGACTATCCCGAATTCTTTGCGACCGCAAATCTTAAAACAGAATCAGGTTTACTCTTGATTGAGGAATTATAATGGTTTATTGCAGCAAATGTGGTACCCAAAACCCTGACACCAACACTAACTGTTCCAACTGCGGTGCTCCCTTATACACAGTCGGCCAACGCTACCCAGGAAGCGACCGAGAACACTACCGTCGAATGGAAAACGAATGCTTTGGCTTGCCCAACGGTGGCATGATTGTGAGCCTCGTTATAGGTGTCATCATAATCCTTGTCGGGTTAGGATTGTTCTTGCAAGCAGCCTACGGTATATCGATAGATATTTGGCCGTTCATAATAATTATTTTTGGCGTGCTCCTCGTGGTAGGCGCTCTTTATAGACAAAGACGATATAGCCAACGCCCCACTACCCCGACCTAAATGCAGTGTCCGCATGTCACACAAGTTTTTTTATTGTTCCATTCTGAGAGCAAAATCCTAAACCACAACATAAACACGATTAATCCGAGCACATAGGCATCAATCAGTAAGCTATGCCCGGCCAAATCCGCTGCGACCAGACTTATGCATGACCCAACAACGAATAGAGTATTCGCGGCCATTTTGACGTAGCCATACATTTTTATTTGAGCCAATCCCACAAACACCAAAACTTCTCCAGCCGCCAGAACCCAAAGGCTTCCAGCGCCCAAACTAAAAAAGCCTAAAGAAAACAAACCTATCCCTACCATAGCTGCTACTGCTCCAATCAGCAAGCCACTGCATGCAGCGCAAAAAACCGAGCCCCTAATTGTGGCTCGATTAGCCTCGAATTTTTCGCAGTCTGGATGATGCCCTTTAAACCCTACCGATGAAGATGCTATTTTCTTAGAGTCGGATGAAACGTTTGGTTTTTGGAACATCATACGGCACTTGTCTGGATAAAACACAGCAACCATGCCCGCAATGGTGATTACACTGTATATGGCGCCTATGAGTGGGCGTCGGAAAAGTGACTGGTCTGCTTGCAGGTTAGGCTGAAGCAAAAGTAGCGGGACAAGCGCCAACCCAAGAACTGAAACAGCAACCAAAAACAGCAAGAAAAACTTGGAGGGTTCAGATTGTGGCAAGGTTTTCGCCTAGAACAGCGATTTGACTTTGCCCAGCACTCCCCACGCTAACATGTGCCGGAATGTGCGTCGTTTCATCGGATTCCTCGAGAATACCCCTCGGAATCTCCTGCTCCAAGAGCCATAGAAGTCGCGGTAGCAGCCATAGAGCTCCTCTTGTATTTGCCGAGTCGTAAGCGTTTCGGTTGGCATTATAGCGTGGATCATGTCGTAGTGGTTCCAGTTGTGGTCCTCGATCCATCCGTTGCGTTCTGCTTCGGCGTAGACTTCTGTGCCGGGAAAAGGCGTTAGGATGCCGAACATGAGGAAGTCGGGGTCTAAGTCGTTGGCGAATTCACGGAGTTGGAGGATGGATTGGTGGGTTTCTTTGCGGTTGCCAATAATGACCATGGCGTGTGCCATGATGCCGTTGTCTTGCAGTAGTCGCACCGCCGTCTTGGCTTCTTGAGGGGTAATGCCTTTCTTGAAGTAGTCCAGCGTGGCAGGACTCGAATTCTCCACCCCGAGCAGCACCCAGCTTAACCCTGATTTAGCCAATCTTGGCAGAATGTCTTTGTTGCGGATGATGTCGTCGCATCGAGCCTGAACAAACCACGTCACATCAGTTAACTGTTTGGCGATAATTTCTTCGGCGATTTCTTTGGGGCGCTGTCCAGTCCCAAAGTTGTCGTCGGTTAACCAGATCATCTTACTTCCAAACTCCCGATTACAATACGCCATTTCGTCTGCAATACGCTTCGCTGGCTTAAGACGCCAGCAGCCTTGCCAATGGCGCCACTGAGTGCAGAACGTGCATTGATGGTTGCATCCCCGTGCTCCTTCAATGAGGGCGTAAGGCGCCCTTTTGCCTGCCATGACGGAGAAGTGGTATTTGGGCATGTTGTCCTTGACAAGGTGATAGCCTGGAAACGGTAAATCATCCAAGTTTGCAATCAATGACCTCGAAGGGTTATGTACGACGTTTCCGCCGTTCCTGTAGGAGATGCCTTGAATGTTTTGGACACCTGACCCTTGTTGGTGTGCTTTCACCAATTCAACTAGAGTTTGTTCCCCCTCGTTACGGATTATGACATCGATTTCTGGGTAAAGTTGGAGGCTGTCTTGGGCCGTTGCAGTGAAGTGTTGTCCGCCTGTTATGGTGAGGGCTTTTGGCACTATGCGTTTAGCGGTTTCAAGAGTTTTTACGACAGCATAAGTGTTGCATGTAGCCAGTGAAGCACAAGCCACCACATCCGGGTTTGAAGCGGCAATGCGTTCCTCCATCTTTTTCCAATCAACTTTTTCCGCATTGCAATCCAGAATCTCGAGTTCGATGTTTTTTGTTTCCCTTTCCAAATAGGCGGCGAGTTGGATGATGCCGTAAGGCGGCGGCAGGTATTCACCCATGACAAACCATATGTCTTTGGGCGGCTCGATAAACAGGACTTTCAAATGCGGGTCTCCTAAGCCATTGATTGGTTCATTGTGCTTATTAGACTGCCGTTAAATTTCTAAAACTGTAATTCCAGACTCCAAATTCAAATCCGGGCAAATCCAAAAATTGGTAAAAAAGGGTTCTTAGGGAGTGCCAACGTATATCGCTTTGCTTCGAAGAGTTGGTTATGCTTCCTTTAGTTTTGCGATTGCTTCATCAACTCCCTTTGCTTCATTTTGGAGCCATTCTTTGTATTTGTTTAAGTGGGTGATTCTTTCTTCTTTTGTTAGAAACATTCTTGATGGGTGACTACAGCAATCATATTCTTCGTTGTGATACATGTGTTTTTCACCTCCAATTGAAATCCTGATATTGGTTTTGCGATATCTGGTATACGATAACGGGCAACATAAATGTATCGTAAAACCGATATTCAATTAGCAACATTTAATATCGATAAACCAACATGTCTAAACCATGATAGACTGTGGTTCCAAAGGATTCCTCTCATTCCTCATACTATGGCTAGTAAACAAACAACCAATGACAGGCGCAGAAATCACCATAGAACTTAAAAATAGACGAGGAAAAAAACCCAGCCCAGGAACAATATACCCCGTCTTAAAACACCTAAATAAAACAAACATCCTCGCAATGGACAAAAACAAACGTTATTCACTAACAGAAAGAGGACAGAAAGCTCTTGAAGCACACCTTGACTCTTTTGTCAACACGTTTTATGATATTGATGAAATGAAATCCTGCTGTTTCAAGGAAAAGTTTTCTCACGAAGATCATCCGTAGATTAAAGTTATCTGAGTTTAGACTTGCAGACTTGGTTTCTATTCACTACTGAACACTAAGTAACCATTGGCTTTACCTTAGACAACTTCCTCTTTTTCATAAAATCTCCATGCCTAACCATCCCTGACAACGCGATTAATTTTTATGTATAGTTGTTGTAGTGGTTGGCTTACTTTGGTGTGTTACATTTGGCGTTCAAGAGAATCTTACTTGTCAAGCCTTCAGGAAGGAAAGGTTTGAGTTTTTCTTTCGATTTAATACCTATCGGTTTAGAGTATATTGCAGCTTACATCAAAGACACTGTGGATCAAGTCAACATTGTTGACATGGAACTGGACAACAGAAAATTCCAGGATATAATCACCTTCTACAACCCAGACCTCATAGGCATCACATTATCCGCCACTGAACATAACCAGGGTCTTCGTCTTGCAAAGATTGCTAAGAAAAACAATTTACCCACTATAGTAGGCGGTTACCACCCGACAAGTGTTCCTGACCTAATGCTTTCCCACCCGCAAATTGACATGGTTGTTCGTGGAGAAGGCGAGACTACTATGAAAGAGCTCGTAGAGACGGATAATTTTGAGAATATTCAAGGGCTCTCTTACAAGAAGAACGGAAAAATAATTCATAATGAAGAAAGAAAACCAATCGATAACATAGATGCTCTTCCTTTTCCCGCTCGATATTTGAGGCAATATTCCTACAAAAGCCAAGACAGAGTCACAGATTGCGATGTGATAACAATGTTTCGGGGATGCAATGGACTTTGTAGTTTTTGTTGCGAACCAAGCATGAGTCGAGGCTGTCTAAGAAGTAGATCACCAGAGAACGTTATGAAAGAGATTCTGGAGATGTCAGAATTCCACAACAGAAAACCTGTAAACGTGATGTTTGCCGACCCAAACTTTATGGGTAACCCAAAACAAGTCGATCGTCTTTGCGACTTACTCGTGGAACACGATTTAAACATGGAATTCTGTGCTCTAGTTAGAGCAGACGCTATGGCAGCACACCCACAAATCGTAAAGAAAATGTGCCAAGTAGGTATCCGCAGGTTTGAAATGGGTATAGAAAGCCCATACATCAAGGACTTAAAGTCAACCAAGAAAGGTACAACCAATAAGGTCCATGTGGAAGCGGTTAGAAACATACGTAAAAACGGTGGCAGAGCAGGAGGAACCTTCGTTATAGGTCTACCTGAACAAACCGAAGAGGAAATCAAGACTTTTCCAACATATGCAAAAGATATTGGCTTAACAGGAGCCGCCTTCGGCATTGCAACACCCTTTCCCGGTACAGACTTTTACAAGGAGACGAGTGAACAAGGATTAATCTTTGAAACCAACTGGGACTCATTTGACGAAATGCACTCTGTGTACACTACCAAGTACATGACAAAAGAGAAAATCGAAGAAATGGCAACTTACTGTATGGCAAAATTCTGGAACATGGACACATTCATCGACCATGAAAAGATTTCACAAACACGAACTAATCAGAAAAAGACGATAGTTGATTTTGCCCAAGAAAGAATGCTGAATCTCGGTTTCATGACAAATAATGGAACAGAATTACAAAAAGACAATTTTGAAAAACACATAAAAACATTTCTTGAGGCTTACATAGACCCACGAGTGGAAGCATACACCCGAAAAGTCGGAGTCCATGAGGTATTAGAGATGACTAGATTCCTCAGAATTCTGGGTTCGCAAAAAATTCAATGTACTCTAAGCTTAGACGACACCCATGCCTAGCTTCATATTTAAAACAACTAAGACAGCTGTTGAGTACATAAGCATAATTAGAGGAAGACAGACTGACGCTACAATAGCTCTTGATGTAGACTTAAAGTGGTTAAGCGAACCCGCCAATTCACATGTTATTCAGAGAGTTGCTTTTGTGTTCTCACGTAATTTAACTCCTAAGAAACTATGGAACACGTTTAGGCTTTTTACAGCAGTCGGAACAGATGCCTTGGCGTGGAATCTACAGAAACTGAAATCTCGAAAATCCTAAAGCGCGCGCTATTCAATAGAGGTATTTGGGTTCTATAGGTTCTAGTTTTAACCCAGGAAGACCCCACCAAATTACTCTTATAATCACTGAAATTAAAGTTATTTTGAATAGAAACGGGCGAAAATCCGTTGACCAGAAGTTTTAAGTGATTTTCAAATTTTTTACTTAAGGTGAAGCCCAATTCTTTGGGTCATATACATTCGCGTCCAAAAGACAAGATAAGGAAGAACAATGTTGTTTGTTTGGTACATTTCTTCAATAACCTTAAGGCAACTTACCCTTTTGCCAATATCATAAAATATGATCCGGGCGGTTAATTGAGGCTTTCGAATAAGATTCTCTTCAGAATGGTTGCACCATGTTTCATTTTCAATTTCTTTTCGCCTAATCGTTCACGGTATTCGATTGGGACTTCGATTGTCTCAAATCCTTGTTTACCTACTTGATGATTCAATTCTACTTCTATGTCGAAACCTTTTGATTTAATGACCCATCTCCGGAGAATATCTGCACGGAGAACCCGCAATCCTGTTAATGGATCCTGCAAATTTATTCCATTAAAAAAACCATGCGCAAAAGCCAATAATTTATTTCCAAACGTAAACCGACCTTGAAAAGCGCTGCCTTCTGTTTGTTTACTAAATCTATTTCCGCAAACCATTCCTATATTCGGATTATTTTCGAGGATCTGTATCATTTCCGGCACATGTTCGGCTGGATAGGTAAAGTCAGCATCTGTGATGACTACATATTCAACATCCTCAGCCATGCACTGGACCGCTTTGGCTAAAGCATCTCCTTTACCCTTGCCATCTTGGAAAAGGATTTCTGCTCCATGATCTTTCGCGACTTCAACTGTTCGATCTTGGCTGTGTCCGTCAATTACTAGAATACGTTTTGCATTTATGTTGTCTGAAAGCTCGGAAATGGTTGCGCCTATTCCTTCTTCTTCGTTGAGTGCTGCAATAAATATGTTAGTAGGTTGGGTGGGTTGATATCTTTGACCAAACATTTTTAGTTCTCCTTATGTTTTTGAATTGATTCAATTTTCTTCGAGACGTTCAAGGCATTTTGTTTTGATCAAGGAAAGGAATCATAATAAACGGTTCTATCAAGTTCTATTGTTGATTCCAAGTTGACTTATTAAAGGAAGCCTATCCATTCTCTTAAAAGAAGAGAAACGTCAAACAAGCTATTAAACGGATGTTGGTGTTACCTTGTACCAACAACGCTGCCAAGTGCGTGTCTTTCGGGATCATGGGCATTCTTTAATGAGTAAAATAGGCTTCTATGACTTTTTATTCGGGAAGTTACTTTTCTGTCTGTCCCTGACAGGCACCATCCAATAAGAAACGTGAAAACAAGAAAAGGTAACATGAAAATTATTTGGACTTTGTTCTGTTTTGACACATTTATTTCCTTAGCAACAATTACTATCTAAACTCAAAATAAGAGTTTTTGAGAAGTACACTTCGCTGATATTGTCAATTCCTGTTATATTCCTTAAGAAAAATACAGATTTTAAAATAATCTCTTAATTTAAGTGATTCCAGCTTCCTCAAACACTTGACGGTTCTGCATAATTAATGAGGTACTTCTTTGAACTTATGGAATATATTGAGAAGCGCATTGAATTACATGTAGGGTCATTTGTTTTCTATTTCAAGATTTCTTAGCGTTTCTTTTTTTCTCTCAGAGGTCTCTCTTGGAAAATCTTATAAACAAATTGAAGACTAACTACTAACTGGCGAAAAATTCCCCTTTTTCGTCCAAAAATTCTATGGAGAATAAAAAATGGGAAAAACAAAAAACAAAACTTTAGGACTTTTGATTGCAGTACTTTTGTCAGTTTCAATGACAGCCTCTATTGTACTAATACCAAATGCAGAAGGACATACCCCGCCATGGTCGGTACCAACCTATTCTTTCATAAGCGTTTCACCAAATCCAATCGGCGTAGGACAGATAGTTAACGTCAACTTCTGGGTCAATCTGCCACCGCCAACAGCAAGCGCGCAGTATGGTGACAGATGGCACAACATGACAGTTGTCGTTACAAAACCTGATGGAACCACCGCTACACTAGGGCCATTCACATCCGATGCTACAGGAGGAACATTTACCACCTACACACCTGATGTGATCGGTAACTACACTTTCCAAATGAAATTCGGTGGAGAAACATTACAAGGCCTCAATACAGCCAACGGATTGCCATCCACTGACCCAAGTGTTGGCGACTACTTCCAACCAAGCACAAGCAACATATTTACTCTTAGCGTGCAACAGGAACAAATCCCCTATGAGGGGGCAGCTCCGCTACCAACCAACTATTGGACTCGGCCAATTTACGGTGAGAACAACAATTGGTATTCTATATCCGGTGCTTGGCTTGGTCTTGCTGCATCCACATTTGCTGCTACTGGAATGTACAATGCTACTGGAAACTACAATCCATATACTACTGCGCCAAACAGTGCTCACATTTTGTGGACAAAACCTGAAGCGTTCGGTGGTATAATTGGAGGAGACTTTGGTGGCAGTGAAACAGGTAACTACTACTCAACTTCGCAGTATGAACCTAAATTCGCACCAATTATAATGCAAGGCATACTCTACTACACTCTATATCCAGGAGCTTCAACTTATCCACAAGGATGGGTTGCAGTAGACCTACACACTGGAGAGACAATTTGGACTAAGTATATTCCAACTGAGGTTCTAAAATGCGGTCAAATACTGCAAATGATCACACCTAACCAGTTCGGAGGCCACGCATACCTTTGGACAGTGCCTTTAAGTGCAGCAGGCTTCATGGCTACGGGTTCATATATGTCAATGTACGATGCAATGACAGGTAACTTCATACTCAACATTACTAACACTCCTGCAATGACACTCACAACAGACGAACGCGGAAACTTGATAGGCTATTACACTAGTACTAACTACGCGAATGGTTTAACCTACCTGAATTGTTGGAACTCTACCGTATGTATCAACTTGAACGTAGCTAACTACGGCGGTGGTGCACCCGTTGCAGATCAATGGATGTGGAGACCACCACAAGGTGCCCAACTGAACTTCACCCTAGGCGTAATGTGGTCAAAGGCATTACCTACTACTGACACCAACGGCAATTCGTTAACCATTATGACGACGATGTTCGGTATGACTTTCCCCTCATATTTGCTCGGCATTTCAGCAGTTCAGAGCGGTGTAGTATACATGCAAGGATCAGGAAGCGCACAATTTTCATATCAAACTGGCTGGCAAGAAGAAGCAGGCTTCAGTGCAACTACTGGTAATCTATTGTGGGGTCCATTTAATGTAACCGAAGTGCCCTTTTCCATCGTTTACACTGGTGGAAATTGGGCTGGAAGTGGCGCTCGTGTAGAACTCACTGAATCGTCACTGTCAGTCACAGGTTACAGCCTCACTACAGGACTGAAACTTTGGGGACCAACTGCCCTTCCAAATGCTAGTCCCTTCAGTTCGCTTGGAGCAAACTGCGTTGTCGCTGATGGCGTAGCTTACATTTGGTTATACGGAGGAGACGTTTATGCCTACAACATCGTGACTGGAGAGCTTAAGTGGCAATACCACACTCCAGTGGAGGATATGAATCTCCATATGGCGTGGAACCATTATGGACTTTCTCAGTAGGTACAGTTGCTGACGGTAAACTATTTGTTCCTGAAGGACACATGTACAGTCCACCGCTATTCCACAACGCACAACAACTAGCCTTAAACACAACCAACGGAGAAGTCGTATGGAGCATCGATGCCTTTGACGTTACAAGCGCACCCGCCATTTCAGATGGCGTCATGACAACGCTAAACGCTTATGACAACCAAATCTATGCATGGGGTAAAGGACCAACAAAAGTCACTGTGTCAGCGCCCGGAGCATCAATACAGGGACGATCGCTGGTAATTACGGTACAGTCACTGATCATCTCTGCAGGCTCTCAGCAGCAGGCGGTTGCAGCAAACTTCCCCAACGGTTTGCCCGCAGTTTCCGATGCAAGCATGAAAGATTGGATGGAAGTGGTTTACATGCAGCAACCATGCCCACATCAATACAACAGGCGTTCCCAGTGACCATTAGTGTTATCGATTCGAATGGCAACTACAGAGACATTGGCACAGCAACAAGTGACGCAAGCGGAACGTTCACATTCCAGTGGACCCCAGACATCACCGGTGAATACACTGTCATCGCTACATTTGCAGGTTCAGAATCGTACTATTCATCATACTCAGAGACCGGTTTTGCCGTTGACGAACCACACGCTACTGCGTCCCCCACAGACACACCAGTATCATCGACCGCAGACACATACTTCGTGCCAGCTGTCGCCGGAATAGTTGTTGTTCTGATCGTGATCCTCGCTATGCAAGCATTGATACTGCTCAGAAAACGACCATAAGAATCCAAAAATCATACCCTTTTCTTTTTTTTATTTCTGTTTTATAGAGCATTGAGCACTAAAAAAATTGGAGCCTCTTTCTAAGATAAGTTATGATTATTTATTGGCTATCAAAAACCAGCACGGCATTTAAAGGCGGTTCTGAAGCTGGGGAAATAAAATTTTATCGAAAGAAGAAATCAGATTTCAAACAAAGCAATCAGTAGATTTGTCTTTCCGACAAATGTGAATAGAAAAAAATTACTCAACTGGCTTATTTTACTGCTTCAACTTTCTGTATTTCTGGAACCCTTTCCTTGATGAGGGCTTCAACCCCATTTTTAAGGGTCATTGCTGACATTGGGCAGCCAGCGCAGTGTCCAGTTAAGCGGACTTTGACGGTTTGTTTTTCAACAGCAACAAGTTCTACGTCGCCGCCGTCAAGCTGGATCTGAGGTCTTATTTCGTCGAGTGCGTTTTGGACTCTTTTTTGGATTGATTCAGTCATGTAACTTCACTTTAACATCTTTGAAAAGAATAAATGGTTATAAAAGATTCCTGTTTATTTTGGGCTTCTATTCTTTTAGTTTAGGAAGAACTTTTGTTGCCCATTCAGTCTTTGTATTGTAGATGTTTCTTAATTTTGTGGTGGAAGTTGAGGTCAGTTTAACCTTTGCAAGCATTCGGCTTTTGGATTTGCTAATTGCGCTGTCTCGTTTTGGCTTGTTCCTTACGATTTTATAATTTTCGGGGTTCATATTCGATCTCTGTTATTGAAGCTCCAATCCCGACATATAGGAGTTTGCCCTTTTCTCGCCTTTTTAACATTATTCAAATTTGTCATCAGGCTAAAATTTAGTTTGAGTAACGATTTTAGTGGCGACTTTGCCTTTCAACGACTTCTATGTGCTCAATAACAATTACAGCTCCAACAACTACTCTATGATCCGTTTCACCTGAGAAAGATATGCCTATTTGATCGCGCAATGACACCCATTTTTTATGAACGGAAGCAACTGGAACCCCATTAACCTCCATTCGATAATCGTGTTCAGTGAAGTCTCCGTATATGCGCATGAATTCAACACCGGTTTTTTCCACCCAATATTCTTCACCGATCAACTTAACAATCTTCTTTCTTATTGTCCCAAGTTCCGTGCCTTGGTTATCGTAAAAAGCGAATTCGCTTCGTAATGAAACCATTTTTCCTTCGAGACGCATCAACTCTTGACCGTGATTATCCAACACGATAAATCTGGGTGGGACTTGAAAAAAGTTGGCTTCAGCCGAGCCCAACTGACCCCCTTTTAGGTCTTCAAAGTCGTAGTGCTCACGGACGGAGAGTATTTTCTTTTTCATAACTATGTCGTTGTTTTCTAACAGGAAATTTGGGTTGCTCATTTTACTCAATTAGAAACTAATACATTTCGTAAACTAATACTTTTCAAGGTAACGCTGAATGGCCTCGAGATTCAAAGTCACTTTTGCATATTCAGGGAGTTGCCTACGGAAGACTTAAGCCCTCATATCGCTATTTACAAATAAGAAAACAATTAGTTTCTTTATCTAAGTTTATAGGTCTGTTTTGCCATTATATATTTAAAAAAAGGATGCAAAAACAAATGGTTAATGACGATAACAAGCCTCTTGAAGATTGGCTTAACGAATACAGCAAGCCCAAAAGCCGAAAACAGTCAGAGGTATTTTTCAAAATTTATTTGGATTGGGCAAAGAAAACGCCAAAGCAATTAATAGATGAATTCGAAAATGTCAAAGTCAAAAGCCAAATTCTCCAATTCCAAAACTTTTTAGTTAATGATTATAAAACTCCGTCTGGCAAGCAATTAAAAAACAATTCTGCACGGCAAATTATAACAAGCGTTAGGGCTTTTTACAGTAGCCAAAAAGAGCCAATTAGGGGTTTAAAAGGGAAAATTATAGATACTGAAATGGCAAAGGGCGAACATACTTTTTCAATTGAAGATTTAAGAGCCATGTTTGCAGTTGGCGATTTGCGTGATAAGGCGATACTTGCAACTGGCGTTTCGTTAGGCTGGGAAATATCCGCAATTTTAGATTTAGACAGGGATTATATTGAAAAATTAGTATTGAGGGCTAAAAGCCAGAATATTGAGTTTATTGGTTTTGATTGGCAGAGAGTTAAGACAGGTGCAAGTCAATTCGGCATACTTAATCCTATGGCGTTATTCAGTTTAGAGCAGTATTTGGCAAAATTAAACAAAGAAACGCCAAACCAAAAGAAACTTTTCAACCTGACTGAGCCAGCCATAAACAGCATATTAAAGAAGTTAGCCAGCGATGCCAACCTTGCACTTATTGGCACAATTAGATACCATTTATTACGCAAATTTCTTATGAATTCCTTAAGCGATGCTGGATTAAATGCCTTTGAAATTAAGTTAATTCTGGGCAAAACCATACCAATATCAGACCAAACTTACCTGCAAACCCTAAAGAAATCAAGCCTTGAAAAGTATAAAGTCGCATATCCGACACATCTAAGCCTAACTCAAAACATAAACGGAAATGCAAAATATAATATACTAACCGATTTAGTCGTTAAAATGGCTAAGGCAAACCAAGCTGTTAATGATTATCTTAAAACTCAAGGAATGTTAGAACATTTACCCCAGCCAATACAAGACCAACTTAACACGGTGTATGAGTTTGCAAAGATAATGGATAAGGAAAACGGCAAAAAAGAAGACAAAGATAACAGCAAATAAGAAGACAAGGAAAATAGCAAACTATGAGAAAATGCGAAATTTGCAAAAAAGAAATTGAAGATTCGGAGTGCAACCAATACGAAAATTATGAGTGCCTATGCAACGACTGTTATAATAATCAAGTCGAACTTGATGATTTTCCAGTTTTCTTTTAAACCCTTTTTATAATTCATAATGTTCTTTAGTTTGTATCGCATAACTTACGATAGGCGAATAGCGTGAAAGTTGTAAATGGGGTTGAAGAAGCAAAAAAATCTGATAAATATGGCGAGCATATATTTTGCGATTCTTGCGGCACTCTGTTTATAACCCAAAAAACAACACCCTCAAATTTCATTATGACAGGTTCAAAAAGTGCATTAATATTTTCTTTTTGCTCAGAAAAATGCAGAGATACGCATATTAAACAATTTACCTGCTAATCAATAACTTAGCAATACTGCCAACCATTATGAAATGCATTAATATACAAGACCCCTGAGCCTGTCTATTATGGCTGTTTTAGCCTTAAATTGGCAGGGGAGTCGTGGTATATGTCGCATTAGTTGTTTGCGTCTTGATTCAAGTTGCATTCAACATTTAAACTGCGCATTGCATTCTTTATACTAAGATAACCTATGTTTGGCTTTGTTTATCTAAATAATAAGGCTGTTATATGGTGTTTATCTAAATATGCCACATGTCATAGCAACCAACTAAGCGTTTAAGCAATTGCTTAATTGATGTATTTTAAAAAACAACACATAGGGCTTAAATCTGGTAAAAATAAATATCAAATTAAATCCAGATTTTTTTTAGTGTTTTTCAATTATTTTTAAAATTAATTTTATTTAACCATTATTGTTAAGTCAAATGAAAACCTATATATGGACACAGACCAATATGTTTATTAATAAGTTAAAAGATTGCAGAATTAAGGTGTTAAAGTATGAACATATTAGCGCACAAGAAATTTAATGAAGTGTTTAATTTACAGTTGGCAGTAGGCATAAATACAGACTTGAACACATATACAACAATACAACAAAACAACAAACAAACAGAAGAAGAAGGGACTAAAACACCCCTAAAAGCCCTACATAAGATATATAATTGATGTTTTTTAGTTTGAATTTGTGATTTCGTGAGTGACTCCGTGGAATGATTCACGATATATTATGTTATATTATTGTGTGGTGCTGGTGTGTGACCTTGCACTTTATTAAACAATTAATTAACTAAATCAAAACGACATAATAACCGTTTATATAATGAATTAACTATACTCTGTTTTTTTAGGTCAATCAAAACTAACCCATGTGTCTTAAAAATAGGGGTGGAGTGAGTCCAACCCATTTAAATTCAATAGTTTCTTAATGCAATTAAGGGTTTATTTTATAAAATTAAAATGCTTTCGGCAACCATCACAAGTATATGCTTCGATATGAAAACACTCATTTTTAAGTGACCTATCAGGTGAATCAATTATTTTGCCACAAGTAGGACACTTAACTTTAAACTACCTTCTTCATTATTAATTTTCAAAATTGCTATAAGAATCTATGTGGCTACAAGATGAAACAACAAGTCAGTTAAGCAATAACTTAAACATCCATATGACACCTGTCAATAAACTAAGTAACTGCCTGTCTTGTTTGTTCATAATGAAATAACTTAATAGTGTTTGTATATCTGCTAAGTGTTTTCATTGATGTGTTTGGTGCTGAAGACAGCCTTCAAATCACGGATGACACGCTTAACACTAATGATTTCTATTATGTTTTATTATCCTATGGTTAATTTATGAGAGGTAATAAGAAGTGTTAGTGTTATTAGTGTTGTCCGTGATTGGGTTTTTTTCGGCATATTAGTTAAAGAGTTGATTTGGGTTTTAGTTAAATACCTGTTTAAATTTCGGGCTTCGAAGTAAGTATGGTCTTTGTCCATTCGAACTTTGACGACCTCAAAAATTAAGCAGTTGCGTAAATAAGGCGAATAGTAGGTTTATTTTGGCGTTTTAAAAGTGTCGTATGGTCGTAAGGGGAAAGATTTAAAAGTGAGAGGTTAGTAATATAGTTGGTTAGTGAAAAAATATGCCATCGAAGAAAAATAAAATAAAGGGTGCAAATGCTGGCAACCCAAAGTGCGCCAGCAAATCTGGGTTTATACCAGAAAATAAAATGTCGGGGTTTGACCTGACTAAAAAATCAATAATTGAAAAACTTAAAACAGCAAATATTAGGGGTGCTTAAGATGTCCGAATCTACATCTTTTAAGTGCGTTAAATGCGGCTCAAAAGTCGTTAAGTCTGGCATTAAAGCAACCGTGAATTATGGCAAGCGTCAAAGGTACTATTGCCCAGAGTGCGGTCACAACCAGTATTAGGATGTGAAAATCAATGGCTGGCGAATTAGAATTAAAAAAGATAATTTTGCGTGATTGCATTTATAAAACTTTGATTGCACAGTATAAATTTGCAACTTTGCAAGCAACACAGATGATTTATGTTTATGAAGACGGAATTTATGTGGGTCACGGCAGGGCTGAATCTATTATTAAATCGGCTACTGAAAAAGCAATGGGCAACATCTATAAAACAAATGACGGCAATGAAATTGTGAATAGAATCAAAATTACTTCAACTGTGCCTGATACCTTTTTCGATGGAATGGATAAACGCTATATTTGTGTGGAAGATGGAATCCTTAATCTGGATGTTGCAAAGCAAAATATAGATTGGATTGTCAGCAAATTTGACCATTCAACAGCAATAAACAATGCTGGATATAAGAATCCACTTGAACCCTTTGACCCTGCTAAACCGTTCCTTAATAAAATAAAAGTTAAATGGGATAGTAAATCAAACGGTTGCCCACAAATAGAATTATTCTTAGCAAGCCTATTTGATGCCCACGAAGATATTGAAGCAATCTATGAATTCATCGGCTATTGTTTGTATCGTGGTTATCCAATTCAGCAGGCGTTTATGTTTGTCGGTGAAGGCAGTAACGGAAAAAGCACATTATTGGACTTAATTAATAGGTTTCTTGGAAGCATAAATGTCAGCCATATCAGTTTGCAAGACATTTGTAGCAAGTTCGCAGTAGTTAATCTTCACGGCAAATTGGCTAATTTTTACGCTGATTTAAGCGATGATGAATTAACGAATACAGGCGTTTTTAAGATGTTGACAGGTGGCAACGACACTTTTGGTGCTGAAATAAAATTCATTCAAGACAGGTTAGAGTTTATTAATTATGCAAAATTTGCATTCAGTTGCAATAAAATACCTGAAAACAAAAATGATGATTCCTATGCTTTTTGGCGAAGATGGATAATTTTCAATTTTGTTAAAGTGTTTAGTGATGACAACAATAACATTAGACCGCAACATTTAGATAAATTATGTATGGAAGCCGAGTTTGAAGGGCTACTTCAAAAAGCAATTACTGGCTTATGCAGGCTGTTAAAGAATGGCAAATTCAGCAATTATAAAGACGCCGATTTGTTCATACTATGTGGACAGCAAACGACACGGTTAAAATATTTTGTGACCTAATGATTGAAGAAGAGCCTATGGCAGTGGTTCCTAAAACCAAAGTTTATGACGCCTACTTGGAATTCTGCAAGAAATCAAAATATAATGGCTATGAAGACAACCGTGTGTTTGGCAGGAAACTTCACAAATATTGTCGGTGCTTTGATGTTCAACGAATAATAGATGATGTGCGTGGCGTATGGTGTTATCAGGGTTTTCAAACTTAAACAAATAAGAAAGAAGTGGAAAGCCCACTTTTTCCTACAATCAATTCAAATGATTAAGCAACAAAAATAAAAATTTAGGCTTCACGGCTGGCGAAGTTATGAAGCCCATCTACCTTTTTATAATATCATTTAACTATTTAAATATTGCGGTTATAGTAAATAAATTACGCTTTTAGTAACAGTTAACCATAGTTTGTTGCGGATTATACAGGTTTTGTTACGATAAACAAAAAGATATATATAGTTGTTTATTACAAATGTAATATATAAACTTAGTGTATAAAGTAAACTTGGTGTATTAAACATATGGCTAAAAAACTTAAACCCAATAACAAAAACAGGATTAACTTAAAACTTACGCCAGAATTAGGCGACATATTAGCCTATTTATGTGCTGTAACAGGCAAAAGCAGAATACAAATTTTAGAAGAATATTTAAAATCTTTAATGGTTTGTGCGTCTGCTTATCGCAATTTCATTTATTATGTTCACATACACGGATATAGACCAAATTACTATCGAGTTTGTCGGCAATTCAAAACTATTTCAGGTTCATTACGCAACCCCACCAAAGAGCAAATCGAAGACCTTGAGCAACGGATGATTGATGATGCGTTAAAGGTCGAAAAAACAACTTCTTTTAAAAATTGCGAGAATCAATTAACTAAAAAATTAATGAAAAATAAGGTGGTGAAATAAAATATGGTGCGAAAATATAAAGACGGCAAAACTCAATCCGAAACGATTGCAGGCGTAATTAGTGACATAGATACTTCTCAACTTCAAAATGCATCAAATAATGAAATAGATGTTAAGGGCTGAGTCAAGACCCACCTACTCCAAATTACTCAAAAGTTGAACTTGACGCTCCAAGCGACACAAAAACCGATACTGACAGTAGCCCAGATTTATTCCCAGAACCAGAAAGATTCAGTTTTATGCATCAAATAGATGAAAGCGAATATCGCCAAAATAAGGGAAATAAAACCCAATAAACCCACTTTTTTGGGAAATTTAGTTAGTATTCAAAAGGTGAAATATGAATGTCAGAAAATAATGAAATTAAAAGAAAAAATCCGTATGAAATGGATGTTAACGTAACAGTTGATAATACAGCCTACGAAGACAAGGTTATTGAGAATCAAAACCTAAAATCCGAAAATGAACAATTAAAAGCAGATTTAACGCTTATTGCCGAAAAAGAACTTAAAAAACAATCAGAACTTTTAGGCTGTGCCAATACAGTTGAGGCAGTTAAAGAAGCACAAGAAAAACGTGCTATTGGTTCGACTGCCTACTTGAATAATTATCAGGTAACAGGTGGCAATACTCAAGATGGTGGCTGGGATGATGTTGAAACTATGATTTTAGACTTGAATAAATCAGCCAAAAGCGGCAACAAAGAAGCAGATAAAATACTCAGTAAATTAACCCGTAAAGCACTTTCAAAACCCTTGAATATCGAACTTGACAGCCCATTAAAAACTTATTGCTCGAAGACCCCTTCAAAGCAGAGATGAAAAACAAAGCGACTATGATGCACGACTAAACGAATTCAAGAAATCGCAAAAATGGAAAATCATAGGTGGTAACGATGAGTAAACAAGAAGTTTGACAAATAGCGTTTGATGAGGATAAAAACGAATTCTACATTTCAGTTAAAAACATAGGCAACAAAGAAGATAATCGTAAAACTTTAGATGCTTGGGAATTTGGCTAAAACTGCAACAGCCAAAATACTTGTTAAGCGTCAATTGCCAAATGTCGGCAATCTTGATCAGATATAATAACGAACTTTATGAAATCACTTTAAATTATAAAATAAAGATAGTGCTACAAACCAGATACTTGAAAAGCGAAGTTTTTGAATGCGAAAAATGGCAGAAGAACCTTAGAATATTTGTTAAATGTTAGTCTGGTTTATGTCAACCTATACAATTCCCTCAAAATTATGGAATCCAGATGGAAGCGACATCGAAATTATCAATCTAAAGGTAAATTGATTGAATTTGAAACAAGCCGTTGAACTTATGAAGTCTGGCTATTGCCTTCGGCATTTTTAATGATGACTTGTCACGAAGGATGATTTAATGTCTGAAATGGACACTTTCAAAGTTAAACTTAGGCGCATGGGTTGGTCAAATAATGACGTTGACGCATTAACAAGAGGCGTTTCTGACATCAATGAATTAAGAGAAACTAAAAAAAATCGTTAATTTATGTTGCGAAGTCGTTGCTTCAGGTTACACAAATAATGTTTGATTTAACGATAACAAGAATCTAGACTTTAATTTCTAACTTTATTGGTTGAACAC
>CAVYRC010000009.1:0-157420 GCA_963770845.1 Candidatus Bathyarchaeota archaeon | reverse complement strand
GAATTAGAGTTAAGCAGGTTTAGCCTTGCGCCAACATTGATAAGGCAAAAATTGGGGGAAGAGAGAGGGGGACCTTATCTTCTGTTAGCCGCTTAACCTGCCCAACCTAGGTTTCGCTAATTACTCAAGCTTAAAGATGAAATATAAGATGATGTGACTGCAAAGCGGAACAACAAAACTCTCGTGCCGCACTATGGATATTCATCTAAAATTTCGTTTTGCAGATGCTTAAAAGATGGTTTTAGACTGTTTCTTAGACTGTTTCACACCTGTTTCAGCCAACTACCATAAGCCTCTATGCACATATTATGATATGGTGATAAACAAATGAGCAAAACAAAAATCCTCATAGCTCTGGTCGCCATAACAGCCTTAACCCTGGTGGCAATTGGCTTAGCTTCAGCGCAAATAGCAGCAAACCAAACCTATACTGGCACAACACCTAACACTGCAGCACCCAACAGCGGTTTCCTTGGCTGGATTGGACGTTGCTTTGGCTTCAGAGGCAACCAACCCTACAACGCAGCCCATACCTAGCCCACAAGCGCCCACAAACAGTTCAACAATAACGCCATATGTACCCTACCAACCAAGCCAACCTAACCAAGGCGGCTACGGATACGGCTATGGACCATGCTGGGCAAGATAGTAAATAGCCAACCAACCTTTTTTTACACAGGCTCTTTTCTACATTTAGCACGATATTTTAGAAAGTCGCCGGGTCAGACTCTAATAATCTAAAAATTGTGAGAAATACTAAGCAGTGAGTTCTATTATGAATTTTGTTCCTTTACCTAATTGACTCTCAAAAGCAATAGTGCCATTCAATGCCTCGACAAGTCTCTTAACAACGGCTAAACCTAACCCTTGACCCTTAGCTTTAGTAGTAACCATTGGAGTAAACAGTTTAGGCTTAACCTCTTCAGGAATACCATCCCCAGTGTCCTCAACACAAATAAATAAACGAGTACCCTTATGATCTGCTCGTAATGTCAATTGTCCACCATCAGGCATGGCTTGGATAGCGTTTTGAGTTAAGTTTGTCAATGCACGCTTAAGCATCAAGAAGTCAGTGACGATTTCTGGAAAACCCTCTTCAACATCTATATTTACTCGATGATTAGACGTGACATTCCCCATAAGAAGCATAACATCTTCAATCACCTTATCGATTCTTACTCTTTCAAAGTTTGGCTTAAGAGGCTTAGCATAGTCCTGTAAATCCTCCACAATCTTACCAATATACAGCAAATTATCCTGAATACTCTTCACACTCTCCTGCAAGCATTCTTTGGTTTCGCCTTCAGGCAAAGAAGCAACATCATTTTCGATCAAGTACAAATCGCCAGCAATAGCCTGCAACGGATTACGAATATCATGCCCAACCATACCTGCAGTTTGACCAATAGTTGCAAGGCGTTCATTTTCTTTGAGCCGTCTCTCAGTCTCCTTTTGTTGGGTTAAGTCAACAACGATTCCTCTGGCACCCAGCACCTTACCCTCTTTTACAATTGGAGCACTTGTTATTAGAACTGGAAAACGCGTACCATCCTTTTTTACAAACATGTATTCGTTGCTATGACGAATGCCCCCAGCAAACATCTTTTTCATATTTTCCCTTGAACGCTCAACATCCTCAGCAGCAACAAAACGATTGGCATCAAAATTCTTCTCAAGTTCTTCCTTTGAATAACCTATAGTTTCAATTGCTCTTGAGTTAGCAAAAACCACTCGCCCCCTATTGTCGAGTTCAAAAACCATTTCAGGCAACTTGTCAACAAGCTGCTCGTATTTTTCCTCGCTTTCAAAAAGAGCTTCTTCAGCTTTCTTGTGCTCTGTTATGTCCTTAAACAACACGGTTATCCGGCTTGCCGATATAGGAATGAATCGTGTTTCGAAGTATCTGCTGACTTTACTGTTGTAGTATTGGTAATTGAGTGTTTTGCGGGTTTTGACTGCTTGGACGGCGTAATCATACCATCTTTCTTCTGCGGTTGGAGCGTTTTCTTTTTTGCGCTTCCCAATTATGTCAACCGCTTTGAGTCCTGTTTGCTTCTCAAAAGCAGGGTTAACGTATAGAAATACAAAATCAACAACATTACCCTGTTTGTCAAAAATCAAATCTAACAGTTCAAAACCCTCATCAAGACTCTTAATGAATTTAATTAAGCTCTCTTGAGTTATGCCTGAAACAGAATTGGCAGACTTGTCAATAATAGAAGACATTTTTAGGCACTAAACTAGAAACAAAGCCAAATAATAAATAATTTTGTTTTTAATATCTTCAGAGACTTTAGTAGTCATACCGAGGCAGGGGCAGCATGACTCGCTCATAAACGGCTGCAAATTAGTTTTTAGTGTTTTCGTTTCCGTCCTATTCCTTTAGGATAATATTATTTCTTAATAAATCATTTATTTGAACTAATTACTTATTTCCAAATTAGACATGCCAAGAATACAAAATAATATTTTAAAATGCTCCATGTGCAGCGGAAAATTCGAGTAGTTACTATCGCTCTTCTCTTTAAAGATTGAGGGTTAATTAGTTTAAGCGAAAATAATTAATTAATTTTGCAAAATGTCGAGAAAACAGATTTCAGTTTTTTCCCTACTCTGAAATATATCGGCTATCGGAATATGCCTTAAATGCTTAAACTATGTTTTCGGTTATATGCGGACTGTCTTGAGTTCTGACGTTTTATAAAACCCTTTCCGACATGGAAGCTAAGGTTTCAGTCAGGATTCAAGGGCAAGTCAACTTCAAACTCTGCGATATTTCTTTTTCCGAAATATCCTTCTTAAGGCAAGTTGCCAACTTGGTATTTAAGGAGAAAGGAGAGCTTCTCAATCAAACAAAATCCTATTGAGGAAAGATAAATGGATAGCGAAGTCTTTGAGGCAATAGTAAACAGCTCAGACGGAGACTATATTTTTAAAGCTCAAATGCTGGCAGATATGAAACCCACTGGCTGGTAAAACTTCGCTTCTTGAAAGTTTACAGTTAAAGCTCATAACAGTAATCCTAACAAACGCCGATTCATACCGACGAGAAATAGAAAACTGAAAACTATAGTGTTTGCATTAAAAATAATCTATCTAAGCCTGTCTTGACTGTTGTCTTCCAGCTCTGTCGAGTTTTTTCTTCTTGCGTGCATCTTCCCTTTCCTTCTTTTTTCGAGGCTGAGGTTTCCCCCGATCGCGCTCTCCAGTTTCTCCTCTCTTACTCATTTCACTGTCTCCTTATGATAAAAAATTACTCATTCTCCTTTGTAAATTTGTTCCTTTTTTTAGCGTAGAAAACAAAGAAAGCTAAAAACAAGCTCGTTAATCGGGTATTTTGAGGTTCAGCTGTAACTTCAGTGCCTTGTATCTGTTTCTAATCGTAACTTCGGTGACTCCAGATGCTTCTGCGACGTTTTTTTGTGTTATCTTTTCGTTGTGCTGAAGACAAGCTATGTACAGTGCAGCTGCAGCCATGCCCATTGGGTCTTTTCCTGATGCCACTCGTTTTCGTCTAGCCTCCCCGAGTATTGTTATGGCTGTTCCCTGTGTTTTGCCTGAGATTCCGTTTTTCTCCGCAATTTTTGAAACGTACGTCAATGGGTCAGTAGATGGCATTTGAAAATCAAGTTCTTGCAAAAGTAGTCTATAGCAGCGTGAGACAGCTTTCCTGTCAACAAGGCTGGCTTTAGCGATTTCGTTAAGGCTTCTGGATGCTCCGCTTTTGCGGCAAGCAGCATAAAGTGCCGCTGCGGCGATAGCGTTGATTGATCTTCCTCGGACCAAGCGTTTGTCCAATGCTTTGCGGTAAATAACAGCCGCTTTTTCTTTTGTTGGTGGTGAGATGGAAATTTTGCCTGATAAACGGTCAAGTTCTGACATTGCTTGGGCGAGGTTTCGGTCGATGGATGAGTGCACTCGGCTGCGTATTTGCCATTTCCTAAGACGCCACATCTGCAGTCTGGTGGATAATGGGAGTTTTTTTCCGAATGCGTCTCTGTCAATTTGGCTGATGGTTGTGGATAATCCTTTATCATGAATTGAATATGATGTTGGTAAACCGACGCGGCTTCGTGAGGCTTTCTCTTGCAGGGTAAAAGCGCGCCACTCGGGACCTTTATCGAAGGTCTGGTCATATAGAACGAGACCGCAGTCACCGCATATGGTTTCGCCCGAGTCATAATCATGAACGAGATTTTTGCTTGCGCATTCCGGGCATTTAGCAGCTAAACGCTGATTTATTTTTGGAACTTCTTGGGTTATACTCATTTGTCCTACACCATTTACTTGCCCAGAATCGTCACTGAATCAATAAATCCGGCTTTAGGGGCTAAGAAAAGTAATAATGCGATCCGCGCACTCTAACTATAAGAAGGGCTAACTATTAAACATAATTTTGCTGTCAGCTTATTAACTAATTTCTGCCCAGTCTTTGCATAGCAACTTTGCTTACTCCAACAATTCAAATCAAATAAACTGGGTCAAGTCAAAATTGCTCAAGCAAAAACTCTGGCTCTCTTATCAAATGGCTCTTAGAAACTTAAGACTTCAAAACTCCCAGTTGTATTTTCCTTTATCAGTTCTATCTTACAATTATATGCAGCGACTGATCTAAAGAGACCTGTTTTGCTTCTAATATAGCTAAAGGCATCGTCATCGAATCCGCTTGATGAAACTGCCAATACCCTCATTGGGATTCGAGTATGGAGTACTTTCAAACAGCTCTCAATTTCTTCCTTGAAATTTTTGATTGCTTTAGCATTAATGGGTTCATTTTGATCAAAATAACGTACAAATACACCAATGCTACGTTGAGTCGCAAGAATGTTCCAAGTTACTTTTCTAGGTCTTGAAGATTAAAACATCAAAATTGTGTAGTAAATTTTTCTTATCTTTGACCTGAGCACCTAATTGTGCGTAGTTAGGTTTTTCTCGAACTGCCTTTTTAATTCTATAATCTGTTTTTATTAATTGCTTTAAAATTCTTTCAGGTGGAGTTTTTCCTTCTGTTGGAGTCAAGGTAAACGCAATAGACCTAGTATGCTTTTTCCATAGCATTACTTATGCCATCTAAGTAGTCAGGAACCAGAAGCAATGCAGCTATTGACATAGCAGCTGAAATTATTAGGAAAATGAAAGTAGCTATCTGAGAAACAGAAAAACCAGTCATTGAATGTTCGACTGTCCCTCGTGAGTTTAAGGATTTGATTTTTGTCCGTTATCTTGACCATGTATTCTTTAATCGGACTTCGGCTTTGGCTATGAAGCCGCAAGTTAGAGAAGCTGTGGGTTGGTTAGTTTACGAATGTGAGTACTATATTACAATAACTTGGGATCGAGATGCCGACCCACCTACGCTGAAAGGCGGAGACCCAAAAGCTTCAGGGCTAGTTCTTTTGAAATCAGATATTCTTCAGATGAAGAGGTTGCCATTACAAGAAATTTCAGAGTGGCTATTAAATTCAGGACGGCTTATAGTTAGTGATGAGTTCGCGCTTCAAGCCAACGAAGCGAAAAACTCACCGCAAAGGAGAAGAAAAAATGCGTAGCAACCCAATAGCACTAGCGCCGCCTATCGTTCGCAAAACACAACTCACGGTTGACGATCTCAAAAGCCTCAATCTGCCAATCCAAATTGAAGATGACGTTATCCGCATTGAAAGAAGCCTAACTGACTGGAAACTGCAGCAGCCAGTAACCTTAAAGCTCAGCAAAGTTCTTGACGCCAAAGAAAAAGGGTTAATTGACTATATTATACGCAGTTTCATCAGTGATCGTCCCGCCCTCTTAACATTCGTCTTTGACAACCAGAGCCTACTAAAAATGGCCCGATACCTGCTTCGTCACTGTTCAGCCTCACACAAAAGCTGCCTTGTCTACACCGTTAACATCTACAAGTACTCGACATGGATGGGTTATACACCCGACCTGATAATAGCAGACCTCAAACCAGCCGGTAACATACCCGACCCCCAGCGCATACAAAATCACACCGGATACCTAAGCGACTATCTAGCGCAGCTCCAAGATGACGGATTGAAACCTGGAGCAGTAGAAAACTACATCAAAGCAGTTAAAACCTTCTACCGAGTCAACAGCGTAAAAATTGAACTCACCGAACCCCTTAGCAGACGCGTCATCTACAAAGACCGAGCCCCAAAACCCGATGAACTCGCAACGATGCTTGATTTAACAAACCTAAGAGGCAAAGTCATAGTTACATGCCTTGCCCTAGGTGCCTTCCGAGAAGAAACTCTCACAAAGCTAACCTACCGTCACGTCAAAGAAGACCTTGAAGCCGGTATAACACCAATTCACCTACATATAGAAGCGGAGATCACCAAGGGCAAATACCACGACTATCACACGTTTCTGGGACCCGAAGCAGTATACTACCTTAAACTGTACCTTGAGCAACGCCGCAAAGGCACCGATAAAATGCCGCCTGAAACCATAACTGACGACTCCCCACTAATCCGAGATGAAACCCGCAGAAAACCCAAAGGCATCAGCACAAAACAGCTAAGAAAAACCGTCCACGACCTCTACGTCAAGGCAGGCTTCATTAAACCTAACAAAACTGGAACCATGTATGATCTTAGAGTCCACAGCATTCGCAAATACTTTAAAACTCAAATGCTTGCTTTAGGTGTACAACCCGATTACGTTGACTACTTTATGGGACACACGGTTGACACTTACCACGATATTCAAAGCTTAGGCATCGACAGAATGCGATCCATATATGCCGCTGCAGGATTGGCAATACGAAAGAAAACCCAAATCAGCAAACTTGATACCATCAAAGAAATGATACGGGCGCTAGGCGAAAACCCTGAGCAGCTGCTGTCCAGAGAAGCTCTTTCAATGGGCAACATATCAGCAGTTGGAGATATTGAGAATCATCAGTTATCGGTTCTCACGGTGCAACTTAGGGATATACTTCGCAAAGCCGCGGAGACGTAAAAATGCTTATCTGGAATGGTGCTACGGGCAGGATTTGAACCTGCGAACCCCTGAGGGAAAGGATTTCCCATTTGGGCGCTTAAGTCAAAGCGTCGAGATCTTGAGTCCTTAGTGGAACACGCAAAATGCGTATTCTTTCACCTTTGACCTAGCTTGGTTACCGTAGCAACGTTTCGGATAGAAAACTGTCTGGCTCCGTCTTATTAATCATTTCCCGTCTACCGCAAAAGTAAAAACAACCAACCCATGATACATTGAGACAATTCAGACCCAACATAGAATTATTCTTGGTAACAGCCAACAAATTCCCGGTTTTCATACTTCAGCTGTCAGAATATGTTACCTCAAATTGACCATTTCCTTGCACCGTTAGTTTGCGTAAAGTATCGAAAGCTATTTCAGTTTCTTGCTTGGTCACCACTGGAAAACCGTACTTTTTGTTATAGTGCCTAAAAGTTCTTCTCTTCCTCTCGTTTTCAATAAAAACGCGATGGTCACTTAGTCTGTTTTGAATTGTTTCATTTGACAAATCAACTATGTCCTTAAATTTTTCCTTGTAAAGTTCTTTGAAGTTAGAGTCTATTTCGAATCCTATGCTATTTCTCGCAGTGGCCATTGCTGCAGCCATGGATGTTCCCGTCCCCAAAAAAGGGTCTAAAACTGTCTCACCCTTCAATGAGAACATGTTTATCAGTCGATACGGTAACTCAAACGGGAAGGCACCACTTCTTCCGCGAATTTTAGAGTCAATATTGTTCTGCTTTGTTCCCTTCAAATCTTCCCAAATATCGGAAAACCATGTATTCCTTTCTTCCCAAAAGAATGCACTTTGTAACCTTTTCAGTTTTTCGTCTTCTGTTTTGCTTTCTCTTTTTGACCCTTTCCTTAGTATCACAATAAACTCGTGTTCTAAGGTAACGTATGCCCCTCCCGGCAGCATCCCGGAGCCCAAAAACTTGTTAGGGGCGTTTGTTTGCTTTTTCCAAAGTATTTCTGGTAGCGGAGAAAAGCCTAAGTCCATACAGCAGTTTAAAACTCTTGAGTAATTTGGGTATAGTTGAAACCCGTCGTCGACTTTTCTTGTTGCATCTCCAATATTGATGCAAGCGAAGGCACCATTCTTTAAGACTCTATATACTTGCTCCCAAACCTTCTCTAACTCATTATGCATTAATTCGTATGCTAAATCTCCTCGTTTCCCGTTAAGGGCGTTTTTGATCAGAGGATTTTGTAGGGCAAAAATATCATCCCACATCTCTATCATTGGGTACGGAGGAGAGGTGACCATCAAATCTATTGATTCACTTTCTATCTCGCCCATATCTTCTGAATTTTTAAAGAATATTTTATGAGTTGTCTCCAATTCCAAATACCCGATTTTGGTACTATGTTTTGCTACTTGCTTACCTAAATGCTTACCATTAATTTTAATTAATTGGTATGATGAAATTTAGCCAATTATCTCGAAAAAACCATATTTTAGAAAAAAATTATAAACACTTACCTCAGAAATGTGAGGGGTATGAATGCTCATATCATTAACTGCGGCGAAGCAGGACTTTGAGGAATTTGTGAAGAATGGCTACATAGGCGTGGGGATTGTCTGTAGTGGGACATCATCTCAACAACTATCAAAAGTGTGCACCACAAGCTATAGCATGTACGCCGACATGAAGGCGGTTCGTCCTGGTGACTTAATTTTTATTCATGCAAAAAACAAGATCTATGGAATTTTTGAAGCAGTTTCCGAGTTCAAAGAGGACCCAAAAGTTCCTTCACAATTCTTAAGCGAAAATATGTACTATGCTTCTTCATCTAAACCGCAAACCGGGTGGAAATATGTGGGGAAGGAACTTCTTCCTCAAGTTGGTAAATACCGGCGAGTTGCAATTAAACATCATGAAAAGAATGGTACAAACTTTTGCTTTCAAGAAGGCTTTGATTCCACTGAAGTTTTCGAACTAAAACGAAAGAACAAAGTCTGGTCAATTCCCGAAAGATGGCAATACACTGACACAGCAAGAACTGTGCGGCCTTTAATGTTAAATGAGGCTACCGAGTTTAATAATCTGTTATTAAGGGAGAATTCAGATAACTCGAAAAGGCGTATTGTTACCCCAAGTTACCTAGCAAATTATCGTGACATCAGACTTATTTTGGACCCTAAAATAACTAGCAACGAAAAAATTATTGAGGGTTGGCTTCTTTCTGAGATTGGCAGAAACTGTGTACTTGACAAGGCAATTGGACCTTTTACTTCCTTTGGAAACAATGTACCAATCGGGTATCTGAAATTTGCCGATATTATTGGTTACCAAGAACTTGGGGAAGGATTAAGAAAATATAAGGTTATTGAAGTTAAGAAGGATGAGAGCCTATTTCCTGATAATGTAAACCAACTACTAAATTATGTCACTTGGTTGAGTGAAAATATTACCCACGATAGCAAGTTAATATTAGGCGTAATAGTCTCCAAAGATTTTAGCCCTGATTGTGTTGCATTTGTCAATAACTTCAATTCAGTTATGATAGGACAGAAAATAAGATTAATAAAATATTCATATGTACCGCCAGATTTCACGTCTTTAAACCTTGAGCAAGTCGCATAGCGGGAGTATTAAAGTACTTTCTCGAAAGTAGAATTGTTGCTTACCCTGAAGAAATCGTGGACCGCCTAATTCGAATGTTCATGTCAAAGGCGAAATATTGCTCGACCCGTTTCTGGGCTCGGGAACAACCACAAAAATCCCAATGCAAAATGAACGTAACGGCATCGGATACGAAAATGACCAAAATCTGTTGCCGATAATAAACAAAAAGACATCAAGCTATCATCAAAGATGAACTTGTGGAAATAATTAAATGGTAAACAAACTTCGATAAAATGCTGGTAAGGGTTGGCAAATTTTTAATATAGCGTTAAGCTATTTGACAGAAAAAGGGTAACTAATTGGTCAAAAAAGATTCAATCGACAAAAAACCCATGGGGTTTGGCAATACTTCCAGAAGGTTTGCCCAATCTAACAGACGTGTAAAGGGTAGTATTGCTAAGGACCGTTTTGCGTTTGACCAATCAATGCAGGGGCATGACTGCCAAAAAATCCGTGATGGCGGTGACTTTATGGTTCAGAAACGGGATTTCTTTGGGAATAAAGTTGGTGAACCCACGGTTTTCGAGGTTAAGACTGGGACATTCGAAGTTGACTGAAGCGCAGGAAAAGAGGAAGCACCAGTTGGGCAGGAATCGTTACAAGATTGTCAGGTACTAGTTTTCCACTTTTAGTCATTCAACGCAAAACCGAGAGTTTTTTTGAGAGCTTAAAATATGAAAGTTTAATAACACTTATCTTCTGAAGTAATGTACATAAAAAAGTTTATATTCAAGGTATGCGGCTTGTGTTTGTGCTCTTAGAAAAGTTAGTTGAACCCTTTTTCGAGTTGGACCTATCCAGCATCGGAGGAAATGAAAGAGTGAAACAAACCCAGTTAACCCTAACAGAAAATCACAGTTATCATATTTCTATGTTAAATTTATGGGAGAACTGAAAACTTGACGAATGTACAAAAAGAAGATATCCATGATCTACTAAAAACTTTTTTCAACGAGAAAGGTCTAGTTCGCCAACACCTTGACAGCTACAACGAATTCATCGACCACGGACTCCAAGAAGTCGTCGACGAAGTAGCTGAAATCCCCATTGAAGTTCCAGAAAGTCCATACAAAGTCAAACTTGGCCAAATATGGGTAATTGACCCCCAATCCAGAATCACAGGTCCATACGCCACAGAGGTGGATGGAACAAAACATGAAATTTACCCAATGGAAGCACGCCTAAGAAACTTGGCGTATTCCGCTCCAATTGCTCTTGAAATGACTCCTGTCGTGGATGGACGAGAGCAGGATACTGAACTTGTTTACATCGGAAATATCCCTGTTATGCTGAAGAGCAAACTTTGCTTCCTTAGCCAACTCAGCAAAGAAGAGCTTATCGCTGCAGGAGAAGACCCGGATGATCCAGGAGGATACTTTGTTGTTAACGGTTCTGAGCGTGTCATTGTTGCTATGGAAGATTTGGCTCCAAACCGCGTAATCGTCGACATAGACGAAAAAGGAACTTCTCCTGTTTACCAAGCAAAAATCTTCTCAACAACCGTCGGCTTCAGAGCCAGAATCGAACTCAAACTCAAATCAGACGATGCAATCTACGTCACCATGCCGGGCGTCCCAACAGAAATACCATTCGTTGTTATCATGCGCGCATTAACCATGGAAAAAGACAAAGACATCGCCGAAGCAGTCTCCCTTGACAGCGAAACACAAACCCAACTATCAGCATCATTCGAAAAAGCCATCGGCGTAGACACACCATCAGACGCCATCCTATTCATCGGCAACAGAGTTGCCCACGGACAAGTTGAAGAATACCGACTCCAAAAAGCAGAAACCGCACTAGACAAAAACTTCCTCCCACACTTGGGTAGAAGCGACAAAAACCGCAAAGAAAAGGCCATATTCCTCGGCGAAATGGCATACCGAGTCATCCAACTAAAAACCGGCAGACGCCAACCAGACGACAAAGACCACTTCAAAAACAAACGTCTACGACTTGGTGGTCCACTTCTCGCTGACCTCTTCCGCGTCTCATTCCGCAACCTCACACGAGACATAAAATACCAACTTGAACGCATCGGAGTTAAAGGTCCAATCATAACCGTCTCAGCTGCAGTTCGTCCAGGAATCATCACCGAACGTTTCCAGCATGCACTGGCAACAGGCAACTGGGGTAGAGGCAGAGTCGGCATCACCCAACTCCTCGACCGAACAAACTACATTTCAACACTGAGCCACCTTCGAAGGCTCCAATCACCATTAAGCAGAAGCCAACCTAACTTCGAAGCCCGAGACTTACACCCCACCCACTGGGGAAGACTATGCCCCAACGAAACCCCTGAAGGCTCAAACTGCGGGCTCGTCAAAAACCTCGCGTTATCAGCCTCCATCGCGGTAGGTGTGAACCCAGACAAAATAAAGCAACTGCTCTTTGAAATGGGCACCGTACCAGCGTCCGAAGCCACCATTGAATTGCGCATTTCAGGTGCCAAAGTCTTCGTTGACGGCAACATAATCGGCTACTGCAACAACCCACAGGAAATGGTGCAGTCCTTCCGCCAAAAACGCAGATCAGGAGAAATATCAACTGAAGTTAACGTAACCTACTTCTCCAAAGCTCAAACGGAAACAGAAGAAGTCCATGCTAACTGCGACGAAGGCAGAGTTAGACGCCCACTTATCATCGTTGAAAACGGCGTTCCAAAACTCGGTTCAAAACACTTTGAAAAAATTGGACTCGGCGAATGGACATGGGAAGACATAGTCAAGAACGGTTTAGTTGAGTATTTAGATGCTGAAGAAGAAGAAAACGCCTACATTGCCTTGTCTTATGATGGGGTAGAGGCTAAATCGACTCATGTCGAAATCGCAACTTTCACTATCCTTGGAATCTGCGCTTCAACAATTCCATATCCAGAACACAACCAGTCACCCAGAAACTCTTACCAAGCCGCAATGGCAAAGCAGGCCCTCGGAGTATACGGTACAAACTTCCATCACCGTGTTGACTCACGCTCTCACATCCTTCACTATCCGCAAGTTCCTATGGTACAAACAGAAAACATGGATGTCATGGGCTACAAGCAACGCCCAACAGGACAAAACTGTGTTGTCGCAGTGCTTAGCTTCGAAGGCTACAACATGGAAGACGCCATCATCTTCAACAAAGCCTCTATCGAACGTGGCTTAGCCCGATCAACCTTCTACCGCATCTACGAAGCAGAATGCAGACAATACTTAGGCGGATTAAAAGACAAATTCACCGTTCCAGAACCAGGCACACGCGGCTACAGAGGCGAACAATACTATAGGCTCCTTGAACCAGACGGAATAATCGGGTTAGAATCCCAAGTGGTCGGCGGAGACGTATTAATCGGAAGAATTAGTCCTCCAAGATTCCTTGAAGAATACAAAGAATTCGAAGTTAAAGGACCCTCTATGCGCGACACATCCGTAGACATGCGTCCCAGCGAAACAGGTATCGTTGACGGCATATTCGTTACGATGTCAGGCGAAGGAAGCCAACTCGTAAAAGTCCGCGTACGCGACCAAAGAGTCCCTGAACTAGGCGACAAATTCGCGTCACGCCATGGACAGAAAGGAGTCATCGGCTTAATCGTTGCACAAGAAGACCTGCCATTCACAGACGACGGCATGGTTCCAGACTTAATAATTAACCCACACGCAATACCCTCAAGAATGACCATCGGACAATTTATCGAGTCACTCTCAGGCAAAGCTGCCTGTGCAAGAGGCAAACCAGGCGACGGTACACCTTTCTCAAATGAAGGACCAGACGAAGTACGCAAAAACCTAGTAAAACTCGGGTTCAGTCAAACGGGAAGCGAAGTCTTCTACAACGGAACTACAGGAGAAAAATTCATCGCAGACATATTCGTCGGCATAGTCTACTACCAGAAACTTCACCACATGGTCGCCGACAAAATCCACGCCAGAGCAAGAGGTCAAGTGCAAATGCTTACACGACAACCAACTGAAGGACGCGCACGCGGTGGTGGTCTACGTTTCGGAGAAATGGAACGCGACTGTCTCATCGGACACGGCGCCGCCATGCTACTGAGAGATAGGCTGCTGGAAGAATCTGACAAGTACACGCTCTACATCTGCGAAAACTGCGGACAAATCGCTTATTTTGACATGAAGCAAAGGCGTTATGTCTGCAAGATATGCGATGAAAAAGCCAAGATTTCACCGGTCATCGTGTCTTACGCTTTCAAGCTTCTGCTGCAAGAACTGCAGAGCTTATGCATTACACCAAAATTAAGATTAAAGGAGAAGGCTTAACATGTCACAGGAAGAATTAATCCACAAAATAGTAGACGAAATCTCGTTCGGACTAATCTCACCCAAAGACCTCCGTAAACAATCGGTAGTAGAAATCCAAACTCCAGACACCTATGACGAAGACGGCGCACCAATCACTGCAGGTCTAATGGACGGAAGACTAGGCACCCTTGAACCAAGGCAACGCTGCAAAACCTGCGGCAACACCGCCATCCGCTGCCCAGGCCACTTTGGACACATCGAACTTGCAGTACCCATAGTACACATCGAATTTACAAAAATTATTTTCGACCTTCTCAAATCAACTTGCCGCACTTGCGGTCGTATTCTTCTATCTGAAGAAGGTTCAAAGAAAGCACGCCAAAGAATTGAACGATTCAACGAGCTCCTTGGAACTATCCCCGACGAAGTTTACAAAGAAATCCTAACAGATATCAAAGCAAAACAATGCCCCTACTGTGCCGCTGCACAATTCAAAATCACCTTTGAGAAACCAACCAAGTTCATCGAACAAACTGAAGCAGGCTCGGAACCATTAACACCCAGCATGATCACGGGAAAGGCTTGAACGTGTGTCAGATGAAGACCTTGAAATTTTAGGTTTTAACCCCAAAGTTGCCCGTCCAGAATGGATGGTTCTTCAGGTTTTACCTGTTCCTCCAGTTTATGTGCGTCCATCAATCACGTTGGAGTCAGGTATCCGCTCTGAAGATGACTTAACCCACAAACTCGTAGACATTATCCGCATTAACCAGCGTCTGAAGGAAAACATGGAAGCAGGTGCACCAACCCTTATCATCCAAGACCTTTCTGAGCTTTTACAGTACCACGTTACAACATACTTCAACAATGAAGCATCGGGTATTCCGCCGGCACGACACCGCAGTGGAAGAGCCCTGAAAACTCTCTCGCAACGGTTGAAAGGCAAAGAAGGGCGGTTCCGGAGCAACCTCTCAGGCAAACGTGTCGACTTCTCAGCCCGAACAGTCATCTCACCAGACCCTAACCTTGACATAAACGAAGTCGGTGTCCCACAAGACGTAGCCATGCGATTGTCAGTTCCAGAAAAAGTGACTGCATGGAACATTGAAGAAATGAAAAAATTCGTAATTAACGGTCCAGAAAACTATCCTGGCGCACTCTACATCATACGTCCAGACGGCAAACGCATCAGGCTCGAATTCGTTGTTGACCGCACAAAAATCGCGGAAGCAGTCGAATTAGGATTCGTAGTTGAGCGTCACTTAAAGAACGGCGACATAGCTATCTTTAACCGACAACCATCTCTTCACCGAATGTCCATCATGGCGCATTATGTCCGAGTGTTGCCATACAAGACTTTCAGGCTGCATCTTTGCGTCTGCCCACCCTACAACGCTGACTTTGACGGCGACGAAATGAACTTACACGTTCCACAGAGCGAAGAAGCACGAACAGAAGCGCTTTTGCTCATGCAGGTTCAAGATCAAATCCTTTCACCCAGATTCGGTGGTCCAATTATCGGTGCCATCAGAGACTTCGTTACAAGTGCATACTACTTCACAAGACGAGGCAACTACCTGACCAGAAGTCAAGTTAACAGGCTCCTAACCGCAACTAACTATACTGATCCAGTGCCCGAACCAGAAATCAAAACGCCAGAACCCCTATGGTCAGGCAAACAAATTTTCAGTTTGTATCTGCCAAAAACACTCAATTACTCTTTGAAAGCAAACATCTGCCAAGGTTGCACGAAGTGTGAGGAAGAAGAATGCAAACATGACGCTTACGTTGTAGTTAAGAACGGTCAGCTCGTCACAGGTATCATTGACAGGCGCTCGATTGGTTCTGAACAATCCGAAAGTTTGCTTCACAGAATCATCAAAGACTATGGTACACAGGCAGGAAGAGAATTCCTAAACAAAATCACGCACTTACTCAAACAATTCATATCCATGCGGGGCTTCAGCTATACTTACGACCAACTTGTTCTCTCACCAAGAGCCCGTAACCGTATGGCAAAGACAATGGACCGCATCCAAAAGAAGATAGATGAACACATAGAAAACTTCCGCAACGGAACCCTACCCCGTCTGCCAGGACAAACCCTAGAGGAATCCTTCGAAATCTACGTAATGCATGAACTCGCCGTAGCAAGAGACGAATCAGGCAAAATAGCAGACGAAGACTTTACTTTGGAAAACGCAGGAATCGTAATGACAAGAGCAGGTGCAAGAGGCTCAAGCCTAAACATCGGTCAAATGGCCGCTTGCGTTGGACAACAGTCGGTCCGAGGCAAACGTATCCTACGAGGCTATGCCGGACGAGCACTGCCACACTTTGTTGACGGTGACCCAAGCCCAAGAGCAAGAGGCTTTGTCTACAATTCTTACCAGACTGGACTTGACGCAATCGAATTCTTCTTCCACGCTATGGGAGGCAGAGAAGGTCTAGTCGACACAGCCGTCCGCACACAACAAAGCGGTTACATGCAAAGACGATTAATCAACGCGTTAGAGCACATTCGCTTAGAATACGACAGCACCGTACGAGACTCCGCAGGCGACATCATCCAATTCCGCTATGGAGAAGACGGTGTGGACCCAGCGAAAAGTGACCACGGTAAAGCAGTTAACGTCAGCCGACTAATCGACCAAATAAAAATTGGTGAAGAAAAAGGCGAACCCGCGTCTGCAGACCACATCAAAAAACAACTGAAAAACGTAGAAGACCAAATAACTCCTATCCTGCTAAACCAGCTTAAACAGAACTTTGCAAAGAACAAGCTAACCGCTAAAGGCGTTACAAAAGCCGCTACCCAGACAGCTGAACAGTACAAACGTGCCCTGATGGAGCCAGGAGAAGCAGTAGGCATCGTTGCAGCTCAATCAATCGGCGAACCAGGCACACAGATGACCCTTAGAACCTTCCACTATGCAGGTGTCAAAGAACAAAACGTCACCCTAGGTTTACCAAGATTAATCGAAATCGTAGACGCCCGCAGAATCCCATCAACCCCAATCATGACCATCTACTTAAAAGGCGACCACGCGAAGAGCAAAGAAGGTGCCGTAGAAGTCGCACGCAACATCATCTACACTACAGTTGAAAACTTGGCTTCAGCAATCTACGAAGACCCGGTGCGCGAAGCAATTATCATCGAATTGAACAAGCAGATGATGGATGACCGGGCCATAACGATGGATGAACTTAAAGAACGAATGGAACTTCAAAACGCCACAGTAACAATAACAGACAGCACAGTTGAGATTAAACCCAAAAAAGCAGAACAGCTAAAACGTATGCTGATTAAGGTTCCAGGTTTCCAAGTTAAAGGTGTACCAGACATTAAACGTGTCCTAGTTACTGAAGAAAGCGGTGAATGGGTCATACGCACTGACGGCTCAAATCTATCCAAAGTCTTAGAAGTCATAGGTGTCGATACTTCAAGAACCACTACCAACAACATCCACGAAATCGCTAAAACCCTCGGAGTTGAAGCTTCAAGAAACGCACTTGTCCATGAAGCAAAAGGCGTTCTAGAAGACCAAGGCTTAGACGTTGACGTAAGGCACGTAATGCTCGTAGCAGACATGATGACTACAACTGGAGATGTGCAGCAAATCGGCAGACACGGGATCAGCGGCAAAAAAGCCAGTGTCCTAGCGCGCGCCGCATTCGAAATTACTGTGCCAAACATTGTTGAGGCAGCCGTGAAGGGAGAAAGTGATCCTTTGGCTGGTGTAACAGAAAACGTTATAGTTGGGCAATCAATACCAATCGGCACAGGCTTAGTTGAACTGTACATGTCAACTTTCGAACGTCAAGAAAAAGATGGAGGAAAAACAGAAGCATGATAGACATAGATAAAGCGTTAGCATCTGCAGTTAAAACAGGTAAGGTTTCCTTTGGCTCCAATGTTGCATTGCAGAACGCAAAAACCGGCAAAGCTAAAATGATTGTTTTAGCCGCAAACTGTCCCAAAGACATAAAAGAACAGATCGAATACTATGGAGAAATCTCTAAGGTTCCCGTCATAACCTACAAAGGTGGATCAATGGATTTAGCGGAAGTCTGCAAGAAACTCTTCATTATTTCGGCACTTAGCATCCGCGAAACAGGGGACTCAGACATTCTCAGAGTAACCGAGGAAACTCAGATACAAGAATAAAAATATGGAGGAAAAGAAAGAACGAGTGGCATAAAAATTACCTGCGACGAAATGCGATACATTGCCTTATTTGAAAGCATCAGCGGCGCAAGCGTAAAAGATTGCATAGTCGACGAAGTCGAGCAACGAGCAATATTCGTCGTAAACCAAGGTCAAGTAGGCGTTGCCATCGGCAAAGGCGGCAGAAACATCCACACCCTTGAACGAATGACAGGCAAAAAACACGAAATCATCGAGTACAGCGAAGACCCAGCAACATTCATGAAAAACGCCCTAAAACCAGCAGCAGTACGCGAAATCCGCGTCACCGAACGTACTGATGGCAAAAAAATGGCAGTCATAACCGTCAACCCCAAAGACAAAGGCGTCGCAATAGGTAAAAACGGCAAGAACGCCGAACGTTTGCGCTTTTTGGCAAAACGATACTTCGATATTCAGAACGTTAGCATCTCCTAAATAGTCCGTAACTGGCTATTAGGCGATGAAAACGTCGCTATTCATCGTGTATTGTTAAACATAGAAGCCGCTCTTACTCTACCTATCTGTTTTTTAGCCCTAAAACAAGATTCTGTTTTTTTAGTAAAGAAACCTTGACTGAAATTAGTCAATAATTGTTTACGAGAACTCTTTTATCCAAAGTGCGGAATCGGTGCTAGTGGTGAAAACCGATGAAGCGTAAAGGTTGCATCATTGTTTTTGTTGTTCTAGCGTTGTTGTTGATTAGCGTTATTTCCTCGGAAGCATCTTTGCAAACAGTCAAAGGGGATCCACTACCTAACCTAACCGTACAATTAATCAACATTGGCGACGGACAAACGTGGCTTGCCAACAACTCGACTCATAATAGCGTTAACGCTGTAAAACTTATGATTCCATCCAATGCACAGCAAGGTTCTGGCTGCATGGCATTATACCCTTATAATAAACCGTTAGATACACTGATGTCTTTTCAAATCTACACCTCCTATACCAATGCAACCCCTCGATTCGTAATCCAACTAGACACTAATCGGGACGGGGTAACAGATGTTGTTTTGCTAAGTGACTATCAATTTCTCAGTAACGGAGTTTGGCAGATAACTCGGGGCGGGCAAAGATGGGGGTGGACTGAAGCAAGCCCTGATTTAGGTTCTTACGGAAAAACATGGAATCAATCCAGCCATTGGCAAGACATTTATGGAAATGCAACAGTTCTCTCAGTTGGAGTGGCATTAGAATACTGGGCAGTTAAGGACTCAAATGGTCTGGACCAACCATTGTACGCTGACGAGGTTGTAATAAACGGAGTAACCTACAATATAACAGCGTCCGATCATCCTACATCTGAATCTACAGTTGACGAATGGTCAATGTATCGCCATGACCTGCAACGCACAGGGACCTCAACATCCACTGCTTCCAATGGCAATTTGCTTTGGCGATTCAACACGGGCGACAAAATCCGTTCCTCTCCAGCTGTCGCCAACGGTGTTGTATATCAGGGTGCAAATGACGGTTATATCTACGCTTTAAATGCATCCACTGGCTTGGTAATCTGGCAATATGCTGCTTCATCCAGCGGCGTTGAATCTTCTCCAGCGGTGGTTGGCGACGTTGTTTATGTGGGCTACTTATGGGATGGTTACAACGGTTATGTAATTGCGTTAAACGCGACCACAGGCGCTCTAATCTGGCGGTTTGCAACTAACAGCGGCATAGAATCCTCTCCTGCAGTACTTAACGGCGTTGTCTTCATTGGTTCATTCTACGGTTACATCTATGCATTGAACGCAACAAACGGAATATTGATATGGTCGTATCTTACAGGCGGCTCAACATACTCCTCGCCCGCCATTGTTGACGGCGTGCTCTATCAAGGTGCATGCGACGGCAACGTCTACGCGTTAAATGCAGAAAATGGAGCACTGATATGGACACATCAAACAGGCAGCCAAGTCTATGCTTCTCCTGTAGTAGTCAATAACGTCGTATACGCCAACTCTGACAACGGCGCTGTTTATGCTTTGAGTGCAAATGACGGCTCAGAAATCTGGCACACAAACATAGGCGTTGGCGACCATGCTGATGCTTCGCCAGCGGTCTTCGGAGGCATTGTCTATGTTGTTGCACGTAGCGGGCTTTACGCATTCAACGCTTCCACTGGCCTGCAAGTTTGGTTCTTTACTTCTCCCTACTCACCACGTCAGTCCGTGGGATATGTATATTCATGTCCTGCAGTGGCGGACAACATTGTCTTCTATGGGTCATGTGATGGCTATGTATTCGCTTTGAATGCCAATAACGCCTCAATACTCTGGTCTTACCGCATCGGAATTTTTGTTTTTGCTTCGCCTGCAATAGTCAACGGCACAGTTTACGTTGGATCATACGATGGTTACCTTTATGCTTTAGGCGGTTCACCTGCTCCAACGCCGGCACAAACGCCAACTCCTAGTCCCCAGCCTACAACAACTCCGACCTCAACTCCAACGTCATCACCTACAGCAACACCCGCTCCACCGCCAACTCCACAACCTACAGAAAACCCAATCAGCACCGTTACGCCAACTCCCACCCAAACCCCAGTGTCTCCCCAATGGTCAATAACTCAACCGACAATTAGACCAATAACTGCTAAAATCAATGAAGACGAAACAGTAAATTGGATTTTACTTGCGTTCACAAGTATTGCTGTAATTGCTTTGGTATCGTTATTTGCGGTCTATAAGGTCGGCAACGAGGATTCTCAAAAACTGAACCATCGACGACTCTAAGATAGGAACCAAAAAAGAGGTGATCAATGCAAAGAATAAAGAAGAGAAAATCTGAAGCCCGATTGACTAATTTCCTCCCCATTTTTTGATAACTGTATAATTTTTATAGCCTACATTGTATATGTACAGGGGTGGGTTTACAATGGCTGGCTCTCCCGAAGATGAAATCTACTCTGTAATGTTTGCGTCGCTTAAGCATCCGGTTAGACGTAAAATTCTTAGAATGCTTGGCGAGAAACCCATGACTTTCATGGAGATGGTTGAGCAACTAGGAGTCTCAACGCCTCATTTAACCTATCACCTTGAAAGCCTAAACGAACTGGTATCTAAAACAGATGGTGGCCACTACAAACTATCAAGTTTTGGGCAGGCTGCAGTAACCGCCATGAAGGGCGTTGAAGACGTCAACGAAATTGAGCCCAAAAAAAACCGTTCTGTGACTCCTAAATGGAGAACACTTTCTGCTGTTCTGTTGGTTTCAGTTTTACTTTTGTCAGGAATTGGCGCTTTTGAATTCGTCTCTATTAGTCAGTTAACTAGTTCTCAGCATTTGCTACAAATTGAAAATCAGCGTTTGCTCTCGTATGGATTGGGTGCGGACAAAGTGGCTAGTTTCCTGCAAAACGTAACTAAGATTGATACATCAAACTATACTCTTTCCCTGCTTAGTGATACGATGCAGTGGCGAGCAGATTTTGGAGGCGTAGCTGAAGAAGGGATCCAATACTCTCTATCAAGCAGCCTCAGCAATTTGAACGTGAATTTCCGTTACAGGAATAGCCATTTCTCCAGGTATGAGCTTACTATGATTGAAAGTTCTCCGATTTTCACTCAGAATCAACCTAACGATGTACTTCAAAATGCAAAGTTTCTGCTTTCGCGATATAAAACCTACAGTGGTGATTCGTACCTTACGAATATGACTGAACTTTTGGCCGCCGTCAATACGATAGGCAACATGAATGTAACTCAGGGCGACATAAAGTTGCAGATTGCGGTTTCAGGAGACACGGTTACGTTTTTGTTCATGCACACCCAGAACGGTGTCGATTATCAAGCCAAAGGCTTACAGATGACCTTCCAAAACAATATTTTAGCTGTCATGTCCGATGGATACTTCCTCTTCACTGTGGGCAACAGTGATCTATCTACTACCCAAGAACAAGCAGTAACAATCGCTGAGAACTATGTCAAAACCCTAACCTGGAATATCGAGGGAAAGCAAGTCTCTGGCTTTACTGTGGTTGACCCGCCAGTATCTATTCAACTTGTTCCCCATACAAGAGGCAACTCAGTGGCCCTGATTCCTTATTGGTTCATTGAAATGAGCCTTACCCAGACCTATGCCGGAGGATACAATGAAGTTGCAGTTGGAGTCTTCGCTGACACTGGAGAAGTATCGGATGCTAATTTGCTAAGCCACGGTGCAACCTAAACAGGGTCTAAAAAGCCAGTTATACCTGTTTCGCTAAAGAAATTTGTTTATTGTCTATGTTGATCTAGATTCATAAACTATAACACAGTCACTCTTAATCTGCATGACTAGGTCATGTCCTTCTACTATTTTTCGTAAGCCACCCATTGATTCCTTGGATAGGTTTGCTTTGATGTTTATGTGGTATCCCTGGTACAATGGATACATTGCTTTTTGTGGTATCAACGTGATGGTGGCTCCGTCTAGGCTTGGACACCTGTCAACGATTTCTCTGAGTAAGATTGCGATTTCTGCAAACTTCATAGTTAACCCTACAGTACTTCATACATGCTTTGATTAAAAGCCTTTAGCCTAAAACTATTTTTTTGAAATGTTAAACTGTGGCTTTGCTGAAAATTTTTCTTTATTAACTCAATATATAAAGGATCTATAGAATTTTTCAGCTATAGAAGCGGTAATTTGCAAGATTAGCTTCACATCGTAGCAGGGGCAATCGGCATAAAGATGTCAAATTGTTTTAATAAGACGCTTTTCAATAGTGTGAACGCTTCAAAAAAGAGGCAAAGAAGTTTAATGTTAATCCAAGAAGTTATCCTTGAAAATTTCATGAGTTACGAATACGCCAGAGTACCTTTCAAGCAAGGCGTTAACATAATTGGCGGTCCAAACGGAGCAGGAAAATCCTCGCTTTTGCTCGCAATTTCAGTGGGCTTGGGGCAAACCTACACTGAGCGATCCAGAAAACTCAGCGATTTGATCCGCTGGGGAAGAGACCAAGCCAGAGTTACCCTCATTCTGGATAATAGCAGACAAGGCAACAAACGACCGGTCGCAAAATACAGCAAAGACCAACTTTTCTTAACTCGAGTGTTGCGCCGCGACGGCAAATACTTTTTTGAACTCGAAAACCGAGTTGCCAGTAAACAGGACATTGAACGGTTGCTTGGAAAGTTCGGTGTTGACCCAGACAACATGTTGATTATTATGCATCAGAACATGGTGGAGCAATTCAGTGTTCTTAGTAACGTGGAAAAACTGCGAATGGTTGAAGCAGCGGTTGGTTTAGAGCCTTTCCGCGAGAACGTTGTGCAAGCAAAAACCAAGTTGATGCGCATTTTAAGCCAAGAAGAATCCGTTGGAAAACTGCTTGAGCAGGCTCAACAAACCCTCAACTACTGGCGTGAACAATACGAGAAGTTCCAAGAGAAGAAACAGCTGCAGCTTAAACGACGTTTTCTGGACCGCGAGCTCATTTGGGCAGATGTTGAAAAACGGGAAGTAGTAATCAAGGAATTACAAACCAAGTTTAACAAAAATCAGCAGTCACTGGCTAAGATTGAGGATGAGCGGCAAGCCATAATCGGCAAACTTGATGGTCAACAGACAGAGCAGCAAGCCCTCAAAGGCAAAGCTAAAGCAGTTTTTGAGCAACGCTTAAGCTTGGAACGTGAAATCGCCCAAAACGAATCGACCTTATCCTTTATTGAACAGTTGCTTACCGAATCCCAAGCTATAGAAGCCCTCGCCAACAAGAGCCAGTTCAAGGTTCTTCGAAGTGAAAACCTCCAAAAAATGCTGAAAACCTCCAGACAGCAAATCGAAAAGGCAAATGAGGAAATTAAAGAAACACAGATAATTATGCTCAAGTTGGAAGGGTCAACTGAGAAAATTGCCTCTGAATCTCTGGATAAACGTGTCTCTTTGGCTTTACTTGATTTTAAACGAGCCAACGCCATCAACGAAATGAAAACAATAGAAAAGCAGCTAAAAGAAGCTGAAGAAAACCTGAACGTTGCAATCTTGAAGGCGCAGCAATCTGGCGAACGCATAGCTGTCTTGAAAAGCAACTCGGAAATTCAAGATGAAATCGGCTTAACCAATGGTCACTTAGCAGCGCTCTCTGATGTTTCAGAAGATATTGAGCGGCAATATGAATCGTATTCGAAGCTGTATTTGGAGCTTAAAGAGAAAGCTCAACTTGTCGCTGAGAACCGCGAAAAAACACTTGAAGAAGTCAAAACACGCATGCAGTCATGGCGCACCGTAATGGAGAAACTGCTTGAACGCGTCAACGTTGAATACCAAAAAATCATGAGTCAAACCCTCGCTACCGGCGAAGTCAAGCTTTCCGCCGTGCAGGATATTGAAACTGCAGGTTTAGATATTTATGTTGGTTTTAAGGGAAGCAAACCAGTGGCTTTGGATGCCTACACTCAAAGCGGCGGCGAACGAACTACTGCAACCATGGGGTTCCTGTTGGCTCTGCAGCAACATGTGCGCTCCCCATTCCGTGCAGTTGACGAATATGACATTCACATGGACCCCAAAAACCGCGAGATGATCGCGAAGGTTCTTGTTTCGATGATTAAGGATGCCAGTGCCCAGTACGTGGTGATCACTCCTAGCCAAATCACCTTCGCGCAGCAGGACGCAAACGTTATTACGGTTCAGAATATAGAAGGAAAATCAGTGGTCCGTGAGGTTGCCTAATGCCAACCAAAGAAGTCAAAAAGCTGGGCAAAGAACGGCTAGAACGCGTCATAGAAATGTGCGTCGCCATAGAAAACCGCTCAGTTGACCCATTCACCCTAAACGTCGACGACATCATCAAGATAGTTAAGCAGTATTTTCCACATTGGGAAAACCCAGATGAACTAAAACTTGATGCAGAAGCACTTCACCATTTAGCCAGGGTCATCAAAATGCAAAGTGAATGGGTAAAACAAAGGTCAAACTCACTCTACACAGACCCATTTTTGCTTGAAGAGAAAATCCGCCAGACCGGCAAAGAGGGCATGATCGAGATTTTTCTGGGTGCTTGGAGCCCACTAGTTGAGTTTGAGCAGATCAGCTTGCACAGTTTAGCTCAGGGGTTGCTGTATTGGGGTGCATTGGCTCCTCTTGGCGACAGATGGAAAGATATAGATGTTTCCCAAGTTGCCATGGGGTCAGTTAGCCGAGACGAACTAGTGAAGCAACGGGTTTTGAGCGATCGTGAGTTCTCCGAGGAACTGGAGTGCTCTTGGCTGGAACTTAAGAACAAAGTCGCCGAAACAAGTCTTAGCGGCAAGGTTGCGTATTGGGATTTTATTGGGGCAGTCACCTATGAAGAAACGGTGCAACGCGCTTTCCTGACTGCTTTCCTGGTTACTTATGGTTATGCGACGTTGGAGATTGACAGATTAGAAGAAACAGTCTTTATTCTACCCTTCGATAAACCCCGCAATGAAGCTCTGACCGAGCAATCCGCGTCGGTTCCAATTGCCATTTCATGTGAAGACTGGGAAAAATGGAAACGAGGGGAACTAAAATGAGCGTTAAGAAAAAAGGTGTTTACTCAAGCAAAGTTAAGAAAGCAACACAGATGCTTTTCTACAAGCGACATCAGAAGCCAGGCGTGAAGGGCTGGGAACTCCACAAAGCCATAGGTTCCGATTACCCTAAAGTCCTTGACTTACTAGAAGATTATCTAAAACCAATGGATTTGCAGGTTAAAGTGGTTTTTGAAGAAGAAAAGACTCCCGAAAAACCAACGATAGAGGAGATGGATAAGGCACGCTTCTTTGTTGCCTTGTCAAATGGCTCGGTGACTAAAGATAAGCTGATGGGTTGGCGCATTGACGATTTAGCAGGTTTAGCCATAACAGTCAGCTACATTATCAGCAAGAAGGGGCAAGCAACCCGCAAAGATGTCGAGAAAATGCTTGGCGAGAAGATGCCAAACTGGAAGATTGGATTAAACCTTGACCGCTACATCCGCTACGGCTATCTGATGCAAGATGATAAAGGATTGTTGTACTTGGACTGGCGGACACGTGCAGAAGTGGATCAAAAAGCGCTAATCAACATGCTGCTTAATGCGGAGAAGCAGCAAGAAGAAGCCGCCGAACCCTTGGCCGAACAGGACTCGGAAGTGGAAGAAGCCGAAGAATCCGAACCCGAAGAAGAGTAGCCAAAACCTAACCAGTTAACACTGCAACATAACAGTTCACATCTTCATCGTCAACAAACGTAGTTACCTGCAAACCGCTTTTCTCCAAAATATCCATAAACTTCTCAAGTGAAAACGCTTTCTTCAATCCCGTCACTATTATTCTTCCTTCGCATTCAATGAACTCGTTTAAGTTCGACTAAGGTTTCATTCGGGTTAGGTATGTTTTGAAGCACGGTAAAAGCAAAAATGTCGTCGAAGCATCCTTTTTTGAATGGCAGATGGTCCGCATCAGCTTGAAGCACAAAAGCGTTTGGGAAAGCCTTTGCTTGTTGTTTTGCCTTAAAGAGTAGTTTGCGTGAAATATCCACCCCGACAACTATCATTGCATCTGCGGCGACTTCACGGAAAAACAATCCTGAGCCGCAACCAACATCCAATACTGCCTTGCCGGAAACGTTGACTTTTTCCAGCGCTTTTTTATATTTCCTCTGTTGCTCGTCCGCATACCGTTCCTCATACATCTCCGCTGTAGTATCGTAGCTCTGAATGACTTTGCGTTTGTCTTTCCAAGTTCCCAAATGCTTTTCCTTCAAGAAATCTTATGTACCCAATGCCTGACTAAAATAGTTGGCGAAAACAAGAATGCAACAACCAAACAAACTCGCAGTCCTAACCGAACCCACTCTGGTAGATGCTGCTGTCCTGATTGAGAAAGCCTTTTTGCAGCGAAGAACCCTCGTGGTTGCGGGCACTTGCCATGTGCATTATGTTGGCAGGGCACGCTCAACGCTTGAACCTGGCGAACGTCTCCTAATCATAAAATCTGACGGTTCACTGCTTGTTCACCGTCCAGTCGGCTATGAACCTGTTAATTGGCAACCTGCAGGCAGCGTTTTTCATGTGCAAGTTAAAGAGGGCGAGTTGGAGGTTCATGGTGTTAGGCAGAAACCACGCGAAAGCGTCAAAGTTGCATTCAGCAATGTGTACATGGTTTCCGCACTTAATCTGTCTGATGCGGGAGATTTTCTTTTATACGCCAGCGAAGACGATATGCACCGAGCGATTCTTCTTAAGCCTTCTCTCTTGGAGGAGGGGTTTAAGCCGATTAGCTGGGAGAAAAAGGTTGAACCAGGCTTCGTAGACATTTACGGCGAAGACAAAAACGGCAAACTCGTTATCGTTGAGGTTAAACGTAAAACCGCTTCAAAAGAAGCTGCATTGCAACTGGCAAAGTACATTGAACCCATCAAAGCCAAAGTTAACCGTGACATCCGAGCAGTGCTGGTTGCACCAAGCCTTGGCAAAGACGTGCAGCGGTTGCTGGTGACGCTTGGCTTGGAGTTTAAGGCGCTTGACCCTAAAGTCTGCGCGGAAGTCCTGAGGAAAACTGAGAATTCCAAGTTGGAATCTTTTTTTAATGTTCCTGGAAAGCAGGTATAAACAATGCATCACTACCCCTATAGAGAAGGAGCAGTTAGAAGGTCGTTATCTAATTAGGTGTTTTGCAGTTGGGGCGTTTGCTATGCAAATTTTTAGGGGTTTGATGTGTCAGCAACGGGCTGGGAAGTTGTTGCTGCAATTGTTGCTGCAACTGCACGCTGCACGCCAGTTGCAACTACTACAAAATTAAAACCTGAAGATAAAGACAGGCGATAAATGAGTTAGGAATTGGTTTGAGCTAATCGACAATGAAAAACCAACTTTGACTCACTTTCAAGCGAAAAAAAATTGCTTTTTACGATTTAAAAAGATTTTTTTGCATTTCTTTAAAACTGGAATGCTAAAAATAAGCCAAATTTGCAAGTCCTAATGAAACTTGTTTAACCCTTTGTTTATTCTTTTTTGCCGTTTTCTTCAGGAACCAAAACTGCCGCGGCAACTGTAGTGGTCCAGAGGCCGTTTTTGTCGCCTGCTGCAGACTGAGTTGTGTTAGCGGTCTTTATTATGAGGCCAGTGGTTTTGAAGATTTTTTTGCGTTCATCCCACGCGGTCTCGGGGTCAAACTGGATACCCATGGTGGTTGCAAGCATAGTGGCTGCAAGATCTTCTGCATATTCTCCTGCTGTTTCGTCGGTTTGCCCAAAGCTATGATGTTCACTGAGGTAACCGTACTGGTTTCTGCCTGAAGGAATTGCGACTCCGACCGAAGAAGCAACAAGCCGATGTGGTTCGTTTGTTGAGTTGCGGGCGATGACTACGAAGGTAATTTCTCCAGGTTGAATCATTTTTAATCCTTTTTCCCGTGTTACCAGTTCACATCCAGGTGGGACAATGCTGGATACGCTGACGAGGTTGCACATTTGTATGCCTGCGTCTCGCAGTGCTAATTCAAATGATTGGAGTTGCTCTTTATGTTTACCGACTCCTTTAGTGAAAAAGAAGTATTTTGGTATCATGTTAGTGTCGGAAAATAGGATTGCAGTATGCATTTATTAGTGTTGTGTTTCCAAATTTAGTCTATGTATACAATTCCCTATGTGTCTAACCGTTTTCTATATATTAATCAGATTCGAAGGGCTATTGGTATGCAAGCTTAATTAGACATTTCGACCATTATTTATCTTGAGGGATTTTTTTGGCGACACCTCAAGAAGAAATAAAAAGAAAGTTGCCAGGCGTAGTTGACATAGCTTACGAGCAGTACAAACGTGATTTACCCCGGTATCGAATGGCGAACGAGTTGATGAGCAAAGATGTCGTAACCGTAACTCCGGATGCTTCACTGAATGAAGCTGCCCGAATTATGGGTGAAAAGCACGTTGGAAGCCTAATTGTCGTGAAGTACAAAACACCTGTGGGGATAATTACTGAGCGGGATTTGCTGAGCAAGGTTTTAGCTTATGGGTTATTACTAAAAAACGGGAAAGTCGAAGATGTAATGTCGTATCCGCTAAATGGCGTGTCTTACAATGCTAAGATAAAAGAAGTTGCCAAGTCAATGATTACTAGGAAAGGCAGACTTGCAGTATTTGATGCTGGAACGCTTATGGGTATTATAACAGCTTCAGACCTAATCAAGAGTTTACCTGATGTTCCTGAAACCGAGGCCAAAGTTGACGACTTCATGACTAAAGAGGTTGTTACCGCTGATGAAGAAACATCTGTTATTAACATAGCTAAAATCATGGGTAACCAGCGCATCGGCAGCGTTCTAATTACCCGCAAAGGAGAGCCTTTTGGGATTTTTACTGAACGCGACCTGCTCACCGCTTTCTTGGCGAGAGGCAGGGATTTATTTGCTGAAGTAGGAACGGATTGTTCATCGCCTCTAGCAGTTATTCCCGCTGGCACGAGCGTTCACAGAACCGCAGCCGCAATGGCATTAAAGCATATTAGACGATTGCCTGTAGTCAAAAACGACAAGTTCGTAGGCATTATCACTGCACGCGACCTTGTCGAAGCCTATGCAAAATAATTTCTTCCCTTTTTTTCTTAATTTCTTAACCTATTTGGAAAGCACGCATCGAAACTGAACCATGCTGAAACCCTTCATGAATAAACTTCAGCGGCTCTCCGTTTCTCTGAAGTCCAATCGAGTAAATCATCGGCAGATAGTGATCCTGAGTTGGCACTGCGTAATTTGTCTCTTTTCCTAGCTCAAGGTAGTTGATTAGGGTTTTGTGGTTTCCTGAAACCAAGCATTGTTTAACTTGCTCGTCAAATTTCATGGCCCACTCGAATGGTTTGGCATCAATGTCAAAATCAATAACCCCTAGGTTATGGACGATGTTCCCGCTTCCGATGATAAGAACCCCTTTCTCCCTCAACGGTGCAAGCTCTGAGGCTAAGTTGTAATGATACTCCATGGACTTTGGGTTCCAATCGTTATAGGGCGAGTAATCCAGACTCATCTCAAAAACTGGGACGTCTGCCTCTGGATACATGTGCTTTAAGACTGCCCAAGCAGCATGATCTAATCCCCAGTTTCCACACCTAATCTGAGTCGACTTTCCTAATTTGATGGTTAGTTGAGCGTTTTCTGGTGAACCAGGGCTTGGATAGCTGAGTTGGTATAATTCTTCGGGAAAGCCGTAGAAGTCGTAGATGGTTTTTGGTTTTTCCACACATGTTACAAACGTGCCGTTTGTTAGCCAATGAGCTGATATGACCAGAATGGCTTTGGGTTTTGGGATTTCTTTGGCAGCTTTTACAAGGCTCTTGGTATAGCTATTCTTCAATATTATGTTCATTGGCGAGCCATGACCTACAAAGAGGACAGGCATTTTTCTGAAAGTTTCCATGTTAATGTGGCCTTGCTTTGATGTTTTTTCTATAAACCGCTAACTCCAAAAACAGTTTTGTCTTTTCTAGGTTAAAGAGGTTTCTTTTATTTAGGATACAAACTTATACCTCTGTGTTTTAAAACATAATATTACCCAAACAATAAGCTCCTATCTTGAGGAATGCAAGTGACGCCACATCAAAGTGTGTTCAAAGACGAATCGAAGCTTGACATAAACTACATTCCGCAAAAGCTGCCCCACAGAGAAAACCAGCACCGCTTGCTCCTTGAATTCTTCAATTTTATATTGCGTTGTCCCGAGCGAATGGCTCAACGTGTCATCTTGACCGGTGACGTGGGTACGGGAAAAACTGCGCTTGCACAGCACTTTGGCGCAAGCATCACCTCAGAAGCTAACAAGCGTGGCTTAAAATTCCGCTATGTCCACGTAAACTGTCGGGAGTACCGTGGAAGCCTCCAGCCGATTCTGCATCGAGTCGTCACCGTTTTCCGCCCCAACTACCCTGCTCGAGGTTACGGGGCTGAAGAAATTCTTTCTGCGCTCATGCAGGTTTTGGACGAAGAAAACGCTTTCATGATATTGACTCTTGACGAGTTTGACAGTTTAATCGAGAAGGAAGGCGCTGATGCCGTTTACAAACTTACGCGGTTGCAGGAGATGCGGCAGGGCAAACCTCAGAGGTTATCGTTCATCTTTATTATGCGTGATTTGAAAGTAGTTGAACATCTCGATGAGAGCTCAAGGAGCACTTTGCAACGGAGCATCATAAACCTTGAACGATACGGCAAGCCGCAGCTCGTAGACATCTTAAACGACCGTGTCACGTTGGCTTTTGACTTGGGCGGGGTACCTGAGGACGTGGTGGATTTAATTGCAGAGGTAGCTTTCTCTGAGACGGGAAACGCCCGCTTCGGAATTGAGTTGTTGTGGCGTGCTGGCAAATATGCTGATGCAAATGATGCGGGCTGTGTTGAGCCTGAGTATGTTCGAATGGCTGTGTCAGCTATTATTCCTGGTTTGCGACGCAGCGAGCTGGCTTCTTTGGGGTTGCATGAGAAACTGTTCCTGCTCTCTGTTGCCCGATACTTCAAGGAGAACGAGCAAGCTTACGTTTCCCTTTCTGAAGTTGAGAAAGCATATGCGGTTGCCTGCGAAGAGTTCGATGAGACACCAAATGGCCATACGCAAGTCTGGAACTACTCCCAATACCTTTCCAAGATAGGGGTATTGAAAACTGAGGTTGCGACTGTTGAGTCCCGTGGGCGGACAACACGGCTTTCCCTGCCAACCATCCCCGCCGCAGAGTTGGAGAAGGAATTAGAGGCGAGTTTGCGGATGGAAAAGGGGCGAAGGTGAAGTAATGGAGCTTGAGGAAGTTTTCTCTTCAAAGTCCCGTATGAAAATCCTAAAACTCATCTACCAACTGGGGCAACTTAACGTTTCGGATGTTGCTAGGCGGCTAAAACTTAATTTTGCCTCGACATCTGAGCACCTCAAGGTGTTGGGGTCTGAGGGTATCTTGCAGGAGCGAACTTATGGTCGAGTTCGGATGTACCGGTTTGATGAGGGCTCAGCTAAGGCGAAGGCTGTTGTGGCTTTGATTGAAGCTTGGGAGAAACCGTGACTGTTTGTTGGGGAATGAGCGGGTAGGCGGAGAAAAATTGTACCTTTTGTTGGGCAAGGGTACTTTTTTGCCTCCCGCTCATAGCATATAACAATGTTATTTTTCGGTATAAATGTTACCCCTTACAGATATGGGTTTAACCAAACTCAACGCCCACTTACATCAACTAATAAAAGCAACCAAAACCAACCTATATCCAATGCACAACACTCAGAAGGAAATCACAAATGGCTATGGTTGATGTATCGGGTAAAGCAGAGATTTTCAGGGAAGCAACCGCGACAGGCTCAATAAAATTGAAGCCCGAAACGATAGGTTTGATTCAGGCTGGGAAAATCGCTAAAGGTGATCCCCTCTACACTGCAAAGATTGCAGGAGTTTTAGCGGCTAAAAGGACGAGCGATTTGATTCCTCTTTGTCATCCGCTGCCCTTGACTAACGTAGAAGTAGATGTGAAAGTCTCCGACAAAGGCACAGTATCCGCTACCGCAACAGTCAAAACTAAAGCGCAGACGGGGGTGGAGATGGAAGCTTTAACCGCTGTCTCGGTGGCGCTCTTGACTGTTTGGGACATGACCAAGCAATACGAAAAAGACTCCAATGGTCAATACCCTTCAACGGCGATTGAAAATATTCATGTTGTAAAGAAATTCAAGCAGGTATAATTATGAGTGAAAGCTCAAAACAGCACAAGGCAAAAGCACCTAAAAACCTGAATTTTGGCGTCTACATCTGCAGCACGTCACGCTATAAGCAAATCGAGCAAGGCGAAAAAGAAGTCATCGACATAGGCGGAGACACCATCGTGGAGTTGCTCAAAAACGCAGGACAAAACGTCCTGTTCAAAAAAATAATAGCTGACGACCAAACGATGATTCAGGATGAAGCCATGTATGTTCTAGGGTTATCTGCTTTGGATGTAGCCATTTTCTCCGGCGGCACAGGAATTACTCCCACAGACATCACCATCGAAACGGTTACACCCTTTTTTGAAAAAACCCTGCCGGGGTTCGGCGAGTTCTTCCGTAGAATCAGTTATGACAAAGTGGGTTCAGCAGCCGTTTTGTCGCGTGCCATAGCTGGGGTTGCAAAAGGAAAAGCCATCTTTTGCATTCCAGGTTCGCCTGACGCTGTGAAAACCGCGGTGGAAATGCTTATTTTGCCTGAGGTTCCTCACATCGTTAAGCACGCACGTGAACAACGATGAGTTTAACAGACAACTGCGGCAGACCCTTACTTAACCTGAGGATATCGATTACCCAGCGATGCAACAACCGCTGTGCCTACTGCCATCGAGAAGGCGAAGTACAACGCGCCAATCGTTCGACAGAACTTATGTCGGTTGACGAAATCGTTCGCATCGCCAAAGTTGCAGTGAGCTTAGGAATAACTCGAATTAAGTTGACGGGAGGCGAACCACTCATGCGCCAAGACCTCTCTGAAATCGTCGAGGGCATTTCCGCGTTGCATGGCTTACGTGACTTATCTTTAACCACTAACGGGTTGTTGCTTGGTGGCGGTAGGGCAAAGAAACTGCGCGACTGCGGGCTTAGGCGTGTAAACATCAGCTTGCCCTCGCTAAATCCAGAAACCTACCACAAATTAACGGGCGGAAAACTTGAGGACGCACTGGCGGGTGTAAAAGCGGCGATTGAAGCTGGCTTTTGTCCCGTCAAACTGAACACAGTTGTTTTAAAAGATATCAACATACGCGATGTCCCAGACTTAATCGAGTATGCTGGGCGCAACAACATTGTTTTGCAGTTAATTGAGCTTGACCCAGTTAACGTTGGCGACAACTACTACAAAGAACACCACCGCAGCCTAGACGAGCAAGAAGTCATGTTGAAAGAAAAAGCTGTTTCAGTAGAGAAACGCCCCTTCATGCATAACCGCTTAATTTACCACCTGCCAAACGCAACTGTAGAAGTCGTAAAACCCATTGAAAACACTGACTTCTGCATGCACTGCACACGCCTCCGCGTAACAAGCGACGGCAAACTAAAACCCTGCCTCATGAGAAACGACAACCTAACCGACATTTTGACTTCGATCCGCCAAGGAGCAACCGACGAGGAACTAAAACAACTGTTTGTAAAAGCAAACTTGCTAAGGGAACCTTACAATAAGGGAAAATAGACTCATCAAATTCTATTTTGTTGAGGAATACTGTGCTTTGAACTTTTTCTGGGCAGCATTGTATTCTTCTCGAATGGATTCGTTTACAGATTTAGTTTGAACAGTTTCTTCCTGTGACTTTATGTTACTTTTAATCTGGAGCAGCTTGTTGGCGCAGGCTTTGGCTTCTTCGGTTCTGCCGAGTTTTGCCAGCATGATTCCTTTGCCCAACATAGCATCAGTAAAGTCAGGTTTAATCCTGAGCGCTATCTCAAACGAAACCAAAGCTTTCTCGTAGTCTGCCATGTTTCCCCACATGACCCCAATGTAGTAGTCTATCCGGGGGTCGTTTGGCATCTGCATCTTTGCCTGGGCATAACATTTGAGGGCATCTTCAAACCGCTTAAGTCTCTGAAAGGCAGTAGCTAAGCTTAGACGGAACTCCAAACTGTTCGGGTTTAACTCAACCGTTTTTTCTAAGCATTCAACTGCTCTTTGATGTAGATTCTGGGAAGTGTATACCGCTGCTTTTAGGCGCCAAGCGTCGGGGAAGTTTGGGTCCAACTCTATTACTTTGTCGTAACACTGCAGGGCTTCACTACACTTGCCCAGTTTGCTTAGAATTACACCTTTTATGAGCCAGGCATCAACGTAATCGCTCTGGATCCCTATCGCCTGGTCAAGAGACGTTAGAGCACTCTCGTATTTGCCGTTGCTTTCAAAAGCCATTGCGTCCTTGAGCTTAACGGCGGCAGATATGAATGCTGATGATTCATTACTTGTTTTTCGGTCAAACACATCACTCTGCCTCAGTTGAGAAATGAGGTAGACGTGGTTACTTGATTTATACCTAATCGCATTAAAGATTGCAAAAATGGCTTTAAAAAATCAGGGGTTTTGAAGATACATTGATAAAACTATTCTTGTAGTTTTGATGGGACAAAGAAAATACCATTCAGAAAGGCTAAGAAACTGCCTTTTGGTATAAATGATATATGAAATTTTTTTCTATAGGTAGATTTGGAGTAGCATTTCGTTTATGAGTTTCTCGTTATAGACAAAGAGTTTCCATATGGATTTTGCGATTTTTTGGGGTGCTTCGCCTGTTTTGTTGGCTATTTCTTGCAGGGTTAGAGTCTTTGTTTCTTTTTGCAGAACATCTATAACTTTTTGGTCTATTTTATTGAGTACTTTCTGCTTTTTTTGTTTAAGGTTTGGCATATTAGTCACGCTTAAACGAGCATAACGATGTTATGGGCTTAAAAACTTTTACCAAAATATCACCCAAAATACATTTTCCCCAAAGCCTGCAAGCCACTAACCGAAACGCAACTTAGTTTTAAACCTCAACAATTTCCGCCTGATCTTTCACCGTATCAATCAATGCAAAGGTAGACTTTCCAGTTAGATAGCCACAAAGCTCGCCCGGGTTTATAGCTAAAGTCTTGCCCCTGCGCTCAATACCTATGTTATGCGAGTGACCATGAATTACGGCATCAAAGTATCCGCCATCAATTATAGCCGAGAGAAGTTCTGTTTCATGTCCATGCAAAAGAGCAATTCGATAGCCCTCCACCGTTACTTGGGTGAATCGGTCGTGGATCGTGCAGTTGGAGGTTTCCCCAAATCGTTTTTTCAGCAGTTCATGGTCGCCGTCGTTGTTGCCGAATACTCCGATGAGAGGGCAGTTAAGTTTTGCCAATAGAGGGATAACAAAGCCTGCAACATAGTCGCCTGCATGAAGGACTAAACCAACTTTCTGCTCGTTGAGGCTTTGTACGGCTTTTTCTACCTGGGGCAAATTGTCATGTGTATCAGATATTGCGCCAATCAACATTCTTGTTCACAACTGGCTTCTTCTCGCCTTGAGAAATAAAGGTTTTCTGCCCTCAAGAAAAGAAACATTTGAACCATTTTGATCCCATAACGCTGGTTCATGCAAACCAACCATACTTAAACTTAAAACCTTAAAAAGAAAACCCCGATAAAGGGATATGTAGAAGTGACCTGCAATAACGACGATTCCTAAACATAAGCGCAGAGACAAACTATCCATTATGGCTAATATCATAGAAATTGCCCGAGAGGGCGCCTTAAAAACACAAATAATGTATAAAGGCAACCTAAGCTTCACCCAACTAAACAAATACATAACTTTCTTGCTTAGCAAAAGTTTGATATCTCCAACGATTATTGACGGCAGGGAAGGGTATGTAGTTACAAAGCAAGGATTAGATTTTCTTCAAAAACACAGCGATTTGCTACGTATGCTATAAAACCGCTAGCTGCATATCCAAAAACCGCTCCGTCTGCAGAGTTTTCTAAAAAGACCTAACATCGCTCAAGTGCTAAAGGTAACTCTTTTAGAGTCTTTATGGTTTGGTCAGGACAAAACTTCTCAGAGGCTCTCTGTTCTCGGCGCTCGATGTATATAGACTTCATGCCCACGGCCTTGGAACCCTCAACATCAGCATCAATAGTGTCACCGACAAAAGCTGTTTCAGACGCAGAAACACCCAAGGCCTTCAATGCACTTTGGAAAATCTCTGGACTTGGCTTGCGCTTGTTAACTGCCCCCGAAATCACGATCACATCAAACCACTCCTCTAAGTGGTCACCGTTTAGCAGTTTGAAGACGCATTCGGGGATAGCAAAATTAGAAATTATCCCAAGTTTGTATTTCCCATGCAACATCTCAAGCATTGATTTGGTATTTGGGTCAATGCGGACATACTTCATGAATTCCGCACAAAACTCGCTCGTAGCTTCAATTACAAGGGGACTTGAAACATCATAATTGTAGCCTAGACTTTTTAGGGTCTCTGAAACGCGAACGTTAAAGTGGGGCTCTTCAAAATTCAAATCTGCCCTAGCGTAAAGCCGGTCGCGCACCTCTATGTAGGCTGCATCGAACTTTTCAAAGGATACATCTATGCCGTTTCTTTTTAGGTACCTATACATCCTCATCAGAGATGGGCTATAGAACTCATGGTTCTTTTCTATGAGCATGAGTGTATCGAACATGTCAAATAAGACAGCTTTGATCGGCATCGGCTTACCTACCTTTAACCCTTTTTGAACCTTAAAATTCTTATCGCAACCTAACCAGTCGATTTCTCATCTTTCCATTGAGTCGCTTGTGCAGCACATAGTAAAGTGTTCCAACAACCAAGAACACAACTCCCACAATCCACGCCAAGGTTGACGCTAAAAGAATAAACGACAACAGCAAAATACAAGTTGCCAAACCCAGCAGCGGCATAATCCTGTGCCGTTTTTTGCCATTCTTTAGTTTGTAAGCCGCAATGTTAGTGATGGAATAGTTAAAGACGAGGGCAAAAGTGCTAATCGCCACAACACGAGTTAAGTCTACAAACAAAACCAGAAGCGCCATTATTACACCGCTGACTACGATTGCGTAGTAAGGGGTCAAAAACCTATGGTGCAAACGGGCCAAAGCAGGGGGCAAATCATTGCGTCTTGCCATGGAATATGCCATACGTGATACTCCCAGAATCGCGGTGAGTAGAACGCTTGCGGTTGCCACTAAGCCGCCGACGGCTATGGTTTGAACTGCTAGTGAATTACCTGTAACGCCCATAGCTGTGCTTAAAGGAGAAGGCGAACCGGCAAGACCCACTGGACCTAGCAAACCAACCGCAACTAACCCTACCAGAACATATACAACCATTGAAATCGCCAATGACAACAGCAGAGCTAGTGGCACATTTCGTTTTGCGTCCTTAACTTCTTCGGCAACCACGGATACCCTTGCAAAACCGCCGTAGGCAAAGAATATGAAGAAGGTGCCATAGAGCACGCCGCTTGAAAGAGGCACAAACGGGTTAAAATTGCCCAAGTTAACATGCAAGACGCCGAAGGCAACAAAGAAAGCCAGCACAGCAAGTTTGATGGCGACTAGAACGTTGTTAACTCTTGTGGATTCCCTAGCGCCGACTAAATTCAAAGCCGTAAAGGCTAAACACAAAACAGCAGCGACCCAACTAGTGGGCAAATTGGGAAAAGCCGTCGCTAAGTAATATGCAAACCCAAGAGATACCGCTGCTCCCGTAAAGGTATTGGCGACTAGCCACATCCAACCCGCCAAAAACCCAGCGTAAGGCGACACCAACTGCCGCCCATACTCGTAAACGCCTCCTTCTACTGGCTGCCAAGCCGTCAACTTTGCAAAGCTCCAAGCTGTGATGAAAGCGATGACACCAGCAATGACCATAGAGACTAAGAGTGCTGAACCCGCATAACCAGCCACAATGCCAGTGACGACAAAGATTCCCCCGCCTATGATGGCGCCCACATTGATGGCGACAGCGCTCCACAAACCGATTGAACACTTAAGCTTTCTCGGTTCCTTTTCCACTCAAATCACAGCTAAACCAAAACTCAAGCGTAGTTCCTATTAAAACCTTGCAAGCATCGCAACCGCCTATTTATCCCAGAATTCTCTTGTCCGCAAATACTGAATCTTCGCCTTAAGCAAATCCATGTAGAACTTTTCTTCTTGAGGATGCATCTTACCCAAAATCCGCGAAGCCGCTTCAGGACCCACACCCTTAACCTGCAACGCACGCACCGCCTGCTTCCCATAGCTTAAAATCAAATCAGCCTTTCTACGTGCTTGACTGAGTTCTTTGAGTTCTTCAGGAGTCAACTCTTTGTCCTCACGCCTACGTACCAAAGCATCCTGCAGGTGGGCTTGGTCCTGTGAACGGTAAAGCGGCGCCAAGAGCCCTGAGCCACATTTGCCGCATTGAGGTTGTTCGGGGAGGTCTTTGATTTTTTGGTGAGTGGTCCATTCTCCGCATTTCATGCAGAGCAGGGTTGTTTCGCGTGCATCTATTGACATTTTAAGTTTGTCGATATTGTTAACTATTACTGTCTCAGGAGCCATCAACTCAGTGACATCAGCGAACTTGGACAAAATGTGGTATGCGAGCGGAGTGGGTTTTTCATAGCTTATGTAGGTTGTGACTTTGATTTTACCCGCTTTAACGTCATACATGATTTGTTTGGCTTTATCTAAATCCACTTTTTCCATCATGGCTTCACGGATGGTTTCACGGTAAACAGGTGTATTATCAAAATGTGCTTTAAGCTCTGCTTGCCGTTGATGACTCATAGTTTTTCCTCTAGGCAACACGCCGAAACGTTCAGCCACTGACTTCATCTTGTAACCGAAGGGAAACTTGGCATCCAAATACTTCTTAAAAGCTGAATCCACTGCTTCATCACTTAGTCCGAAGAGAGTTTGGGGCAACTCGGCAAGTTCCATCTTGTTAAGTTTTCTTGGTGCCTCGATGAGGATTCTGTAACCGTCTGTCCACCAGCCGCTGATGACTTCACGTTCTGAGAGGACGCTGTCAAAGATACCGCCCAAGGTTTTGTTGACTAATTCGCCAAAACACGCGTGAACGACAATGTAGTGGTCGTATACTTCGAGGACAATGTGGTCTTGGGTTGGCAGGGGAGCATTCTGTTTTATTTGTGCGTCAACTTCTGAGATGGCGTTGAGCATGCTGTCTTTGTCTGAGCCTAACTCTTTAGCTAAAACCTCTGAGGCAACTGTCACGTCGCCAGTTTGCTTGAGGACATCTGCGATTCTTTGTCTGTTCTGCCCCGTTTGCTGTGCCAGTTCAAAGGGTACAGGCAGGATTTCGCCATCCCAACCCGGAACCGACGCAAACGGATCCTCAGACGGCACTACATGCACGGTTCCTGCTTCATCCTCGATTTGAACGATGCGCCAGACTTTGCCCTTCATAATAAAATTTAAGCCACACCCTTGCATGCAAAGCCATGAATTCGTCGCCTAAAGTGCCAATTCTTCGGTCGCTAATCACATTTATGACTGGGTATCGGCGTTCGTCTGGTATCATGGATAGGTTGCTGTAGTAGTATTCGCGGGTTTTGCGGGTTTTAGTCAAAACTTCTTCGTCTTCGTTGAATCTTAATTGGTTTAGGCTTTCTAAAAAATGTATTAGGTCTAGCAACTCTGTTTTTTTGATGTTGCGGTATAGGTAGGATTTATGGATTAAACGTGTCAGTTCTGTCAGGGTTATGGATTGTTGATCCATTAGTAACCCTGCGATTTGATGCGACAAAACGTCTAGTGCCCCGACATGCATTTGGACAGGTTCAATTCGGTTTTCTTTAGCGTTTTTTATTGATGCTAACGCTTCAAGGGCGTCATCGGGGTAAACGGTTATGATGGTTCCTTCTGAAGATCTATCTAGACGGTGTCCGCTTCTGCCAACCCGCTGGATTAAGCTGTTAACTTGCCTTGGCGACATGTATTGAACCACTAAATCCACGTTGCCAATGTCAATGCCCAACTCAAGTGTGCTTGTGCAGATAATTGCTTTTAGCTGCCCACCTTTGAATTGGTCTTCTATTGCTATTCTCTCCTCTTTAGAAATTGAGCCATGATGAACTGCAATGTCGTCCCGGTTCAGCTGAGCCAACTTATGGCCTAAAACCTCTGCGATTGTGCGGCTGTTAACAAAAACAAGTGTAGACTTATGCGAATCAATCAACTCCAGAATGCGACGAATTCGCGAGGCTGCTTCAGGGGAAGTTTCTAGTTTTCCAGCTAACTTCATAATCTTTCTCTATGGGTGAGGGATGTTCAACGTTGTAGCGGTAACTTTTCTCTAAAGCAGCATGGATTACAGTTGATTTTTCTGCGGGTTCCCGCTAGGTAATTGCCGATTTCCTCTGGGTTTCCAATGGTTGCAGACAACCCGATTCTTTGAAATTCCCTGCCCGTGACCATCTGTAAACGTTCCAATGCAATCGACAACTGTGCGCCTCGTTTGCTTGAAGCCAAATCATGCACCTCATCCACAACCACATACCCCACATTCTTCAGGTGCCTGCGCATCTGCGAACCAGGCAAAATCGCCTGCAACGTTTCAGGAGTTGTAACCAAAACCATCGGTGGCTTCTTGGCTTGCATTCGCCTCGTTTTCATTTCTGTGTCGCCATGACGAACCTCCACCGTGATGTCCAGTTGTTCTCCCCAAAACATCAAACGCTTAAGCATGTCACGATTCAACGCGCGAAGCGGCGTGATATAGATTAGTTGGATACCTTTTTGCTCGGGGCTTTTCTGTTGCACCAGTTTTGAGAAGATTGGGAGGAGGACGGCTTCGGTTTTGCCTGTGCCTGTTGGCGCTATTAGAAGCACGTTTTTGCCTTCCAGAATGGGTGGAAAAGCCAAGGTCTGTGGCAGGGTGGGCTTTGAAAATCCAAGCGTTGCTAAGGCTTTTCGGACAGGTTTGGCGAGTAATTCGAAAACAGAACTGGAGCCTTCGACTTGCATTTTCTTCTGCTCTAAGTTACCGCGGAACGTTTGCTTTAACCCTTTAGCTTGAACAAGGAAGATTTACCCTGTTTTCTATGTTTATCTAATTCTCAAGGGTCTGTCCAAAATTATTTCTTTGACATTTAACGATTACATGACTGGCATTTTTTAGAACAGTCTGGTAGAAGAAAACATTGTTGTTGCGCCAGATTTATGTCAGGGCTTGTTTTGAGTTGCTTTTCTTGTTCAGGCTTTGCATCAGCCTTATCAGTTGTCCCTTTTTGTCCCTAATTGTCCCTACTAAAGACATGCCTGATAACAGAAAGAAATATGGGTTAGCATATTTTTTACGGATTTGGCCTCGGAACAATTCAAACCACTAACGGCGATGTAAATCGCATTTTTTAAAGAGTCTGATAGAAGAAAAAATGCTGCGTTTTTTTCTGAGGTTTGGGTGTGTTTCTGGGAAACTTTAATATGATTTGAAGCTCAAGGATTGTTATAATAGAAAATTAAACTTAAAATTAACGCAAACTTGGTAAGTTAGCATGGGGAAAGGGGAAATGAACCTAAAACTATACGCAATAAAAAACCCAAGTCAACAAACTAACCGCATCCAACTGGTCGTAGTTGACCTGGACAAAAACAAACGTTACCCCCTAAACTTTGTCTGCGTCCTACCACGGTACTTCCGCATCTTGGAAAAGCGTAGCAGCAAATTCGCTAAGCTCTTCGGAGAAAAAAGCCTCGCCCTGGCCAAAAAACTTTTAGTCGATGCCTGGCGCCGCGAAGATGACCCAGAAATAAAAGTAGTCATAAAAAGACGTATAAAAGACATCGACACAAAACAGGAATCCACGCCCACTTAGGGTTTACCTGCAGCAAACAGAAGCGAAATCAAATATTCATTCTCTACACATCCAAACTCGCCTTTGCTTGCTGAAAATTCATCAAACGCCTTAACATCGTCGGGTTTTATGTTCGGTGAAGCAATGGTGAAAGGCACCAGATCTCGAGAGTGGGTCCCGATGCTTATTGGCGTTGGATGATCAGGTAGGATAGCTATCGCATAGGGCTCCTTCAAACCGTTTATGATTCTGCCGAGGAGTCTTTTGTCGAAGTCCTCTATGGTTTTCACCTTCAACTTGTAGTCTTTGCAGTGACCGGCTTCATCGGGCGCTTCAACATGGACACATACAAAGTCGTTGCTCTCAAGCGCCTCTAAGGCAGCGTCTGCTTTGCCTTCATAATTGGTGTTTGATAGACCCGTTGCACCGGGTACATCTATTATTTGCATACCCGCATAACTGCCGATTCCTTTAACCAAATCTACTGCGGAGATGACTGCTCCTTTCATCCCAAACTTTTCTTTTAATGTGGGCATGGCTGGTTTTTTGCCTCCTCCCCAGAGCCAAATTAAATTGCCCGGTCGTTTCCCGGCTTTTTCACGCGAAATATTGACCGGGTGAAAACGCAGAATTTCTCTAGAGCCCTCAATTAAGCTTCTTAGGAGTTTAGCTTGTTTTTCTGCCTTTGGCGACTTGGCTTTAGGCAAAACCTTCTCGACTTTTACGCCTATTGCGTCGTGGGGTGGAGTGCATTTGATCTGTTCTGGATTGGCGAAGTTGCGTAGGATCAAAAAGTGGCGGTAGTCTAAGCCTGGGTAGAACTCGATTTGGTTAGGCTTATCAAATGCTTTTTTCATTGCTTCAATGAGCTGTGCTGCTTCTTCAGTTGTTATGTGCCCAGCCGAGTAATCAGCTATAGCGCCGTTTTTCTCGGTTATTAAATTGCATCGGTAGGCCGCATCATTTTTGCCTAGTTTTATACCTCTTGAAGGCACCTCCAAGGGTCCTCTACCAGTGCAGTAAACTTTTGGGTCGTAGCCTAAAATTGAGCAGATGGCAACTTCGGAACCTGGGGTTAAACCGTCGGGGACGTTTTTAATCAACCCATTTCTGCCGCGGGCTGCTATGGCGTCCATATTGGGTTTGTGGGCGGCTTGAAGCGGGGTTTTGTTGCCTAATTCTGGAATTGGGTAATCAGCCATTCCGTCTCCGATAACGAGTATGTACTTCATCCGTGACACCGGGTCTGCTTATTGAACAATTTGGAAGCTTATTGTTTCACAGAATAAGGCAAACGCGTATTTATCTACTATCTTCAACTGTTAAAGGTAGTTTCCTTTACGTTAATGTTGCTCATTATACTACTTTATTTGCGTAAAAACAGCCGTCAACGCCCAATTTCAATAATCATGCTTCTTTAAATTAACCAAATGTGATTGGCAAGTGGCTACCACAATTACTTAAATCAACTATGCGATGAGCTAGAGTATATCACCGATTTTAGAATTGGAGGTGAAAATAACCTTGATTTTCATCAGTTTGGGAAAAATGAGGAAAAAACCAAGCAAAGAAACAGCTGAACAGGGAACCAGAATAATTAATGAACTAAAAAATAAAGGCATAAAAATCATCGGTTGGTACTGGACTTTAGGTCGATACGATACTGTTGTAATGTTTGAAGCCGCAAATGAAAATGAAGCACTCAAAGCTTCGCTTGCTGTTGCAGATATCGTGGCTTCAGAAACACTGGTAGCTATTCCAAGAGAAGAAGCAATAAAACTTCTGTGATTCAAAAATAGATTATTGTTGAGAAACTAAAATCTAAGGAGGGAAGAAATTATATCAAAGAAAATGCAGACATCAGAGGAACATCATGAGAAACTAGTCAAAGGTCTATATGACCAAATGAAGCCAATATTAGATAAGTCGGAGCAGCCAATATTCATTTATCTCGACGACAATCACAAAGCTTGCAATAGCAAATTTACTTCTATGTTAGGATTTAAGTCAGCTAAGGAATGGGCTGAAAAGCCCGGATTCCTAGAAGTCTATGTTGCAGAGAAAAGCCGAGAAACACTAGCCTCAGCGTATTGGAAAGCGGTGGAGAATATGTCAGCGTCAACGATTCAATTAACCTTGATGAAAAAAGACGGTGGAACACTGGATTCAACTATGATTCTGGTTCCAATGTTATTTGAAGGACACATGTTTGCAGTTCATTTCGTTACTAGTCCCGACATGTAAATCTTGTTTTTTTTCATGCTCCCTAACTTAAAATTGACCTATGCTTGATTTGAACCCTCTGAGAGTAGAGGCATAACCCGCATTTCCATTTTTTTCTTTTTTGAATTCCGATAAGTAGTTGACGCTATTTAATGAAGCAGAAATACACTATCAGGAACCCTTGAATTATTACGAAAAGTGGAACCAGCAAGAACTTGATTTTGCGAGTTTTATGTCTAAAAACCAACATACCAAAATAAGCACCAAACGGACCAAAAAAAGCAATCAACAAAAGCCTCGATTCAGGAATCCTCCAACCTCCCTTTTTGCTGTTCAACTTGTCAATTCCAAAGATAGCTAAAGAGATAAAATTCACAATGACCAAGAAAATCAACAATAATAAAAATTGATTCATATTACTCCCACAGACAAGAAGGCGGCTCCAAGTTTTCTACGTTAGTCACTGAGAACTTGTTGCCTTAATAGGTTTTTCGTCAAGGTTTGTTGACTAAACAAAAACAAGTTTAGAGGTTGGTACACCTTTCTTGGGAAAAGGTCTATTGATTTAGGTTATTGATTTTTCGATGTTTAAGAATCATAGCAAAAAGGGCATAGGAGATAAACAGGGGCAGAATTGCTATCTACCATACAGGTAATTATGACAACTGGACCATTCTAGCTGCTAACACTGTTCACGAAACAATAGAACTAGGAAAAGCAGGCTTCGAGCCTTTCATGTTGATACAAGGTGTACAACTGTTACGAAAACGTAAATAGTTTGGACGATACGCTATAACTTTGGACGATGAGAAAATCGAGGTACGATGAAGCCGAAAGTGGGGAATAAAAACGCTGGAAGCTTGTGAATACTTTTTCCGCTATTGAGTCCACAACTAAAAATTTTGTTACCATAGATGAATCGCACGTGGAAAAAGCTTTTTGAAAAGCAGGCTTATTAGATACAAATTAGCCTTTTAAAGAATAATGAACGAGTGCTCTCTTCATTCAGAAATTAAAAGAATTTATTCACTTCCTGGCGACAACTTTGAAGTAAAGTTAGACAACTATATAGTAGATATCCTGAGAGGACAATTAATAATCGAGGTTCAAACCAGAAATTTTTCAGCCCTCAAAGAAAAACTCCAAACGCTTAGCAAAAAACACCAAGTGAGGCTAGTTTATCCTCTGCCCGAAAAGAAATGGATAACCTACATTACAAAAGACAATGTAGCTATAAACAAACGCAAGTCCCCAAAAAAAGGAAAACTAACTGACCTGTTTCGCGAGTTGGTCATGATTCCGAAAATGATCGGGAAAGAGAACTTTTCTTTGGAAGTCTTATTCATCGATGAAGAGGAGGTTAGGTGTGATGATGGGAGGGGAAGTTGGAGAAGAAGAGGCGTTAGCATCAAAGAAAGAAGACTGTTGCAAGTGAACAGTCGAATTCTCTTCCAAAACAAAACTGATTACCTTAAATTGTTGCCCGATAGCCTAAATCAAGTTTTTACCAACAGAGAATTAGCCAAACTAGCTAGAATTCCGGTAGGGACCGCGAGGCAAATGACTTATTGTTTAAGAAAAAGTAACATAATCCGAGTAGCTGAAAAGAACGGAATGGAATTCAAATTCCAAATAATAGAGGACAAATCAACTTAATTTGAAGATTTTTGTGAGCAAGAAATTCTTAATTGGACAAGTGAGTTTAAACCAAGACCTCATGGAGATATCGCCCAAAGCAAGAGCGATTTATAGAAGAAAAAGGAACTTTAAGGGTGTAAAGAAAGGATAAACTATCTTTTGGGGGAAAGAAAGAGGTTGGGAGTTGGCTCTTTTTTAGTATGGATCTTTTTTGCCGGTCATGTATGCCCAAGCGCCGACTATTGCAACAGTTAGGACTGCACCTGCAAATCCTGCAACCATGAAGCTTGTTAAGCCGGCTAGCGATGGCAAAACTACGATTAGCCATGGGATAAGGTATGTTGCTGTAACTTGTGCAATGACGCCTGCTACGAAGCCTAAAAGAGCTATTAAACCGAATACTTTTAATCTGCTATTCATTCAATTCACCTTTTTATTTTAGCAGTTAGTTAGCGCATCATTTTAGTCTAACTTACACGTTTCTGTATAAACGCACAAGCGTCAACACCATGTTTAACTCTTCTAGTTAAAGGGCTGAGCTGTTTTTCCCATGATGTATATCTGTACATATATACGAGCATATTTCCACCATATTAACAATGTATAAGATTAATTCCTGCATGTTAGGCTTGCAGAGGTAATCAAATTGTCAGAAAGATTCGCTAAAAAGTGGGAAAGTAAACGGGAAGATGAGCCATTCGCAAACCGCATTAAAGACGCAGTTAAACCACCAGGACCACTAAAACCACGATTAGATTTCGCAGTCAGACGCATCGAACTTCAAGTACAGAAGCTTGACCAAGCAACCGATAGATTCGGCCAAAGAGACAAAGCAATCTTTGCAAGAATAGTTGACGCTTATACAAAACATGACAGCGCACGCGCAAACGTCTTCGCAAACGAGCTAGCTGAAGTCAGGAAAATGTCAAAGTTAATTATGAACGCTAAACTTGCTCTCGAGCAAATCACATTAAGATTACGAACAGTTTCTGAACTAGGTGATGTTGTATCAACTCTCGGTCCAGCCGTAGGTGTTCTACGTTCAGTCAAAGCAGGCTTAGTCAGCGTGTTCCCAGAAGCAGAAAGTGAACTAGGCGAAATCGGCAACATGCTAAGCGGAATCATGATTGAAGCAGGCCAAGGAAGCGGAATGACACTAAACTTCGACACAGTTAACGAAGATGCATCAAAGATTCTCACCGAAGCCGCAACAGTTGCAGAACAAAAGATAAAAGACAAGTTCCCAGATCTGCCCCCAGGAATGCCATCGTCCCCAGCTTCTCAAGCAGAAAAAACAACCTTCTAAGATAAGGAGAAAAACACAAAAATGTCTAACTCCAATCTTTTTCTTTCTATTGGCAAACCAATAAAGAATGAATATGGACGAGTAATCGGCAAGGTTGCCTCCTTCGCATTAACTCCTAACGGAAAATTCGACGCAGTTTACGTAGAATTTGGCGATGGTCAATTCACCAAACAGCCCATGGAAAGCTTACGATTTAATGGTCCTGAAGTCACATTCATATCCAAAATCAAAAACCAAGCTGGCATTCTCTGCGACCACATACCTCTAATCTGGCGCAAAGACGAAGCCTTAAAAGACCTCGTGGACAAAAAGAAAATAACCTCTGATGTCTACCAGGACCTCCACAACAGCTTCACAAACGTATTGGCACAGCTCAAAAAAGATGCTCAAGTAATCATCGACGAATCCGGCATAGAAATCGAACGCTGCCAAGATGAAATAACCTCTCTCAGTTACGCTATCGCAAACCTGGAAATCGAGCATGAAATAGGAAAAGTCGACGACGAAAACTATCGAATGGCTTTCGCCCTACTACAAGACACGCTCAGACGTGCGACCAGCGAAAAGACCGACTTCGAACTCACAAAAAGCAGACTCTCAAGCGTACTACTGGGTGACCAATCACTAAATTCTCAGAAACCAAACAAAGTCTACGCTGAACAAGTTAGCAACGCAGCATCAAAACTTCCCGAGCCACCAGTGGTTGTTTACGTTAAAGAAATAGGAAAAGCTGGCTTATAGTCAAGCAAAAGAAAACGATAGGTTTGGAGGGCTAAAAAATAAAAAGTCTAACTAATCAAACCCCTCCACCTATTCGTGAAGTCGCCACAAAATCTATTTGTACACTAAAAGTCCAGCAAAACAAGCTGGAGCAAGCAAGTTATCGCTTGAAAGAGCGGGACCGCGTCCTTTTTGAAACATGCATGTTCGCATTAAAAAAGAACAACAAAGAAAAAGCCGCGATGTGTGCCACCGAGATTGCGGAAGTCAGAAAACTAGTAAAGTTTCTCTACAACGTTCAGTTAGCTATTGAACGTGTGGTTTTACGCCTTGAAACCATAAAGGAACTAGGCGACATAGTTGCCGATTTAAAACCAGCTTTGCGCTTACTTCAAGGCGTTTCGCAAGAGCTGTTTCAGGTTTTACCTGATGTTAGCTCAGAACTTAATACTGTTAACCAGACTATCCAGGATACTCTTCATTCCACCAAACTTACCTCCGACGAAACAGTTATCCCAGTGGGAAAGAAAACGGAGGCTGGCGAAGAAATCCTAAAAGAAGTCTCCTGTTTCATGGAGCAAAAACTCGCAGAAACACTTCCTGAACCCCCAATAGCAGCGCCGGTAAAAGAGAAAACCCCTATAAAAGAACTTGTTGCCCTAACAGCGAGTTCTTCACAGGTGTTCTCTCAAAAAACCGTGGAGGAATCAGGTTTTGACCCTGAGAAAACCTTGTTTTCCTACAGGAAATCTGAGATTAAAGAGTTCTCGCTTAAAGTGGAGAAGCCTGCGTTGGAAGATGTGCTGCTTGAGTATGTGCGTAAAACTAACGGCGAGATTGATTTAGGTCGATGCAGTGTTGAGCTGAAGACCTCAAACGAGGAGATTGAGCGTGCCCTCGAAGGCCTTGGTGCTAAAGGCAAAATAAAGATTGAGTTACGATCGCCAGAATAAGAGAGAGAAGGAGAGAAAACACGATGAGTGCGTCAAATGAACTTGAAAGAGCAGCAACAGCTTACGCCCTAGATGCTGTACGACTGGATAAGCAGGGGCAAAAAGGAAGAGCTATCACCCTATACCAAAAAGCAATCGAGAGTCTACTGCAGCTTGTGCAGCTGTACCCCGAATATGGCTTAAACAAAGTGTATGTACAGCGAGCAATTGCGTATCAGGAGCGAATTAAGTCGCTTCAGGGTACGGTTTCCGCCAGCGAGATGAATCAAGCTGCTAATAATGATGGTGAAGGTGGAGGAGCAGCAACCATGGAGGGTAACGGTAACGGGATAAGTGGGAAACCCAATGAGGAGCTTGTCATGACAGAGAGACCAAAGGTTAACTGGCAAGAAGTCGTGGGCTTAGACACCGCAAAAAAAGCCGTGAAAGAAGCCATAGTTTACCCAGTGCAGCGGCCTGATCTATTTCCGCTGGGATGGCCACGAGGTATCTTGCTTTTTGGTCCACCTGGATGCGGTAAAACTCTGTTGGCAGCGGCGGTTGCTACGGAAATCGACGCGAATTTCTACAGCATTGATGCAGCTTCGATTATGTCCAAGTGGCTTGGAGAAGCTGAACAGAACGTTGCGAAGCTGTTTGGGTCTGCGCGAAAGTCCGCGACGGATGGGAAAGCCGCTATAGTGTTCGTGGACGAGTTGGATTCGCTTATGGGCAACCACTCAAACGAGGTAGGTGGCGAAATCCGCGTAAAAAACCAGTTCCTCAAAGAGATGGATGGCATCGTGGACAAAGGCAAGGCTCTTCATGTCTATGTGATTGGCGCAACAAACAAGCCCTGGGACCTGGATTGGGCTTTTATCCGCCGTTTCCAGAAACGTATCCTTGTGCCGCTTGCTGACCATGCAACTAGATTGAACATGCTAAAGCTTTATTCAAGTAACCTGCAGATCACTGACGACGTGGATCTCCATGAGCTGGCAAGATTGGCGGAAGGGTTTTCGGGCAGCGACATACGCGACGTATGTCAATCGGCGCAACTGAGTTTGATTGGTGAATTCTTCGAGACAGGCAGAGCCATGGACAAAGAGGCAAAGCCAAGGTCGCTTACAATGGATGATTTCCGCAAGATACTGGAGGAACGCAAACCGTCAGTATCGCTGGATATGTTAAGCCAGTACAACCGCTGGTTCGAAGCGTTCAAAGCACTATAGAGGAGGCAAAAAAGAAACCGTTTGGCTGGGCATGTGGAAAGGTTTGGAGACCTATTAATTTTTAGCACGCTCTCCCTTCTCCCCCTCAAACTCTCTCCAAACCCCACAAAACAACCCAGTCAAAACGGCTTTCTCAGCCACTTTCTTTTCTGGATACTCCCGTTATGAAGATCTTGGATTGGGGCCTTATGGGCTGCTTTTCATTTCTTCCCGGAAAGTTTCCTCTAACATCTTTTTGTTTATGCCAATTTCCTCTGCTAACCTTTTGACCTGTTTAACATAGGTGCGGAATAGGCTCTGCAATATCTCTGCTTTTTCAGTTTCGGTGAGCTCTTTTTCTTCTGCCATAAGGAGGGCAAACCATTTGCCGAGGTTGGTGAGTTGGTAGGTTTTTATCCAGATGATGCGGCCTTCTTTGTCGTTTTTCTCCATGGATTCGTTTAGGACCTCCAAAGAGGTGAGGGATTTGAGGTTTTCTATGATTGTTTTGTTGCTGTAGTTGAGGGTTTTGACTAGGTCCTTTTGGTAGATGTTCTTTTGGATGCCTTGTTTTAAGCTGTAGCGGAGGATGTCGACGCCTGCTTTGGAGCCGAAGATGGCGGAGAGGATTTTATCTTTTTTTTCTGTTTTTGGAAGAAATATTACATAAGGATGTAATTTTTCGTTCAAAGGCAAACCGTCTAAATTAATATCAGCCGATTCTACATTTAAAAATATCGCCCTACACCATAGGTTTTCTAAGACACGGCTCCTGCGGATTCTGGGGCAATTTTGAAAAACCCTCATATACCCCAAAGTCACATCTAAAATCCAAGAAGGCTATTTAACATGAAAAAAACCCCCGTTTGGATCATATTCCTGCTTACAATCTGCTCTTTAGGATCGGTTTTGGTTCCTAGCGTGCACAGCCAAGGCAGTGAAACCCAGAATATTCAAATCGGAAGCCATAATTGGTACATAAACTCGGTGGGTAACCTCGTGGTAGTGGGGGAAGTACAAAACATTGGACTCCACGTCATTGACAAGGTTGTTCTAACGGGAACCGCCTCTACACTGGATGGGGCAATGTCTACATCTTTTGCGAGTGTTTATGTGGCGCAGTTGCTTCCGCAGCAGAAGGCGCCTTTTGACATGGGTTTTCAGCCGCCTCAAGGCTCAAACGGATGGTACAGCGTCGGCGATATTGAATTAAATGTTGTTATGGCCAACTCGACAAGCAGCTACCAGTATCCTGACCTAAAGATTACAAGCAGTTCTGCTTCAGTTGGCACAACCGGCGATTTCAACGGCGCCTACATGGTTACGGGTAACATACAGAACACGGGGGCACAAGCCGCCACAAACCTGACTGTGGTGGGAACCTTCTTTAACTCAACCGGAGCAGTCGTAGGAGTCGGATACACCAACTATCTAGACCCCCGAACCCTAAACCCCTCCGAATCGCTTAACTTCCAGATTGCAGCCTTCGACCTAAACCAATCCGACGTGCCCTCAAGACTGAAGATAACCAGTTACTCACTGCTAGTTCAGACTCGAGGGCCGCTTCTGCAGGGTACCGCGCCCATAGCAACTCCCTACACTAGCTCAAACACCAGTTCGCAAAATCCAACCGACTCGAGCTCGGGCAACTCATCAACTTCGCCCCTTGTCTATGTAGCGGTGGTAGCAATTGTCCTTATAGTAATCGCGGTGACTTTCTTGGTTTTGAAGCGACGTAGCAAACATGGATCCGATCCTGCTATAAAACCTACGAAACCCGTCCATCAGCCTAAACCTTCCAGAAGAAATCGCAAATAGCAATCTTGTGCGCTGAGAAAATCATATAGGCTTTAAAACCTGTTGAGGAAAAAGCAGGAAAAACAGATCGAGTTGCTAGAACTACGAAAAATTGGTTTAGAGGACAAAAATCTTAAATTACTATCTTAAGCCCATAATGATGGGGTTCTTCGGTGGTGTCTTGGACTTCAACAAGATGGGCTTTTCTAACTCGCAAAACCATGGAAGTGGGTTACAATGCGCAACTTCAAAAAATCGGATTCAAAGAGTGTGAATCCGGCGTTTATGATCTACGAGATTGGGACGAGATTCGAAGTTGGGCCCGAGCTCAAATAATTAAGGAATAATGGTGGTTAACTTGAAACCAAAGATTTTGCTCGTTGGCTACAATGGGGCAAACAACACAGGAGCTGAAGCAAAACTTCTCGTTAGCATTAATGAGATACGTTCTGTTCTGGGTCCAGAAGCCTGTATAACCGTGCCTTCTCTGAACGAGGCGAATCTTCGCAGATACTTAACAGAAAGTCCAACTCTCAAGATTGAACCCATTAGGCCTTCGCTGTTCTTTCTGGACATCAGAAAATTAGTCAAAGAAAACGACTTAATCATGCTCGTCGAGGGAAGTTGCTATATGGACACTTGGGGCTCAGCCCTCCTCTGGTACTATTTACTCGCAACTAGGTACGCGCACTCCATGAAGAAACCTTGCATAGCCTACTCAGTGGATGCAGGCTCCGCCAGCCGTTTCAACAGCTGGCTAATTCGACGAGAAGCCAGCAAGACTAACCTTATATTGGCAAGGACTAAGTCAGCTGCTGAACGACTCAAGAAATGGGGTGTAACGGCTCCGATTGAAGTCACAGCCGACAATGCCTTCGCATTTCAACCAAATCCTCAAGACCACGACCTCCTCAAACGAGTTTGGCCAGAAGCATCTCACGTGGTAGGGGTGGCAGCTGAAGACATTTACGTATGGCCTGTTCACATCAGACTTTGGGATCGAAAAAAGTACTGCTACAGATGGCCATACTACTACACACATTCTAAGGCAAGCCTTGAAAAAAGTGACGTTCTCGCCAAAGTGTTGGCGGTGCAGGCTGACGATATCATAATGGAACAGGACAAGGATATTGCCCTTCTAAGCTTGGAGGGCTTGGATGCAAGCTTCGCTAACAAGGTTCAAGGATTGATGAAGCACCCTGAACGAACAAAAGTATTCACTTCCATAGAGTACAATGCTTCACAAATGACCAGCATACTCAGGAGTTTAGATTTGCTAATTACGTCGAGGTACCATGCGGCAGTTCTTTCTCTTCCAGAATTATGTTCCTCAAACTGCAATAGGGCATGACCTTAGAATCAGAGATCTCTACGCTGATCTGGAGATAAGTGAGTTGTTCACGGACCATGAAGATCCACTCAGATTCTGGGAACTTAGTAATGACGTTGGCGACATTTTCGACCATTACGATTCATTTAAGGACAAACTTAAGAAAGGATTTGAACAGTACCGAGAACGCGAGAAGCGTAACTCACAACTATTCAGAGCCTTCCTTGAAGCACATTATCCGGAGTGGCTTGAATGAACAAAACTGTGATGGTCACAGGTGCCAACGGTTTCATTGCAACGCAAATCGTTCGCGCTCTCTTACAGAATAAGGACGCTAACTGTTCTCGCGTTAGTTAGAGCAAATGATGTTGAGATAGGCGTATGCAAAGTCGAACGGGATTGGTGGGATTGGCCGGAACTCATCGATGCAATTGGAACGAGAATTGAAGTTGTTTCCGGCGACGTTTGCTCTATGCATCTGGGCTTAAACGAAGCAAGCTACCTTGATCTTGCCTCAAGGGTAACTCACATCATACATGCCGCAGCTGACTGGCGCTTTGTTTCGCTAGAGGAACTAAGGAAAACCAACGTTCAAGGAACAGCAAACGTTTTGGAATTCGCCAAAGAAGCAAACAAGCATCATCCTCTTGAAAGATTTTCTCATATTTCCACTGCATACGTGGCAGGAGCACGAAATGGAACAATAGCTGAATCCGAGTTGACGGATAAGTTTGGGTTCTTCACCGACTACGAACGCAGCAAGTACGAGGGCGAACTACTAGTTCAAGCCGCCGCGAAAGAGTTTCCTGTCTCTGTTTTTCGACCGTCCATGGTCGTCGGCGACTCGCAAACAGGGGCTATTAAAACATTTAACACATTCTACTTCCCCTTACGTCTCTACTTAACGGGTAAAATGCGATTTATGCCTGTGAGCCGCTCATTAAGAATCAACGTGGTTCCTGTTGATTATGTGGCAAAAGCAGTAGTTCAATTAACTTTTGAACCTAAAGCAAAAGGAAAAACCTTCCATGTTATAGCGCCTTATGATTCATTGCCAAAGCTTGGAGAACTCTTGCAGTTCGTACAAAAATGGGCAAAAACCGAATTAGCCTGCAAACTACCAAGTCCAATATACGTACCAATGTCAGCTTCCTCAATGAAGACCACTCTGAAGCTTCAGCGCGCATTCACAGGAGACCATCGAGTCTCAGACGCCCTTATCTCTTTATCTCCATATTTTAGCGAAAACCGCCAATTCAACCGAGACAATCTTGACAGCCTTCTTGGACCTTACGATTTCAAATGGCAAGAAATAATGCCCAAACTGCTCGAATACGCTGTTTACAATAGTTTCTTCCATCGCTCAGACCGCACCGTACACGAGCAAGTCCTCTTCAGGCTAGATAGCAAAAGCCACCCAGTAACCTACGTTGACCTAATCGAGGGCAAAAGAATAAAGAAAACTGCACAAGAGATGCGTAAAGATATTTTAGCCATAAGCAGCTGCACTAAAAGCTCTTGGAATTATGCCCGGCGACCGGGTAGCTCTAACAGGCTTAAACAGCACAAGATACTTGGCAGTCGATATTGCTATTGGGCTTATAGGTGCAGTAAGCGTTCCGCTCTACTATACCATGCCGCCTTCGGACATAAATGACGTTCTGAAGGCAAGTGGCGCCAAACTTTTCTTTGTCGGAATGCCAAGTTTGCTGTCCAGAGTCAAGGAGCTTACTCCTGAAGTGCCAATTGTCTCGATCTGCCGGGTTCCAGCGGCAACAAATGGGCAAAGTAACGTTGTTTCTTGGGAAGAATTCCTCTCCAAAGGCAAAAACGACAACTCATTCATCAAGGCTCCAGTTGGCTTTGGAGACATTGCAACTCTAAGGTACTCTTCGGGAACAACAGGTAAACCGAAAGGAACTATTTTTACACATGCCAACCTTCGGTACATGGCTGAGTCAACAGTGGCGATAACCTCCTGGCAAGCAAGAAACCGACCTTCCAAGTACCTATCATTCTTACCGATGGGGCATGTGGTTGAAGGAATCCTTGCTACCTACTCGCCCTATTACATCCCAGCGTCTGTAGAGATCTATTTCTTGGAAGACTTTAGAAAACTACAAGACGAACTGCCTCTTGTTAGACCTACCGTCTTCTTTTCGGTTCCACGCATTTACGAAAAAATCTGGGAAGCTCTGGAGAAGAATCCATTCGGAAGATTCTACATCAAAACAAAGAGTACCCTGCTCAAGCAAGCAATCCGAAGAATTCTTAGAAATATGACACTTAAACGAGCGGGTTTGAACAAATGTACACAACTAATAGCGGGTTCTGCAAGCTGTAGCGAAGACCTCCTTGAAAACTACCGAAAACTCGGTATAGAAATCCATAATGCATACGGAATGACCGAATCACCATTGGTCACGATAAATCGGCTGGGAAGAAATAGGATAGGTACAGTAGGCGAACCGATGCCCTTTACTGAAGTAAAGATAGCTGAAGATGGGGAGATAATGGTTAAGGGTCCACAGGTCACTGTGGGCTACTTTGATAAGTCACTTGAGCCACCGTTCAAAGATGGCTGGCTAATGACAGGCGATATCGGCAAATTAAGCGATGAAGGAAGCCTCATTATCTATGGACGCAAAGAAAGAACTGATTAAAACTTCTTATGGCAAATGTATCTATTCTGGAAAAATTGAAGGTATGATAAGAGAACTGCCTGAAGTTTCCGAAGCCATGTTGATAGGTGAGTCAAAACCGTACTGCTCCGCGCTTGCGTGGGTAGACAAAAAACACTATGACCAAGCAACTCTCGCATCTATCGACCAAGCCATGGAAGAAATGAATAAGCGCCTCTCCAACCCAGAGAAAATAAAGAAATGGGCAATACTTCCCAACAACTTAAGCATTGAAAACGGTGAGTTGACACCAAACCTCAAACTTAAACGGATCGTTATTTCTCAAAAATATAAAGAAATTATTGAATCGCTATACTCTGGAGCCGTTCCTGGGAGCGAACTACATATCGGTGGAGTGGAGAAGCCAGGTGAATAGATGTGGGTCTTAGGCTTCTTATCTTAGGTTGGTGGACGCCAAATTACATCCTCAGCAGAGAACTCAAAAATATTTCCCACCAAACCACAACGGCGCTTGAATCGTTACTCTCTAAACATTCAACAAAAGAAGCGCCCGTTAATAATCAAAAACAAAAACCTGCAACAAGCATTCAACAGCAAAGGGCAAATATGGCTCAAAACCAAGCAAAACTAGTTGAAGCGCTCGAAGCTGCGATTGGGCGCGAAGAAGCTATCAGACTGGGTAGAGAAGCTTTGTTTTTAGTCGGACAAGATATAGGTAAAAAAACCCGTATCAAACTTGGTGTCAGCGATAACCCAGCAGACTTGCCTAAGGCAGCCAAAATTCTTTATCGCGTTCTAGGTATAGATTTTCACTTAGAGCGGATAAATAATTCAAGAGCTCAAGCAATCATTGACCGATGCGCTCTAGCAGAGCAATATTCTAAACTTACCTGCCAAGTCTTAAGCGCAACAGATGAAGGCGTCATAAAAGGATTACAGCCAAACGTAACTATGAAGTTCAAAGAATACATGACAAGCGGCTGCAAAAATTGCAAGGCAGATATCCAATTTAATGAAAAGGAGAATACGCGATGAAAGTTATTGTTGTTGGCTCTGGAGCTGGAGGGGCAATAGCGGCCCGGGAACTGGCACAAAATGGTTTTGAAGTTATCATCATTGAGGCTGGCAAGCCATTTAGCCCCCTAACTCATAAGGTTTCATGGTTAAGTTCCTTCAGGGGCTCGTGGCTTCTAAAAGATGAAAATTCAATCAAACATGTGTTTCCACATTATGGAGTTACCCGTGCAAGTCAAGATTTAGCTATTTTTAGAGGTGTAACTGAAGGCGGTTGCACCTCAATTGCGTGTGGTAACATGGTAAGGGCGGAAAACGGTCTCAAAGAAATCGGGCTTGACCTTTCGGCTGAATTCGAGGAAATCGAGAAGAATCTAACAATTGCGCCTATTCCAAGAGAGCGATGGCGTCCTCTTACACAACAAATGTATGACAAAGCAGAACAACTTGGGTATAAGCCAAAACCTACACCGAAAGTTGATGACTTAAGCAAATGCATCGGTTGCGGCTACTGCGAATTAGGCTGCATAACAGGAGCCAAATGGGACAGCAGACGTGTCTACAAAGATTACTTAGGCAAAGGCATCTCACTACTGACAAATACTACAGTTCAGAAGGTGCTCTTAGATGGTAACCGTGCATACGGAGTGCTGGTTTCTCATGGGTCGTCAACAGAGAAAATCAATGCTGACATCGTTGTATTATCAGCCGGAGGCATCGGCACAGCCCAGATTTTGCGAGCATCAAATTTGCCAGTGAAAGAAAACTTGTGGGTTGATGTTGTTCTTACTGTTGGCGGAGTGTCAAAAGATTCTCGAATGCTCAATGAGCCGCCTATGGCTTGGTTCATAAAAAAAGACAAATACATTCTTTCACCTTACTTCGATTTGTTATCTTATTGGTTCCATAAACCCTGGAAAGATGTATCCATGCAAGACAGGGTTGGCATGATGATTAAACTGGCGGATACTGAACAAGGCAGTGTTGCAGCCGACGGCACCGTCACAAAATCTCTGACTAAAGCAGACTATGAAAGCCTCGATAAAGCAAAAATTGAAGCAAAACAGATAATGGAAGCTTCAGGAGTAACAGGTCCCTTCGTTGACGGCATGATTCATGGAGGCCACCTGGGTGGGACTGTACCATTAACTAAAGACGACATCGAAACAATGCATCCATCATGGTTGCCTCAAGACATTTGGGTCGCTGATCTTTCTCTCATGCCACGTTCTCAAGGATTACCCACAATGTTAACTGCTGCAGCGTTGTCTTTGCGAGTCGCCAGAAGAATTACCCAGGAAAAAGCCAAGAGATGAAGACATGACTGCAGAAACTACTGGTCGATATACAAAGGATTATTCAAAAACTGAGCTGTTTTTCGGTAATTTCTTTATTATTCTTTGGATTGTTTTAGGTGCCCTTTCGTGCGCTCTTTTCTATCCGTTAACTGCTTTTTTGTTCTTTGGGTTAGCGGCATTTTTAGTCTTCTATGAGCTGGGCAAGCATGGTTGCGTAACATGCTATTACTGCAAAACCTGCACAATCGGAATGGGAAAACTACCTGAACTTTTCTTCCGAAAAGCAGGCACTGCCAACGTTAACCGGAGAGCTCTGAGGCTTTTTCCATTCACATATTTGTTGCTAAGCGCGCTACCAATCGTACTTACTGTTGTCTCACTTTTACAAGGCATAACAGCATACAAAGTCTTGCTGCTGGCTGCAATCCTTGCCTTTTCCACATACACCGGATTAGTTCGTAGACAGACGCTGCGTAGTCCGCTGTAAGATTTAAGCTCAAGTCTAAACTAGCTGTCTCGACCAAACATCATTCTTTTAAAAAAGGTAGGTATACTAAAAGAAATTTTATAACACATGCGTTCATTGAAGCGGAATGAAAAAACTTTTTGCTCCTAACCATTAGATCATTAACGACGGCGTGATTAGCCTTTCTTTCAACAGTCTGATAGAAGAAAACATGGTTGCTGCACCAGAATTACGTCGGGGCTTGTTTTAGGTTGCTTTAATCATTCAGGCTTTGTATCAGCCTTATCAGTTGTCCCTAAATGTCCCCATTTGTCCCTAAATGTCCCTAAATGTCCCGATCAAAAACTGCCCCTATGCAATTAACAGAAAATAGGGATCTTCAAATTTCTATGCCCATGTTTCTAATTAGCCTGTCCAAAGCTTGTGTGCTCATCATTTCAGTTTTAAGATACAGGCGAATTTCCGCTGCACTTAGCCCTATGCGTTTGGCTTCTTGCACAGCGTAGCGGTATGCTTCGATTTCTGTTGGTCTATCCACGTAGTCATAGCGTGGGTCAAAAAGATCTCTGCCGTCCATATGCTGTTTTACGTGGCAGAGCTCATGGATTACGTCAAGATAAATGTCTTTTTTGCTTCCAGTGCTCAAATAACGTTTGTTTACCATCAAGTGCCCATCACCATCGCTGACTCCCATGTAACCGAACCAGATGAAATCCACTTTCAGGTTCTTGAGAACTTCCTCTGTTTGTTCCCCGAATATTCCTTGGACAGCACAGTTTCTCTCGAAACCCTTAAAGTACTCTATAAATGGTTGTGTCTGCGCAACCGAATGAATAATGCCCCTCAAAGGCAGCCGGGTAAATAAGCGGAAAAATCGCATTATAACATATTCTGTAGCGCTCTGGAATGGCAAAGCAACAACCTGCCTGAAATGCTTCCAAGTACAAAGCTCTTAAGTTAAAATACTTTATCCAAACGAAGACAACCAGCTTCAACTGCAAGGAATATTAGCCGTTGTTTTTGTTTTGACTCTCATGTTTTTGTTGCCAACAACCATTGGCACCGTTAATCCAAGGTAAAAGTTAAATGCTAACTTGATTGAAAAGAATTATCCATGTTAAACATTAAACCAAAAGGAGCATCCGCAACCTATGCGATTGTTGTCTGGATGCTTATCAACGTTGTTTTTATGGCGCTTGAATTAACGGTCTTCAACGATGCTGCAGACCCCAACAACTCAATCTTGCTTGTACTATGGGTTGTTTCAGCCGCTAGCTTGCTGTTCATAAAGAAGTATGGGGAAGCTATCTCTGTTTTCACGTTGATTTATGCTTTCTCCTTTAACGCCTTCAACCTACTCTACTTCGGTTTGTCCATCACACTACTCAACGGAATAAGCGCAATAATAAACCTTGTAGCCGCTATCTATCTGCTCATAATCATGACACGTAGGTCATAAAACCCAAATTTCCTTTCTTCATTGCTTGACGGTTTTTAGCCACTCCAAAAAAGCCTCGTGCACCTTCTGGGGGTTCTCGAAAACATGCACGTCCTCGGTTGCTTCCAGCTTGCGCACCTGTTCGGCTTCTTCTTTGCGTACGCGAATTCTCATCTCTTTGCCGTTGGGCAGTTTTGTGGAGATGACGCTTTCTTTGTAGTCTACGGGCATAACCCAGACGGGCACGAATGCTTTGAGGCTCATGATGGCTGAGTTTGTTATTAGTGTATCTCCGATGCCGTTGACGAGCTTAGCCACGGTGTTGGAGGATGCTGGAAAAATCAGCAGAAACTCGTATTTGTGGCTCTGCATCAAACCGGCAAGGAAAGGCGAATTTGGATTCGACTCAACAGTTACTTTACTAAAACTCTTCTTTAATTCCTCGTCTAAACGGTAGAACTTGAGCATGGTGTCGGCTGCTTTGGAGAGGTAAACATCGATTTCTGCGATGCCCTCGGATTTTTGTTTTAAGTCTTTCATGGTTTCGATGATTTCTGCTATTTTATCTCCAGCACCCGTGATGCCCCAAGCAATCTTGATTTTCTTAACTTTCACTTCAGCCATAATATTCACCTATTTTTTAGCGTAAAGCTCCAAGTACTCGGCGAACCGTTTAGTGGTTTTCTTTAGGCTGCGAAACCCCTCCTCGTCTTGAAGAGCACCCTCCAAAGTGTCCTTGCTCCAAAACGTCGCGCCCAAGTTGGCACCGAAAAAGCCGCCGCCAACCCCTATCATGCCGTTGATTAAGAAGAAGGTGTGGATTTGCATAAGAGCGAATTCTTGTCCTCCGTTTCTGTCGCCACCAGACACGATGCCCATGCCGACTTTGCCCTTGAAAAAGTTCTTGTCTGCTGCAACTGCCGCTCGCATTCGATCCATGACGGCTTTGGTTTGGGCGCTGACTCCGCCATTGTAGACGGGGCTTGCAAAAATGATGCCATTGGCTTCGGCGAGCAGTGCATAAAGTTCCTGGAGGTCGTCTTGAACTACGCATTCTTTGTTTTTGAAGCAGTAGTCGCAGTGGGCGCAATAGTCTACCCATTTGCCGCGGACCGTCCATAGTTTGGTTTCATATCCTTTTTCTGTGAGTAGTTTTAGGGCTTCTTCTAACATATGTTCGGTGGCTTGGTGTCTTGGGCTTCCAGAAATTCCAACAATCTTCATAAGTTGTCACTAAACTTTAACTTAGGATTTGGCTTTAAAGCCTTCCCCTTCCGAGAAAATTCATGCTAAAAGGAAATCAAAATACGGAAATTTTTTAAAAACTGAAACAAGAAAATAAAGAAGGAAGAAAGAGATTATTCTTTCTCGAAGTATTCTTCTGGCTTTGGCGGTACTGGTGGTAATCCTCTGCGTTCACGAATCTTCTTTATGGTTTCTGCCTGCATTTGTTCTGGAACATATGCCCAGCGGCTGAACTGTGTAGCCCAGAATGCTCTGCCTGAGGTTGAACCTCGCAATTCATCGGCTATGCCGAAGCTTTCGGAAACTGGCATTTCTGCTTTGACGGTAATTATGTCGTCTTCTGAGGGCATGTCTAGGATTTTGCCGCGGCGTTTGTTTAGCATTGTGATGACGGCACTAACATACTCGCTTGGAACTTTACATTCGAAGCTCATCAATGGTTCGAGCAGTTTCGGGTCGCTTAGGAGTATGGCGCAGTAGATTGGTCTCCAGGTCATGGGAATAGCTTGTGCTGGTCCGCGGTGGACTGGGTCCTCATGGAGGGTTATGTCTTCAAGGTTAATTTTTAAACCGTATGCTGGTTCTTTGGCGAGTGGGGATGTGTGGACTGCTTCTCGGAATCCAGTTTTAATGTGGTCGAGGATTTCTTCTACGTATTGGCGTCCTCGGATGCGGTTGCAGAGTATGCAGTTTTCTTCAACTGCTACAGCGCCTTTGGCTTCGTCTGGTGACCAGCCAAGTGACTTCAAGACTTTTGTTCGCTCGTCCCTGCTTTGCATATCAGTGATTTTTTCAGATTTAATTGCCTCGATGACTTCGTTAGATAACTTGTCGATGGTTATCCAGAGTTTGTTGTGTTTGTTGGGGCTTTTACCCATGATTGCTGGTCCCTTGTAATCGTGACTGATTGTTTCTCTGAAGATAACGATTGGCTTGCTGAGTTTAACTTTTAAGCCTGCCTCCTGCATTCGGTAAGCGGTGATTTCAAGGTGAAGTTCACCCATACCTGATAGGAGGAATTCGCCGCTTTCTTTGTTCATGATGAAGTGCAGGTTGGGGTCTTCGGTTGTGAGTTTGTGCATGACTTTGTCGAATAAGGGTAAGTCCTTGACGTCTTCTGGTTCTACAGCGACCGTTACGACTGGGTCTGAAACGTAATTTAAGCCTTCGAAAGAGTGTACTTCTTGGCCTTCTTCAGCTATGGTTTCTCCAACGTGGATGGATGGAAGACCAGAAATGGCTCCGATGTTGCCTGCTGGCACGCGGTCAATGAAGACTCGGTCAGTTGCCATACTCATGAAAACTTGTTGAATAGTGCCTTTTTGGTTGCTGCTTAAAAGCTGAACGGTTTTACCTCTCTCGATTGAACCGCTGAAAATTCTGCCGATTGCAACTGTTCCACTGTGTGGGTCAACTTCGATGGTGGAGATGCACATGAGCAACGGCGCTTTAGGATCAACTTTTGCCATTCCCTGACCTGTTGGGCTATTTACGTCGCCTGGCCAAATTTGAGGTTGTCTGTAGGGCTGAGCATCATAGGGGTTTGGAAGATGTTTAACGAACATGTCCAAGATTGGTTCTGGCAAGGGTGCTTTTTTGCTGAGTGCATCGACTTTTCTACCGACTTCAATTGGATCACCTGAATAAGCCTCGATGATATCTTGGAATGAGACTTTCTTCATTTTCATATGATCAAGGTTTAAGCCCCATTTGTGAAGGGCTGAACCAAAGGCTACACGGCTATCTTCAATTGTTACTTGCCAGTCTTTCTTGTGCTCGGCAGGTGCGTATTTCTCGATTAAAGTGTTAACTCTTAGGAGAATCTTTGCAAATTTCTTCTGGATTTCTTGGGGGGAGAGTTTAATTTCTTTGATCAAACGGTCAACTTTGTTGATGAATAGAATTGGTTTTACGCGTTCTCTTAGGGCTTGCATTAGAACGGTTTCGGTCTGGGTCATTGGTCCTTCAACTGCATCGACAACCACGAGTGCGCCGTCGACTGCTCGAAGGCTTCTTGTTACTGCTCCTGAAAAGTCAATGTGGCCAGGTGTGTCGATTAGGTTAATTAAGTAATCTTGTTCTTGATAAGTGTGGACGAGGCTGACGTTTGAGGCGAAAACTGTCATTTGACGTTTCTGCTCAAGGTCCCATGAGTCAAGAAACAGTTTCTGTCCTGCAGTCTGGGTGCTGATAATACCTGCCGCTGCCAGAAGACTGTCGGCCAAAGTTGTTTTTCCATGGTCAACGTGAGCGATGATGCTGGTGTTGCGTATAAAAATGGGTGTTTCCATCAGTTTTACAATTTCATCTGTCTGCCTATAACGCGCCATAACTATGCAATCTCCAATTTAATTGAATTTATTACTTGAAAGACTTGTTTTTTAATTATTTGAAGCATTATTTACTCTCTCTGAAATTGATAAACTACATGGAAGGAGAGTTTGTGTCCTATTAACTTTATGGAGTATTTTTTAAAAACAGTTGCGTCCAAAAATAGGTTATTTAGAATCTTTTAAGTTGGGTTTCTGTCTATTTAGCTTCCCAACTGGCTGGTTAACAATGTTTGATAAACTTTGCAAGCTAGTAAACCCTGATTCGCAAAAAACATTAAATCTGCTGTTTTTCTAATACCGAATAAATCAGACATATAGGAGAAAAACAGATTGAACAATAGAGATCCTTTAGACAATTCGCTGGTACATACAATCTTATTTACGTTAAAGAAGACCGGTTTTGCGATTAGTTTAAATGCAACAATTAACAATGAAATTGAATTAATCCATCAAAAATAAAGATGATGATTAAACGCTGAGGATAAGAATGCACCTTCACGCTGTTGCAACTCGAGGAAACGAGGAATTATTTAAGGAATCCTTAGCACCATCCATCTTCGTTCTTTATCGGGGTTGTTACTAACTAAATATTCTTGAGGTTCTGGCGGAATAATATTGGAAAAAGCTGCTTCTTTGCCAATTAAAGAGGTTTTCAATGAACTTAGCACTTCAGAAAACGGTTTAACAAGCGAAGAAGCTAAACTACGCCTTAAAAAATACGGTTACAACAAACTTTCAGAAAAAAGACAGATTCCCTTCATACACAAATTCATCCGCCACCTAAAGGACTTATTCGGCATTTTGCTGCTTGTCGCAGCCATCTTATCCTACATAAGCGGCAGCCCCGAGCTTGCTCTAATCATTTTAGCTGTGGTTTTTGTTAACATTTTTGTGAGCATCTTTCAGGAGTCACGGGCAGAAAAAGCTATGGCGACCCTCAAAAGCTGGATGCCCGAATTTGCAAAAGTTATCCGCGACGGCGAATTAAAGAAAATCTCTGTTAGGGAAATTGTTCCTGGAGACGTTATCTTTCTTGAAGAAGGCGACCGTGTTCCTGCAGACGCCCGTTTAATGGAAGCCTTCGACTTATTTACTAATAACGTGCCTTTAACCGGCGAATCTGAACCCCAACCGAGAGTTGCAGAACCCACCGAAGTTTTGGAAAAGGCATACATGTACTCACCCAACCTTGTTTTCATGAGTACCAGTGTCGCCAAAGGCCAAGGCAAAGCAGTCGTCTACTCAACGGGTATGAATACGCAATTCGGCAAAATCGCCAGCTTAACCCAGACGATAAAAGAAGAAGAAAGCCCGCTCCAAAAAGAAATTGCATTAACCGCCAAGTATGACTTTATTATCGCAGTAGTAGTTGGGACAGCTTTCTTTATTGCTAGTTTCCTTTTCTTGAAGGTTCCACTTACAACAAGCATTCTTTTCATGATTGGCGTCATGGTTTGTTGTGTGCCTGAAGGCTTGCAGGTTACAGTTTCAAGCGCATTGGCAATCAACGTTTTAAAAATGGTTAAGCAGAACGTTGTAGTCAAAAGATTATCTGCGGTGCAAACTTTGGGCAGTGTCACGGTTATATGCACTGACAAAACAGGTACTATTACGAAAGGAGAAATGACCGTTAACAAGCTTTGGGTTTACGATGTTGAGGTGGATGTTTCTGGTTTAGGTTATATGCCTGAGGGAGAGTTCACGGTAAACGGCCAGCCATTATTCGCAGAACAAGCAAAACCTGTAGAAAAACTTTTGGAGATTGCGGCGCTCTGTAACGGAGCAAAAGTTGATCCACCTTCAGATAGAAATCGAAATTGGAGCGTGATCGGCGACCCGACTGACGGCGCTTTGCTTGTTGCCGCTCTTAAATCTAGCGTTAACATTCAGGATGCACTATCGCAAAAGCCGATTGAAGATATTTTGCCTTTCAGTTTTGAACGGAAACGCATGAGCACCATTCACGTGGTAAAAAGCGATGTTTATGTTTACACAAAGGGAGCTCCCCGAAATATACTAGACTTATGTACCAAAGTCTTAGCAAACGGCAAGGTTGAAGAATTAACCCAAGAAAACTTGATGGTTATTGAATCAAAAATGCATGAATTTGCCAACCAAGGATTAAGATTGATCGCTGTAGCATATAAAAAAGTCCCCAGCAGCCAATATAATAAAGAAGAGGCGGAAAAGGACCTCGTGTTTGTGGGTTTAGCAGCAATGCGCGATCCGCCAAGAGCTGAGGTTAAAGACGCGGTTTTGAAGGCACAAAGAGCAGGGGTAAAGACCGTAATAATCACAGGCGACTATGGTCCAACTGCAGAAGCAATAGCTAAAGAAGTTGGAATCGTCGACAAGGATTGCTGCCAAGTCATCCGAGGAGTCGACCTTGACGACTTAAACGACCAAGCAATTATCAAAGAGGTGCGACAAGGAAACGTAGTTTTCGCCCGTGTCTCACCCGAACAAAAACTCCGCGTAATCAAAGTTCTCAAAGGCAGCGGCGAAATCGTTGCTGTAACAGGTGATGGGGCCAACGATGCTCCGTCGCTTAAAGAAGCTGATATTGGAGTTGCAATGGGCGCCTCAGGCACAGATGTGGCGCGTGAGGCAGCCGACATCGTTCTACTTGACGACAGCTTTGCATCGATAGTTAAAGCTGTTGAGTCAGGTAGAGCAATCTACGAAAACATCCGCAAATTCATTGTCTACGTATTCTCCCACAACTGGGCAGAACTCATTCCGTTCGTGCTATACGCAGCGTTAGGGATTCCTCTTCCACTTCTCGTAGTGCAAGTATTAGCCATTGACTTAGCGATAGATGTTATTCCAAGCTTAGCATTGAGCCGTGAGCCACCAGAAGCAGGTATAATGCAGGAGCCACCTCGAAGTATCAAAGAAAGACTATTTACGCGTAGGGTCCTTATCCGATCAGTATTTATCGGAGCAATCATCGCTGCGGGTGCCATGATTGGATGTCTGGAAGCTTGGGCTATAGGCGGATGGCACATTGGGATGCCTGTTCCCGCCGACTGGCAGTTTGGCGCGAAAGGAATAACCCCTAATCCACTCTACCTTAAAGGTGTAACAATGATGTTTGCAGGCATAGTTGTGGCTCAAGCAGGAAACGTCTTAGCCTGCAGAACCAGCAAACAATCAATCTTTAAGACAAGTCTGAAAACCAACAAGTGGATAATTGCAGGTATAGTGTCGCAGCTTTCGATTCTAGCGATCCTTGTGTATGTTCCTCCAATTCAGAATGTTTTTGGAACAGTCGGTTTGAGCTTAACAGACTGGCTATTCCTAATTTCATTAGCAATAGTTGTAGTTTTAGCTGAAGAAATCCGCAAGTTCTTATCGAGAAGATTCGGCAAAACCACTGAAGACTTGAGCAAACACGACCATACTTAACCTGGCAAAAAACCCATTTCCATATAAAAAATAATAACTAACCACAATGACAAAGAAATCAAGTCAAAGAATTTTTACGCTAAACTCTTAAGTTGCGCAAGCAATTCTTACGCTTGAAAAAACATGCCGCTGCTTTCCCCAGAAGCAATCTGGAACCTAAACGAAAAAGAAATTTTAAACTTGCTTGATTCAGGTACTTTTAAGCCGAGCAGTAAAGAAATCCGCTTTTACGCCCCAAGCTTCACTTACTACAAAACCAAGCATTTCTGCTCTTCAACAACAGATTTTCCCACAATTTCGGTCACTGGCAACTCTTGCGCTTTAAGCTGCAAACACTGTGGCGGCAAAGTCCTCGAAACCATGCACCCAGCAATATCACCCGACGAACTGTTTGATTTGGGCACAGAACTTAAGCATAAGGGCGCCAAAGGGGTTCTAGTTAGCGGGGGATGTTTGCCCGACGGTTCAGTGCCGCTTGATGAATTTGTGCCTACGCTTGAGAAGTTGAAGCATATGTTGGGCTTGACCGTTTTTGTGCATACAGGAATTATTGGTCGGACCACCGCTTTAGCGCTTAAAAACATAGGTATCGATGCAGCTTTAATTGACATTATAGGCTCAGACCAAACAATTGAAAAAATCTATAATCTCAAAGTAACCATGCAAGACTACAACAATTCGCTTATGGCATTGGGAGATGCAGGATTGCCTCTTGTTCCACATGTCATTGTGGGGTTAAACGACGGTAAACTCGACGGCGAACTAAAAGCTCTTCAGATGATACAGAAAGTGAAGCCCTCTGCCCTTGTGATTATCGCGTTTATGCCCATCCATGGAACCGCTATGGCTAAAGTTGCCCCTCCCCAGCCAGTGGATATAGCTAAAGTGGTGACGTTGGCACGATTAATGTTTCCAAAAACCCCTCTTGTTTTGGGTTGCATGCGACCCAAAGGCAAAAACCGCAGTGTAACCGACCTTTTGGCACTGAAGGCTGGTGTTGACGCGGTTGCTTTTCCCAGCGAAGAAGCAATCGAATATGCGAAAGGTAAGGGTTACAAGACCGCTTTTTCGTCGTATTGCTGCGCCCAAATATACATTGATGCAGTCAAACCTTAGAAGCCAGCATTTTTTTGGCAAGCACCATAGTCCAAGCTGAAACAGCAAGTCCAGATAGAAACTCGGGAACCGCAACGTTTGGAACATAATTAAACGCAAACAGCAGAAGCCAAGGCAACGCTGCTACGACACCTACCAGAACCGTGAAAAGCGCCAAACTGCGTTGATGACTAAGCCAAAACGCGCCAGTTAGGATGAAGAGAGAAATCGGGGCCAACATAAAGAACGCTACAGAAACCAAATAGTGAGTCGGCGAAAAGTTCTCGTTAAAAATGCCAATCGCTATCAACGCTAGGGTTGCGGCGGCAAAAATGGCTGAACCAATCTTACCCGTCCAGTTCGCTCGAAGAAAAATGTACAATCCAAGCACGGCAAAAGTGAAGGATAAAAACCCACTTGCTATTAATCCAAGGTTGAAGAGAAGACCAGTTATTCCCGGGATTACTCCTAAGTCACTTAGGGCGTTGTTGGTCCAGCTGAAAGCAGGATAGGACCCAATCGCTGTTAGGATACAGGTAAACGCGAGTAGGGGCGTGACTATTCCAGCGACCGCTCCAATTCTTTGAAATTTAACACTTCTTGATTCAGGCAATGCTTGATTCCTCATTAGAATTCATTTCTTATGACTCGGAAAGGTCTAATCCTAAGTCTTTCAACCTTTGGAAGTGGTCATCATTTGTTTCTAGCGACAGATTGTGAGCAATTGCAGTCGCCGCGATGAGAATGTCTGCATCTGGCAACAATGTTCCATCTTGTTTTAGTTTTCGGTATATTTCGCAATATGCTTCTGTAATTTCATCATCCATATCTATGATGGTGAAACTTTTTTTGAGCCGCTGGTTCATTGGCAGTCTTTTTTCTTTTTCAAATCCTCGCAGTATTTCGAGAACGATGATTGGGGTGATAAAACCAGGTTTAAACTGGTGCCTCTTGAGCATTTCCAGGATTACGCCAGTATCGAATAGGTTCATCTAAGCGCGAAGTTCTCCCTGAATTCTTTGCTGGAGCGGGCTATGGTTTTTAGGTCTTCATCTGTCAGCATATTTGCGAGTTCATCGAAAGCTTTTTTGCTTTTTTGATATTGTGCCTCGTTGTATAATTCATTGATGAATTCGCCCCATTCTTTCTTGCCTTTAGCTTTTTCGAGGCGTTTCTTGACATCTTTCGGAATTGATATGGTTGAGTATTCAGTTGCCATTTTCTGATCATTATATAATATTTAATTATGTAATAAAAAATTTTCGCTTAAGAAGGAACATATCGCCTCAATCTTTGCAGTGATTGCAGTTTTTCTCTGTCCCCAATTTTTGCTTCCTGCACCGACTGCCGCAGAATTTCGATGGATTCATCCATGGCTTCTCGGTTCACGGGATAGGGAACTCCGTCTTTGCCGCCGTATGCAAAGCTAAATTTAACAGGGTCTTCCCAACTTGGCTCCTCGCCATAAACCAATTCAGCTACGAGCGCAAGTCCGCGTACAGTTGCTGGTCCAACGCCTTTGACGCTGAGCAGTTCCTCGTAGTTGCTGGGTTGGAACTCATAGATGCGTGCGAGGGTGTCCCAATTGATGTTTCGGGGCATGTTCAGCGTTGTTAGGGTTTGCTGCCATGGGTCAGCGGTTTTGGGAAGCCAATCTTGGAGTGATGTTTGGTTTAATGGTTTGGAGGCGGAGTGGATAAGGTTGAAGAGTTTTTTTGTGGGTTCCTTAGAGAGGTCAACTGAGGCTTTTCTTGCCCCGCTGCTTTGCTTGGCAACCATGTTTAACGCACGTTCACGTTTGAGGTCGCATGCGATTGCATTGTGGGGTTCTTCTACAAAGCACGTGGTATTTTCGCTGAGCCAATGGTAACGCCTTGCCGAGCGGTCCTGGTCGCTCATGCCCTGCTGGATAACTGCCCATTTTTCTTCTTTAGTTACGAGGAAGGCGTGGTGGTAGAGTTGATATCCTGCTTGGATGGCGGTGTTGTCGACTTTGGCTGTAATGCGACTTGTATAAGTAAGGTCATCAATAGTTTCTTGCGAGAAGCCGAATTTTTCGCCAACAGCTTCAATATCGCTTGGCGTTTTCCTCGAGGTTTTACCTTTGCCGCCGCAAACCGCGACTCCATGCTCTTCGGGCGAGAGGGCGCCTTTGAGGATACCTGTGACCACAGTGGTTACCCCTGAACTATGCCAGTCGTAAGCAAGCACGCAACCAAAAGCTTGAAACCAGTAAGGGTCCGAGAGTCGCGCGATGAACTTAGCGGTACCCTGCTCGTCGATGATTATGCTGGCGATTTCCTTAGCCATCTTACGCATGCGCCCAGTAAGCCAAGAAGGAGCCTTCCCACCATGAAGGGGTAGGTTTGCAACGCCAGTCCGATACATACTCATCGAGGCTTGATGGACCAGCTTCGGATATATGGATTATTGCAGCAAAACCCGCAACAAACACTGATTTTCAATATTCTAATAAACGTAAAAAGCAGCTAATACTGACTTATCTTCTTACTTTTTGTATTTCCAAAAACTAATTCATCACTAAAAGTTAACTCTATATTAACTAACAGTTTTTTTGGCGGCTGATTGTTTGCGTTTCTCAATGTAGATTAGAAGACTCAGGCCGCCGATTAGGACTATTGCCATTGGAGGTAGGATTGCTAGAGCCACTTGAGGTGGAATCGGTACTTGTACGTTAAAATCGATTGTTTCTGAGGCATCAGCGTTTCCAGCTTCATCCGTTGCGTAGACTGTTAACTTATGCGTCCCCATCTTGCAGTATAGTTCAAGGTTGTATTTCCATTAATCGTGTACACTTGTCTATCCAGGATATAGGTAATCAGCGAGGTTGTTTCGTTAACAGTGAAAACTAAAGGTATGTTGGATGAATTGTACAATTTGTTTTGCAGTGAAAGAATTGTGACGTTTGGCGGTGTTGTGTCAACTGTGAAGTTAACTGGTTGAAGCAACTGGGAGTATGTCAGAGAATACTGAGTAGACCCTTAATGTATGTATGCCGTCGGGTATTGGTCCGTACAGTGTTGTGTTTCTGGGAATCGTAACGTTTGATTGTTCGTCTAGAGTGTAGCCCATGCTGACAATTGACGCTGTCCTATTGACAGAGAATTCCACTGGAATGTCCTTGTTAAAGTTGTAAATTTCGTTTTGGGGTGAAATAATCGAGATTTGAGCTTGTCCTGTGGTGTTAACTGTAAAGTAGACGGAAGCTTCTGAGGTAAAATCGTTATTTTCAAGAGTTGCGGAGTTTGGTCCTGTTCGGTAAATACCGCCAACTGTTGCAAAAACTTGCATGTGGTGGTTTCCCTCGGATAAAGGTCCTAATGTTGTTGAAAAGTTCTGGGCAACCTCATTAGTGCGGAATGGCGGATTATAGATAACCTGCATTGCGCCGTCGTCCAAACTGAACTTAACAATACAGTGGTTCACAAACCCATCCCAGTTGCCGTTTACCGAAAAGTCTAAGGGCACAAACCAAGAGTGATAAGTCGTGGTTGTCGGCGACTCCATCGATATTACGGGAGGAACTAAAGGTCCCGTTGGGATTGAGGGAGCTGGTGCCGAATTTGCCATACCAACTACAGATACAGTTGAGATAAGCAGTGCCAGAATGAATGTTAGGATTAATGCTGTTTTCTTCATACAGCAACGAATAACCATTCATTAAACGGTCACTTATTATTTTTTCTAATTTGTGGTTCTAAATGTGCTTGTGGACATAGAAGGAGAAATTATGTTGGATATTCTAGTTGCCATTCAGGACCAAGCTGCAACGACACAACTGCATTTAAGTCCAATTTGTCAAAAGCTAATCAGCCATCAGAAGACCATTTGCTAACCACAAGAACGGATAAGAAAAAAACTGGTGCCTAAGAAAGCACAACGGTTCCTGCTACCCGAAGTTTGGCGCCATCAAGATACATCAAAACAGCTTTATCGTTTGGGCGGTAGGCAAGAGGTTTTTCAAGCGTTAAAGATAATGTTAGTTTTTTAGGGTCGTCTGCTTCGCTGGCTTCTTCAACTTTCGCGGTTATGAATTGGGTCCAATGTCCAATGTGCAAAACCATGCCTTGCTTTATTGGGGTTTGCCAATACTTTACCAGCGAAGCCTGAACCTGCAGTTTAGTAGAGGTTTTGATTGATGGGTCGTTAGTCAGAATTGTGCCGCGGTCAAGGTCCTCAACCTCAACATTCTTCAAAGCTAGTCCAACGCGATCGCCTTCACCTGCAACGTCAAATTCGTCGTCGTGCTTTTGGATTGAACGAACTTGAGCGGTTTTTAAGGCTGGCAAAACATTCAATGTTGCATGTTTCTGTACCGTGCCATAGGCAACTATGCCCAAGACGACCACGCCGACGCCTTTAACGTTAAAAGCATGGTCTACAGGTACTGTTCCGACTGTTTGGTCGCCTGAGGCTGGTTTTTGTTTGGCGGCGTCTGCTAAAGAGTTTCTCGCGCAGTTGATTTGCGTCGTCTTCTATGAACTCAAAGTTTTCAAGGCTGGTGCCTTTGATTATAGGTTGGATTTTTTCTTTGGGAATGTAGTTTCTCAGAACAATGTAGCCGCTTTTAATTTCTGAGCACTGCAGCATCACAAGTTGTTCGCCAAAAGTAGCGTTAAGTTCGTCCACAACGATTATGGCTTCTTTAGCTAAGGCACAAGCGTAGAATAGTGGTGCTAACCGTTCAGGGTAACGGGTGGGTTCGATGAAGGTGACGGTATCTTCGCCTTTTTTGAGGTTGTAGAGGGTTATGTCTGTTGATGTACCTTTTTTCGCAAGATTGCTGCCGTAGCCTTGAGCGCCAAGGATTGCCACCGTAATGTTTCCCATATTATCATACCTGCAGGATATGCGCATTGTTGGTTTGTTCTGTAAGATAAGTGTTATGAGTCCCAAGGTTGAAACTGGAAAGAAAAAGCTGGATTATAAACTTGTTAAATGCATGTACGAAAAGTTCTTAAGGCATTGGGTATTCTTCTAAACGGCAATAATGGCGAAACCAACGCCAATTCAGGTAACGACCAGTTTCCAGCGAAACTGATCTGACCAACTAAAAAGGTTAAAATACTCCGACGTAGAGGTTGGAAGAGGTGAAAAAGGTATGGAAAACATTTACGCAGCAATGCTCCTTCACAAGGCAGGTAAAGAAATCAACGAAGCATCAGTAACAAAAGTTCTCGAAGCAGCAGGCATCACAGTTGACGCAATACAAGTTAAAGCACTCGTCGCATCACTCAGTGAAGTAAACATTGATGAAGCAATCAAAGCAGCCCCAGCCATGATGGCAGCAGCTCCAGTCGCAGCTCCAGCAGGCGCAGATGCAAAACCAGCAGCAGCCGCTCCAGAAGACAAGAAGAAGAAAGCTGAAGAAGAAAAAGCCAAGGAAGATGCAGCATTAGAAGGATTAGGCGCCCTATTCGGGTAAAATAAGCCTCTTTTTTATTTTTAACCAATTTTTCCCAATTAATTATTTATTTGAATAGTTACCAAAGAGTCGAGTAACTCCAACATGCTTATAGAATATGTTCCAAAAGGATTCTGAGTCCTATCGCTATTAGAATTAATCCACCGACGATTTTGATTTTGTTTCCGAAGACCCGTCCTAGTCCGCAACCAAAGAAAAATCCTGTAACTGAAAGCAGGAATGTTATTAGTCCTATAACAAGTATCGGTTCGAGAATTGAGGTGTTGAGAAAGGCAAAACTTAGACCAACCATTAAGGCGTCAATACTGGTAGCAATTGCCAGAATCAGAATTGAATGTAGCCTAAGGCTCTCATCTTTTTTGTCTGAGTCTTTTCTTGTTGAATCATAAATCATTTTTGCGCCAATAAAAGCCAGTAGGCCAAAAGCGATCCAGTGGTCAACGCCCATAATCATATCCTTAAAACTCAGACCTACAAGCCAACCAATCGCAGGCATCAACATTTGGAATCCGCCAAAAAATCCTCCCAGTAGCAAAGCGAACTTTCGCCTTTGACGACTTATCGCCATTCCTTTTGCGATTGAAACAGCGAAGGCATCCATCGCCAACCCAACTGCAATTAAGATAGTTGTAAGTAGATCCATTTTATCACTGATATAAGGTGTCTCAAAAAGTCAAAGCGCCAATATAGGCTTTTCACTGACAGAATATCGTTAATAACCGCATTTTCTATTACAGAAAGAAAAGTCCTTTATTGTATGGGCAAATTCTGGTCTTTAGGAACCTCGACAGGTTGGCTAACCGCTGCAATCTTGGTTTTACCTCGTTCACTTAGCACTTTCCAAATAACCACAGGTGCCCAACCGCTAAGAATCATCAAAGTCCCCGGGAACCCGCCGATGTTTCGCCCTACAATAGGGTTAAGAAATGCCAAAATGTCTGGTAGGAACGCTTCCCAAATCCCAAAAGCCACCGCTTCAGCAACAACTGCAACAATCGCTGTTTTCTTACCGAACTTTTTGAAGGTTTGAACGGCCAAGACTCCTGCAAAGAAGAAGTCGCCAAGACCTAACCCTCGAGGTGCAAAACCAAAGAAGTTTATGTTTCCTGAAATAGCTGGAATAAGCGGAACATTGGGCAGATAAACAAGGACTGGGAGCCCTAATCCAGTGAATTGGTTTGCAGCCTGAACCATCGTTCCCGTGCCTATAACCAAGATGATGTCCATGATTGTTAGGAGAATGGCGAAAAGTCCTACAGTTTTCCAGCTGAACATGGAGCTGAGATAAAGAATTATCAGGATGGCAAATGTAAATCCGAAGACATCCATTAGAAGCGGATACCAAACTTGAACTGCGCCGCCGTAGATTACGTTGAAGAATATCATCAATAGCAAAAACAAAGCAGGGGGCTGAGCAGCCACATACCACCGTGCTTTAGAAACCATCTTTTTCTGCTCAAGAATTATTGTTCCGAAACAGAAGATTGCTAAACTAAAGAAGGCTATTGTCCTGTAAACGGTAAAGCTATCGGAGAGGGGACCTAAAAGACTCACTGCCCCGGCAATCGCGCTAACAGAGCCGAAGCCTAGCGAGATTAGTTGGGCTCTCTTTTTTGTGAGGTTAGAGAATATGTAGGAGAACGTGAAGAGAAGCATTGTGTATGAGCCCAAGAATATTAGGAGAAATACTCTTTGAAAGACTTGTTCAGGCGCTACAAGGGATGAGTAAGCGATAACTGAAATGACAATTGCCATGAAGACAACTAGTAGAATGATATCTCGGGTTTTGAATTGTCTCTCTTCAACTGTTGCCATCAATTTACCTTCAACTTTCCTGTTAAGGAACATGGCTACAGCTACAACAACAAACAATGCAATAGGCATGGCAAGGTCAAGAGTAGGCATAGACTTCACAATAAACCAAAGAAGCTTTTATGCCTTTACCAGAAAGCTCTAAAAAACACCCAAAAAAGGCTTTCAGTAGCCAAAATGCACGTTTAGAATGGCTAAGGATGCCAAAAGCGCTTCTTCCATCCGAACCGTCGCCGTGCCCTGATTTGGAACAGTATTAACGATAAAATCCATGATTTCGGCCAGTTTTAAGCCTTCATCCTGGACTATCTCATGTAGACCCCGGGAAGGAGCTCCAAACGCAACCAAAACACTCTGGCTGCTGCTCCATTTTTCACCTATTTTATCGGCAACGTCAATGAAGCTATCTCCAATCCTTGCCGTTGCAATCTTTAAGTCAAAACCTCCTAACTGCACCATTTGCCTAAAAGAATGCTTTGCAACGCGAACGCTGTATCCCCAATATTGCGGAACATCCTCGCGGCTTGCAGCCTGAACCTCAATCTGGTTGCCTACGTTGACTACTTGCAGAGTTAACCGGTCACCCACAGCAAACCCTTTTTGCCGCAAAAGCGCCGGCTGCTGAACCCCAATATCCACAACCAACCCCTCTTTAGTCTCAGACAAAACCACGCCTTCACGGTATTCACCCGCCTTCAAATGCTTGGTTTTTCCACTTAGGGGGTGATGTGGCGTCCGTAGAGGCGGCAAAATTCCAGCAAACTCCAAGTCGGCTTCGAGTTTGAAGAGTCTTTTTCGTAGGTACTGGGGAGTTTCCAAGTAGTTAAGCAGAAGAGCAATAAAGTCCAAGTCCCTGCGCTGGTCTTCCCGTGCACTGTCGGGGTAAACTATGATTTGGTCCACGCGGAAAATCGCAGCGGCACGCCCAATCAAGCCAACTTTGGCTGTTTTTTCTCTAAGGTGAGGCGTATCGGAGATTGCGGATGCTGGGATGGCGATTGAAAGTTTCTTTTTATCCATAATGTTTCTGCTCCTGTGCTTTGGTGTCTGCGTTGTGCTTAAAAGGTGGAAATGAGATATAAAACTGCGTATTATTCGGAGGATACAAAAGTGGTAACCCCCATTTTGGACAACCAAGAAAAAATCTCCCTCGTCGACAAGAGTGGAATGCTTAATTTTTCTGTTAACGCCGCAAAACATTATCGTGAAGCAGCGAAGGTAGCTGAGAAAATCCAAGTTAACTTTCCTAAGCCCGCCAACATTGTGGTTGCGGGTTTGGGCGGCTCAGCCATCGGCGGCGACTTACTTAAAGACTGGGCAAAAAACCAGTTGTCAGTGCCCATTGAGGTTAGCCGAGAATACCAACTGCCAGAGTACGCGGGCAAAAAAACCCTTGCCTTAATCTGCAGCTACTCAGGCGACACCGAAGAAACCCTGAGCAGTTTCTTGGATGCCCTGAAACGGAAATGCATGATTTTCTGCATAAGCAGCGGCGGTGCCCTCATAAAATACGCCCAAAAACACAACGTGCCCTACCTCCAGGTTCCCGGCGGTATGCCTCCCCGTGCAGCTTTGCCCTATATGCTTGTGCCCTTGCTTGTTTTGTTGGAAAAAGCAGGCTTGGTCAAAGGCGTAACAGAAGAACTCGATGAGGCTATTGTGCTGCTCAAGAAAATCAGCTACGAAAATGGACCAGACATGCTAACAAGAGATAACTTTGCAAAAACAGTGGCCACCCACATCGGAGACACAGCGCCTGCAATCTATGGGTTTGGCGTTTACCGAAGCGTTGCGCAGCGGTTTAAGCAACAGTTCAATGAGAATGCTAAGTCAGCTGCGAAATGGGAGTTCTTCCCGGAGCTTGACCACAACGAGATTGTGGGTTGGGAAGGCAGAGGCGAACAATGCAAATATTTCTCAGTAATATTCATCCGCGACAGTAATGAACCAGTTGAAATCGAAAGCAGAATCGAAATCACCAAACAAATAATGGAAAGAAGGGGTTTGATAATGTTTGACTTGGAAGTTCAGGGCAAAAGCACACTGGCAAAGATGCTTTCCACTATAGTAGTCGGCGACTTCACCAGCGTCTACTTAGCTGTCCTACGTGGTGCAGACCCAACACCAGTAAAAACAATCAACGTGCTAAAAGATACACTGACACAAAACGGCGTTAAAGAGAAAATAATTGAAAAGCTAGAAAAATCTAGCTAAGCTACAAATTTTTTGAATTGGTCCTCTGCTTCTTCAAGCGACACCATTTTTGGTGGACGCTTAAATCCGTAGGCGCAAATTGGTTCCAGAGCGCCTTTCTGTTTCTTTGTCAACGCTAGTTTTACTGCTCGGATGATGTCAAAGAGCACTGAGCCCGCGTTTGGGGCGTCGACTGTTTGGAATTTGAGGTCGATTTTCATGGGAGTGTTGCAGAAGTATACGCCGCTTATCCAGAAGTAGCTGTCACGCTTGTTCTGCAAGAAATCCACGTAGTCGGTTGAGCCTGCGACGATTTCTGCTTTGTAAGGTATTGCTGCTGCTACGGATTCGGTTTTGATGATGCGTTTGGTGTCGCGTGTGCGGTCCATGGTGTCGACGGATTCGGTTCCTCCGCCAACGTCAAGCTGATACGTTTCGTTGATTCGAACACCGTTGTCTGAAAGCAGCTTTAGCAGAGTTTTGTGAAGTGCAGTTGAGCCAACTTGGTCGACAAGGTCGTCGCCGACAAGCGGGAGTTTTGCTGCTTCGAATTTTTTGGCCCATGCGGGGTCGCTGGCTATGAAGTTTGGTGTAGCATTAACAAAGGCGCATCCTGCCGCTAAGGCTTGGTCAGCATAGAACTGGGAGGCTTTGGTTGCTCCACTCGGAAGAAGGTTAAGCACGATTTCTGCACCTGCCGCTTTGAGGACTTTAGCTACATCGGAATCTGCGGTTTTGCTAACAGAAATAAGAACCTTAGTAGATTCACCCACGCCGTCAAGTAATGGTCCCTTGGAGACTTTAACTCCTGACGTGGGGACATCGCAGACTTTCGGGGCATTGTTGGGTTTAGCAAGAATTGCTTCCGATAAGTCTAAGCCGACTTTGCGGTCATCTATGTCGAAGGCTGCTACGACTTCGATGTCTTTGGGGCTGATGCCAGCTAAAACGGGGTTTCGTAGTCCATTGCAGTCTTCTGGCTTTTGAAGTTTTGAGTAATATTGGATGCCCTGGATGAGTGATGAGGCGCAGTTTCCAACGCCGATTAATGCAACTTTAACTTTTGGCATGTTATTTGCACCTTGCTTGGCTTTTCTATTTGCGTTTGCCGTATAAAAAGCTACGCACAACTCTGCCCTGACAAAATATACAAACGCAAGCCTCTTAACGCTTTACGTATAGCCATAAGAAATGCTTATTAAACGAGGAGGATTTTAGTTTAGAAGCCAGTTGCTTTGGGCGAGTAGATCAGTCTGGCATGATCGCCACGTTGGCATCGTGGAGGTCGCGGGTTCAAATCCCGTCTCGTCCACCAACAATTTCTCAACATTTAAGCCCTGTAAACGCCGTATTGCCAATTTTACGGCGTTTTCGCATATTTTAGATGGATTTAAACCTATTTCGTAGGCTAAATTTGCCAATTCAGGGTTTAATTCGATTATTTTGTTTATTTCCGCAACCATTTTTTTGATCTCCACGTTTCGTACGTGTCCGTTCAACTCGCCCGGCTATATCCGATCCGAGTATCTGATGCCGTGGTCTTAGAAGACCCCCAAAGCGGGCATACAACGGTGAGCCTGTTAATCCCTCCCAGTCAGATCTATTAACGGATACTGCCTGAACCTTAATCAGTACTTCATTATCCTTGGGAGTTGGTCTTTCTACTTCTTTGAGCCGAAGAACATCCGGAGACCCATATTTTGTGTGAACAATGGCTTTCATTTTCAATAACAACCCTCAGGGTTCAATCTTGATTCTTCTGCGTTTGAATTATGATATTAGTTGTTTTTTATGCGTTGCTATGTAGCGTCCCATTAAATAGTTTCTAAAGCCTTCTTCTGACTTTTCTAGTGATTTATAGTAAGCTTTCTTCTTGGTGTTCTCTGTGACAATCATTGGATAACCGTTTTTCCATAAAATATGATTCATCAGTAGTCTGCCTATTCTCCCGTTGCCATCTCCGAAAGGGTGTATTTTTACAAAAATGTAGTGCGCTCGAATAGCTATTTCAACAGGATTCATGGGTGATTTGTTTACAAATGCTATCAATTGTGTCATAGACTTCTCAATTTTACTCCAGTGGGGAGGGAAGTATGATCCAACGCTTACCGGCCATGTCCTAAATCTTCCTGCAATGTCTGCTTTTGTTTCTTTAAACATTTCTTTGTGCCATCTTAACAGTAATGATTGAGAAATTGGTTCCTCTTTTTTTAGCATCTCAAGAAATATTTTGGCATGAGCTTCTGTTTCTTTGATGTCTCTGAGTGGTTTGTTTGGCGCTATTTGATCTTCCAATATTGCTCTTGTTTCTTCAAGGGTTACTTTTGAGCCTTCTATGGCGTTGGTGTTGTAAGTGAAGATTATGGCAAGTTCTTGCATTTGTCTTTGTTTTGCAGATTCAGGGTATTTTTTCCACTCTTTTTGGAAGTCATTTCTAATTTTTTCCAGTTTCTCTAACATGAAGTTTTCTTGGGTATCATGTAGCAGTTTTTTTTTGATTTCTTCGAGGTTGTTGGGTATTTCTTTGCCTAAGTAGCGCTCTTTGGTGATGACCCTTCCTTCTCTTCGATAAGAATGTTGTAAATAATGATAGTCTGCATTGCCTTTTCGTCTTTTGATGACGCGCATATACACCAAAAATTACCATTACATATTATAAATGTTTTGGCATTTTTACAAAAATTGTAATGGTACTGAAGACCGCTATCCTGAAACTTTTGGGCACTAACAAAAACTCCAATCTATTACCATTACTTATTAACAATTTTTCATCAATAAGCCAAACAGTGTAATGGTAATGCTGATTCTGAATAGCACTTGATTTTCACACGCTTTTTGGACCACTAACTGAGTGCATGTTGCAACGGATCAACGCTGACAAAGCATTGCACCGATTGACAAGCTTTTGCACACAAACCTCCTACAACAGCAACCAAAGAGAAAAGAACTCAAAATATAGCACTCTGAAATCCGATGTTAAAACCCAAAATAAAACGGCATGTTATTTAGTGACAGAATTTCACTCTTACAGCCATGTCTGTGTATGATGGATTGAAGAAGCCGCTCTTAACCAAAAAAGACGAGGTGTACCAGATGCTGATGGAGGTTACCGAAGAGTATCTTCACCAGGAGGGGGAAAAATCAGCTCAGAAAAAGAGCGGAGCGGCTCCCGTGGTTGTTGTTCGGGAGCATCTTTTGAGAAGAGGATTTAACCTGACCTTCAATCCGAACATAAAGCTCGCAGGTTCAGAAATTGAAAATGATTTACTGTTGCTCCACTCGACCGCCAACCCAGACCAAAAAGAGTATGCTCCAAACGAAGTTAACATGGTTATTGCAGTTAAGAACAACGCAGTTTCCAACCAATCAAGTATGATAAAGGAAAATTTTGATAAGCTAAAACAGTTATCTCCAGATTTACGCTTCGCCGTAGTTGTCCTCTCCGAAAAAACAGGGTACCAACATGAGGTAACAGATGAAAAACTGGGCGACAAAAGATACTTATCTTTCACTCTTGTTTCCAGGCGGATTTACCCTAAAGACGGCGGGTTATATTGCGCAAAAGCAATAATGGATTTACTAAAGAATAAAGATCTAAAGAAAACTGGCGATTGGGAAAGATTCATCACCTACCTAAAAAACACGTAGGCGCGTTTTATTAGACAGCCAAAAATCAATCGAGTTGTTTACTATTCTCTTTGTTTTCGTTCTAGCCAATTTCTTGATTTAGCCAATGTTTTTCCAGCAAAAGTCATCTTTAAGGCACCTTCATATGGGCAAATTTCAACACAGCGAGCGCAGAGCATGCATCTGGATTCGGTTACGTCTCCTCCTTTCTTCTCATACATAGCGGTGGCTTGGGTTGGGCAAACACGTTTACAGACGCCACACTTGGTACATTTATGTTCGTCTTTTTGAAGTTTAGTCAGGGCTATTTGCTTGAAAGGCGTAAAAGAGCTAAACAAGGCTGTTATTGCGCCCAATGGACAGATTCGGCACCAAACCCGCCTGTAAGCCAGAGCCAAAATCGTAACTGCAATCAGGATTGCCAGATTTATGGAGGTTACGTAGAAGCCTGATATCCAGAATGGGCCATACGCTATTTGGGATATGTATGACCAGTTGATTTGGCCGATGCCGACTTCAATCAAAATACAGAGGGGTCTTGCTGGACAGATTAGGCAGAAGGGCTGGTTGATGTTGCTTACTATACCAGCTTCTGTTCCCTCTGGTCCACCAGGTCTGGTTCCAGGAATAAGCTCTGTGCCGAAAATAGAGTATGAGGCAAAGATAACGCTTAAAATCATAAAGACCGCGATTATTATGTATCGTGACTGCCCAAGTTTCGAGTTAGTTTTATCCGAAAAATTCAGATGCCGAAGCCTAGCGGATTTGCGGATACGCGTTAAGACGTCTTGGTATATGCCGAACGGGCAGAGCCAACCGCAGAATGCCCTCCCCAAAATTATGGATGCAACAATAAGCATGCCAATCACGATGGCTACCTTTTCCAACCCAGAAGTAGAATACACTACTTCATAGCCTCTGGGTGCATTCCAGAATGGAAAAACGTATGCTTGTAACTGCCAGATGGCGCAGGTGACGGTTCGCCCGTTGGGGTAGTAGCATGCCAATATGGGTAAGGATATTCCGTCGGGGAATTGGTTGCCTAAAAAGTCACCGCCGATTAAGCGGTCACGCGGCGAAACCCCCAAAGGATAAAACAGCGAGCCTGGTTGGTTGAATGGGCCTATTATAAGACCCATGAATATAGCGATGACTGCGACTGCTTGAATGAATAGCCTTAGTGAACTGATTTTTCGAGTCTTGTTCTTAGATAGTTTAAGAATAAGGACTACGCCAACGACAACAATGAGAGCGTAAATCGAAATTGTGATGATTGCTGAGGTATCCAAAGACATCTTTTCAGCTCCTCACCTTAAAGTGGATTACTAAGGCAACCGCTAAAATGACCGCTATCAGTGATGCAGTCGTGATGATTACTGAGTGCTGCTCGTAAAACGGTAAATTACTGGTGTTGGGAATGTTAAATCCATAATGGCTAACAGAAACATTTCCTGTTAAACCATAAACGACCACGGAGTCATCAGGCAACAGGTTCCAATGGTCTCCTTCCGCCAAAAAAACGGTATTCGGCACTGTCACACTTGGCACTATCACCGTCCACTCACTTGGGTGAGTCGGCTGTGTAGAATTCAGACCCAGATTAATGGTTTGGCTACCGATTCCCTGTACGTTATATCGAAGCTGGCCGCTTATACGGAAAATTAATGATCGGAAGGACCAAATAGTTATGTTCGAGTTTTCCACCGAGATTTTCAGGTTACCCAATGGTTGGGAGTTGTTTATGCTTAAATTGTTAAAATTCCAAGTACCATTTTCCAGAGTAGCAGATGAATAAGAACCGTTTAGTGCAAAACTAATTGAACCGTTAAGCTCAGGGATGCTGAACTTATCTTGGGGCGTAAAGGTTGTGATGTCCTGTGCCTTCGCATCGGGACACAGAGTTGGAAAAACCAGAACTATTATGACAGCCGCTGCAAGCCCAATCAGAGTTGGTTTGCTAGTGGTTACATTCAAAGTCTCACAGTTGGAAAGGATAAATGCTGATCATGTTATAAGCCTTTTCAAAAGAAGCCCTGCAAATTTTAGCTGCGTTCTTGAGCTTTTGAACGTTTTAATTAGATATCAAAGTCTTGTTCCTCTGGCTTTTGTTCCGGTTTTTGTTCTGGCTCAGGTGTCTCTGTTTGACTGGCAACTTGTTCTTTTGCGGGCTGAGACTTTGACTTCCTTCCTCGTAGAACAAACACTATCACCAGCAACACGACGATAACTACGACTGCTCCAACCGCTCCGTAAAGCTGCAGATCAGGTTGTCCACCTTGGCTGCCTCCGCCTGTTGGTGCGGCTGTAACAGTTGGACCAGTTGTTTGGCCGTTGCTGCCAGCAACCACAACTGCTGATGAGGGAGAGTTCCAGGAGAAAGAAGTAGAGGATGTTCCTTGTGTTCCATCAATACCAACATAGTAACTGTGCTCTCCAAGCGTAACGTTTGTTGGAACCATGATGCTTATTTGGCTGAACATGTAGGTGCCGTGGCTTGCCACAGTAACTGGAGCGCTAGATAAATCGTACCCATAGAAGCCATCAGGGGCCATCCAGTCAAAGTGTAAACCTATGCGAGTTAATTGGAGTGAATCAGAAGAGTTGCTGGTGAAAGACACATTTATAGTCACGGGGTGACCAGGCTGCAGTGTTGTAGTTGAGAAGAAAGTGTGCACCGAAGCTTCATTTTGATTAAGAGCGGCAACAAATCCCATACACAGAAAAGCAGCAAATATGATTGATACTATAAGCGCTGTTCTAAGTGACTTCAACTGAATTTCCCCAGACAATCTTATAGCTATCTTGGTGCATTTATGGTTTTTTAATTTTGTCCCAAAACACACCCATATTACTAATTTTACTCTCACCCGAGAATACAAAGAATTTTGGAAGATTGTTAGGCTATTCTTGTATAGGTTAGAAACGCTTACCGGGCGTTGTATACTAAATGTGCTGTTCCGTCTGGGCAGTAAACAATTTCGCCCTCAGGAGCTTCGTTGACACGTCCAATGTATATTCTCGTTGCGCGCAGCCCTCACAATCTCGAGAACTCACTTTTACTTCTTCACCACTCTTTTCACGAATTAGAATGGATAATGATATTGGATTTTTAGTAATTTACATTTAAGCTTGGTGGGCGATAGTCTTAAGTTGGAGCAACCCGTTTTGGCTTCGAGTAGAGCGCAAAATGGATGCTTTAAGTTTAGCTAATTTAGTTTTGGATTTAGCGAGCATTATTAATTTTATAGCTTTACTTTTGATGTTAAGAGCCGTCGTCAAAAACAGAAAAGTGCTCCGAGGCTACAGCATCGTCGGTTCTTTCTTAACGTTTGTCTCCATCGTTGGCTTCGAAGTAGCTTACTACCTTTTAGGCAACACTATTGGTTTTGCGTTTGGGATGGGCTACAGTTGTATTCTGGTTCATTGCTTTTATTTATAGCCTCAGACAACGATTGAAAGGAGGCATAGAGCAAAAGGAAGGAGTCGAGCCTTAATTGGCTGGAAACTGAATTGTGAACTTGGTTCCTTTGCCCTCTTGGCTTTCAAAGCTGATGGTGCCCCCGTGGGCTTCTATAACTCTTTTACAGACCGCTAAGCCGAACCCTTGCCCACGTGGCTTAGTCGTGAAGAGGGGAGTGAAGATCTTGTTTTTAATGGATTCAGGTATACCAACCCCCGTATCCTGCACAGATAGGGATACTTGACCCTCAGGGGTAGCTTTACCAGTCAAGGTTAGTTTGCCGCCGTCAGGCATAGCCTGAACTGAGTTGGTCACAAGGTTGATTAAAACACGTTTGAGAAGTTGAAGGTCAGCTTTTATTTGTGGGAGATTTCGGCGGATAACCGTTTTAACAGTAATTCTGCTTGGAACCGCAACGGAGGCTAAAACGTTGGCTACAAGTTCCTTTAGGTTAATTGGTTTTTTATCGATTCTTACTGGTTGCACGAACGCTTGCAGGTCTGAAACAATCTTATCCATGTAAACAGCTTGCTCTTCCATAACCTGAAGGCTCTCCTCCAGATTACTCTTGACTTCGCCCGCAGGTAATGATTTAACAGCGTTTTTGGCCAGGTACAATTCGCCCGTTACAGTCTGCAAGGGGTTACGGAGGTCATGCCCAACCATTCCAGCGGTCTGACCAATAGCTACTAGACGCTCTGAATCTTTCAGTTGCTTAGTGCGGTCCTCAACAATTTTCTGAAGCGCTCCAGCGTGCTCTTGAAGGTTTCTTTGCAACTCTTTCTGTTCAGTAATATCTCGTACAATTGACCAAAGACCTACAACCTTTCCTTTTCCATCTGTCAACCGCCAAGTTCTAACTGAAGCTGGAAAAATCGAGCCATCCCTTCGCACGTATTCTCTTTCAAACAAAACAGAATGCCCTATTCGCAAAACTTTTTCTGTTATCCTCTCTCTTTGATCAAGCCATTTCTCGGGAATCAACTGCCGAATCGCCATGTGTTTCAGTTCCTTTTTTGAGTACCCTAGCATTTTGGCGTACGCTAAGTTGCAATCTATCATCTTGCCATTTAGGTCTCGCGCCATGATTCCATCTTGGGTTGTTTCGTATAGCCGTTGATATTTTTTCTCTGAAAGTAAAAGTTGCCGCTCTGACTTTTTTTGTCTGGCAAGCTCATGCGCAGCCCTTTTTTTCTGCTCGGTTATATCCATAAATACTGAAATAAAAAAGGTTTTTTTGGGGCTGTAGATGTAGACTTGATAGCACTTATCTTCGGGTTTATAGTAAGTTTCAAAATGATCGGGTACATTGGTGGTGGATACTTTTCCATAAACATTTATCCAGTTTATCTGTTCTTTTTTTATTTTTGAATTAAACTCGATTGTTTTTTTCCCGATGTGGTCTCTTTTAAAAGGATGCATGCTGTCATATGCTTCGTTACTTTCTAGTAGGATATAGTCAATTGGCTTACCTTTTTGGTCATAAATCATTTTATAAACAGCAACACCTTGCGGAAGATTATCAAACAGCGTTTTGAACTGTTGACTGTTTATGCCCAGTTCCGCAAGAAAATCTTGGCTTTGAGCAGATAATTTTTTGATTTTAGGTCGTATTTGAGAAGAATGGATTAATGGGGGTGTCTGCTTTTTCCCATTTGACGACTGGGTAACATCGATAGAATTTGCTATCTCTATCCCCCAACTAATTATTGAGGACAGTTTGCATAAAAGACTTTCTAAAGTCTTATCTGTCAATAAACCATAACAACAGGTATACATTAAAACACAGATTACAAGTTAATTCGCATCAAACTAAACTAGTTCTACGACTTTAATCTGATTGTGTAATCAAAAACGCCTTTGTTGGGAGGCATCGAATAACTTAAACCCGCCCATGAAAACCGCTTCCTCGTCTGCTCCCAACCTCTGAAAAGCTGGACGCCCACTTCTTTTTGCAGGATGAAAGATAATTCACATTTCTCGCTCTGTAGAGATGCCAGTTCGGCTGTTACTTTTTCCCATGCACCAATTTTGTTGCCACGAAGAGTTAAACCGTCTGAATCAACGTACCTTTGGAAAATGCCAGACCCTTGCTCGTTTAGAACCAGGACTTCCACACACTTGTTTAAGGTTATTTTGGAAAAGTCAGCCCGGATGTTAATGGCTTTTGGTTGACAATGGTAAGTTACTGTTATAGTTCCGCGGGGCTTAACGGTTATGAATTCGGTTTTTATGTTTGCTAAGTCCCGTAGCTCCATAGCTTTGTTGAAGAGGGGGCTTAGTTTTTTGTGTTTCAGATAGAGCATTTGAAAGGTTTTTCTTAAAGGCGAATATAGGTCGTCATCTATGTAGCTGGCTTGCCCAAACTTTTTTAGAGAAACCGTGTCTAACACGTAAACTTTCGTTAGTATGGTGTCAGAACCAACTTTTTTGATTGACACATCCGCAGTGCTGGAGAAAAACGTTTTATCCCTGTATTTAACGATTGGAACCCCAAAACCCACTCCTTCCTCAATCAACTCCTGGCCATCAAGCGAAAGGACAAGCCCTTTTTGGAGGGCACCAGTTTCCAAGCAATTGGGACGGCAATCCCTGTAGAGCTTAACAGCTAAGCGGTCGGAAAGGTTGATGGTAATTGGCTCTGTGAGGTCGGTTGATTGCATTTTTGTCAGGGTTGTTTGAGAATTCAAGCGTACACCATTTCGTTTTCTTGAATTAAGTTAATTACTTTGTGGGTAAGCTCCTGACCGCTGACCACTGTTTTAGTCGAAGGAAGAGCAGGCCATCGGAGATAGTTTTTTCCGGCTACGACATCCCCTGTGGCAAAAAAATTTACCAAGAATTCCGTGAAAAGAAAAGCCATCATGGTCATGGGATCGTATTTTGTGAAGAGCCAAAGGCTCAGTTTTAACGTTTGAAGGGGATGCAGAGGCAACAAATGCACAAGATACTGGGAAGACTCACCTGTGAGTTTTTTTATTTGAAAATGACCAAAAATAATTCTTCGACGCTGCTGAAAATACTCTTGGAATGTGCTAGGTCCAGAAATTAGAACCTGTGATTGTGCATCAAATTTTATCAACCAGCCCTTCTTTTTCGTTTCCACCGCAAGATAAGCATCGTCGTTCACTGTTTCATCAGGTATCCGATCAACGATTCCTTTTCTTATGCAGAAGAGTTCGGTTGCGTGCCGGGCAAGTCCTGAATCATTCAGCTGTTCGAACACGTGACCATGAAAACTCCATAAGAGATGAACAATTCTGCCAACAAGCGAAGTAGGCGGGTTAACTGGCAGGGGATTGCCGCAGACAATTCCCACGTTGGACATCTGCACTTTTGCCATAAGCCTCGAAAAACTGCCTTTTTTGGGAAGAGTATCTGCTGAAATAAATACTATAACGTCTCCAGTTGCATGGGAAAGAATGTAGTTGATTGCGGATGCTTTACCATTTCTTTTCTCTTCAATATGAACTCTTAACCGCGAATCCTTCTCCACAAACTCTTGGACCAGGTTTACCGTGTTGTCCGTACAGCCTGAGCACACAACTAGAACTTCAGAATCAAACGGCAGAGCTTGTTCAAAAAGAACGTTGTTTAACAGTTTACCTATGTTTTTTTCTTCGTTGTATGCACAAATTCCCACGGAGACTTGATTCAACAAAAAAATTGCACTAGTAAGTTTATGTTTTAGGTTGATAAAAACTTTTATGTCTTATCAACTGAATTATTAATTGAACGGTCAAGCGCTTAAAGCTTGAAGGATTGTATGCTTGTTTGTTCGATTTGTTCAAAAATAAGATTTACATTGTTTTATTCGTCGTGGGGCTGTTTCTGGTAGAAGCTTTCCTGTCAATGTGGACAGGAAACCTCTACGACATGAACATTTGGTTCCAAACGGGTATTTGGATGAACCAAGGAACCAACATCTACTTGCCCGACAACCATTTGGGTTATCCGCCGCTATGGGCGTTCTGGTGCCTCATAGCCTACCGCGTTTATGGCGCATTGGGAAATAACGTGGAGTTGTGGCGGTTTGTCATCAAACTACCCTTAATACTTGCTCAGTTTGGCCTGGCCTTCGCTATTGGAAGATTTGCTCAAAGCCGATTCAGCAAGGCGACTGCACGCAAAATTTTCCTGTTAGTTTTAACATGGATTTTTTTTATCTACATCGGAGCCTTATGGGGACAACTTAACATGTTAAGTGCCTTGTTGACGTTTCTTGCCTTTTACGCGGTGATAAACAAAAAAAACACTCTTGGAGCAGTGTTGCTTGGGTCAGCCGTGGCGCTTAAAATATATCCCTTAATCCTTCTGCCAGCATTTATTGCATTCATCCTAAAAAACCAAACTAAGAAAGAGGCAGGACAGTTCGCACTCTTCTCCGTTGCGTTACCTGTCGTCTTTACTCTGGGGGTTTTAGCAGCCTACCAATGGGACACAATTTACTTCCTGCGAACAATATTCTATTGGACACCCGTTTTCGAAACCGCAAATCCCATACAAATTCAAGGTGGATGCATGAACATTTGGAGCTTCATCAGCCTACTAAACGTCGACGTGGCACAGGTTTGGCTTATTCGCTTTATCTGGATCCCAGTTTTAGGTGCAGCCGCAGTTTATTGGTTTAGAAAGCCACAGATGAAAGATGTTGACTTGAATTTGGCGATCATTAGTTTCTACTTACTCTTCATGGTCAGCTACGGCTGGGTAACTGAACAAAGCTTTCTGGATCCATTGCCATTCATTTTACTCCAAATCGTAGCTTTTCAACCCAGAAAACTATACATGTACGGGTTATTGGCAATTCAAGGGCTAGTTTTTGCCTTCTCAACCTTCAACTGGGGACCATTCATCTTCACACCCCTACTAACAAAGGTCAATCCAGCGCTTCTGCAGGCAATACAGATCCTTGACCCCAAATACCCACTCATCTGGACAACCAGAGGTATACTGGGTTTAGCTGTCAGCGTAGCGACATGTGTCTTTCTGGTTGGGCTAGCAAAGCCTGCGTTCTTTGAGAGACTCTTCAAGAAGTCATCAGCGCATTGAAACAACGCCCTGTTTTTTCCTCAAAACATCACCTAATATTTTGATGGCTAAAATGTACCATAACACAGTGACGACAAACCTGGCAATTAGCCTCCAAACTCCCACATGCAAATCGAACGTGCCTATGGTAGACATTATCGGCGGGTAGACAAGGAAGAAAAGCTGCGGAGTAGCGTAATTCATAAATAGAAAAATGAAGGGGATAATCCAAGCCAAATGAATTGTTTTCGAGCTAAGTTTTCCAGCGCCAAACAAAATAAGAACTAACGGCAAGAGCATGTTGAGGTTTGGTTCAGACAGCCATGAACGTGTCAGGAAAAAGATAAGCAGCAAAACAACGGCGCTCTCTACCAGTTTAAGCATGGTTTTTGGCGGGTTCCGATAGATGAGGTAGTATGCGAAGATGGTTGCTGGTACCCAAAGATAACCTAACCAATCATAGCCTACAGGTATAGTAGCTGATTTCTGGAAAATCTCGACGCCATTTAAAAGGGTCATACCGCCCGCCATTCTAAAGTACGAAGTTACTTGGCCAGGAGAGCCAGGCGCCACCCACGCGAGTAGATTAAAGAGCAAAAACCAAAAAACAACCACAATCACCGAGGAAATCAAAAGATAAGTTAGGTTTTTTCGACGGTTTTGGGGTGTAGAAAAAAACAGCGGCAACCCAATAAGCGGAGCCGAAATGGGTTTTAGTACAAAGCCAAGCGAAAGAAGAAGCGAGCTTTTCACAGCCTTACCCATGCTCAATAGATAAAGCGAAGCCAAGGACATAAGCGCTATAAGGGTGTCGAATGCGCCCCAAGCCGCGGTGGTTAAAAGAGTAAAGGGGTTGAATAGCAGAAAGAGCCAGGCAAACTGGATTCTTTTTTGGGGCATGCTAAGGTTCTGCATGATCGCTTTAGTCAGGTATGCGAGGGCGATATTGCTGGCGATAACAGGAATTTTTATAGCAAAATTATAAAGGAAAATATTCGGGACAAGGTTGTAGGTTAAGCGGTAAATTGCACCTAACAGTAGAGGATAGAGGGGAGGGTACCCGATTATTGGGTTTACGCCGATAAGATGCGGGTTAGAGAAAACCATGATGACATGCGGTAAGTATGGATTCAACCCCGAGCTAACCAAGTAGCCTGTATCTATGAAAAGGCGTTCGTCGTAGTAGTGCCCCAGAAAAACCGCGAGGGGAATCTGCACCAAAATGCTTAGGACCACAGCTATTATATCGCGGTGAGGCTTTAGCCAAGCCAAGATGCTACCTCTCAAAACGAGCAACCAATAATAGAGTAAATGGAAAGTTGGTTATAAAGAAAAATGCTGCAAATTCCGCAGACTACTACTTCTAATTTGTTTGTGGATGAATGTTCGGGTTTGTTTTGGGTTTTGTTTTAGAAATAGTCTTATGGTTGTTTTGTTGATTGTATCTGCGAAGTTTGCATGCCGACTAATTTGCCGCCTGAAGCGATGGATAAGTGGGAGCTTGTTGAAGCTGCCCATACTCCTAAAGAAAAAATGGATGCCATGATTGAGTTCCTAAAGTATGTTCCGCATCACAAAGGCACCATGAAACTGCGCGGTGAAATGAACAGAAAAATTGCAATGATTCGCGATGACTTGGAGAACAAGAAGCGTAAGGGCACGGGCAAGAGCAGCGGAGGACCCAAACTCTTCATTGAGAAGGAAGGTTCAGCACAGATAGCTTTGGTAGGCATGACTAATGTGGGCAAAAGCGCTCTCATGACTGCAGTAACAAACTCAAAAGTGCTCGTTACACCCACGCCATTTAGTACGCATGAACCTGTACCAGGCATAATGAGTTACATGGATGTACAGTTCCAGATTGTGGAAGCACCCGCAGTGATGGAGGGAGCAGCGGAAGGAAAAGCAGGCGGCAACGTCACACTTGGTTTAGCACGCAACGCCGACGGGGTAATTCTAATGGTCGATTTAGACCGTAACCCTGTTGAACAGTTGGAGTTGATTTTGGCTGAACTCGAGAAAACTCGAGTGTTAGTTTACAAACCCAGCGGAAAAGTCGACATTGACAGGCGACACTCCGGCACGGCACTGCGGGTTATCCTGGTGGGCAAACTAATTGATTGCAGTATGAATCAGGTCGAACAGCTGCTTCGGGACTACAAAGTTCACGATGCTATCGTGCGCATCAGCGGTGAGGTTTCACTGGAAGATGTGGAGAACGCAATCTACGAGAGTACTATCTACAAACCTGCGGTAATCGTCGCTAACAAGCTGGATTTAAAGGGTGCACAAGCAAACCTGCGGCATCTGAAGGCTTTTGTGAATGGAAAATTACCCATCGTCGCCATGTCAGCACAGAATAGAATGGGGCTTCAAGAACTGGGAAAAGCACTATTCGATGCGCTGGGCATCATTCGAATCTACACCAAAGAACCCGGCAACAAAGTGCACGCCGACCGCCCCTTCGCACTCAAAAAAGGCGCCACCGTCAACGATTTAGCCAAGAACATTCACAAAGAGCTCCTTATGAATTTCATGTTTGCTATGGTGTGGGCGAAACGGTTACCATTCAGCCCCAAAAAAGTCGGAATGAATTTTGTCTTAGATGACGGCGACATAGTAGAGATTCACGCCAGAATTGTCTAAGTTTAAACTGTAGACTGATTTTTCAATAAATCAACAAATCGAAGTGTTCTGCAGGTTGTTTCTATAACGTTGGATCTGCCTGTTTAAAACGGATCACTCGAGACTTGGCTTTATCCAGATAGACTTTTCCGCCCTCAACAGTCATGTAAGAGGCGATTGTTCCCATCGTCGTCATTCCCGGAATCACCTTCACCGATTCAGGCAACGCACTCCTTATCCCACCAAAACCAGCCATACAGCTCAATGCGATTGCGGCATCAGAGCCTTTAGCGGTGTTAACTATCTTCTTTCTGTCGTTTTGATTTAGCTGGCAATATGGCGAAGTGGGCAGTCCGAAGAACTTTACGTTTGCGGATTTGCCGTTTTGTTCCAGCAGTTCCTTGATGCGGTCTGCTTCTGCGGAGGTGGCAAAACAGCTAAATCGCAGGCCTCCTAGCGAGGAAGTGCCGATGATGGATATGTCTTTTTTGTAGGCGATGCTCTGGTTGGCGCAGTAGCCGCAGCCAAAAATGGTCACGGATTTGGCGTCTCCAACTTGATTGAGTAGAAATGTATCGGTTGCAAGTTCAGAATAGCATCCCAATAGAATTCACCACTTTCAGTAAGGAAGAAACCTGTATTTAAGAATACTCAAAGCAGCAATTTAGAGTAATTACTAAGGATATTTTAAATAAAAATTAAAAATAAGAAAAGAAAAAGCAGTTTATCTGCTGGATTGTGCTACGCGTTCGATTTCGTTGCGTTTGGCGATGGCTACGCTTTTTATGTCTTTGTTGGCTGCGAGTACGAGTTCGTCGGCGAGGGTTTCCTGTATGCTGCGCGGGTTGTTCTTGCTTGATGCACGTGCGCCCTCGGTTATGTGGCGTATGGCTAGATCGATTCTGCGTTGTGGTGCAACGTCGACGGATAAGTGGTAGACGACTCCACCGTAGCTGACACGTGTTGTGTCTTCGCATGGAGAAGCGTTTTCGACGGCTTGCACAAGAACATCTATTGGGTTTTTGCTTGTGCGTAAGTTAATTATTTCGAAGGTTTCTTTTACGATGTTTGTTGCTTTGGCTTTTTTGCCGCTGTTCTTGCCAGACCGCATGAGCCCGTTGATTAGGCGTTCTACGATGTTGACTTTGGCTTTGCGGAATCTTTGGTGCTCGTGGCGGCCCATGCTGTGTGGGGCAACCATCGGTGTCAAGTTGAGGTACCGTTGCAAACCGATGTCTTTGACTGTGATATCTTTGAAGCTCCATTTCTGGAAGAGCTTAATTTCCTGCGGTTGAGATGAGACTGTGGATATTTGTGACATAACTTTCTTACCTTGCTGGTTTTTGTTTTCGTCCGTAGACAAGTTCGTTTAGGCTTACGCCGTTAACCATAACGACTTTCCATCTTACTCCTGGAATGTCTCCCATAGCGCCGCCTCTTGTTCCGCCGATGCCCTCCACGACAACTTCGTCGTGTTCATCGACTACGTTGAGTGCGCCGTCACCAGGCAAGAACGCTGTAATGGTTCTGCCGTTTTTGATGAGTTGTGTACGGACGCATTTACGAATGGCGCTGTTAGGCTGCTTAGATTCGACACCGACCTTTTCCAGCACGATGCCCCGGCTCTGGGGTGCACCCTGCATAGGGTCAACTTTCTCATCTAACATAAGCATACGTCTGTTAAAGTAACGATCTGACCAACGGAAATTCTTCCGTTTCTTTGCTAATTGCCTTGCAGCAAATTCGCCCCTTGGTGACTTGGAACCCATATCTAAGATATTCCTTCTTTTTGCACATGCATAGTCAAAGAACTTATATTTAAACAAAACTAACCTGGCGCCGTTCTTTTTTATTAGTTTTTTGCACTTGTGGCTCATGTCTACTTGTTTTTGCTATCATGGGCTACGGCTTGGGTGGCACGTTGGCTAGTCAATTGGAGCCATATCCTGATTTAGATAATAGAGTAAAACATAAAAACTAATTGCAACAGACGTTTAATCGGCGATTTAATGGATAGCGAAATTGGGTGGCTTTTAGAAGGTGACCCATGGGTCGAATATAGAACCCGCATAGACTTACTCAAACAGTCAAACAAAGAGGGCAAAGTGGTTCTTGCAAAAGAGAAGATGCTTAATCACCCCAAAATCAAAGCCTTATTGGCCGAACTAAAGGATTGGCCGGGAACCGTAATAAGTAGCCATAAAAGCGCGAGCCAAAGTTTCCACAAGCTTGCTTTCATAGCTGACCTTGGATTGCAGCGCGACGACCCTGCTATGGAAGAGATCATAAGCAAAGTTATGGGCAACCAGTCTGAGGAAGGACCCTTCCAGCTACCGACCAATGTTCCAAAGCACTTCGGCGGCTCAGGCAACGATGAAGGGGCTTGGGCACTATGCGACGCCCCAACACTGGTTTATGCACTAGCAAAGTTCGGCTTAGCAGAAGACCTACGGGTCCAAAAGGGAATTAAGCACCTCATCAGCCTTAGTCGGGAGAACGGGTGGCCCTGCGCTGTCTCCAAAGAACTGGGCAAATTCCGTGGACCCGGCAGAAAAAACGATCCCTGTCCCTACGCAACCCTCATCATGTTAAAAGCGCTACTCCAATTTCCCCAGTGGAAAGACAGCAAAGAAGCTTACACCGGCGCAGAAAGCCTACTATACCTATGGCAAAAAAGTAGAGAAACCCACCCCTATATGTTCTACATGGGAACCGACTTTAGAAAACTTAAAGCGCCATACATATGGTACGACATACTCCACGTACTAGACACATTAGCCCAATTTTGTTGGCTTAAGAACGATCCACGAATACGGGAAATGGAGCAGATAGTTACATCTAAAGCCGACAAAGACGGCAAGTACACGCCTGAATCGGAGTGGAAAGCATGGAACGGCTGGGATTTTGGACAGAAAAAGCAACCCTCAAGGTGGCTAACATTCTTGGTTCTCAGAACAGTTAAAGAGTTGAATGATAACCCTTCAGCGCAAGCATAGTTCAAACACCAAAAAATAGCAGCTAAGTTTAGCATGTTGATTTTGGCTGGGGAAGGTTTAAGTGCAACGTTTCGGCTTTATGTGCCAAAGGTGTAAAATATGCCAACTCACGGTTCACTATCGAAAGCTGGAAAAGTCCGATCTCAAACGCCAAAAATCACGGCACAAGAAAGAACTTCCCCAAGCCCAAAAACCCGCACACGCCGCAACTACGAAAAACGCGTGATTCTGCAGCGGAAAGCTGGGCAAAACTGGGTCTAAGTCGACGTTTTTTCAAGCTAAATTTCCTTTCTAACTAAGTGCAGTTTATCTATCTGTAATCTCACCCTTATTTTGGTACTTTCCCTTGAAAAACCAGGTTGCCCTCAGAGAAATAATTACAACCCTACTTTCTACGCAGTCTCCTACTCATGAGGATGTCAACCGACTAAAAATAAAGGTCGCAGCAAAGTACCATTTAGAAGCTGTTCCAGCCAACGCTGATTTAATAAGCGCCCTAACGCCAGCTGAAGCAAAAAAGCTTTTACCCATCATTAGAAGAAAAAATACTCGTGCCATCAGCGGCGTAACAGTAATCGCCATCATGACAAAACCCTATCCATGCCCGCAGCCAGAACCATGCGCTTATTGCCCAGGAGGACCAACACAGGGTTCACCCCAAAGCTACACTGGATATGAGCCTGCAGCGTTACGTGGGGCACAGAATAGTTTTGACCCGTATGAACAGGTAAAGAGCCGCATCCGTCAACTCACTGCGATTGGGCACAAGGTGGACAAAGTCGAGTTAATCGTTATGGGAGGAACCTTCCCAGCTACTCCAATGGAGTATCAGACATGGTTTATCCAGCGTTGCCTAGACGCCATAACAGGCAAGGATTCTAAAAGCTTAGCTGAGGCAGAAGCGAACGCTGAAGTCAGCAAAACCCGCAACGTCGGCATAACCGTCGAAACACGCCCAGACTGGGCAAAACAACCCCACATTGATGCAATGCTCAGCATGGGAGTAACCCGCATTGAGCTTGGCGTACAGAATCCTGATGACGAAATCTACCGCCGAGTCGGCAGAACCCACACCGTCGCAGACGTAGTGGAAGCAACACGAATAGCCAAGGATGCTGGACTTAAGATTGTTTATCACATGATGCCTGGAATGCCAGGTTCCAATCCGCAAAAAGATATCGCTGCCTTCAAACGGATTTTCACTGACTCGGCATTCAAGCCTGACATGATAAAAATTTATCCCTGCCTCGCCATCGCAGGCACCAAAGCCTACGAATGGTACCAAAACGGCACGTATGAGCCTTATACGACCGAAGAAGCTGCAAATGTTATCGCTGAAATCAAAAAAACAATTCCCCAGTGGGTTAGGGTGATGCGTGTACAACGTGATATTCCAGCAAGGCTCATTTTAGCAGGGGTAAAAAAGAGTGATGTGCGAGAGCTTGTCCAATCTAAACTTAAAGCTCAGGGCAACCAATGCCAATGTATCCGCTGCCGCGAAGTTGGGCACCGCATGGCAGTTGATCAAGTGAAGCCTGATTTGGAAAAAGTCAAAATCCTAACCCAACGATACGAAGCCTCAGAAGGAAGGGAATTTTTCATTTCAGCTGAAGACCCAGAAAACAACGTGTTGCTTGGCTATTTGCGAATGCGTGTTCCTTCTGCAAAGGCTCACAGACCAGAAATCACAGCTGTACCATCTGCTATTGTGCGGGAACTTCATGTTTACGGGCAACTTGTTCCCGTTGGCAAACACTCCGATAGCGCTTGGCAACATAAGGGCTATGGACAGATCCTTCTAAAAGAAGCCGAACGCTTGGCAGGTGAAGAGTTGGGGTTGAAAAAGCTTTTAGTTATCAGTGCGTTAGGAACAAGAAGATACTACATGCGTTTCGGGTACGAGCGCGATGGAATTTACGTTTCCAAGAAACTGTGAGGAATAGAATGAGTCAAATTGAAAGTTCAGGTTACAAGGGCGAAGCGTTACGCCTGCTAAAACAAGCCGACTGCGACATCGGCGACATCATCAGAGTCACAAGTAAAGGCAAGGTTTACGAGGGCATCCTGATTCCTCGCTCAGAGCTTGGCGAAGGCACAATCGTCATCGTTAAAATGAAGAGCGGCTACAACGTTGGCATCAAAGTAACAAAAGAAGTAAAAGTCGAAAAAATCGGCAAAGGCACCAAACCCACATTTGCTTCTCCACCTATACCCAAACAAAACCCAGCATTGCCCCATGTCGTCATCATGAGTACAGGCGGAACAATCGCCAGCCGAGTAGACTACCGCACAGGAGCCGTACGCTCAGCGATTTCAGCCAGCGACCTCTACGGCGTGGTTCCAGAACTCGCAGATGTTGCCCGAGTTGACACAGAAATCGTCTTCAGCCTCTACAGCGAAAACATCACCCAAAAACACTGGACAGAACTAGCAGAAACCGTAGCCAAACGAATCGAGACAGGCGTAGACGGCATAGTCATTGCTCATGGCACAGACACCATGGCGTACACTTCAGCAGCATTGAGTTTTGCTTTGCAGAACCTTGCCAGTTCCAGTCATACTTGTTGGTGCACAGCGTTCATCTGACCGACCCAGCAGCGACGCAGCAACCAACCTAATCGGCGCAGTGAAAGCCGCTGGAGAAGCACCATTCGCCGAAGTCGGTTTAGCCATGCACGAAACCGTCTCCGACACAGCCATAGTCGTTCACAGGGGCACCAAAGTTCGCAAGTGCCACACAAGCCGCAGAGACACCTTCAAATCCATAAACGGTTTCCCCATCGCAAAAGTCAAAAATCTACAAGTTACCATGCAAACCGACCAGTACCAGCGCCGAGATCCCAAGAAAAAGCTGGTTCTCAAACCAAACTTTTCAGAAAAAGTTGCCCTCGTCAAGTTCTATCCTGGACTTGACCCAGCAATAATCGACTTCTACGTTGAAAAAGGCATGAAGGGCATTTTGCTTGAAGGCTCAGGACTTGGGCATGTTAGCAAATTCTGTTTTGAAGCAATCAAAAACGCGACGGCAAAAGGAGTTGTGGTTGCGTTGGCTTCCCAGTGCATCTGGGGAAGAGTAGACATGAACGTTTACGACACAGGCAGAGATCTGCTGTCGTTTGGCGTAGTTCCGCTCGAAGACATGTTCCCAGAAACAGCACTTGTTAAGCTCATGTGGGCACTCGGACAAACCGATAATCCGAAAGAAGCCATAGAGCTATTGAAAACTAACATTGCAGGCGAATTTTCCCACGAACGCTTCCACAAGACAAAATCGTTGAAGGAGGACAACAGCAATGACCATCGACTACGCCAAAGTCGGCTTAAAAGTCGGCTTAGAAATCCACCAACAACTCAACGTCAACAGCAAACTCTTCTGCAGTTGCCCACCGGAACTCTTCAAAGAAGAACCCGAAATAACATTCCTACGCAGACTAAGACCAACACAAAGCGAACTGGGGCAAGTTGACCCTGCAGCATATTTTGAATTCCAGAAAGGAGTCAAAATCCTCTACGAAGCCAACCACAAAAGCGCTGCCTAGTCGAAATGGATGAGGAGCCACCGCACCCAATAAACATGGACGCAGTAGAAGTGGTTTTAACGGCTTCACTAATGATGAACATGCAGCCCGTTGATGAAGTCCATGTCATGCGCAAAACCGTCATCGACGGCTCAAACACCACGGGTTTCCAGCGCACCTGCATCATCGCTTTGGACGGCTGGATAAAAGTCGGAGAAAAAATTATTCCCATGCAAGCCGCCAGCTTAGAAGAAGATGCCGCACGCAAAACAGGAACACAAGATGAGGGCAAAACCATCCGTTACCGCATCGACCGCTTGGGGATTCCGCTCATTGAAGTTGCCACTGCACCCGTAATTTATTCGCCGCAGGAAGCGCAAGAAGTTGCGTTTGCCATCGGCAGAATACTGCGAGACACCGGCAAAGTCATGCGTGGATTAGGCACAATTCGCCAAGACCTTAACGTGTCTCTTCCAAACGGCGCTTTAATCGAGATTAAAGGTGTTCAGGAACTTGAACTTATCTCTACAGTCGTTGAATATGAAGTTCAACGGCAACTTGGATTAATCAGCATCAAAGAAGAACTTGCCAAACGAGGCATAACCGCGCAAACAATAAAACCAGACTTCGTCGATGTCACAGGCATCTTCAAGGATACCAAAAGCAAAGTCATTCGAAAAGCAGTCGACAAAAACCAGAAAGTCTTGGCTGTCAAATTGCCAGGGTTCTGCGGGCTCCTTGGGCGTGAATTGATGCCTAACTTCCGTCTTGGCACCGAACTCTCTGACCGCGCAAAGTTCTGGGGCAGAGTCGGCGGAATATTCCACACTGACGAAATGCCAAACTACGGAATCACCATGGAAGAAGTTGAAGCCGTACGTAAAGCAGTTGGCGCAGCAGAAGGTGACGGCGTGGTTTTTGTTGCTGACACCGCAGAGAACGCTTACGATGCCTTAAAGGCAGTTGTGGAACGTGCACAAGAAGCAACAACATGCATCCCAGCTGAAACCCGAACAGCCAAAGATGACGGAACAACCCGTTACATGCGTCCAAGACCAGGCGCTGCAAGAATGTACCCTGAAACCGACATCCCACCTCAAATCATAACTGAAGAGTTAGTCCAGAAAATCCAAGCGAACCTGCCTGAGCCAGCCGACAAAAAGCTCGCGCGCCTGATTAAACAATATCAGCTAAACGAGAAGTTAGCAAAGCAACTTGTAGACTCGGAATATGGCAGCTTGTTTGAGGAGACCGCGAAAGAGAGCGGAGTTGCTGGTTCTACAGTAGCAGCGTTCTTAACTGAAACAGTGAAAGCGCTAAAACGCGAAGGCATCCCAGTCGAAAACGTTTCAGATGAGCAAATCAAGAGCATCTTTAGAGCGATCGGTCAAGGTAACCTTGCGAAAGAAGCAATCGGAGACGTTTTCAGTTGGCTTTCAAAGAATGAGGATAAAACCACTGCAGGATGCAATGATCGCTCTGGGGCTTAAGATGTTTACTGAGGCAGACTTGGCACCAATTATTGACCGCATAATCGCCGCTAACAAGCCGCAAATCGAAAAACTCGGCAAGAACGCGTTTGGCATGCTGATGGGTGCTGCGATGAAAGAAGTCCGAGGTAAAGCCAACCCTGAACTAGTGGGTAAACTCTTAAGAGAACGGCTGTAATAGCCCTCTTTTTGCTTTTAACCTGTTTTTTTGCCACAAATCCTAAAAGGCATAGCACAGCTTATACCTTAAAGAGGGATAGCGATGAAACGCATTGAAGCACGCATCAAAACTTCATTCGGTGAAGTGGTTATCGAAGGCGAGAATCCGCAGGAAATTCTTGACATGCTCAGCAACATTCCTGAGAACTTTGTTGAGAAACTCTCTGATTTTGTCTCAAACAAGTTAACGCCATCAGGAGCACAACTTAAAGGCATAATTGAACCCACAACCGAAGGTCCAGTCATTGTAACCCGTGAAAACCTTACTCATTATGAGGCTGTCGGCTTGGTTTTGTATGCTTCTGATGATAGGAGAAACACGGCGGCGCAGATTCAGAAGCTTTTGGAGTCCAGCGGCATAAAAAGCATGGTTCCAGCAAGGCTCAACGAGATGACTAAACGCGGGCAAGTCTTCAAACCTGACCCTAACAAACCCGAGTTTAAACTCACGATACAGGGTGAGAAATGGGTTGAAGAGGATGTTCTCTCCAAACTCAGAGGCAAAATGAGTTGAGCGCCAAACCCGAAAAAATCACGGTACAAATAAAATACAAAGAAGTCGAGCAACAGATCAGCGCTGAACCTCAAGAAGCATGGTTGCTCCTCAACAAGTTCTTTAAAGACATGATTCCTTCCTTTGAAATCGCCCAAAACCTCTGGCTAAACGTTGACCTGGAGCAGCTTGCCAGTGACCTTAAGGGTATAGTGGCTTTTTCTGATGACGGCGCAAGTTTGCTAGCTCCCAAAAACAAGCTGACGGATAATGAAGCATTGCTGGTTTGGCTTGTTGCGTATTTTCTTGGACATAAACTTGGATTGGTGCAAAGTGATTCGGTTTCAAAAGATGAGTTGGAAGTAAAGCTTGGGAAAAGCGGCAAAATAACCAGCACACGGCTAGGCGAGCTTGTAAAGAACGATTTTGCGGTAAAAATGGCAGATGAAAAGTTTAGGATAACAACGTTTGGTGTTCTACAGGTTCAAAAAGAGATTATTCCGAGAATCAAATCAAAAATTGGCGTCTAAATTTTTTAGGCCCTATCTTGTTTGGGCAAAACTTATTACCTTCTTGCTACAATTTTTTATTGAGGACCTCTGATGAATTTTGTAATATTAATGACCTTAATTTATTCAATACTCAGTAGTTTGGGACTCGGCGGATTTGACATTGGTTTCCTCATAGTACTCGTCATCATAGGCTTGATAATCATTATTCTTATCAAACTTTTCTTAGTGCTGATTCCAGCGATTCTTGTAGCTGTCGTTGTGTATTTCTTGACTGGCGGCGATTTGTTCTGGACGGGCATTGCTTTTCTAGTTGTTGCGGCGCTGTCGATTTTGTCTAAGCTATAGTTTCCAGCCTACCCAAACCTTTTTTCTTTGCTCTTGTTTCTTTAACATTTTGTAGGTTTAAAAAAAACTCGGCATTATACTTATTTTTCTCAAATAAAGCCTTTTCCGCATTATAGCCATGTTTTGGTTTTTATGCAATACGAGCGTTTTCAGGTTCAGTTCCATTGTCGCCTGTTCCGTCATTTTCGTCGAAGGTGTTATTAGATTTCGATTAGTAAGTCGTCGCCATCCACTTTCACATCGTAACTTGGTAAATTGCTTCGTGTTCCAGAGATTACTCTGCCCGTTGTTACATCAAAAGTTGAAAGATGTCTAGGGCAGGTAACAACTGTTTTATTCAAAGTGCCTTCAGATACCTTAGCATTCAGATGAGGGCATCTATCACCAACAGCATAGAACTTGCCTTCAACATTAGCAATCAGTATCTCTATTCCCTCAACTTCAACATGCTTCATCGTGCCTACAGGAACATCAAACGTTTTGGCGACTTTAGTAAAAGTCACGTTATCACCTTTACTTTTTTTTGTCACAGTTTACTCAATATTTTTAGTATTTAAATCCTCTGAATCTAAAAAAAATCTTCCGAAAGTTAACAGATCTTTTTTGAGAAACAGAAGTATCACCCGATTCTGAGCAGGGAGATTTATCGCCTACGAAGGTGTCAGAACTCTCCTTTTTGCTAATTTACATGAGTCAACAGACGAAAGACAACATGAATACAAGGACAGATGAAGAGGCAACCGAACCCATTTTCATAAGCCTTTTATATTTGGTAGGAGGTTCTTGCATATTAACAGGAATGGACAGGGACCAATAATGACAATGATGGAACCAAGTAAAAAACCATTAAACGTTCTCATAAAACAGTTACACGGCAACATCGAAGTTGTTCTCAAAAACGGCTATGAATACAAGGGAAAAATGATAAAGGTCGATGGACACATGAACATTCTTCTTGAAGGCGCAACCGAGTGCAAAGAAGACCAACTCATGACCAACTACGGTAACGTGCTGCTTCGCGGAAACAACATCCTCTACATCGTTTTAAACGCGAACAAACACTAAACCGGTAAGCATCTGGCTTCCCCAATTACATATTCGCAGGCTTCTTTTACAGCCAACTTTACGTTAAATTTACGGCTAAAATAAGTCAGCACATTCTTTAATATCCCGTTCCAGCAGTTCAGCTGCGTTTGCATGATCAGTTTTTACTGCTTGGGGCCAATCAATAATTAAAATGTGGCCATCAGGCTTCAGGATGATGTTGTATTCGCTTAAGTCAGCCGTGGATAAGATGCGCTTTCAAGGTAGGTTTTTCTTATGTTCCGCAGTATTTCCCGGAGCACTTTTTCGGGTTTGCCGATGTCTTTGTACTTTGATAGTTGGGCTCCTTCAATCATGCCCATTGCTATGACATGGCGGTTGTGGCTTATGGGTTCAGGGACAGAAACGCCGTTTTCGTAAACTAGTTTCATGGCTTGGAATTCTTTTTCTGCCGCTAAATGAGATTGGAACAGCCAAGTGGAATGTTCTCTGGTGTAGCCTCTTTTGCGTCTTGTTTGCCTAAAACTTATCCTGCCCAACCGATGAAACTTTACGGCTATTCGTTTGCCATCGGAGTTAAGGGCGTCGTAGACGTCTGCTTCTTTTCCCACACCTAAGATTGCCCAAAAGAAGAGATTACGCCTGCTTTTACGAGGGCGTTTATGGCTAAGCAGTCGTATCCTGCATAGTTTAGGGTGTGGCCGGTGTAGGCGCCTCTGGTTTGGTAGATTAAGCCCAGCTTGTTTAGTTTGCCCAAGGTGAAGTCTATGCGGTCCAGGGGCACTTTTGCGTATCTTGAATCTGTTCTGTTGGGACGAATTCATGTTTTGCCATGCCTGCTTCGATTATGTGGAGTACTCTGAAGTCTTCACTTTCTAATTCACTGAATACTTCTACTGCAACTTCAGCGCTTGACATATAATCATTTAATAGGTTGTTTTTGTCTATTAAGAATAGTGTTTCTGATTTAAAGAGTTTTTTGAGTGTGACTTATATGGGAGAAGACCAGTTGTAATGGGCTATAAGCCAAAACCGTTAGCCGAACAAAATATCATTAATTAGTAAAAACAATGGTTTTGTAATATGGCTGTAAATCAAGAAAACGTTTCCAAAGTACTTTCGGTCCTTTCGCATCCCCTAAGAAGGGAAATATTATTAGACCTAAGCAATAACGGACGAGTCATCCTTCACTGACTTGCTAAACCTGCTTAAGGTCGATACTGGCAAACTTAGCTTCCACCTCCGTTCATTGTCACCTTTTATAGAGCAAACCCCAACCGGCAAATACAAACTAAGCAGAGCAGGCGAAAGCGCAGTCCGCGTCATCCATGACGTTGAAGGCTGGGCAGAAGTCGCCGATGTACAGGGAAAAGCAAGCCCACTTCCGCTCGCTTCATTCAAAAACAGAGCTTTTGCTTTCTTCATCGATTTTGCCTTAATGTTTGGCATAACATCGGCTATCACTTTCATTCCTACCCTGTTAGCGTTTTCTACCTCAGGTACCTTAGACTGGAAGCATCAGCCAGTACTCTTCATCACCATCGGGTTACTTTGGCTCTACTCGACTCTGCTTGAGGGATTTAACGGTCAAAGCATAGGCAAACGTGTCATAGGTTTAAAAGTCGTTAGGACAGACGGAAAGAAAATGTCCTACGACCACGCTGCAGTGCGCAACTTTGGCAAAGTCTTGCCTCTGTTGCCCTTTGACTTGCTTTATGGCTGGCGAATAAAGAACAATGCATTCATGCGGTACTTTGACAAGTTCGCAGGCACAACCGTCATCGACCTGCGTTCCAATATGTCCTAATTTTTTGATGTAAATTCTTATTTGTGCCTTTGCATAGTCTGCTTGGGATGGAGTTGCATGAGCGATAAAGAACTCAGAGTTTCCAAAATCAAAAAGTGGCACAGTCATCGATCACATTCGCGGCGGATTTGCCCTCGATGTCGTGAAGATTTTGGGGATAACTGGCAAAGAAAAACGAGTCATGACAATAGCCATCAACGTTCCCAGCAAACGCTTCGGAGTTAAAGACATCATCAAGATTGAGGGCAAAGCGCTGAGTCCACAGGAAGTAAACAGAATTGCCCTTGTTGCTCCACATGCATCAATCAACATTATTCATGATTATTCGGTTGTGAAAAAGTTGGAGGTTAAGTTGCCTGCTGCCATTGAAGGCATAATAAAATGTGCAAACCCCTGCTGCATAAGCAACGCGGACGAACCCGTAGTATCCAAATTCCACGTTAAACAAGAAGAACCCTCTAATGTTAAAATGCCACTACTGCGGAGTCACCCTAGAGCAAACCGATGTTCTAGGGCAACTTTAAGGCAGTTTTTCCTTTGCCAACAAAAACAACTCTTCAAAATCTTTCTTGGTCAATAGTTTTCCTTTACCTATTTCTGGGCACTCAAGCGTAAAATTGAAAACATGAGTGTTTTTGTCTTGGTCAAATTTTAGCTCAAAGGGATAAAACCTGCAAATCAATGGTCTTAAAGTGTAAATGGTGCATTGATTATCTTTAAGAAAGAAACATCTGCCTTCATCGTCTTTTTTCATTTCATAAAAGTAAGGCGTTTTATCGACTATTTGCTTTGTGAAGGTCAGTTTTGGCAAACATGTTGCCGCTGATATCGTGTCTGCTTCTGATCCTAAAAGCAGAATATGCCTTGTTTTTTGTTTTGTGTCGCCGCAGCATAAGCCGCATTTGCCACATTCGAAAAGCAGATTGTCTGGGCAGGTAAAGTCCACTTTGTGTCAACAGCATAAAGTCTGAGGCTTGAAATAAAACCTTATTTGTGGGTCTCTATTTTTTCATGGCTTTTTTGTTCGGTGTCCTTCGCCATACTGGAAGGGTCTGCCAAGATTTTTCGCAAGTTTTTTCTCGAAAACTTCATCCATGTTCATATTGGGGCATGCTAAGCGGCTGGCATCTAGGATGTAGAAGATGACGTCGATGAGTTCCTCTGCGATTTTCTCTTCAGGCAAACCTTTTTTCCAAGCATCACTGGCTTCGCCTAGTTCGATGAAGGCAAAAAGCAGCTTTTTGGGGATGTCTTCAGGCTTGTTGTAGAAACCCTTCGCTATGACTAAAGTTTCGATTTCTTTTTTCATCTCTTCAAGATGCACAACTATCTCTCCTAGTGTTCTTGAAAAACTATACCCACTTATATAAATGGTCGATTGGTTCTGTCAAGTTAACGGTCCCTATCCGTTAGACTTCCGATTAAAAAATTAACCAGAAGAAACCCATTTAGTTCCAGCTACGACCAAATGGGCTATACTCAACATAAGAAAAACACTCGGGATAACAAGTAGAATAATGTTGTCTACTTTTACGTTCAAAACACAAGTTTCGAGTAACCAGATAAATCCCGCTAAAACTATAAGAATTATTCCCGCAACAAAATAATCCGAAGCTTTTGATCTATTCACATTTATCGATTAACCAGTTAACATTCGCTTTGCATAAATAATTTTTGACTATGCATTAACTTAACAGTATCATCCAGCATGACCCAAATACTTGAGGAATCTATCTTTTTAAGAGAAATTAAAAATTTAAAAGATTTAGAATGGCTACTTAGAATTCCGAGGTAAAATTGAACATAGTGCCGCATGAATCACAAGTAAAGCGTGCAACACAAAACGCAGCATTCTCTAGTTTTTTGTCTGGTTTAACAAGCGTTTTTCCGCATTTGGGGCAGCTAACTCTTTTACATGAAATCAATTGATCAACTTGCCTATTACGAGTGTTAATACTATATGAAAATTTGTTGTCTCAAACAAGAACAACAAACGTTTCCCTTGTATTAGTGAGCGCGCTTCCACAAATTCTTTTGTTCTATCAAATGCGTTAGGTACTTGCTGAGCAACATCGAGTCGTTTGGTAGATAAACCTGCAGCCGATTAAGGCTCTTTTTTTCCAGTTATGCACTATGAGGCTTAGGCTCCCAAATGTGTATTTCGAGGTATCCTGTTACGGCAGCTACGTAGTCTGCCAAACGGTACGTAAGCATGAATTTTGGAGTTACACCTATTTTTTTGCCTGAAGAATAACGGTTGAGAGCATTCCTTCATCAAGGTAAGACTTGGCAGCATCCATTATGCGTTCACTTGAAACAGCCTTAACTTTAGTAATGTAATCAACCAGCGCCCGCCCGCTTTTATATTGCAGCTCCAGGTACGCAATAATCTCTAAAGCTTCCTGCGGATTATCCATACCTCTTAGGATACCGCCAACAATCAGGTTTTTACAGCGTTCAAGCTCATCAGCTGGTACCTTTTCGGTTTTCAGTTTTGAAAACTCGTTAAGAATCATTTTCTGGGCAGTTGTTAAGTTTTTGTCTTTTACGGCGCAGTTAACATTGAAGTAACCGAAATCCAAGCCCTTGTTATGGTCTGAGTTAACATCATAGGTCAACGCATGTTTCTCACGCAACTCTACAAACAACCTTGAACTTGTGCCACCACTAAGAACAGCACTCAACAAATCCAGCACAGCTGCATCTTTATGGTTTGAACAGACTGTTCTTGCACCAATACTCAGATATGTCTGGGTAATTCCAGCTTTCCTTTTAACCATAAGCGGTTTTGGTTTAGCTACTTCAAGAGGATAACTCTTTTTTGAATATTTCTCAGAAGAAAGTTGACCTTGGAAGTTCTCAAGAGCTTCTTCAATTGATTTTTCTGAGAAATTTCCAGTTAAGATCAAAATCATGTTTTCGGGAACGTAATTAGCCCTATGGGCACCAACCAACTGGTCTATCGTTAGCTGTTTGACAGTTTTAGGGTAGCCTCCAACTGGACGCCTTACTGGGTGCTCTTTAAACATACTCTTTAGCAGTAAATCTTCAATCCTCTCCGCAGGGTCATCTAAAGCTTCGGCCAACTCGTTGAGGATTATTTTACGTTCTTGGATGAATTTTTCTTCTTCAAAACCTCCGCTAAAAAGCAATTGGGAAAGTATGTAGGAAGCTTCAGCTGTTTTTTCCGGTAAAAAATCCATCGTACTCATCATGTGCTCATGGTCAGTGTAGAGATCCAAAATTCCACCGGAATTTTCTATGCTTCGAGATTGATGTATGCGTTTTGTTGATCCTCCCGCAACCATGTGCTCAAGGAAATGGGCCACTCCAGCGTTTTCCTCTGGTTCCTGGTTTGAACCGTATTTAACGGCCACCGATAGCTGAGTAGTGTTAGCTGATTGCCTGGGAAAAAGTAGCACTGCTAAACCGTTTGGAAGCGTATTTCGGCGCCAAGACATAGCAGTAGCCATATCCCACAATGAATCAGGCGCTTCTAAAAAAGCTTCAAGAGTTTTTGAAAAGCTGCTGTTTTTGTTTATTGTCACTTTAAGGGGGAAAATAGTGCAGGAAGATGGACTATTGGAATGCCGACATAGAAACCATTTGACCTCTCAGCAGCTACCCTCTAATGTAAAGCAACAATTGTCCGTCATCTGCCGAAGTGAAATTGTGTAATAGGAAAAGTCCCTACACCGCCTTTTGACATGAAATGACTAATTCTCAACCATTAAGGTATCAGAAATGCGGAAAACCAGTAGGCTACATTTCTATCCTCTGTAAAGGCTAATGGTGATGCAGCAACATCTGATAACGTCAAGGTAGTGACTATCTGCAAAGACTGCTACCGAAAACAATAACAGTCGGAAAGAAAACTCCATTTTAACTGTTTCAAGGTCGTTCAGAGCGTAAAAGCTGAGAAACACCTTTGAAGATATCGTGTTCTCAGTTTTACGGTTAAAGGCGGTGCGGCTTATGGCAAAACAACTACAGAAAGGCAACTACCCAAACAAACCAGTTGCCAACGTACAGCAACACGTTTTGACGTCTGAAGAATTGGTTAGTCTGACCGCCGAAGAACTTATGGCAAAACTGCAAACTTCTTTGTTGGGACTCAGCACAGAGCAAGCAACAGAGCGGCTTGAAGTTTACGGCAGAAACGAACTTGCCCGCGAACACAAACACTCCGCCATCAAAGAATTCCTGCTCCACTTCAAAAGCCCACTTGTAATCATTCTCCTAATCGCAGGCGTAATCTCTGGTGCCCTTGGTGAATACGCTAACACCAGCAATCATTCTCACAATAATTTTCATCAGTGTTGTCCTTGATTACTATCAGGAAAGTCAAAGCAGAGAAAGCTGCTCAGCTACTTAAACAAAAAGTCACTTCTACAGCAACCGTGCTCCGAGACGGCACTAAACAGGAAATCAAGCTACCCGAAATCGTTCCCGGCGACGTGATTTATCTTTCAGCAGGCGACATTGCACCCGCAGATGCACGCAGTAATCAGCCGCAAAAGACCTCTTCGTTAACCAATCCGCTTTAACAGGCGAATCTTTTCCCGTTGAGAAAACTGTAGGTGCACGTTACAGCGCAAAGCCACCAGCCTCATTGATTGGAGCAACTACTGCTTCATGGGCACCTCAATTGTCAGCGGCACCGCCACCGCGGTCGTCGGTAAAACAGGCAGCGCCACAGAATACGGCAAAATCGCCAAAAAACTCATCGAGAAGGCCCCTGAAACCGAGTTTGAACGGGGCATCAAAAGCTTCGGTTTCCTAATCATGCAAGTCACCTTCCTGTTGGTCATGTTTGTTTTCTTCATTATTTCGCTTACGCAACCCAAGCACTCAGGGTGTCGTGAACGCCTTGCTCTTTGCCGTTGCCCTAGCCGTAGGATTAACGCCTGAACTGCTACCCATGATTATCACCATTAACCTGTCCCGAGGCGCAATGGCAATGTCTAAGAAAGGTGTCATCGTAAAACGGCTCTCAGCGATAGAGAACTTTGGCAGCATGAACGTACTGTGCACTGACAAGACAGGCACACTAACAGAGAACCGCATAAAACTAATCTTAAACGTGAACATCGAGGGCGAAGAAGACGAAAAAGTATTCCTCTACTCATTCCTTAACAGCCACTTCCAAACAGGTCTAAAAAGTCCACTCGATGAAGCCATCCTAAAACACAAAGAAATCGACACCTCAAAATACCAGAAAATCGACGAAGTCCCCTTCGACTTTATCCGCAGACGCGTCTCTGTTGTTGTCGACGACGGCGGACATCGCTTCTTTATCGCTAAAGGTGCGCCAGAAGAAATCTTCAAAGTCTGCTCCTACTATGAATTGCGCAGAACCGTAGCAGACCTTAACGATGAAATTCGCAAACAAATTGAGCAGAAATACCATGATTACAGCGCTGAAGGACTACGCGTTTTAGGCATCGCGTATAAGCGTCTCAAGGAAGAAAAAGCTGTCTACTCCATAAACGACGAAAACGACATGGTATTCTTGGGCTTTGTCGCTTTCCTTGACCCGCCTAAAGAAACGGCCAAACAATCAATTCAGCTGCTAACCAAAGCAGGTATTGAACTAAAAATCCTAACAGGAGACAACGAACTTGTCACACGAAAAGTCTGCGAAGAACTCGGTTTCGAAATCAAAGGTGTCACGCTTGGAAACGACATAGCCAATATGCCTGACGAAACCTTGATGGCGATTGTAGAAGAAGCCAACGTTTTCTGCCGTGTCAACCCAGTCCAGAAAGACCGCATAATCACACTGCTTAAGAAAAACGGTCACGTCGTCGGCTACATGGGCGACGGCATTAACGATGCGCCTTCGCTGAAAACCAGCGACGTAGGCGTCTCCGTGGACAACGCCGTAGACGTAGCAAGAGAATCCGCCGACATCATCCTTTCCAGAAACGACCTCACCGTGCTGGCGGAGGGTGTGTTGGAAGGGCGCAAAACTTTCGGCAACACCATGAAATACATCATGCTGGGTGTTAGCTCAAACTTTGGCAACATGTTCAGCGTCGCAGGAGCCGCCATATTCCTAACCTTCCTACCCATGCTCCCCGTCCAGATTCTTCTCAACAACCTCCTCTACGATGTGTCCCAATCAACCATCACAACCGACAAAGTAGACGAGGAATACGTTGAGAAACCCAAACGCTGGGACATTGCTTTCATACGCAGATTCATGATTTCTTTGGGTCCAGTGAGTTCACTCTTTGACTTCTTAACTTTCTTCACTATGCTATTTGTGTTTATCCCCATAGTTCCGCTATCGATGTTATCTGTACATGACCAACACTTGTTCCAAACGGCGTGGTTTATTGAATCCTTATGCTCCCAGATACTGGTCGTCTTTGTAATCCGCACCAGACGCACTCCGTTCTGGAAGAGCAAACCAAGCAAATACCTGGTAGCCAGTAGCTTAGCCATAGTCGCCTTTGCTTTAATCGTGCCTTTCACGCCACTTGGTCCACTCTTTGGATTCGTGCAGCCTCCACTGCTTTTCTATGTAGCCTTAGCGCTTCTTTTGGGCGCCTACTTGGTACTGGCGGAAGTGGTGAAGGTCTGGTTCTATAAACGATACGGATATCGCCTTGAGCAAACGCTGGTGCCAAAACGTGCCTTCTACGTTACTCGAACAGCGAAACTCATGCAGGACATGATTGCCACAATAAGCCTCCACACTGAAAACGAATTAACCATAGAATCCTTAACCGACGACTTAAACAGCGCCATAACTTACCCAATCAACTCGAACCAGATGACACGTAACCTCCAGTACCTGCGACGCTCGGGATTAATCAGCGTAGACTGGAACAAGCGAACCATAAAACGTGAAAAAGCGCTGAGTGAATACGTTAAGAAAAGCATCATCGGCGGTCCGACGTGGTTAAACATCGCTGAAGACTGGCGCAAAATAAACAACATACTTCTCAATAAGCACGGTGCAGTAAACGCAGAGTACGAAGCACTTGCGGCAAAACAATGAGAAACACACAATTGGCTCTTCAAATCCTCTGTCCTCTACCCAAAAATAGAGGAACAAACCCTTAGTCCAGCATAGAAACTACAATCTGCAACCCGTCGCTTTAGACTTATTCGGCGGCGTCTACAACTACAATAAGGAACCGTGGTAAGCCAAGAAAGCCATGGAACAGGCCCAGAGTACAAGCAAAGTTCAAGGAAACTGAGCCGGGCATCTATGATACAAGGAATTGGGATGCAATTCGAAGCTGGACAAAAGCACTTGCTAAAACTTAGTGCTTTATTGGTTAGCGGTGAGTTCAGCGAGTTGTTTCTTAGTTAACCCTGCGCCTGGCGTGGCGTCAAGTCTCTTCTCCACTTTTCCTTTTTTGAGAAGCAACACAGTAGGGTAATATTCAATTTCGTATTTGTCGCATAAATCAGGCTTATCATCAATCACTATACTCATGCATTGTTTCGGATTGCTTTTCGCATATTCCTGAAAAATCGGCAAGAAACGCTGCGAATGGGGGCACCAAGAAGCGTAAAAGAGAACGAACGCTTTCTCCTTAGACTTTAAAGCATCTTCAACATTGTCCTTAGCTTGGTTTGATGATCGTTTTTCATTTTTGCTCATCTTCAATCACCTCTCGATCTCCTTCTGGATAATGACTGCTATCACAGAACGGCTTGTTGGTTGATTTCCCACATCGGCAAAGAGTCACGCGGTTCCTAACTTCGTAGAGCATACCCTGACTTGAATAGACGGAGATGCCACCGCGAACCCAAATAGGACCACTAACACCCATGCCAGGGTCCTCGATTAACCCTAACGATTTCTCGAGTGATGACTCAATGGTTTTGCCAGTTTCCTTATCCAGAACTACAAGTCGACCGGAGGGGCAGTCGCAAGCATTTTTGACAGCGTTCTGCTTTAGTATGGGGTCATCTGAAAAGGGAATTTGCTGCCAGATATCGCCACCCCTATGGCAGAAACGGGCAGATGCACAAAGAATCTCTGCATCCTTAAGCTGTAAAGATGGGCCATCAATTTCTTTTGCCATTTTCTCGAATGATTCATTATCGCTTACCTCAGTTCCGTCGAAATTCACTTTCACATGGGTTGAGTCGCAGAACGGCTTATTCTTTGATTGCCCACATCGACACAAAGTATAGGTCTCTGGCGTCTTTATTCTATCACCCATAATCCATTCTACGGGAATGCCTGTGTGGTCACATTTTATCGTTGCCGGAAACAAGGGTATATTTCCAGAAACCAGATATGGTCCGTTCTTGAGAATCCTGATTTTAAAGTTATCCTTTGGAGTTGGCGGTTTTTGTTCCAATTGGTTCCATCTCTATTAAAATTATTAGAATGCTCGATTGGTTGCTATTTCAAAGAATCGTTCAGGGTTAGTTAAGTTTTTTGTCTCGTTGACGATGAGAATCTTGTATGGGTTATTGACGAGTTTATTGTCGAATGTTTTGAAGAATTCTACTGAAATCAAATACTGCTTTTTTCGCTGAAAAATCTTATTAGTATAAGTGTGTTATAGACAATCGATAAGAATGGATCCTCAATGCGAAATAGTAGGCAAATACGTTCTGCCAATATTTAGGTCGATGCTTGCCAAAGAACTCGTACAAAAATACCATCTTTCACAGACAGAAGCAGCTAAAAGACTAGGCACTACCCAAGCCGCTGTGAGCCAATACCTAAGTTCAAAACGTGCCTACAAAGGTACCGAGCAAGTTGAGCAGTACTTGCCCAAAATCCAAATTATGGCGGCTGAAACTGCCCAGAAAATCGTAAATAATGAGATTGCAGCCAAAGATATTACTTTTGATTTTTGTAAGCTTTGTGTTACTTTTTGTACAAAAGATTCTGTGAAAACTGGAGTTTTAAACCCTGAATATTACATTTAACCTAAAAGACAGAAAATAAGAAAGTCTATCAATACTGATTTTAAAGCATTCTCAACAAATCTGCCTTCGTAATAATGCCTATCACGACGCCTTTTTTCGACACTAAAACAGCCGAGTAAGTCTGCAAAAGACTAGTAATCAACGACAAAGGTGCATCCTCGTTTATCTGCGGGAACGCTTCTTCCATTATCTCTTCAGTCGGCAACTTGGAGATTTGTTCTATGTCTTTTCCTGAAAGGATTTGATGTAGAATTGCCTTCTCTGAGATGCTGCCTACAGATTGTTTTCCATTAAAAACGGGTAGCTGCGAATAGCCGTGATCCTTCATTATTTTTACTACTTCAGAGATTGGCTGGTCTTTTTGGATGCTTAGAACATCGTTGTGGAGGATTTTTTCTGCTTGGACTTTGGTTTTAAATTCTAAGCGTTCGAGCACGTCGAAAATGGTTTTTACTTTGGTGTAGGACGAGTCGATGGTTCCTGCTTCGAGTTTTGCGATTAGAGATTGGCTGACGCCTGCGGCTTTGGCTAGTTCTGACTGTTTTAGGCCTAGTTGTTTTCGGCGTTTAGCGATGTCTTCTAATGTAGGGAACATGGTTTTGTAGTTGGTTTGGTGGTCTAATATTCTTTTTGGAATATTTTTTGCAAGAATCCATATAACGCTGTTATCCATATTTTGTTCCAACCAAAAACCAAGAGGCAACCAAAAAATGCCAAACAAAAAAATAGACACCATAGCCCTCCACGCAGGGCAAGAAACTCCTGACCCAACAACAGGATCAAGAGCAGTCCCAATCTACCAAACAAGCTCATACGTGTTCAAGAGCACAGAGCATGCAGCAAACCTGTTTGCTCTAAAAGAACTAGGCAACATTTACACAAGAATAATGAACCCCACAACCGACGTTTTCGAAAAACGCGTCGCTGCCATCGAAGGCGGAACAGGCGCATTAGCCGTCGCATCAGGCCAAGCAGCAATATCCCTTGCACTGCTGACAATAACACAGGTTGGCGACGAAATCGTCGCAGCCAACAACCTTTACGGCGGAACCTACAGCCTACTCCACTACACCTTCCCAAAACTCGGCAGAACAACAACCTTTGTCGACTCTCAGAAACCAAGCGAATTCAAAAAAGCCATAACACCCAAAACACGAGCAATCTACGCCGAAACCATCGGCAACCCCAAACTGGATGTCCCAGATTTTGAGGCGCTAGCGAAAATTGCCCATGAAGCAGGAATTCCCCTTGTGGTAGACAACACAGTCGGTGTAGGCTTAGTAAAACCAATCGATTATGGCGCAGACATCATAGTTACTTCAGCCACCAAATACATCGGCGGCCACGGCACAAGCATCGGCGGAATCATCGTTGACTCGGGCAAATTCAAGTGGAACAACGGTAAATTCCCCGAATTCACCGAACCAGACCCAAGCTACCACGGCATAAAATACTGGGATACATTTGGAAACTTTCCAGACTTAGGCAACGTCGCATTCATCTTTAAAGCCAGCGTTCAACTCCTGCGGGATTTAGGTCCCTCCTTGAGCCCATTCAATGCGTTCCTGTTCCTTCAAGGACTGGAAGACTTGCCGCTAAGACAACGCAGACATTCAGAAAACGCCCTCCAAGTCGCAGAGTTCCTCAAATCTCATCCATTAGTCAGCTGGGTAAACTATCCAGGATTAACCGACAACCCCAACCACAAGATCGCCTCAAAATACCTTAAAAAATACTATGGCGGCTTAGTGGGTTTTGGCATAAAAGGCGGCTTGGAATCAGGCAAAAAATTCATTGAATCAGTGAAACTACTTTCGCATCTGGCAAACATCGGAGACGCTAAAAGCTTAGTCATCCATCCAGCTTCGACCACCCACCAACAGCTTACCGAACAAGAACAAGCCACAACAGGCGTAACATCCGACTACATCAGGCTCTCGATTGGATTAGAAGACCCCGAAGACATCATCGCAGACATAGACCAGGCACTTAAAGCATCAGCCAAACCGTAAATACCACAGACTTTTCCTTTTTTATGGAGGCAAACAAGCTAATAACAAACGAAAAACCCAACCCAACGCAAACCTACACTTTTGCCCACTCCCCCGACGAATTAACGTTGGAATCAGGCGAAAAACTAGGTCCAATAACGCTTGCCTACGAAACATACGGCAAACTAAATGCTGAAAAATCTAACGCAATCCTTGTTGTTCACGCACTTACCGGCGACGCACATGTTGCTGGATCAGGCGGCTGGTGGGAAAACCTAATCGGAGAAGGCAAAGGCATCAACACAGACAAGTACTTTGTTGTATGCAGCAACGTTATAGGAGGCTGCAAAGGTTCCACTGGTCCATCCTCAATCAACCCAGAGACAGGAAAGCCGTATGGTCTGAGTTTTCCCTTAATCGGCATCGGCGACATGGTTGAGGCTCAAAAACGCCTAATCGACCATTTAGGCATCGAAAAGCTCCTGTCAGTTGTCGGCGGTTCAATGGGTGGCATGCAGGTTTTACAATGGATGGTTTCTTACCCAGACAAGATACGCTCGGCAATTCCCATAGCAACCACTCTCAAGCACACGCCCCAGCAAATTGCCTTCAACGAGGTGGGACGGCAAGCGGTAATGGCTGACCCTGACTGGAAAAACGGCGACTACTACGGCCACTCTCCCCCAGCGAAAGGCTTAGCAGTAGCAAGAATGATTGGGCACATAACCTACATGAGCGACACATCCATGACCGAGAAGTTCGGCAGAAAAACCCGAGCTGACAAAGAACCCTTCAAGTTTGCAGCTGACTTCGAAGTTGAAGGTTACCTACGTTACCGAGGCGACAACTTCGTGAAACGCTTTGACGCTAACAGCTACCTCTACCTAACAAAAGCCATCGACAACTTTAACCTGCTTAACGGGCACAGTTTAGGAAGCGTCTTCAAGGGTCTAAGGGCTAAAGTGCTGGTGCTCGCTTTCAAATCTGACTGGCTCTACCCAGCATACCAAAGCCAAGAAACCGTAAAAGCATGCAAATTAGCCGGCGTCGAAGCAAGCTACTGCGAATTAAACAGCACGTATGGACACGACTCGTTCCTTCTTGAAACCGAACAGGAAACACAGCTTATAGGGGACTTCTTGAAAGCAGTAGAGAATGGCGGTAAACACTCGTGACAAAGCAAACCCATGTAATCGAACACAAAATTATTTCAGGGTGGGTTAGCAGCGAAGCATCCGTTTTGGACTTGGGCTGCGGTGACGGTGAACTGCTTTCTTTGTCTGATTAGGCAGAAAAGTGTACATGCACAGGGAGTTGAACTCAGCGAACAAGCTGCCCACAACTGCATCACCGCAGGCTTAAGCGTGTTCCAACAAGACATAGACACTGGGTTAACCGAATATGCCGACAAAAGCGTCGACTATGTCATCTTAAACCAGACTCTTCAACAGGTCAAGAAACCCGATTTTGCCATAAAAGAAGCCTTACGTGTAGGCAAAAAAGTCATCGTGGGCTTCCCCAACTTCTGCTACATCACCGACCGTTTCCAGATTTTCTTTGGCGGAAAAGTTCCTGTATCTTCCTCTCTGCCCTACGAATGGTATGACACTCCTAACCTGCATTTCCTAAGCATCGCAGACTTCAAAGCATACTGTAGAAAAAACCAAATAACCATTGAAAACTCAGCGTTTATTTCGAAGAATCGGATAGTCAGGGTTTTACCTAACCTGTTTGGTGAAGTGGGGCTTTTTCTGCTTTCAAAATGACTCATCTTGATTAATTGCTTGTTTTTTTGAACCAGACAAAGCCGACTATAGCGACAACGACTGCGGTAAGAGCTGCAAAGGGATTGATAGCCTCTGGCATAGAAAAGAAAAATCCCATAAGAACAACTAAAACTATGATGGTCAACTAACCCAACTCCCGTGCCGACGACTAAACTTTTATGGCTCATTTTTTTACCTCACAAACTTGCTTCCACATAGAAGTTAGGGTTGTTTTAATTTAATGCTAAGCTTCAGAACAGCCTGTTCAAGGATTAGGACAGAAAAATGCTAAATTCAGCTTATAAATAAAAATGACTTAAAGGGAGAGGTTTAATCTTCCTCTTCGTCTAACTTGCGTTCTTTAATTTTCAGGGTGTTTTCCTCGGAAACTATAACTTTGAATAATTCGGATAGTTCATGTTTGTGGAGGAATTTCTTTACGGTGACACGTACATATTTCTTTGCAAGTGCTGCGCCTTCACCCTTGACTGTTACGGTTTTTCCGTCGGTGGCTACGTCTCCGCCTGTCTTGTCCTTGAGGAAATCTGTCAGTTTCTCAAAGAGTTTTGCTTCGTCGCCTTTAAGTTCTGAAGCATCAACTTTCATTTCAACCATTTTTCTTGTTCACCTCGATTCCTGTTCCGCCAATTAACTTGTGATTTAGCTTACTTTTCATAGCAGCTCTATTCATTAAGTTTTTCGCTTATGCTTGTCAGTTCGCCCGTCGAGTCCTTCTCACTGCCAATGCTCAGACTCTAGTGCTCATCATCCAAACAGAACATAAACAAAAGAACATAAGACTGTTACGCTACAAAAAGGAGAAACTGTTTTTATGTCCTGTGGGTTACCCTGATGAAGAACCAATTACCCGTCCGAGAAGACCAGATAGCGAGATAAGGGTCAAAGAAGCCTTCTGATTTAGCCTGATTTTGCGAGCTGCTGAATTGGTTAGCTAAAAATCACTTATGTAAATTTCATAATGTTTAAAAGCGCCTTCATCATCTAACTATGAACTTCCATGGCGTGAAGCACATGTGTGAATCGGTAGAACGCTGATTCAGAAAAACGTGCGCTTGACTTCCATGAAAAAATCATAATCACAAGGAGGAAAAGAACAAGAATGTTATCACGAGATTGCGACGGATGCTCTCAAAGGAAACCATGCAGTAAACGATTCGACGTCACCGAGAAAGGCGAAAAAGTCTACTGTCCAGACGGAACAGCCCATCTAGTAGATGCTTGTAAATCAACAATTTAGCAGTCTAATCTGTAAAATTTTAAGCAGAGAAAATTTCTTCCCGTTTTCTTTTTTATTTAATTTTGGTAATTAGCCATTCGCTAAAGATTACATCTATCTAAGCATTTTCTTAACTTCGCTCAATATATCAGAGAAGTCTGCTTCTTTGCTCTGGTTTCATACCCTTCTTTGAGACCTTTAAAATCGTCTCGTAGCCCTTGCTTTTCAGTTCTTTTTCCATGGCTTTCATTGTTCGTTCGTTTCCAAAGATGCGGTACGTACAGAACAGGATGGCTTTTTTACCTTCCACTTTATTCATACCTTCGATAAAAGTCTGTGTTTCTTTGGCGGGGCTTGAACCTTCTACGGGTGTGCCAAGGATCAATGGGTTAAAGGTTTCGATTGTCGAGGGCAATGTCCCCGCAATGTCCATGAGAGGTGCGTTTGCTGCATCAGCTATTGCTTGGGCTAACCGTTTAGTGTTGCCTGTTCTTGAAAAGTAAACTACGCAGGGTTCCATAATTGAATTAGCGTTTACTTGGTTAATATAACCTTCCCACATAATCCATGTGTAAGTTTAAAAGTTCAGCCAAGCAGTATTTCTTTGAGCGAAAAACCATGGATTACGCAATAATCGCCGATTCCTACCAGAAAATCGAAGCAACCACCAAACGCTTAGAAATGACTGATTTGTTGGTTGAATTGCTAAAGAAAACCCCTAAAGATGTCATTTCGAGGGTTGTTTATTTGACACAGGGCAAACTGTACCCTGACTTTGAAGGCATCGAGATGGGTGTTGCGGAGAAACTTGCCGTAAAAGCCCTGTCTCGTGCGTCTGGACAGAAGCGAGAGCGTAATTCAAGCTGAACTACAGAAGAGCGGCGACATCGGCGAAACCTCAGAAAAACAATTGACAAAACGCAAACAATCAACGTTTTTTACTAAAACACTAACTGCCGAACGGGTTTACGAAACGCTCGATAAACTTGCAAAGACCTCAGGCAGCGGCGCAGTGGACACGAAGATGGCGCTTCTTTGTGGGCTCTTAACTGACGCATCCCCTCAAGAAGCAAAATGGATAATTCGAACCGTTACAGGCAACCTTCGTTTAGGAATCGCAGACATGACAGTGCTTGATGCTTTGGCAATTGCGTATGGCGGCGGCAAAGAAGCCCGCGAACTAATCGAGCGAGCCTACAACATATCCTCTGACTTGGGCAGAGTCGCCAGCGTCGTCGCCGAGAAAGGCTTAGAGGGCATTGAAAAGTTCCAAGTTATGGTTTTTGAACCGATAAGACCCATGCTGGCTGAACGCTTAGGCGCTCCAGAAGAAATTTTGGAGAAATTCAGCGGCAAATGCGTTGCAGAATACAAGTATGATGGCGAAAGAATTCAAGCTCATAAAAAAGGCGACAAAGTCATTTTGTTTTCTAGGCGACTAGAGAACATTTCCGATCAGTACCCTGACGCCGTTGACTTAATCAAAGAAAAAATTGGGGCTGAAGAAGTCATTTTGGAAGCGGAATGTGTCGCGATGGATTTGGAAACAGGTGATATGCGTCCGTTTCAGGAGCTTATGCATCGGAGGCGAAAGTATGGTGTAGAAGCAGCCATAGAGGAGTACCCGATTTCGCTGTTTAGCTTTCGATGCCCTCTACGTTGACGGCAAAGACCTGACTCAAGAACCGTTCCCTCAGAGACGCAAAACGCTGGAAAAAATCATCAAGCAAAGCGACCGCATAAAACCTGCCACGCAGAAACTGGTCAGCAATCCCAAAGAACTTGAGGATTTCTTTGAACAAGCCATTGGTGAGGGCTGTGAAGGTCTAATGTGTAAATCTGTTGCCAAAGACTCCGTTTACCAAGCGGGCAACCGTGGTTGGCTTTGGATAAAATACAAACGCGATTACAAGAGCGAAATGACGGATACCGTTGATTTGGTTGTGGTCGGCGCTTTCCATGGTAGAGGCAAACGCGTGGGAACATACGGAGCATTGTTATTAGCCACATACAACGACGAAAATGACACGTTTGAAACCGTAACCAAATGCGGCACCGGCTTTACCGACAAAGACTTGGCTACACTTCATGAAATGCTCCAAAAACATGTGATTCCACGCAAAAACAGCCGAGTCCAATCGACGATGGAAGCCGATGTATGGTTTGAACCCACGGTTGTTCTGGAGATACTGGGTGCAGAAGTCACCCTCAGCCCCATCCACATGTCCGCCATGAATTCCATCCGCAAAGGCGCAGGCTTAGCGATTCGTTTTCCACGGTTCACAGGCAAATACCGAACCGACAAGGCACCTGAAGACGCAACCACTTCAAAAGAAATAGTGGAAATGTATCGTGGGCAACTAAAGAAAATCGGTGAAGCGCCAAAAAGCTAAAACTGATAAGCACCAAACGCGCATTGTAGTTGCGAGTGCTGATTGGCTTGTCTTTAGACCAAGAAAAAATGAAATCCATGATTGCCTTCAAAAAACGGCTAGAAGACCAACTTGAAAAGTTAAACGTGGAGACCGTTGAGGTCCAGGCAACTCTTGACGCCGTTAACCAGATTCTGCTTGAAAAGGGCTTCAAAAGAGGAGACCTAAAAGAAGTCCCCTCGGCGCCAGTGACATTGCCTCAAGAAGTGGTTTTGCCAAAACATGAGCCCGAGCCGCCCAAAGCAGCTCCAACTCAGCAGCACACCGAAACTGAAAGCGTCATACCCCTAAAAACCATGGCGGATGAACCCTTAGCACTCATGTACTTCGACAAACAAACCATCCATGTACTACCTGACGAGAGTAAAAACTTCAGCGTCAACACACCTCCGTTCAGCAACTTCCTTGTTGAGAAGGTCTTCGCGAAGATGCAGGAAAAAGACAAAGAGCTTGTCCGGTTGGGGCAGTTAGCGACGGATAAAATGTTTTCCTTCAATATCGTTCGGGAAGGCGACTTGATACGGGAAATAATAATTAAAAACGTCGATGATGAACGGCTCAAAGAGCTTAAGTCGAGTGTCCGCTGGACTTTTGAGAAAATGTATGAAAAAATGAAAAGTGGCGGAATTTAGAGTTACACTGAATGTTTCTGTAGTGCGTCAGTTATCTTATTCTTTGGGCACAAACCCACGAGCCTTTCTGCTTCTTTGCCGTCTTTGAAAACTATCATAGTCGGTATGCTGAAGACTTGGAATTTTTCAGCAGTTGCTGGATTCTCATCGACGTCTAATTTGCCGATTAGGACTTTACCGCTGTATTCTTTGGCTAGTTCCACGACTGTTGGCGCTAAGGCTCGACATGGACCACACCAGTTAGCCCAGAAATCAACAAAAACTAGTTTGTTTTTCTTGATGGTTTCCTCAAAGTTCGAATCAGTTACATGAAAAGGTTCAGCGCTCATTTGTAACATACTCCATAATAACTAATACTAGTTTTAGGTTAGTTTGATATAAACCGTTCGCGACTGAAGACTATTGGCACTGCTTCATTTCTCAAGCAGAGCCTTAAATGTCAGACAGGATTCTTTGGTCTCGCAGGTTCGTCGTAGAATCTGTGACTGGGTATCTAAAAACACTATTGATTGTACTAAAGTTCCTGTTTAAAATAGTGCTCAAGCAGTCTGCGTTGTCCTCGCCGCATAATCTCCGAGAGTGTCGCCTGCGCTAATTCCCAACTTAGCCGACAACTCAGCCAACCCAACCTGCCGTGGATAATCAAAAAAGCCACTTTTTAGCGCTAACCAAAAAATCCGCTCCTGATTCTCGGTTAAAACCCCTATTTGCTGCTCAAACTTACCGACCTTACGCACATTAATCTTGTAACCCGCTTTCTCCAAATCGCTGATTATGCCCCGGTAAGCCTCATGGGTGGGCACCATGAAACTGTAGGATATGATGTTGTCTTGCATGCTTTTGCCCGACACCAAAAATGCGTCGTGACGCAAGGATGGTGTTGCAGACGTCACAGCCTTTGCTTTCCAGCCAAACAGACGATTTGCCTTCGACGTGACCCGGGGCAGCGAGTTCTTTAGGAACCTTTTTTGCTTGGTCTGCTCCTACATCCATTAGATGACGCACTGAACCGCTGCTGGAGCTTCGCACATCAACCACTTTAAGATGCTTAAAACCCAACGACGCGAGTTTCCCGACCATTTTGCATTCTTTGTTTTCGACTTCGATTACTACGTGGTAGGGTTCTCGCCAAGCATCAGTCAAACTAATTCAGCCTTCCAGTTAATTGAGAAATGGTGTCTTTAAAGATAATCCAAAAAGAGGAAAATAGAAAAAAGGAAAGGATTGTTTGCTTAGATTTTGTAGTATTTTGCGTACAGCACTATGCCAACTGCCAATATAGCAGACGCATGAAGCAGATACAACTGCGAAGTCCATGAGCACCGTTGCGCTTGCGATGCTTGCGCCTCGGAGGAACACTGAGGTTAAAGCGTCTGTCACGTAGTAGCTTGGAACGACTTTACCTGCAACCTGAGCTGCGCCGGAGAGGGATGCACCCACGAATGTACCGAGGAACATCTGCGGTAGCAGAAACAGGAAACTCAACCCTGTGGCGGCACCTGAGGATTTTGCGATGGTAGCGGTGATTAAGCCAAAGCCTATGTTGGACAGCGAGAACACGAGTACTAGTATGAATGCGAATGCGTAGTCGGGTATGCCAATGTCTGGTTTAAAGCCCAAACGCATAAGTCATTGCGAACATTAGTGCCGCTTGGATTATAGCGACTACCAGATAAGAGAGCACTTGGCTTGTCATAAATTCTGTTGGTGTTGTGGGTGATATGCGGATTCGTTTCATCATGCCGTTTTCTCTGTCAGTAGTGAATGATTGGGCAACTATCATAATCATGAAGATGGATGCAAACGTGAACATGCCGGGTGCAAAGTAGTCAAAGGTTGATGTCTGTTTTACTTCAACAGCGACGCGGTTTGTAGCTGTATTGGGCTCTGGGGTGCTGCTGGTTTTGGTTAACTATTCCTGCGAGTACTTGCTGGATGATTGGTGGAACTGGCTTGTGTTGCAATCAGTGAGCCTTTGTCTAAGTATACTTGAATGGTTGCTGTTTATCCATTGGCTTGCATCAGCGGGTGCAGCGGTGTAGATGTTATGCTGTCGCTAAACGTTGCTGGGAATGAGTATTGCTGCCTGCATTTTGCCTTGACTTAAATCAGTCTGAGCTGTAGCGTTGTCAGTGTACAGTGCTGACGGTTACCATTGTGTTCTGATAAATTATCGATGAAAACTGTGACCACTGCTGTTTGCCCACGTCAAAGTTGACAACACCAACCTGATAATTCACCGGTTTGCCGCCGCCGACGCCGCCGAAAGATAAGCCAAACGCAAGCACAAACACCACTGGAAACAGAAAAATCATGAACAACGCTGCGGGTTCTCGAATGGTTTTCTTGAGTTCCTTCTTAGTTAATGCGAAGACTCTTTGAGTGTTCAACTTAGATTTCCTCCCGCATGTTTCTACCGGTCAACTGGATGAAGACTTCTTCGAGGTTTTTGACATGGTTTTTGGCGATAAGTTCTTTGGGTGTGCCTAACGCGATGAGTTTGCCGTTGTCGATTATGCCGACTCGGTCGCAGAGTTCTTCTGCTTCCTCCATATGATGGGTGGTTAAGATGATGGTTTTGCCGTTGGTTTTCTGTTCCTTTATAAAATCCCAGACTGCACGGCGGGACTGTGGGTCCATGGCGACGGTGGGTTCATCCAGAAAAGCGATTTCGGGGTCATGAATAAGTGCAAGCGCTAAGCTTAGGCGTCGTTTCATGCCGCCGCTATATTTTGCTGTTAAGCGTTTTGCATCTTCTGTAAGCCCCATCTTGGTTAAGCAGCATGGTGCTTCTTTCTTTGATGGTTTTCTTGTTCATGCCGTAGAGTTTACCGAATAATTCAAGGTTTTCTTTTGCCTGTCAAGTATGGGTAAATGGCTGTTTCTTGGATGCATACGCCGATTAGCTCCTTGACTTTCTGGGTATCTTTTTGGATGTCGTAGCCGTAGATTTGGGCGGTTCCGCTTGTGGGTTTTATGAGTCCACAGAGAATGCTTGATGGCTGTTGTTTTTCCTGCTCCGTTTGGTCCTAGTAGCCCAAAAAGTTCTCCCTTAGCGACCTGGAGACTCAGGTTTTCGACTGCAATTTTGTCTTCATATTTTTTTGTTAGATTTTCTATTGTTATTGCTGGTTCGTTCATTTTGGTCACTAAAGGATAAGGTAGAGTTTGGATATTTAGTTTCATGTTTACTAACTAATTGCGGAAATGGACTCTGCAAGAGCAAAAAAGTCACATTTCAACTAAGATAGATTAAAGAAACGGACAACGCGAACTTTAGATGATCGGCTTAACTTTTGTTTTCTTTTAGTTTGCCAAATTCTAAAGCACGCTTAACTAACCGTTCAAATATTTCAAAATCAGAATGTTGAAGAGTTGTCTCTCCAGAGCGCACATACTTGTTGTTTTTTGCTTGGACAACGAATCTTTCGAACTCATCCTCCAAAATATCCTTAGTCATAATTGGTTTGCCGTCAAGCAATCTTAAGCCACAATTAAGGCAATATTCAAAATCGAACTCTAACACCCTTCCATTGGAATTTCCCTCACCAAAATATCTGGCGTCGCCTAATTTAGTGAACATGACATCATCGAATTCGATAAATGATACATGGGTTTTTTTGACGTCATGTTTGTGGTTCAAGTCAGCACACTTCTTAACTTATACTCTCCAGTCAAGGGACTTAGTTTATTTAAACGCTGGTCATTTGTGAGAGGCTATAGATTGATAATGGGACAAAAAGGTCAAACAGTCGCCGATGAAGTATCTAGTGGAAGGCGCGGGTAGCCCGATTAGCCGAATACCCCCGATAACAGAAGACGGGTACTGTTAACGCACCAACCCAATCACCGTTAAATTAATCTTATTTTTTCATGGTCTATTATGGAAAATTTTTTGTCTCTTGTCAGCAAAAGTTCGTCGTTCGCGAGTGAAATTCCTGCGATAAGCAAGTCATTTTCGTTAATCATCTTTCCAGTTTCTTTCAGCTTCTCATAGATAGCGGCTGCTTTTCTGGCAGATGCGCTATCGAAGGGGCAAACAGTTATTTCCGATAAGAACTCTTCTGCAAGCTGCTTTTTCAGAGCGTTTTTGTGCTTTAGCAATTCATACTCTGTTATAGTAGTTGTTTTGATAGACTCTGTGTTCGCGAACTCCCTTACGCGCTCGACAACTTTTTCGTCGCCCGCTAAGAAAGCTATTATAACACTTGTATCGATAAAGGTCATTTGCTTTCTTCGAAGTCCCTTCCGTAGTTAGCTTCTCTTTCGGCAGTTATTGTTGCGTTCAATTCCTCGAGTTTCTTTCTTTCGTTTTTCATAGAACCCGCGAAACGCATAATATCTTTTTTTTCTTCTTTCAGGAATAGGTTTTCTTTTATTACCTGCGAGAAGCTCTTTTTGCCTTTCCTTTTTGAGAGAAGTTCATAGACCTCGTTTGAGACTGAAATTTGCCTTGCCATCCTAACACCTATACACAATGTATACATATCTGCAAAGAAATAAACTTTCTTGCCGAATGCCACAAACAACAGAAGGCGGGTAATTGCCAACACACCACAACCCTTTTGCCCGTTTTCGGTAGATTATGAGTGTGGTGGGTTCGGTTTGTTGGGGGATTGTTTTGTTTTCCACATGTTGCCCGTTTGACGGGTATGAGTGTTATGTTGTTTATGATTTCATGTTTGCAACGGCGTTTACTCATTATGGGATTTGGTCTCGCCATGTTTTGAATATGTAGCCTGTGTAGATAATGTTTGGAGCTACCGACTGTATCGCTGGTTCCGACTCGATGTTTTCCCGAATGTCTTTTAACTCTTTGGTGGTTGGGGTCCAAACCATGAAGACATATGAGCCGGGTATGTTGCTGAAGCTCCAGTAGAAGATTGTGTTTGGGTAGTGTTTTTGCAGGATTAAGTTGGGTGTGTTTGGGTTGGCGTCGGGTTTAAGGTTTACGTGGAAGATGCTCATGATGTCGTTGGAAGCGTCAGGGTACCATTCTATCGAAAACTGAATCAGATAATTGTTTATCATCCTGACTAGTCTTCGTCGAACAGTCTTTGTTGAGACACCTATCTCTTCTGCTACAACTGAGGTGGCTTTACGTGAATCGCCCTGTAGGGAACGTATGATTTTGTGATCAAGCTCACACAATTTAATGTCAGGATTGATTTTGGCGTTTTTTAGAAGAGCAGGCACAGGCGAACCAGTTAAGCCGACTGTTGGTTCAGGCATTTCTGCTGTTTCTTTAACGAAGCGAACTAGCGGCTCCAAATCACTAATGCTCCTTAGGTATGCGCCTACATAAAGGACGTTTCCTCCGCCCACTGCCAGCCAGTAAATCAATCCCTGCTTCTCCATTTTCAGTTTCAAATTTGAAATCGAGTTGGTTCTAAGAGTTCCCAGAGATGAAAACGTGGATGGCGTTTTGGGCAAAAGCGCTTAATCCAGCATTAAACTTGCGAATTATACCTATGTCGATTAGGGATTGGATGCGGTTATGGATGGCCGTGACTGAGAGGTCAAGTTTCTCTGCCAATTCACGGTAGGAAAGCCTGGAGTTAGCAAGCAAAAGCTGGCATAAGATAACGTCTGTCTTGTCCACTGTTTCACCGTTAGCCGCTAAATATGCATAAAGAGTTTAAAGGCTTTGAGGCAAGACAAAAAATTTTCCAAGAACTATTTTCGAAATGTTCCACATCTTTTATAGCATTCAATGTTTAGATATTTGAACAGTTTTAACAGCGCCAAAATGAGTTGCTCCTATGAGTTACATTGACCTAAAACTGTTAGAAACCATATTCTCAGGCATTATGGTAGCTGTGGCTTTTCCAATCGGCGCGTTAATAGCAATATACATACCGTACTCCTCAACTAAACGAGCGTTGTTTGCAGCGTTCGGCGCTGGTGTTTTTTTCGCTGCCACTATGCTTCTCACCGAACAAGCATTGGCTTTGGGAAATGTTTTGGATTTAGTGTTGGGTTTTGGTCTTGGCGCTGCAACATTCGGTTTGGCGCAACACCTGATTAGGCATAGACATCAGTCGAAAGATGATGTAGAACCGGAAAGAAGAAGAAAACAAGAAAGATCCGATGGTAAACTCTCAATTATTGGAACAGTGCTGGACAGTGTTCCTGAGACACTTTTCGTTGGAATTATCGCTTTTCTAAATCAACCAGGACTTTTCGCTGCGGTAGTGGTGCTTTTTTTGGGTAATCTTGCAACAACCTTGGAGGGTGCAAAAATAATGCATAAGCAGGGCATGGGCAAAAAACAAATACTCAGAGGTTGGATAGCAGATTTCGTCATAGTTGCCATAGCTGCTCCAATCGGTTATTTTCTTGCGGGAGCTGTAATAAATGATGTTTTAGCGGTTGTGCTGAGTTTTGCGGCAGGTACATTGATAGTTTTCATTGCTGGCGAACTTATCGCCCGAGCCTACCGTGAATCAACGGGGCATGGTGAGGACTTTTCCATATCGGCTGGTTTCCTAATCGGCGTAATCCTCTTATTTGTTCTATAACCATTGTCAAAGCGTTCCGAAAACAAAAAATAAGGACAACCCAAATAACAATAACGCGCCAAGCAAAAACAGCAAAAACAAAGCCAAGTGGCTGGGGTGGTGTATTTCGTTCAAAATGGCGATATCTCGCGCAACCAATTCTCTTTTTTGAACAATAGAAATTCTCTGATGATTTTTAAGTTTGATTTTCATCCCGACTCAGCAAGGGCAGAAGGGATTTGAACCTAGGACAGAGAAGAGGATTCACTCGCAAAAAACCTCTTTTTTCAGGGCTATTTTTTTGCCGCTGTCTTCTCTGCTAATCGTTTACGGAATTACTTAGCTGGCAAGAGGCTTCTTTTTTTAGAAAAAAGCATGTAACATTTTTTTAGAATGTTGATATGTACTCGCGGGGAGTGGGAAAAACGGCAGTAGGTCTACTTAAATGCATTTCATTCCTTGCGACACCCGGCATACTTGCGATATTATCTTGAAGGAATAATAGTTGATCAAGATCTCTTATCATGGCTTCCACCAAGAGGTCAAAACTTCCGCTGGTTTGAATAATCAAAACTATATCGGGGATTTTGCAGAGATTCTCTACCATTGAAATCAAGCTGCTTTGAGACACAAATGCAATGTAGAAAGTGGCGTACCCATGGTACCCAATCTTTGCTGTATCCAATTGAATTAAAACCTTAATTGTGCCATTTCTCTTCAGTTTTTCATATCTTCTTGCGACTGTGTCTGTTGAAATCGCCAGTTCTTTTGCCAGTTTCCTAAAAGATATTCGACCATTGACTGCAAGTTTTTCAATTATACGTTTATCCGTTTGGTCAGTTTTGCTTTCTGTTCTTATGGACTTATGTGTTACATGTTCATTTGTTGTATTCATTTTGTTCGGCATTTGTTGAGGTGCTATCGCCAAGTTTTCTCTAATATTTCTTATGCCTGTCCAGATATAGGTTCTCAACTCCAAAACTGACGGTATTTTCCTAATGCTTTCTTTGATATTTTCTAATTTTTTGAGGCTTTCCATTGTTGCCACTGCATTTATTTCGGATGTTCTGGCTGTTCGCCAAGCGGCATGGATATTTGGTATTTTCTTGACATCCTCTACTATCTGGTCTGCCTGCTTAGGTTCGACTTTGAATAGAATGTTGCCCACTGCATTATAGCCGAAGCTTGGGTAATCCAGTTGAATGGTGGCGCCAACAATTATGCCTGCGTTTTTTAGTTCTTTGTATCTTTTCTGTATCATGCTTTTTGATAGCTTGCATTCTTTTGCAATTTCAGTGAAATTTCTTCGACCATCTATGAGTAGTTCTTTTATTATTATTGCGTCGATGTGGTCAATTTCTTTCGTTGAGACAACCATTTACTATTTTGGTGGTTGAGCGTCATTTAAGTGTTTGCTGTTTTATGTTTGTTGTTTTTTTCGTTCAATGTTGACTATTGTGTAGTTAGTTGTTTTCTTTGTCAGATGTTTTTGTTGTTTTATCGTGTTTTATAGTAAGTTTTAAATTAACTTCATTATAGATGCTATCAGCAGAAAGAAAAAGGAGAAAAGAAGAATGCAAAAAATAAAAGAAAAGACAATGGCTATTTTGATTCGTTGCAATTTTAACAATCTCTATTGGAGCTTCATTGACATTACCAGACGCTAATGCTCACACGCCTGCATGGCAGATTCCGACTTATGCATATGTTAACGTTGCACCTAACCCAGCAGGTCTTGGACAAACCCTTACTATAGGTATGTGGATTCAGATTCCTCCACCAACTGCTGCTGGCGCAGTTGGAGACAGATGGCATAACTTTAACGTGACAATTACAAAGCCTGACGGAATCAAAGAAACATTAGGTCCATTCACTTCTGATGACACAGGTGGAACATATACCCTATACACTCCTACACAATTAGGCAACTACAGCTTCGTATTCAACTATCCAGGTGAAACAATGCCTGGCGCAAACGGAGCCTCACAGACTAACGCTTACATAGGCGATTACTTTATGCCCTCCACAAGCGAAACTGCCTACTGCACAGTGCAACAGGATCCAGTTCCAGCTATACCAACCAATCCGCTTCCAACAAGCTATTGGACGCGCCCAATACAATCAGGAAACGGTGTCTGGTCTACAATATCTGGAAACTGGCTGGGCTTAGGTATTCACTCATTCGCTAACACTGGAAGATACAACAACACTGGCAACTACAACCCATACTCCGCAGCACCATTGGCACCCCACATAATCTGGACAAAGCCAGTAGCGTTCGGAGGCTTAGCAGGCGGAGAATTCGGAGGTACAGACACAAGCAACTTCTACTCAACTTCACAATACGAGCCAAAATGGGCACCAATCATCATGAACGGCATAATGTACTTCACCAATTACCCGACCAGCATAAACAACCCCACAGGCTGGACAGCACTAAACCTGAAGACAGGCGAAACAATCTGGACTAACAATGCCGAGAACCTTGGCGGCGGTAATCCTGCTCAAACTGCTCTAACATCGACTGGAATAGTTACTGTTCTCAGATGTGGTCAACTGCTCGATATGACGAACCCTAACCAGTTTGGAAACATTGCATACCTTATGGAGCACCGGAAGCCCAGCAGGAATCGCTACCTCACAAGGATCAACTACATATAACATGTTTGATGCTATGACTGGAACCTACATACTAAGCATTGTCAACGGCACTACTATGACACTCACAGAAGATGACGGTGGAAACCTAATTGGCTACTATATCAACTCAAGCAGAGCTAACCCATACAATGCACCTACGCTGAACTGTTGGAACTCAACACAGGCCATCTTCTACCCCAACTCTCAGTTCATACCCGGTACAACTGTAGCAAGTTGGAACTGGAGACCAGGTCAAACCTCCGTTATCAACTTCCAACGCGGAATAATGTGGTCTAAACCAGTTGCAACAAACATGTCAGGGAGCCCATTGATCAGTACCACAGACCTCTCAGGCAACTTAGTACCCGCTTCACTGTCAATTAACAACGTCAACAGCGGAGTAGTTCTAATGACAGCCGTGGGCGCTTCATACTTCAACATTGGCTACCAAATTGACGCAGGATACAGCGCAACTACAGGAGAACAACTATGGATAGTTAACAGAACACTAACGCCCTTCACAAGAGACTCAATCACTAAAGTTGGCTACGGATTGGAATTCTATATGCAGTCAGCACAGGGTATAATGCGAGCTTATGATTTGGACACAGGCAACTTGGTATGGGGTCCAGTGCAACTCACAGGTGACAACGGCAACTATCCAGTACCAGACCCATACAACAGCATCGGCGGCTACCAAACTGAACTAGCTAACGGAGTTCTATACGTTATGGGCTTCGGGGGTGACGTTTGGGCTATTGACGCTCTTACTGGACATGAACTCTGGTACACTAGCACCAACAAACTCATCGGCGAAGCTGGCTCTGATACACCATACGGTGTATGGCCACTTTGGGTCTTCAGCGGCGGATCTATCTCTGGAAACGGAGTGTATCTGCTTAACGTTGGCCATGAGTACAGTCCACCTCTATTCCGAGGAGCACAGCAGTTAGCACTAAACACAACAGACGGATCGCTGATCTGGAAGATACTGGGCTTTGACGTTACCAACGGAGCTACAATCGTAGATGGTGTCGTGACCGTATTGAACGCGTATGACAACCAACTATACTCATATGCCCAAGGTCCAACTACTATGACTGTTACTGCACCTGACGTAGGCGCAACAACTGCAACCCCAATAACGATTAGAGGCACCATTACAGACATTTCAGCAGGCACAAAACAAGAAGCACAAGCAGCCAACTTCCCCAACGGTGTACCTGTAGTCTCTGACGAAAGCCAAGCCGCATGGATGGAATATGTCTATATGCAACAGCCATGCCCAACTAACGCAACCGGTGTTCCAATCAGCATCAACGTACTTGACTCAAATGGCAACTTTAGAGAGATTGGCACAACAACCAGCAAAGCAGACGGCACCTTCTCTTTAACATGGACACCAGACATATCAGGCGATTACTCTGTCACCGCTATCTTCACAGGCTCAAACTCATACTATCCATCATCCGCTTCAACATCATTCCATGCAAGTGAAGCAGCAACAGCAACCCCCGCACCCACACAAGCACCACAATCCATGGCTGACCAATACTTCCTTCCATCAGTCGCAGCCATAATCGTTGTCATCGTCATAGTTGGCGCAGTACTAGCATTGTTAATGCTTAGAAAGCGACCATAAAAACGCTAAACAACAAACTATCTTTCCCTTTTTTTAGTCTATAGAAAGCAAACGGAGAAAATCGGGGCTGAGTAGGCTTTGGATATTAATTATAATATTGAAGCTGCGATCTAAGAGGTTTTATCATTTTCCTCTTCCTCTATTTGGTTCCAGAGCCTCAGCAAACCCCTAATTAACTAAAATAACTATTTTTTAACCTGGATCAGCTTATCCCCTACTGCTTCCACCACCAACCCTGCCCGGCTTCTGTATCCTAAGACCTCATCGGCAGCTCGGCATAGGCACCGATTAGTCGGAGGCTTTTAGCCCGAACAGTGTACTTGGCTTCCCCAATGTCCCCGAAATCTGGGGGGTAAAGTGCGAAAGGCTTTACAGGTTTTACCTTATCATCAGAACCTTAAAAAAAATATATAATAATTTGTCAATTGTCTTTCCATATCTCGGCCATTTCGCAATAAGCATCTGGCCAGGTAGCTCCCTGAGTCAATGTAGAGCATGAACTGAGATTCAGTGGTTAAAAGGTTAGCTTCTTTATTAACTTGATAATATATCCAACTTCAGGAGTTTAAAGAGATGGCATTAATACCTTCTGACATTCAATCAATAGCTACTCTTGCAACTAACATTGCTATAGTAATCTCGTTAGTCGTTTTGTCAATTAACGTATACCTTCAACGAAAAGCAACAAAATACAACACTTATGAAAAACTAATGAGCGATTTTTCTGGTACAGCATCCATTTTAATTGACCGCCCCGAAATCTTGGAAATATATGTCAAAGGTAAAGGTAAACCGAAAAAATGGGACAAATACAGTGAAGCTGAGAAAAAAACTTTTAGCTTTTTTAGTTCGCTTCTGGCGCTCTTAGAAAGAGTTTGGTTTGGCGTGCCTGAGAAGGATTGGAGATATTATTATAGCAAATGGGTTAAAGATTTAGTAACCAATGACGTCTTTTTGGATGTTTTCAATGAAAGCAAGAAGATGTATGATGTTTCATTCACCAATGAAGTGGATGCTATTATAAACGAAATTAAAGAAAAAAACTAACGTTTCTGAGAAAGCCTACGAAGGTCTCTGAATTCGAGATGTTCTAAGAGCGTGGAATTTTCTGGAAAACAAAAAGGTCGAAAAGCCTTGCCAATAATACTCGCCAACCTACGTCTACTCAAAATCAGCTTTCACACATTTACACACTGGAAAGCAACTCTACCGTGAAACAAAAAACTCTTATTACGTCAAAGACTTCTTAGGTCACAAAGAGCTCAGGAACACTGAAATCTACATCAACATAGAACGAACAATCTTTGAAGCATCTGGAGACTGATTTACAGTAAAGTCTTACAAAACCCAGAGGAAATCAAAAGCCTCCTAGAAGTTGGATTCGAATACGTCTGCCAAAAGGACAACTTAATATTCCTGAGGAAAAGAAAATAGGTAATAACCACGCTTTAGAGCGGCAAAAGTGGTCGAAAACAACAGAAAGTGGCCGGGGTGGTGTAGCTTGGCAGCATAGAGGCCTGTGGAGCCTTTCGCCCGAGTTCAAATCTCGGCCCCGGCCCATCCACATTCACAAGAGTTTCAATAATGTTTTTGTATCCCGCCAAACCCAAACTGCTTGTTCTTTTCAGTTAACTTGATGAGGTTATTGAGTCGCTTTTTGAATTCGTCTGGGCGGTCGCGTGCGCCCTCAACATAAGCCACGCGGATTCTCTGGTACTGAAGCGAAAACTTTTGGAAATTCTCCCACGCCACCTTATTGGCTTTAAGGGCGTCCAGAATATCTGAAGGCACCACAAAGTCCTCATCTATAATATCTTGGATTGCTGCTTTTATCGATGGTATAACCAGCCCTTCCTTGACAAGTTTTCTTAGTCGCTCCTTGTTCGCTTCTGAATATGGGCTCTTGGGGTTGCGAGGAGAAAAACGTTGAGCATAACTGTCATCATCGATGCGTTTGGCTGTGCTGTCAATCCAGCCAAAACACAGCGCCTCCTCAACCGCGTCGTTATAGAGTATGCGGGGTTTTCCGCTTGCCTTTTTGGGATATACTAACCAGATTTCTTTTTCTTTGCCATAATTTTCTGTAAGCCATGCCGCCATGTTTGTCTGTCAGCTACATAAACGCGTCTTTCCAACATTCATATTTGCTACTCCGGCGTCAATAAGCTTAATTTTTGCGTCTAATTAACCTCATGTGTCACATTTTAGAGGCATTATATAGTAAAACTATAACAACATTTAACCAACACCGCACATATTTTTACTTGCCCTACCGAAATTAAGCACCCATAACGACGGACTCAACAGAGGACTGCAAGAAACACAAAGCTTGCACCTATGACGACAGGGTTCTACCCAATTATGGAGACAGGTGGGGCAAAGGGCATAAATTCCCGCGCCGAGAGAGCTTCAGCCAAGCTTAAAGCGACGCTCAGCTATGAGGTTAAGTGTTAGGTTACGTCGGGAGACACCGCCCAAAAAAAGGGTATTCTTTTCAAAGTTGAAAAGCAATAATAGTTATGATCGCCTAAGATTTCGGTGTCCACTTTTACATAACGAAAGTACCCGACAACCTCTAAGCGAATAGGCGTCGCATTTTTAATAAATTCTTAAATTCCTAATCATTATTAGGCTATCAAGAAACAGAGCTGAAGCATCTTGGACATAGAAAGAAAGATTGAGCTTATCTGCAGACCGCCAACCGAAGAAGTCGTCACCCCTGAAGACTTACGCGCAACTTTTCGAAGCAGAAGAACACCCAATCGCCTACAACGGCTGGGAACCCTCCGGACTGGCACATTTGGGAACAGGCGTTATCTGCGCTTACAAAATGAAGGATTTCGCCGAAGCTGGCATCCACTTCAAAGCATTCTTAGCCACGTGGCATGCGTGGTTAAACAACAAACTCGGCGGAGACCGCGAACTCATTCGCAAAGCAGCAGATCTTTTCCGGCATTCCTGGTTATCACTGGGCGTTCCCGGAGACAAAGTCGAATTCATCTACTCTGACGAACTATACAAAGACATCGATTACTGGGCAAAAACAGTCATAATCGCCAAAAACCTCACCTTAGCACGAACGACCAGAACCCTGGAAATCGCTGGCAGAAAAGAAGGTGAAGCCCACTATGTCTGCGATTACCTCTATACTCCCATGCAGGTAGCTGACATTTTTGAGATGAAAGTGAAGATTTGCCAGTTAGGCATGGACCAACGGAAAGCAAACATGGTTGGCACGCGAAATCGGCGAAAAAATCGGATGCTGGAAACCAGTCTGCGTACATCACCATTTGCTGCAGGGTTTAGCGAAACCTGGAATTTGGCCAATTCCTGAAGGACAAGAAAAAGAAGCCGTGGCTTCAGCCAAAATGTCCAAGAGCAAACCAGACACATGCATCTTCATCTACGATACACCCGAAGAAATCAAGCAAAAAATGAGTAAAGCATTCTGCCCAGAAAGAACCGTAAAATTCAACCCCATAATGGATATCTGCAAATACATAGTTTTCAGGGAAAAACCCATGTTTACAATAGAGCGTCCAGCCAAATTCGGCGGGAACATTGAATTTCCAAAGTTTCCAAGAGCTTGAAGTAGCCTATTCAGAAGGCAAATTGCATCCGATGGACCTCAAAAACGGAGTTGCAATCGAACTCGGCAATATCCTAGAGCCCGTCCGACGTTACTTCGAGAACAATAAAGAAGCCAAAGACTGCTTGGAGACCGTGCGTAAGGCAAAGATTACAAGGTAAAAGCTTGTCCACTCATCTCAAAGACAAAGTTGAGAAAATCGAGCAAACCATCTCAAAACTCGTTGAGGAGTCAGCCAAGGGCAAACCTATAATTGTTGAGGGCAAAAAAGACGCTCAAACCCTCAGGGATTTAGGTATTGCTGGGGTTGTTTTAACGCTTAAAACTGGCGGGAAAAGCTTTCTTGAAGCAACTACTAAAATAGAAGAGTCTGGAGTCGGGGAAGTTATTCTTCTGTTAGATTTTGATAGGCGGGGCAGAGAGGGCACCAAACGCCTGCAGCTCGATTTGGAAAGGGCAAAAATAAAAGTGAACGTTAGATTCTGGAAAGAATTGCATGCATTGATTGGGCGCGAGGTCCAATCTATTGAAAGCTTGACTAATTATCTTAATACTCTCCATGAAAAAGGGAACTGCTAAGATAGTGGTGCATGATTGGATGAAGATGGCGCCCACCTCTTAGAATTCTTTTAAAATCAGTATTTTTGGCTATTTTTTAGGTATGTTTAAAGCGTGCTTTTGGTTTTTTATTATTGAAGATTAATGGAGAAACCTAAGCGTTTTAGCAAGCTAATTTCTGCTTTTCTTGTTGTGATGCTTTTTGCGCTGCTTGTTTTGGCGATTTATTACTCTCAAAACCCAACCAAGAACCTGTACCCTGGCGAAGTCAGGGACTATCAAGGAGAAAACCTCTCATCGATAGCTGACGTCCGAGAAAATGCCATTAAGGGAACACAAAACATCAACGTTTCAACATACCATTTGGAAATAACGGGGTTAGTAAACAAGACCGTTGATTACACTTACGACCAGGTCATCAATAGTTTTCAGAAATACCAAAAAGTTGTGACCCTATTCTGTGTGGAAGGCTGGTCTGCGAAGATTCTCTGGGAAGGCATTCTTGTAGACGACTTGATCAAGGAAGCAGGTGTCAACTCCAATGCTGTGGGAGTAATCTTTTATGCTTCAGACGGCTACTCCACCGAACTTCCCCTCAACTATGTAACAGACCACAATATCATCATAGCGTACAAAATGAATGGGCTAACGATTCCGCCTGAACGAGGCTTCCCGTTCGAGTTGGTCGCTGAAAGCCAATACGGCTACAAATGGATAAAGTGGATAACCACAATCGAGTTAACCGACAATCCCGATTACCTGGGTTACTGGGAAAGCAGAGGCTACCCAAACAACGCAACCCTAAGATAATCTAACCAAAATATTTCTCTCTAATCTGTCTGGTGCATAGGTAAACAATAATCAATAGACTGTATGTAATCTCGCCGAACCCTGCAAATTTCGGTATCCCCGGGATGCTTGGCAAATCCAAAAGGGTCAATGAATCTGCAACAATAACAAACAACGACACCGCAATTGTTCCAACCCATCCTGTCTTCTTGCCCTGCCAGATGAAAACGGCGAAAACCACCGTCAATAAACCGAATACAATCGTGTAAACATCATAAACTACTGTAGTTTGTGTGAACGATAGGTTTTCGAAGGCAAGAAGCATCAACCCAAAGAAAACATGAATGGCGCCGATAAGTAACTGTGCAATAGTTAGCACAACTATGCCTATGCTTCTACCTTTGTAGGTAGGAATAGGGTGTTTAGTCATTTGCGATCGCTGTAACAATATTGACCGAAGAGGACAAATAACTTTCTCTTACTAACGCGGGTTATTGGTAATCGAGTCTCTTGGACGTTAGCCATTTCTTTCTCCATAGCCAAACAAACGGCAAAACAATAGATGCCAATATGGCACCACTTACGATGGCGATGTTTGTGTTGCCGAACTGTGAAATTCCAAAGAAGGTGGCGACCGTATTTGGAAATGAAGTAACTGTGGTAACTATAGTCAAATAGAATATAACGACTGTTAAGCCTTTTATGGAGAAATTGATTTTGTTTGAGATAGCCGACAGGTGCACGTTTATGGCATCTGATAGGATTTCTCTGTAGGTTTCAACTATGTCAATTTGTCTAGTCAAGTCTTCGTGGGTTGTGTCAAATAGGTTTCTGGCTTTTGTTGCCATACAACTGTCCCCGCATTTGTGGAGGTTAAAAATTAGTCCGCGTTCATACCATAAAATCTTGTTGAAACTTATCATGTTGGTTTTTAGTTTGAATATGTGCTTTAGAGTATCTTGGGATGTTTTCTCAATTACTTCTTCCTCTATTTTGGCTGTCAGGTTTTCTAGTTTTTCAATATGAACATAGTGGTTGGCGACTACTTCATCTAGAATATAGTATGCAACTTGGGAAGGTGGATCAACCTTGGGTTTACTCATTCTGTCTTTGGCATTATTGATTATTGGTTGGATTTCTTTTTGTGCGACTGTCACAAGAAAGTTCTTTGAAAAAGCCAATATTACCGGATGCCCTTTTTTTGTGGAGACGACGTCCTGCATTACTAGGAAATTGATAATTGCATAACCTTCTTCTAAACGTAAATCAATGTAACCATCTGCTTTGGGCAGCCTCAAAAAATTAACAGGTAATTGGGTTACCTGGGAAACTGCAAGTAACTCGTTTTCTGTTGGGTCAACAAGTTCCAGCCAAACATTCGACACACCATGCGCTTGGAGGTCCTCTGGCTGAATTTCACTTTCTCCGTTGTCGCCCAAGTTAATTGCGCGAATCATAGTGTAATCAAGCGTTTACTAACGCATATTAGATTTTTGCTAAAACAATTAAGTTTATATTAAAAACTCAACCAATAGAAGTTCAAGGTGCGTTTGCTCATGGAACTAGCCATCGAAACCAACAACCTGACAAAGCGATATGGCTCGTTGACAGCAGTGAACAAGCTAAATTTGAAAGTTGAGCGCAACACAATCCACGGCTTTTTAGGTCCAAACGGCGCAGGAAAAACTACAACCATAAAAATTCTAGTAGGCTTGTTGAAAGCCAGTGAAGGCACGGCTAAAGTTTTCGGGCAAGAAGTTCAGGCTGACAAAGCAGACGCAAAGTTAGGCATCGGTTACATGCCTGAACTGCCAAAGTTCCCAAAGCACCTTAAAGGCGTTGAACTGCTCGACATTTATGGTCGAATGTATGGGATGACTCAGCTGGAACTTAAAGAGCAAATACCCAAGCTCATAGACCTTGTAGGTTTAAAGGGAAGAGAGAACGATCTTATCGGAAAATACAGCAAGGGCATGCAGCAACGCATAGGCATCGCTCAAGCACTTCTGAACAATCCTGACCTCGTAATTTTAGATGAGCCAAGCATCGGTTTAGACCCTGTGGGCATGGTTGAAGTTAGAGAACTTGTCAAAGCCATTTCAAAACAAGGCATGACTGTTTTCGTTTCCTCTCACTTGCTTTTTGAGGTAGAGCAAATCTGCACTCATGTAACAATAATTAACCGCGGCGAAGCTTTGGTTTCGGATACTCTGCAGAACGTTTCAGGCATGATTTCTGGGCCAGCCACAATGCAGGTTGAAGTGGTTAATCTCAGTGACGCTGTAGTCAGCGCCATAAAGGGTTTGCCCTACGTAAAGGATGTCTCTCAAAGCGGCAATATGCTAAACATTGTGTTGACAACGCGTGATGATGTTAGGGCGCCAGTTTCACAGGCCATAACGGGAGCAGGCGGAATTATTGTTGGAATGAGTGTCAAAGGGCACAGTTTAGAAGATGTGTTTATTCAGTTAATCGGTAAATCTGAAGGAGGCAAAACATAATGGAACATGAACGTCCGAGTTGGATGATGCGTTTCTGGGCAGTTGTCCGCTACGAAATGCTCTGGAACATCCGCAAAAAAAGGTTCATAGGCGCACTCATCTTTGCCTTTGTTTTTGCCAGTATACAGTTCGCTTTACCAGCATTCTTCAACATTAACTCAAACCCATATTTCGCAGTAACCTTTACCGCTGGAAACTTAACCTTCGTCCTCTTTGCGATCGTAACTGCAATGAACAGTATTTCAGGAGAATACGAAAGCGGAACAATCGTGCCTCTGCTAACCAAACCCGTGTCAAGAACAATGGTTTTTCTTGGCAAGCTATTCGCCATCTTCGTTATCATTCTGGCAGCTTACGGGATTATTTTTGTTTATTCAATCGTTGGAGGAGTAATCGTTTATGGACCACAAAACAACCTTTACCTAGTGCCTCTTGGGCTAATTGGCGACATAGTGAGCACCTTTATTTGGGTAGCCATAGTTCTGGCCGCGGGTGCTATTTCAAAAAACTCTCTACTCGCATTCTTGATGGCCTTCGGCTTGTTTATCGCCTTAGCCATCGGTGGAGGGCTTGTATCCCAATTATCCACCAGCCCGGGAGTACTAAACTATATTCCTGGAAGCGGCGCCTCTGGTACCTTGAACATTGCAGGTGGGCAAAATATCACGATTCAGAACGTTACAGTTAACACTTTCAGTTCTACTTCGACTGGAACTGACGCCATCGGCGTTAACATGATAAAAGCCATACTGTATCCCGGTGCAAACGTGAGTTTCTACCATACAAACCTCTTCAATATGACCCAGCAGCCAACGTTGCTCTACAGTGAATCCATTTCGCTGATTGCTCTGCGCTCAATAGGCGTTGCGTTCGTTTACATTGCTGTTTTCCTGTTTATTGCTTGGTATGCCTTTAAGCGTTCGCAGATACTTGAGTAACCTTAAGGCTTCTTCTTGTTTTCCATTTTTTTCGCTAACATTTCAATAAATTGATCCATACGGTCTCTTGTTCTGCCAAAATCAATGATCGAAGTGATCGTTGTTACTGGGGTTTCAGCGTTTATAGACATACGGGTGGTTTTTTCGTCTACGGCTGTTACCTCCACCTGAAAGATTGAAGCATAAGCCATGAAACCTCCTTTAGTTTTCACCTTAACTGTGTGCTTGGAGTCGTCTTTCTCCTCAATTTGCCACTCCAAAACCTTAACAACTTCGGGGATAGCTGCCCAAATCTGCTCCAAAGGATAATCTATTTCGAGTTTTTCGTTTTCATCGCGTAGGTAAGCCATGCTTCTTCACAAATGTTTTGTCTGGGCTGTACTTAACTCTTCATACAGTCTTAAGGTGTTCTTTTACGCCTAATTTTTTGAGCTGCAAACGACAGTGCCAATGTAACTAAGATAACCACTACAGCCGCCTCCGCTACAGTTACAATATTTGGGTAAACGCTTTGCTTAACCGCTATGCCCGCAAGCGCCCAAACAATAACCAAACTGTAGGCAATGTCTCGTCGGGCAACAATAACCGTCAACGTCACCGCCAAAACAATAACCAAAGCTATAATCGTCCAAGTTTGAGCGCTCAAACCAAACCCGTCCCAACCCACTGATACCAAAGCAGCCGCCACATTAGCGACCAAAGCAACAGTAATCCAGCCGAGGTAAACGCTGAAGGGCAAATGAACACACAGCTTCTCAGAAAGTGAAGTGCTGGATTTCCCAATGCCTAAACGTAAATAGATTGCAGTCAGTGTTGAGAAGAGGGCTAACATCAAAATCACTGATTCTGTGATGTAGTCATATTGCCATAGGAAAAGCCAAGCAATGTTGAATATGCTGCTTAGGATAAAGAGGGGCCCAATTTGCAATTGGAAGGGCTTATCTTTTTGTTTTGGCAGAAGCTGGTAAATAGTAAAGATCAGCAGTAACGCATAGATTATTCCCCAGATGGCGAAAACATAGCCTGCTGGCGTGATTGGGCTAGCGTACAAATCTGAGACTTGTGCGGTTGATCTGTTATTTAGCAAGGTTGTGCCTGCTAAACCGTTAACAGCAAGTGTGACTATGAATGCAACGAGGTTTCCAAATCGAAGCAAAATATTGCTTGTTTTAGGCAAAATTACACCTAACTATAGAATACTAGCTCATTAGAATAAAAGATTGCCGATGAATATTTAATTTGATATTAATTGTCACAAGAAAAGAAATCATAATAACCAAAAAGGCTAGCGGAAACTCGAAATAAACGTTACTTACTAATGGAACGTTTATTTGAGTGATTCTTTTAATGCCGAAAAGTAAGACAACACTTGATCCATCTGTTCCTTTGCCATTCCCAAGATTATTTGGACAGCACCTTTTTTGGGAGCAGTCGTTAGAGTCGCCAACGCATAGTCCAGGTTGGTGAATAGCGGTTCCCATGGAATGTTTACTCTTTTGCCTTTCAAGTTGTAGAGGGCAAGGACAAATGCGCTAGCTCGGCTAAGGCTATCTTTGAAAGATTGGATGCTTTGGCCGATAACTGAGACATCGTAATCTTTCCCCGCCATAAAACCCTGGATCACTTTGTAATTCTGTTCTAAATTAAGAATCTCGACATAAAGATCTTGTTTAATTCTTGTTTCTGCATCGCTTTGCATGCTGCATCGCCATCAGGTATGACTAAATCAAGTACATAAGACTTTTTTCTCCTTTCATTTTAAAAGCTGTCACCTACTCTTTTTTCTCTGAAAGCCCGTCGAGAAAGCTTGAACAAAAGAATAATTCTATGTCTACTTGCCCAAATTATCCCTGATAGTGCAATTGCGAATCCAAAGAACTGCAGTCCCATCATAACACTGTCTACGCCTATTGGTGAAGAATTAAAAAGAGAATAGCCAAGGTTAACGTTTGGTTCCACTCTGAAAAGTAGATAATTCCACCCCGCAAGAAAATACACATAACGCATATTGTAGAGCAACGTTGCAGTAACTAGAATACAACCTGCACTGCCGACAAGAAAGAAAACTATTTTGTTTAGTTTTGGTTTTGTTTTGCCTGAGTTAAAAAACGAAATGCTTTTGGTTATCAAGGACGCCACCAATAAACAAAAGAAAGGCAAGGCTTGATAATCATATTTTATAGCGTTAAGATAAGGCGCATTAAGGTTCAAGGTTGTTCCCAAAAACGTGTTAACACCTAAAACAAAAATTATAGCAACTACACAGATAGCGTCGAAGACTAGAAACTTTGGAAATGCGCGTCTGAGTGCCAAGCAAGCAAATAATGATAGAATTACTGCATCAATAAAAAACCAGCCTAAACCATAACTTACAAGAAAATTACTGACAAAAAAGTATGATGGCTCAATATTGATGGGTGCATGTATAACAAAGTCAGCATGGGTAAAAAGCGATATCAGTCCTGTTCCTATGATTATTTGGTACCATAAATAAGAAGTCAATAGTGCAGGCAAGGAAAATGTTGCCACCCAACTTACTGTGCGCTTAAAGTTAATTGGCCTATGATAAAGAAAAAGTGCCAACAATGGAATAAGGATGAAGACTGCGTAAAGTTTTGTGCTGAAGGCAGCCGCAAAAATAATTCCAGAAACGAGAATAAGCTTGAAAGAAGTTCGATGGATTGCAATTATTCCTACTAGCAGAGAAAGGAAACTAAAGAATAGGCACACCCCATCGATCAGGAAGGTTCTGGAAAGGATAATGTGCCATGGGCTAAAAGCCAAGAGTGCCGCCGCAAAAAAGCCTGTTGTCGGGTTATAGAGTGCCCTACCAATAAAATACAGCAAGATGACGGATCCAAGGCCAAACAACGTAACTAGGAATGTGCCATTATTAATTGATGTGCCAAAAGCGGTGAGAAAGCCTGCTTGAATGTAAAAACCTAGCGGCGGCTGATCGATCAAGTAAGACCTGTTCGCGTAGGGTAAGCCATATTTTGTTACACCTAAAACAGAATCATATTCCCATGCTGTGTCGCCGTTATGGTAGGGTCCAACTGAAAGGGAAACTAGCATAAAACCGATTAAAACACTTAAGAGCGGATAGTAGGCGATAAGAAATTTTTTAAGAACAGCCGTGTCAAAGGTGCTTTCACCCGATTTGTACGTTGGTAGCAATCGGATTTTCACAGCTTACTTCTACCTGACTGTTAGCGATGTGTCTAGTTTTGAAGATAAGTTTTTTCTATTTGCCCCGTTTTAACCTATTATCCTATTCACATGAGGCAACTTCTTTAATGGAACGAGGATAGCTAGGCAAATCAGTAGAGTGACCGCTGTTACTAACGGAATCTCTATTATCGGATTTATGGTTGTTACACTTATTTTAAAGCCCAAGTACCCCTTCTGCAAAGCTTCAAGGACAATTACATGAAAAAGGTAAATTGGCAAGCTGTTCTGGCTGATAACCTTCAAAATACGGTTGCCGCGGGGAAACTTTACCTCAATAGTTGAGTTGGGGATTGCGGCTAAAAGCAGGAATAAGGCAGCTGAAGCGACGATAACGCTAACGCTGGATGCATCAAGGAAGAATTGGCTATAGGCCGAGCCTAAGGTACCTTCCAAAATATATGTGCCGACTATAGTCCAAACAGAGCCCAATACGAGTCCTAAATAAAGAAGCGATCTACGGAACTTCAAGCGATTAACGTAAGCTCCTAGAATAAAATAGCCAATTAATCCCGTGAAAATGAAGACGCTGTCTCTAAACCAATGCGTCTGTGGGCTAATGGCAGCTGAAAGTGTCAGAATAGAAATTAGTCCTGTACCCACGAACCATAAAATTAGGAAGTACCGTATGATTCTCCAATCGGCATGAGCCACAACTACGCGTACCAACGGCGTGACTAGGTATAATCCAACCAAAATGTAAACATACCAAAAATGAATGTAAGGACCCGCGAGTACACCCTGCAAAATAGAGACAACTGTCAACGCCTGCCCTTTAACGGTGAAATCCCATACAAAAAATATTGCGCCCCAAAACAACACCGGTATTCCGATGCGGTTCCAACGTTTCTTAAAAAAAACCCGAAGTGGCTCATCTAATTTGTTTGGTTGAAGCAAAAGGGCGCCTGTTAACATGACAAACAAAGGTACAGCTGATCGGGATATTGAATTGTAGATGTTTGCTGTCCACCAAAGTTGCATTCCTTGAGCAGACATAATATCGGTGTTGGGAGTTGGCTCAATGGCTGCGTGAAGAAGTATCACCAGAACTACAGCAACTGTGCGGATCAAGTCAACGGGAAGAGCTATACCCTGATTATTCGGGGGCAATTCAGTTTCGTTGAGCATCTTAATTACTTATTGTGTGATTTGCTATTAACAATTTGTGTTTTTGTATGAAAAACTGTAAGCCCAAATAAAAAGCAGTTATTTTGCAAAAAAATCCTTATTGACTATAAGCAAAACTGTCATCTGACGAAGAGTCATTTAGGGTAATTGCGTCATAGACATTGGAGGCTATGAGCGATGCACCATCAGCGTTTGGGTGGACACCATCCATAAAATAGTCTGAATGGTTACCGAAAGCGCTGTAAACATCAACAGTGGGTAAATCCAGTTGGTTTGCTACGTTGTCAATTTGTGGAAGTATTGTGTCGGCAAGATAGGTGTTGTTATAGCTTGAGTTTTCGCTGAAAATCGGCGGCGATTTAACGATCCAAACTGTCTGATTCCCTTCAAGCTCCACAAAAGATCTTATCAATTGGGAGTAGTCAGCTTCAAAATTCTCTTCGCTTTGAGCAATTTGTGGGTTGGCATCGTTGGTTCCAAGCATTATCACAACTATTTGGGGGTTAAAGTTCTCTGCTTTTTGGAAAGCTGTCTGGTTCATGTAAGGTTTGGTGGAGTTTAACGATACAGTAGATCCGCTGACACCAAAATTGCGCACCGTATAATTAGAGCCAAGCAGGATCTGAAGTCTGCCGGGGTATCCACTTCCTTGGGTGATGCTGTCACCAACGCAGGCAACACGAATAGGGTGGGGCGCGGAGTCTATTGCAATTACAGTACAAACCGCCATGCCTGAACCGGCCATCATCACAGCAACCACGATTGCTAACAGTTTTGTTCTTCTATTCATGCCGCCCGTTCTCTCGCCCAAATGCTTGCATAGTGCTCATTGAGATGCAATTTTTTAAACAAAAAGTGGTTTTAATCCATATAAGATTTTAGGTGGAAATCTCTTGATTGATGGCTGTTTACTTTAGTTTGGAGCTAATGCCTTGTAGACTTCCTGTGCAATTAGTTTGGAGCCCTCAGTGTTTGGGTGGACTCCGTCGGGAAAGCAGTCGGGGCGGCTGTTTAAAGCTGCGTATACGTTGATGGTTGGGAGGTTTGTTTGGTTTGCGGCTTCTTGGATTTTGGGAATTATATTTTGGCTGAAGAATTCGGTGCTTAACCCGGTTCCGTTGTGAAAAATTGGCGGCGGCAAAACAATCCATATCTGTGGTTTACTTTGGAGCGCTTGGAGTTCGGTGATTATTCTTAGATAGTCGTCTACGAAGAATGCGTTGTATATTTGGAAGGCGGGTAGGGCATCGTTGGTTCCCAACATGATGACGACTATGTCTGGATGGAAATCTTTAGCTTCCTGAAACGCTGCTTGCTGCAAGTAAGGTGTCGGAGCATCGAGCGAAACTGTTGTTCCACCCTTCCCAAAGGTGCCGACTGTATAGTTGCTGCCAAGAAGCATCCAAAGCTCGTTGGGGTAATCTGACCCTTCTGTTAAGCTGTCACCCACACACGCAATTCGGATAGGGCTTTGTTGTTTTTGCACCATTTGAACCAAGAATGCTCCTGCAACTGCAGCTATCAGGATAAAAGCTCCGATGGCCAACAGTTTTGCTTTCTTATTCATCTCTCTCAGCCTAAATATAGGTTATAGAAGATTAAAGCGTTAATCAATTACTCAGTAGTGCAGGGGGTTAGATCTAAACCCACGTCTAAATTTCACGCGAGGAATGCGTTTTATCCCATTCACTCAGCTATATTCATAATTTCCTTATTCCTTATAGATAGCCACGGCTTCCTCTCTCTTCATATCTTGCCCAAACCTATTTTGGACATGCAAACCTAATAATTTAGCTAATTTGGACTAATAAGACACAAAAGTTTGAATTTATCTGAAAAATTTTGTTGTTGTCACTTATTTGTAACCACAATTCTTTATGTATTTTGTGAATCAAATGTTTTGTAAGATTGGTTATTCTGAATGGATTTTGATGAGGCAATAGAATTTCTTAGGGAATTTCCCTTCTGGCACCCCAAAGTATTCAAGGGTTTTGCTGAATGGGGCATTTGTGATACTGAGACAGATGGTTACGTAGTTTTAACTGATGCAGCTTTAGCTAAAGAACCCTGTTCCACCCAATTGCACGATTACGTTAAAAGTCATAATTTAAGAATAGATCACCAGAAGGATTATTTGATGATTTGTACACTGTTCTAAATTCTTAAGCTGAAAATAACAACCGAGTTACCTAATTCTTTCATGACCAATTTATGTCTGATAAGAACTGGAGATTTCAAACGAATTCAGATGCAAAATTGGAAGGCGCTTTTCCTTTTGTCAATGTTAACAATTATAGTTACCCTATGCGACCATAGAAGTTCGTGTGGAGTATTGCTGAAAAGCAAGGCTATGTATGGGTATTAATAGAGTGTGTATGATACTTTTATGATTCGGTTTTATGACACGCGAGTACTTTTTAACTAGAGTCGGTTAAGGGGTATCGGCTCATAGCAGCAATCATCGTTTCACTGAAGCTTTTTTTGCTAATGTGCCTAGCAAAATCCGAAGTAGCTATTATGCCTACTAGGAGGGCTTTTCTTGTTACAGGAAGGCGCCTGATTTTGTATTTGACCATTATTCTTGCGGCTTCTTTAATCGAGGAATCTTCTTCAATTGTTATTAACGGAAATGACATTACCTCATTGATCTTAGTTTCAAGCGATTTTTTCTGCGCCATAACCCTTCTAACCAAATCTCTTTCAGTGACTATGCCCTTTGGTTCGTTTTTTTCCATTACCACAAGATCGCCCACATCTTGTTGATGCATCAGTTTTGCAGCCTCAAGAACGGTTCTATTACCATCAATTGTGATGACATTTGTTGTCATAAAATCTTTGACAGTTGGCATCAACTTTAATGAGCATAAAGTATCGTATAAAAGTTTTGTAGCTCCATGCCTGCTTTGCGCTCAAATTTAAATTAACCCGATTTTCCCCCTAAAACAAGGAAAAAAGATCAAACATAAGATGAATAGTTAATCTACAAACAATTCTCTTTAGATAAATAACTCTTGGTTTAGTCTTTCATTAGCCCGCTCCACTTCTCAAAATAGCGCATTGTACTTCTCAAAAAGGCTCAAAAGCTACTCAAATAGCTTACTGATTCCAATGACCTATATGGAGACCATTGATTCTTCAAATAACCACAGTCGGTTCAAAGCTTCAGTTAACCTTTTTGTCGATCCGACTCAGAAGGCTCAAGTTATAAATGCCCTCTCAAAGCTCGAAAACATAGAAGATATTTATGAACTAAAAGGAGAATATGACATTGTTTCAACAGTTTCTGCCAAAAGCTTGGAAGAGTTCCGAACAATCTTGCATAATAACATCCTAAAAATTAAAGGTGTCAAAAGCACTGTAATCACAGTGGTTCTCAAAACTCATAAAAGACTTAAATCCGAAAGTTACCTAAATATTAAAGGCACAACCGCTCCACTTTCCTTAAAGAAAGGTATATAGCACGCTTACCAACTCACTTGAGGAAGATGACCATATTTGTCTCGAATGTTTGCTTTTGTAAACATCTTTGTAGAGTCGTCAGAAATGGACAATGTAGTGACGGCTCTCGATGAACTTGAAAACCTTGAAGAACTTTATGAAGTAACTGGTGAATTTGACATAGTTTCGCTTGTTTCAGCGGCCGACATTGAAGAATTCAGAGAGGTTCTCAAGAATAAGATTATGAAAATTAAAGGCGTAAAGAGCACCGTTAGTTCTGTTGTTCTTAAAGTCCATAAGGGATCAAGATGCAACGGCGAAGCTAAAGAGCAATCAATCTCAACTTCGGTTTTATCAAACCCGTAACTGAATCAATAAAGGTGAGGCATCGTAAGCTTAGGTTTTGTAAAAATTGATAGATCCCCTTCAGGCGCTAACTGTAATTCTTATACTCGCTGTAACGATTCTGCTAGGATGGCGTCTAGCTCCTTACCTAACTAAAGTATTCAGCCGAGCCCCTAGTCGTATTGATCGCGTTCTGAATCCAGTAGAGAATTGGATCTACAAAATCTGCGGAGTTGACCCCAATGGTGGAATGGGTTGGAAGCAATACTTCCTCGCAGGCTTACTACTAAACATTGTAATGATGATTATCGGCTTTTTCATACTAACATTCCAAGGCAATTTGCCGCTTAACCCCATGGGATTCGCTGGAGTCAAACCCGACCTCGCTTTCAATACTGTAGCTTCGTTTGTGACAAACACGAACCTTCAACACTATAATGGGGAAATCACTCTATCATATCTTAGTCAAATCAGTGTTATACAATGGCTTCAATTCACATCTGCAATTACCGGACTATGCATGGGCATTGCATTTATCCGAGGATTAGTCGTCAGCTCAAAAGACATGGGCAACTTCTATGTTGATTTTACTCGAGCCCTTACAAGAATTTTCTTGCCACTTTGCATAATTGCATCAATTATATTTCTAGCCTTAGGGGTGCCCCAAACACTCAATGGCTATACAACAGTAAAGACCATAGAAGGCGCAACACAAACAATTCTAGCTGGACCAGTAGCTTCTCTTGACGCAATCATGCAAATAGGCACCAACGGAGGCGGATATTATGGAGCAAACGCCGCCTACCCATTCATGAATCCATCACCGATAAGTAACATTCTCATGATCTCACTTATGCTTCTGTTGCCCACAGCCCTAATCTTTGTGTTTGGGCAGATGATTGGCAAAAAAAGAGAGTCCAGACCTCTTCTATGGGGCGCCTATATCCTCTTCGGAATTAATCTAGTAATTGCGTTTATTCCTGCCCTTCCCTTAATAGCTCCAGGCATAGAAGTCAGATTCGGCGGCTTCATGAGCAGCTTCTACACTGTGACAACAACAGTCGCAACCACGGGCTCAGTAAACTCAGCCTTACTAGGAAACCATCCTCTTGCAATTCTTTCTGGATTCTTAGGAATGTTCATTCAAGCAATCCCAGGCGGCAAAGGCGTTGGCATGATGTACATGATTATGTACATTATAATAACAGTCTTCATCGTTGGACTAATGTCAGGAAGAACCCCGGAATATTTAGGAATAAAAATCACAGGACGCGACGTTAAACTTGTAATGGGTGCTTTCCTTATTCACCCGCTAATAATACTTATTCCTACAGTTATTGCCTACGCGTCAGGTGCAGTCTCGGCTATAGGGGTAGGTGGAAACTCTGTTGGTTACACGCAGATCCTCTATGAATTCACCACTGCCGCTGCCAACAACGGCTCTGACTTCTTAGGTGCCTCAGGAAATACACCGTTCTTTAACATTGCAACGGCTATTGTGATTCTTATTGGACGTTACGCTCCCATAGCAATACTGTTGTCGCTTTCAGGATCAATGATTGGTCGAAAACGCGGTGGAACAACCTCAGGTCTAAAAACTGACACGCTGATATTCACGATCGTCTTGGTTGCCGCTATAATCATATTGGTAGTGTTGACTTTCTTCCCATTCTTAGCGATTGGACCAATAGATTCGTTCTTTAAAGGGTTGGTGAATGGCTTTTGATCAATGAAAAAACAATAAATTCATCAACTAGCAAAGAATCAGCGCCCACTGGATTACGCACAATTTTATCAAGAAAAGTGCTATTTGACTCAGTGGTTCGTCTAAATCCCAAATCGCTACTAAAAAACCCCGTAATGCTGATCGTTGAACTTACCTTCTTCATCGTAGCTGCATTAGCCATAGCTCCTCAAGCATTTGTACCAGTAGCTACGCCCCAACTTACAAGGATTCTACATCGAAGTCGCCGTCATTCTCATCATAACAGTCTGGTTTAGCACACTCTCAGATGCACTTGCCGAACAACAAGCAAAAAGTACCGCCGGTAGTCTAAGGAAAATGGAAAAAGAAGTGGAAAGCAAAAAAATCATCACCGAAGGCTGGACCAGAACAATAGTTAAGGTAAAATCAACTGAACTTAGAAAAGACGATCTTGTTCTCATTGAAGCAGGCGACATCGTCCCCCTGGACGCAGACGTAATCGAGGGAATCGCAATGGTAGACGAATCCCTAGTCACAGGTGAATCAGCCCCAGTAAGAAAAGCACCAGGAGACTCCCTAATCGGCGGCTCACGTCTCGCCAGCGACACCTTAACAGCCAAGATTACAACTAACCCGGGCGAAACCTTCATCGACCAAATGATAAAGATGGTGGAATCCTCCAAACGACCAAAGACTCCAAACGAAGTAGCCATAACCATGGTGCTAATTGGCTTAACCGCCATATTTACCATAATCATACTCGCACTGCTGGGCACATCAGTGATGCTTGGCCTAGGAGCAGACCTCTCAGTTCTAATCGCATTATACGTTTGCCTTCTTCCTACAACTATAGGCGCCTTGCTACCTGCCATCGGCCTCTCAGGCATAACCCGACTCTACAAAAACAAAATCGTCGCAAAATCAGGCAGAGCCATAGAAACCGCAGGAGACACTGATTCAGTACTATTAGATAAGACAGGAACAATTACCGTGGGTAATCGCCAAGCTATAGAGTTCATAGCGTTTGAATCATATACAGAGGAAGACGTCGGCGAAGCTGCATTCCTTTCCTCTTGGCATGATGATACGCCCGAAGGACGAAGCATACTGAGACTTGCCTACGAAAAAGGGTTCGTACCAGATGAACTAAACTCTCTTGCAACTTCAGAAGTTTTTCCATTCTCTGCAAGTACTCGCACAAGCGGAGTTAAAGTAACAACGCAATCAAATCTGACGCTTCCAAAAGGAGGTAAAGCCATTTTCCAAAGGCAGAGAATGAGGACGAAAAACCTCAGATGTCTCTGGTGAATCGATGTCTTCAACTTTTGAACCTCAGATCGATGTTCTCAAGGGTGCTCCGGAGTCTATCAAACAATTGTCATCTTCAGTTCCTCAAAACTATGACCTAATAGTTGAGGGCATTTCTTCGGCGGGAGAAACTCCTATAGCCATATCAGTAAATGGAAAACCCATCGGAATAATTAGGCTTAAAGATGTTCTCAAACTGGGCATAAAGGAAAAGATTCAAGCGCTTAAGGTCATGGGAATCCGTCCTGTTATGATCACTGGCGATCAGCCGTTAACAGCAAAAAGTATAGCCTCCGAGGTCGGAATTGATGAGTACGTTGCCCAGGCTAAACCTGAAGACAAATACAAAATCGCTAAAAGAGAGCAGGCTGAAAACAGAATCGTGGCAATGATAGGCGACGGAACCAACGATGCTCCTGCACTTTCCGCGGCAGATGTTGGGTTAGCAATGAACTCAGGCACCGAAGCAGCAAAAGAAGCCGCAAACATGGTTGATCTGGAATCAAACCCAGCAAAAATAATTGACGTTGTTATGCTAGGAAAACAATTACTCATGACCCGTGGCGCCGTAACAGCTTTCAGCATAGCGAACGACATAGCCAAATACTTTGCAATTATGCCTGTTATCTTTGCAGTTGCCCTTCCAGAGTTGGGAAGTCTCAACATCTTACAATTAAGTCTTAAAAGTGCCGTGTTGTCAGCGCTTATCTTTAACGCGATAATTATTCCACTTCTGATTCCGCTCGCCATGCGCGGCATCGCCTTCAAACCTACAAGCACAATGACGCTGTTTCTCAAAAACACGCTAATTTATGGAGTCGGCGGAGTCATCGTGCCCTTTATCGGAATCAAACTCATAGACATACTCCTAGTCTGATTTATTCCATATTTAGGAAGGAAAATGTATGACTGAACAAAAACAAAAAGAAAAATGGAACTTCAAACCAATCATTGGATTAGCACTTGTTTCGCTGTTAATCTGCGGATTATTTTACCCATTTTTAATCACAGGGATTGGTCAAGCTTTCTTCCCTAACCAAGCTAACGGCGACTTAGTGCAGCTAAATGGGCAATCGGTAGGGTCAAACCTTATAGCTCAAAGCTTTACTTTGCCCATTTTCTTTCATACAAGAAACGAGACCGCAGACACCTTCAGCGTCAGGCGTTGATCCAGATATTTTAATGCAAGATGCCTACTCGCAAATTCCAGGCATAAGTAACGCAACTGGTCTATCAGTTGAATTATCTAACGGCTATTGTTAATCAGAATCAAGAAGGAACATTTTGGGTTTTTGGCACCCCATACGTAAACGTCTTGAGAGTCAATTTGCTGCTGATTAAAGATTATCCTTCAATATACAGTAATTTTACTGGCTAAAGCTACATTTTTTGGGTAACTGGGTGATTACCGTGCATATTTCACTGTTTTCCAGTAATTAGTTTTATTTCTATACGTTCGCAGGGTTAATTGTCAAAATACTCTCTGGATGTACTGCAAAGTATAAATATTTGAAATTTATGTCCAATTAGGAAAGATGACCAATATGCAAAAACTATTAGCGTTTGTAGATGTTTTTGTGGAAGCTCAAGAAATTGATAGTGTTTTATCATCGCTTTCGAAATTAGAAAACCTTGAAGAACTCTACGAAGTTACCGGTGAATTCGACATAGTGACTTTGGTGTCTGCTGCTGACATAGAAGAATTTCGAGACATCCTCAAAAATAAGATCATGAAAATTAAAGGCATAAAAAGTACCGTAAGTTCTATTGTGCTCAAATCTCACAAAGGCCCAAAATGTGACATCGAAGATACCCGATAAAGTGGGTTACAAAATCCATTATTAAATTCATTACTCTGGTTGCCGAAGAACTAAATAGCAAATAGAAATTATTTTTCATCTCGGCAATCATTTTTAAATAATCATTTGTCTTTTCTTCAAATAACTTGTTTATCATTCTAGCACTCTTGAACATTAATGGGCTTTGTTATTTATTCAGTCAGCTTTTTTGGTCGCAGAAAAAAAAGACTCTTAAAGTGCAAAATTCAACATATTCGCTTCTTTTACCTTTTCTGCCGTGTAGCTTCTTGGTCTATTTATTGTAATATAAGGTTGGAAAGGGCTATGCTTACGAGGTGTTTAAGGACTTTTGAAGATTGGCATATTGGGCACTGACCAGTTTTGCTATTGATCTTGGGGAGATAGTGAAAAAGACTGATTTTAATATCTACCCGCATCAATCTTTAAGTCTCATCTTAATTTAGTCCGGCAATATGCGCTTCTAATCGATAATTATATATGCGCACAACCATCCAGTTGTAGTAAGTTTTGGCTTCTGAGGACAAATAACATGCCAGCGCTTAAAAAAAGAAAGTTCATAATCGCAGCTGTTATCATTTTGGTTGTAGCCATTGTCTTAAGCTCATTTGTTTACCTTAATTCTCAGAAACCTTACGTTGGATCGTTAGAGTCAATTATTTTGGGTACAACTTTCTTAGAATCTGTGAGTCCCGGTTTCGTAGCTGAAGACCTGCACTTTTTTGCAGAAAATGGCCTTAATGTAACCCTAAAATATTATGACGTCGGGCTGAACGCGGTAAACGCTATGCAAAAGGGCGAGGTGGACATGGCATGGTGCGCTGAGTACATATTAGTTGGTAAGGCTTTAGACAACCAGAACATACAAACTATTGGAAGCGTGGCAAAAACCGATTTCGCGTCCATCGTTGCGCGAAAAGACCGAGGGATCGAAAACATCTCCGACCTTTATGGAAAAAAAGTTGGGGTTGTTAGGGGAACAGTGATGGAGTTTTATCTTGGAAGATTTCTTGAACTTAACGGTCTAAGCATATCTGACGTATCTCTTGTGAACATTACCCTCGCCCAGTCAGCTAATGTGGTTATTAACGGCGACGTCGATGCAGTGGTTTCTTTTCCTCCTTATGTCGAAACTGCACGCCAGCAACTCGGTGACAATGCCGTGGTTTGGACGGTGCAGGGCAAGCAGATGTTGTATGGTTTGATAACATGCCGCACCGATTGGGTTCCACAACATAGCGAGCTGGTAAAAAATTTTTTGAAATCCATGAGTCAAACTGAGGACTACATGGTTCAGCATCCCAATGAAGCAAAAGCTATTGTGCAGAAAAAAATGAATTACACAGATGATTACATGACAACCGTTTGGGCCCGCAACGAATTCTCACTTTCCCTCGACCAATCGCTTGTCGTCGCCATGGAAAACGAGGCACGTTGGATGATAAAAAACAATCTCACTAGCCAAACTTTGGTTCCTGATTTTATTATGTTCATTTACGTAGAGGGATTAAATTCGGTAAAACCAGAATCAGTAGACATCATTGGCTAGAGGAAAGGGAAACATGAAAATAAAAACCCAATTCACAATATGCATCGTTGTCTTCAGTATAATACTGGTTGTTATTGCCGCCTCAGTAGCCAATACGGAACAGCAGATAACTCAGCTTAACGCCCAAAAAACAATGGCTAGCAACATCGAGCAGGGAGCAAGCAGGTTAAACAGTGTATCTATAGATTATTTTCTCTACCAAGAAGACCTGCAAATTTCCCGATGGCAAACCACGATTTCTTCCCTATCTAATGATTTATCAAACCTTAAACCCAACAATTTACAGCAACAAACCCTTGCTAACTCCACTACCAAAGACTTGCAAACTCTTGACTCCCTTTTTAACGAGTTGATCGTTTATTTGCAGAATGCTCCTCGAAATGTAAGCGTTAGAATTGACCCCGCATTTCAAACCAGATGGAGCGACTTGGCACTTCAAAGCCAGACCCTTAACACTCACGCTACCCAATTATCGCGTTCCTTAGACGAACAAGCTCAACAAACAAATCAAACAAACATCTTACTCATTGTTTCTCTTGTAGTGACTTTTGGTGCTTTGTTAACAACGATTTACCTTATGGTTTTTCGAAGGACACTAAGATCGGTCTCGGAACTTCAAAAGGGAATCAAGACAATTGGTTCTGGAAACCTATCATACGTTATAGAAGCCAAAAGAAACGATGAGATTAGCGATTTATCCCGTGCTTTCAACCAAATGACGGCTGACTTGAAAAATGTAACCGCCTCGAAAACTGACTTAGAGCAAGCGCAAGCTTCTCTGCATCAAAGCGAGCAACGCTGGGCAACTACGTTATCAAGCATTGGAGACTCAGTTATTGCCACTGACGTGTCTGGAGCTGTGACATTTATGAACTCAGTGGCGGAGGAATCGACTGGCTGGACTCTTAGAGAAGCTTTAGGAAAACCGCTCAAAGAAGTGTTCCATATAATCAATGAAGAAACCCGCATGGAAGTTGAAAGTCCAGTTGCGAAAGTGCTTGAGAAAGGCATGATAATTGGGTTAGCTAATCACACAATTTTAGTTCGAAAAGATGGCAGCGAAGTTCCTCTTGACGATAGCGGTGCACCAATAAAAGACCTAAATGGCGTTGTTACAGGTGTTGTACTTGTCTTTCATGATATTAGTGAACGAAAAGAAATGGAGCTAAGGCTTGAAGAATATAGTGAGCATTTGGAGAATTTGGTTGAAGAACGCACTAAACAACTAAAGGATTCTGAACGTTTAGCCGCTATTGGTGCTACTGCTGGTATGGTTGGTCATGATATTCGCAATCCACTGCAAGCTATAACAGGCGATCTATATTTGGCTAAAACAGAATTGGCTTCAACTCCTGCGAGTGATGAGAAAAAAAGCATTGAAGAAAGTCTTACAGAAATTGAGAAGAACGTTGATTATATTAACAAGATTGTGGCTGACCTACAAGACTTCGCAAGACCACTTAACCCTCGTGTAGAAGAAACAGACCTCAAACGTGTAATCGATGAGTTATTAACTAAAAATAATCTGCCCAAAAACGTTAAAGTTATTGTTAATATCGAAACTGAAAAAGTTGTGGCTGACTCCACTTTCATTAGCCGAATAATGTATAATTTGGTGAATAATGCTATTCAAGCCATGCCCAAAGGCGGCAAACTAACCATTCGCTCGTACAAAGACGCAAACGATACCATCATATCTGTTAAGGATACAGGCGTTGGCATTCCTGAAGCAGTAAGAGGCAAATTGTTTACAC
>CAVYRC010000008.1:0-77396 GCA_963770845.1 Candidatus Bathyarchaeota archaeon | reverse complement strand
CGAGGTCAAGAGTATGTTTGCTCAAATAGTAATCGATTGCCAAACAAAAAAAGAAACAGTGAGTTGTGAGTATTGCATTGTAAAAGAAAACTGTCATCTCCGACTAGAATTAGGAGATAAAAAAGGAGCTGAGAAAGAGCCTTCAGGATTATTGACTCCTCTTCTGCTCATAGATGCTTGAATTTTCTTTTGTGTACATTTATAAAAATAAAAGAAAAAAGTTGGGATTTTAACGATTGCTTCTTGGCAATCACTGTTTAACTATGTTCGAACAGGGAGTCAGGTAGCGAAGGATTCACGCTGATGTCATGAATTCTGACTGTTTCTCCACCTGCCGTGTATGACCAGTCTCCGAGACCAGACCAATCTGAAAGGTTGTTTTTGTAGTCCTTAAAGGTTTCATCCCAGTTGCTATATTGGCTGTCGAATGAGCTTGAAAGGTCAATCCATTGACCGTCAGCTTGACATCCATGCTTGTCTTTAGAGCTCCATTTACGATGTAAACGAAGTTGCTGGCACTAGTAGGGATCAGTGAACTCTACTCGAATCATCATGTTAGATGTTCCCGCATTCTTTGCAGAGTAAGTGTATGATCCCTGTCGATGCCTCCTGAACTGTTAGTCATGCTGACTGTGAACTGTAGACTGCTTGCTCCTGCAATATTTGCACCTGTACCACTATTGGAAGGCGATGTTGATGGGGCAGGTGTCGATGTTGAACCAGGAATAGGTGTTGGTGTGGGCGTTGCAGAAGTGTTTGTACCAAAGCCTTGTGCTGCTACGTAAACTCCAACGGCTAATACAACAATAAGAATCACTGCTATGACGACAATCAAGGTTTTCCGAGATTTTTTTGTAGGCGGAGGAGGGGGGAGGAGATGCCATTTCAACCATTGTATTGAATATGTTTTTTTTCAATTTTTTTCCCTGTTGTTTATTGGAATAGATCTTTGGATAAATCTTTCGGCTGATCTAAAATGCGCAAGGTAGTGTTCCTGATGCCGGCAATGCAATATTCGTTTATTTTTCTGCAGTTGTGGGAGTAGGTAAACTTCAGATGTTAGTTTTAGTTTAGTATAAACTAAAAAATCATTCAGCGGTTGAATAAAATTTTAACTCAAAACCCATTTAGGCTAAAGGTGACTGTGAAAATGAAGTCACAGCCTAATTTTTAGCGTTTCAAAATCGCAGAATGATGTTGTGTTTAACCGCCGTATGCTATAAGCTCTGTAGATGATATCAAGATGCCGTCTTGGATCATAGTTTGCTTTGCCATGCCGATAACTGGTATGTTGGAGTTACCCCATATTGTAGTGACATAGTTTTTCCCAAGGTCCGTCTGTGTTATAACAGCTTTGTCACAGTTGAATGTGCCAGCAGGAACCGTAATTGACTCTTTAGTTACAACCGTGGTTGGATTGATCGCTGTGGGAATGTCGTTAAAATCGCCAGGTGAGTAATCGTTTTCAGTATCAGATATTACTACGTCGTTGGAGGTTATCACTATTTTATAATGAACCCCTTGGAGGTTACTTTTATCCAGCCAATAAGTTGTAACAGTCTTCATTACACCGTCTTCTGTGGTAAGCTTTCAGTTCAGTCCGGAATATCCAACAGTCAACTCCTTTGATAGTTCCCTGGCTAACAGCATAACCCAGGTCGTAATTTGCAACTACATCTCCGTTTGCATTATAGTTCTTGGTAGTGTAGTTAGCCCATGCTCCATCTCGAAAACCCGCAGATGTTTGCCCTGACGGGGTAGGAGTAGCTGTAACTTGAGAAGTAGGGACTGGTGAGGGCGATGTCTGAGGTGAAGTTGAAGGCGATATGGTTGGGGAAGGCTCGGGACCGGGGTTGTTGTCGTGGGGTAGAGTCATAGCGTAGTAACCGCCTGCAGACCCCAGAACGACTAATACGATAACTAGTATTGCGGCAAGCATTGTCTTAGAAAAACGTTTTGAACTCGGTGGCGGAGGAGGGGGTGGCGGAGGAAAATCCATATTACTCATAACACTTTTTTCATTTTAATTCCTATTTGTATTCACTAACTTTTTTAGATAAAACTTTCGATTAACCAAAACTTTTTAATTGAAATTATGTAAAAAAAATAACCATCCGCGATTTTTTTTCTCGCAAAAACCCTAATTTGATTGGATATAGAAAAAGGTGAAAAGATGAGAAGCCGGTTGGCTTCGTTTTCAAATGTTGTCTTTCGCTCTGCAATTGTATCTGTGGTTTAGCTAGTTGATTTGTCGATTACGGTTCTGGTTATAGTGACTATCTGGGTTACTGCTGAGTTAGTGACATCAACTTTGACAGTTGCGTATCCTGATGTTCCATTCTGCATCGTTACTATTGCGGTTGTTGCTTGTGTGACGAGTGCGCCGTCGCCCTGAATGACGTTCTTGACTACTGGGTTGATTGATGTTACGTTGTAACCTTGGGAAATTAGGTTTTGCACATCAGTGTCGTTGTTTAGTATAGCGTTAACGTTGGCAGTGTATTCTGTGCTAACTTCGATGTTTGCCATGCCGCCCATGAAACCTTCTCCGTGTCCGCCGTGACCTCCTGGTCCTCCGCCAAATCCGCTGAACCCTTGACTATCCATCATCATGTTGCCGTCAAACTGCATCTGGTTTACGTATTGGCTGGTATCTGTTGTGACTGCTGCGCTTGTGTCTGTAGTTGTCGAATTTGTGTCTGTGGCTGCAAACGCTGTTAGTGTTAGTGCTCCGACTGCGGCTGCAAGAGTTGTCAGCAATATTAGACTAATTGCTGTTGTTTTTCGGTTCATCTTTTTCACCTCCGTTTTACAAAAATCCAATTATTGAAACGCTTATTAAACAATTTTTCAATATTGAGCCCAAAACTGTACAGATTTACACCCAGATTACGACCTAATTGACCCAAAAACTAAGACAGATCACAATGGACCACTTGCTAGAATTCTGAATTTTGGGGAATGTCTTTAAGCGTAAGTCAACGGTAAATACAATAATCCATCGCTGAGTTTAGCCCAAATAACTCGGCAAAAAAGAGGCAGCAATCGGTTGAGTGACTATGACTTCAGCTTAGACTATTCAGGCGAAGAAGAAGACCCGAGCGAAGCCCTTCCAACACTTACTGCTTCAGGAATAGCTGAATACATCCGCTTCAACTGCTGCCCACGCTTCTTCAAACTAAAGTTCGAAGGCAAAGAAGTAAAAAAACGCAAATGGCCTGAAGCTTTCAAAGCCATCAGCCCCCTGCTTTACGGTACAGGAAAAGCTTTAGAAGAGAAAAAAGTCGATGAGCTAAAAGAGAAAGCCGCTGAATACCTTGATTTCTCCATATATGACCCCAAACTATATGGAAAGAAGGGCTGGGACAAAGCTAAGGATTCAGTAGATAATCTCTGTTATGTTATCGAGCACCAGATTGCGGCGGGAGAAAAAACTGACAACAGACCTATCTTGATTTATCAGGTTCCGATGAAGGGTCCAATCGGCGTTTGGGATGTTAAGGGTATTGCTGATTTGATTGCTGTTTGGCCGCTTAAGGATGGCAAAGTGAAGGTTAGGATTTTTGAGTTAAAGTCCTCATGGAAAGAGCAGACGGCACACCGTATTCAGGTGGCAATTTACGTTTTATTGCTTACTCGGGAACTAGGCAGTTTATCGGCAAAGGTTGACCTTGAAGGCGGCGTCATCAACCGCGAAACAAACCTCGAGAAGCTTGACGCCGATAGCTTGCCAAAATTCAAGTTAAGCCCCCTAATACAAGACGTAGAGCGTCTGCTATCAAAAAACGGCGAGTTAAACCGCATCCACAGCACGCTCCTCGAAAAAGTCGAGTTTCAGCTATGCTGGCGATGTGACAACTGTGGCTTCAACGAATGCTGCATAGTTTGCGCGGTCGAAAACGAAAGTATTGCCCTGCTTAATCTTAGCAGAGGTGAGCAGCATGCACTGGCTAACCATGACATTAAGCGTTTGGAGGATTTAGCTAAACTAAAGGTTGTCATGGATACAACGGATTTGCGTCCGTACGAATTCAAAACTATTCCTGCCAAAGATACAAAGAAGGTAGCTGAAATATCCGCTGACCCAGTTGTTGGTCCTAAGCTTGATTGGCTTATCGAACGCGCCCAGTACATGTTAGGAGGCATTCGACCTGGCAGTCCCTATGCAAGCAAAAGCCGATGGATGCCATGGCTAACAGGCACCGGATACGGCAGCCTTCCTGAAGACAGTCCAATAGCTGGAGCAGACACCGCCTTAATGTACAGCCCCGACGGCATGATCCGCGTCTACTTATTCATCGAATGGGATTACATGCTCGACGTTATCTCCATGATAAGTGCCCGTGTTAGCTGCACCCGCCTTAGAGGCGAACCCCCAAGCGTATCCAGAGTCATCGCCAGTCTTCCAGACGACCACAAAGAGGCGTTAGATGAAGAAAAGAAGCTAATGGAAGACTTCTTCCAAGAATTAACCAAAGCAATAAACAAGGTAGCAAACGAAGTAGGCAGCCCAGACGAGGCACCAATTCATCTTTACTTCTTCAGCCGCAGAGAACGTGATGTGCTCATGAAGAGTGTTTGCCGCCAGCCTACTCTTATGAGTGCCCGGGCAGTTCGGGACCTTTTGGGTCTAAGACAAGCAATCGACCAGCCCATGTTCTCAATTCTCCAAGACGAAGTACAGCATAGAAAAGCGCTAAAATTCCACAGCTCAGGACTACTACCCATTCTTGAGCAAGCCAGCTTTTTTGACCGCAAACAATGGACGGCAAAACGTAAAGATGGTTCATCAGTCGACCTGAGCTTGGTGTTTAGGGATGGATTGTTCAACTATTCTCTTCCATACAACCGAAACCCAGACGGCTCAATAGGTTTTCTTCGTGATGAATGTGCACATAAAGACGGGTATTACCCTGCACGCGCCCGATTCGGCGACCAACTGCCCATAGAGTATCTTTGGGGTGCCAAAGGTCGTTTAGACAATTTTGTCGAGAAAGGTCCATCCAAAGTTTTGTTGGAGAAACGTAAATGGTGCGATTACGTCCAAAAGACCCGCCGGATCACCGACGAAGAGCTCAATTTGATGGGTCAAAAGATCTGCTTGGCATTAGAGCATATTGAACATTCACTATCGATACGTAACAGACGATTGGGTAAAAAACCCATTCCTATCCCAACCATTTCTCAATTCTCACTGGGCACAGCCACATTAGAACGTAGCTGCAGAGAATTTCTAGACTTGGAGTATTTCTCAAAACGACAAGAAATGTACCAGCACTACGCTATGCTTCCCTACCAACGTGTAGCTTCAGGCAGGTCTCTGATTTTTGAATGCGTAAGCGTGTTTGAGTCTGATTTGGATTTTGTGGTCCGCGGCAAACTCGTCTACGAAGGCATCGGTTTACCCAAGGCTGAATGTGTTGCTAACGCTTGCCGAGTTAAAGGGTCGGATGGTTCAAGCTCGGGCGACTGGATGGTCATAACAGAACTTAGACGTAATGAGCAGGGACAGTTTGAGGAAGCCCAGAAACGTTCTCCTTCCGAAGTTGAAAAATCCGCTCGCGCCATCGTAGGAAAGGTTGACGCACAAAAGTTGGAAATCGTTGTTAATGTGGTAACTTGGCCAAGTGGCAAAGGCAGAAAATACAGCGCCTGGCACAACCTTCCAACCACTGATCCCGAGAAAGCCAAAAACAAATACATGCAACTCTTTGAGGCGGGGCGATTCTACATTTTGGATGAGTTGGCGGATGACATTATTTCGGATAGGGCGGCCAAATGCCTCGATTATGCAGGTAACAATGTGCTTTACTGTATACTTGCAAGTTACTTGGCAGGTAAGGTCGAGTACTCAGCTCACACTGCTTTGCCGAAGATTGCCGCTGCTCCATTTTTGAGTTGGGTTGAGCATAGACGTTTTCCTCCCAAGGCTGAGCAGGCCCGGTTTGTCGACCGCGTATTCGGGAGAGAACCAATCGTAATGCTTCAGGGTCCGCCTGGAACGGGTAAAACTGAGACTTTACAGTTAGCAGTTCTAGCTCATGTAGCTGCCCACCGAGCATCTTCCAGATGTAGGGTGTTGATGGTTGCGCCCACTCACAAAGCCATTCAAGAATTTGTCATAAAACTCGCCCGTTGCTGGCAAGAATACACTGACGCAGGCGGCAAAGACCTCAAAGACCTAAGAATCTACCGTGTGTTAAGCAGCAACACTGCATCCGCCCAACCCATCGACGGTGTCAGATACGTCAACTACAACGAAGACCAAGAAAGCGTCAAAGAACTCACAGATTGCCTAATGAACCAGTCAACCCTTGCCCCAAACACCTCCACATCCGATCCAATGATTCTATGCCTCACACCACCAGGACTTTATGGACTCATGAAGAAAATCGGCGACTCCGAACCACCCTGGGGAGAAGGCTTCTTCGACCTCCTCGTAGTCGACGAAGCCAGCATGATGCGCCTCCCAGAACTCATCCTCTCAGGCAGCTTCCTGTCCAAAAACAGTCAAATCCTTGTCGCAGGCGATCACCGCCAACTGCCCCCGATTGTCGCGCATAACTGGGAAAAAGAAGATCGCCGAACACTCGAAGAAATGGCGTCTTTTCTTTCTGCTATGGATTTTCTAAGGTTGCTACGAAACGAGGACCTCGGTATAGAACGCATAGAATGCAAACACCCTGCAGACATCCCAGCGGAACGATTATGCGAAAGCCACAGATGCCACTCAGTTGTCGCGGAGTTTTTGAGGGAATGGGTTTATGAGAAGGACCAGATTGATTTCCATTCAGACCAAAAGCATACTCTGCCTATTTCGAAGCCAAACACGAATGGTTTGGCGGTTGCTTTGGAGCCTGAAAATGTTTTTGTTCTGATTGTGCATGATGAGGCAGAAAGCTTTCAGTCCAACAAGGTTGAGGCTTCGATTGTACAGGCTCTAGTCCGAAACGCCCCGACTGAAAGCATCGGTGTAATAACTCCTCACAACGCCCAAAAAGGTCTACTCAAAAACATGCTTTCAGGTAGCTGCAAAGACACCCGAGTAGACACAGTAGAACGCTTCCAAGGCGGCGAAGCAGACTTAATAATTATCTCATCCACCGTCAGCGACCCCGACTATGTCCGCAGCGAAAGTGATTTTCTCCTAAATTTGAACCGAATTAACGTGGCAATTTCACGCATGAAGAAGAAACTGGTAATCGTTGCGAGCCGATCAATTTTTGAGTTCATGCCTCAGGACGCCAGAGACTATGATAAGGCTTTGTTATGGCGTGGGATCTCCGACACCGTTGGATTCACTGCTGACGCAAAACCGCAGTGGGCGGGTGCTTTATCAGAGTTCCTTGGGCAGGCTGCTTCTGGTGTGAAGCTTGAAGTCTACGTTAAGTCTGAAAACAAGCCTAAGTAATCCAATTGCTTATTCCACAAATTGTTCAAGGTATTTGATTATTAATGTATAAGCTTCTATGTCGTCAGGACCAAACCTGTCGTTGTTGCGGTCACTTTTGATTAATGCTTCACCACCTAATTCTCCAACAGGCTCATTGTACTTAATTCTGTAAATACATTGGATAATATCCTCGTCACGTGCTTGGAAAGTTATTAAAGGAAATTTTATCCCAAGCAAATGCAAATCGTATTTTCCATCTGCTCGGGGCTCAATAATGAAATCCTTTGTCTCTTCTATCCTTAGAAGACTTTGTAAGAGTGATCCTTTGTACGGTGGAAAACAAGATTGCTCTTCCAAGTCAGCTTTTTTCCTTGCCTCCGCAATCTTCGCCGCCAAAGTATCTATATCCCAAAGTTCGACTCCTAACTTCTTTGCATCCAATATGGCCTGCTGACTGAAATAAGAGGTGGCAATGACAATTGTTTTGTCGCATCCGTAGATACACTTTGCTTCTAGTGATTTTGAAACGATTGAATTTGAGACTTTGTTAGTTTTCGGACATTTTCTGGCTTGAATGGCAATTTTTTCAACGTTCTTAGTAACAACCAAGTCAACGCCTGATTCAGCAGCGTAATCTTCTGAAAGGACTTTATAATCAAGTTGTTCAAGCAGCCATTTTGTAAAATGTCCAAATTCCTTTTCCGAAAGACAATCGAAGGAGTAAACACTTGTGTTGGGAGAACGCTCAGAGTCATTCTGTTTTTCCCAAATATTTCTGGCTAAATTTTGCTCTGTTTTGCTTTTAGCTTTCTGGCAGTATTCTTTCTCTATTCTGGCAGCCAACTCCTCAGCCTTGTACTGAGGGATCTGCAGTTTTTCTTGTAGAAACTCTACGACATCGATATTTGGGTACTTTTCAATTATTTCTTCCAAAACGCCACTAAACTTTAGGTAACGCATCTTTAATGCTCCTTTAACTTGTCTTTAGAAGCATGTTTAGGGCATAGTTGTCGGTTGAAATCTTCAGCGTATGAAAGGTTAAGTTTTGAGAAAACCTTTCCGCATACATCGCAAAGCCCATAATGATAGATGCATACACTTGAATTGTCATGACTACACTTGAATTCTAACAATCGACTGTGCCTCTTTCCGCAGACTGAGCAGATGAAGCCTGATTCCTGTTCAAAATACTCATTCAACGTTTCATCGAGTTTCAAGGCTGCTTTTCTTGAGTAAATTTTCGCTGTATCTATGGACTGTCTGACACAGTTTCCGCAGACGTAGAGGGCATCCTGTGTTGCGTAGCCCTCAGAGAAAGTTTTTCGGCATATGGGGCAAGTGACTGCTGAAGTGTGATTAATGCCTAAGATGAACGAGGATTTTATGGTTGAGTTATTGTCAAGGTTTACTTCAAACCTTATCACGCTTGTGTTAATTACAAGCAGGTTGATGAATTTTACAGCTATATTGGTTATGTATGATTCTTCTTCTCTTTTTAGAAGTGCCTCATAGCTGGCTTGCCATTGCGGTATGTCAAAATCGTGTTTTCTGGAAATGACTTTTTCCCGGCGTTCCCTTCTTAGTCTCTTGTCGAAGCTTCTTAGTTTAGACTTTTTCTCTTTGCTAAGCGGTAAGTCAAAAAGAACCAACTTTTCCTTAAGAATAGCGGCTAGCTTTTCGTCAGCAACTTTTCTCAGCTTATCAAAGACCATAGGTTCAAACTTGGTCTTAGAATCCTGAATCTCTACCAAGTCATTTTTCAAGATATGATCTTGGCTGAAATCGTCGGCGCTTAAAATATTGTACTTGTCGTCTACGAGTATTGTGATTGTCTCTTCATTTTTTGGTCTTAGTTTGTTCTGGAATGTTGCGGAAAAATAAAATTGGAAGTACCTAACAGGCTCTTTTTTGGTAACGTTTACTGAGACTATTTTTCCGTTGTTTATTTGGTGATAACATGGTTGGGGATTTTACGCAGTTACTAACGGCTTCTTCTCCGGCAGTTACTTTGTCGCAGTCTTCACATGCAAAAGGCGCATCTTTGAAATACATTTTGAGCAGTGTTTCAACACTTTCTTTTGGCTTAAGTGAAATTTGACACAGAATGCCGTTTTCTAAACATTCTTTGAGTATTTGCTGGAATACTGGACTTCCGGTGTCATAAAAGGATTTTTTTTCCCGCGTCAGAGCAGATTGATAGGTGTACTCTTTGGCGCTCGTTTGGTCGGGGTATTTTACCGTAAAGACTTCATCTGACTGCTCAGTTATCGTGCCTTCTTTCGATTTGACATATGCTTTAATGAATCGTTGAATTTCTGCATCGGAGTATTTTGTGCTCAATCAAGGACTCCTTGGGTGAATTTTTCGGCTAATTCCTGATTTGTCCTCGAAGTATTCAGGTCATTTGCTAGTTTTTCAAGTTCCTTTTTCATGTCTAACCGAGAGTTGCTTCTGAGCAGAATTTCGGCAATGGTTTTTTGTATATCTTGCGATCCTTCATTTAACTCCGCTAGGACCGTTTCCATTTTGCCGATAGTCATGGTAAATAAGTCAATTTTTTGGTATAAAATGTGAAGAACATAGTCATCGATAGTGTCTTTGACGCTTAAGTTGAACACCGTAACGTCACGATCTTGTTGGAACCTGTGGATTCGGCCTATTCGCTGTTCAATTTTCATAGGGTTCCAATGTAAATCATAATTAAACATAATACAACAATTCTGCAGGTTCAAGCCTTCTGCTGCAGCGTCGGTTGCGACAAGATATTTGGTTTCACCGTTTTTGAAGCTTTCAATAGTTTGGTCTCTTTGCGTCTGGTCCATATCGCCTAAGTAGACAGCGGCTTTTCCAAATTCGCGGTCTAATATTTCTTTGAGTTCACGTGCTGTGATCTTTCGCAGGCAAAATATCAGCGCTTGTTCATTCGGGATCTCTTTTAGAACGTTTCTTAGCAGTTCCATTTTTGCGCTTTTGACTTTCGTCGCCATTTCGATTAATCTGCTTGTGACTTCAGCCTCCATCGGGAACCGTTGCTGCCTTTTCTTTAACGATTCAATAGCGGCGGCCGGTGAACTTGAGAAGGACTGCTGAAGAGTAATCGCTTGGAAAACCAGAATCGCTTTGCTTTGGGATTCACTGATTCTTCTGGTCGGATTCTCTGCAATTAACGCCTCTATTGTCTTGAAATGGTTCTTGCTTATGTCTCGCAGGTATTCGGTTGCTTGATCAATGAATTCACGTTCGATCTTCATTTGCTTCAAGTGTTCTAGAGTCAACGCATCGTTTTGTGAACGGGATTCCGGTTTGTTCTCTTCGCGTCCGGCACATTACGTCTCGAAGACTCTGTCTTAGATGATATACTTCTCCTGGCCTTATGACACGGCTTTTGGCATCTTCGGCAAATCTGGAAATAAACGCTCGTTCACTGTCAAGAAGCCCTGGCTGGATTAGATCTACAATGCTGTACAAGTCAGTGAGCTTATTGCATAGGGGCGTAGCCGTAAGTAACAAGAAATGATTCTTTCTAAGATTTGCTAGGCAAGCTCTTCCTTTGCTGTGGGTATTTCTAAATGCATGCGCCTCGTCTACTACGATCAGATCCCAGGTTCGACTTGCTAAACTCATCGAATTTTCTAGCTAAATGGTTATGTGAGCAAATTATTCTGTCCGCGATCTTGAGATTCACACGTTTATTATTCGCTATCGAGAATGTTTCTCCAAATTTTTCAGCCATTTCCATTTTCCACTGCGATAAAAGACTCTTAGGACGAAACAATCAGGATTGAATTAATTTCCTCTCTTAGGAGTAACTCTTTCATTATGAGACCAGACTCGATAGTTTTGCCCAGCCCCACCTCATCAGCAAGAATGGCATTTCCATTCATGTCGTTTATTACTCTGAGTGCAGTCTGCATCTGAAAATTGTAAGGAATTAATTTTGTTTTTATTGCATCCAGGGCGATTAGTTTGTCGATTTTGCCAGTGAGCTTTATTTGTCGAGCTTCTAAGTTAAGTGTAAAATTGCTAAAGGGTGAAAACTTTTTTGTTTCAATTAGCTTACTGATGTTGTATGGGTCTGAAAAACTACAAGTGTACTTGTGTTTGATTTTTTCGCCTGTGCCAATTTCCTCTTCAAACTCGCATGATACAATTTTTTCAATTCTATGTGCCTTCTCTTTGTTTAAGGCGGATCTTTTCGGGGATTTCTGGGTTTTAGGTTTCTGATCGTCAGGTGAGAATAGTTCGATGGTGAGCGGTGCATCACATTTTTCGCAGACTTTGCCGTCAAGCTTTCCTGTTGCCGAATAGGATTGCTTGCACTCACGACATTTAGCTTTGGAGTTAACAGGCAAGAGTATCGCGGGTGTACTTGCTTTCTGGATATAAAAACTTGAATATCAAAATAACCCAATTTTTGTAAGCTTGCTCAACAGTCTTGCATTCAATTCGCTGTATCCTAAGTGAATTAATTCTGAGAATATCTTTCACTTGCAATCCGGAAACCACCCAAATTTTCTGTCCACACGTGTTGTTGTGTCAAGCCAGCCACATACCTTTAAAGCGATAACTACCCATGACTTCATAATGCTGCTAACTATGAGAAGCTGATGTCTTCTCAACACGAAAGCTTGCATTAATGCCCAATTTATGGTTTAAGCCTTTGAGAATATGTCCAATTAGTCGAATCCTGTTAGCGCTTTCACAAGTTGTTAGAGGAATTAAATGATGGGAAAAAAACGAGTTCTTGTCGTAGATGACGATGTAGGTATTCTAAGAGTGTTCAAGGGTATTTTACAGAAGGAGGGGTACTCTGTTGAGACGGCTGAGTCTGGCAAGGTTGCGCTCGGGAAAATTGAAAAAGAGAGATTTAACGTTTACTTGATTGATGTTAGGCTTCCTGATATGGAGGGAACAGATCTTCTCCTCAATATACCCGATGAACATGGAACAGTTAAAATTATCGTAACTGGTTTCTCCACTGACGATGTAGGAAAAAGGGCCGCTGATTATGGAGCAGACGACTTTTTAGTTAAACCCGTCAAGGCTGAGGAGCTCATAGCTGCTGTGCGGGATAGATTAGAGACAATTCACTTTGAAAAATAACTTTTCAACTGATTAAAACTATATTCAGGGCAAGATTTTATTCACAAATCTTAAAAGCTTGACCTCAAATAAACGATTCATTACTTGGTGTCGAGCGATGGGGTTCCTTAAAAAATTCACAAACAAACTAACTGCTCCAGATGCGTCTGTTCAGTTACGATTTACCAATTACTCTGTTGCATTAGGAGACAACTTACAAGGAACCTTCAACGTAGCTTCAAAAGAGGATTTTGAATCCACAGAAATTAGATGTGAAATTGCCTGTGTGGAACAGGCTAAGGTTATCAGAGAGGTCTATGATCCCGCCCTGAAGAGATCTATTCCTCGAGTTGTTGACGAATCGGCATTTATTTACAGCGCAAAACCCGCGCTTTCTGGGCCCTCACACTTTACAAACGGCGAAATCCGAGCCGTCCCAATAAACGTAAACATTCCAGCAGGTGCAAGACCAACATATGCAGGTGTGGACCACCGAGTCACATGGACCATTAAGGGTGTGCTTGCGGTAGATGGCCGACCCGATAGGACAACCGAAACCATAGAAATCCAAGTGTTAGCTCCTACAGTTCAGGCGGCTGCGGTGCAAAAGGAAGTGGTTCGAACGGTTGTTATGATTCCTTGCAAGTACTGCCAAGGCTTAATGGATCAAACGGTGACTGTTTGTCCAAACTGCGGCGCAAGGAGAACAATTTAGGCTGAATACAGGTTAAAGAGGCGGTTTTTTGCTTTCTCAAGCTCTGTTTTTTTATCTATCTTGTTGGACCAGACAGATTTAGAGTTTCTTCCAAAAACATTAAATTGTTTCTTTTTTTTCAGTAGTATAGTAACCGCAGAATTAGCGGGGAGAGAATGGTCATGAAGATCATTTTAAAGTCTGATTTTCAAGATTTTGTAAACAACCTGATTAAAGATGACTCCTACAACGTAATTGGAGTAAAATCAAGAGGCAACAAATTCGCTTTTTCACCGCTAGAAACAGCGGAGGAACTAAGACTCGACTACGACGTAACCCTGCTACCACCAAAAAAATATTTCTTTCCACAACGCGAAACCCTATTCACATATGCTCTAGCAGGAGGCTTCTCTGCCAAAAAACCCGAAGAAACAAAACCAATGGTGATAATAGGAGTACACCCCTACGATATTGTTGCGTTGCTTCACATGGACGAAATCTTCAGGGAAACAAAATCCGACCCCTACTACTTCAAGAAGCGTGAATCCTCGATAATTATCGGCGTTAACATCCAAAAACTATCCAAATGGAACTTCTCCGCATACATGGGTTCCTCCACAGTTGACTACGGTTTCGATCTAATGTTAACCGATTTAGGTAACAGGTACATTATCAACGTTGGTTCCCAAAAAGGCGAGGACTTACTTTCCAAATTCGCTAAAAACTTAACAACTGCGCTGGCTCGAGACATACAGATTGCAGGACAGAAAAAACGGGAAATAATGAACCTCTCACAACAAACCTTCGATTTCTCCCCTGAGCTAATTCCTGAACTACTCAAAGACAGCTATGGAAAAAGCGGCTTCTGGGAAAAACACTCAGAAAAATGTCTAGCTTGCGGTTCATGCGTCTTAGTCTGCCCCACCTGCTACTGCTTTGACGTTAAAGACAATCCCGACCTCACTTTGGAGGCGGGCGAAAGAATCCGAACTTGGGATGGCTGCTTGCTCGAGGATTTTGCCAAGATTGCATCAGGAGAAAACTTCCGTGCAACCAGACCCACGAGATATCGTCACCGTTATTTCAAGAAAGGCAAATACCTCTATGACCGCTTCGGTTTTGTTTCATGTGTCGGGTGTGGACGGTGCTCCTCAAACTGTCTACCAAACATAGCAAACCCGGTTGACCTGTTCAACGATATGTACCATGAAATACAGGACAGTGGCAACCAAATTTTGGCCAGTGCTGCCCCAGAAATAAACATCCGAACGGAAGAAAACATTAACTTCGTACCCATACTTGCAACAATAGTCAAAAAGACCCCGATGACTGCCCTTGAAACTCTCTTTGAAATCAGGTTAGACGATGGCTTAGATCTTAATCATAAACCAGGCCAGTTTGTCGAAGTATCAGCGTTTGGCATAGGCGAAGCGCCAATCTCGTTGTCTTCTTCACCAACAAAGAAGGGTACATTTGAAATCTGCGTACGCAAGCTTGGAAACGTCACTACTAGACTACACAAACTCAATGAGGGCGACAAAGTAGGAATCCGTGGACCTTTCGGGAACGGCTTTGACGTTGATTCGCTGAAAGGCAAAGATCTCCTGTTTATTGCAGGCGGTTTAGGAATTGCTCCCCTCCGCTCACTATTCAACTACGTTTTGGATAACCGTAAAGATTACGGCAAAGTTTTTCTGCTTTACGGATGCAAAGAACCCAAGGAGTTGCTTTTTGGCGAAGAAATCACCGCTTTAGCCTCAAGAGAAGATGTCGAGTTTAGGTCAACCGTTAATTGGTGCCCCGAGAACGAGCTTTGGACAGGCAATATCGGCGTGATAACAACCCTTATACCCCAAGTCTCCTTCGACCCTGAACAAACCCTTGCCATACTCTGCGGACCACCTGTCATGTACAAATTCGTAATCGCCGACCTCAAGAAGAAAATGGTTCCTGATGACCATATTATAATGTCGCTTGAACGCAGAATGAAATGTGGTGTCGGAAAATGCGGTCATTGCCAAATCAACCAAATATACGTCTGCAAAGATGGACCAGTATTCAATTATGCAAAAATAAAAGGTGTACCGGAGGCGCTATAATACGAAACCTAAAGTAGCATTTTTCGATTTTGCTGGCTGTGAAGGAGACCAACTGCAAATCGCAAACCTCGAAGAGGACCTTCTTAGCTCTTTTGGGTCAAGTTGAAGTTGTAACATTTAGAGAAGTCATGAAAGAACAAAGCGACAACTATGATATCGCATTCGTAGAAGGCTCATGCACTAGACTGCAAGATGAAGATAGGCTAAAACAGATAAGGAAAAACGCGAAACTCGTGGTGGCAATCGGATCTTGCGCTGCAATCGGCGGTATCAACTCTCTTAGAAACTACAAAGACTTAGACAGCGTCAAAAAAATGGTGTATGGCGAAAACGCACGACTCTTTGATTCCTACGCTGCAAGACCAATCGACGCTATAATCCCCGTGGATGCCTATGTGTATGGCTGCCCAATCGACCGCGAAGATTTTTTGCAAGTGGTCAAATCTCTTTTAATGGGAAAGAAGCCTGAAACAGTTACCTACCCTGTATGCGTGGAATGCAAGAAAAACGAGAACGTCTGCGCTTTCGAACGCGGACAATTCTGCGTGGGCACAGTCACAAGAGCTGGCTGCAACTCATGCTGCGTTAACGAGGGAACAATCTGCTGGGGCTGCCGTGGCTTAATCGATAACCCAAACGAGAACTCCCAAAAAGAAGTCCTCATCAAATACGGCTTAACAGTTGACGATGCAATTAGCAAGTTTAGGTTATATTTCGGTTGGCAGGAGGCAAAAAGATGAGTGAAACTAAAAATGTCGATGTAAATGTCCACCACATAACAAGGGTTGAAGGGCACGGAAACATTAACGTATCCATAAGGAACGGCGCCGTAGAGAAATGCGAATGGAGCATTCCTGAAGCGCCAAGGTTCTTCGAAGCTATGGTGGTAGGTCGATCTTGGAATGAGTTACACCATATTACCTCGCGTATATGCGGTATTTGCTCAATTGGTCACACGCTTGCTTCATTGAAAGCCACGGAAGCGGCTATGGGGATACAGATAAGTGAACAGGACATAAAACTGCGCAAACTAGCCTTGCACGCTGAGAACCTGCAGAGTCACATTCTACACCTTGGTTTTCTAGTTTTACCCGATTTGATGGGTGTCGGCTCAGTTATTCCCCTTGCCTCAACAAACCTTGCCGAAGTCAAAATTGTGCTGCAACTTCATCGGACAGCAAACGAAATGTCAAACCTGCTATGCGGCAGGACTACTCATCCTCAAAGACTTATCCCCGGCGGATTCTCCAAAATACCCACAATAAGGGAATTGACTGCTATGCGTAAGAAGCTGCAGGAATCGATTCCTAACCTTCAAGCTGTAGCAGGACTGTTCAAGAGTTTGGCAGGTAACTTCCCCGCATTCGAACGTGAAACAGAATTCATTGGTCTTTCAGATCCAAACGAATACGCTCTCTACGATGGTCAGTTAGCATCTACAGACACAGGAATAGCGCCTGTAAACGAATATCTAACCTACGCAAACGAATACGTCATTCCACAATCTACTGCTAAATGGGCAAAACACAACCGCGAATCATACATGGTTGGCGCACTTGCTCGTTTTAACCTCAACTACAGAAAACTGTCGCCTATGGCTCAGAAAACAGCAGAAATGTTCAACCTAAAACCAACCTGCCACAACCCATTCATGAATAACATCGCTCAACTCGTCGAGGTAGTGCACAGCGTAGAAGATTCAATACGGTTAATCAACGAACTTGAGGTAGCGGGACTTAAAAGCCAACCTGACTACAACAATCCCAGCATTAAAGTGAAGGCAGGAAAAGGTGTTGGAGCAGTTGAGGTACCGCGCGGGATCTTGTTCCATGATTACACCTACAACGATGCTGGGGTCTGCACCAAAGCAAACTGCATCATTCCCACCAACCAAAACCATGGAAATATCTCCCTAGACATGAAAGCGCTGGTTCCACAGGTTCTCAATAAACAGCAAAAAGAAATAGAGTTGGCACTGGAAATGCTTGTGCGTGCTTATGACCCATGCATCTCATGCTCTACCCACGTTGTCAAAGTTGATTTAACCTAACTATTCCTATAGAAGATGCTGCTGATACTGCTGCTGCAACTGAATTCTGTAAATCATCAGTTGCATCTTTCAGAGTAGAATTTCCAACTATCGCGTAGAGGATTAAAAGGGTTATGGGAAATCTTAAAGGATTTTTCAGCCCCCAAGCCATCGCTGTTATAGGGGCAAGCGAACGAGTTGACTCCATAGGAAACAGAATTCTGCGAAACCTAATCGGAGCCTATCAGGGAAAAATTTTTGCCGTCAACGCTTTTAGACAAACCGTTCAAGGACTCACAGCTTATCCAAGCATAGAACGTGTCCCCTCCAAAGTAGACCTTGCCATCATAGCAACCCCCGCTCACACAGTTCCCCAGATTGTGGAAGAATGCGGAATGGCAGGCGTATTGAACGCGGTCATTGTCTCAGCAGGTTTTAGCGAATGCGGCACAACAGGTCAAGAGCTTTCCCGAAGGATTCTTGAATGCAAAAAAACCTATGGACTGCGAATAATAGGACCCAATAGCTTTGGAGTCATAAGACCGAATACAAATCTGTACGCAACCTTTGCAGAAAAAAAGGCATTTCCTGGAAAAATTGCCTTCATATCGCAGAGCGGGTCATTCTGCGGGTCAGCGTTGGATTGGTCTTTGGAAACTCAGGTTGGACTTAGTGCCGTCGTCTCGATGGGTCAAACCATTGATGTTGACCTTGGCGACTTGATTGAGTATTTCGGAAATGATCCACAAACCCGCATAATAATGGTCTACGCCGAATCCATAAAAAACGCAAGAAACTTCATGAGTGCCGCAAGAGGGTATGCAAAAACCAAACCTATCATCATAGTTAAACCCAACAGAACCGATGAAAACCCAAATTTCGTTGTCTCTGATACCGGTCAACTCAAAGAAGCCATTCATGATGCCGCATTTAGAAGAAGCGGAGTTGTTCGGGTTGAGACCATTAACGGTCTTTTTGATTGCGCAAAAACGTTGTCGTTGCAGCCGAGCCCAGCTGTTCCCCACTTGACCATTATAACAAATGCTGGTGGTCCAGCGTTGATGGCTTTGGACCAGATGAACAGACGAGGCGGCAAGCTCGCACAAATAAGCGATACAACTGTTCAAGCTCTAAGAGACATTTTACCCTACTACTGTGGATTAACCAATCCCATTGACCTTCTAGAAGAAGCGACTCCTGAAAGATACCAAAAGGTTATACAAACCTGTATAAATGATAGCACAAGCAGCAGTCTCCTTGTGATATACACACCTACAGGCTTAACCAGCCCAGATAGATTAGCCGATTTAATAGTTGATTCAGCTAAGCGAACAAGAAAAAACATACTCGTTTGCTTAATGGGCGAAGACCCCCAATGCCAAGAAGCAAGAAGAACGCTGCATAGAAACGGCGTTCCAGCCTTTAAAAACCCTCAAGAAGCCATAAGAACATTCATGAACATCTACTCTCGGACACAAAACTTAGAGTTGCTCTATCAAACACCTGAAGAGATTCCCATAGGTCAAGCTTCACCGTTACATCTTAAGGGGGTTTTGCGCCATGCGTTTAGTGAGGGTAGAGAAATCCTGAATTTGCTAGAATCTTTCCAGTTCCTAGACGCGTACAAGATTCCCACTGTGAAAACACTCCTTGCCAAGACCGCTGAAGAATCCACAGCTTTTGCCTCTCAACTTGGCTACCCCGTAATGATGAAAACCCTAAGTCCTCAGCATGGTCAGAAAAATGAAATTCAAAGTTTTGCCTTTGACGGTTTTTCTCCTGACCAACTACGCTTTCACTTCAATCAACTATTCGACGAGAATAATGCTTCCGCTAAAGCAGATGAATTCCAAGGAGTAGCAATTCAGCCAAAAATGCTCAATGCTCCCATGCCAACTGTTTTTAGGGTCACGAAAAGACCCGCAGTTTGGCTCAATAATATGTTTGGGAACAGGAGGCGCTTTAGTTGAAAAAGACAGGGAGCTAAGCGTTGGTTTTCCCCCGTTAAATCAGGTTCTTGCCCGGCAAATTATGGAAAACACCAAAGCGTTGCAATACTGCAAAGATGCATGTGTCAGACAAGTTTGAAACTGGACCAATCGAGGAAATAATGATCCGGTTCTCTCAGCTTGTTGTTGATTTTCCAGAAATAAGAAAAATCGACATAAACCCAATCGTTGTTAAAGACGGAAAGGCCTATGTGGTTGACGCTGAAATAGTCTTAGATTTAACTCGGTTTTTACGTCAAGGCGCTGAACACCCCGAAAATCTCGTTATCGCTCCTTACCCGAAAAAATACATTACACAGCGCACCCTGAAAAATGGGGTGCGAGTGACTCTTCGACCGATCAAGCCTGAGGACGAAAACCGCTTCAACGAACTCTTCAAATCCCTTTCTATCCAGAGTGTGCGGTTTAGGTTTTTTGAGACCATAAAGGAGATGTCGCATGACACATTGTCTAGGTACTGTAACCTTGACTATGACCGAGAAATCGCTATCGTAGCCCAGCTTGACGACAGTCGGCTTATTGGTGTGGTAAGGTTAATTCTTGATGCAGATGCAAAGAAGGGGGAATTCGCGGTCACGGTTAGCGATTCTTGGCATGGACTAGGGCTGGGCTCAAAGCTGATGGACTACATCATCGACATAGGCAGGGACCTAAAACTAGAAACAATCTATAGCGACGTGAACCCTGAAAATACAAAGATGCTTAATCTTTGCGCTAATAAGGGATTTGCAGCAAAATCAACAGACGAATACTCAGTGTTTATGTCCCTAGAGTTACCGCCTTAGATGTTCAGGTCATTTAAGAACTTCCAGAAATCCTCGATGCATCTGACAATTCTTAGCTCCAAAAAGTTTTTTTCAAAATTACCCCCCTCATCGACTTGACCTCTGAAGAAGCCAACGGTGTGTGGACACCCATTTTCAAACATTGGGTTGTCTACGATGTCTGCTACGAGGGTATGTTTGTTCCGTTTGTTTTTTCGGTCGATGAAATGCACCGAATAGAAAAGGTACTTTCTTCCCTCATTTCCCGTAGTTAGGAAAGGAAATAATCCAGTCCATTTCTTGAAAATAGAATCTTTTGAAACTACTTTCCATAGAATACCCATTACACTAAATTATTGAGCAAGAATAATAACTTTAACGGAAAGCACTTTTTAAGAAAAAACTCTAGTAGTAACAGTGAGCAGTTTTCTGAATGTGATTTGGTTTAGAGAATAGGAGACAGATTTTTGCTTGCTTCTATTAGCCTTAGAGTACTTAATTCGCCAAGTACTGCCAGATCTTCCGTGGGTAGATAGCTACTTGCTGAAGCATCGTAGAGTATGTTTGCGGAAGCTGGAAAATCTTCTTTGCCCCATAGAACGTATGTTAGAGGAATGCCTTTTAATGCTGGGATCTCAACGGAGGCGTCACCAAGAGCCAACTTGGTTCCGCCGAGCAAATTTGCAGCTTCAAGGAGTTTCTTTGGTTTTTCTCCGAAGATCTCAGCGATGGGTTCAATGGCCCTTTTGGTAAAAGCGCCTTCGTATGCGTAGCCGCCGGGGATGTCCTTGTACTTGACCAGTGTTCCCGTTGGCGCTATCGGGTTAGCCAATGAGTAGTGGCAGAGTAGGGTGGTGAAAATCTGGGTTGCCCACTCGCTTAAGTTCCCCATATGTCGGGGAAGGTTGTCTGTTATGGAGCATTTGTCTAAGTCAAGTGTGAAACCTAAAAATTCATAGCGTTTTGTTCCTGTTAGCTCCTTTAGCTTTTGGAGTGTTTCCAATTTGAAGTTAAGCTTAGTCAACAATCACAACTCTAAAAGGGGAAGGGAAAAAGCGGAATTAAACTTTGTCGAGGTTGAATTCTTCATGTATCGCTCGAACAACGGCGACTCCATCTTTCTCTTTAACAACAAAGGAGATGTTGAGTTCTGAGCTGCCTTGTGCAATCATGCGGATGTTTATGCCTTTCTTGGCAACGGTGCTGAAGATTTTTGATGCAACACCCAATGTGCCCTTCATGTTTGCGCCCATAACTGCGATGACTGCGACGTCGTCTTCGGCTGTGACTTCGCTGACTACTCCGCCCCGTTCAAGCAACGCGATTTCTATGTTGCTGATAGCTCTGCCTAAGAAGTCCACGTTTGATTATCATGGAGATGTTGGCTTCTGAGACTGCTGTGGATATCATCATGACGTTGATGTTGTTTTTGCCTAGGACGTCGAAGACTTTGGCGTAGCTGCCCGGTGCACCGACCATGGCGGCTCCGTTAACGTTTAGCATGGCGACGTCTTTTATCATGGCTACTGCTTTGACGGGTTTGGTTTCGTTGGCAGCGGGTTCTTTAGTTATGAGTGTGCCTAGGTTTTCTGGGTGGACTATGTTTCGGATTCGGACTGGAATGTTTTCTTTGATGACTGGTCCTAGTGCTCGTGGGTGCATGGCTTTGGCGCCGAAAATCGCCATTTCAGCGGCTTCCTGATAGCTCAGCTGCGGCAACATGCTTGCTGGCTGGAACGATTTTGGGGTCAGTGGTCATTATGCCATCGACGTCAGTCCATATCCAGACCTCGTCAGCCTGCAACGCAACGCCCAGAATGGTTGCAGTGTAGTCTGAGCCACCGCGGCCAACAGTGGTTACTATGCCGTCTTGGTTTGCGGCAATGAAACCTGTAACGACTGGAATCATGCCTTTTTCCAGTAGTGGTCCGAGTCGTTCTCGGATTAGGTGAGTGGTGAAGTTCATCAAGGGGTCGGCTTCGCCAAAGTTTGAGTCAGTAACTATGCCTGCTTCTTTGCCTGTGAAGCATTGGGTTTCGAGTTTGTGGTCTTTTATGGCGCCCCAAACGATGGGTGCAGATAGCCGTTCGCCAAACGAGGCAACGTAGTCTTTGGATTTTGGTGTAAGTTCACCGACGTAGCATATGCCTGTTAAGACTTTTTCTAGTTCAGAGATTGTTTTTTCTGTGATTTGGGTGACTTCTTTTTGGATTTGTTTGCTGGTGATTGCGGTTGAGATGGCTTCTTGGTGTTTTTGGAGTAGTTCTTTTGTGAAGGCTTCGATGTGTTTTTCGTCGCTTTTCTTTGCTTGGCATGCTACTTCAATCAAGCTGTTTGTGACGCCTGCCAACGCCGAAACCACAACGGCGACTCTGCAATCGTTTTTAGCGTACTGAGTAACTGAGTCGGCTACGTGACGTATGTTTTCGCCCGTGCCTACGCTGGTTCCACCGAACTTCATCACTATCTTTTTCATTTCTATTCAGCCTTTTTTAGTTTAGTAGTTTGGTTGCTAATTTACGTCTAATATCTAAAAGGTCCCTTAAAACTGCACTGGCAGTCTCCACGCCGCCTGCGCCTCTGCCGACAAGGGTTTGTTCGCCTGCGAATTCCGTGGAGAAGGTTATTGCGTTTAAGACTCCGCTGACGCATAAGGGGTTGTTTTTCGGTATTTCTGTTGGTTTAACTGTTGCTTTATCGCCCTCTATAGAGCCGATGAGTTTGATGGTGTTGCCCCTCTTTGATGCTTCATCTAACGCCTGCAAAGATACGTCGCGGATTCCCGTTCTGTCTACATCTTTTAGAGTTATTTTTTTGTTCAGTATCCAGTTGGCCAGAATGACGACTTTGCAGGCGGTGTCAAATCCGTCAATATCCATCGAGGGTTCCCTCTCGGCGTAACCAAGCTTCTGGGCATTTGCCAGTGCATCTTGGAAGGTCACGCGGTTCTGAGACATCTCCGTTAGTATGTAGTTGGTTGTGCCGTTTAGTATGCCGCGTATGGCGAGGATTTTGTCTCCTGCAAGGCATCTTTTGGCGAATTCAAGCATGGGGGTTCCGCCGCCGACTGTGCCGCTGAACCGCAGGTAAACGTTGTTGTACTCTGCGAGTTCGGTTAGAGCTGGCATAGCTAAAGCTAAGGGTCCTTTGTTGGTTGTGACAACGTGTTTGCCTGTTTTGAAAGCTGTAGTGATGTGTGAGAGGGCTGGTTCACCGTTCTTGATGTTGACGGGTGTAACTTCAACGACGACTTCTGCTTCAACCGATTGAATAACATCTAAGCGCTTTTATTCCTGGGTTGCCAAAATCTGGGTCTGCAGAAATGGGGTAGCCGCGCTGCTTGATCGCTTCCAGCTTTTCAGGGCTTAGTCCTCGTGGGTTAATGACTGCGCCGTCTATGTCGGCGATGGCAACGATTTTTGGGTTAAACCCGTAATCCTTGACTTTCTCCATGTATCGGCTGGCAAGAATCGTAGTTACGCCCTTGCCGACTACGCCATAGCCAACTAAAATAATCCTCATGTAAGCTCACCGTGCTAGAATTGACACTTGACGTTTTAAACCTAATGCATCCTCAATTGCTGAGATGTCAGCGTCTACCTCGATTGGTTTTTCGCTTTGCTTGATTGCGGTGTCAGGGTCTTTCAATCCGTGTCCTGTGGTTACGCAGACAACACGTTCGTCTTCGCATATGGTTCCGTTTTTGATAAGTTTATTCAGACCCGCGATTGATGAGGCGCTTGCGGGCTCCACAAAGATTCCTTCGATTCGTGCGAGGATTTTTTGCGCATACAAAATTTCATCGTCTGTGACGGTTTCAGCTGTACCGTGGGATTCCCGAATGGCGTTGACTGCTTTTTTCCAGCTGACGGGTGCGCCGATTCGGATGGCTGTAGCAACTGTTTCGGGGTTTTCTACAGGTACGATTTTGTCGCTTCCAGCTTTAATGGCCTGTGCGATTGGGGCAGAACCTGCAGCTTGTATGCCCGTCATCTTGGGCAGTTTTTTGATGAAGCCAAGTTTGTGGAATTCAGTTAGACCTTTCCAGATTGCGCTAATGTTTCCCGCGTTGCCAACTGGAACAATGATGCGGTCAGGTGCTTCGTTGTTTAGTTGCTCGCAGATTTCGTAACCAAGCGATTTCTGCCCTTCGATACGGAACGGATTAATTGAGTTTAAGAGGTAGATGCTCTTGTGCTTCTCAGCAAGTTTTAGTACGAATTCTAACGCTTCATCAAAGTTTCCTTTAACCTGAAGAACTTTGGCACCGTGAATCATAGCTTGGGAGAGTTTTCCATAAGCTATTTTGCCTGAGGGAATCAGGACGGTGCATTTTATTCCTGCCCTCGCAGCGTAAGCGGCTAAACTTGCAGACGTGTTACCAGTTGATGCGCAGATAACGTGTCTTGCGCCTAGTTCCAGGGCTTTGGTGACACCAACTGTCATTCCTCGGTCTTTGAAGCTGCCTGTGGGGTTTTCGCCTTCATTTTTGACGTAGAGGTTTTTGATTCCCAATTCACCGCCTAAACGTATGGAGCGGTGCAGTCCAGTGCCTCCTTCACCTAAAGTCACTACTTTGGTGGATTCGTGGATCGGCATGAAGTCGCGGTACCGCCAAACCGAGAGTGGCTTGCTCATCCAGCCGCTTTCTTTTACGGTTTCAGCTAACTCTTTAAAGTCAAACTTTATCTCTAAGATATCTCCACATTTTTTGCAGAAGTAGATAATCTCATCTATCCCGTACGTTGTTTTGCAGTTTATGCATTCTTGATGAGTCATTTCTAGGTCTCCATTTGGCAGTTTTTTTCCGAGTTTATTCCTCGAAAGTATTATCTGATAGATTATTTATTTTACTATGGTAAAACGTCATGTTAACCTACAAGATTGGATAAAACCTCGTAGGTTTTGAGGCTATCTTTCTTCTCAACGACCATTATTGTCTCTGTCCAACAAGAGATGAACTCGATGATGTTCACGTTCTGCTCCGCCAACAGGGTTGCTAGAAAAGCAACAACACCTGGTGTGGCTTCCAGTTCCTCAGGCGAGTGGACTACAATCATGGTGCAGTTATCGTGCTTAACAAGGGTTGATACGCGTTCAGGCAAATCGTTGCGATCGAGCAGGTATACGAATTTGCCAAGCAAATCCACCTTCATACCCGTTTGTGATGGCAACTCTTTTCCAGTTATCATGACGGATTTACGGTCGTAGACAGCTATGTTGCTTCGTTTGAGTAGCTGGAGCACTTTTTCCTCTCTTTTCTGCTTGTGCTTTTGCAGTTCCTCTGAGTAGCGGCGTAAAGCGGCCTTTATGGCGCTTGTGTCTTCGGTTTTTAGTTCTTTTTGGATTTGCCGTGACAGCTCGCTTAGGTTGACTATGCCTTTTTCTAGGGCTTCGAGTAGGTAGGGTTTGTTTCGCAGGTGACTTCTGACGTTTTGGGCGACTGTCATGTTGTTTCTGAATGTATCAAATGGGACATTTAAAGCTTGTTAAGTGACAAAAAAGTCACAAGGTTTAAAAATACAGCCCTCAAGGTTAGGAGAATAATTTAAAATAAAAAATGGGGGAGCAAACACATAACCGAAAAATTTGTACTAGCATACTCAGGCGGATTAGACACATCCGTGTTAATTAAGTACCTCCAAGAAAAATGTAACGCACAAGTAATCACAGTAACAGTAGACGTCGGCCAAGGCGAAGACCTCAAAGCGGCAGAGGAGAAAGCCAAAAAACTTGGCGTAATCAAACATTTCTCCATCGACGCCAAGGACGAGTTTGCCAAAGAATACATTTTCCCAGCCATTAAAGCCAACGCTCTATACGAAGGCAAATACCCCATAAGCACCAGCCTCTCTCGACCTTTAATTGCTAAAAAGATGGTTGAAATCGCCGAGAAAGAAGGCGCCTCAACCTTAGTTCACGGTTGCACAGGCAGAGGAAACGACCAAGTTCGATTTGACATAACCCTGGGTTCTCTTGCACCCGAAAAACAAATTATAGCTCCAGTGCGTGAGTGGGGCTTGACACGTGAAGAAGAAATTGCCTACGCCAAAACCAAAGGCATTCCCGTTTCTGACTCAGCCAAAAAATACAGCATAGATTCAAGCGTTTGGGGACGCGCCATCGAATGCGGGCTGCTCGAAGACGCCAGTCAAGCACCTCCAGATGACGCTTACGACTGGACTGTCTCACCCGAAAAAGCTCCAGACAAACCAGAAATCATAACTATTACTTTTAAGGCAGGGGTCCCAGTTGCAGTTAACGCCAAAAAAATGGCTCCCCTCGAACTCATAGAAGAAGTAAACAAAATTGCTGGCAGAAACGGTGTTGGCCGCATCGACCACATAGAAGACCGCATTGTTGGTCTAAAATCACGTGAAGTCTACGAGTGCCCAGCAGCCACTGTGATTTTGGAAGCTCACAAAGACCTTGAAAAGATGGTTATGACACGGCACGAAGTTCTCTTCAAGCAACAAGTCGACGCTCAATGGGTGTTCTTGGCTTATGCTGGATTGTGGGTTGACCCGCTCAAAGAAGACCTCGACGCCTTTATCAACAAATCTCAAGAAAACGTCACAGGCGAAGTCAAACTTAAACTCTACAAAGGCAGTTTCATAGTTATTGGACGCAGCTCACCCAATTCACTCTACGACAAAAACTTAGCTAACTATAACATTAAAACAAGCTTCAACCAATCATACAGTAAAGGCTTCATAGAACTCTGGGGACTCCAAACCAGAATGTACAACTCGCTTAAGAAGGCTGGCAAGAAACCCAAGGCAAAGAAACCTTAACTTCTAAAATGAGATAAGCTGAGAGGAGGGCAATAAATACGTCAAAGATGCTGCATGGGGGACGGCTGAGCAATGTCCGTGAAGACGTTGCTAAATTCTGTTCCTCCCGGAAAGATGATGCTCGGTTAGCTGATGCTGTTTTGGCAATTAACAAGGCCCACGTCGCAATGTTGGTTGAGCAAAAAATTATTCAGAAGCAAGACGGCGAAAAAATTCTCTTAGCCCTCCAAAAGATAGAAAGCAAAAAACTCGACCCTAACACCGAAGACGTGCACATGGCAGTTGAGGAAGAGGTCTTAGCTGAGACTGGTCCTGAAGTCGGAGGCAACCTACACATTGCTAAGAGCAGAAACGACCAAGTCACAACCGCCATCCGCATGGCACTTGCGCACTGAACTAATCAACATATTGCAGCGTACCATCGATATGCAACAAAGCCTTCTGGAAACCGCCGCTAAACATACCCAAGACCATAATCTTAGGATACACCCATCTGCAGCCCGCCCAACCCGTAACATTTGCCCACTACCTGCTCTCACATGTGAATGCTTTAGGCAGAGACATAGAACGCATTCAAGCCGCTTATGGACATGTTAACTTGTGCCCTCTGGGTGCTGGAGCATTGGCAACCACAAGTTTCCCGATAAACCGCAAAACCACTGCAGAACTCTTAGGCTTCGATGCGGTGCTAGAGAATTCAATTGATGCCGTTGGTAGCCGAGACTACATCCTGGAAACCCAATCAGCACTGGTGTTGCTCGCGGTGAACTTAAGCCGCTTAGCTGAGGACCTGATAATTTGGAGTTCACCTGAATTCGGAACAATCGAATTGCCCGATGAGTTCACTTCAACCAGCAGCATAATGCCGCAGAAGAAGAACCCGGAGGTTCTCGAAGTTATCCGAGCAAGAGCCAGCTCCGCACTTGGCGATTTTGTAGCTTCAACAGCCGCAATCAAAAGTTTACCAACAACCTACAACCTTGATTTCCAAGAGGTAACCCCGAAGCTTTGGGCATCCACAGATAACTTGTCAGCATCACTGGGAATATTTGCCAAAATAATACCTGACCTTAAAGTTACGGAGAACGTTGAAAGTAAGGCTGCCGCAGGTTTCGTTGGTGCAACCGAGCTAGCTAACATGCTGGTGCGAAAGTACAATGTTGCTTTCAGAACTTCCCACAAGATAGTTGGAGCTCTGGTGAAAGCCTTGATCGATGTCAAAACTGACCCTACTGGATGCGACACCTGAATTGCTCCAGAAAGTAGCTCAAGAATCAGCCAATGTAAATTGACGATTAAGAAAGAAGATTTAGTTGAATGCACAAATCTCCGCAAACTAATCGAAACCTATAAAGTACAAGGCGGTCCATCACCCGCAGAGGTTGAAAGAGCAATCACAGCCAAAAACAAAACCCTCACGCAAACAAAAATATCCATAGCTAAACTCCAAGAGAACCTTACTGACGCAGAAAACTCCCTTAACTTGACCGTGGAATCTTACGTTTCAAAATCTTCCAAGAACGGAAGACTTAAAAATTCAGAGTTATAGGTTGAATAGGGTTTTGGTCCCACAATATAGCACGTCCAACAAAAATAAAAAAGCAATACTGCTTCTTGAAGACGGAACGTCTTTTATCGGTAACGGTTTTGGAGCAACAGGAAAAATTTCTGGCGAAGTTGTTTTCTCAACTCAAATGGTTGGTTACCCAGAAGCCTTAACTGACCCATCGTATAAAGGGCAGGTTTTAACTTTCACTTATCCAATGGTAGGCAACTACGGCGTTCCATCCAACGAGCAAAACCTTGGATTACCCCTCTACTTTGAGTCTGACCATATCCAAGTTCAAGGCTTAATCATCCACGAATTGTGTCATGAACCATTCCATTGGGCATCCACCCGTACACTAGATAAGTGGCTAGCAGACGAAGGCGTTCCGGGTATCTACGGCGTAGACACAAGACGCTTAACTAAGAAACTTCGAACCCACGGAGTAATGCTGGGTATACTGCAGGTTTTTGAAGCAGGCGAAAAACCTGATTTCGATTTGCTCTTGAAGAACGGCAAAAACATAGTTGATCCCAACCTGACAGATTTAGTCAAGGAAGTATCAGTTAAAAAACCCGTCGCCTACAGTGTTGACGGCAAAAAGAATGTAGTACTAATCGACTGCGGAGTAAAATACAGCATCATCCGCAACCTGCTCAAACGGGGCATAAACGTGGTGCGCGTGCCCTATGACACGTCAGCCAACGAAGTCATGGCATACAACCCTGACGGCGTATTTCTAAGCAATGGTCCAGGCGACCCCAAGAAATGCACCAAAACCATCGCGACTATCCAAGAATTAAGTGAGAAAGTTCCGCTTATGGGCATCTGTCTTGGCGCCCAAATCCTAGCGTTGGCGCTGGGCGGAGACACATACAAACTAAAGTTCGGTCACCGCGCCCAAAACCAACCGGCTCTTGACCTAAACACCAGCCGCTGCTACATCACCACCCAAAATCACGGTTACGCCATAAACATGGATTCCCTGAAGACAACTCCGCTTGAACCTTGGTTTATCAATCCCAACGACAAGACAACTGAAGGCATAAAACACAAACACAAACCTGTCTTCGCTGTCCAGTGGCACCCAGAGGCCTCACCAGGACCATACGACACCGAGCTACTGTTTGACAAGTTCGCTAAAACCTTGGAGGTCAAGTAAAGATGCCCAAGTTTGATTGGATAAAGAAAGTTTTGGTTCTCGGTAGCGGGGCCATCAAAATCGGGGAAGCAGCCGAATTCGACTACAGCGGGAGTCAATGCCTAAAGGCCCTTCGTGAAGAAGGCATAGAAACCGTTCTCATTAACCCAAACATAGCCACAATCCAAACTGACCCCCGCCTATCAGGCAAAGTGTACCTTCTCCCAGTCACACCCGAATTCGTCGAGAAAGTTATAGCTAAAGAACGCCCAGACGGTATCCTTCTGGGGTTCGGTGGACAAACCGCACTTAACTGCGGCTTAGAACTCGAAAAAACAGGTATCCTTCAAAAGTATAATGTTAAAGTTTTAGGTACCCCTGTCCAAGCCATAGAAGACACAGGTGACCGTGAAAGATTCCGCCAAGCCATGCAAAAAGCAGGCGTCCCCTTCCTAAAAAGCAGAGCCGCCACCAGTGTAAAACAGGCAATGGAGATTGCTGATGAAATCGGTTACCCCGTGATGGTACGTGTGGCTTATACTTTGGGCGGCAAAGGTGCCGGTGTCGCTCACAACATCAAAGAACTCAAAGAAATTGTAACAATAGGCATCGCACAGAGCCGCATTAACCAAGTGCTCGTGGAAGAGTATGTGGGGCACTGGAAAGAAGTTGAATACGAAGTTATGCGTGACTACGCAGATAATTGCTTAACGGTTTGCAACATGGAAAACTTCGACCCCATGGGCATACATACAGGCGACAGCATCGTAGTTGCGCCTTCACAGACCATGACTAACCGCGAATACCACCAGATCCGCTCAATATCCATAAACGCAATACGCAGCCTCGGCATTGTAGGTGAATGCAACATCCAGTGGGCGCTTCACACCAAATCCGAGGAGTGCAGAGTCATTGAAGTTAACTCACGAATGTCGCGGAGTTCCGCACTCGCAAGCAAAGTTACAGGGTATCCCCTTGCTTATATCGCGACAAAACTCACGTTGGGTTATACCCTGCCTGAACTCATAAACAAAGTTACTGAAGTCACTACCGCATGCTTCGAACCAGCACTTGACTACATCACCGTTAAAATCCCCCGTTGGGACCTGCAGAAATTCAAGAATGCAGATCGACATGTGGGTCCACAGATGCGTTCTGTAGGCGAAGTCATGGCTATTGGTAGATGCTTCGAGGAAGCGTTGCAGAAAGCCGTCCGAATGCTAGATATCGGCAAGGTTGGGCTCGTCTGCAACCCAGAAGATTCAGAACCCGAATCTGAAGAACGCCTAAGAGATGAAATGGCGCATCCCACAGACGAACGCCTCTACAAGATTGCCAAAGCCCTTAAAATCGGCATCCCCATAATGGAGATTTACCGTATAAGCGGTGTTGATCCTTTCTTCCTCTACAAGATCCAAAACATCGTCGACATGGAGGCGCAACTTCGCTGCCTAAACCTTGCAGAGGAATCGGCTGTAGAAACAATACGCGAAGCCAAACGCATAGGCTTCTCCGATGAACAAATAGCACAATGCCAAAACACTGATGAATTCACGATTAGAACCTTCAGAAAGAGCGCCAACATTATTCCCACAGTTAAACAAATCGACACCTTAGCCGCGGAGTGGCCTGCAAAAACCAACTACCTCTACCTCACATACGGCGGCGACGAAGACGACATCGAACTCAGCAACACCCCGAGCAAAGTCATTGTTTTAGGTGCAGGGGTTTTCCGTATTGGCTCCAGCGTCGAGTTCGACTGGTGTGGTGTCAACACGATTTGGGCGCTCAAAAAGAACGGCATAAAAGAAGCCATAATGGTCAACTACAACCCCGAAACCGTCTCCACAGACTACGATATATCTGACAAACTTTACTTCGAAGAATTAACAATCGAACGCATCCTCGACATCTATGAAAAAGAGAATCCTTTGGGCATCATAACCAGTGTAGGCGGACAAATCCCAAACAACCTGTCCATGGCGCTTGCAAAAGCAGGCTTAAAAATTCTAGGAACCTCAGCAGAAAACGTTGATTTGGCTGAAGACCGTTCCAAATTCAGCGCACTCCTCGACCAACTTGACATTGGTCAGCCCAGCTGGAGCAAACTCCAATCCATCGATGCTGCCAAACGCTTCGCCGAAAAGATCGGTTACCCAGTCATCGTACGCCCAAGTTATGTGCTCTCAGGTTCAGCCATGCGCGTCGCCTACAACGAGTCTTCGCTTGAGAACTTTCTTAACTTAGCGGCTAAAGTTGGGCGCGACCACCCAGTTGTCATCAGCAAATTCATTAATCGTGCCAAAGAAGTTGAAGTCGACGGCGTCTCCGATGGAGAAAACGTGTTCATAGGCGCTATCATGGAGCACGTGGAGAATGCGGGTGTCCATAGCGGCGATGCAACCATGACCATTCCGCCTCAAGCGCTTAAAATTGAGGTGCAGAAGAAAATTGAAGAATGCACAATCAATATCGTCAAAGCCCTCAACATCCATGGACCCTACAACATCCAGTACCTAGTCAAAGACGATGTGGTCAACGTAATAGAATGCAACCTTAGAGCCTCACGTTCCATGCCCTTTGTCAGCAAAACCCGAGGCATAAACATGATTGAACTCGCGACTTTGGCTATGCTGGGCAAAAAAATTGACGGTGTCAAACTCTCCCCTATGACTGTTGCACCCCACGTCGGCGTAAAAGTTCCCCAGTTCAGCTTTATGCGTCTTAGCGGTGCCGACCCCGTGCTTGGAGTAGAAATGCTCAGCACTGGCGAAGTGGCATGTTTGGGCCAAAACTTCTCCGATGCCTTCAGCAAAGCTTTGCAGGCTGCCGAGTTTACGATTCCACCCAAAGACGGCAAAGTCTTCATCAGCGTGGGCGGTGACGAGGAACGCAAGAAACGGGTTGTCCCGATTGCTCAGGCGCTTGCTGAGATGGGATTCAAGATCTACGCGACTCAACACACAGCTGACGTGCTCAACGCCAATGGCGTAGCCGCTACCGTCCTCTACAAAGTTAAAGACGCCCAAGTCAGTCCCAACATCATGGATTACCTGCAGGAACGCAAAATCGACCTCGTCATCAACGTGCCCATTGCAAACCGACGCTCAAGCATCAGCGACATCATAACCGACGGCTACATCATACGTCGTCAAGCTGTAGAATTCAACGTTCCAGTCATCACTAACCTGCAATTGGCAGCGGCACTCGTGGATGTCTTAAAGCAGAAAGGACAGAATGGCAACTCAATCCGCTCGCTCAATGAGTACATGGACGACTTGCCCTGGAAACAATGGTGACCTCCCTTCCCTATATTTAACAGTGGTTAAAAAGGTTGGACTCTTTAGAGTACTAAAGATGCATCTAAAACATTCGGAAAAACATTATGAGTAGTCGTCTGCGGAATTTGCTGGACGTCTACTTTCAAGTTAAGACGATTAATCTTTTTCTTGACACGCTAAGGGGTTTAACAAAAATGCAATGGTCTCATTCAACATGACATTGATCACTGAAATCGCTAACAGGATCTCCGTACTGAAATGTCCTTCCTCTGTCGATTCTGTAACTTTCGACCATTAGGTTGCAAAAGTGTTCCAGTTCTGGAACAATGTGTTCTTTGAGTAGAATTAAATGTCACCTTTTAGCTATTGATTTCCAGGTGTGATGGTGAGGAAAGCAATCGTCCTTCCAGTAGTCATTGTTTTAGTGTTCTTAGCGTTAAGTGTGGTTTGGCTTGTCTTTGCAGACAACTCTCCGCTCTCTTCACCTGTAGAGTTGGAGAATAATTTGCCGGGCGAATTCGGATATTCAGTGTATCAGTTAGCCGACGGCAGCTTAATCCTAAACACATCCAACCAAACCTGCACTTTCCTCGTAAAACTTGACTCGTCAAATCGGTTGATGTGGGCAAAGCCATTCCAAGTCGATCCAATTAACACTACTCTTACACGTCTTCGACCAACAGCTGACGGCGGTTTTGTTTTGGCGGGAATCGTGGATAACTTATACACAGTCGTCAAAACCGATTCAGACGGCAACATCACGTGGACTAAAACCTTCAGTTCGGGAGCGCCCATCAACTACTTCCAGTCCATTATCCAAACCCGCGACGGGGGCTTTGCCATCGCTGGCTTTGGCCAATTAGTCGATGAAGGCTTAGGTTGGATTTGGTTTGTAAAAACCGACTCCGCGGGAAATATGGAGTGGAACCAGACGATTTCAGGGCCACTGGCGGATTGTCCGTCAAGTGTCTTCCAAATGCCAAATGGCGGCTATGTCCTGTCTGATGTCAGCTATACTTTCAATCCGAACCACGCGTTTTTTAGGCTCATAAAGTTAGATGCTTCGGGAAACATGTTGGGGTCAACGGTTTATGGCGGCGACGGATACTTCTACCAACCCGAATGCAACTTTGCCATAGCTACTAAAGACGGCGGGTACTTGATGGCGGGTTATCTCTGGGAAAAGAACGCATGGGTAGTCAAGACAGATGCGGAAGGTAACCTGCAGTGGAATCAAACCTACGGCATCAAACACAGCTCAATAACCTCTGCTGTCGAAACCCCAAACGGCGGATACTTGCTCTTGTCGATTTCGAACCTGACAGATGTGCACTTAATTATGATTGACTCAGAAGGTAACCAGGTTTGGAAGACGACTTTTCCAGATGTTAGGTTGCCTGTGGGGTTGGAGGCAAGCTTCAACTCTATCATCAGCTCCAAAGACGGCGGATACATAGTGGTGGGCTCAAAGAACCAGTCGGTGTGGCTTGCAAAACTCACCCCTCAAGGCAATTCGATTGTGACTAATTTGGAATTGGTTGTGGGACTTGAATTGATCGTTGCGGTGGCAGTTAGTCTTTTGTTTGTGGCAAAGAAAAGAAGGGCAGACAAAACTAAGGTGCTAAACGTCGAGGCGAAACAAAATCTATGAAGCACCAAAAGAAAACCGCTTTTGTATTAATTGTGCTCACTTCAATTCTTGCCCTATCTGTAACCACTATGGTTCACGCTTTTGAAGTAGTCGCTACGATATCATTGAGCCATTCAGGCGGCTGTTATGGTTTAGCTTACGATTCCAACATGGGCGAGGTATTCGTGGCTAATGGGGATACTGATTCGGTCTACGTAATCTCGGACAGTTCTAATTCGGTTGTTGCAACTGTACCTGTGGGGAAGGTTCCGTATGGCGTGGCTTATGATTCTGGTAAGGGTGAAATCTTTGTCGCTAACCATGGCGCCGACTCGGTCTCAGTGATATCAGACAACAATAATACGGTAGTTGCGACCATAACGGTTGGAAGTGCTCCTTCTGCGATAGCTTATGATTCGGGCAAGGGCGAAGTATTCGTAGCCAACTATAACTCCAGCTCGGTCTCAGTGATATCGGATAAAACCAACACTGTGGTTGCGAATATCACGGTGGGCAACCAACCATGTGCCTTAGCTTACGATTCAGGCAAAAACGAGATATTTGTAGGTCATGCGGCAAGCAACTCGGTCTTAGTAATTTCAGACAGCACAAACGCCGTTGTTGCAAACATAACTGTAGAAAATCAACCCTTAAGCTTAGCCTACGATTCAGGTATGGGCGAAATCTTTGTCGCCAGCTACAACTCCAGTTCGGTCTCCGTTATTTCTGACAGCACAAACCAGGTTGTTGCAACCATCGAAGTTGGACCCAGCCCCAACTGTGTAGCGTATGATCCAGACAATGGCAGAATCTTCGTATCAAACTACAATTCAACCTCGCTCTCGATAGTGTCAGACAACAACAATACAGTTATCGCCACTGTACCTCTGCAAAAGCAGCCCCAAGGCATAGCGTTTGACTCCGGCAAAAGTGAGTTGTTTATAACCTATTCCGAAAGCAACAAAGTCTCGGTCATAGCAGATTTCGCTGCCTTGCCGCAGGGACAGACTGGGCAGACTTTACCTGAGTTTACTGCCCTAGCACTCATTTTGCTGGTTACTGCAGCAGGGTTTCTCGTGGTAAATTTGGTTCACATGAAATCTAAACGACGAAATAAACCGCCAAAATTCTCAAGCGCTCCGGATTAGATGGCTATTTACGCAAAAAATATTAACTTCGGGATGCCTTCTCGATTGCATTAAGGTAACCTACTTTGTCTAAACAAGCCAAAACTCGGACAGTAGAAGAGATTAACGAGAAAATCCGCAAAGGCGACGCACAAGTCTTAACCGCTGAAGAAATGAAGAAACTGGTGGAAAGCAGCGGCGTCGAAGTTGCCTTCAAAGAAGTTGATGTAGTTACAACCGGCACTTTTGGCGCCATGTGCTCTTCTGGCGCAGTTATTAACCTTGGGCACTCTGACCCACCGATCAAAATTGAGCAGGCATGGATGAACGACGTGGAAGTGTGCCACCCAGGAGCAGCAGTGGACCTGTTTATTGGCGCCACGAACATGTCTGAGAAGCAGCCCTGCGAATACGGCGGAGGACACGTTATCCAGGACCTCGTCGCAGGAAACGAAGTCGAACTCAGAGCCACAGCGTATGGCACAGACTGTTACCCGAGAACATCAGTCAAAACCACCATCACAAAAGATGACCTTAACCAGTTTTACCTGCTGAACTTCCGCAACTGCTACCAACGCTACAACTGCGCGGTAAACAGCAGCGACGAAGTCATCTACACTTACATGAGCAAGCTTTTGCCCAGATTCCGAAACGCCACCTTCTCAGGCGCAGGCGAACTTAACCCGCTCATGAACGACCCAGACTACGAAACCATTGGCATGGGAACCCGCATCTTCCTTGGCGGAGCACAAGGCTACATCATCGGTGAAGGAACCCAGCATAGCCCCAAAAACCTCAACGGCACCCTCATGGTTAAAGGCGACGCCAAAAAGATGTCGCCTGAGTTTCTGCAGGGCGCCGCGTTCACGAACTATGGCACCTCCATGTACGTTGGTTTAGGTGTTCCAATTCCAATTCTAAACGATGGGCTTAGCTAAGAAAACCGCGATCCGAGACAGCGAAATCTTCACCGACATCGTCGACTACAGTGTGCCACGTCGTGACCGTCCCAAATTTGGGCAAGTCAGCTACAAAGAACTCAAATCAGGCTCCATAACAGTCAACGGCAAAAAAGTCCGAGTTAGCTCGCTTTCAAGCCTAAAAATGGCAAGGAAAGTTTCCCAAACGCTAAAATCATGGATTGAAGAAGGCAGATTCTTCTTAACTGCACCTGTTGAAGCGTTTGCCCACAAACACCGTTTTCAAGCCGATGCGGCAAACCGAAGAAATTCCCTTCGTCGTCAGCGTCATGCATCCAGCAGTCACCTGCACCGAAAACGAGGAGATCCAAGCCATCGCCCAACGCATAGTCACCAAATCCGTCAACCACATAGTCGTAGTGGATGAAGCCGGCAAACTACGAGGTATCGTGACTTCATGGGATATAACCCGCGCGATGGCTGAGGGCAAAAAAGCCTTAGCAGACATCGAATCCCACAATGTAGTCACCGCTAAACCTGATGAGCCACTGGAAATTGCCTCTAAACGCATGGCACAACACAACATTTCAGCGTTGCCAGTGATTGATATTGAACGGAAAGTGCTTGGCATCGTCACTTCCGAAGATGTTTCCAAGTTGTTAGGAAGGTAACTTTATGGGAAGAATTCTAATCAGATTCAACGAAGATCAAGTTTCTGAGCCAATAGCTTCGCAAATCATCATCGAATACAAAGTGCCCATGGCAATCTTGTCAGCGCACATTAACTCGAAGGGCGGAGAAATCCTTGCTGAAGTCCCAGATGACATACTGGAAAAAGTTGTGAAGGCCTTCCGCCAACGAGGCGTCACCGTAACCGTACCCAAACTAATCGAAGTAGACAGCGACAAATGCTTCAGCTGCGGCACCTGCGTTGCACTTTGCCCCGTGGAAGCCATCAGCTTAACAAAGACTCCACCGTGCAGTTTGACAAGGAGAAGTGCCTTGGCAGCACCTGCAGCATCTGCGTTGACGCGTGCCCAGCAAGAGCCATAAAATCCATCAAACAAAACAGCCTTGAAAATCCAGCCAATAGGAAAAAGAAAAGTTGACTGGACAACTTCTCAAAGAACACTTTACCCTAAAAGAATCCCAATGCACCATAATTTCTGATAAGCAGGAAGCCATCGAAGCCGCTAAAGAATCCATCAAACGCAACTACATAGAGCTTGAACTCTATGTTCGGGCTAACCCCAAGTTTCTGTATACATTAACGCCGATTCCTGCGCCAGACAAGCCGCTGGTTGCCAAATTGATGGCTGAAGCCGCACAGAAGGCAGATGTTGGGTCCGATGGCGGCAGTTGCAGGAGCCATAGCTGATTTGGCCGTCGAAGACATGAATCGTGTGGGCTGCGAGGTGGCGGTTGTAGAGAACGGCGGCGAAATCTCTGCCGAATCGAACCAGCCCGTCGATGTGGCAGTTGCGGCAGGAGAAGAACCTCTCTCCAAACGCTTCGGTTTTAGATTAACAGAGTTCCCAATCGGCGTCGCGACAAGCTCGGGACGCTTCAGCCACGCGCTAAGCTTTGGGGATGCGGAGGCAGCAATTGTTTTCTGCAAAAACGCCACCTTAGCAGATGCGGCAGCAACAGCCGTTGGCAACGTAGTGAAAGGTGAAGATGCTCAGGCAGGAATTCAAGCGGGAATCAGCAGAGGGTTGTCGATTGAAGGCGTTGAAGGCGTGCTTATAATCTACAAGGGGCAAGTGGGCACAGCTGGGAAAATTCCGCAGATAATCAAAGTAGAACCATAGAGCCAATTACCGTTCACTATATTTTTCTGCATAGATATCCTATCGGTCTCCAAAAATGCCTCCAAAAAAAACAGTCAAGCATAGACAATTAGAACTCGTCAAGCTGTAGCCTGAATCCGAAACGCTTATATTTTCTGGGATATGAAACATTCAACAGGTTTCGAAGCACAATGTTCAATGCAGAAAAAATAGCCATAGGCAATGCAGCGCCGTTCCAGAGCTTCGACTACTACTTTTATTATTACTATTTTCCTTAAGCCCAGAACTGAAAAAATTTTTAAGAAAAGTTCTGGGCAAAACACGGGTGTAAAAACAAATGGCAAAACTTACCTCTAACCAAACCATTGTCGTTAAATTTGGCGGTTCTAGCCTATCTGACCACGAGAGGCTCTTAAAAGCAGTTATGGCAGTTGTGAACGAAGCCAAGAAAGGCACTAAAATCGCTGTTGTAGTCTCAGCGATGGGCAAAACAACCGATGTACTCATGACCACTGCCAAGAACACCTCGAATGGAAAACTAGCCAAACACGAATTAGACGACATACTTTCGATGGGTGAACGCACAAGTGTACGCATCTTCGCCACCGCTCTTCGGAACAACGGCGTTGATGCATGCTACTTTGACCCTATGGAAAGCAAATGGCCAATCATAACTGACGACTCATTCCAGAACGCTAACCCAATCGTAAAGGAATGTGAGAAAAACATCAAGGAAAGCATCCTTCCACTCGTCGAAAAAGGCACCATACCCGTAATCGCTGGATTCGTGGGAAAAACCAAAGACGGAAAAATCACCACGCTTGGAAGAGGAGGAAGCGACACCACTGCATTCCTGTTGGCACAGGGAATAAACGCAAACCAAGTTGTCTTGGTAACCGACGCAAATGGCATAATGTCCAGCGACCCAAAAATAATCGCCTCACCCAAACTGCTCCCAACAATCGACGTAAACACACTCGTTGGCTTGGCGGATTCAGGCGCGAAATTTATCCACAGCAAAGCCCTAAAATACAAACCTAAAGACATCGACGTTAAAGTCATCAGCAACGCTCATGGCGACTTGAGTCGTGGAGGCACAATAATCACCGGTGGATTAGTCAGCGAACTCGACGCGGAAATCGCTCACCCAACCCCCGTCGCGGAAATCACGGTGATTGGAAACGGAATGTCTGCGAACCCTGAAGTCATCACTGAGATGGTGGAGAAAGTCAAGGAAAACTCGATTCTGCTTGGCATGTCCATGAACACTAACTCAATTATCCTTTACGTGCCACAGGAGAAAAACATCGATGTTCTCTTCAACCAAATCCACGAAATAACAATAAGCAACAAAGAAACCATAGCTATGGCAGTCAAAAAAGACCTTGTCTTCATAAAAACCAGCGGTGTTGGCTTGGAGGAAACGCATGGCATAATCGGCAAAATCAGCGAAGACCTAAGAGTCAACGGCATAAACATCTCAGGCATCTTAACCATTACATCCAGTATTTTGCTGTTTGTAGATTGGAATGAGAAAGAGAAAGCATTAAAGTTAATTAAAAACTCACTCAACAACGTTAAGGTGGGAAAAGTATGAACGAAGGCAAAACACGCAGACTAAGAAGAATCATGCAGCAAGACAACCGCACAGTAATCGTGCCCATGGATCACGGCGTAACTGTGGGACCCATCCAAGGCATAACCAACATGCAAACCATAACTGACCAGCTTGTCAAAGGTGGAGTTGACGCAATCCTTGTCCACAAAGGCATCGCCAAACGGGTCAACACCGGAAACGCAGGATTGATCGTTATGTTATCCGGCATGACTAACCTTAGTCCCAACGTAAACGCCAAAGTCCAAGTATGCAGTGTTCAGGAAGCCGTTCGCGTCGGCGCAGACGCAGTCTCTGTACACGTGAACGTTGGCGCGCAAGACGAAGACAAAATGCTCCAGAACCTTGGTAAAGTCGCCGAGGAATGCGAAGCCTTCGGTTTACCCCTCTTAGCAATGATGTACCCACGGGGACCAAAAATCCCAAACGAACACGCCCCCGAAGTGGTAGCACATGCCGCAAGAATCGGCGCAGAACTTGGTGCAGACATCATCAAAACAAACTACACAGGCAACATCGAAACCTTCAAAACAGTAGTCGAAAGTTGCCCAGTCCCAGTTGTCATCGCGGGTGGACCAAAATGCAAAACTCCAGAGGAAGTTCTTCAAACAACAAGCGATGCCCTGAAAGCAGGCGCAGCAGGACTTTCCATAGGGCGAAACGTATTCCAATGTGACAATCCAACCCAAATTACAAAAGCACTTTCCGTCATCGTGCATAAACGAGCGTCTGTTGAGCAGGCGCTTAAAATTATCGGTGAAAAACGTTGAAAGAACTCTGGCTTGAAATCCCTCAGGATGCTTCACTTCAGGAAAAAGAAAGTTTACTTAGCTTAGCCCATGAAAATGTGGATGTAATCTTGGAAGGCACTCAAGCCAGCAACCAACTGGGAAAAATCAACCTAATTTTTTTAACCGATTTAAACGAAAAGAAAATCGCCCAACTAAAGAAAGAGGGCAAAAAAACCAGCCTGAAAGTGGTAATCCAGGGCAAAGAAGACGAGAACAGGGCTGCGAAAGCCGCTGAACTTGGCGTTGACTACGTCATCATAAACTGTCAAGATTGGCGAGTAATTCCGCTTGAAAACCTAATAGCCAAGGGCAGGGGGAAAAGCACCCTAATCGCTGAAGTCTCCACTGCTGAGGATGCTAAGGTGGTTTTAGAAGCGCTTGAACTTGGCACAGACGGAGTTTTGCTAAAGACCTCAAACGCAAGCGAACTGGAAAAAACCATCAAAATCGTCAAGAATCAAATGCCGAAAATGGCCTTGATCTCAGCAAAAATCTTGTCCATCAAACCCATAGGCTCAGGCGCACGAGTCTGTGTGGACACCGTTGACTTGATGGTTCCGGGCGAAGGCATGCTAGTCGGATGCCAATCCGCAGGGTTCTTCCTTGTTGAAGCCGAAGTCAACGAAAACCCATATGTGCAATCCAGACCTTTCCGCGTGAACGCTGGACCAGCATCCCATTACACCCTAACCTCCATACAGGGCACACGCTACCTCTCAGAGCTGAAAGCAGGAGACGAAGTCTTAATCGTCAGTCGGGAAGGTAATGTCCGAATAACAAACTTGGGTAGATCCAAAATCGAGTTCCGACCCCTGATCCTCATCGAAGCCCAAGCAGATGGCACCAAAATTAAAACCATTCTTCAAAACGCAGAAACCATCCGCTTAGTCACCCCAAAAGCGTCAAAACCAGTCACCGAGCTAAAACCCGGCGACGAAGTCCTTGTGCATTTAGCGGCTAAGGGAGGCAGACACTTCGGTATATCTGTGCCTGAAGAAACGGTGATTGAAAAGTGACCCTGAGAATCTGCGTTTCTATTCTCCCAAAAAACAACGCTGAAGCCCTAAGACTCATTGAAAAATCAGAGAATGCCCAAGCAGACATAATCGAGGTAAGGCTTGATTATCTTGAGGAGTCCCGGAACCTACAAGACCTCGTTAAAAGAACAAAGCTGCCCTTGATAGCCACAAACAAACTCAAAGCTGAGCACGGGTTCTTTTCGGGAACGGAAACTGATCGTCAACAGACCCTGCTTAACGCCGCCAAAAGCGGCTTCGAATACGTGGATGTTGACTTTTCAAGCTTAAAACGTTCTGAGACAATCGACAAGATAAAAGACTTGAATGCAAAACCAATCGTTTCATACCACAAATTCGACGGCGTACTGACCGTTTCTGCAATGGAAAAAATATTGGATGAACAAATATCCAGCGGAGCCAGCGTCTGCAAAATCGTGCTCACCGCAAAACAAATTGAAGACAATCTGCCAATCCTGAGCTTTGTTTCTTTTGCCTCAACCAAAGCTAAACTGGTCTGCTTCTGCATGGGTGAACACGGCAAAACCTCAAGGTTACTCTCACCGGCTTTTGGTGCATACTTCACCTTTGCCTCGCTTGATCAAGGCAGTGAAACCGCCTCTGGACAGATGAGTATAAGTGAAATGAGGACTGCTTACAGTCTATTGGGGATTAAGCATTGAATATAACTGGGAAGACGCGTGTTTGCGGAGTAATCGGCGAACCTATAGAGCACACGCTGAGCCCCCTGATGCATAATGCGGCGTTTCGAAGCCCTCAAACTTGATTATGTTTTTTTAGCGTTTAGAGTTAAACCTGCAGAAGTCGAGAGCGCAGTAAACGGCATGCGCGCCCTAAACATACGTGGCTTAAACGTAACGATGCCCCACAAAAGCACAGTTATCAAGCACCTCGACAGAGTAGACCTTTCAGCCCAAATCGTAAACTCAGTCAACACTATCCTCAACAAGGAAAACCTACTGTTCGGTTTCAACACAGACGGCGTTGGCGCCTTTAAGGCACTTAAAGAAAACGGTGTTGAACTCAAGGGCAGAAAAGTTCTGTTGCTCGGTGCTGGTGGAGCAGCAAGAGCCATAGCCTACACGATGGCTAAGGAAGCAGATGAACTAGCAGTTCTCAACCGAACCGTAAAACAAGCTCAAGCGCTGGCGAAACTGCTTGAAAAATCTTTCAACAAGAAAATATCTACAGGTTCACTTTCGCCAAGCGACATCCAGAGCAACCTCCAAGACTCAGACATACTCATCAACGCTACCTCAGTTGGTATGAAACCCAAAGCCGAAGAAACTCCTGTCCCACCAAAATTACTACGTCCAACCTAGCCGTCATGGATATAGTCTACAATCCGCTTGAAACCAAACTGGCCAAAGACGCTAAGGCGGCAGGTGCCCGAGTGGTAAGTGGGGTTGAGATGTTGATTTATCAGGGTGCTGCTTCGTTTGAACTCTGGACAGGCAAGTCCGCGCCAGTTGAAGTTATGAGGCAGGCAGCGCTTAGGCATTTGCAGAAGGTGTAAACTTGACGGGGAAAGCTACTGCTGTTGCTCATGGGGCTGCAACCATCGTTAACGCGATTGCACTGGGGAAAGGTGCGGCTTTTGGGGTTGATTTGTGGACTAAAGTCGAAGTCAAACTAACCAACGAACCAGGCGTAATTGAGGCAGAGATTGTCTCTGACCCCAAAGAAAGTACCCTCCTCATAGAAAGAACCGTTGTCAGAGTCCTGCAAAGGTTCAATTTAGAGAAAAGTCTTGGCGTAAAAATCAAGACCAACTCAAACATTCCCATAGCCAAAGGGCTTAAAGAGTAGCAGTGCAGCCGCAAACGCCACCGCCCTCGCAACTACAGCTGCACTGGGCAAAAAGCTCGATGACCTGGAAATCGTGAAAATCGGGGTTGAAGCAGCTTTTGACGCCAAAGTCACAGTTACAGGCGCCTTTGACGATGCTTGCGCTTCATACTTTGGTGGAGCAATAATAACCGATAATCTAAACCGGGAAATAATCAAGCAGTTGCCCTTACCTGAAGACTTGATGGTGCTCTTTCATGTGCCGCCCCAAAAAGCCTACACCATCAACTCCAACATAACCAGATTGCAAACCGTTAAACCACTAGTCCAAATTGCCTATGATAAGGCGTTGGAAGGTAAAATCTGGGAAGCACTAACGCTAAACGGCTTGATTTACTCTTCAGCCCAAAACCTAAACACAACAATCGCAGTTGAAGCTTTAGCTGCTGGAGCCGTAGCAGCTGGGCTATGCGGCAAAGGACCTGCAGTCTCCGCCGTGGTTCCAAATGATAAACTTGATTCTGTCAAGGTTGCCCTGCAGAGGTATGAGGGTGAAATCCTGGTAGCGCATTTGAACTGTGAAAAGGCAAAGGTGCTCTAAAAATGGTGGATGTTATCGTTAAGAAAACAGGAAAATTAAGTGGTCAAGTTTGTGCACCGCCATCTAAGTCTTATACACAGAGAATGGTCATAGCCGCCGCTCTATCCAATGGTACCTCAAAGGTGTCAAATCCGTTGTTATCGGAGGATACAGAAGCCACCCTTAGAGCTGTTACTGCTTTAGGCGCAAAAGTGAAAGTTGTGGAAGGCTGCTGGACAATCGAGGGTGCAATGCAGCTTAAGAGTGCAAATGAGCCTATCGACTGTGGTGAGTCTGGAGCAACGTTGCGTTTCATGATTCCCGTAGCTGCGTTAGCGTCTGGTTCTTCGACGTTGGTGTTTCAGGGATCTATTGAGAAGCGTCCAGTGGAGCCTTTACTTAGCCAGCCTCAGGGAACTCGGCGTCAAAGTCCATTCTGGCAAGCTTGGCGGTAAAGACGCCGTTTTTGTGGCAGGCGGCGGCATTGCTGGGGGCGAGACCTCCATTGCAGGCGATGTAAGTTCACAGTTTATTTCTGGTTTAATGTTTGCTTGTCCAAAGGCTAAGACGGATACGGAAATAATGCTTACTTCGCCATTGGAGTCGTTGGATTACGTCAAGATGACTCAAGCTGTTCTTGTCGAGCACGGAGTTAAAGTGCCCACGCACGAAAATCACATACATATTCCCGCAGGACAATCCTACACGCCGTCAAACGGTAGGGTTCCAGGCGATTTTTCCTCAGCCGCTTTCCTCTTAGCTGCAGCAGCTATAACTTCCTCCAGAGTCGAAATAAACAACCTTGACTACAGAACCGTTCAAGGCGACAAAGCAATCATGGGCATCCTAAAGAACATGGGTGTTAATGGGAAAGTCTGTGAAGACAGTATTGAGATTGAAGGCACGGGCAGCTTCCTCAAACCCATAGAAGTTGACGCCAAGAATATTCCTGACCTTGTTCCAGCCATAGCCGTTCTAGCATGCTACGCGAAGGGTACTTCCCACATTTTTGGTGCTCACAGGCTTAGGCTTAAGGAATCCGACCGGCTCGAATCGCTTTACCTTGAGTTAACAAAGATGGGTGCACAAATCACCATCAATGGTGATGGCTTGATTATAGAAGGCGGTTCACCTTTACACGGCGCAGTTATAGATTCACATAACGACCACCGAATCGCCATGGCATGTGCCATCGCAGCTTTAATTGCAGATGGAGAAACCACAATTCAAAACTCCGAGTGCGTCAGAAAGTCTTATCCGCAGTTCTTCACTCATCTAAAACAAATAGGAGCAGATGTAGTTGGCGGGAAATTCGATAGGTAAAGAATTCGTTGTTACATCGTTTGGCGAGAGCCACGGTAAAGTTGTCGGCGTAGTTGTGGATGGTTGCCCAGCTGGTTTGCCGCTTTCCGAAGCCGATTTTCAGGAGGAGCTTGACCGCAGGATTCCAGCTGAACCCAAGATTGTTTCCGCAAGAGTCGAAAAAGACAAAGCCCAAATCCTCTCAGGTGTCTTCAACGGATTAACCACAGGTGCCCCAATCGCTTTGATAGTTGAAAACAAGGAAACCCAGTCCAGTGACTACGAAGCCATCAAGGACCTGCCAAGACCTGGGCACTCCGATTACCCAGCCCGTGTTAGGTACGGCGGCTTTAACGATTACCGCGGTGGAGGACGTTTCTCAGGAAGGGTCACAGTCGCACTTATCATGGCTGGCACCATAGCCAAGAAGCTGCTCGGCAGATATGACATTGACGTTTTAGCGTACACCCGATCGATTAGCAAAATTAAAACCGATAAAAAATTTAGTGCTGCAGAAATCCGCAAAAACAAAAATGCGGCTGCAACCAGATGCCCCGACTTAGCCTGCGCCGAGAAGATGGAGGAAGCCATAGTCAACGCGCGAAAAGAAGGCGAGAGCCTTGGCGGTGTCATCGAATGCATTGCACTCAACATGCCCCCGGGCATTGGCGAACCGCTATTTGATTCGTTGGATGCTGATTTAGCTAAGGCAGTGTTTGCTGTTCCCGCGGTTAAAGGTGTCGAGTTTGGAGCTGGGTTCGGGGCTACAGAGTTGACTGGTTCACAGAATAACGATGCTTTCCTTTTGAAGAACGGCAAAGTTGTTACTTCAACGGAGCATGCAGGCGGAATTTTAGGCGGTTTATCCAGCGGCATGCCCATCATGATTAGTGTGGCAATTAAGCCAACGCCGTCAATTGCTAAAGAACAGAAAACCGTTAACCTCGCCTCGATGGAGAACGCAGCCATAAACGTAAAGGGAAGACACGACCCTTGCGTAGTTCCCAAAGCCGTGCCCGCCATCGAATCAGCAGTTGCCATAACCTTAGTTGACCACATGATCCGTGCAGGCTACATACCGAAAGTCCTCAAGGAGCACTAAATACATGGATGAAATCCCCAAGCTAAGAAAACAGGTAGATGCAATCGACGACCAAATCCTTGTCGCTCTCTGCGAACGGGTTAAGGTTTGCAGAGCAATCGGTAGAAGCTAAAAAAAAGCAGGGGAAACCCGTTCGAGATGTATCCAGGGAGAATGAAGTTTTCGTGAGAATCAAAGAAAAAGCGGCCAAATTAGGTCTAAGTTCAGGTCAGGTTGAAGCAGTTTACCGCGAAATAGTTAATATGTGCAGTGCCGTTCAAGAATAAAGAACTCTTAACGGAGAGTCCAAAGATGCTCTACGAGATAAACGAGAAAGCCCTCAAACTTGAAAGTGAAGGAAAAAAGATAATTCGCTTAAACCTCGGCGACCCAGACATAGCTACGCCTCCAGAAATCGTGGAAGCCGCCTACGCTTCGATGAAGGCAGGCAAAACCAAGTATTCCTCCTCATACGGAGAGCTGAAGCTGCGGCAGAAAATCGCTGAGGAACACGGCGTTGAAGCAGAAAACGTCGTGATTACGCCTGGTTCAAAATGGGCCATTTTCTCCACGATGTTTTTGATGCTTAAAAACGGCGGCAACGTAATCATCCCCACACCGTACTGGACAGCTTACGACTTAATCGCAAAGAGCTTCGGCGCTAAAACCAAGCTATTGCGGACCGAAATGGAAGACGGTTGGAAAATTGACCTTGCCGAGCTTGAACGTTTGATTGATAAAGACACAAAAATGATTATCCTCAATAACCCAAACAACCCTACAAGCAAAGTCATAGATGCAAAAACCCTGGACGGCATCGTCGAATTAGCCAACAAGAAAAGACGTCACCATCCTCTCCGACGAAGTTTATGGGGCAATAAGCTTTGTGAAAACCAAAAGCATCCTCGACTACGACGGCGAATGCAAACACATCCTCTCCAACGGCTTCTCAAAGACCTTCAGCATGACAGGTTGGCGCATCGGCTACATAGTAGCCAACAAAATGTTCATAGACAACGTAACTAAACTCAACCAGATCACAATCAACAACATACCCGTCTTCATCCAAGACGCTGCACTCAAAGGCCTAGAGCTTCACAAACAAATAGCTTCAACCATTAAAGCCAAGTACAAACGACGCGCAGACCTGGCAAGCACCAAACTCTCCGCAGCAGGTTTCAAATTCACCAAACCTGACGCTCCCTTCTACGTTTTTCCCAAACTTCCGGGTTTAGACGGCGAAAAATTCACCTTAGAACTACTAGACAAAGGTGTAGCTGTGGCTCCGGGCACATCGTTTGGCGACTACCGCGAACACTTCCGCATCAGCCTAACAGTACCAGACGACCAAATCGAAGAGGGTCTGGATAGAATCTGCGAGGCAGCTCAATGAGGATTGCCGTAATCGGCGCGGGGAAAATGGGCGTTTGGTTCGCCAAGTTTTTCCTCTCCAAAGATTACGATGTCATATTAGCAGACAGAAAAAAAGACAAGCTCATAGAACTTAGCGAGTTGCCCGTTGATTTAACCACAAACTTCCAAGAAGCCGTCTATGACGCTGACCAAATCTACCTATGCGTATCCATAAACGCCATCGAAGAAGTCGCCAAAACCATCGGTCCCGTCTTGCATGAAGGGCAAGTGGTCATGGATATTGCCTCAATCAAGGAAACTCCAGTCAAAACCATGCATCAGTACATCAAAGGCGCCACCGTCTTGGGGACGCACCCCGTTTTTGGTCCAGGAAGCAACGGCGTCAAACACAAAGCCTACGTTCTGACTCCAACAAACCCTAAAGAGCAAAAGTTTGCTGAAGAGTTCAAAACATGGCTCGAAAAAGAAGAAGCCCACGTTTTCATCATGACACCTAAGAAACATGATGAACTCATGTCAGTTGTGCTGGGATTGCCGCATTTCATAGGCTTAGTTGCATGCGAAACCTTGCTGGAACAGAAGAATTTACCTGAAACCAAAAAAGTAGCTGGAACAACCTACCGGATGCTATTCACGTTGGCAGAAGCCACGGCACTGGAAACCCCAGACCTTTACGCTGCGGTACAAACGAACCTGCCGGAACTGGGCAACATCGAGGACACCTTCATGGCTAAAGCCCAAGAACTACTCACTCTAATTAAAAACAAAGATACTGCAGCAATCGTTGAGCGCATAGAGCAACTAAAGAAGAAGCTTAAGGAAACCGATAGCGACTTCGCAAAATCTTATGATACAATGTATAAAATGCTGGAATCAACAGAAAAATAGGATTTCAGATGACAAAGTCATTGGTTGTTAACTGTTCCCTGAACGGCAAGATAAACGAGGATTTGCTTGCTGCTGTGGGAAAGTTTAGCGAGGGCGCAGTAGTAGATTTTGGAGATGTTTCTGTTGACTACCGTGTTGGAAAAGACATTGATGCTGTCGTGATCAGTGGGTCTGCAGCTAGAATAGTCAATCCCTCAGATAGAGCCCAATTCGAGGGAGTTGAACGGCTGATAAAATTTTGTAGTTTGCCCATACTTGGTATATGCTTTGGTCACCAACTCCTCTGTTGGGCATTTGGCGCCGAAGTAGACTCGCTTCCCGAGCAAGTCTTAAGCCGATTTGAGGATGTTAAAGTCATTCAATCTGATGAAATCTTCGCTGGCTTCAAAGAGGGGCAAACGATATCATTAGCAGAAAACCACTACGATTATGTCTTAAAAGATAGCCTTGAGAGCGCCGGTTTCGCTTTGTTGGCTGATTCTGCTTCATGTGAAGTGGAGGCTGTTAAACATAAAACTAAACCCTTCTACGGCGTCCAATTTCACCCCGAACGCACAGCAATAAAAAACCAAACGCACACTGAAGGTCACACGGTTATCGAGAACTTCTACACACACATCGTTAAGCGGTAACATTCGGCTGATAAAATTGCATAGTGAATTGGTTTTTTGGGTTGCAACGCAAAATCTAATTAGTGCCAACACCAGAGCTTAAACAAAGTGACTTCAATGGGTAATTGTGCAAAATGTGGAGCAGAGCTTGAATGGCACGAGCAACACATGGTATTTTGGAATTCACACCTCAAAAAAGGCTACATAAAATGGCTAGTAATCGGCTCCTCCCAGTTTGGTACACGCAAAGAATTTCCACAATTCACTGGAAAAAAACTCTGCCAATCTTGCGCGTATGAGTTATTCAACTTTGGTGCAGTTTGTCCAGAATGCGGCAAAAGAGGAACCCACAAATGCACTCCCAGTGCAGACAAAAAACTTTGTTCAAAATGCGCTTTTTCATCGAAGACTATGATAGAATCTGAAGAAGCCCGTGGAACAAATATCATGGGACTTATCACCGGTAACTCAGCAATGGATAATTCCTCAATGGAACGTTGGGTATGTGCAAAAAAGTTTGATATTAACAATCGACTAAGTTTTGCAGAAAACTGCTCAAGTTACATAACACTGTCAGAATATGAACAAGAAACGCGCCAGCGGAGAAATCGACAGTGAGCCCGAGCCAGTCGAGGCTGTAGCGGACTTCTTTGCGCTGAAGGCTGTGTTGACCAAGAATGGGTTGATAATGTCTGCTTGTAACTGCCCCAAATGTGGCGGTATGGTTGATATTCCCGAAAACGGCAAAGTTCTAATCTGTAAACATTGTGGCACCCCAATAAAACCAGTTGACATTCTTGAAAAAATTAAATCGCTAACACAATAGATACCCTTTCTTAAAAAGGAGTAACAGCTTTGGGGTATGAGCCCAAGATTTTGACAAAAATTGCGTATTTCTCCAGTGCTTTGAGAGCTTCAGCACATTTTTGTTCGGTCCGGTGCCCTTCAAAATCCAAGTAAAAATTGTATTCCCACGCGGTCTTCTTGGTTGGCCGCGATTCGATTCTGGTCAGGTTGATTTTTCTTTTGGCAAATTCTCCCAGTGCATCGTAGAGTGAGCCTGGCTCATGTTTGGCTGAAAAGATTATGCTAGTTTTGTCTTTGCCTGTTAGCGCAGAGTCTTGCTGGGATAGTACGAAGAAGCGGGTATAGTTTTCTTTGTTGTCGGCTATGTCGCGTGCGAGAATTTGCATTCCATAGATTTCTGCGGCTCGCTCGCTTGCGATGGCTGCGGCGTTTGTGAGTTTTTGTTCTTTTATGATTTTGACGCTGCCTGCTGTGTCATAGGCTGGGACGATTTCCCACTTTGCCTTCTCTAAGTAACTGCGGCACTGCGCAAGCGCTTGGGGATGCGAGTAAACGGCTTTGATTTGACTCATAGCTGTGCCAGGGTTCACAATTAAGCAATGCGCTATTCTAACTATGACTTCTCCGCAGACTTTCAGGTCATATTTGAAGAATAAGTCGTAGTTTTGGTTGATGCTACCTTCAAGCGAGTTCTCCACTGGGACTGCGCCAGCTGCAACCTCGCCAAGCTTCACCGCTTCGAAGACGTCGCGGAAGTCTCGGCAGGGCTTAGCCTGCACTTTTTGGCCGAAGAACTGGTAGACTGCAGATTCGCTGTAGGCGCCAGGTTCGCCTTGAAAGGCTACGATTTTCACTTTTTATTTCCCTGCTTATAGTGATTCTTCAGCAAGAGCTTGTTTATACCATTAATCATTGCTTCCACACTTGCCATCACAATGTCTTCTCTGGCTGCTCGCGCGGAGACGATGTTGCCTTTTTCATCTTCCACTTTTATGACGACTTCAGCGACCGCGTTTGAGCCGCCTGTTATGGCTTCAAGCCGGTATTCGCTTAGCCGGATGTTTTCGATGCTGCTGGTTAATTTTTGGATTGCTTTCAGTACTGCATCTACTGGTCCAACGCCTGTTTCTGCTGCAATGTATTCTTTGCCATTCAAGATTAAACGCACCGAAGCGGTTGGGATAACTTTGATGCCTGTAACGACTGCCATGTCGCAGAGGTCAACGATTTTTTCTTCCCCAATCACTTCGCCCATAACAGCTGATGTTAACGCTATCAAGTCGGCGTCGGTCACCATTTTGCCTTTGTCGCCTAAATCTTTGACGCGTTGAACGATTTCTTTGATTTGCTCTTCGGTTGGGTGGATGCCGATTTCTTCGAGTTCAGCTTTGATGCCTCGGGTTCCGGCCAGTTTGCCTGCCACAAGTTTCCTTGTGCGACCGACCAATTCGGGGTTTATGGGTTCGAAGGTTAATGGTTTCTCAGTTACGCCACGTGTGTGGATGCCTGATTCGTGGGCAAACGCGTTTTCGCCGACAATTGCCTTGTTAGCCTGCACAGTAATGCCTGTTAAGGAAGCAACCATTCGTGAAGTGCTGTAGAGCAATCGGGTATTGACGCCTGTTTTGTACTTGTAAATAATATGCAGCGCCATCACGACTTCTTCAAGTGAAGCGTTGCCTGCGCGTTCACCTAAGCCGTTGACGGCAACGTGCACTTGGGCTGCTCCTGCTTCCACTGCCGCGAGGGAGTTTGCGACTGCTAAGCCGAAGTCGTCGTGGCAATGCGTGCTTATTGGTACAGTGATGACTGTTTTGAGTTCTTCAATCAGTTTGATTGTTGTTTTGGGAATCATGATGCCGACGGTGTCTGGAACGTTTAGAGTATCCATGCCTGCGTCTTGTGCGGCTTTGCAGACTTGTTTTAGAAACGGCATCTCGGAGCGTGTGGCATCCATGGGTGAAAACTCGCATTTTACCCCGTGTTTCTTCACGTATTCAATCGAGTCAACTGCAGAAGCAAGCACTTGTTCAGGCGTCAAGTTAACCGCATATTTCATCTGGACTGGAGAAGTTGGAATGAAGACGTGGACTAAGTCGACGTCACAATCTAGTGCTGCGTTGATGTCTCCTCTTGTTGCTCGGGACAGGGCGCAGATTTCGGAGGTTAAGCCTGCCTTAGCAATATCTTGGACTACTTTTTTTTCGCCATCAGAAGAACTCGGAAACCCAGCTTCGATAATGTCAACGCCCAGTTTGCTGAGTTGGTGTGCAATCTCAATCTTGTCGTCTGCGGTTAAAGAAACTCCGGGGGTTTGTTCCCCGTCTCTTAGTGTGGTGTCAAAAATACGGATTCGGGTGGAAGTTTTGTTTGGAGTCATACTTTCAGCCACTTTTGACGGTTAACGCCGCAGCAATGGCTTCTGCCATGCCAACGGTCGTGGTTTTGCCGCCGCAGTCTGGAACAGATTGACCATTTCGTAAAGCGTATACTACTCCGTTCTCTATGGCTGCGCCTGCTTGTAAGCATTTCTTGTCGCCGTATTTTTCGCCCAGCCACTCAAGCATCATTTTTGCGGAGAGTATCATGGAGATTGGGTTGGCGGTGTGTTTGCCTGCTCGGTTTGGTGCTGAGCCATGGATGGGTTCGAAGAGGCCGAAGTTGTCGCCTACGTTTGCGCCTGGAGCCATGCCTAAACCGCCGATTAGTTGTGCTGCTTCGTCGCTTAGGATGTCGCCGAACATGTTGCAGGTGCAGAAGACATCGAATATTTCTGGTTCTTTAATTAGGCGCATTGATGCTGCGTCAACGTAGAGTTCGTTGAATGCGATGTCTGGGTACTGTTTTGCGATTTCGCGGCAAACGCTCGCGAATAAGCCGTCGGTTACGCGCATGACGTTGGCTTTGTGGATGGCAGTGACTTTCTTTTTGCCGTTTCGTAGGCGTGCGATTTCGAAGGCTTTTTTGGCGATGCGTTCGCAGTTTTTGCGTGTGATAACTCGCATGCAGATGGTTGTGTCGTTGCCAATGGTGAATTCTAAGCCTTTGTAGACGTCCTCAGTGTTTTCGCGGACAAAGTACATGTCGATGTCTGGGTGAGCGACTTTGACGTTGGGGTAGGCTTTGATTGGGCGCAGGTTAGCGTACAGGTCAAACATGACTCGTAGTTTCACGATGACGTCTGCTGCGGATTCGCCGACTGGACCTTTTAGGCAGGCGTGGGATGTTCTTGATTTTCTCCACTGTGTCTGCTGGGAGTGCGGCGCCTAGCGTTTCAAGTGCGATGTCGCCTGCTGGGGCATCAATGATTTTGAATTTTAAGCCGAATTTTTTTTCGGCTGCTTCTAGGACTTTTAGCGTGGCTTCGGATAATTCTGGTCCGATGCCGTCGCCTGGAATTAAGGATATTTTGTATTCAGTCATTTCTTCATTTTTCTCCGTAAATTCTCTATTAAGCCGCCATCCGTCAAGATTTCCATGATGAAGGGTGGCAGTTTTTCGACTTGGAATTTTTTGCCGTTAGATAAGTTCTCTATCTTTCCAACTGCGAAGTCCACGGCTAATTCATCGCCTGTCTCAACCGCGCTTGATATGCCTTTGCACTCGATTACGGGCAAACCGATGTTGATTGCGTTGCGGAAGAAGATCCGTGCGAAGGACTCAGCGATGACGCATTTCACGCCTGAATACTTCAATGCCAGTGGTGCTTGTTCTCTGCTGGAGCCGCAGCCGAAGTTTTTGCCGCCGACTATGATTACGCCTTTTTTGGCTTTCTCTAGGGAACTCTGTGTCTAAGCCTTCCAATGCGTGTTTTGCCAGTTCGTTGGGGTCAACTAGGATCAGGTATTTGCCTGGTAAGATGACGTCGGTGTCGATGTTGTTGCCGAATTTTATGGCTTTCGCTTTGATTTTGATGTTCATTAGCTTTTGCCTCCAGTTTTGTGGGGTCAGTTAATTTACCTGTGACTGCTGAAGCCGCAACTGTTGCAGGTGACGCTAAGTAGACGTTGGCTTGGGTGCTGCCCATTCGTCCGATGAAGTTGCGGTTGCTGCTGCTGACGCATGTTTCGCCCGCTGCTAATAGGCCGATGTGGCCGCCTAAGCATGGACCGCAAGCGGAGCCGCAAACGATTGCGCCTGCGTCGGTGAAGATTTCCAGTAAGCCTTCTTGCATGGCTTGATGCCAAACCTCTTGCGAGGCTGGAATGACCAGTGCGCGGACGCCGTCTTTGACTTTTCTGCCTTTTATGACTTGGGCGGCTAACCGTAGGTCTTCTAATCTGCCGTTTGTGCAGCTGCCGATGAATGCCTGCTCAATTGGGACATTGCCGACTTCTGAGACGGGTTTAACGTTGTCAACTGAGCTTGGGCATGCGACTTGGGGCTCCATCTTGGCAACGTCAAATTCGACTGTGCGTTCGTATTCTGCGTCCTTGTCGCTTTGCAGTGCCTTGAAATCGGGCATCTTTGTGATTCTGCCTTCTAAGAATTCGGTGGGTGGTTTCGTCGGGTGCGATTATGCCGTTTTTGGCTCCCATCTCAACCGCCATGTTGCACACCGTCATTCTGCCCGCTATGCTCATGTCTTTGATGGTTGGGCCTGTGAATTCGGCGGCTTTGTATGTGGCACCGTCTACGCTTAAGTTGCCGATTATGTTTAGGATTAGGTCTTTTGGGGTGACGTATTTTTTGAATTTGCCTTTAACGTTAACTTTGATGGTTGGTGGTACTTTGAACCAGATTTTGCCTGTTGCAAAAACTGCGGCTGCTTCTGTTGAGCCGATGCCTGTGGCGAAAGCGCCGAACGCGCCGTACGTGCATGTGTGGCTGTCTGCGCCGACGATGACGTTGCCTGGGACTACGTGGCCTTTTTCTGGCATAACTTGGTGGCATATGCCGCCTCTGCCGACGTCGTAGAAGGTGAGGTTCTGGTCTTTGGCGAATTGTCGCATGGTTTTGTGTAGTTCCGCTGCTTTAACGGATTCAGCTGGAACTTGGTGGTCTAGTATTACCACTACTTTTTTGTTGTCCCAAACTTTTGGGGTGCCTATTTTTTTGAATGCTTCTACAGCTAAAGGTCCAGTTAGGTCATGCACCATAACCATGTCAACGTTTGCGTCGACGATTTCTCCTGGGTGCACTTCGCTTTTTCCTGAAGCTTTAGCTAAGATTTTTTCTGTAATGTTCATTTTTGATCTTAATCCTTTAATTAATTCTAATATAGGAAAGATAATGGGAATTTTTAAAAGAAAGCTATTAAGTATTTCCGCGTTGCGCAAAGGTGTTTATTGGTCGATTTTTATCGATTTTGCGCCTCGTGCTAGAGCTGTTATGCCTGTTCTTGCCAGTTCGAGGATGCCGAAGGTTTTCATGAGGTTGAGGAACGCGTCGATTTTGTCGGGTGTGCCTGTGATTTCGACGGTTAAGCTGTCGGTGGAGACGTCGATGATTCTGCCGCGGAAGACTTCGACGAAGTTGATGATGTCGCTGCGTTCTTTGCTGTCTTTAACTTTGACTTTTATCAGTGAGAGTTCGCGCATGACAAAGTTGCCGCTTTCGAGTTCGCTGACTTTGAGGACGTCGATTTGTTTGGCGACTTGTTTGATGACTTGGTCGATGGTTTTTTCGTCTTCGTTGACGGTTATGGTCATGCGGGCGACGCTTGGCTGTTCTGTGGGGCCGACGGTGATGCTTTCGATGTTAAAGTTTCGGCGACGGAACAGGTTGGCGATGATGTGCAGTACACCAGGTTTGTTTTCGACTAGGACGGATATGACTTTGGTTTTTCCTGCTTCCATTAGTAGTCACCTTTCTGTTGTGGTAATCCGCAGCCTGGCGGCACAAACGGAACCACGTCGGTTTCTGAACCGATGGGCACATCGATTACCGTTGTTACTTTACTAGTTAGTGCTGTCTTAACTGCTTTTTGGAACTCTGCGATGGTGTTTGCGCGGAAACCTTGTGCTCCGTATGCTTCTGCTAGTTTGACGAAGTCGGGGACTTTGCCTAAGTTGACTGCCATGTAGCGGCGGTTGTAGAGTGTGCGTTGCCACTGTGCCACCATGCCCAACACGCTATTGTTTAGGACGATGACTGTGACAGGGATGTTTTCGGTGACGCTGCTTGCCAGTTCCTGTTCGCTCATGATGAAGCTGCCGTCGCCTGCGATATCCACGACTGGTCGGTCGGGGCATGCGACTTTGGCGCCGATGGCTGCTGGGAAACCAAAGCCCATGGTTCCAAGCCCGCCTGAGCTGATGAATGTCCGAGGCTTTAGTGCTTTGAAGTACAACGCTGACCACATCTGGTTTTGTCCGACTTCTGTGGTGACTATTCCGTTTTCTGGCAGCAAGTTTTCTCAGCTCGTTCAGTAACGCTTTGGGGACTACGTCTTTTGGTAGGTCCTTCATTAGTGGGCTTAGTTGTTCTTTGGCTTCTTTGACACGTTTAGTCCATCTTTGCCTTCGCCTTTCTTTAGCTTCTTCGAAGTTGCTAGCCAGTAGCATTTTCATTGCGACTTTGGCGTCTGCAACGATTGGTACGTCAACTTCGATGTTTTTGTTGATTTCGGCGTTGTCGATTTCTATGTGGATTATTTTTGCGTTTGGTGCGAAAGTGTCGAGATTGGCGGTTGCGCGGTCAGAGAATCTTGTGCCGACAGCTAAGAGTACGTCTGCTTCGCCCATTAGCCTGTTTGCAGCGGGGTTACCATGCATGCCGATGCTTCCCAACGACAAGGGATGGGTTTCGGGGAATGCGCCTTTACCCATAAAGGTGGTTGCAACTGGCGCCATCAGTAAATCGGACATTTGAACGATTTCGTCTGATGCTCCTGCTATTATGACTCCGCCGCCTGCCAAAATAATTGGCGTTTGAGCTTTGGCCAGTAAATCGGAGGCTTCGCTGATTTTAGAGATGTCTGGTTCGGTGATTAGTTTGTAGCCTCTTATGTCGATTTTGTTGGTGAATTCGACGTCGGCGATTCCAGATTGAATGTTCTTTGGCAAGTCAATCAGGACTGGTCCAGGTCTGCCTGTGGTTGCTATGTAGAAGGCGTTGTTGACCATGACGGGGGATTTCAGCGATGGTTCGAGGTTGGTAGCTGTATTTGGTGACTGCGGTGACGATGCCGATGATGTCGGCTTCTTGGAAGGCGTCTCTGCCAATCATGTAGGATGTGTTGACGCCTGATGTGGGCACTTGACCGGTTAAGGCGACTATTGGGGACGGAATCCATGTAGGCGTTGGCGATGCCCGTGACTAGGTTGGTGGCTCCTGGACCGCTTGTTGCCATGCATACGCCGCACGTCCGCTTGCTCTTGCGTAGCCTTCAGCTTCGTGTGCTGCACATTGCTCATGTCGAGCAAGGATATGGCGGATTTTTCTGTTGCCGCATAGTGCATCGTATACTGGGAGGATGGCTCCGCCTAAGATGCCGAATATAACTTCAACTTTTTGTCGTTCAAGGGATTCTAAGAGTGCTTGTGCACCAGACATTTTTGTCATTTTCAATTCTGTCTCCTGTTGATTTAATTCGTTTATACTCTCGTCTAGGAAAAGTTGTTTGCGAGAATTTTTTGGTGGTTTGTCTAGAGGGTAACCTGGGCAAATTAGAAGAAGTTGTACCCGACGATCCCAGCTATTGAGGTGACGATCCCTCATGTTCATGCCTCTTTTATGCTCCACTTTCTTTAAAAAGTACATGGCTGTGCAAATAAAAAGTTTGCGGTGTCCGGTTAAATCTTTACAGTTGTCAATAAACGATTAATTGCCAAAATGGCACGCCTGTTGTGTATTCTTTACTTTAGAAAGCGCTTGATTGTCATTTAGCAAATCATGCCCTATGTAAATGGCATTTGGCTATTTGTTTGGGAAGGGGGGAAAAGTAATAGTTAAGCGGATTCAGCCGTGGGCTAACCTTGACAGGCGCAAAAACAGTAGCAGACGCCCTGCCGACGTTAGCCGCCAGACCCGCTCAACTTGGCTCTTAGTTAATTCATCCTTACTTCCCCTTACGGCTTGATTTAATATAAGCCGATGTTGTCACACAATGAAACAACAACCGCTAAGTCCTATACCAATTTTATTCCCATTGTTTTTCACGATTTTGTTCTACTTATTAAGGGAGTGGACTGCTCAGAGACTATCTTTTTTCATAACCACAAAGTGTATTTTTCCCACGGTGGGATTATTTCATGTGGGAAAATGGCTGAACAAGAAGTATTCATAGATAAGAAAGGTCGAATTCTTTTGCCCAAGAAAGCAAGAGAAAAAATCGGTTTACTAACAGGCGGAAAAGCTCGACTTAAAGTAGAAAAAGAAAAAATTATTGTTATGCCCCCCATTTCGCCCGAAGATTTCGTCAAAGAAATGGAAGGTTGCATAAAAGAAGGCGCCCCAACGATTAACCCGTTGGATGTCAAAAAAATCTGAGAACCAAAAACACAGCAGCCCAAAAAATGATTTTCATCGATTCCAACATCTGGTGCTACTATTTTGACAAGCGCCTCCCAGAGCACAAACTCGTCCGAGAACCAATCAGGCAACTTCTGCTCTCTTCCGAGGAACTTGCCTCCAACAAGGCAGTTGTTATGGAAGTCGCTCATTATATAGTCAGACATTTCGCAGTAGAGGATGCGAGAAAAAAATCGAGCATTTCGTTAATTTACGTAACATGAAAATTATAGGTCTTGACACTAAGCTGATGGCTGAAAGCCTTGATTATCTTTTAAGTTACGGTTATAGTGACGGTTTGGGCGGGCGAGATGCAACTATAATTGCAGTTATGAACTTGCTAGACATTAAAACACTGCTATCACACGATGAAGCGTTTAAGAGATTGGCAGAAAGAGTGAAATTCAAAGTAATTGATCCAGCAACTATCGTAGCAAAGAAAGAATAGAAAAAGGGGTCGCGAAACTATAGAAAAAAAGAGTAACTATTGTTTTTGGGTTAACCAGTTAGCCAAGTAGACCTGGTTTGTGTTTCCGATTTTTTCCAGTGAAACGATTCCTCTGTCGGCTAAGCGTGCGATTATTCGGTGGGTTTGGAGTCTGCTTAGGCCTGTTTCGTTTCGGATGTATTTTTGGAGGTATTTGCCTTGGTGGCTGTTTAGAACCCCTAAGATTTTTCGTTCGTCTTCAGTTAAGGTCTTTGAGATGGATTCGTAAGGTGTGGCTCCGTTTGTGGAATTTGCAGTTGACTGAGTTGCTGCAATGTTTTGTGTGGCTTGAATAACTCCTACAGATCCAACTCGAATTTGGGGATACAGTAGATAATAGCCTACGCCAACAATCCCCATGACCGTAACAACAATTAAAACCACGAATAACACGCCAAAGTAAGGTAGTAGACCGCTTGATGTTGTGGTTCCTGTTTGTCCCATCATGCTACCCATTCCGCCAGTGCTGCTTGCGCCTCCGAACATTTGGCTCATCCAGTTAGCTGGGTTTTGGGCTTCGGAGAAGATGGCAAAGCCGATGGCAGTCGCTGCTATCAGGCCTGCTATGGAAACAATCAGTATGGTTAGAAACACGTTGACTCTTTTCATGTTATATCTAAAAAAGACTCATTTTTCTGGGATTTAAGGATTTTTCCCTCCAAACCACAATTCAATATCAATATACATCAAAAACCCATCAGAAACCGTTTCATCAACCGTTTCAACTACGTTTCAGCCAACTCTCAAACCAGGCCAAGCCCATATGGTATGTTGAGGTGAAAAACGAAATGACCAAAACAAAAATCATTCTTCTTGCTGTTGCATTGTCGCTCGTAGTTATGGCGGTAGTCGGAGTCACTTTTGCCCAATATGTTAACAATCAAAATCTAAAACACAGCCTACAGCCAAACATCACAAGGATACAACGGCAACTTTGGATACATATCATCTAACAGTGGCTACGGCTACTCTCAAGTTCCACAGCAAGGCGCTTACCCATACAGAACAGGCATGGGAATGGGAATGATGGGACGCTTCTGGTAAAGAAATCAGCCGGCGCCCAAATTCTTTTATATTTTATTCTATTTGCGTTGGCTTGTACCTTGAGAGAATGCCTTTAGTAATTTTGGGGGGACGTGGTTTCCATGCTGCCAGTCGTGCCTTAAGCTCTTTGTCCGAGATTTCCACTTTTAGTACTCTGTGTGGTATGTCGATGGTTATTGTATCGCCGTTCTTAATGACCGCTATCGGTCCGCCGTCAAAGGCTTCTGGCGCAACGTGTCCGATGCTGCCTCCGTGTGTGGCGCCTGAGAATCGCCCATCAGTGATTAGGGCAACGCTGTCAGCAAGCCCCATACCGGCGATGGTAGCTGTAGGGAATAACATTTCTGGCATTCCGGGTCCACCTCGTGGTCCTTCATATCGGATGACGACCACATCGCCTGCTTTGAGTTGGTTGCCGCGGATGGCTGTGAGCGCTTCTTTTTCAGAGTCGTAGACTTTTGCTGGACCTGTGTGTTTTTGCATTTTTGGTGAGACGCCTGCAGTTTTGATGACTGAGCCTTTGGGTGCGAGGTTACCTGTTAATATGGCGATGCCTCCTTCTTTGTGGACTGGGTTTGCGAGGCTGTGGATGACTTCTCTGTCTAGAACCTTTGCGTTTTTGATGTTGTCGCCGACTGTTTTGCCCGAGACCGTTGGCAACTTTAGGTTAAGCAGAGTTTTGAGTTCATTCATGACTGCTGGGACTCCGCCTGCTGCATCTAAATCCTCAAGCGCATAGGTTCCGCTTGGAATCATGCTGCATAGGTGGGGGACTCTTCTGCCGATTTCATCAAAGGTTGACAGGGGCAGAGTTAAGCCTGCTTCTTTTGCGATGGCTGGCAGATGCAGCGTCGTGTTGGTTGAGCCGCCGAGTGCCATGTCAAGTGCGATGGCGTTTTCGAAGGCTTCCTTGGTTAGAATCTGCGATGGCTTAAGGTCATCTTTGACTAGTTTTATGATTTGTTTGCCTGTGGCTCTGGCTAAGCGGAGTTTGAATGCACTGTTTGCAAGGGAGGTTGCACAGTAAGGCAGCGACAACCCTAACGCTTCAGTCATGCAGGCCATAGTGTTGGCAGTGAACATGCCGCTGCAGGAGCCGCATCCTGGACACGCGTTTTCCTCCATCTCGCATAGCTCGCCTTCAGTCATTTTTCCCGCGGCTACTTGTCCGAGTGCTTCGGGCATGTTGGAGTAGCTTATTTTTTTGCCGTGGTATCGTCCCGCTGCCATCGGTCCACCCGTAACCATAATGGCTGGGATGTCAACGCGTGCAGCTGCCATAAGCATCCCTGGAGTGATTTTGTCGCAGTTAGAAATCATAACAAGACCGTCTAAGCTGTGGGCTTGAAGCATAATCTCCACCGAGTCCGCCACTATTTCCCTTGAAGGCAACGAGTAACGCATGCCTTCATGACCCATTGCGATTCCGTCGCAAACCGCGATGGTGCTGAATTCGAATGGTGTACCGCCCGCCACTAGGACGCCTTCTTTAACAGCTTCTGCCTATAACTCGGAGGTGAATGTGTCCGGGAACAATGTTTGTGTAGCTGTTAGCTATACCAATTAGCGGTTTTGCTATGTCATCGTCCTGTAAACCTAAAGATTTCAGTAATGCGCGGTGAGGCGCTTTCTCTGTTCCTTTTCTGATTTGGTCGCTACGCATATCAATAAACCTCAACTTCTCGGAACTAATTGCTGGATGTTGCAGTTAAATTTTATGCGGCTGTTTTCAAAAGATGGTGAACCGCAAGAGTCTGAAAAGTTTATAACTAGAAAAGCATCAACATTTAGAATATCCTTTCTCTCGTATTTCATCCTATAAACATCTGGAAAATTGAATCCAACGTTTTCGGCTTCTCTGTTTAGAGCATTCCATTGTCTGTATGTGCCTTTCCAGCCTTCACCTGCCCAATGGCGAAAAGCCATCGTTAACTGATGATAGGACTCAAACATTCCAATATCAACATGGGTTTCAAATCGCACGCGCCTGCCAACCTAAGCATGAGACAATTTATGCATAGTTGTTTTTTGAATCTTTGTAAGTTTTCATAAGGAAACTGTTGTTATTTATTATCGCGTTAAATAGTTCAGTAATCGGTTTTTTGTTGGTTGCCATAATTGTGTTTTTTATCTCGATGGCAAAATTCGGTCGGTGTTTGGTGTAAGCGTGAATCATTTTAGACAAGTCTTGACCCGCCCATGTGGTGTCATAGTTATCAGTTTCCTCAATAGTCTCCTCTAAAAACTCAACGTAGTCTTTAATCTCAGAATCAATTATTCTGTTAAATATTGGCAACAAGACATTATTTTTATACAATCTGATTTTTATGTCGTATGAGTCCTGTTCTTTTTCCGCTAACTTTATTGAATCACTTAAGTAGCCTTTTCTGTCATCATCCCAAGAGTATTCTTCGTTGACTCTAATCCAGTCAGAATATGTCTCAACAAATTCTTTTAGTCGCGGATTGTCTTTTGATTTTTCGTAAGCAATGGCACAGAATAGTATTTCTTTGCTAAGAATCTCAGCTTCAAACATATCGCCCGCTAAGTTATCAATTGCTTCAATGCAAGCTTGGCTTATCGATATATCTATCTGTAGAAAAGCAGTACCTAATCGCAATAGAAATTGGCAGGCTTGCTCTCCTTTTTCAATATCGTAGCCCTCTATCCATGCTTCAAGTAATATAGAGTAAAACGGCTGTATCATTGAGTCAAGTAAGCGTTTTCTTTGAGAATATGCATACTTGCATAAGTCTTCCAGAATTACGTAAGGTTCACAACTTCTCTGAGCGCTGAGTTTATAGAATCCTTCAAAAATCTCAACAGTGGCAAATCTGGTTGAAGGGACATCCCATTTTTCAATAACTTCTTTTACCGCCATAATTAGGTCATCAATTGCATCGTCAATTTCACTTTCTTGTCGTTCGATTGACGAGATGCATTGTTTTACTTTCGCCGAAAAATCGATTCTAAATTGGTTAGATTTGTTCCTCGTCTCTTGCACTATCTTAAAAGCTTTTGACATCTCTTCAAGTTTTTTGTTAAATCTATCCAGTTCCTTGCTATCGCCAAAAATATTTTCAAAAATGTGGACAGGGTGTTTTTCTGTAACACATTGAATGGAAATTTTATCGCTCGACTTCAACTTACCATTCAAAATTATTATAAAATGCTGCCATGGCTTTGGGACATCAGCCGACTTTGTTGAAAAATATTTTACCGCATTCTTTACCGCGTATGGTACTGGTGAGCTTTCAACTTCAAAACTTATAATCGGTTGATTATAGCTTGGAAGCTTGTACACCAAATCGGCATCAAAAACCCCATTTATCAAAGGGTATTCTTCCTCAACTGAGAAATTATAGATTCTACCGTTTTCTTTAAGGAGACCTAGAAATTGTAATGTCATTGGATTTTTATGCTTACCCATTATTTCGCCAATTCGTTCGTTTTACAAACCCTAATCTACCCATGTAGTTTATTATTTTTTCCCATATGACCTTTAATTGGAAATAAAGTAAAAAAAAATCAGCTCTTCTTTGCTTTCTTTTCAATAGATTCCGATTACCAATATGTGGACAGAAGCAGAAATTTTATCTACCGACAAAAAAATCTAAATTGGTTCAGATTGCTTCTTTGGGAGAACGGAAGCAAGATGTCAGAAAAATCAATCTCTGAGCGGGCAAAAGAAACACTGAAATGGATTCAGAAAGAACAGAAGACAAACGGTTTAGGAATGGTTGAATCAACTAACGTCCCAGACCAGAATTCAGTTCGTTATCTTCTCCGAGCAGGGATGTCTATGAGCCACAGCATGGAATGATAAAGTCCTCTGCAGAACCAGAAAGCGAAGAATCAGGGTCTTCTGGGCTTCCTGACCATAAGCCTTGGATTTGGAGAACTCCCAAACCTAAAAACAAAAACGACAAACCCGAGCCATATGAATTTTTACCTTATCCCGACTGGGAGGTACTTCCAAGTGCAGTCGCAGAAGCTCTTAGACCTATGGGTTTCGCAGATAGCCCCTACCTCTATGAGGGTTATAGTTACCGTAAGATGGCTGGTGGGGCACTTCGTCGCAAAATGGTAGGTACGCATTCCAAGGAAGCAATTATAGCAGAATTAATTTTGAAAGACAACCGGTGTGAAGAGGACTGGGCTAAATTCAAAAAGGAAATTGATGACAAAACTGCTGAGTATAAGGGTAAATACAAGCAGTGTCCCCAAGTGCAGATTTGCCCTGACATAGTGTATTACCCGAAAGATGGAAGCTTTAGCTTCGCTGAAAAGGAAGAAGCTCCAGTAGGGCATGCTTAGGTTTTTATTTTTTGGTTTAGGGGGTCTTTGATTGTTAGATTGGTGTTTTTCCAGGTTATTTTTTGTATGTTTAGGAGTTCTTTGTCGTGGGTGTAGACGGTTGGGGTTTTATTTGCTATATAGTTGGCTACTATTAAGGCATCTCTGCCGTCTAAGCCATATTTTACGGCGAGGTTGAGTGCTATTAGGCTGGTTTTTTGGGTTTGGTTGTAGAATTCGATGTAGGGGTGCCTTAGCATTGTCGATAGCCGTCTTGCGGCTTCTTCGGGCGTCCATTCCAAATAGTAAACGAGTGTGTGGTAGGCTTCATGGAGTACGGTTGGGTTTATGGCGATTATGTTTTCGCTTGAAAGAGAAGTTAACAAGTCCTTGACTTTTTCGTTTTCAGGGTACGATTTATCCAACGCATAACAGAGAATGTTGGTGTCTAGCCCAACTATCACTTGGCGGTTCTCCAGACTGACTTCATTTCTTGGGGGGTTGCAAGTTTGGGTTTTCCTTGGCGTTTAGGTTCTGCGGTTATCATTTTGTTGAAGGATTCTATGAAGTCCTCTTGTTTGCCGGGCACGATGAGGAAGCCTTGCGGAGTCTTCTTCATTATTGCGGCGTCGCCGATTTCTTCTCTGAACTTAGCAGGTATGCAAATTCTACCTTTTGAGTCTATTTTTAGGGTGACTTGCTCTTCCATGTCTTTCCCACACCTATTAAGTGGGACAATACGCATTTAAACTTTCACGAGTCTTAGACAGCGCTGGTTGAGACACCATAATTCTTATATCCTCGCTTGACCCCTTGAAAATGAATGTGATTTAAATGGGGTATTGCTTTATTCAACCGCTTCCCTAAACAAGTTAGATTTTTAGACACCACCCTGCGTGATGGTGAACAAACACCCGGAGTATCGCTTGTTCCTGAAAATAAACTGCGTATTGCCCAGCGCCTAGACGAGCTTGGTGTAGACGTTATCGAAGCTGGGTTCGCAGCTGTTTCTGAGGGCGAAATGGACTCAGTTAGCCTCATTGCTAAACAAGGTTTACGGGCTAAAGTCTACAGTGCAGCAAGAGGAACCAAAGGCGACATCGATGCGGTCTTGAAGAGCGGTTCATCGGGTATATCGATGATTATACCGACGTCGGACCTACACATTGAATGTAAACTGCGAAAAACCCGTGAGCAAGTGCTAAAATCCACAGAGGAATGCGTGCAGTACGCTAAAGACCACGGTTTAACAGTGGAGCTTTTAGCTGAAGATGCAACCCGCTCAGACTTCGCTTATTTAACTCAAGTGTTCTTGAAAGCTTCGGAGGCGGGAGTGGATAGGGTAACTCCGTGTGATACTGTGGGAGTCTTGACTCCTGAACGAGCAGCAGAATTCTTCTCAAACTTGAAAAAAAAACTGAAAATCCCCCTTGCGGTACACTGCCACAACGACTTCGGCATGGCAGTCGCAAGCACAATTGCCGCTTTGAGCAGCGGCGCAGACGAGGCACATGCTACCATAAATGGATTGGGTGAACGCGCAGGCAACGCAGCACTTGAAGAAATCGTAGTTACTTTAAAATCGCTTTACAAACTTGATTTGAACATCAAGACTGAGCTACTCTACAGCACCTCGCAATTGGTTTCACGCTTGACAGGCGTTTACACTCAGCCCAATAAAGCAGTCGTGGGCGCCAACGCTTTCACTCACGAGTCAGGCATCCACACTCAAGGGGTGCTGGCTAACCCGTTGACTTATGAACCGATTGCGCCTGAGCTGGTGGGATGCACAAGACGCCTCGCACCAGGAAAGCACTCAGGTTCTAATGCTATACGCGCTGACTTAACCAATATGGGACTAAAACCCACTGAGGCTCAGTTTAAGGGAATCTTCCAACGCGTTAAGGAACTGGGTGACAAGGGCAAAACTGTTATGGATGCAGATGTGTTGGCTATCGCTGAAGCTGTCATGGGTTTGGATAAAGCTAAACCTATACAGCTTGAAGAAATGACTTACGTTGGGGGCGACAAAGTTACTTCGACCGCTTCAGTGCGCCTGAAACTAAACGGTAAGGTCGTTTGGGGCGCGGCAGTGGGTGTTGGACCAGTGGATGCTACGATAAACGCGGTTAAAGACGCCATCGCAGAAACCGAACCCATTACGCTGGAACAATACAATGTTAAAGCTATTACTGGCGGAACAGATGCGATGGTTGAAGTCGTTGTGCATATGCGCAAAGGAGACCGAACAGTCACAGCAATGGGCGTCCGCGAAGACATCGTTAAAGCAAGTATGGAAGCAGTCCTGAGTGGCATGAACGTGTTGACAACCGACTACAACAACAAAACACAATAGTGTTCATAGATGTCTATCCCCACTCTATCGATAGGTACACTATTTTGGAAACGGATAGGTCTCTCAGGGCTAACATTCCTTTCTTTATATCCGGGTGAAAATAATTGTGGTTGTAGCTTGACTACTGCAAACGTTTTTAGCGTTAAACTCATTGATTTTTATGTCGACCTGTCCTTAAGCGGCTAGTCTCTTTTTCAGCAAAATAGAATAAACAGGGGTTTGTATGGTTCTAGTCGAAGGCCTCAAGATGAAAGGAATGCGTATTCCCAAAGACAAGCTCATTGCTGCATGGAAGACGCTATCCCTCAAGCCCTTTCCCAAAGTTAAGGCACTAAAACTGAGTGATTATGATTTTAACCTTGTCTTGAAACACCGCCACTGCATAGAGGATGATTTCCGAGAAATCGAGGAGTGGGGCAGGATTCTTTCAACAAAGGGCACCGATGCCTGCGTGTTTAATGGCGACGAAAACGACGACGCCGAATACATTATCTTAGTTAGAGAAAACCCTTACCACACTCTAGACGAAATCATCGTCCACGAGTTAACCCATATTGCCCGAGGCGACCTCTAGCTACATTTTGCTAACAACAGCTTCGGCAAACAATCTTAATCCTTCAAGACTTGGCAAGTCAGCAAAGTACAACATAAAATACGTCACGCCCAAATCTGTGTAAGCTTGCAAATGCTCTTTGCATTCATCTGGAGTACCTGCCAAAGTGTATTTCTTGAACTCTACAAAGCTCATATTTGCGGGTTTAAATTTTAAAATTTTTTGGCTTAACTCTTCTTGATCTTTGGCAATAAGAATTTGCCCGCTTGGCCAACATGACCTCTCTATTTCGCCAAAGTCTCGACCGATGGTTTTGCAATATTTCTCTAAAATCTCAAGCTTACGCTTGTACTCTTCAATCGATGGCAGAAATCCCCAGTCAAATCTGTCCGCATACTTTGCGGTTACTTTGAGGGTGTGTTTTTCTCCGTTTCCACCAACTGTTATTGGAGGGTGTGGTTTTTGGATGGGTTTTGGTTCGCAAACGGCTTCGTTGAGAGTGTAGTGTTTTCCGTTGTAAGTTGCTTTTTCTTGCATCCAAAGTCGCTTTATAACTTCTAAAGCCTCGCCCAAACGCTCTGCTCTATACTCTAGCTTTGGGAAGTCAAATCCGTAGGCGACATGCTCAGCTTCTTGGACTCCTGCGCCGATTCCGAATTCTAACCTGCCATTTGACAGGACGTCAAGTGTTGCGGTCGTTTTGGCGAGCAAAGCTGGGTTTCGGTGCTGGTTGCAGGAAACCATGGTTCCCAGTCGTATCCTACTGGTTAACGAAGATAGAGCGGCGAGTGTTGTCCACGACTCAAGGATTGGCCAGTTGTTGTACATTAAGTGGTCATCAAGCCAAACCGCATTGTAGCCTAACCGCTCACATTCTAAAACAATGGCCTTGAGATGGTCATAGTAGTCGTTTGGAGTTTCGGCTTGAAACGCGTAGAATGGAAGGAATACCCCGAATTTATGTTTGCTCAAGCGATACCTCCAATCAAGAGCCAGAATTACAATTAGGCGGTTAGCACTATTAGTCTTTAGGTTTGCTTGCCATTTCTTTGCGTTTTTCCCTGCCCCTGCTAAACGATAGAATGCCCGCAATCACTAGGATGAGAATAGACGCGTAGAACGCGTTGTGTATTCCAAATAGAAACTCTTGACTAACCCCGCCGGTCAGGTTGGTTGTTCCAATGAATACTTCAAATGCTATTTGCCGCGGTATCGAGGCTGCCGCAACCGAAATCGCCAACACGTAACTTCCAACTAGCCCGATGTTCTGTACAGTCCGCAGTACGCCTGAGATGCTGCCGAATGAACCTGTGCGGGCATTGACCATGACTGCGCTGTTATTGGCTGGGAAGAACATGGATGTGCCTAAACCTGAAACGGCGGAAGCGATGAGAACTATGTAGAGCGGAGAAGTTGTACTCATCGTTAGGTAAACGACTATTGCTACGGCTAGGAAGAATACGCCGAGGGTGGCGATTTCTCTTGAACCATACTTGTCGGAAAGCCTGCCCATTATTGGACCCAGAAAACTGCCTGCAACGTATCCTGGTACCAAAAGTAACGACGCGTCCAAAGGCGAGAGTCCTCTTATCCCCTGCAAATACATAATTACCAAGAACACCACGGAGAAGTAGCCGACGCTGAGGAAGAACGCTGAGAAGATTGCATTTCGCAGAATCTTGTTCTTAAAAGATTCAAAGTCAATCATGGGGTTTTTCAACCGCTTATCATACAAGATGAAAACAGGTACCAACACGGCTCCAACTACCGCTAACAAGACGCTTGACATGCTGATTCCTTCTGCAGCAAAATTCACCAACCCTAAAGATAGCAAAACCAGTGCTGCGGCAAGTAGTCCCATTCCTACAAGGTCCAATTTGGCAGGGGTTCTTTCGGCATCTTTTAGGTATTTCCAGCCGGCTATGACTGCGATTATGCCGATTGGGATGTTGATGAAAAAGATGTATTGCCAGCTGACGAAAGTAGTGATTACTCCACCCAATACGATGCCGAGCATTGCTCCGCTAGTATAGCCGAGTGAATTGAAGCCGTAGGCTTTGCCTCGTTTTTCTCGGGGGAAATAGTCGGCGATGATGGCTCCGCTGGTGGCTTGCATGATGGCGCCGCCCACCGCTTGCACGCCTCTAAATGCTATTAAGGGGTAGATGTGGGGTGAAAAACCGCATAATACTGAGCCCACAGTGAAGATTATGAAGCCTAAATTGAATATTCGGCTTCTACCGTAGATGTCGCCGATTCTGCCCATCTGCGTAGTTGCAACCGCAAGAACAAGCAAATAGGCAAGAATAATCCACAGTGAAGACGCCAAATCGGAATGCAGGCTGTCGTTGATGACTGGAAAAGCTAGCAGAACGATGGTGCTATCGAGCGCGCCCATCATGGTTCCAAGCATAACTATAGCTAACACTATGTTGCTGTGCCTTGGGGAAGTAGAAGCCGGTTTGCTGAATGGTTGAGGTTGGCTCAATTTGTAGCCTTCTTTCCGAACAGTAAACTTTTCCAATATTATAAACCTGCATGGATCAGAAAAGACCTTTCCTAAAAAGACAATTTTTCCGTACCAATCCAAACAAACCGTAAGATAAGTAATTATAATTCATAAAACCTATTTTTACGCAACCCACTCTTAATCGTGATTCCTGATATGTCGTCGAAACAGCCTTCTACATTCGACCTGATGGATGAAGAGAGCGAGAGCCAGGTTGATGAGGAAGCAGAAAGACGGCAGCGTCGCAAAGAACTCCTTGAACCCACCGGCATCAAGGAATTATTCAAGGAAGGTAAAATCGATATAAACAAGTTCACTTGTGTTGGCGGGCAATGTAGGTTGTGCATCAAGGCTTGTCCAACCAACGCGCTGTATTGGGGAACGGGGCACGTCGGCGTTATCGACGACTTATGTGTTTACTGCGGAGCTTGCGTGCTAAACTGCATGGTGGATGACTGCATAAAGGTCGAGCGTAAACGCGACGACGGTAAAGTGGAAAGGTTCAGTAAACCAAGCGACGTGGTTAAGCTTGCGGAGCGATGTAACTCCCAGAAGCGTTTTGAAAGAGTTAAGACAAACGCGGCAACTTTGAGGCGTAGCCGAAAAGAGAAAGATGACGAGTTAGCCTGGTGCTAACCCCGAAAGTTTATAGTAGACTGTAGATTAATTTTAATTGGATTTTTCTTAGCCTTAACTGTTTTGAGAACCTACAAAGGTGTTGGAGTCAACATGCACTTCTATGCCACCGCCCTGTGCCTCTTTGACCCTTGCATTAACCAGCAGCAACCGCGGGTTCTCCCTCGTTATTACTTCCACTTCAGAGACCTTCTCATTCCAAACGACCACAACGGCTTCGCCTGAATCATCCCTCAATGCCAACCGCATTACTATACCGTCGCTGTCATAGTTTCGGGAAAAAGCTTTCTTGCCTAAAACCGCCTTTACCGTTCCAGCAAGGTGCACGTTGCCAGAGTTTGCGTTTAGGGTTTGGATTTTTGTGGTGAATTTTTCGATAGATTGGTATTGGTCAGCTTTGGCTTCGGTCTCTATCAGGATTTGGCTTTTGCTGCCAAGATGTATCTCTGTTTTACCATACCTGTCCTCTTTTGTGTATCCGTGTATTAGCCGGACCGACTGTCCAGCTTTAAGTTCGTCCCGTTCAACCATCTCAGCCTTCGAATCCCACAAAACTACCCGCAAAACTCCCTCAGCATCCATCAACATAATGGTTGCAAATTTGCCTGATTTTTCGGCTCCCTGAAATGTTTTTGCTGGAAAAACCGCGATTAAGCGACCTGCCACCGTAACGTCATACAAACCTGCAAACAATCGGCTAGTCGAGAGGACTCCGTTGTTATGAATAGCGTTCTGCGGGACTTGTAAGCCTAATTTAGCAGCAATCAACCGAAGCAGCGTCTCGTCTCCAAGGAGTCCACCTGTTTTAGCTCTTTCAGCCTGCAGTCTATCCAGAATTTGCTCTTGGCTGATCAGTGGGTTTTGTCTTTGGATTTCCTGGATTAAGTCTTGTGTGGTCATCTTGCGCCGACACGATAAATAAGTGCTGGCTTTTAATTTTTTTGCATTCTTATGGGTTGCTGGCTATGTTTATTAAAAGCACTGACTCATTTTTCTCCTGGACGCCGGTGAGCATACGTGGATGCAGCGGTTTTTTACGGTCTTGGCTTTGTACTAATAGTGGCTGGAATCATAGTTATCGTTGCAGCAATCATTCTTGCCTCCAAGGGTAGTGCAAAGAGAGGCAGGGTTCACGGCGCGGGTATTATCATGATTGGTCCAATTCCGTTAATTTTTGGAACTGACAAAAAATCAGTTAAGACAGTTTTGACGTTGGCGTTAGCTCTCACCATCATAGCGTTAATAATTATAGTAATAAACTACTGGGTGTTGAGGTAACCTAGAATGTCAAGCGATGCGGAAGTTGAAGATGACGGCTACGGTTTATCTAGCAGACTCTTGGGTTTTCTGCTTTTAGGAATAATGCTGGTTTTTGTGGGCATAGCCTTTTTGGTGGTTGCTTCTTTGGTTCTGGGCGGGTCAGGAAGCGTCGGAGGCGTAATCTTGATTGGTCCCATTCCGATTGTTTTTGGCGCTGGGCCTGACGCTGGATGGCTCATAACAATAAGTGCAATTCTTACTGTTGTAAGCATAGTCTTATTTCTCGTATTGAACGGGCGGAATAGAAAATTTAGCAGTTAAAAGAGGAGGGTTTAGTCGTCTGTTTGCTCTTCTTCTTTGCCATAGTAAGCATACAGGAAGATGAGTAGTAGAGCCATAAATACTGAGCCCATGAGGACATATTGTAGGGTTATGAAGTATGCGCCAAGATCCATCAGAGGTTCTCCTTGTAATACCCTATTGATGTAACGTCTTCATATTTAAATCTAAACCTGGATGGGGGATGTGCCCTGCAAGACTTTGCCGCTCGAAAAGAAGCCATTGATTGGCTAGCCAATCAGTCCTAACCTTGCGTAGGGGCTTTTTTCCATTCATTCATCAACATATCAAAACACTCGTCTTTTTCCTGAATCAACTCAAGCCAACCCAGATTCGCCGCAATCTTCTGAGTTAAAATGTGGTAGCACATGTGGACTTTTTTGTCAAGAACCCGAAAGTAGAAGTCGTCGCAGGTGCAGAATTCCGCTTCCGGCATGATGAGGTAGTCGCGTTCTCTGCCAACGACGATCCAAACGATTCTTCCGCTTGGTTTAAAGACGTATTTTTTTACTCTGCCTTCTTTTAAGGCGTCGAGGGCTTTGGTGAATCTTGACCCGAAAAGCTCGTAGAGCTCAGTTAGGTTGTCGCCTGACAGTTTGCCTGCTGCTTTTGCTTCGCGGCAAATAGAGTTTAGGGTGTCAGTTTCCGAGTTTTCAGTCATCTTACACATCTATGAAGAGAGGGAAAATTTAGGCTTTTAGCCTATGTTTATGGGTTCACCCTTGGGCTTTGACGACTCCGCTTTAGGCAACACTACTTCTAATACGCCGTTTTTGTAGGTTGAGTTTGCATCTTTAACCCTAACTTTTGCGGGCAGATTCACTTCTTTGTAGTATTTGTACTGTGGAGTATCAACCGAAATCTCCAAAGAATCCTCCGTTCCATGCAATTTTATGTCAGTTTTCTCAACACCAGGCAACTCAACAACGACATGGATATCCTCGTTTGTTTCCATGGTGTCAACGAGCGGTTCACGTTCCTCCTTAACCTGAGGCGTGCCCTTGAGGCCCTTTTTGATGTTGCCAAACTCCTGAACGTCAGGTTTGCCGTCGGGACCAATCTTCATGCTATAACCATAAACAAACGGTCCAAGCTCCTTAACCGTGCTGCCGTCAGGAAGCTTACGTTCCTTAACGTATTCCTTTGGAACTTTGTCTGTGAAGTTTTTGAGTTCCTCATCCATCATCTTTTCCATTTCGCGGAACATGTCATCAATGTTACTGAAAGGATCTTTAGATGGGCTTCGGCGTTTCTTGAACCATTCAGGGTAATCATCGTTATCTGAGGACATTACAGTCACCAACCTCTAAAGGGAGTTTTCAATCCAATAAATTTATTGTTGCAAAAAATATCGTAGATTGCCAAGCGAGATATCTATGGCTTTAGCTTAAAGGTTTAAATGAAGGAAAATAAACTAAAATGGCATCGGCTTAAAAACCGAGAGGCAATGTGCCGGGGTAGCCTAGCCTGCAAGGGCGCCAGACTCATAATCTGGAGTGCAAAAGGGGCCATCGCCCTATGCCCAGAAGTCGCGGGCTCGAATCCCGTCCCCGGCACCACTTTTTTAATGGGTATTTAGTATGCCTCTTGGTTTTGTTTTGGGTATGGCGGTTTGTCATGGTTTAGGCGCAAATTTTATATCGATAGGAGTATAGTTTTACTGTGTGGTTATCGATGGAGACAGTTACAGTTTCAAAAAAGTACCAAATCGTGATTCCGGAAAAGCTGCGGAAGAGTGCTGGGATTAAACCTGGGGACAAAATGGTTGCCATAGCCAAACATGGAATCATCCAGTACATTCCTGTACGCCCCCTAAAAGATACCGAAGGTTTTATCCCTGGACTTGACACCGAAAACCTCCGTGATGAGTCTGACAGAATTGATTAGCATCGATAGCTCTGGTTGGATTGAACGGTTCACCAAAGGACCCAAGGCGCCACAGTACAAACAAGTAATTGAATCAACAAAACCCAAAGAGATAATCACCTCAGTCGTAGTTCTTTATGAGGTTTACAAGAAAATTAAAAAGCTCAAAAGCGAGGAAGAAGCATTGCTGGCAGTTGCCGCCCTTAGTCAAACGACGATTGTTCCTGTAGATCAGACCATATCTCTTGAGGCTGCAGATTTTAGTCTTGAACATAACCTTCATTTCTCAGACGCTCTTGTTTACGCTACTGCACGTCACTTTAAAGCTGAACTCTACACAAGCGATGAGGATTTACGACAGCTAAAAACAGTATGCTTCATCTAAATTTGTAGAATATTTAAACCGATTTGAGTTTGAGGCACCAATCCTCAGTCTTTTTCTTCGATTCTTCCCGATTATCTAAAACGTTTAGCAGGATTAATTCTCCCACGAAAATGGCGTTAGGCATTAAAGCCTCGGTTTTTTCTACAATTTGGCGCAGGCTACTCGCATAAGTGAAGAACAAAGCAACCTTCTTCCCTGAAAAGTCACAGCGGCTTACGTATGTTCTGATTGCTGGTGCAGGGCTCCAAGCCCAATCAGGCGTCCCAACAACGACAAGGTCATAGTCTTTGGGCGTCTTTTTTGCTGGTGCTATATTGGTTTGCCTGTTACCGAAAGCATCCCTAAGACCTGAAATCCAGCCGACGTTGCCGTCACGGTTTTTTAAATCCACAATTTCTTCGATGTCTGCCCCCAGTTCAGCAGCAATAGTTTCTGCGATAAATTTTGTGTTTCCTGTGCGGCTGTAATAGACAACTGGGTTTTCACAGTCATTCCCCACTGTTTGGTTGGTATGTTCTGAATTTAGGGCTTGCCTGTTTGGATAGGTCGTCTTTGTCACCGTGAGTCTTGCTTTAAATTTTGAGCAAAATCTTCGGCGTTTTTAAGGTCTTCAGCGTTAGGTCTACCCCTGTTCATTCCGCCAAAATATTTGAGAAAACTATTGGTGTTATAGCCTTTACAACTAAATTCGCCAACAATCAGATAACCTATAGACTGAAGTCTATCCCTCAGAGTCGAGTGGTCTTTGGCGACTTTCTCTTTCTCCTTGGATCGCGCTAGTTGAGAAAATGAATGCTTTCTTCTCTTTTACTTGTGGCAGGCTATTAGCTAGGTCAAGCAGGGGCTTGTAGTGTTTTCCACTATCTATCCCTGCACCAAAACCCACTAAATCAAACATTTGGAGTTCATCAGGATTTGTTTGTTGGGGCGTTGTTATTTGTGCATCCAGTACCTTTGAGAAGACTTCAGCGATTTTCATCGTATTATTGTGATGATATGAATAGACAACCAGTAGAGACTTCATAGCATTTCCTCGGGTATTATCTTTCAGTTTTTTAAATGTAAATATGTTTTAGCGCTTTGAGCGCATTTAGGGTTATCCATTTGCTGGGTTCACCTTTGCGTTCGATGTTGGTCTGGTATCTTCCATTGTAGGTGTTATCCAGTTTCCATCTGCCTTGTGCGTCCTGTTTTGAAATTACCAAGTCCACAGCTTCCTGCATCCGTTCATCTTTGTACCCCAAGTTTGTTAGTATCCCCAAGACCTCCAAAGCGTCATCTTGATACATCAACGGAAACCCAAAATGTAGCCAACCAGGTTTCGAAACTTTGGCTAAGTTATGGCTTTTTTTGTAGATGTGATGTTTTAGGAAGTATTCGGCGCCGACTTTGATGGTTGCCTCTGTTTTTGTATCTCTTTTTTCTGGCGGAATTTCCGCGAGGGCTTTGAGGGCTTTGGCTGCTCCCATGTGACAACTATGTTTGCCAAAGCACATCTCATATTTGTCGTATGGCCATCCCTTCGGAGCTGCCTCTATTGTGTCGTCGAATCGTTGGTATATGGTGATCCAGTTGATTCCAGCTTGCACTCTTGGGTCGTCGAGGGGTGAGCCTATCGCGGATTAGGCTCCAAACCATGTTGCCTGTCAAGCAAGGGATGACTCCGCTTTGTCTGCCTCCGCCTGTTTTTTCAGCCCTCGCAACGGAGAATCCGTGGCTTTCATGGTGCTGAGAGTTTTCCAATATGAATTCACAGGCTTTTTTGACTCGGCTGTCTGCGCCATCTGCACCTAGCTTCTGCTAAAAATGATGAGCTGCCAAACCGTGCCCTTGTATTTTGCAGTGTAAAACGTGGTCGGGGTTTCCCAGTAACCGCCGACGTTCATTTTATCGAGTATTTTTGGAACCAAACCTTTGTTCATTATTACTCTTCTTTTGCCTGTTTCACTTCAGGGCTGTTTTGGGGTTTGTTCAGGATTTCTGTTAACGTGAAGTAGCGGACTGAAAGATTATCTTCCTCTAACAGCCAGTCGGTCGGGTCTGCTTTGAGAAACGATTTCCAGTTAGTCATGTTTTGTCACTTTCTGTGTTTAATGCTTATTTGTTTTTGCCGAATCTTTGGTGGGTCCAGCTCCACAACTAACTTTTGCTTCTCTTATACTTGTGTGAGTAAATGGTCAAATATGGTGAAACCTTTTAAAGAATGGAGTATTATAATTATTTGTGGTGGGAAATATTGGAAACTGGTGTTGAGATTAAAAAAGTGGATATTCAGGGTCGTATTATCCTGCCTGCAGATTGGCGTGAAGCCGAAATCGGAGAAAGCCGGGAACTCGATGTTATAAAAAGGAAAGGGTACTTGAAGTTGGTTCCTAAAACGTCGTATTGATTTGACGGAATTTTTTGATAAGATTGATTTAGGTGTGGACTCTATCGGGAACTGGAGTGAATTTGAAAAGAGAATCTCCGAGGAAGCAACATGAGGTTTTTAGACGCTAACATCTTTATCTATGCGTATTATAAGCGAAAAAAGCAACTCACAGAAAAGGAGCATCAGATGAAACAAAACGCCAAAACAATAATCAGCAACGTATCAAAGGGCAAAGAAGAGATTATGATAACCATTGTTCATGTCTCGGAAGCCGTAAACATACTAAAACACGGTATGCCTCAAGATCAGCTAACCACAATCATCCGAGGACTTTTCATGCTCGATAACGTAAAAATAATGGATGTTACCAAAGACGCCTACTTCGCCGCCACCGAATTGGGAGAAGACTTCAAACTTGAACCTAACGATGCCTTAGCGGTAGACATGATGCGCCAAAACAATATTACGGAAATATACTCCTTCGACGAACACTTTAACAAATTAGACGGCATAATCCGGCTGCCCAATCTATAAACAAAAATATTTAACATAGCAACTCAAACCGCACCCAGCATTGATCTATGCTTGTAGGTTTTAGCTGAATGGAATCGGTTCAAACCCGGGCAGTCCACAATCTTTAGCAACTGGGTCTTTTAGGTTGCACTTC
>CAVYRC010000007.1:0-489888 GCA_963770845.1 Candidatus Bathyarchaeota archaeon | reverse complement strand
TGCAAAGTAATAGCCCTAAGCTACCTCTACGTTTTCGACCCCGTAATCCGCACCCCTTTCCTCAAGAACCTTGAAACGGAACTACAAAAAATCATACTAATCGTAGATGAAGCGCACAATTTGCCCGAAACCGCCATCGACATCTCCGGCAGCAACCTCACGCTGTTTGTGATGAAGGCGGCAGAAAATGAAGCCGGCCGATTCGGCAACAAAGACATCGAAGAGTTTGCCCACTTCTTCAGAGATGAAGTGGAAAAAATAACCGATAAAATAAGCCGCGAACAAATAATTTCAGCAGAAAGCATCATCGAAATCATTCAAAAGCAAGGAAACATCACACGACCAAGAGAGTTCTTTGAGCACATGCATGAAATCGGCGGCTCAATCAAAAAGAACCTGTTGGCTGAGGGCAAAAACCCACGTTCCTACGTCCACTCCATGGCTGAGTTTCTGTTAAAATGGTATGACACTGATGCATGATGACTCTTTCATCAACGTTGCAAGCCGATACTTCAACAAAGAAAACAACAAAACCGCCAAACTAGAAATAGTGGCACTCGACCCATCCAAAGTCACCCAACCCGTTTTTTCCTCAACATACGCAAACGTGATAATGTCGGGAACACTTCAGCCGCTGGAGGCCTTTGCACGAATAACACGATTGCCCGAGAGCACAGTGAAGTTTCTCGTGCCCTCTCCTTTTCCGAAAGAGCATGTTTTCTCGCGCGGTCAGCTGCGGCGTAACAACATCTATGGAGAATAGAACCCCCGCAATGTATCAGAAGATGATAGAACGCATAAACGAAGTCGTTAACAGCACCCCAACCAACACGGGAATCTTTGCCGCGTCGTTCGATGTCTTAAACTCGCTACTTGCTGAAGGCTTAGAAAACACTCTTTTAAAACCGCTGTTTCATGAGAAACGTGGCATGACGTCTAAAGCAAATGAGAAGTTGGTCGGGACTTTAAGGCGTGTGGTGAAAAGGGCGGCGCCGTGTTTTTGGGTGTTCAAGGCGGCAGAACTTCGGAGGGTGTAGATTTTCCAGGCAACCAAATGAACTCTGTCGTGGTCGTGGGCGTGCCTTATGCGGAACCGACGCCCAGAGTTAAAGCGCAGATTGAATACTATGACAAATGTTTTCCTGGGCTCGGACGTGAATACGGCTACGTTTTGCCCGCTATGAAAAAAGCTTCGCAGGCTGCAGGGAGACCCATAAGGACGCTGGACGATCGAGGCGCAATCGTCTTCTTGGATTACCGTTTCTCAACAGCCTACTGCAAGAACTTCTTACCATCATGGATAACAAGCGGCATGAAAGTTTTGCCCGACAAAAAAGGCGTTTTAGCCGTTGAAGTTAGCAGTTTCTTTAGAGCTCAAGCCTGAACTTCTTGAAGTTTCTGGTCTACAATAACTTTTCCGACAACAATCCTTAACGGTTTCATTGAGACCGCGGTTTGAATTTTCAGTGTTTTCCTTTCTTGATTGACCTCGCGAAGTACGCCGATTCCTAAGAACTTTGTTCCTCGACCGTATAGGCTGACGAGGATGCCTTTTTCTGGTTCTTGGTTTTTTGGAATGGCACTTCTGGGTTCGATTGTTACTTGGCTTTTTGGTATGCATAGTAGTTTTGCTTTTTTGAGGTAACGTGTATAGGTCATTTCTCGGAGAGTCTTGCGTTTTTCTGGAGTGCGTTGCTTAAGAGCAAAAGATGGCTCAACCACGATAACTGGTGTTTCTAAGACTGCAATCAGGGGTGCAAGTTCATCTTGCGTTTGAAGAGCCACGACAACATCGGGTTTCAACGCCTTTATCAAGTCAGCTTTGTATTGGACCGCAATGTCGCCGTTGACCAATCCATCGGTGTTAATTAGGATAAAATCGACCTGCCCCTGCAAAATCTCCGCTTCCATGGCAACTAAGCCCTCAATCGTCTTGGACGTGGCGGTTATCGGTGAGGTAACGCCGACGAAAAAAGCGTTCTTTAGTTTAAGGTCATAAAGTTCAGCTACACGCTTGGAAACTAAAGCGTAACCAACGGTGCCTGAGGGACCGATGTCAGATTGCCCAACGTCGCCGTCTAAAACTGCAACTTTACATTTTCCGTCGAGTAGATTGTTTAGCAGGTAAGTGCAGAGACTACTTTTTCCGCAGTCGGCTCCTCCTAAAACCACGGCAACTACAGGACGTTTCTGTAAGCCTGAAATTGCTTCAACCGCTTTAGCCCATGATGGCGGATTTGTGTTGCCCATGGTTTCAGCTATGCCTGAGTTGACGCCCAAGGAAACATCGAAGGTTGATTGCTCAATTATAAAGAAGGGCAGGCGTTTTCCGCCTCTTACCAGAACCCGCTGGGTTTCTTTCATCGGGTAGCCGAATACCTCTGCCTTTCCTGTGATAAGCCGAACTGACGCTGGGCCATCAACAAGCATTGTTTTATTGGATTCGACTGTGTGCTGCAATTGTTTTTCTCCTTGTAACGATATTTCCGACTCTTCCAGCTATGCGTTTAGCAGACGAGATGTGCCTAATTCCCCTACTACGTTTGTTTTCTTTTAGGGGTTTATTGGTTCCTGCCTCATCCACCACTTCCAGAGCGACCTTCGTTGGTAAGGTATCATCTAAGTCTCTGAGCAGTTCCTTGTAGATTGGAACACCATTCCCCATCTTAACTGAAACTGTGGTTAAAGCAAAATCAACGTTGCCCAATATTTTGATTATGCTACCTATTACTTCTTCACTGCTAAAGCAGTTGCCTTCCTCAATAACTTTTCCGTCAGCCACCGCTACCAACCCAGTTGCTACCCCAGGGTCTATGCCGATAATTATTCTTGCGAAGGCTTCTTTTGCCAAAAGAGTTTTCGTTACTTCATCAATTAAACCGTCAAGTTTATCTTCACCTTGGAAAATCAGGATTTTTTCGTGGTTAACAAGATGCTTTTCTTCAGGAGTCGTTATAACTATCTTTATTTTTGCTGCCACAGGTTGCCCTGGAAGTAAACTGATGAAGGAAATGTTTTTTTCACTTAACTTGTTAACGATAAAGAAGTAGGCTTTGCCTTGTACTGTGGCAACGGCGACTTTTTCTTTCATAAACCAGCCTTAAAGGGTAGATTTAAGTGCAAAACACATTATTAGCTTCAAGTTAATAATCCTTGACGTGTAGAACATGGTTTCAATCCAGACGGGAAGCAAATGCATCGACGGAGCCATCGGCGGAGGCATCTTACCTGAAACGGTAACTTTGATTTATGGTGAACCTGAAACTGGAAAAACCACGCTTGCTATGCAATGCGCCGTTAACTGCGCTGTCCAGAAGCTTAAAGTGCTCTATGTTGACTGCGATAATACTTTTTACGCTAAGAGGCTGTCGCAGATTGCAAAAGAGCGGTTCGATGAAGTAGCTGAACGCATTGTTCTGGTTAAGCCCAAGGATTTTAAGGAACAAACCGCTGTCATAGACCAAATTCAAGACTATACCGCAAATGTCGGGTTAATAATTATCGACACGTTTAACTCGCTTTATAGCGCAAAAGTTGCTGACTCCTCTAGCAAAGCGTTTAGCGTTAACCGCGAGTTGAATCGGCAATTGGCTATTTTGGCGCAAACGGCGAAGATCTGTAAGATCCCAGTTTTAATCACAAGCCAAGTCCGCAGCGTCCTTAGCGAGCAGACGCCAAGTGTTAGGCCTGTTGCGACGCGAGTTTTGAAGTTTTGGGCTGACACTATAATTGCCCTCAAACCAACTCATAACCGCCAAACAATCAAAGCGGTGCTGGAGAAGGCAAATGGAATCGGGCAGGAAACAACGTGTTATGTACAAATAGGTGAAAGCGGAATACAAGATACCCAACTGACCTAATGATGGTTGAAACCCAATGGATATAGCCCTGCTAGTAGTTGAAGCCTTAAAATTTATTTTCCCAGCCTACTGTGCCAACGCGACGCCCGTACTTGCAGGAGGTGGAACACGAATGGATTTTGGCAGGAACTTTGCAGATGGGAAACGGATTTTTGGCAACAACAAAACGTTTAGGGGCTTTTTTTTCGGTTGGGGCGTTGGCATAATGGTTGGGTTGGCGGAGGGCTTGGTTTTTGGTTTTCAAAATTTCCCTGTTATATTTAGTCTGCTTATCCCGTTGGGGGCGCTTTTAGGCGATTTGACGGGTGCTTTCATTAAACGAAGAATTGGGATTGCACCGGGTGGGCTTTTACCAATCGTTGATCAGGTTGACTTTGTGGTTGGAGCCGTCGTGTTTTCGCTTCCTTTAGCCCTGATAGGTTGGCAAACTGCATACACGCCTTTTTGGCAGGTAGCAGTTGCAGCGCTGTTGATTACACCACCTATTCATTTGTTCACTAACTTTTGTGCTTACAAGTTAAAGTTGAAAAAGCACCCGTGGTAAAGTAGCCAAAAATTAAGAAAGACTTTGCGGAAGAAACTATTGTCCGCCGCTTGATTTGAACTGAATTGAACCTTCCAGGAACACATAGGATAGCAGCAAGAACGCGACGCCTACGACAAGAAGCATGTATGCTTGCCTTGGTTTATAGGCACTTTTTGTACTCTGGTAAATAGCTAGCAGCCCCACAAAACCCAATCCGTAGAGTATAACTGAGATTATGGTATCAGATATGAATTGGTGACTAAGGTCCGGGTACAAGAAGAAGAAGCGCCCGTTAACGTAGGCTGAAGGTTGATGAGCTGCAGCATCGGGACCAATAAGAGTATACAAGCCTCCACCCAACAGAAATACTGCGTAGGCTAATCCAACGGTCGTGACAATGAACGCTGTCGGCGCATTTGTGGTGGTTTTGCGGAACCATCGACTAAGCGAAAATGAGAGGCCTTCGGAGCTTTTCTTTAGTTTACTTGTCATCTTTGTTCGCTTCCTCAATTAGGTACTTTAATACATCTTTAGCCCATACTCCAGTTAATGAATTTTTCTGAATCTTGACCAGGTATTGACTCCAAGAAACATCACACGCCCTCTGCCAAACCCCAAATTTCTCATAAATATTCTTGTAAGCTTTCAAATGCAGCATGCAAAAGCCTTCATCCTTCACTTCGCGGCTACACACCTTACACTTCATTTGGGATGGGCTCCTTTGGATGGGCAACTGGGATTCAAGCATAGCCGCCAAGGCAACCTACCCTTATAATAAACTGCTATAATGGGTGATCCACAACTTTTGCAAGAAGCAGTCAACGGTTTAATGACGCCGGTTTGGGGAAGCGGATATGCGGTGCTGCATTTGCTCTTGAAATAGTTTGTGCAGCCCACAAAACGTTTACCAGATTTTTTGGAGCGCAAAACCACAAGTTGCCCATCTTGGCATTTTGGACACGACCCAACAGTGCATTCATCAAGCCTCGCCTTCTGTAACGCCACACTTAACTGTACGCCGATGGCCGCTTCCTTGTCTTTAAGCTCAGAAACAACCACTTTCAAGGTTTCCGTGGCATCCTGAAGTACTTTTTGTTTAGTTTCCCGTCCCTGCTGAATTGCCTCCATTTCCTGCTCAAGCTTCTTCGTCATCTGAGGCGAAACAATGGCTGGACAATACTTTGCGAGAACTTCAACTACCTCAAACCCTACTTCGCTGATAACTAAGCTGTCTTTGCCATCGAGATATTTGCGGTCGTAGAGTGTTTGGATAGTTGCGGCTCGGGTGGCTTTAGTTCCTATTTCCTCTTTCTCCATCTTCAACAGCAAACTCCGAGGACTATATCGGGCTGGCGGCTTGGAGTAGCAGTCGCTTAATGCTACCCGTTTAACGTTAACACTTTTCCCTTCTGTTAGGGATGGCAGAACAACTTCTTTGGTTTGGGCGCAGGGCTTGTAGAATCTTTGCCACCCCTCTGAAAGCGTCCGTGTGGCTGTCATGTGGAAGTGGTTACTGTTGATGCTTACGATTACCTTGATACTTTGCTGGATTGCAGGTTCCCCAAAAACCGCGAAAAACCGCTTAACTACCAGGTCAAAGATGTTGCGTTCAGCGGCATCAAGGGGTTTTTCAGGCAAATTTCCCGTAGGATAGATTGCTGGGTGTGCTGGGTCAAACTTTTTGCCCTCGTTAGGCTTCAGCAACGGCTTAGAAAGTAAATCGGCGGAATGTTTAGTGTAGGCGACGTTTTTTGAGAGTTTTTTCAGGATGTTTTTGTAGCCGATTGATGGTGGAAGTTTTTGGCTGCTTGTCCGTGGGTAAGAAATCAAAGCTTCCAGGTAGAGGTGCTGAAGGATGTTTGAGGTTCGCATGGGCGTGTATTTGAAGATGCGGTAAGCTTCACTCTGCAAAGCGGTCAGGTCAAAGGGTACGGGAGGATTCTGCAAAAACTCTTCCACAGCAACAGTTTCTATATGTCCTTCTTTTGTTTTGCAGGACTCCATAATCGTCGTTGCTTCGGACCAGGTTTCAAGCGTTTTTTCGTATTCAACTTCAAGGGTAGTTTGGTCTATGCTTATTTTCGCAGTTATGGTCCAATATGGTGTGGGTACAAAGCAGTTTATGGTTTTTTCTCGGGCTTCAAGAAACCTAAGCGTCGGTCCCTGCACTCTGCCAGTGCTGAGAGTGGCGTACTGTCCACTGCTGTTTTTAGCAGCCTGCGTTAGAGCCCGTGACAGGTTAATGCCGTAGAGCCAATCAACTTCATGGCGGGTTAACCCTGCTTCAATAAGTGAAAAATCTAGAGTCGGCAAGAGATGACTGTAGGATTCTTGGAGTTCCTCTTTGGTGAGGGTGGAGTACTTCATTCTTTTAGCTGCTTTTTCTTTGCCGCCGCAAGCGTACTTTAGGATGGTGTAGCCGATGATGCTGCCTTCAATGTCAAAGTCGCAGGCATCTACGAAGTATTCCGCATCCTGCGCGAGTTGAGCGATGACTTTTAGCCAAGCCCGAATACGTGAGGCTCCCCGCTCGGCTTGGTACCGTGGAACCCACTGGTAATCAAAAACGGGGTAGCTATGCCCCTTCTGTTTACTCGTTATCGTGTATAGGTGTCCCAAGGCTGGAACCACCACGATATTGCCGTCTCGGTATGCTTGGTAGTATGGGACACCGTTACTGACTGCTTTTTTGGGTTTTCCAGACTCGTCTAGTGCTGTAGCTATTCTGTTTGCGGCATCAGGCTTTTCTGTAACTATCAGCGTATACTTCGCCATGCGTGTTACTTCACTCTTAATTATTGCAGACAGCTTTGCCGTTAAAAGCTTTACAGTAATTCATCAATGCGTTTGGGTTTCATAGTTTTTAGCAATCAATAAATATTCCATGCCCTTGTAAATACTGGGGAATTGGGTGCCGCAACGCGTTATTTGTCATGGTTGCCGCCATATTTTGTATGAAGGCAGTGAACTTAAACCTCCGGACGAAATTATTCGCAGCACAATGGGAAATGCCCGAAATGTGACAGAAAACTATCGTTATTGCCTCTAGATGTGGAAGTTAAACCTCTAAGCAAACGCTAGGAGCAACGTGAGCTCCTCGCTATGTTATACTGATTTGAGTGAGAATTTAGCTGATGAGGGGTCGTGTGTGTTAACTTTTGGGCGATTTTTCATGTAACTAAACTCTCTTATTCGCTTGAAGCCTTTCGGCTGGTTTTGGAAAGCCATAAATAAATCTCCCATGTGTAAAATAGTACAATCGCAATATACATTTGGAAGAGATGGCTTAAAGTGGGCGAAAGAATTAAGGAACGACTTGGTAATTTATCAATTTTCAACCGTCTAAGAATACAGATAAGCCACGGTACAATCATTGCTTTTGCAGCATTAGTCATGATTCTCTTTGTTGCATTTACACTTCGAATTTTGCCTCTACGCTGGGAAAACATGTCTGGAGGAACAGCGCTCTTAAACGAGTTTGACCCCTACTACCAGTTCAGCATAACCCAGCATATGGTACAAAACGGTTTACTTTCACCCTACTGGCCAACCCATTGGATTAACACCATGAAATGGTATCCAGACGGATTAGACATGTCAACTTCACTACCAGCCTTGCCCATGACAGCAGCTGTACTATACCAAATTGTCTCAGTTTTTGGCGCAAAAATTGATCTAATGACTTTCTGCTCAATATTCCCAGCTTTCATTGCAGTAGTCTCATGTTTGGTGCTCTACTTTGTAGGCAAAGACATGGGTGGAAAAGCAGTCGGTTTATTTGCAGCATTATTCCTCGCGTTGGCGCCATCCTTCTTGCAGAGAAGCTCTCTTGGATTCTTCGACACAGAAGTCCCCGGTGTCCTTGGGTTAGTTCTATTCATCTTCCTGTTCCTACGGTCTCTCGACGCTAACAGATCCCTTCGTGGATCAGTAATGTACTCGTTAGGCGCAGCTGTAGCTTTAGGTTACTTCATCGCAGGCTGGGGAGCAGCATACTACGTAATCGGATTGTCAGTATCTCTTTGTCTTCATCTTGGTCCTGCTAAAGAGATACAGCCAAAGAATGCTGATTAACTACAGCATAACCTTCGGCTTGGCACTAATGATTGGAACAAAGGTTCCATACATCTCGCAGAGTTACCTGATTTCAGGTGCAATACTTCCAGTAGCTGCAGTATTCATCGTTCTATTAGTGGCAGAGATTCTGCGAAACAACGTATCAATGAGAAGCAAACTCTCGCTGGCGATAGCATCAATCAGTAGTTATCGTAGGCGGTTTCGCTGTTCTGGCACTAGAGGTGACATTGGAAGTATTGCAGGAAAATTCATCACAGTATTAGACCCCTTCATCAGGGCGGCTTCACCTCTAGTCGATTCAGTTGCTGAACAAAGAATCTCAGCTTGGGGAAACCTCTACTTAGAATTTGGCATTGTGATACTGTTCTTCCTCCTCGGTCTATACTTTGTGCTACAAGAACCCAACTAACAGAAACATCTTCCTGTTACTGTTCGCAGTAACCTGACTCTACTTCGCAACTTCAATGATACGTCTACTTGTTCTCTTCGCCCCAGCATTCGCAATAATAGCAGCCATAGGCATCATGGGCATGTTAAAGCCATTCTTCGCCCTGCTAAAAGAAGCGCCGCATACTCTTGCCAAGTCCAAACGCAGAATGCCACGTGTAAGCAAAGAATACAGCGGCATTGGCGATCTTCTTAATCTTCATGATTCTGGCGTCAAGTTTGGCGTTTTCACCACAAACAGGTGGAGTACCAAGAGTCATCACTCAAGCCTACGTGCCAACAGCAATCAGCTGCTTCAAGTCTTCCAATAGGCGGCTCAAGTTTAACCGCGCCGGTAGGTGCATGGCTTGATGCCATACACTGGATGCAGGGAAACGTTAAGTCAACTGACGTGGTTGTTATGTGGTGGGACTACGGCAACTGGTTAAGCGATCTTGGAAACGTAACCAGCCTAGCAGATAACACTACAGTAAACGCTACACAGATAGCAGAATATTGGCTTCACATTCATGGGTAACGAGAACCAATCGATGGCTATGCTCACCACCTATGGTCAAGACCGCGTTAAGTACATCGCTGTCTTCAAATCCTACAGGTATCTCAAGCATCTAGCGGTTCGTCAGCTTACGTTGTATGTCCAGCAAGACTTCGGCGACGAAGGCAAATGGGTCTGGATGGCAAGAATCTCAGGACAAGCCAAAGGATAGACTGTAAATGAAGGCTTCATCAATGCAGCAACAGCGTGGACAAACGAAACCCAATTCGGCGCCTCTAACCCAACAACAAAGGTGGAAATGGAATGACCACGGCTTAAACTGCACAGTCTTAGAATTGTTGAACTATGCAGAAGTCGACTACGCCAATACCATGACCGCAGCATTAAGCTCACAAGGAATCACCGTCAGCCCAGATCACACAACCACAGTACCAACATACTTCAAAGAAGCCTACATTGCTGGACTAAACACAGCGCCAGGACAATACGGTGGATTAATTCCACTAATTGCAATCTACAAGATTGATTGGGCAGCATACAACGCACAACACGGCATAACACCGCCATCCTAAGGAAGCAGGAGCAACTTGTGTTTCCAAAGGTTCCTGACCAACACAAAGTTGGTCGACCCTTAATTCCCAACGGTTTAGGCGTTCTTTTTATCCTATCCACCACCGTTTATCTTTTTTTGATTTACTTTTTGAATAGAGTTTTCATTTTAGGCTTAGATACCTCGGTAAACGGCGTCTCCGCCGCTTTAACACTTGCAGTTTGTATACTATTCGGCGGCTTCATGGGCCTGCTGGATGACTTCATGGATTTAAAGTGGCGCTACAAGGCGTTCATGCCGCTGATTGCAGCCTTGCCGCTGATGTACTATGCATTCGAGGGATTCAAACTGGCGCCATAAGAACTTCCATTTCACTTCCCTTTCTTGGAACTATACATTTCGGCGCATAGCCTACTTCTACCTCATAATCCCGCTTATCGTTATGATTGTCACAAACACCGTTAACCAACTCGGCGGCTTGAACGGATTAGAAACCGTTTGCCCAGCCATAGTCATCCTTGGACTTAATGGCTTTTTCTCCCCTCCTACATTCTCATGGTTGGACCGCTACTATTCTGGCTAATACTTGCATACTTTAACGTGCGAGGCAAGATTTTTGTGGGCAACGCAGGCTCATTTGCCATAGGTATAACTATAGCATCCTTCGCCGATGATTTCCGACCTAAAAGTTAACCTGATAATTTCGATTTTACCCTTCATATTCAACTCAGCAATAATTCTGCTCTCAGTTTTCTTTGTCCACAAAAAAGCCGCAGTCACCTTCGATGGCGCAAAACTTATGCTCCGACAGCAGAAAAAGCTTAGTGACAATCATAACTTATCATCGCCCGCTTAACTGAACGCCAAGTTGTACATAATCATCTCCGTGCATAGTGGCATTGTTCACGTTGCTGGGTGCATTAGTCCAATTCCTAAGTTATGTCATAGAAACAGGGTGAGGATCGCTGCTGTAAAGCGTCTTAAAGCTACTAAAAAGCTTAAACGTGCCGTCTAATTTTGACGGACTAGATTCCTTTGTCCAAAGAACAACGACACATCCATAATTGATTTGACTCCAGAAAACATCGCTGACTATGGCGTCTGCGGATACAAAGACGTAAAGAAGCATTTGGAGCTGCAGCGAAAAATCGCTTGGTTCAACAGAATACTACCCCAAAGGACTCAGAATCAAAGCGCTCATTTCGAAAACCGGTGGCTACCAAGGCATGCTCGAATACATCCCCGGAAAATACGCCCACCGCCCCGTAGCCGCCGACGGATACATGTTTATTCACTGCATCTTTGTCGGGTTCAAAGCCGAGTTTAAAGGCAAAGGTTACGCTTCCGCCATGCTTGATGTATGCATAAACGAAGCCAAAGAACAGGGTATGAAGGGTGTAGCTGTGGTGACGCGGAAAGGGTCGTTTATGGCGAAAAAGGATATTTTCGTCAAAAAAGGCTTCCATGTCGTTGATTTGGCTAAACCTGACTTTGAACTCTTAGCCCTGAAATTCAAGCCAGACACTGCAGACCCAAAATTCGCTATCCCCTCACTTGCAGGGCTACTCGAATGGGTTAACAGTTATCCGTTCACCCCAATGCCCCTATTCAGTCAAGAATGTAGATGCGATTCTCGGAAACCGCCAAAGAGATGGGCATTCCCGCCAAACTAATTGACCTCACCAATCACGAGTTAGCTCAAAAGTCGCCCTGCGCGTTTGGCACCTTCTGCATAATCTACAACGGAAAAATCATCAGTCACCACCCAATCAGCAACACTCGGTTCCAAAATATAATGGAAAAAAGCAAGTAAAAAACAACAAACAGCAACTACGATTGTTGCCAATAAAGGTCTGCCTGTTCTGTTGAGTTTGCTCCACAACCAGCTTGCAACCCAACCCAAACGCAGAACCAAATACAATCGCCCCCAAAGCCTGCTGGTTGTTGGTGTAAAGGCGGTTTCCGCCAACATCAACTGATAAAAAGCAAATCATCTGCCAAATGGAAGCTCTTAGGCTGTTGGTTAAGCGCCAGAAACTAGCCAACCGCGTCATACCAATAATTTCCTCAAAATTCAAGCCCAACGCATCAAGCACCTGATCAAAAGTAGCCTGCAGATAAGCGATGTATTTGTCCACGTCTATTTCGTTACGTGAGGCTAACTCGACAGGTTTAACGCCTGAGTTGTCTTCTCGCTGAACTGCCGCGTGACGACGATGATTTGATGACTTTTACGAAACTAATGAGGTCGCCTGCGCGGATTTCTTTGCCGTTGTTCTGCAAAATTCTGGCGGCTTTAACATGTTGAGGCGTAGTTTTTGTGTAACTTGCCAGTTCATCGCCTAATACCATGTGGAAGGCGAGTTCGCTGTTGTCTGTCCATTCTCGGCGTTTGAGGACGTTGTAGCGTTCGCGGACGATGGCAGCGATGTCTTTTCGGGCTTTCTCGAAATCCTCAGGGTTCTTAACCTTCGCCAGCCGCTCCTTCATCTGGTTAAACGCGTCTTTAATGAAAATTGGAATATGCTTCTTTCTTACCCGTTAACCCTTTAACGTCGACAGTGCCGTCTTCAAGTACGCCGAGGTAATTCTTTTTGCGTGAACTAAAAACTGCATAACGATAGGTTTTGTCAACGTCAATACCCATGCCCAACTCGTGTTCGGTGTAGTGGACGACGTCTTCGATTTGTTCTTTGGTGGGGTTTTTGAGGAATAAGCTGTCGGTGTCGCCGTAGAGCACCTGGATTCCCACGGTTTTGGCGTGGTTAAGGATTTGGGTGATGCTGTAGCGTCCGATGGCGGCGGTGGCTTCGGCGACTGGTGGGCAGTAGAGGTCAAAGCTGTCTGCTCCAAAGACGCCGTAGCTGGCGTTTAAGATGACTTTAAGCGCTCCTTGTGTGATGCTATACCAACTGCGCAGCTCAGGCGGCAACGACTTGTCTTTGGCTCGGCTCTTGTACCAGCGCACACGCAAATCCCGCAGTGAACCGATCAGCAGGCTTTCGAGTGCGCGTTTTTCTGTGCATACCCAATGCTGCGTGTCAGGGATAGTGTGTCCTTTGCAGCCGGGGTGGTTGCAGCAGATGGATTGGTAACCCAAATTCCAGACTTTGATGATGGATGGGTACAGGCTGGGAAAGTCCATCACGGCAACGTTGAAGTGCACACCCGGGGTGGGTTCGACGACGATTGCGCCCTTGTATTTCTTGCCCTTAATGACAGCGGTTGTGGAGGTTTTGCCTTTTTTGGTTAAGATGTCTTCGGCGTTGGGGATTAGATAGCCGCGTTTGCGGTGTTCACGATGCATAAAGTTGCGTATCCAGCGGCTGACGCCTTGTCGGCTAACGTCTTCCATGGGCATGCTGGCGATTCTGGCTAAAACCAGCATCAGCTTCATGGCGGAATCGTTTTCGTGGCTGGTTAGTTTGTAGGTGATTTCGATGTCGCGCAAGACAGTAAGCGGCTAATTCGCTGTAGTTTAAGTCGCCAAACGCTTTTCTCCAAATGGATTTTTTGTGTACCAATCAATGCGGTGCCGACATCGTCTAAGCTTACGTCTTTGTATTTGCCGCCATAAGCGTAGATTTGCACGCTGCGGTTGAAGAAGAATTTGTAGAGGTCAATATGGATGCCATATTTTAGGAGACAGACGCGTTTGCCTATGTCGATTGGAATCTCGCTTTTTCTAAAGCCCAAGTTGTAGGCGCGATGTGCGAGGTATCGGAGGTCGAAGTCGTCGCCGTTAAAAGTTAAAATGAATGCGTAATCGTTTAGGACATCGAAGACTTTGCGCAGGAGTTCTTCTTCGGATTCACAGAATTCAACTTCTATGCCCTTGGTTAATTCTGGTCGCCGTCTTCCATGCCTTCACGTTTGAGTACGAGGACTTTTTTGTCGCCGTCGCTGCTGTAGATGGAGCAGGCGATGACTGGGCATGCGCCTTCTCGTGCGTCAGGCACTCGTTTGGATAGTGGCGAGTAGACTTCGATGTCTATGGCTGCTCGGCGGAACTTGGGTGCTGGATACTCAAGCAGTTGCGCCCACATCTCAGCGTACTCGCGTTCCTCTTCTGTGCAGTCTTTGAAGAGTTGGCGGATTTTATTTTGTAAGATTTTCCGATGCTGATTATTCCACAACTACTGGACAAGGTTGCTGTCTTTTACCTCATAAATCATACCCGGCGGTAACTGCTTGTCGTAGATGTATGATTGGTAATACTTGATTTTGGATTCCCAAATTTTGGTGTCGCTATCCTGAATTTTGCAACCGAAAACTTCGGGGTAATCCTCTGGGATGATATCTCGGATTGTGCCGCCTGGTCTTCCGCCGATAGCCAATGGGTCTTTGCAGACGATTTTTGTTACTTCAATCGGTTTGTCGTTTAGGGGGTCAAATTTTTTGCTAAGTTGGAACTTTTCAAAGCCTTCGTGGCTTTTAACGCTGTTAATCTTCCATGTTCTTTGGGGTTTAAGCTCGTTAAACAGTACGGTAGGTGTCCCGTGTTGTCATACCAGAAATAGAGTTGTCCTGATTCAGGCTCGTAGAGTTTAACTACGGCTTTTTTTAGTCGCCCATCGTATGAGGCAGACACAAAGTATGAGGGCGGCAGGTTTGCCGGTGCGACTGGTGGGTATGGTTGGCGCTCCCGTTTTTTGCGTTTAACTATCGCTTGTTCGGGCGTTTGGGTTGCTGGGAGCGGCGCTTGAGCTTTAGCCTCCACTTTAGCGGGAGGTTTAATTTGTTCTCTCATGAAGAAATCTAAAGTAGTACTCGCCATCCCCAGTTAACCTTAGCCACACATAGGTACGTGGCGACTAAAATCTTTAGTGACTAAAAAACACAGATTTGCCCGCGTTAAAACCACAAAAAACACGCCAAATAAATAATGATTGACGGGAGTTCAGATAGTCAATATATTGGATTGATGCACAGGTGTAGGTGTTTGTCGACTTCTTCTTTGGTTTCGAATACTTTGCCGTCACACTTACATGATGAAGATTTTTTTAGAACATGGATCTAACACCAAGAATTGTTCATAAGAGTACGTGGCTACCACATGAAGTAACATGGCATCTTGATTTGAATTCTTATTACCTTCGGTTACATTGATAGGGTTGTGTGAAAAAATTGTTACGTGACGCTTGGACTATAGCCATAGAAACTCTTAGCTGGATAGAAATGCGCAGACTCAACGAGAGAGCAGCTTTAATGCGGACTGTGAAGCAACTCGGAGCCAAGGACCCAAGCGCCATACGTTTCGCTTACGGCTTAGTTGTAGAGGCGGAACGCCGAAAAAACCTCATCGACAAATTCATCAACGAAGCTGTGGCACCCAAAAAAATCGGCGAATACAACCTAGGCATCCAAGCATTTCTACGCCTTTACGTTTACCAAACTCGTGTGGTTAAGAACTGGGAAAAAATTAACCTAAAAGAAGCCGAAAACATCGCAAACATGGGCAGAGCCATATTGGGCTGGCAAACCATGCGCGAGTTAGAACCATTCTTAGGCTTTCTTCTTACCAAAAAAATTGCGCTAATCATGGAAAACGCCAGCGAACTTGAAAAAATCAGTTTTCAAACCTTCCATCCCACATGGTTTGTCGAGTATTGCATCAAACTCTTCGGGCAAAACGAAGCCATCACATTTTTGAACGGTAGCATGAAAACGCCGCCAACCTACATCCGCGTCAACACACTTAAGGCAGCTGAAGAAGCAACCGTTCAAAAGCTCAAAGAAGAAGGCGTGGAACTACAAAAGATTGAACAGTTAAATTACACTTACAAAGTCCTATCAACCAAAAAACCCTTAAACGCACTCCCAGCTTACGCAGAAGGCATATTCTATGTCCAAGACAAAGCAAGCTGCTTTGCCACCCAAGCCGCAAACCCACAACCCGGCAACACCGTTTTTGACGTTTGCGCTGCCCCAGGCGCCAAAACAACCTTCATAGCCCAGCTAATGCAGAACCAAGGCAACATAACCTCGGTGGATTTCTCGCCAAAACGCATGAAGACATGGCAAAAAGAAACCAAACGCATGGGAGCCAAAATTGCCGACCCACTAGTCGCAGACATCAGCGAATCCATACCACTGGTAGGTGAAGCGGACCTCGTGGTTTTGGATCCACCATGCACAAGCACAGGCGTATTTGCCAAGCAACCCTCATCGAAGTGGCGCCTCAGTCCCAAGTCAATCCAGAACATGTCGAAGCTCCAGTGGCAAATGATCAACAACTGCGCAGACAAAGTGGCTAAAGGCGGCTTCTTAGCCTACTCCACCTGCAGCATAACCATGGAAGAAAACGAAGGCATAATCGAACGGTTCCTAAAAGAACACCCAGAATTCACCTTGGCAGAAATTGAGCCTAAAATCGGCATGCCAGGCTTGAATGGCTTAACTAAATGCCAGCGACTCTACCCACACATTCACCAATGCAACGGCTTCTTCATAGCAAAACTACAAAAACAATAAGTTGAACAAATAAATCAAGTCGCACCGAAATCTCCCAGCGTCCTTTGCGGGGTTTCTTTTGTGTACAATGGGTAGGTTATTTTTGTTCCTTCTACGTGTGCAAACTCGGTGAGTTGATGATTTATGGTGCTGTCTTTACTTATGATATGTTCAACTTTTACGTGTCGCACCACTAGGGCATCACTGATGAGGCTTCTGTGGCAACGCCACGGCAATGCTTCTGCACACATCAATGCCAACCGGTTCTCCCGTGCTAAAGAGACGATTTTTAGAAGGTTGTCGGTGAATTCTTGGGTTTGCATGTAGTCGGCGTAGCCTCGGAAGCCGCTGTTTTTCCATGCCATGTTGACGGAGTCGTGTTTGGGATGTCTGAGTCCGCCGATTTCTGGCATGTGAATGTACCTAACGCCGTTGGGCTTGAGGCTATTTGGCAGGGTTTCTTTGTTGAATTGGGGATTATGCCTCGAACGCGGAACTGTGCGGACATCTACCAGCAAAGTCACGCCGTAAACGCCCAGTAACTCTACGAATTCCTCCAACGTTCGAGTAGAGTGCCCAATCGTAAAGACCACTGTGGACTCGGATGCTTTAGCCAAACCGCAAGCCTTCTCAGTATAAGCTATAGACGATAAAATATAAGAAGTCTAAGCAACCGCAATTGCAAGCGGACAAAAAAAATAAGGTGCCCCATCAAACGTTACTATTTATCGACTGTTTTAATGATTGTACTTCAACTCATAATGGATCGCCGAGTTTGTTATGGCTATAAATAAGGGGGCTGTAAAAGACAAATACCACTAGAACAAAAAGGCACCTTTCCCCATTATTATTCGACAATCTCGAGTTATTCCCGTTCAAAGAAAGAAGAACCCAAACCGCTTTTTCTGAAAAGAAGGGGAACATTTTTACCCTCTAACGTAAACAAACTACAAGGGCAATAAGTGTGGACGCATTCAAGCTAACAATAATCTTCACCATAGTAGTATCCGTTGGCATTTTAGCAGGAATTATGTTCATCGCCCAAGACATGATAAATAACGCAAAAATTCCTGACGTTGAAAGAGGCTTGGTAGCTTCAAAAGCGCCCGTTTTAGACAGCCGCCCAGCAAACTTCACCGTTAACATCTCGGATGGCAAAACACTCTACATCCAAAACAACGCCACTCTGTACCAAAGCATAATAGTAAACCAAACTTACGTCTTTACCTGCAGCATCGATTTTAACAATAAAATTACCCTAATCGACAAAGCAGACCTGGTACCCGCGACCAACCCCTAAAGAAAAAGGTATCAAATTCTGATTTATTTATTCTCCAGATAAGTATTCCCTTAATTGACCCACTAACTGCAAAATTTATTAGTTCAACCCATACTGCATTAGATAAGGCGAAGCATCTGTGTCCTTAGTACCTAGACTGAAAACATTCAAGCCCTTCGAACTGGCATCTTTAGCTTTCTACGGAGTCACAGGCATAATTCTACTGGCTTTTCTGCCCTTAACAGGTTATCCACCGCACGTTGCTTTCCTGGGAATCATCAGCCTAATAACTGTTTACAGCCTCTTTGCGAAGAGAGTTTGGGCACCATGGCTCGTCGCAGCCCTGGTCATTGTTAACTCGGTTTTTGCGCTTGATGTATTCTTCTCGATTGGTTTTAGCAACGTACTGGTTGCGTTGAGCATGCTGGGTTACGCTGTTTTAACATGGCTTTTTACAGCATACCTTTTGCTCAAGAGAAAAGACTAAACCTTAGCGGCGGAACCACGGAACAAAACAACCGCCACTTCTTGGTCTACATCTACGAATTGCTCGTTTTCCGCAATCTCTACAAACCCATCAGCGTTTGCCAAAGTAGTTATTGCGCCTGAAGCACCAGTCTCCACAGGCGCTGCAATCAAACGGCAAGTCTCATCGAACTCTAATTTTACCATCACAAAGGTTCGTCTGCCTTTTGCGCTAAACATTCTTGCGCCAGCAACAGCTCTAACCATCTTCATAGGTGTTACAGGTCGACCAGCTAAACGCAGAATTAGCGGTCTTGCAAGAAGATAGAAAATCAGTAAAGCAGATGTAGGGTTACCTGGAAGCGAAAACACCGGCTTGTCACCGATAAAACCGACGGTTGTTGGTTTACCTGGCTTCACCGCTATTCCGTAAACGACGATTCCCGGCTTGCCTAAAGAATCCAGGATTTGCGGCGTGTAATCGCGTGGACCCACCGAAACCCCGCCCGAAGTAATCACCATATCCGCTGAAGCTACAGCAGTTTGCATAGCCTTACTTAGGGCTGCTTTGTCGTCGGGAACCACCCCGAAATATACGGGTTTTCCGCCGCTTTCGATGACTGCTGTACTTAGGCTATACGCGTTGATGTCGTAGATTTTTCCCGCCTGCAATTCTCTACCAAGCTCAGTGACTTCTCCGCCTGTGGAGAGAACTGCGACAACGGGGATTTTTTGGACTTTAACACTTTTTAAACCTAAAGCAGCTAAGACTCCGATTTCACTGGAGCCCAACACTTGCCCTTTCTTGAGGACAACTGCGTCTTTTTTGATGTCAGAGCCTTTCTTCATGACGTTCTCGTTGGAGGTAACAGCTGCATAAAGGTGGAGTTCGCTATCTTCATGTTCGGTGTCTTCAATCATGACAACTGCGTCTGCTCCTTCAGGCATGGGTGCTCCAGTGACAATTTCAACTGCTTCTCCATTCTCAACTTTGATTTGGGGTTGTTCACCGATGTTTAAGGCACCTGTAACTTTGAGGGTTACCGGCTGGTTTTCGTCTGCTCCTACGGTGTCTTGGGCTTTTACTGCGTATCCATCCATGGTTGAGCGGTTAAATCCAGGAATATCCAACGCTGAAATAATGTCTTCGCTTAGCACTCGATTGTACGCTTCTAAAAGCACAGCTTCTTCGTCGCCTAAAAACGCTGGTTTAAAGTATTCGTCTATGGTTTTTTTTGCTTCCTCAAAGGTCATGAGTTTACGAAACATGCTTAGGCAACCTCCAAAACTCCGAACATGTGGATAGTGACTGTTTCGCCTTCTGTTACGCCTTCACGGTTTTCTGGAACGATGAGGTAACCGTTGCTCATGGTCATTGTGGATATTGAGCCTGAACCCTTCGCGCTTACTGGTTCAGCGAAGAGTTCGCCATTTTTTTGGGTGACGTGGACTCGCACGTAGGTTTTTCTTCCCAAAACACTGGTGACTCGTTTGGCCAGTCTTGCTGTGACGATTGGTCTAGGTTCTTCTTTTGGCATACCAAGCATCTTGCAAACGAGGGGTCTACCAAAAACTTCAAACCCTATGACCGCAGCAACGGGGTTACCTGACAAAATCAGAACTGGTTTGCCCTCTAAAACTGCAACGGCTGTGGGCATCGCAGGGCGCAACGCAACCCCATGGACAACAACGCCTGGCTTTCCAAGCCCGTTAACAGCATCGGGAACCAAATCCAATCCGCCAACGCTTGTTCCGCCCGTGGTGATTACTGCATCGGATGTTTTTAGGGCGTTTTTGATTTTTTGGGCGATTTCGTCGATGTTGTCTTTTGCCAAACCTAGGTCAACTGTTTCGGCCCCAAGTTCTTGGCACATCGCGGATACCATGACTTTGTTTGAATCGTAAATCTGGTTTGCAGCACGTTTGGTTCCTACTTCTGTTATTTCGTTGCCTGTTGGCAAGATGGCAATTTTGGGTTTCTCGGAGACTTTCAGCGTTGTATAGCCTAATGCTGCTGCTAAACCGATATGGTAAGGGTTTAGGCGTGTGCCAGCTTTGGCGACAAAGACGCCTTTTTTGATGTCTTCGCCTACCCCAGAAATGTTCGTCCATGGCGTAAGTTGGCTCCAAACTTCCAGTTTACCATTATGCATCTGGGTGTTCTCAAGCATCACCACAGCGTCTGCGCCTTGGGGTATGGGGTTTCCTGTCCAAACCTGCTTGGCCTGCTTTGCTTCAACATGGTCTGCTTGGGTTAGCTGCAGAACCACGGGCTTGGACTGGGAAGCACCTGCCAAATCAGAGAATTTCACGGCGTAACCATCCATAGCTGACTTGTCAAAACGCGGCAAATCCTCCAAAGCAACTAAGTCTTCAGCTAAAACACGACCTAAGGCATCTTGCAAACTCACAGAAACAACTTTTGGCTTGCCAAGTTGCAGTTCATTAAACCAGATTTGCAGGGCTTTGTCAGTTAACGTAAGTTTTTGGAATCCCTTAAGCTTCACCAAAACGGTCCCATCTATGCACTAGCGATTAACCGTAAAAAACATATCGAACCAAAAACCCAAACGCAATCAAGTTTAAGGCAAAAGGTTGAAAAAGGAAATATTGTAGGAAATGACCTTTTGTGATTTATTGCTTGGCTGCGGATTCTTTGGTCATTTTTTTGATGAATTCTTTGATGTTATCCTGCTGCCCGTAAACTACTATTTTTCCATCTTTCTGAGGTTTAATTTCAAGACCAAGTGTACACGCAATTTGCCCCATCCGTTCAGTTGAAAGGCTGTTGACGGGTTCCACTCGGACCCATTTTTGGTCTCTGGGAACGCCCGTAACAAACTTGTTTTCAGCTAATGCCTCTTCGCAGACTTCAGCGTTAGCTTCCTCCAGCTGTCTTAGCCATGAATCTATCTTCTCGGAACCCAAAAGTTTCTGTCCTTCATTCACAAGGTAAGCCTCCACGTTCGACGTTAACTCTTCGGCTTTCTGAATAACGTCGCCAGCTCCTTTAGCTTGGGTGCAATGGAGTTTTATCATGGATTTGGCTGATCTCAAGTCTCCCAGAATATTTTCAGGTATAACTACACCTTTCTTCTTCAATTCGATTGTCATTTCTTCGAGAAGTTTCCAATACGCCATATTGTGACCCATAAACTCGCCTATGCTAAGGTAAGACTTTGCGCTATAAAGGGGTTACCAGGTTTTTGTTTTTGGAAAGAAATAAATCACTTAGTTATTTTGTAATTAGTTGCAGAGGTTTGTTCTTGCTGCGGAAAGACTCAGACGACAACCTCGCCAATATTTACTTATTTTGTTGGGATAAAAATGAAGATAAAAACTATCAAGTCTGAAGGCTTAGCCCACAACAGCTATATCCTCTTTGACCAAGACGAAGCGGTCGTAATTGACCCGCGCCGTGACTGTGAAATCTACACCGAGCTCGCCAAGGAAGAATGTGCCAAAATCAAGTACATTCTGGAAACTCACCGAAACGAAGACTACGTGATTGGTTCAGTTGAACTTCAGAACCTGACAGAAGCAGAAATCGGTCACAGTAACGCCTTGCCGTTTAAGTATGGAGAACACAATTTAGCGGACGGCGACACCCTAAACGTTGGCAGCATCAAAATCAAAGTCCTCTAGCACTCCTGGGCACACAAATGAATCCCTCTGCTACGTAGTTTATCCACCTCAAAGCGCTGAGCCAACTTTGGTTTTCACAGGCGACACCCTCTTCGCGGGCTCCGTTGGGCGAACCGACCTCTATGGCAAAACCAGCCAGCCAACCCAAGCCGACAAACTCTTCAACAGCCTGCATGAGAAACTTCTGCCTATTGGCGACCACGTCCTTGTTTACCCTGCGCATGGCGCCGGCAGCGTCTGCGGTCACGGCATAAGCGGCATGGAACCAACCACAATTGGCTACGAAAAGAAAACCAACCCTTACCTTCAACTGGGCAAAGAAGAGTTCGTCAGAAAAGTAAGCAGCGAAACACTGGTTGTGCCCCGTTACTTCAAGCGTATGGAAGAATACAACCTCAACGGTCCACCACTGCTAAGCGAAATGGCATATCCTAAACCTCTATCTCTACTGGAGTTTGAGGAAGAAATAGCAGGAGCAAAACATGATAGTCATCGACACACGCTTACCCTATGCTTTTGCTGGTTCACACATTCCAACTCGCTGAGTCTATGGCTTGGCGGAACCAGCGTTTACCCCGGCTGGCTACTCGACACCAACCAATACATCGTGTTCGTGCTTGAACGCCCAGAAGACATCGATACGGTGGCGCCTCGGTTTCGCAGGTTGGGTTTTGATAACATGTGTGGTTATCTCTGCGGCGGCATGAATGAATGGCAAGAAGCGGGAAACCAATCCGCAGCTTCGGCACTATGTCTGCAACGGAACTCAAAACAAATTAGGCAGAGGGGAGGTTTTGCTTTTGGATGTTCGGGAGCCGCCTGAATGGGTAGAAGACGGCTACGTTGAAGGAGCGACAAGGTTATTCTTCGCTGATTTACCAGAAAAAACGATTCATTACCCAAAGATAAGCCCATTGCAGTCACATGTTCAGTCGGCAACAGAACCAGCATCGCACTAAGCATACTTGAAAGGGCAGGCTTACCGAAACCTCATTAATGTGCTTGGCGGCATGACTGCTTGGACAAACCTTGGCTACCCAACAAAAAAAGAAGTTAACTCTCTTCTTTCTCTTCCTTTATCGTTTTTGCCAATCGGATGCTTTTGCCACTGTCTTTGGGCTCCAAAAGTTCCTCTAACAAGGTTGTATTGGCGCTGGTAGATATGGCAGTTTTTTGAGTGGAAAATCAGTTTGCCTGTTTTCAGCGATAAGTTGCCGCGTTCGTTTATTTCTGAAACAAACGCTTCATTGAAAAGTTGCAGTCCAGCGATGTTGGCTGGTAAACCGCCGAATGCGTCCCAGCTGCGGAAGTAGCAAGTAAGATGCATTTGGCTTTCGAGAATTTCTGTGTCAATTAGGCTTAGGCAGGGTGGTTCACTTTTTTTGTGGTTGTCATCATATTTTTTTATGTCGTTTGGAAGCCTAATAACCATTGTAACTTGGCGGTCCCGTTGCTCTTCGATGTATCTTTTTATGGCTTCTTCAACTTGGTTAACCGGGTGATTAAGTCGACTGCCATAGGTGTAAGTTTCATCTTCTTGTTTTTCGCCACACCATAAGTACTCCAATGCGTAACCTTGGACGTACTTGAAGTCGCATGGAGCTTTATCGCTGACAAGTGGACGATTTTCTGGGTTTGTAATTTCGATGGTAAGATTCAGCTTCTTGGTTTCAGTTTCTTCTGAGCCAAATCCCACCCGGAAAATGTCGCCTTCGTTCCATATGTTGCTTAATGTTTTGAACCATGCGTCAGGGCAGTCGAACGCTGATATCTTTACGTGCTTCAATGCAGGAACCTCCAAGATACTCTAATACTGTTTAGATAATCTGAATATAAGTTTACCACTAAAAAAGAACTAAAACCAAAACAAGGATCAAATAACAATAATTTCTTTTAAAATTAAAAAGGAAAAGAAAATTTTGGGTTTAGTAGGGCATTCCGCCCATACCGCCGCCCATTCCACCCATGCCGCCCATACCGCCCATTCCTCCTGGGGGCATTGGGGGCATCTTGCTGCCGCCTTTGATGCTGATGAGGTCGTCGATTTTCAGTATCATGTTTGTGGCTTCGGTGGCTGATTTTATGACTTGCTGCTTTACGCGGAGTGGTTCAATAACCATCTTTGTGCACATGTCAACGATTTTGCCTGTTGTGACGTCGATGCCGAAGGTTGTGCTGTTTGGTTTCTCGTGTTGCGCGCGTAGTGCGACCATGATGTCGATTGGGTCTAAGCCTGCGTTCTCTGCGAGTGTAAGTGGGATTTCTTCGACTGCTTCAGCGAAAGCTTCAACTGCAAGCTGTTCACGTCCACCGACTTTAACTGCGAAAGCGCGTAGGTTTTTGGCTAGTTCTGCTTCGGGTGCGCCGCCGCCTGCAACGATTTTTCCGTCTTCAATTACGTTGCGGACAACACATAAGCCGTCGTGTAGGCTGCGTTCAGCTTCGTCGATAACGTGGTTGGATGCGCCTCGGATAACGATGGTTACTGCTTTGGGGTTCTTGCAGTCACGGATGTAGATTAGTTTGTCATCGCCGATTTTGACTTCTTCGACACGTTTTGCTTTGCCCAGTGCGTCTGGTGTCAGGTCTTTTACGCTTGCACCGATACTGCCGCCTGTGGCTCGGGAGAGTTTTTCCATGTCGCTGCTGCTTACGCTTTTAACAGCTAAAACGCCTGCTTTTCCCAAGAAGTGCAGTGCCATGTCGTCGATGCCTTTCTCGCAGAAGATAACGTTTGCACCGGACTTGGTGACTGAGGTAACCATTTCTTTTAGCATGCGTTCTTCTTCGTCAAGGAACATCTTCATTTGGTCGGGGCTTTCAATGTTGATTTTTGCGTCGAACTCGGTTTTCTCAATTTCGAGTTTAGCGTTTAAGAGCGCGATTTTTGCGCCGTCGATGAGTTTTGGCATACCTGAGCTTGCAACTTCCTTGTCGAGAACCATGCCTTTGACGAGTTCTGTTTCGTCTAAGCTCTTGCCGTGTTTCTTTACGATCTTTAATTAAGTCGATGTCTGCAACGTATTTGTTGTCAACTTTTTCAGAGACCTGCTTTACTGCTTCAACGATTATTTTTGCAAAGTGATCTTCTGCAACGTTGATGCTTTTGCTTGATATTGATGTGATTGCGATATTCCTGCAGGGTTTTTTCGTCCTCAAAGGCGACGGGGATGGCGATTTTGTCCAAGATTTCTTGTGCTTTCTCGCTTGCTTTCTTGTAACCCTCAATGATGACTGTTGGGTGAATGTTCTTGTCAAGTAAGCCTTCGGCTTTTGCGAGTAATTCACCTGCTAAAATGACTGCTGTTGTTGTTCCGTCGCCGACTTCGTTGTCTTGTGCTTTTGCGACTTCAACGAGCATCTTTGCTGCTGGATGCTGAACATCGAGTTCTTTCATGATGGTTGCGCCGTCGTTGGTTATTGCAACGTCGCCCATGCTGCTAACGAGCATCTTGTCCATGCCGCATGGACCGAGCGTTGATTTTACTGCTTCAGCCACGATTTTTGCAGCCATAATGTTGTTTTTCTGTGCTTCGCGGCCAGTTGCATCTGCCGGTGCCTTCTTTTAATACTAGAACTGGGATGTTTCCTCCACCTTGAGACATATTTTTCACCAAATAGATTCCTTTTTGAGTATAGATTCTAGACGGAACAATAAATCATTCAGATATAAATTTTTCTAAGATGCAACGGCTAAAAATAGCCAAGATAACATAAACAGACTTGGAAAAAAAGAAGCTGTCTTTTTGTTTCACCTTTTTCTCATTTAGTTTGTTGAAGGTTGCTGGGGCAATCCCTTCTGCATTCTCTTCAGATGTTCCCCGCTAAAACGCAGAAGAATATGTGATTACGATACTGCATCAACAGTAAATTCTTTATAAATTCAACATTTTTGAAAAGAGAGGGATAATTAAGCAACCGACTGTTTAACGTTTTATTATTTAACGTTATTTTCTGGGAAGCAACTCGTTTAACTCGTAGCTTGCGCCGCACAGCACTTTGTCAGCTCCGCCATAGTAAACTATGACTTGGTCGTCGATTTGCACGTTTCCGCAGCTGAAAACCACGTTAGGCACATCGCCGACGCATTCGTAGCGTTCGCATGGTGTAAGTATGGGTTTGTCTGTTCGGTAGAGTACTTTTTCTGGGTTGCTCTTGTCTAAGAGCGCTGCACCAAGAGAATAATGTTTAGCCTCGTCTACACCGTGGTAGATGAATAGGTAGCCTTCGTTGAGTGTCGATGGGTGTTCCTGCTGCACCGATTTTGAGGCTGTCCCACATCTTGTCTCGTGGTTCCATTATGGATTTGAAGCCATGCCATTTTTTGAGGTCCTCAGAGTAGGCCACACATATGCTGGGTTCGATTCGGTGGAACATGACGTAGTTCCCGTCTACTTTGCCCGGAAGAATAACTGCGTCTTTATTGCGCACGCCTGGAAACGGTAGAATACGTTCTTTCCAGTTCCAATTCGTGGTTAACGAAATCTTTCATGTTAATTGTTGTTAAGGAAATTTGGTAGATTACTGGAAAATCGTGGTTTCGATAGGCTGTGTAAGCCATTAAGCATTCATCGCCGATAACTGTTAGGCGTGGGTCCTCGCATCCGTCTCTTTCCGCATGGTTAATTGGATTAAAAATTGGTGTGTCAAACCGTTCTTTTATGGTAAAGCCGTCGTTGGATGTAGCTAAGCCAAGCCTTGAAACATTGTCTGTGCCCATATGCACGATAAACAATGTGGACGAGTCCGTCACTGTAAACCGCTGCGGCGTTAAACACAGCTTGAGATTCCCAAGAATTGTCTTTTATTGGTTCTAATATGGGATTATGTTCAAATCGTTTCATAACCCCTCTCCCTTCGAAAGTAACCCATCTTCTCAATGTAAACATATAAACTTCATGTAAAAGTATGCTAAAAATCGACCTTTGTGACTGTCATGTACAATCACATGTGCTTAAAGACTGCCGAACATCTGTATATACGTGATTTGTTGTTGGCTAAGTCTATGTTCTAGGCACTTCTACGTTGAGCTAGCGCTAAAGAAGTTGCCTATGTAAGCACTTTTCCACCCAGAAAATGCGGCATAGCAACCTTTACTGCGGACCTAGTCAACTCGATTGGTCAACTAAACAAGTTGAAGGATCAAAGATGTAATTTCTATTGATGGTCGTCGACTTTTCAAGCCAGCTTACGAAGCAACTGAGCATAAAATTGGTCGAGACTTCGTTGAAGACTACTTGTTGATGGCGGATTTCCTCAACCACTCCTCCGTTAACGTAGTAAACATTCAGCATGAATTCGGCATTTTCGGCGGAGAATCAGGCGAACACATTTGCGCTTTTCTCAGATAAACTAAAAAGGCCTGTTGCAACAACACTTCACACGGTTCTGCCTAATTTTGAAAATAAAACAAAGGAAGTTTTCACAAGAGTTGTTGAGAAAGTGCAGCCATAGTGGTGTTAAATGAAACCACACGCTCACTGGTCAAACAATATGGTGTTCCGGCGAAAAAGGTAAAGCTGATTCCCGCATGGCTGCCCCGATTTACCTCTCTGTAGATAGCGCAAAAGTGAAGCCTGATTTGGGCTTAAAAAACAAGATTGTACTGTCCACTTTTGGGCTACTAAGCAAGGGCAAAGGCATCGAACACGTCATTCAAGCTCTGCCAGAGATAGTCAAAAAAGAACCCAGAATAGTTTACTATGTGCTGGGAGTAACGCATCCTCAAGTTAAAAGAACAGAGGGAGAAGCCTACCGAAACACACTTCTAAGAATGGCTAAAAACCTTGGGCTTCAATGGACACGTAAAATTCCTCAACCGTTTCCTCTCCAAACCTGAACTATATAATTATCTTCAGGCAACTGACGTGTACATTACACCCTATCCTTCGCCTAACCAGGTAAGCAGCGGCACATTATCGTATGCTTTGGCAGCGGGAAAAGCGGTTGTTTCTACACCTTATCTTCATGCAAAAGAAGCCTTAGGTGAAGGCCGAGGTGTATTCTGCAACTTCAACGATTCAGCCTCCATAGCTGAGAAGGTTACTGAAATAATTGAAAATAAGTCTCTTCGAAGATCGCTTGGAACATAAAGCCTACAGTTACAGCAGAAAGTTTACTTGGCCATTAGTTGCTAAAAAATACCTTGCACTCTTTGATGAGTTAACCAAGCAATCGGAGAGGAGGAGTGGCCATCCAGCTTCCCCCTTTAAAAATAGATTACCTAAAGTCTTTCACCGACGACACAGGCCTTTTTCAACATGCCAAATTTTGCATTCCAAAACGAAGCGAAGGCTACACAACCGACGACAACGCCCGCGCTTTGATTGCTTGCGTAAGATACTATAGTCTAAAAAAAGACCCGCAGATGAAATCGTTAGCTAACACTTATCTATCGTTTCTCAACCATATGCAAAAACCCGATGGCAACTTCCACAATTACTTGGGCTATGAACGAAGCTTTCTTGATGTTGACGGTTCAGAGATTGCGTTGGACGTACGCTTTGGAGCTGCGGATGCACAATCAACTCAACTTTACCTAAAGATATGAGAATGGTTGCAAAAGACATTTTTGACCAGAGGATTACCATGGGTTTGGAAAACCACTTCACTTAGATTGTACGCCCATACCCTAATGGGGCTTTACCAGTATTTTCAAGCGATCCCTGATAACAATTTAACATTGCAACTGCCGGAAAACTTGCAGATAAGCTGGTTGAGAATTATCAGCGTGAAGTCAACCAGAAATGGCACTGGTTTGAACCTCACCTCACCTATGACAACGCTAGATTACCCCAGGCACTCTTTATCGCATACAGAATGGTTGGTAACCAAAAATACTTGGATGTGGCAAAAGAATCGATGGATTTTCTGCTTAAAACCCAGATGGTAGATGACGTTTTTGTACCGATAGGTAACGAAGGCTGGTACAAGCGCGGGGGAAACCGAGCGCTCTATGACCAACAACCTTTAGAAGCCGCAGCCATGGTGGAAGCCGCAGTTGAGGCTTTTGATGTCACGAAGGAGAAACGTTACGCCGAAATTGCCACCATTGTATTTGGGTGGTTTTTAGGGAAAAATAGTGCGAAAACAATGGTTTACAATCCTGAAACAACAGGATGCTTTGATGGTATAACTGCTGAAGAATTGAACATGAATCAAGGCGCGGAATCATCAATCTCTTACCTTTTGGCTCGGTTAAGATTGGCAGAGTTAAATGGAGAGTTCAAGAAACAAATAGATGCCAGTGAAAAAATTGTTTGAATTATTTTTTGAAGGTGAAAAAAATGTGTGACCCAATGCTTAAAATGAGAGACATCATGTGCAAAAAAGTAGTCACCGCAAAAGAAGATACCCCAATACAAGACGCAGTTATGCTTCTAAATGAGAGGCATGTAGGATCAATAATTGTTGTTAACGACGAGCAAAAATGCGTGGGAGTTTTTACTGAACGCGATGCAATTCGGATTTTTGCACAAAAAGTTACTCTTGACCAACCCGTAAGTAAGGTAATGAGCAGTCACGTCGTTACAATTTCGCTTGAATGCATCCTACGATGAAGCAAAAAGCCTAATGCTCTCTCATCACGTTCGGCATTTGCCAGTAGTAGACGATACAGGAAAGTTAGTTGGACTTTTCTCGATTACGTGCCTTCTTAGATGAAATTCATGGAGTAAAAACGCCGCTGCCGAGTTCTACTTAGGAATTTTTTATGGAACGATTTTCCGATAATCCAATTTTGCGTCCAATAGAAGAGCATACGTGGGAGTCAAGAGAAGTATTCAATGCAGCTGCAATTTACCTCGATGGTAAAGTACACTTACTCTACAGGGCAATGGGCAACGATAATATTTCAAGACTCGGCTACGCCACATCACTCGACGGTTACACTATAAAAGAACGGTTTGAAAATCCAGTGTTTGAACCCGCAACTGACAGCGAAAAAGATGGGTGCGAAGACCCAAGATTAACCGAAGTAGACGGACAGCTTGTAATGACCTACACTGCACTCAGAGAAGTACAGCCACTTGCAAGTATACCAGATTGCTTTAACAACAATTACTAAAGAAGATTTCATCAACAGACAGTGGAATTGGCAAACCCGCAAGCTGCCTTTTCCAGGCATCCGCAACAAAGACGCCGTTGTTTTTCCTCAAAAAATAAACGGCAGATATGTTATGCTTCATCGTATTGAACCGGACCTTTGCATAGCGTACTCTGAAGACTTGACTAGGTGGTGTGACATTAGTCAGTTATGAGGCCTAGAATGGATAGCTGGGACAACTGGAAAATTGGGGCGGCGGGTACACCGATAAAAATCAATGAGGGCTGGCTTGTAATTTACCATGGAGTAAGCGTGGAGCGGATGTATTCTTTAGGCGTTGTCTTGCTTGATAAAGACCATCCTGAACAGGTGCTCTACCGCTCAAAAGAACATATTTTGGGTCCCAAAGAAGTCTATGAACGCTTTGGCAAAGTACCTAACGTTGTATTTAGTTGTGGTAATGTCGTTTTTGACGACCGACTTTTTGTTTATTACGGCGGCGCCGACAACGTTGTTTGCGTAGCATCGATAGGCATGGACAATGTTCTCTCGTTGATTCATCGATAAACCTGCTATTCTGCTTTGATTATGTGGTAGCCTGACGCTTTTCTAAGCCTATTCATAACCGCTAAACCAATCCCTTCAGACGAGACGCCTTCAGCAATTATAACATCGACGTTTTCTGCATCAACGTCCCTGAGCAGGCGAAAGAGGTTTTGGGCAACTGTTGACAAATTAGAGCGGCTTCCAAGCGATTTAACAACATCTGCTTTGTAGGCAGCTTCGGTTTCATCGGTAGCCAATATGCCTACTTTTTCGCCTTTAAGTTTGTAAGATTCAGCCAATATATTCACTTCAATAACAACTGCTGACACTTTTCCTTCAACGAGGATAACTTCGGCTTTTGGCGCATAATGCTTATGTGTCATACCAGGTGAACGAATCTCTTTCAAGCGATAGCTCTTGTTCCGCTTGGACAAAGGGATGAAGCCTCAAGTCGCCGAGAACTTTCTTTAGTGCTTCAAACGGTGTACCGCCCGGGCGAAGAAGCATTGGTGGGTCAACGCTTAAGTCAACGACGGTTGATTCAACACCGATGTTTGTGGCTCCTCCATCGATGATGGCGTCAATTCTTCCGTTCAGGTCTTCGTAGACGTGCTGCGCGGTGGTTGGGCTGGGTTTGCCTGCGAGGTTTGCGCTTGGAGCCGCGATAGGACGGTGGCTTCGTTGAATCAATTCAAGGGCTACTTTGTGTTTGGGCATGCGGACGGCAACGGTATCTAAACCAGCAACCGTTACCTTTGGCACAAGGTTTGAATGCTTGAAAATCAGCGTTAAGGGTCCAGGCCAAAACTTCTCCATCAACAACTCGGCTTTTTTTGGCACCTCAACAACTAACCTGCAAACCTCATCAGGATCTGCCACATGCACGATTGGCGGATTATCCAATGGACGCTTCTTTGCCTCAAAAAGCGTCAACACAGCCTCAGAGTTTAGTGCATCCGCGCCTAAACCATAAACTGTCTCTGTGGGAAACGCAACCAAACCGCCCCTCTGAATTATCGATGCTGCCAACTGGATTTTTTCGGGATCAGGGTTTTCCGGGTTAACTTTCAGGAGGAGTGTTTTCATGTGCGATTGCCTTTTAACTCAAGTACCACTGAGGTTTCAACTTGCCGCTCAGGAATACTCCAGTACTTCTTTAACAGTTTATTTGTTTCCTCTCGGGAAAGCAGTTCAAACCCATGTTTCTGGTAGAATTTTATCGCCCAAGGCGCAGCTTCCCAAGTACCAACCAAAATCCTCTTAGTTTTTGCCAACCTTAAAAGATAGTTAAGAAGTTGCTCGCCTAAACCCTTCCGCTGATGACCTGTCAGCGTGTAGGCGTGCCTGATTAAGGTGACATCGTTGACTAGTTGAATGCCCATAACCGCGATTAAGGAGCTGTTTTGTGTGTAGCCGAAGAATTGGACGCCGCTTTGGATTTCTTCTTTTAACTCTTCCGGGGGCATGTATGGTTCTTTCCAGCGGTCAGTGGGAATTTTGCCCTTGTATGCAACTGCAGCGTCGTTGACGATGGCAAGGATTGTTTGGAAGTCAGCGTCGCTAAGTTTACGGATCATATAGCTCACAAAGAACTATTAGATCGCTTCAGGTTCTTTTTTAGTCTCCGACTTTAGAACCTTCTCTATTAGGTGCATAAAGAATTCTTGCGCATGAATCTCGCTTACATGTTCCAAATAGACGGAGACCATGGCTATTTTGCCCTTCTTAGACGCCACATACTCCGCAAACATCCGCGCAGAAATCATGTTTTTATCGCCTAAAAGCACTGACGAAGTCACCGACCCCAACAGATCCTTGGGTTTAGGAACAGCGATAGCCATTGTGCCAAGTTTGTCTTCTTTTTCGCTAAGCATAATCATGATTGAGTTTTTAGCTTCCACATACACCGCTAAAAAATTGATACCTTGCTGCTGGAGTTCTTCCTTTACGACTTTGGCACGTTCCACTCAAATTCGCTCCAAAGTGCTTTAGTGCTCTGGATGCTTAATAAACTTCACACCATTTTTAACGCAAAAGAGCTAATTCTGCAGATTGCTGTGAAAGTATGTTGGGGAGACTTTTAGGGCAAAGCATTAAGGCAGGAACAATTCAACAATACCCAAGGCTTGAGGATGAGTAGTTCCAGAAGAAATAGAAAAATTCTGATTCCAGCCTTCCTAATAGCGGTTTTAGCGGTTTCGATGTTAGCAGTCTATATGTCAGACTCCAACAGCTCAAGACAAACTAAAGTTGACCCCAACATGTATGTGGGCATTGCTTTTGGAGGAAACACCACCCAACAAGCCAAAGACCTAATTGACAAAGTTAAAGGCTACACTAACCTATTCATTTTGGATGTTGGCAGAAACCCCATAAGCGCAAACCAAACCAAAGTAGAGGAAATCTGCGACTACGCCGTTTCCCAAAACTTGAGCGTTATAATAAACTTAGGAATCAAAGATGCGGGTGACTCTTCATCGTGGGGTTGGTTCTGGAATCAACCGTCACTTGACCCAATGAAGCAGCGTTGGACGGAGATGTGGGGAAACAAATTCTTAGGCATCTACTACAACGATGAACCAGGCGGAATTCAACTCGATGCTTCTTGGAGACGATTCTACGAGTATGTTGGCGAAAACCTAACCAAAGTTGACTTCCCCGCTGCTCAATCACTCTGAGGACATCCGCCAAAAACTACTTAATTACGTTGAAAACGGAACAAAACCAACACCCGACGACTACGATTTAGAAGCCGACTTCTTCATACAAGCAAGTCATTATGGGAGACCCTGGAATTCGAAAACCTAACAGCCTCAGGCATCACCTCGTTCACGTCGGATTATGGCTTGTACTGGTGGGATTACATGGGAGGCTACAACGTAATGTTTGCTGAGTTAGGTTGGAATGTGAGTGTAGCTGAACAGATAGCGCTGGTTAGGGGTGCGGCGAGGCTGCAGAACAAAGAGTGGGGCACCATGATCACTTGGAAATACGATGACCCTCCATACCTTGACGGCGGAGACCAAATCTACAGCCAAATGCTGCAGTCGTATCAGGCTGGAGCAAAATACATCGCCGTATTCAACTACCCCTACAATGTCAGCGGCGACTACGGCACCTTAACGGACGAACACTTTGAAGCGCTTAGAAAAATTCTGGAACACCATAACCACCAAAAAACCTGTCGACCTAAGTAGCCCGCTTGCAGCTTTGGTGTTGCCTAAAAACTTTGGGTGGGGCTTACGCAATCCCAACGACACCATCTGGGGTTTTTGGACATCTGACAATCGAACAGAGCAGACCGCATACGTCACAGCTAGACTTTTAACGTACTACGACATCAGGCTCGATATAGTCTACGATGACCCCCTCTTCCCAGTCGAACACGCCAACTACCAACACATCTACTACTGGAACTCAACAACCCCCTAAAACAAACATAAGTTCCGCCAAAGACTAGTGTTTTTGGACGAACTCGCAGGTGACTATCTTCGTTTCCTAAACAATAGATAATTAAGGTCCGATATCGTCGTTAAGTTCGAGGGAACCTGAATTGGCGCTGGATTTCGTGCCGGTTGGTATTTGGTATAGGGGATTTTCTCCTATACTAACGAAAAAGCAATCCTGTTTTAGGTTGGAAATGCTTAATTAAGAGCGCTTCTCTTTTCTGGTACGGAAGGAATAAAACTTGAGTGACGAAATATCAAAATTACCGCCTAATGTTCAAGAAAGGCTTCTCAGACTCCAACAGCTACAGCAGACTCTGCAGACAATTTTGGCGCAGAAACAGCAGGTTGAAATGGAGAAAACCGAAGTCGACCAAACCCTAGCTGAGCTGCAGAAAACAACAGACGACGCAGTCATCTACAAAGCAATCGGTTCACTGCTGGTTAAAGCAGAGAAAGCAAAGGTAACTGAGGAACTTAACGAGCGCAAGTCGCTTCTGGACACAAGAAGCACCGTCATGGCAAGACAAGAAGAACGCATACGAAGCCAAGTCAAAGAAGCACAGACCAAACTGCAAGAAGACCTAAGTCCAGTCTCTGGTCAACCCCTATCCTAAAAGGGGACTGATGCTTGATGGGTGAGCTCGGATTTCCAGAGCTAACCACCGAGCAAATCGAACTTTTATGTCAAACCGCAGAAGACGCAGCCAGAAAACATATTTTATCCAAGGTGTCCAGCAAAGAAGTCGACCGCTTAGATATCAGCGTGGAAGCGGAAGGAACAAAACCGGTAAGCGTAACAGTTGAAATCAACCTTGCCCTGTCGCCCCAAACAAAAAACGTCGACGCACAAGCCCTAGTCAAGGAAGCAGCAAGTGAGGGGCAGAAGGCTGCTGAAAACTTTTTGAGAAAAATAAAATGAGCTTCAAAGAACTAATCCAGATTTTAGCAGGAAAAGCAAGCCTCGTTTGTTTTGTTGCTATGCCATCGCAGCGCAGATGCGGATGCGATTTGTTCAGCTTACGCTTTGCAGGGTTTGCTTAAACGGTTTTTGCCCGACACTGTCGTTGAGATTGGCTGTCCACAGGGCGTCAACAAACCCGCCAAACTCCTGTTCGAACATTTACCAATAACTGTTAACCTTAAACCCAACATTGAATCAGCCGAAGCCATAGTGCTCCTGGACATGAACACTGTCGACCAACTCGATGAAGTTGCAGACATAATAAGAAAGTCACCTTCGCCTAAAATTATCATCGACCATCATGCGCCAAGCCCAGAAACCTTGCAAACCTGCAAAGTCTGCATGGTAGATGAGAAAGCAGCAGCCAACTGTGAACTAATCTACAGGCTTTTCAGCCAAGCAGAAGTCGAGCCTAACCTCAACGAGGCAAAAGCACTGTTTGTTGGCATAGCATTTGACACAAGGCATTTTGCTCTGGCTAACTCGCCGACTTTTGAGATTCTTGCTAAACTTGTCGTTAAGGGAATAGATGCACAGAGAACATTGGCACTCTTTGCCCTACCAATCGACCCGTCCGAACGAATGGCGAAGTTGAAGGCTTGCAAAAGGGCAAAAGTCGTAAAAGTTGAAGGCTGGATAATTGCCCTTTCCCACGTCAGTGCGTACCAGGCGTCTGCCGCCAAAGCCCTTGTCGATTTGGGCGCACACATGTCAGCAGTTGCAGGCAAGAAAAAGGAAAAGTTGAAGTCAGCCTCCGGTGCACGCGACAATTCAACGAGAAAACAGGAGTTCATCTGGGAGTAGACATAGCGATGCCTCTAGGAGAGTAGCTGGAGGGAGTCGGTGGAGGTCACGCGATGGCTTCTGGCGTTAGCGGGAAGGGTGAAATCCAAGACGCGCTCAAGCAGTGCCTTATGCTTTTGAAAGAGAAAATAGCCAAAAATGCGTAGCTACGCTTAAATGAGCAAACTGTCACGCTTAAGGTAAGCAGGCACAGAAAAATGGCAATAATTGAAATAAAAAACCTCACGTACACCTATCCTGGCGCAACAAAACCGTCAATTGAGGATGTTTCTATAAAGATGGAGAAGGGAGAATTTGTTTTAATTACAGGTCCAAGCGGCTGCGGAAAAACAACTCTGTGCCGATGCTTCAACGGTTTGGTACCACATTTCTATCAAGGCGAACTAAAAGGTGAAGTCACCGTCGCTGGAATCGACACCCTCAAACACCACACCTACGAGATGGCAAAACATGTGGGCTTAGTTTTTCAGAATCCAGAAAACCAGCTTTTCGCCTTATCCATCGAAAAAGACGTTGCATTCGGCTTGGAAAACGTTGGAGTGCCCCGAGAGGAAATGCGCAGAAAAGTCGATTGGGCACTAAACCAAACAGGAATCTACGATATACGCGAACGCTCACCGCACGAAATCTCAGGTGGACAACAGCAACGTGTGGCAATTGCGTCTGTTTTGGCGATGGAGCCAGAAATCATCGTGTTAGATGAACCAACATCTTTTCTTGACCCGTTAAGTGCCGAGAAAATTTTTGAAGTAATCTACAAGCTAAACAAGGAACAGGGCATCACCGTCATCCTTGTCGAGCACCGGCTGGATTTAACAGCCAAGTATACTAATCACCTCATCGTTATGGATCAAGGCATGGTTCGCTTTGAAGGCGACCCAAGACAGATTCTAAGCAAGAAGAAACACGCCTAATCGGCGTTGGCATCCCAAAGGCAACGTTGCTCTATCAGATGCTTAAAAAAGAAGGCCTAAACCTAGGCGACAAAACCCCGCTGTCTTCTGAGGAGCTTGCTGACCAACTGCTGGAGGCGCTGGGCACAATGATTGAGGCAAAGGACATTCGCTATTCATACGTGAACAAGGTTGAAGCCCTAAAAGGCGTCTCATTAACCATAAACGACGGCGAATTCGTCGCCATCATGGGGCAAAACGGCGCAGGAAAATCAACCTTAGTCAAACACTTCAACGGACTCCTAAAACCCTCCAAAGGCGTCGTTCTTGTAGACGGAGTCGAAACAACCAAGTCCAGCGTTGCAGCCCTAGCACGAAACGTCGGCTTTGTCTTCCAGAACCCCGACCATCAACTCTTCAGCGAAACAGTCGAGGACGAAATCGCTTTTGCACTCAAAAACTTCGGTTTCACCCCAGAAATCATCGAGCAACGAGTCACATGGGCACTTAACCTTCTGTCGTTATCTCAGTACCGCAAAACCTCACCTTTTCTGCTTAGTGGCGGGGAACGAAAACGGGTGGCGTTGGCGTCGGTTCTCGCTTGGGACCCCAAAACCCTGGTTTTGGATGAACCGACGATTGGGCAGGACCATGAGCAGAAAGAGATACTGCGCCAATTCATCATGCAGATGCAGACCCAGAAGAAAACAGTAGTCACGGTTACGCACGATGTGGAGTTTGTGGCTGAATGTAACCCTCGAGTAGTTTTGATGAAGGATGGCAAAATTGTTGCCGACGGTGAAGGAAAAGAGATTCTTACCGACCCTGCACTGCTTGAACTATCGTCTATTGTTTTGCCGCAAATAGCTCAGGTTTTCAACAAGCTTGCACCACTGGGTTTTCCCAAGGACATAATTGATATTTACGAAGCCAAACAAATCATCCTAAAAGCCAAGGAGAGAGACTCACTGACATGAGCATTTTTGACGGGTTAAGATTCCGCAAAGTCTACTCTCCAATCCATAACCTAGACCCAAGAATCAAATTCGCATACGTCATCGGCATATTCATCGTTGCAATTCTTTTCTACCAGATTATCCCCCTTCTGATTCTGTTCTTAATGCAAATTCCATTTGTTTTGCTGGCACGTGTACAAAAACAGTGGCTGCGTTCTCTTCGGGGAGCGGCTTTTCTGGCTACATTCATCTTTGTCGTTAACGTTGCAACGACCTATTTCACATCAGGCTACCACTTAACAGCCCTAAATGTGGAGAATGCAGGTGCAATGACCCTGCGCTTTGTTGTACTAGTTGAGTCATTCTCAGTCTTCTTCCTGACCACTTCACCTGACCACCTAGGTTTGGCATTGGAGGAGTCACGCGTCCCCTACGAGTTTGCCTTCGCGTTTACCACAGCAGTTCGCTTCGTCCCAGTTTTGGCAGAAGAAGCTCAAACCATTATGGATGCACAGAAAGCCAGAGGCTTGGAGTTGGAGAAGGGCGGCTTGCTTAAACGCATCAGGAATTATGTACCTGTGCTTATTCCATTGATAGTTAGTGCCATCCGCAGAAGTCTTGAGTTGGCCGAGGCGATGGAGTCACGCGCATGGGGAGCAACAAAGAAACGCACTAATCTTTATGCGTTGAAGCTGCATCGGGGCGACTTCGCGCTGATAGGAATTACTGTCGGAATTATAGTTGTAGCCATCTACATCCACTTCTTTGTACATATACCAACCATAGCTCAGTTTTTCTGAGAAGTAACCTCTCGCATCTGATGTGGAAGATAAGGAACGTTATTGGTAGAAATTGTAATATATTTATGAATACTACATCACACAGTAACGGTGAGTGAGTATGGAAGGGTATGTGGACAGGATAATAATAGACCGAGAAATTTTGGGCGGTAAACCAGTCATTAGAGGAACACGCATCCCCGTATATCTCATCATCGAACTTCTTGGCAACGGCTTGACAGAAAAAGAAGTCCTTATGGAATATCCCACTCTTTGCGGAGAGGACATAAAAGCAGCGCTTCTTTACGCCTCAAAATGCTTAGAAAATGAAGAAACAATCATTCTTTAAAAAGGCTGGCAGACTTGCCGCGCTTAATTGTTGATGAGAACGTTCCAAGCAGAGTTAGGGAGTGGCTTGCTAAAAAAGGCTTTGAAATAACGAATGTTAACCAAGCACATCTTAAAGGTGCCAAAGACCACGTAATAGGGGATTTCGCCGCAAAAAATGGTCTAACAATCATCACGTTGGATAATCATTTTTCGCAAATTTATCGCACACTTGCTAAAGATCAACTTACGATTATAATTATAAAAGCTAAACCAGCCACTTCTGCAAACATAATACAGATTCTTGATTTGGCACAGCAGAAAATAAATCTAAAAGAAGTAAAAAGCAAGTTACTGATCGTTTCAAAGAACAAGATACGAATAATTACTTAATTTTGGGAAAAATGATGCACCAAACTAAAGGAGTAAACAGATTTTATGACTGAGCGTACACGTTTTGGTCCAGCTGGCGTTCCGCCAATGTTTCGGTTAATGGGTGCAACCACGTCGGATGTTCCAAAGCTTCTGCATGAAGAGGGGCTTGACGCTTTTGAGTACCAAGCCTCACGCTGGGGAGCCAAGCCGCAGATAAAAATGCAAGATGCCCAAAAACTCGGCGAAGAAGCCAGCAAAAATGATGTCAAGCTAAGCATGCATGGCTCCTACTTTGTAAACCTGTCAGGCAAAAAAGAGGTTGTAGAAGCCAGCAAACAACGCCTAATCGCCTGCGCAACCGCCGCCGACTGGATGGGCGCTTACGTCGTGGTATTCCACACGGGCTTCTACGGCAAACTCGAAAAAGACTACGCCTTTAAAACCTGCCTCACCGCCCTAAAAGAAGTCAGCGCAGAAATCAAAAGCCTAGGCTTAAAAGTTAAGCTTGGACCCGAAACCATGGGAAGAAAATTCCAGGTCGGCACATTGGAGGAAATCCTCACAATTAATCAAGAGGTCGAAGGCACCCAACTTGTCATCGACTGGGGACACCTCCACGCCCTGCACCAAGGTACCCTAAATAGAGTCGAAGACTTCCGAGCGATTGCCGATAAAGTCGAGGAAAAACTCGGCACCCAAACGCTACGAAGCATGCACTGCCACTTCTCAAAAATCGAGTTTTCAAGCCAAGGCGAAAAACGCCACCACACCCTCGACGAAGAAAAGTACGGACCAGAGTTTCGCATGCTAGCTGAGGTAATTGTCGATTTTGGCTTACATCCAACGATGATATGCGAAACTCCAATCCTTGACGTGGACGCAAGAAAAATGCAAGCAACACTAAAAGAGGTCACAGCTGAAAAGCAATCGAAAAAGTAACTGTAAAGTCACTTTTCCCTTTGGTCTTCTTTAACTCGGAACTTCACGATTTCCTGATAATCCCAATTGGAATTGGCTTGTCCAGAGGAAATCTGATGGTGCCCTTGCTTGTTTGGTAGCCAGCTAGTTGTTCTTTGAAGGCTTCCACGGCTGATACTTTGGGGAAGAACCCTATGTGGTTTTTGAACGCTGCAAACCAAACCAATATGCCCTTTTGCTTGAAGGCAGGCATGCTGTAGCTGATGACTTCTTGGGCTTTTGGCGCAGCGTCTTTGATGGTTTGCCTTACCTGCTGTAGAGCAGTTTGTACGTTTTGTGGAAAAGAGGCGATGTACTCGTCTGTTGTTTTGAACCCTTTCTTAGGAGGCGTCATACACTCTTTCTTGAGTTGTTGGTTACTTATTTTAGTTGCGCAGGATTGAAGTTAACCGAATAAACGATTTCTGGGACATTGCTAACCTATGTTTCGCGGTGCCACAACCGGTTGGTTTTGGCGCTACAACCATGTTGGAAAAACGGTTCCACAACCACTACTACAACCAGACAAACCCCAAAAAACCAGAAAAAACACCCGTGTACACAAAACAAACCAATAACAACCAAAAAGAGAGCTGATAGAAACTAATCCAAATCCTTTTCTAAGGTTTCTTAGACAGCAATCGTTCTGCCAGTTGCAACTCTGGCACGGTGTTGATGTTTACTGCGAGTTCTTGGTGGTTTAGTAGGTAGATGTCTTGGTCGAGCCATTCGTCGCCGTATCGTTTGCTGCCGTCGATGACGTTTATGCCCACTGGAACTACGTCTATATCGTCGAGTTTGAAGGAGTACTCGATGCACATGCCTAGCTTTGTCTTTGTTTCCACCGGAACAGCCACCGTTAAAGCGGGTTTGCCACAGCGCTCATACCGTTCCACTACGGCATCTATCATTTCGCCCTTCACCAAAGGAAGGTCAGCTGCAATAGCTAAGAAGACGCCGAGTTTGAGGGTTTGGACAGCATATCCCATGTCGGAAACGTAGTCTTTGCCAGGGGTTTCGATGACTTCAACGCCGAGTTGACGCATTAGCCTTGTAGTATTGGGAGTGCAGCTGGTTGTAGCAACGATTATGCGGCTGATTTTCTTGGCGTCTCTGAGCGCTGAGAGTACATACTGGATGACGGGTTTGCCGCAGACTTCTACTAGCGGTTTCTCCTGCGTCAGCTTCATGCGGGTACCTCTGCCGCCAGCCATAACAAGCGCAACTACCATCAAATCACCGCCAACAAAACAACCACGCAAACCAGCCGTGTCAACTCGTTGGTAGCGCCGAAAACGTCGCCCGTGACGCCGTTGAAGTGCTTGTGGGCAACTGCAACCATGACTAAACCTGTGATTAAACCTGCAACCAGGACAAAGATACCTGCCCAACCGAGTAGCGGTATGGCAATTACAAAAGAAATCACTAACGCTGCAATCAATCGGAGGATGCCTTTTGACCCATGCATGGCTTCCAGAAAAGGCGAATTCATGCCTTGATGCACCGATTTGCCCGCCCACGCAGCCACAACCATCGACAACTTCGCGCACAACTCGATCACGATTAAGGCAGGAACAACCAAAGGAACAGCAAAATTCCCGAAAGACACATTCCTTCCGAGTTCACCAAAGGCCAAAGCTGTAACTAAATAGGTCATCAAGACCAAGCCGATAGCTCCTGCACCCGTGAACCGGTCATGCATTACCTCAATTTTACGTTCAAATGTGCCGTGTGCCATGACTCCGTCGCCGAAATCCAGCAACCCATCCATGTGATGCAGACCAGTCATCCACAACAGTACAGCCAGAACCAAAGCTCCTGCCACGATGTCGGGCAGAAAATGGTACGCCACCCAACCAAACAACCCTGCCAACAAACCAAGGAAGGCACCGATGAGAGGGAAAGCCCACATGTTGCGGGCACAATCAGTAAGCAAGTCCTTGTCCATAGGGACTGGGAAAACGGTTAAGAAAGATAGGAGGTTTTTTAGCTGTTTAACGACCAAGCGCGCTTCACTTTATGTTCATCAGTGAAGCATAGTTACGCTCTATTTCCTTAAGAAGTATATCCTTGGTAACTGCGCCGCCCGTCTTAGCCATCGCAGCGATCGAAGCGCCGCCTGCACCAACGCCTTCTTTGACAAGACCAGTTTCATAGATACGCAAGCCAGGATACTTTGAAGGACCAAAATCTAAGTCAGCTGCTATCACTGGCACTTGGCAGAATTGTTTAACGATGCCGCAAATGTCAGACTTTACGTCCTTTGCAACCCACCTAGTGGTGCCCACGGCAACGTTGCAGAGCGAATCAGGGTTCAGGGCGTTAATCACGGCTAAAACCGCAGTCATCTGGGTTCCGCCAGCCATCAGAACTGGACCCTGCCTTGCTCCACCGATAACTAAACCCGCCATAGCTGCCATCATGGGGTCACCCACGCAGGAAACAGCTTTGATGGGGTTGCCTTTTAGGCTGCCGAATTTTTCTCCTGCCGCCTTCAACCCAGCCGCAACCACTTCTGCCTTTAAACTATGAGGGTTCTCTGGCAGAGTGCTGCTGACTTTGCCCTGAGCGTTGATACCTAAAGCCGACAGAACACCAAGCGCTGTCGTGGTCCCGCCAGGAATGCTCTCCCCGATAACAAGATAATCCGACACTTTCGCCAGTTGTTCACCTAAAACCTTTGCACGTTCGATAACTTCCTCGACATTGTCGACAGAGTTGCCAGTGCGAATGTCGCGTCCGGAGCTGCCACCCAAGTCAACGTAAGGAATCTGGGGCTTAACCTTCACGCCGCCATTGACAACCAACACTGGAATGTCGGCTAAATGTAGTGCTGAAGTGGTTATCAAGCCAGGTGTCGGAATGCCGTCGGGAGTAATGGGGACACCCTGGATGGATTTACACTTGCCCAAAAGCAGCAACTCCGCATCAGCAGGTGGCGTGAAGTCGGTAAAGTCTGGGTTTGCTCCAGCCGCCGACAACCCTGGGATTTTCCCTGTTTCAGTTGTTGCTATGGTGCATATGAATAGGGGTTTTTTGGCTTCTATTTCGTCTAGGAATGCTTTTGCTTTTAACTCGTTATTCGCAATCAGGACATCCATCTTTGTTTCCCTTTACTTGGGCATAACTTTGAACTTCTTGATTTCTAAGTATCCAAAGCCGCCTTCAAGCTTATGTTTCTGTGTTTCTTGGATTTCAATCTTGTTCTTGAACATGGGGCCATCTGTTATGACAGTGTGGTATTCGCCGCCTTCTCCGCATGCGTCTACGTTGCCAAGTTTTAGGATGTCGTCGTAGAATTTTCGATCCAGCACTCTGCCGAGCCATTCAACGCCGAGTAGGTCGAGTTTGGTGCGTACAACGGTTGCTTTGAAACCTGTCTTGAGGTAATCAAGATAAATCTTCTTGGTATCGCCCATCCAAAGCGGCTTTACGGGCGTTAAACCGACTTCTTTGCATATTCGTCCCAGCCAGCCTTCCTCATGCCCTGCAACTTCGTAGATGTCGCCTGTAACTAAGCCCTGTGCGCCTTTTGCCTTGCATTCAAGTAACAATGCCTTAAAGTCCTTCTCATATGTCGCTGCCGACGTGGTTTTCTTTATCAGGGGTACCCCGATGGCTTCTGCCTGTGCGTCAAGGATGCCTGAGGGTATCATGTGGAAGTTTGATTTGGTTTCGCTCATCATCATAGTAAATAGGTTAATTACTTGGTGACCTTGTTGGGTAGCCAAGAGGTATGCATAGGCGCTGTCTTTGCCGCCGCTCCATGAAGCAACAACTTTCATTTTTAGTTTTTTCCTCCTATTTGGCTGGAAACAGTTAAACAGGAAAATAAGGTTTTACTTGTCAAACATTCAGCTGACTTGCCATTTAATAAAACTTTGAACGATGAAAGCAAGATTTCCTTTATGTTTAACAAATTTTCCACTCCTGCTGTTTGGTTGGTTTATCCAACCTTTTCATATAAGTATATCGGTAATTGCCCTTCACAACACTTAAAACAGTCACCGCGACTAAAAATTAAGGTTGAACTGCATGACAAAACAAACCCCGCCCCTGCTGACCTACCTTGAAGAGAGAGGCATCACACTTCAAAGCCTAATCGACAGCGCACTGGAAATGTATGTACCGCATCCTGGAATAGACACACCCTGAGAAAGCCACAAAGCTGCTAGAAGAAGAGTTTCTTGACATTCTAAAAGACGTAAACATCTCCACGTTAATTGTTGCTGCTTTTCACGCCCAAGAAGAAGCAGAGAACGGACGGATCCCAGGGTTGACCAAGGAACGGTTTCTGGGTAGACCGGGGTTAGTTGCAGATGAACTCATCGGAATAGCTATCGCCACCTACATCGGCGGATCCAGAGCCATGTTTGAGTTTGTTCGCTTTGACCAAGCAAAACCAGGCATCTTAAAACAGTTGCCACCTCTAACTAATGACGCGATTGGCGCTTTGGTCGCTGGGGCATCCTCGAACGTCTACACCAATGCTCTAAAAACTGCGGAAGCAAAACCTTAAAACCGTTCAATCATGGTCAATTCTCGGTCTTTTCCGTGTTTACCATAAGATTATAATAGTTTGCCGATTGAGGAGTTACCCGTTGGGCTTCCATGGCTAAGATACAGCTCTGCATTGTTACACACACTTTCTTGCCACATGTTGGTGGGATCGAGAAGGTGGTTAATGAACAGAGCAAGCGGCTGCTGAAGAGAAATTTTTCGCCCCTGATTGTGACCAACAGGATAGACACACCTAAACGCTACATAGTCGACGGTGTGCCTGTCGAATGCTATGAATCACTCAACACAGGGTTCCGACTCGGGATCCCCTATTCGATTCCGACTGTGTCTAGTTTTCCCACTTTTTTGAAAGCGGTAAAATCAAGCAAAATAGTCCACGCCCACGGACATCCATACTTAACCTCGCTTACGGCAGCTAAACTATCCAAACTATGCAACAAACCCTTCGTACTCACCCAACACAACACTTTCATTGACTACAACAACGTCTTCGACCATGTCGAACGCCTAAACGATTTAACCGTAGGAAAACAAAACCTTAACAGCGCTGACAAAATCATTGCGATAAGCAACGCCACCAAAGACTATGTGCTAAGGTTAGGCGCAAAACCAAGTAAAGTTAAAGTCATCTACAACGGCGTTGACTTAGCAAGGTTTCGACCAATCACAGGAAAACGCGAAGAAATGCGCAAGAAACTCGGGATTCCCCAGAACTCTATCGTGGTCCTAACGGTGAGGCGACTGGTTTACAAAAACGGGGTCGACACACTAATAGACGCGGCGAACATAGCTGTCAAAAAAAACCCGAGAATCGTGTTTTTGGTTGTTGGGAAGGGTCCAGATATGGAAAGTGTCAAGTTGCAGGTTGCACAGTTGGGGATTGAAGCTAACTTTAGGCTTGCAGGTTTTGTCAGCGATGAGGATTTGCCGTTGTACTATAATGTAGCGGATTTGTTTGTATTACCCTCTAAGTCTGGTGAAGGATTGCCGCTGGTAGCTCTTGAAGCCATGGCGTGTGGACTTCCAGTTATCGCCACAGATGTCGGTGGAATAAGAGAAATCCTAATGAAAGATTATGGGAAACTGGTTGCGCCTAACCAGCCTGAGTTGCTTGCGAAGGCAGTTTTGGATTTTGCAACGGTTGATTTCTCCTCACGCAGAGTGGAACTAAGAGCTATGGTTGAGAAACGATTCAGCTGGGATGCAAACGTTGAAAGACTTGTCGAAATATACGAAGAGCTTATTTAACCATGTGACGGAAACATATTAGCCCCTTGAAAATGGAAGAGTGCCGATGACATCGAAAGTTGAAATGGTTTCAGTGGTAATTCCAACACTCAACGAAGCAGGTAACATTCTGGAAGCGGTCTCCACGATCCACAATGATTTGTCTTATCCTAAGGAAATCATCGTAGTTGACGGGAACTCTACAGATGGCACCAAAGAAATAGTTCAAAGCTTAGGCTACTGCCGACTCATCGTTGAACCCAGACGTGGTTATGGCTTAGCGCTTATGACGGGCATGAAGAATGCTAAAGGCAACATAATAGTCATGGTTGACGGCGACGGAACCTATGAGGTACGCCACATTCACCGCATGATAAGTAAGATGGTTGAGAAAGACGCTGACATGGTTTTAGCCACCCGCATGTATGACCCCAACAAAGCCATGGGACTCATGAATTTTATCGGCAACAAAGTCATCACAACCTTCTACGATTTCTTCTTCAGCCAATTCCTAAGCGACACCCAATCAGGCTTCCGAGCGATTTCCCACGAAGCCATCAACAACGTGGAACTCAAAGCATACGACATGGCTTATGCAACAGAGATGCTTATTCAATTCGCCAAGGAAGGCTTCAGCATGATTGAAGTTCCTACTACCTACAAAGCTCGAAAATATGGTCGTCCTAAACTAAGAAGATTTAAGTCTGGAATTGAGATATTTAGCACTATATTTAGAGGATTTCTAGATGCGGATACGTTTAGAAAGTGCCAAGAGAATTGGAAACAGAATCGGCTTAAATGAGGAAAAAGGCTTTGCAGTCGCCATTTTTCTTGCATTAATAATTGTTATTGCTGTGATTGCAGGCTTCTTCACGTATAGTACGCTTACAGCAAAACCTGTAGGCTACAACACAGTTTACTTGCTTGACGCAAACAAAAAAGCGGTTGATTACCCTGAAGTGTTGGTCGCCAACCAGAATAGCACTTTTAGCGTCTACGTTGACGTAGAAAACCACATGAGAGACACCGCCAGCTACCAAGTGAAGGTAAAAATTGCACAGACCCTCACCACATTTCCAGTTGATGCCCAGCCGAACCAAACCATAGATATGGGTAGCATAAAGAACGATGGGAAACCAGTGGAGAAAACAGTGACCATCACCCAGAACGTTTTGGGGGAGTACTCGGTTGTTTTTGAGCTCTGGCAACAGGGCAAAGACGGCTCACTCACCTTTACCCAGGACTATTGCGTCCTAAAAATCCAAGTAATAAACTAAACCAGCATGTTTTTGCCTTCAAAGAAGGGGCTATAGATAAGAAAACAGAATCAGTCCGAACAAGTTAGTTTTAGAAGACTCGTTTGACGGCTCTTAGGTTTTTGTCAATGTGCTTTCGGCAATCAGAGCTTTCTTGTGTCTAGCCGCATATTCTTTTTCTATAGCAACCCGGTGGACGTTGTTGTAAGCGCAGAACGGAATAATCTTCAAATCCGGCGTAATGTAATGCACGACGCATCGACGCACACGATTTACGTCGAAGTTGTAGGAGTCCATAAATGCCATGCAGCCCAAGAGGAAGATTCTTCTTCGGATTTTGCCCAGCGACTGGTAAGACGGCGAAAGATGCATTCGCATGATTGACTTCATAAGTGTTGGCATGCCAACTTCTTTTGTAACTAAGAACATATCCATCGAAAGCATCGAAGCCATGAAAAGTGACGAAAGCAAAGACAGTTTTCCTTTGGACTCCGCTGACTCAGCCGTTTTGCGAATGCTGTTGAAGAACCTGTCGAAGTTTACGAAGCGGTTAATGGGGAACATTTTTCCGCTTTTTGACACATAAACCCAGTTGACTATGCCGCATTGTGGGCTGCAGGAGAACAGCGGCCAAGGTTTCTGCATGAATTTGCGCATAATTTTGATGGGCGAAGTCATAACCGACATCGGATATAGGTCAGTGGTTTTTATTTCACCGTTGGTTTGTTTTTCGACGTCTTCGGCAAAGCTCCATTCTCGGAAGTTTTCGCGGAATGGATTCTCCGTGGCTCTGCCCGTAAAAGCGATGGGTTGGAAGATTAAGCCTCTGACGATGTCGGTGTTTTTGGCGGCGAAGCGGATCATGTCGCCGACTTCTTTGTCGTTTAGGCTTTTCATGAGGGTGTTTACGAGGATGATTTCCATGTCGTGTGTACGGCAAACATCAATAGCCTTAAGCTTCATGTCTAGAAGCTCTCGACCCCTAATCTTCCTATTGAAGTCTTCATGAAAGCTATCAAACGATAAATAAACAATGTTTAAGCCGTTATCTTTAAGCTTCTTAGCCAATCCCAGGAGTGTCAACCAAATGGGTTCCATTGGTTGCCAGAATAGTCATAAACTTAAGTCTGTGTGCAGCAGCTATGATTTCAGGCATATCTTCCCGCTCAAGGGGTTCTCCGCCTGAGAACAGAATTGCTGGGGGTTTAGGGTTAGCTTTAGCTGCGAACTCGAGCATGTTTATGAGGGCTTCTTTGGTGGGTTCATAATCTGCTTCTTGATCTGGAAAAGTGGAGAAGCAAACTGCACACCGGAAGTTGCAGCGTTTAGTTACGTCAATTACGCCGATGACTGTGCCTGAAGCGTGTTTGTCGCAGGTTTCACATTTGTATGGGCAACCGTCGGGGTTTTTGGGCGCGTTGAGGTCGCCGAGATACTGGAACTGGTCGTATTTCTGCATGTGGTTATAAATTGGTGTGCTCTGCCAGTGAGTAGCTTTGAAATCACCGTGTTCGAGGCATTGTTTTGTGATTTGGATTTTGCCGTTGGCTTCCCGTAGTTGGGCGTCTATTTTCTTTTGGCATTCGGGACAGATGCTTTTGGTTTCGCTCATAGTAACCATCCAAGGATAGCCTCAACGATGAGTGCAAGCGGCAGCAGCATCATTGACATCGTTACCAAGCGTTCATACTTGCGTATATCCGCTATGGTTGAAGTTGACACGAACAAACGTATAGAGGAGTAAATTAAAAGTACGCTCCACAGCAGAATCAGCGGCAAATAATACACCGTAAAGTGACCTGTAAAAAAGGGAAGCGCAGGAAGAGGAGCCAAAAGACCAGTCAGCAGGAAGAATACTGCGCCAACTTTGGCTGCGCTGACGCTACCGATTTTCTGTGGTAACGTGGGGTAACCGACTTTGGAGTCGCCATCTAAGCTTAGAATGTCTCGGAGGACATTGCCGCCTATGGTACCAAACGCAATGGGATAAAGACTTAAAGAGATCAAGTTTACTGTCCCCGTTATAGTTGCTTGTCCATACATGAATGCGGTACCTGTTAGGATTCCTACCAAAACGTTGGCGGCAAAACCAGACTTACGCTTTACTAGATATGAGTAAAGCAAAAGCAACAATGAATCAGCCGCGATTATTGCGAAGCTTAACCAGTTAATGAAGAAAGCCATAATCAAGCCAACTGTGAAGAGAACTGCCTGAAACCACCATTACTTGTTTGAGTGAGAGTGCGCCTGAGGGGATGGGTCGTTTGGGTTTTATGATAGCGTCACTTTCACGGTCAAAATAATCGTTTATGGCAAATCCAGCTGATGTAATGAATGCCATGGAGAAGAAAATCAAAAGAGCAGTTTGTATGTTCATGCTTAATGGGTCTTTTAGGATGGCAAATGCTGTTAACAGTGCTAAGCCGCCAGTCATTAGCCAGTAAGGAAGCCGCAGTAGCGCGATTAAGCCTCTGGCTGGCGCTGGATGGCTCATATGCTGATTTTCCTGTCAGCGATGACTTCCTTTATGCTGTCTTCCAAGGTTACTTTTGGAGTCCATTTGAGTTCTTTTTTGGCCTTGGAGATGTCAAACCAGATCTTGGTTACGTCACCCTGCCAGGAAACACCCGTGGTTGTAACGACGGTTTTGTTTTGAAGGTTAAGGATAGTTAGCATCATTTTGGCTAATTCAAGTATGGATACGGTTTTGCCGAGGCCTAAGTTGTAGACTTCGCCGTTAGCCGAGTCTTTTGAACCAACCATAGTTAAGGCTTCCACGACGTCGGAAACGTGGACAAAGTCGCGGCATTGCTGACCTGTACCGATGATTACTAGTTTGTTTGGATCTTTAGCTATCTTGTCTAGGAAATCATGGATGACTCCGTGGCAGCGCAGTCCATAAACGTTAGCGAACCTTGTGATGACTATGTCTAAGCCGTATTGTTCACGGTACATTTGGCAGTATTCTTCACCGACTACTTTGGATAAACCATAGCATGAGAATGGGTGAAAACCATATGCTTCAGGAGTTGGAAAGACCGTTGGGATTACCATATACTGCTGCGCTGGAAGCAAATACTACTTTAGCATCGTCTTTGCGTGCTTTTTCTAGAACATGGAGGGTGCCTTTGGCGTTTGTTTCAAAATCAACAAGCGGATTCTCCATCGAGTACCCAACAACAACTTGCGCTGCTAAATGATAAATCAAATCAGCCTTCTCTTGACTACACAACGTGTTGAGGTCTAAGATGTCGCCTTTGACGAATTTGGCTTTTGGGACATCTTTGACGTTTTTCATCATGCCGCTTGACAAATTATCATAAATCGTTAAGTTATCGGTTAATTGTGACAGTTTGCTGCACAGGTGATAGCCTATGAATCCTGCTCCACCAGTAACTAACACTTTTTTCCCTTTCAAATCAGCCATCCAAGTCACGACAAAACCTATATTCTCTATCTGGTAAGGTTGTAAGTATATGTCGCCTGTGAAAACTATAAAAACTTTTAGGGATTTGCTGTCTTTCCTCACCATTATTCCAGTCGGAGGAAAAGAAGACTTCATTTTCACAACGGCAGAGAACATGTGGCTTTTTCCACTAATCGGAGGCTTCATCGGTTTGCTCGGTGCAGCTTACTTTGTCGGCTCAAGCATCATCGTTGCGTTTCTTTTGGGTTTAGTTAACAACCTTGTAGCTTTACCAGTTGGGCTTTTGGGAACCCTGATTCCCGCAGCCATGACCATAGCTTTCCTAAGCGTAATAACTGGACTGCAGCATTTCGACGGCTTAATCGATTTGGGAAACGCTATTGGCTTAAGAAATGTTCAGGACCGAAAAATGAAGGCGCATGCTTGGACAGTCACAAGTGCTGGTGCAGTACTGGCGTTAGTCGTTGAGTTTTTGGCGTTTGCAGGTTTATTCTTAACTAACTGGCTAACAGTGAACATAACGACGAATTTGTTTCTTGTTTTTTCAGTAATATTTTTGGCTGAGGTTTCAGCTAAGCTTTCAATGGTGACGATTGTTTGGGTTGGCAAACCCTCACATAAAGGGTTGGGCTCGATTTTTCTTGCGAAAGCCAAAAAGAAACTCAACTTCGTAGCCTACTTAATGTCTCCCTTGATTGTTTACCCAGTTTTCTACTTTTCAGGTTACCCAATAGCTGGTTTAGCCGCAATTGCCTTAGTGTTTGCTAGCATTCCAGTGGCATATGTGATGAACAAGGTTTCCAACAGCGTCTTCGGCGGCGTTTCGGGCGACATGATTGGAGCAACCAACGAGGTTGCAAGGGCAGTTGTGCTGGTTTTGTTTGCGGTGGTGCTGATTCTAATATGAAGGTTCCTGCACTTGTGATGGCTGGCGGAAAAGGTTCAAGGATGGGTTTGTCAACGGAGAAGCCGTTGTTGCCGTTTCTGGGTAAACCGCTGATTGATTGGGTAGCAGAAGCAATCTTAGACGCAAAGAAGGTTTCCGAGTTCTATGTCATAACAAGTGCGAATACGCCTCAAACCGAAAAACACTGTCAAAGCAAAGGCTGGAAGGTTCTGCATACAGACGCTAAAGGCTACCACGATGACCTAAAACAGGCCGTTTCGATGGCAAATTTGACTGGACCAGTGCTCACCATGCCTTCAGATGTTCCAGCCATAACAGGACAGGTGCTTGACAAAATCGTCGATGCCTTTGAGGTCTGCGGAAAAGATTTCTTAGCGGTCTTTGTCCCCATCAAAGCAAGGCAGGATTTAGGCTTATCGATTTCCTCCACCGACGAATACAAGGGAGTCTGGTACGCTGTTTCAGGAGTCAACATCATAAACGGTACCAAAATCCTCGGCGAAGGCAAAATCGAAACAAGCGCCATAATCACAGACGAAACCGAGGTTCTGCTAAACATCAATACAACCAAAGACCTAGAAATAGCCCAAAACATTATGCAGAAAACAAAGAAGCTCTAAAGTCGTTTTTCCTATGGCCCCTATTATCAGGCTTAAACTCTTTAAAGCACTAAAAACGCATCAAGAACACTCGGCAAAGTATTAGAAACAGTCATCCAGCAATTTCCGCAGACTACTACTTCAAGTTAAGACTAATTAGCCTTCTTCTTGATCGCACTCAGGGATTTACCAAGAAGACGGCGAACTCGTTTGAGTCTACTTACTACTACAGAATTTTTAGAATCTGCTTTTTCAGACTGTGACTACTTGGAGAAGTATTGTTTCTTTGGTTGTTTACCGCGGGCTGGCACATTATAGTCAAAGTTATGTATATGCGGTTAACTGAAGATCTGACGCCACAAGCACAACATTACCCAACACAATTGGCGCCAGAATGTAATGGTCGAAATGCTGGTTTCTGGCTACATTACCATTTGAGGCGTCAAAAACCCAAAGGGCATTGTTTTCAGTCAGGAAGACAGAGTCCTTGTATACCACTAAGCCAGCTTGACTCTCCAATGAGAGGGTGTTGTCTTGGATTTGTTTTGTCCAATCAACTTTGCAGGTGGCTAAGTCGAGGCTAACGATTGTAGCTTTGAATTGATTCTGTTGGGTAACGCCAAAGCTCCAGTAAATGCGATGGTTTTCTGGGTTAACTTGGATTGGAAATGTTGTGAGGTCGGAGTTGGTTTGATTGAAGAGGTTTTGGCTATCAACTTTTGTTTGGCAGGATAAGTTGCCGCTTTGTAGGTCGAGTCCATAGAAGTTGCCGTCTGAGGCGCCGAAAAGCAGTACCCCTTGATAGATTGTTGGGGAATAGATTGATGCACCGATATCAATGTTCCAGAGGCCATCGCCTGATGTAGTGTTAATGCTCAGGATTTGGTGGCCATTATTAATTATGACCTGTCCCTGATAGATTGATAGAACGCTTGGCCAACTGTCTGTAAATGTGATATTGTGCTGCCAAAGAATTTCGCCATTTTTAGTATTTAGAACGCAAATGTTTGAGGATGTGAAGTTGCCACCCAAAGCATAAACGTAGTTGCCATCAAATGGGTTACCGCTTAATACGCGGCCGCTTACCTGCCAAGTATTCAAATCAGTTATGTTGCCTAAACTTTCTGGCTCCTGAAATGCTTGACCTTGCCAAAGAAGCGTTCCACTTGTGGCATTGTGGGCAGTAACCTGCCGACCAGGGCCATCCTCGGTTATAGAGTACACTTTGTCACCTTGGGCGACTATGGCGTCAGGAGCTCTTTTTGAATAACCAGAGTTGCCCAGCCAACCCTCAAAACTCCATTGGAACTGTCCATTTTCTTCGTCCAAACAATTAACCGAAGCTAATTCGGAACCACCATAAACTCTGCCGCCTGCCACTTTGAGTCCTGAATCAAAATAGCCGCCTATTCTACCACTCCAGATGGATGCACCAGTTTGGGATTCATAGCAGTATATGTTGCCAGAAATATCCATAGTAAAGACTTTGCCGTCGTCAGTGGATAAAGCGGTGGCGAAGTTTGGGATATCGCGTTGCCAAGCCTGATGGGAGCCTTCTGGGTTTAGGATGCTGTTAGCGTAGATTGCTATCGAGGAAACAACTATGATTGAGGCCAAACTGATTGTAATAATCAGAATAATATTGCGTCTTTTCAAGTTCTTCCCTTAAGACCCGTTGTAAGATAACCAATCATTTATCGTTTTGTGAATTTAGCTAATTCGTCTAGTAACTTGCCTTTTTGCAGCTTTTTGAATCCGAATCTCGATTAGAGAAATATTTAACATCCCAACAATCCAATTAACTACCAAAGCTACAATTGGAGAAGCTGCAATGAGCATCCTTAGCCACGACACATTATGGAACGCAGTCATCTCCCTGCCAATGACTAAGAAGATGCTCCAACTCTCGCTAAAAAAATGCGGCAAATGTGGCAGAACAGTCCTTGAAGCAGCTTTGGATGATTACGGCGGCAAAATCGACTCGCAAATGCGACAAATGCAGCGGTTTGTACTCTCAGATTATCGGTTTCTGGATAGAGTTCCTCCGAAAAGGCCTCGGATTTAAGCGTGAGAAAGCCGAGAAACTCTTAACTGACCGATATGCACGAGCAGCGGTTATAAATTTGGTTCAATCATTTGATTATTTTGGCATCAAAAAACCCATGTCGCTGACTGCGCCGTTTCTGGTGGTTTGGGATTTCACTCACAAATGCAACTTACAGTGCAAACACTGCTACAGTAACAGCGGCGCTGTGGAGGAAGAGGAGTTGTCCACTAAGCAGGCTTTGGCGGTTGTCGATCAATTAGCCGATGCACACGTGACGGCTCTGGCTTTCTCGGGAGGAGAACCTCTCACGCGCAAAGACTTCTTTCAAGTTGCGCGACATGCCTCTGACCGCGGACTCTACGTTTCGTTGGCTTCCAATGGCACGCTCCTCACCAAAGAAATCGTAGCTAAAGTCAAAGAAGCCAAAGTCAACTACATCGACGTCAGCATTGATGGCGCCTGTGCTAAAACCCACGATGACTTCCGAGGGGTTCCAGGCACCTTTGACAAAGCTATTGCAGGACTCAAAAACTGCGTTGAAGCAGATCTTTGTGTCTGCATCGCGACCACTGTTGGCAAGAACAACATGGCTGAGCTGCCTGCCATTATCGATTTAGCCGAGAAAATCCATGCGGAACGCTTCACCTACTTTAACTTCATCCCAACAGGCAGGGGAAAAGCCCATTTTGACCAGGACCTCTCGCCTCAGGAACGCGAGGATGTTATGCGTTATCTGCTGAATCGGATGTCAGCGGGCTGCAAAACAACCATCCTAGCTACGGCGCCCCAATTAGCTCGCGTCGCCTTGCAATGTCAGGGTCCAGCGGGAACAGACGAAGTTACCATGTCATTGGCTCACATGCAAACCGTCAAAGTCACAAAAAAAGCCGTCCCCCTTGGCGAATTCATCGGCGGATGCGGGGCAGGAAGACTCTACTGCTCAATCTCACCAAAGGGCGATGTCCACCCATGCGTATTCTTGCCCGTGAACGTCGGGAACTTGAAGACAGAAAAGTTCCAGGACATCTGGCTAAAAGCGCCGTTGTTCAAATCTTTTCGCAACCGAGCAAACCTTAAGGGTACCTGCGGCAAATGCACCTACAAATTCATCTGCGGCGGCTGCCGAGCACGTTCCGCAGCATACCACAGTGGAGACATGTTAAACGGCGACCCCGGATGCCTCCAAGGAGTGAAGCCAAAACATGCCTAACCCACACAAAGTCACGATTTACCGTGCAGGAGACGACGTAAGCAGCATCGTCGCCCAAGCCGTCGCCGACTCAGGGTTACACGGCAAAAGAAAGATTTTCATAAAGCCAAACCTTAGCCACCCCGAATACTTGCCAGGCGTAGTAACAAGCCCACAGGTTATGCATCAACTTGTCGGGCTATTAAGGGACGGCAACAGCGAAGTGGTCGTGGGAGAATCCAACGGCTTTAACTATCCGTGCTGGACTGCGTTTGACAAAACAGGCATGCAGAAAGCCGTGGAATCCGCAGGCGGTAAAGCCATCAACCTCTCTGAGGACAAAGTGGTCGAAGTCAAATTCCAGCGGCAATACACCCCTAAAACGTCTTTTTCTACCAAAAACGGTGCTGGACGCCGATGCGGTGGTGGATTTGCCATTGATGAAGACGCATGAGTTTATGGCTTATAGTGGCGCCATCAAAAACCTCTTCGGCTGCGTACCCAGCAACAAACGCATCTACCTTCATCCCTACCTACCTGAAGTCATGTACCGACTCTACTCGCTTTTCAAGCCGCAACTAACCATAATGGATGCCCGAATCGGCATTGAGGGCAACGGACCCACCAAAGGCAAGCCTGTCAAGATGGATTTGATGCTTACCGGCGGCGACGCTTTAGCGGTGGACATAGTCGCTGCCAAAGTAATGATGTTGGATTGGAAAAAAACCTACCTCGGTTACATCGCCAACAAGACTGGCATGCGCGAGGAAGACATCGGCATCGATGGCTTGCAGGTAGTGGAGGTTGCACGCCGCTTTGAGCCACCCAGAATCGATTTACCAGTGAAGGCACAGATGATGATTTACCAACATGAATACCTAACAAAAGCGCTTTTCTGCTCACTAGACATTGTAAAGCTGTTTCAAAAGGTCACTATGGCTTATCGAGGTACACCTGTCGAAATTGGGTAACTAACGAATATAGCCTACGTCCCTATGGCTCAGACTAACACCTCAATCAACTACATACAGGGAAAATCTCCAACCGTTTGAAGAGGGCTATACTTCAGTTATTAATGATGGAGTAGGATAGATGCCTGGGTGCATGCTGTCCTGGGTTCAAATCCCTCCCCGCCCGCCAGAGACAAACCTCACCCGTTTTTGCTTAGAATGCTATTTGCGTTTCCTGAAGAGTTTATTGCTTTCAAAGTCACAAACATAGTCAAATCCACTTCTATTAGTTGACCTGCCTCTTCTTCGGAATCTGCGATCTTAAAATGAAATCGTCTTCCTTGAAATCAACAATCCATGTGTAGTCATAGTTTCTATTATGCTTTGGTGACGGAGCACTTGCAATACGTGAGAGGGTTCAAATCCCAGCAGCCCCACCAACTCAATTAATTAGCCCTGACTTAGTCTTAGCTTCGGGGAACTACTGTTAAGAATGGTTCAGGTGCCATGTCGGTTGTTGCATATACGACTAATGCTATGCTCCAGAAGACATCGTCGTGGGTGCCATTTGGGTGGCTGTATCCTATATTGCCGTCCTTTCGCAGTTGATATTTCTCAACGTTAAGTTCACTACAGATGTCACTTCGGTAAGGCTTCTCCCAAGTGAGCAATGGAAAGCGAAATTGCTGGTTTTGCATACGTTGTTTAGTAGGCTGGCCATTTCGCTTTTACGGGTGAGAACGTGCAGCTTTTCCCCATTTGTGACAGTTGCTTGAAGGGCAAGAAGATGGTGGGTAAACCCAAAAAGTACGAGTTCAAAGAAGGCAAGATAAAATGGCGTATTTTAACGCAACATTTTTGTATGCAAACGACATCTATTGTATACGGTGATAAGTGTTGACGCTTAAACCATTAGCCGTACGCGTTCCAACTGAATTGGATGAAGAAATCTCTGAAATCATTAAAAAAGAAAAACTAGACAAAGCAACCGTTGTTCGAAATCTGCTTAAAACAGGCATCACTGAGTGGAGAAAACAAACCGCCCTCGAACTCTTGGGCAAAGGGAAAGCCACTTTTGCTGAGGCGGCAGGTATTGCAAAGCTTTCTCTTTGGGAATTCGCAGATTTAGTGAAACAAAACAACGTTGAATGGGTCAGGTTTGAACCTGAAGACGTTGAAAAAGAATTCAAGGCAGCATCGGCGGCGAAGCGTAATTGAAACCGTTAGTTTTCAATTCCACCCCTTTGATATATTTGTCTAAAGCTGGGTTAAGCGGGATTATTGAAAACCTACAAGAGGAAAAGTTGACTTCTCCTCTGGTAAAAGCTGAAGTTGTAGATAAAGGCAAACAAAAAGGCGTCCCCGACGCGATTGCCCTAGAAAAACTGTTTGAAAACGACGTTTTTAAAGTCTGCAACCCCAAAGACAAGCTGTTCCTTTCACGGTTGTCTAAGACACGTGGGCTTCATACCGCGGACACTGAGGTTTTAGCGCTTGCCAAGGAACATGCAGGGCTGGCCGTTATTGATGATGAAGTGGCAAGGAAAACCGCTAAAGTCTACAAAATCAATTACGTGGGCACACCCTATATTTTGGCAAGGGCGGTTTCTGAAGGGTTCCTGCCAAAAGAGCAAGCCAAAGGCGCTGTTAAAGACATGATTTCTTCAGGTTGGCGCTGCAACGTGGAAACCTATGCCCGAATAATGGAGTTAATAGACAAAATTTAAGGGCTCCGTCTTTGGACAAATATTATAAGGATTGGCTGAAACGGCAACAGAAAATGCATGTGTCAGACATTGCTGCGCCTTTATTTCTGTCACTGACGTTAAGCGAGAGCCATCAATATTGGGGTTGGAACGTCTGTGGGTTTGGTGAAGAGGTAAGAAGCGGAAATAGGTGAAAGTGGTTATAGAGGGTAATTGCTTGAATGCTTAATATTATTAGGCTTTAGCAATGAGTTTTAACAAAGTTTGATTTGGTTCAAGACCCAGCGGCCTCATTCCAGATTCCAAACGGGTTCGGGTTCAAGTTCATAGAGGTTTGAACCCAACCCCCAGTGGAGACTTCACTCGAACACACTATTTTTAATACAGTTTTTGTATAGTTTGATATACCATTTTTATTAAAACATTATTTGTCAATAAATGTTTGCTATCTGACCTGTGTGGTCTGAATTGATTTAAGGCGCGCGTGACGCATATCAGCCCCGCATTGTGCTGTAACGATCATAGAAAAGTTTTAAATGCGAGAGCCAGACACTACGCTCACATCTTTTCATTTTCAACCATTTTCATCTTTCTTTTCTTTTCTGAATTGATTTACGCCTTTGATTAATGGTTTAATTTGAGTTCTTCAGGTTGTTTTAGAGAACGAATAAATAAATTGGCGATTCTTAGTTTTTCTTCAGCTATTTTAAGGTCAGTTATAGAGATTGCCAATACCAATGCGGATGCTATATTTCCAAATTTATCTTTAATTGGAGTAACTATCATTTGAGTCCAAAAGGCTTTCCCGTTAGAATCATTTTTGGTGTAATCGTGAGAGTCAAAAGTTGAGGCTCCTTCAAGAATCCTTCTTACACTGCAATCTGGACAAATTTCACTTAACTCGCTAAAAGCAGAATAACATAATTTGCCTTCTTCCCCACCACGCTCTCTTATTGGTTTGTTAGCCCAAATAATTCGGTAATCTTTGCCGATGAGTGTTAATCCAGCACCGACACTCTCAGTAACACTCTCAATGATGGCAGATTTCTGCTTTAAACTCAAAGATAGTCTAGCTTGCTGTACAGAGTGGATTATTCCATATGTTAATTCTCCATAAACTGTTGCTGGGTCACCTTGCTTGGTAAAGTATCTTGTAGCTCCAAGATTTAGGGCTTTTATAGCGATTTCTTCTCTACTTTTACCTGTAAATATAATAAAAGGAATTTCGTTGTTCTGGTCACGTAACTCTTTTAGAAACTCTAAGCCATCTTTTTGAGGCATCTCATAATCAGAAACCACAACATCATAATTCTCAACTGCTAGTTTCCCTAACCCTTCGTTAACACTGCAAGCATTATTAATTTCAAAGTTGGCATTTGTTTCCATTAGTATTTTTTTTGAAATTTCCAGATTAGATAGGTCATCGTCAACATGTAAAATACGGATTAAGTTCTTTTTGTTTGAAGTTGCCAGGTCAGGTACTTCTTCAATTATTCCACTCTGGTTGAGGTGTTGTATTCGCGATGCCTCAACTCGTGTAGTTAATGAGTTGATTATAAGTCGGTTATGAATTTAGAATACTGAATATAGCCCTTCCTATCTGTAAAGGTTTACGAATTTTGAAAATAAGGTTCTGTTACTTCCCCCGTCAGTTATGTATCCATGTTACCTTTCATCTGTTAACTCTATAGGAATAGCCAAAAGGAGAATTTTGTTAACTTCGTACGCGATAAATCTCCCTGTTAAGAATCGGGTGATAATTCTGTTTCTCAAAAAAGGACTGCTAACTTTCAGGAGATTTGGTTAGATTCAGAGGATTTATATACTAAAATATTGAGTAAAATCGTTAAAAAAGTAAAGGTGAAAAAATGACTTTTACTAAAGTTGCCAAAACGTTTGATGTTCCTGTAGGCAAGATGAAGCATGTGGAAGTTGGTGGAATAGAGATACTGATCGCTAATGTTGAAGGCAAGTTCTATGCTGTTGGTGATAGATGCCCTCATCTGAATGCTAAGGTATCAAGAAGGTACTTTGAATAAAACAATCGTTACCTGCCCCTATATTGAGTATTGGATACTCACATAACGATTTAGGGGAATTTTTAGAGAGCGGTAAATAAATCTTTCAATGCTAATGCTGGTCGTAGTAGGGCATCAACCGAAGACTTCACAGGAATGATAAAACAACAACCCTCTTTTGTAACCCAAAAATTAGCAAGAAAAACAATCGCCTTCAAAGTTACCCGAACCGAATAGCAAAAGCGTATTAGTGTTGCACATTCACAGAGGGCTTGAAGGAAGAAACGGTATGAAATAGGAAAGAGGCGATAACCCTATTAAGCGAATTAAGCGTTAACCAATTTCTGAACCCCAATTTAGTTCTTCTCGAACAAAGAGAACCAGATAGATACCGATTACAGATTAGTAAGGTGATTATAACCGTCCTATCAATTGTGGCATTTCTAAGAAAAAGACACTTGTCATACGAAATGAGCAACGATTATTTAATTGTTTTCAAGCTATAGAAAACGTGTGGTTTCCTTTGTGTTGGACAAATTATTAGTACAACCTGTAACCTGTAACAGATGTGTGTCCCATACTAAACAAAACAGAAGCCTTAGCTGTGTTGAGCGAAATTCGTGATGCCTTAAAGGAATGATGGCTGCTAATGGATTTTCTCTTCTATGGTTCACACATATTGAATATATTATCCGGTGGCTATGAAATAAAGATGAAATGCGAATTAGACAGCGTTTCAAGGGGTATCATAAACAGTATATTGAAAAATATGAGGTGTATATAAAAGAACAAAACGGCTATGTAATTTTGCGTTCTCTTAAAGACTAATACAAAGTGAAGAGAAGACTTTTCTTTTTTAATTCCGTAGCAATTCATGTGTGGTTTCCTTGGTGAGGATAAACATTGAAAATAGACCTTACACTTTTCAAGACATAAAAATAAACTGCGCCTCTCTTGGGATTAAATTTTAATCTTGTTTGTGTCTGTCTGATGGAAGATAAGAGAGAGTAAGAGAAGTAGAAATAAAGAATTAAAGAGTAGTATTTTCTTACTATTGAAGGATTAAAAATCAATATTGAGAAAGGGTATAACTTGCCTCTCTTATAGTATAGTGGTGATAAAAGTGAACGCACAGAAATTCTTCAGAATTGAAGTTAGCACATGTTGGGGACATTTAATTAAGGAAAAGACGACGCTGACTAAACCAGAAGAGACAATAAAAGAGGCAAAAAAAGCTTATCGTGACGGAATTAAGAAAGCATGGGACATTTACACCCAAGACAACATAATGGTGCAGAAAGCAAAGAATACTCTTAACTCAGCAATAGACAAAGCATACAAATCGTGTTTGCCTGAAGATGGAAAGGGAATGCCGCAAGCAGAATACAAACAGGCAAACAGACTGTATATCCAAACTCTATATAAAATTCACGGCAAATTTGCGGATACGATTGGACAAATTTGGGCGGTTTTCATGAAGGACATGGAAACTACTTCATGGCTGACCAAGAAGAATACTTTGAAGAGTAAATAATGATGAGTTAAAATTTAATCCAACCAACACTTAGAACACGATTTTTCTAAGTCTTTCGTAGGATGCGAGGTAGCCTTGTCCTTTGGTTGTGGTGACGTATTTGTCGTTGTTCTGCAAAATCATACTTTGCTGCGTAAGAAGCGTCAAATAGGATTCCGCTTGCGCATCATTCAAACCTAACCTATTCATAATTCTTCCTTTATCTTTTGATGTTTCGCAGAAACGGATAATATGAGGCACAATTCCTAATCTATCATTAAAAACCATTCAGTCCACAAGATATTTGTCAGTCGAATAACAATTAAGCATATGTGACTGTCAAGCAACTGCAACAAGTGACCGTATACTCGTTTCCGACTATACTTTTACCCTATATTGGCTTAAATTATTATTACCCTGTCTTTTGCATACATTCATATCCAGAATGGTCTGATTCGTGTATATGCCCTGAAGCCCTTGCAAGGGTCAATTTGGAGTCGTTTTCGTTGGTTGGTTGGACTAAAATTTAAGCCAAAAGAACTTGAAAAAATTATCACAAGTAACAGTGTGAGAACGGAAAGCATATCAAACGAATATAGAACTTTCACTGTTTACAACCTTTCCGATTCACGAAGAGTGAAAGATGGGTTGGGAGTGAAGGAATGAATTTGAAACAAAGATTCATTCACGGCACTAGATTCAGCTCAACAATGAAAAAAAGTGCAGAGGGTAAACTAGTTTTAAAGCAATTAGAAACAGTAGCAAATAGAAGTGGCAATTTCTCTTTTCTGATTAATGTGTTGCCTATTGATTTTTAGTATTTTGCTAAAATACTGTTTTACTTCTTCGAATTGTCAGCTTGGGTCTGTCTCGAACGATTGGCGTTGGCTTGCTTCTGCCTCGAACTATTGGCAGCATTTGCTTTTCTTGCTATACTGCTCCTGTTTGGGGAAGAGGTTGTCGATCCTTCGGGTCTGTGTTGTTTACGCAAAAAACATTCACCTAAATAATAAAGTACTTTGTTCTTAATTTGTCTTACATTTAGACCCGAAACGTGTAATTTTGAGTTTTGCTTTATTCAAATAACTGCCAATATTTAACTAAAAATAGCCTGACCAAGAAATATAAAAAAAGGAAGGAGTGAAAAAAACTTTCAAGGCACTTGCTCGACCGGGACCTGTTGTATCCTTTTGTAGTCACATGAGTTTTTATCTTTGATTAAAAGGGTTATTGATGACGTGTGCCTAGTTTGGCTAAGTGTCCTAATTGTGGTGGAGAAATAGCGAAACCTGCCAGGTTATTAAGTAATCATTTTTTTATTCTTGAAGCATATGTTTGTGGTGATTGCAGTAAACATTTTCACGTTCAAAAACACAATACAGAACTATAACTTAGGCTAAAATTTAAGTGCAAAATAGATTGTGATATATTCCAACTCTGAAATATGCCTTTTAAGCCTTAGATGCGATTTCTTTATTTGAGGAGAAAGGAGAGTTTCTCACAAAGCAGAGGGAAAAACCGATAGGAAGGCTTAAAGAAACAAGCCGACAATACGCATACAGAGCGGAAGAACTTGGAAAAACGCAGCGACGACTTATTTACTTTTGACTTTTTCGGTTTTGGTGAAAATATATGAAAGATTTTAAGTGCCCAATATGTGGTGGATCAACTGAAAAGGTTTGGGAAAATGCAACTAAAACAAGATACGGAATGAGATGTAGGGACGGTCACAATAAAACAGGTGACAAAGCAGGGGTTTCAAAACAGTACCCCACAATTCTTGTTTCACGTGAAGAACTTGAATAGTTAGAGTTACTTGTCGAAGATCCCACCTAAATGAGACTTAAGTTATTTTATTAATAAAGGGCACTTATACGAATTATAAAACTAAGTTGATTTGTTAGTTGGATTAAAATCCACCCCCAACCCAAGACCCATAAGCCTTCTTACATCCTGTCAAATAATTATCTATACTTCCCTTTGCCAGAATCAATCCGTTAGTTTTTTTGATTCAATTGCATAATCTTAATCTTGTACGGCTCATTGTCGACGTGGGGAAAAGCACATGAAGAAGGAAGAGGCATCAGTTTTATTAAATGAATTAGAAGCTAACAAACTTGTTAATCCCAAGTTAGTTCTTATTGAACGCAAAGAACAAGACAGATATCGATTGCAGATTAGAGGTGATTATGACCGCCACGCAATTGCACTATTTGTAAGAAAAAGAGAGTTGTCATGCAAAATGAACAACGACTACTTGACTATTTTCACGCCATAGAATTTTTTAATTAAAATTTAATGCCTAATCCCCGTGATTAGCAATGAGGGGATTAAAATTTAGCCCACCTCCAGAAGATGAAGGACCACCCGGCACCTAAAAAAAGTGAGTACGAAGCAATTCGAACTTTCTCAAGATTGATAGTACGTTGGTTGCATTAAAACTTGGCCTGCCACTTGCTAAGTTACCTGATTTGGTCACAGAAGCCTTTGAGCATTTTCCTCATTTCTGGGTCTTTTGCGACTTCTTTTCCTAATTCAGTAAGTTCACTTTCGCTAAGGAATAATGGTCTCGTAATCAGTCTTCCAGTGTTATCCAAGTATCCGAATCTAAGTTTAATTAAGTCTTTATGTTTATCATCTGTAAACTTTAAAATGTGAATAACAGGTGACCAAGTTCTATAGTCTACTCTTGCTTCATGGGCTACTATTCCATATCCGTTTTCCCTAAAATCAAAAAGCTTACCAACATTAGATTTTTTTGATACCATTTTCAAATCCGCCAAAAGCACTTCTGTGTTTTAACCTGTTACACCCTTTGGTTAGTAGATACTGTGAAATTACCCGGCACGAAAAGTCTTTTTGTCACGGTCAATAACAGCATCCAGTAATGAGCAATCAGAAAAAAGAAGTTTGTTGTTGGAAAACGACATATTGCTTTGACTTTGCCACGTTTTTTCAGAATTAAAGGGGAAAATTTATTCTTCGCCCATGCCGCCCGGCATTCCGCCTGGGCCACCTGGGCCACCTTTTGGAGATTTTGCCGTTATAATGTCATCTACTCGTAGGATCATGGCTGCTGATTCGGCTGCGGATTTTATAGCTTGCTCTTTAACGACAATTGGTTCGATTACGCCGTTTTCGATGCTGTTTTGCAGTTTACCTGTAAATACGTTAATGCCGATGAATTTGCCGTCTTCTTTGTCGTGTACTTGACGTAACTCTATGAGTATGTCGATTGCCTCTAAGCCCCCGTTCTCTGCGAGAGTGCGCGGAATTATTTCGATTGCGTCTGCGAAAGCTTCTACTGCGAGTTGCTGTCTTCCACCGACTTTGGTTGAATAGTTGCGTAATTCTTTAGCAACTTCAACTTCGATAGCCCCCCCGCCAGCGACAATTTTATTGTTTTCTGTGACGTCTGAAATTACCGACAACGCGTCGGTTATTACTCTTTCAGCTTCATCGACCATTCTTTCAAGGCCCGCACGTATTAGTATGGCTACTGAATGGGGATCTTTGCATTTTTCAACGAAGATCATTTTGTCGTCGCCGATCTTGCGCTCTTCTACTAAGCCTGCAAAACCTAAGTCTGCCGTCTTTAGATCGTTCAAGTTGGAGTTTATTCTTCCGCCTGTTGCTTTCGCGAGTTTTTCCATGTCTGACTCTTTGATGCGCCTCGCGGCTATTATGCCCTCTTGAGATAGGTAGTGTTGAACCATGTCGTCTAATCCTTTTTGGCAGAACACAACTTTGGCGCCTGAAGCTTTGACCTTTGTTACCATCTCTTTGAGTGTGCTGTCCTCTTGGTCTAGGAAAGCTTTCATCTGGTTCGGTTGGCGTATGTGTATTTCGGCGCTCATTTCGGTTTTTTCGATCTCTAGCGCCGCGTCTAAAAGTGCGATTTTTGCGTTCTCTATCTTTCGGGGCATCCCGTGATGGACTATTTCTTTATCTACGATTATGCCTTTGAAGAGTTGCGTCTCGATAAGGCTTTTTCCTGTTTTTTTCACGAGCTGAATGTTATCTATGTCTGCTATCGTTTTGTCTCCGTGTTTTTGGGCTATATGCTTTATTGCTTCTATGGCTATTTCCGCAAAGTGTTCTTTGGCACCACCCACGGCTTTGCTTCCCATTGCCGTTAAAGCGACTTTCATCATCATTTTTTGATCCTCAACGTCAATGGCAACCGCGTTTTTGGCTATGATTTCGATTGCTTTCTGTGCTGCCTTGCGGTATCCTGCGACGAGTATCATTGGGTGGACGTTCTGATTTAGGAGTTCTTCAGCTTTCTTGAGAAGTTCACTTGCTAGCACTACGACGGTTGTGGTTCCGTCGCCTACCATGTCGTCTTGGGTCTTGGCGATTTCAATCATCATTTTTGCTGCTGGATGCTCCACGTCGATCTCTTTTAGGATTGTGGCGCCGTCGTTTGTGATGGTGATGTCGCCTAGACTGTCGATTAACATTTTATCCATGCCGCGTGGGCCTAGAGTTGTTTTTAGTACCTCACCGATCACCTGAGCGGCCATGATGTTGTTTCTTTGGGCTTCTTTACCTCTGCTTCGAGTGGTTCCTTCCTTCAAGATGAGTACAGGTTGACCACTTTGGGTTTGCGTTAAATATGCCATGTTATTCTTTCCTCAATATTTTCCGTTAATAGTTTTTTGGTGTGTCAGCGTTTCTATGATTGTGGGGTTCGCTCATATCTCAGAGTCGTGCCGAATAAAGATGGATTTGATCAGTTAGAAACTGGAGACTTGGTTTTTTCTTTTGTTCCAAAACCGCTGACTTGCAATCTATATATTGTGATACGGGGATTTAAACTCGTTACAGTTTTAACAGTAAACGGAAAAAAAGTTCACTGCTCAAGTTATTTTTGCGACTTTGCTATTTTGGGGCTCAAATGCCATAGAGAAATTCCTGATGGTCAGAGAAAAATATCAAAAGGAGAAGTTACCGTTAAGCGTTCTTGCTGTTTGTCTTTTTGCATAACACACATTAGCTAAGAGACCGCACGAAACATCTTCAGACGCTTCTGTTGTTTAATCGGTTTATAAGGAAGGCTGCTTTGTATAGTCAATAGCGTTTTTACGAAATGGTGATATAAAATGTCGGAAAAATCAGGAATTGTTTTTGTTGGAAACAAAATGCCAATGGACTATGTTATGGCGATTATTACAGGTCTGTCGTCGAACGATGCTAAAGAGATAACCTTGAAGGCTAGAGGACAAGCAATAACTACAGCGGTTGATGCAGCTGAAATAACAAGAAACCGATTCCTAAAAAACCTGAAAGTAAGCAAAATCGCAATAGGAACAGAAGAGATGCCGCCAAGAGAAGGCGAAAACAGATCACGAATGGTTTCAACAATTGAAATAATGCTTACCAAAGAGTAAGAATACTTTGCGAAACGCATTTTTCATAAAATCAGAAAAATAGTTAAATTTCGCTCAGGTCTCCCTCCCTATACCCGATTTTGGAAGGTCTTCGAAAGCTTGCCGGGCGCTAAGGCTCTCTTGGCCGCCGGCTTATACTGTTGAGCGAAAAATCTAAATCTTCATAGCTTAGAATAATGCAAATAGACTTCACATTGAAGCATATTTTTAAGTGTAAACATGAGGAAGGATATTGATATTGAATGGCAATTTCGAGTGAATGGCATGTAGCAGTTTTCAGGTGCCGTCCGGACTCTGTGAAGAAGGTTGTTGTTGAATTTTACAGGTTTGTTGATGACCAAAAAGGTGTACGAAGTCTGCATTTCTTAATAAATAGTTTCGTGCAAAATCTTATATATTAAATCGTTAGAAATGCTTGTTTAGTTGAGGGGGGCAAAAGAATGCAATTTACTACGACTATGTTGCATTTTTGTCTTTTCTCCAAAGATTGCCCCTCAACTACTTACTGAGAGCTTAAGACCTTGGCTTCTGCTCTACTTTTACTTTAGGCTCTAACAAGGTTCCATATGGTTCAGCTAGTCCCTTTTATGCCGCAAAAACGAAGGCTGAGTTATGGGATTCTTTGATTTCTTAGATTTAAGTAACTCTTGTGATGCTTGCCGTCAAATGGTTGGTTGGATTAATATTTAATTTGAACCACACCTAAAACTTTTTGAAGGTTAAAGTTGTTCATTTAACAACCCGCATAATTAGGTACTGGGACGTTTGGGTTTTTGCCTGTTTTTACCCGCGTAAACTAAGCTTTGACTCCTAAATAGAATATCCACCCTACATCAATGCAATGATAAAGATACAAAACTGGAAGTGTTCAGTTACGAAGGCAAACTTAACCTGCTATTTTTTGATTCTTGTGTGTAGGCTCTGAACCCAGGTGGGTCTAGGACCCAGCGGCCCCACCGCCTCACATATAGAGTTCCGAGGTGGTCTTTTTAAACGAATATTCATTCAAGCAGTCATCAATTTCTTTGCGTCTTGATATGAACGCTAGTAAGTTTCGTCCACGCTTTAGTTTGCTCTTTGATGATGGACAGGAAAACATGGAGTGTGCGTTTTGATATGGAGAGCGTTAGGAAAGCTGTTCAGAACTTGAATAGATGCGATTTAAGTTAAACCTTTAATATTCGTAATACACTTGGTATTGAGTGTATTGTGCATATAAAAGGTGGAAAATGTCGAATGTCATCGCTCAAAGGAAAAGCATTAGAAGATTATGTAGCTAACAATTTGTCTAAGCTTTTCCCTAATCTGGATTTTGTAAGCCAGCGAGAACAAGTTGCAGACGAAGGTTTCGACATACACGCAAAGGACTCAAAAGGGGTTGATTATTTCATCGAGGTCAAGAATTCGGAATGCAACAGATTAAACATAGGCCAGATTGTAGAGTACAAAGCAGATCTATCAAAAAAGTTTCCCGATGCAAAGGTCATATTGGTGTGCAAAAATGTGGATGCATCAATAAAAGACCTGGTAAGAAAGATTGGAGTAGATATTTGGACTTTTTCGGACCTTGGGATACTTGAAAGTAAAATCGCTAATGTTGAAGAAAAAAGTGAATTATTGAAACTGAGCCCCGTTGAGCAGAAAGCATATTTTGCTCTCTTAAAACGCGGATCCATAATTGCAAGAACTGAAGATCTCTCATCAGTGCTTGGTGTTTCAGCGGTTTGGGCAAACAATATCTTATCAAAGTTGGCAAGGAAAGGGGTTACTCAGAGGGTTGGTCGAGGAAAATATATTGTGATTCCAGCGGATATTGTATACGGTAGAAAAAGCTATGTTGCTGATCCTTTGGTCCTGATTAGCGAGTTGCTGAAGGGAACCGAATATTATGTAGCCTACTATAGCGCTGCACATGTTCATGGGTTAACTGAACAGATGCCTTTCAAAACTACCGTTGCAGTTCCTAAACAAATGAGACCAATAAGAGTTGGAAATATTTCTGTGGATTTTGTCAATCTGAAAAAGTCCAGATTTTTTGGATACGAAGAAATCAGGTACTCGGATGCAACTTTTAATGTATCGGATATAGAGAAGACTCTAATCGACAGTGTAGACAGGCCAGAGCTTTGTGGCGGTATTCCAGAAGTAGTTAGAATCATGTCAAATGCTTTTGAGACCGGGCATGTGAATCAGAAGAAATTGGTTTCTTATGTGAAAAAGTTTGATGGTCACGCTGTTGCCCAGAGGCTTGGTTTCATTATGGAGTATGTTCAAGAGAGAAAGAAGATGCAAGTTGAACCAGACATTCTTAATGAGTTGCTAGGTTTAGTTGGGTCCAAAATCTATCCTTTGGATGTAAAATCTTCGAAGAAAGGGGAAATCTCAAAGAAATGGAAGATCATCAATAATGCAGGTTATCTTGAGATATAGAGTTGGTAAGAGGTCGATAAGATGATTAGGTTAACCAATCATGATGTGAAAGTTTGGGCAGATGAGCAGGGGCTTCCAGATCTTTTGTTCGCAGAGTTGGATTATCGTCTTGTAAAGACGCTTGAAGCGCTTTATAGTAATGATTTCTTGTCAGAGCGGCTTTGCATGAAAGGCGGAACCGCAATAAATAAGCTATATTTGGGGGAGACATCTCGCCTTTCTGTGGATTTGGATTTTAACCACTTGGGTTCCAAAGAGGAAGTTCTGAAGGAAAAACGTGCTGTTCGTGAGTTGATCGTGGAGGTTCTGAAGAAACAGGACAATTCTTACGATGTTCACTATGAACGTCCATATGGGTTGACTAGAATTAAGGTTCGATACAAAACAGTTGGAGGTCCTATTCAAAATTTCAAAATCGAAATTTCCCATGTTGAACGCTTTCCGATTCTTCCTCCACTAAAGAAAGAGATCAAAACGCCTGATGGGTTGGCTAATGTATTAACCTACACTCTAGAAGAATTAACTTCAACGAAGCTCAGAGCGCTGCTTGAACGATTTAAAGGCAGAGACATTTACGATCTATATTTCATTTCTCAACTCAAGCCTGACACAACCGTGGTGAGAAAGATGTTTCTTTACTACTTTTACAGATCCAGGAAAGTTTTCAATCCGAAGGTTCATTACAAAGCCATCATCAAAAGATACGAAAGCGGAAATTATGTAGATGACGTAACAGATTTTGTTAAGCCAACAGTGACCTTTAATTTACGTGAAGCTGCAAAAGACGTAATAGCTCAATATTCATTTCTGAACCAATTTGATTCACAGGATAAAGATTTTCTCATGCTTGCAGGAATATTACTCGGCAAAAAAGTGCCAAAAGAAAGCATTGCAAGATTGCAAAAAATAGACAACCCACTTAAATTTTTGTTTAATGGCATCAACATATCCAACGAAGCTTCAGAAATCTCAATAGATGAAATTAAACCATTCCACAAACAAAGATAATGAAAAAGGGTGTTATTTCCAATAGTCATCGTTTAGTACGCTTAGAAAGCGGAAGAGAACATGACCCTTAGTTAAACATCAGATGTTTTGGATTCTTAATTGTCAACTGATTGAGAACCGAGTAAACCAGAGAATCGAAAAATTAAGCGAGAAGTGGCTAAATCGGTATCATGAAGTATTTGGAGACCCATTTAGAGCATCAAGCCATGACTGAAATTGTGCTTGGTCAAATTTCATTATAGGGAAAGTACACTTCTTCATTCTTCTTTGAAAGTTTTGAAAATCAAGGTTAACAAATTTGCTTAATCGATTCCTTGATATGGAGAGGCTATTGTACTTTAGCTTTCCAATAATCTCCTCGATTGGAATAAAGAAGTGCTCAAATATATTATCCGCATAGAAAGCAACATCGATAACAGGGTATCGGCAAAAAAAGAAAGTATAAAGTGGTAATCGTTAAGGATTACCCATAGTTTGTGTCCTGTATGGCTCTCAAGCCACATCGTCTTTAGTCTTGTGTTTTAACAAGATAAATGGTTTAAGGCATATTCCCTACGGGGCAACTATCCGATTGTGGAGATTACTCTACTGTATTTGTCTAATAATGGAAACGATGCATCTTTGTAGACGATGTCAAAGCTGTTGCCGTACTGTGAAAGTGCCGACTGCACGCTGCCCCAAACCTTCTGTGATGTGGCGTCCGCTGGCCACAAACCCCAGATAGTGTCGTTTTGGTTTCTCAGCCCCAGACCATAGTTGTTTGAAAGCTGCAAGGCTGTATGTACAACATAGTTGTTTGTTTCGTCTGGGTTCTGCACTACATTCGTCCAGAACTTTTGCATTGCAGCGTAGTGTTCTTCTTGCAATAGCCCGTTGCCGTCATTTTTAGGGGCATAGTTAAAGACAGCCACGTAGGTTGCGCCTTGCTCGTAGGATAGTTTAAGCTGGCGATACATTTCCGTCCCGTTTGGCAGCGAAGGCGTTACAACCGATGTCCAAGTTATGAAAGTGCCCCAGTCTTTGTTCTGTGCAACTGCGGCGCCCCGTACTAGCGCTAAGTCCAGTTGTATGTTGCTGTTTGGGCCTAACTGGGCGAAAACTGTGTCGTAGCCGCCTTTGTAGTCAAACCAGTAAAGGGCGTAATCAGATGTGAAGATTTTTTCGGGCTTAAGCTATGCAGCCAGTCTGTGGCGTTTTTGTTATGTGCGATGAATAAGTCTGCGGTTTCGTCGTAGGTTTTTGTTGGGCAAATGTTCCAGATTCGTTGTAGGGTTTGAACTGGGTGATGTTTCCTTGGTCTGTTACTGTCTTGATTGTACCGTTGCTGTATTGGCACGTGACTGCCCCTTGGGGGGTGTAAGTTAATAGCTTGTAGTCAGGGTTTTTTGATACTGTTATTGTGCCGTTTGAGTAGTAGGTTGTCACGTTGGAATACGTGGAAAAAATGTCAGGCTCGACCTCGATGCTCCAACGTTGGGTAATTGTGATTTTTGCATCAGTAGGGGAGAAATCGTATTGGGTGGTATCGCGATCGCGAAACTCCGAATAATAAATTGATTGTGGGTTTTTATAGAATTGTAAGCCGCTTTTTTGGTCGTATAGTTCCAAATTTTGGTAGGAGCCAAGCATTTTCCCAGCGGGTTCATCGCCGAAGTAGAATCCTAAGAAATGGTCGCCCCAGCGGTTGCCTGCTGCATCAATTAATTGGGAGATTAATGCTCTGTTTGTACGATAGGAGCCATAATATAGTATCAGGTTGAGTCCATGGTTTACTGCATAGTCGCCGATTGCTATGGTGGCAGACTGGTTACTTTGAAGGGACCCTGATTGAAGTATGAATAGGTTAGTGAAGTCATGTACACGGTCAATCAGCTGCTTTGCTTCTTGTGTGGAGTTGCCGCAGTAAGTTACACCCACGTAGAAGGGCTTTTTTGGCCCCGGGGTGGGTGTGTTGGCATTTTGAGTTGCGACGAATGCTGACACTAAAACGATAACGATTATTGCAGAAGCTAAAGCGATAACCATTTTTTTCTTCAAGTTACCCACCGTTTCTTTATGCCCTAATGTGGATTACCGTTATATCGTTTTAGGTACGAACGTTTACCGTTGACCAGTTGAGTCGATGGTCGTGGCGATCCTCCCCGCCGCTACTTACAAACCTCAAATTTGGGAGTTATTTGTGTTTTCTGCAGAGTCTATCGCTTCCAAAGGCACATGGTCAAATTCCAGCCTCTATTAGTCGACTCTTCCTTGGAATGAGCGATCCTTGTTGTCTTCTTGAAAATCAACTAGCTGTGTGTACATCAAAGTGTTCCTTACGCTTGGTGATCGAGCACTTGCATGACTTGAATGGTTCAAATCCCAGCGGCCCCGTTTCACTTTTTTCCAAGGAAAAACAAGGATTTGCTTAATATTATAAGCGAATCCTGCATTTACAGCGCGCGCACAGGGTAGTTCTCACACCAAAGCCTAAGTGTCTTCGAAACAGGGCTATCCTTTGTCTATTCATGAGCCCTGATACGCCGCGCTTTTTTACCCTGGTGGCAAGCATAAAGGAGTTGAAAACTGCGATGCTGTCTGTTAAGTTTGAACGGTTAACAGCTTGATCATTACTCCTTCGTGGAGTAGCTAGGTTGTTTTGAACTTAGTCTATGGATAAGGCATCGGGGTAATTGATGGAGTTGGTTGCTGTGTTGGAGAAAAGGAAGGAGAAAGGCTTGTACCTGGATCGACAGGAAGTTTCTGGTTGCCTAATGGTAATGTTGTTTGAATTCCATCATCATTAAATATTACGTGATATGCATTCATTTCCATTACATAGATGGTGTCTGTTCTATTTTCGTTTAGATAGTAAATAGATCGTCCAATTCCGCTGCCGCCGACAAAGTCTGGTGCACCTGCGATTTTATTGAATTCTCTTTCTAGAGCGCGCTCGTCTCTACCTATACGGTCATATATTTCCCCTGCCTGTTTAGCGGTTAATCTTGGCTGGTCTTTTGGTAAGTCTCCGATGGCGATAAGAACGGGTCGTCTCCATTCCCCAGGCAAACCAATACTCTTGTCAGCAATAATTTTGTCTAGTTCTTCTTTTTGCTCACCGGTTGCCTTGGCATATGCCGACTCATAGAATGAAGCGTTCGAGTCTTTAATGATTGGAGGCGGGGATTTGTATGGCGCAAGACCTGAGTAAAATATTGAGAATGCAACTGAAAGAACAAGCATGGCTGTTACTGCCGCAGCAATTGGCAAAGAGTGACGTTTCAATCTTGTCGTTAAGGGCATTGAGGGTTGCGGGCAATAATCAATAAGATTGTTAATCCTTTTTCGTATCCTCATCTTCTTCACCAGCTATTTTCGTGAATAATGCTTCTGCTAGCTTGGATGGCAAAATCTTGCTTGTATCATCTAAGAGCAGGAAGTTGCGGCCTTTGGCTTCTGCGAGCAGGGTGTCTCGGCATGTTTGGAGTTTTTTGCATTTTTCGCAGTTGCCTTCATGTTTGTACCAGACTTGGATGCCATTTTTGGCGGAGAATGTGATGAAGACAGGGGTTTTAAAGTGGACGCTGTATCCTACAAGGAAACCTTTGTCTGGGTCTATTTTTTGGGTTTCGATTTTGTTGATTTTGGCGGTTTCTTCAAGGGCATCAGCGACTTTTAGGTTGGCTGTGTCTAAGGTTTGATGGACAGTCTGTCGGGTTATGTTGAGTTTGCGGGCGATGGTTGCTTCGGGTATTCCGCTGCTTTTGAGGTCCCACAGTTGCCTTTGCTTTTGGGTTAAGTATCCTAAACTCAGTGCCATTTTCGTTTGCCATCCGTGTAAGTGTCTAAACACTTACAAAGTAAGCATGTACAGTTTGTTGCATAAAAGGTTTCCTCAACTATGAATTTGTCCCCTGTCTCTCTCTATGACCCTTAAAGAAACTCTTCAATCTAAAGGGTACACGATCGTTGCTGTTGGCCTAATCTTGGCTGAGTTAACGATAGCTTGTGTAAAATAAGCTAAATGCTGTCGCCTGTTAGCGAAATACTCTGGGTGAGCTGGATATTGTGGCGAGAAAGGATTTGGCTGTATGTTGTTATTTTTGTTATAATTGTTATAAAGAACTTTCGGCGTCAGATGAGATTTCACGCTTGCTCTACCTCAGGGATAGTGGACCGCTGGTATTGATACCTTTGAAAATCTGCGCTTATTCGGGGCACATAGAACTGAATATAGCTTTGTCAATATCTATAGTTTGTTGACAAACCTATACAGAAGCTTTCTAAAAAAAGAGAAAATAACGGCCCACAGAGTGCAATTAACCCTGACTTGGTCTCAGCTTCGGGGGATTATTGTCAAGAAGGGTTCGGGCGCCATGTCTGTTGTTGCGTATACGGCTAATGCCACGCTCCAAAAGACGTCGTCGTGCGTGCCGTTTGGGTGGCTATATCCTATGTTGCCATCCTTGCGCAACTGATATTTCTCAACGTTAAGTTCACTGCAGATGTCGCTTCGGTAAGGCTTCTCCCAAGTGAGCAAAGGAAAGCGGAATTGCTGGTTTTGCATGCGTTGTTTTAGTAGGCTTGCCATTTCGCTTTTACGGGGGACACTAAAGTTGACGCCTTCAGCGTTTTCTATGCCTGCGTTCTCCATGTCTTTAATCAAGCTTGGACCTTCTCGAGTGAAGTCTACGCGGATCTTCTGAAAGCCACCCCACAGATCCTGCAGACGCTTAATGTAGCCTAAGACATGCGCGTGAGTGGTTGGATGAGGAAAAAGCTTCTGATGCCTCAAATAAATCGTATCGTCGACCAGTTCCACAATGCTTAGCGATGTGTAGTCTCTTACTTGACCGATGTCTAAGCCTAAGAAAAACTCGCCGCTGCAACTCTTATCCGTATCGTATTCTTCGAGGTCTTGTCCGCAGTTCTTTTTAGTGCCAATACACGAAACAATCAAGCTCTGAGCAAGCCAAACATCCTCATCTTCAGCCCACTCAGCCTCCATCTCGCGACGCCAACGGCTTGGGTCATCCCCAAACTGTTCCTTGATCCGCTCAATCATCTGCGCATTCAACGGACCGTTAGGTTCAAGTGCCGCCTCGTAGGAAAAGTGGTGTTTTGCATAGTTTGCGAATCTTTTGTGGTTGCACATTCTCCAAAAAAGCGAGTCAGTGTTAAATGGGGTGCTGCTGGCAACAAGCTTGCCATTGGTAGTTCCCAACGTAAACAGGATAGCATCATACAAATCGTCGTCTCCAGCGGTGAAGTTTAATTCATCCCACCAGATACAGTTACTTACCAGAAGACCGTTTGCAAAAAAGTTATGGTTCCCTTCAACCTCTATGTCGTAGACATATCTTTCTTCTTTTTCTTGTATTGGTATCTTGTCCTGCAGTTTGGACTGCAGAATTTCTGTCTTACGGTGGAAGGACAAAAAATTGCCCCGCATTGTAAACAAGGTTTTGGATAAGACGGGATTCTTCCATACTTGTTGTGCCTGGTTTTTTTGCATTGGCTGCTGCAAACTCTTTGATTTCCGTGTACTGGCACGAAAATGTTGTAGCATTCGACGCATCGCCGAGTTTCTAAACACTTTTTGTTCTTTAAGCGATAGATTTTTTTCCTCTGAAGCCAGCGGAGTCTCCTGCAGTTTGGCGAACAGGTATTCACTTTCTCCTGAATGGTCGTAAAGATCGAACCGCAAACTTCGCATTTTTTGGGTTCTTTCGGGACCCAACCTTGGTTTAGCTGCCTCAACTTTCGCCTGCAAGCTATGGAGGAACAAACAACGTGCCATCCACTCGTTATTACAGCCCTGCATGGAAGGACCGGGTTGCCACAAATGAAACACGGCGTCACTTCCATTTTTTGCGAGAGCTTGTATTTCATACTGGGAACCACATATTCCCTGATTAAATCCATAAAGCGGTCTCGATCCTTCGCTGAGAACGCTAAGTAATAACCGTGACCCTTTCCACGCGAATCCTTCCGTATTTTTACGCTTAGGCCCCACTTCTGTTTGAGCCAGTTTTTGAGAATTTGGTGCTCTTCTAAAGTGAACCCCTGAGAACTTATTGACATTTGATTTCCTTTGGTTAGAGTACCATCGTCTAGGTACCAAACTGCTAAACCAATTGGGGAGTTGATTTTGGAAAGCCAATCTTTTGAAATGGTCTTCCGATCGTTGAGGTAACATATATGATAGATCTCTGTTAGTGAGGGGTGGCTCAGCGTAGTGAATTTCATGATATTCTTTCCCCAACCCAGATTCGGCATTGATTTTGGTGGGATTTTGACAAGATTTTTGAGAATTGAATACTTGAATTGAACGTATTCTGCTTGGTCTAAGCAATGACTTACAACTAGAAGTGCATTCCTCAGGTTGCCCTTTGGTTTTGCTAAATATAAGTCGCCCAGCAGACTTCCGTAAATGAGTTGTCTCTGCAAATCGGACAGTTCTATTGCATACTGTGGCTTTTTGACTCTCTTTCGCATTTTTGCGGTCGAAACTATCTTTTGAGGCATCTAAGTATAAGCCTTTGTATAGCTCAGACAAGTAAGAGGCCTCAGTATAGCCAGCTTCTAATGTAAAGATTTTATGATCTTCAGTACAGTCTAGATATCCGTAGTCATGGAAGAGTCTGACGATAAGTCTGGTTCCCAAGGGATTTCTAAAAACATGAGTTACCTTTTTCGCCTCAATTTTTTGTGTTGATATGTTGTAAGATAGGACCTCTTGGCCAAGTTTTAATCCGCTTATGGGCACCTGGGAACCGTCTGAAAGAAGAACAGTCACATAACCAGGCAGACAATTGAATGTGTTCCCACGGATGGTATCAGGATTGTTTGGGAAGGCTTCAATGACTGAGCCATTCTTGAAGCTTATGCGGGTCTTTTGGATGTGGCAGCTTCCTGGGGGTAGGTTGCGGCAAAAACTGGCCACTCGTCGGAGGTTAAGTTTGGTTTGGCGAAAGCTTGGTCCTATGAATGCGATGCTTAGGTCGTTGTTCTCGTAGGCATCCTGAAGCAGCAATGCTCCGATCGATGTGCTCTTGCCTGTCTGCCTTGGCCACCTAACTGCCAAAAACTGGTTTTCACGGTATAGTTTTGCGAGTTCCAACTGGTAGCTGAAGGCTTTGAGGCGGCAGATTTGCAGGAAGAACGCTGCCGTGTCACCTTTGACTGCTTCGACTCTTGCGTGTGTGGCTTGCTGGCGAATTCTGTATGCTTCGTCCAGGTTTTGCCAGTGTGCTTGGATTTCTTTGGCGTTGAATGTCCGACGACTCTGCACATTACGGGTTTTTTTCGCTCGCAAGCCGTTTTTCTAACTCCAAAACCTTGTATTCGAGCCCTCGGTAATCGACAAATTTAGCGAACAGGTCATTGTAGACTTTTACGCCATCAATAATCTTTGAGTACCTTGCAACTTCAGCCCGGCTAATACCTGGCCTGCGCAATTCTACTATCGCAGCGTTCAAAACATGAAGCTGCTCCTCAATGGTAGGCAAAGGTGCATTCTCTTTGAGTTGAACCGCAAAGGCGTCAACCTCAGCCGGCAAAGAGGCAGAGCTAGCATCGGGTTGATGGTCTATAATTGGAACCTGAGAGGGGGCATGATCAAGGGGTGCATGGTCGATAGTGGGTTCAGGAGTTGATGCAACTGATGCAATTGATGCAACTGATACAGCAATGGTGGGGGAAACAGTTGCTGCATCAACTACAGACAAACCTAAATGGTACATTTTAGACCTCACAGAAACACGCGTCTTACCCATAACTCTAGAAATCTCGGCAATACCAACTCCCTCTGCGACGAGCTTTCGTAGTTGCCGCTCTTGCTCGATTGACCATAACTTACCCCTCAAACCCAACCAGCCAGATACCCTAGCAGGAAGAATCCCCTTAAACATTATTACAATGCTTCTGTCAAGTTTACCAGGGTCTGGTCTGCCAGATAGGCACTTAGGATTATTCTAGCGCTTTATCGTAAACTTTCATGGCTTCTTTGACTACAATACGCCAATCCAGCTGCTGCTCAACGGATCTTATTTCTTCATATCTGATAAAGCGTCAAGCAGTAAAAGCCGAAGTGGCGGCAAACGCTCTTTGATAGTTTTCCAAACAACATCTAACTGAATCCCAAAATAGCCATGTATTAGCTTGTCGCGCATTCCAGTCATATCCCTCCAAGGCACTTTGGAGTACTCTAGTCGAATTGAAAGGGGAACTTGTTTGGCTGCTTCACCGATAATCTCAGTTTCTTATTACTGCATCAACGGTTTTTCTATCGTTAACGAACGCCTCATAGGTGAGCCCTTTAGTGTATGCTTCTATGCAGTTTAATGCGTCAATTATGTCTTCAAGGTAGACTTGAAAGTCTCTCAAACGTAAACAGCCTCGCTTAAAATCCTCTCTTTGAGGCGAGGTTTAATCCCATCTTTCATAACAAGGTCAACTTTAACCCCTAAAATATCGCTCAAATAGTTTTCAAGCTCAACAAACGTGAAGAGGTCAATTGTTTCATAGAATAGTAACCAAAACGTCCAGATCGCTTTTCTTTTTCTGCTCATGTCGAACGTAAGACCCAAAAATACCGATTTCTTTGACCTTAAAATTCTTCTTTAAATTCTCTTTATGTAAAGCCAAAATCGCCTTTAGCTTCTCTAACGTTGGCATTTGTATCGAGATAAAGTTGTGTTGTTACCTTTTAAAGATTGATGAGAATCTGCTGATGAAGAGCCTAAAAACGGCGATTATCTTAGCGCTTCATCATAGACTTTCACGGCGTCTTTGACGACTATACGCCAATCCAGTTGCTCCACAACCGTCTTCCGTGCTTTTGCACCCATTTCCGCTGCCCCCGCTGGGTGCTCGAGCAGGTACAGGATTTTTTCGCTAAACTGCTTGGGATTGAAAGGTTCCACGAGAAAGCCGTTTTTACCGCTGTCGATGGTTTCGGGAATGCCCCCCACGGTGGTGGTGACCACGGGCAAGCCTGTTGCCAATGCTTCCAACACAGCAAACGGGTGATGCTCATAGAAGGTGCTGAACGCGAAGACGTCTGCGGCTTGGTAGAGTTTTGGCAGATCCCGGTCGGGAGTGTAGCCTGTGAAGACTATATTACCTCTGACTCCTAAGCGCTCAGCGTGGGAGTTGAGTTTGTGCATTTCATCGCTTTGTCCTTTGCCGCTGATGATGAATTTGGCTTTTGGAAACTTCTTGATGATATCGGGCATGGATTCGATTAGGGTAAAGAGTCCTTTACGGGCATAGAGACGCCCGACCGAGACGATGGCTAAGTCATCGGGGTTAAGTCCCATCGCCACCTTGACTTTTCTTTTGTCTACGGCTGGCTGGAACTTTTTAATGTCTACGCCGTTGTGGATAACTTGGATTTTGTGAGCCGGAATCTTGTAGTATTTGGTGAGTTCCCATTTTGTGAAGTGACTGACCGCGATGATTTTTCTGGCTCTATGAATCATGCCTTCCTCGAAGAAACGCAAAAACCAGTTAAAACTCACAAGGAATTTTTCGTTGGCGTTTAGGCGGCTGTAGGGTTCGCCTCGTATGGCTTCTGCTTCGCCTTTCCATGTTGAGTGGACGGTGCATACGAGGGTTTTTCCAAATTTGGGTGGAACCGCAAAACTTGGTGTCAGCGGCAACTGCGGATGCGTGATATCGACGTTGGCGGTGGTCCGGACGCTTTGGAGTTTTCTGTAGCTGTTGCCTGCGAGCAGGAAGGATTTGACTATGGGCATTTTGGGGATTTTTAGGAAGGAAACGTTGAGGTTTGGGTTGACTTGGACGTCTTGGGTTTGGTTGGAGCCTGTTACAATTTGGATTCGATAACCGTTTTTGAGGAGTTCGTTGCTGAGATAGTAGACATATGCTGCCTGTTCCGCCAGAGAGGGGCCAGTATTCAGGAGAGATGAAGCAGACTTTATGAGGCATTACTTGCTCCTCCTGATCAGGTATCGAATTGTGGTTGAAACAGCGCCTACAAACCACGCCGCCGATCGCACATAATAGAGCACAACAAGTCTCATCGCAGACCAATCATTAAATTTGGCCGATAACTTCACGGCTGAATAAACAAAGTAAACGAAAACCGCCAACAAGATTAAACCCGAAACAACCCACAGCAATCGAATCGGTGGAATGATACCTAAAAGAAAAGATACAACCACAGCCAACAGCAGGATGGGCTGAATGTTCATACCTAAATCAGTGATTTCGTCACCTTTCGCTAAGTGCCCATGTTTAAAGTACAGTTTAAGCGTGTTCTTGCCATACTGCAACTGCTGGCGATAGAACGCCTTCAACGTCGGGCGATTAAAATGGTAACATACCGCGGTAGGTTCATAGGCAATCTTGTAGCCCCTGCCACTCATACGAAACCCAAAATCAGTATCATATTGACTCGGCAACTTCTCGTCCCATCCACCCACTTCCTCGATGACTGATTTTTTAAGCAGCAGGTTCATGGTTGCTATACGACCTGTGTATTTGCCTATGCGTCGGTAGCGGCTTTTGAGTTCGTAACCGATGCTTCTTGCCCACGGATTATCAGCGTTCCAAGTTTCGATACTGCCGCTAACACCAGCCACTCCGGGCTCGGCTAGATGGGGTGTGACTTTTTTGAGCCAATCGGGTTCGACTTTAGCATCCGCATCGATAAATCCCAGGATAGGGTAGGCGACGATTTTCATCGCATAATTGTAGGCAGCTGGACAATTCAGACGGATAGATAAGACTTTAATGGGGAACTGCTTGGCGATTTTGACCGTGTTATCTTTACTTTCGCCGTCCATAACTATGACTTCAAAGGCATCTTTTGGATAATTCTGCGCTAAAATGGATTTGAGGCATTCTTCTATTGTGTCTTGGCTGTTGTAGGATGCAACAACGATTGAAACTTTCACAGTTCCGTCTTCAGCCATTTGTTATCCCCTAAAACGAGCAAGCCAAATTGAGTATAAAATTTTTGAACCATCCCATAAAGGATCAACACCTGAGCGGCCATATGTGCGCTGCTCAAAGCTAATCGGCACTTCAGCTACCCTAAAGCCTGCTTTGGCCGTCTTAACTAGCATTTCCGATTCTATTTCATATTCGCGAGCGTAGAGCTTTAGCTTGTCGACAACTTCCCGTTTCATGGCGCGGAAGCCAGACTGGGAATCGGTGCTGGCTGTTCCAGTAAATAGTTGAATTAGGAAATTGAAGATCCGTACACCAAATCTGTTGAGTTTTCTTGCAGCAACTCGTTTATGATTTAGGTATCTGGAACCTATTACCATATCTGCTTTGTCTTGGAGAACAGGAGCCAAAACTTCAGCTAATTCTTCCGGTCGGTGGGACCCATCTGAGTCAATGGTGACTATGATGTCGCCTTTTGCTTGTGCGAACCCAGCGCGTAGAACATAGCCTTTGCCTAAATGCTGTTTCAGAGAAAAGAGCCTAACGCCATGTCTTTTTGCCACTTCAAAGGATCTATCATGTGACTGATCATCAACAACAATTATTTCAAAATCTAAGCCTTGTTGCTGCAGAGCTATTTTCGTGCGCTCAATGATGTTGCCGACTGTTTGCTCCTCATTATAAACAGGAATAACTATAGAGAGCTGCATTTTGCTTGGGCGCATTTGATTTTAAGAAGCCAATGGAAGAACTTATAAAGTTTGGCTACCCCAACCTTGTAAGCAACCGAATGGAAAGTTTGAGCCTACATGGAGACCGCTACGCAAATTAAAGTTGGAGGCGACCGCAAGGTCTGGTTTTCCATGTGGTTCTTGGGGGCAATCGTCACTTTCGGCGTCGCCTTTTTCCCAATGTTTTACCGTTTGGTCGAAGGCAGAAACAGGCATTTCCTCAACGAGGCAGAGTTTGATGGGCAGATTGCAGCTTACCTGAAGAGCCATGGAAAGGAGCCTACAGCAGCAAGCCCACGATTTAAAGTGATGAATTCGAAAGTGTGGGCTGCCAGCATAATTTTAGTTGTACCCGTGTTCATAATTGTGTATTTACTGTCCAGAGATTTAGCTAGTTCATGAACGCAACCAGGACGCCTATCTTGCAGCTGCTCTGCCAGAACGAGTTTTTATGCCGCAAACAATACCGATAAAAACATATGCAATAATTACCTTAATTACGTTGGGCGTTGGGGTGGTGTACTGGCTATACAAGGTGGTTAACTTGTACAACGCCCACTTTAAAGCACATTTACAAGTCGAAAAAGAAATAGTCAGGCTCATGGAGGAAGAGAAAGCTGTCAAGCACATGTAAAAAAAGAAGGTTCGTTAGCCACGGCGGAGACATCTGGGGCTTTAGCAGAAAATACAACATTCCACTAGAAGAAGTGCTTGAATTCAGCGGACCCATAAACTTTCTAGGACCCTCGCCTAAAGCCTTGGAAGCCGTAAAAGAAAACGCCAAACTCATCCGCTACTATCCAGACCCAAACCCGGTTGAGTTCAAGGAAAGAATCGCCAAGTACGTGGGCAACAATGTCGAACCAGAAAACCTGTTATTGGGGAACGGTTCGATCGAACTCATCTACATGATAACTGAGATTCTGCCAAGAGGCTTCAAAGCACTAATCCCAGTGCCTTCGTTTTCGGAGTACGAAAAAGCTGCTTTGAGAGTTGGCGGAGACCCCGTGTTTCTGCAATTGCCAAAAGACTTTGCTTTAGAAACAGAAAAAATCAAGAAAGCAATAACAGACGACACGAAAATTCTGTGTATCTGTAACCCGCATAGTCCATCGGGCACGCTGTACAGTAAAGAAGCGCTCTTGGATCTGGTCAAGTTTTGCAACAAAAAAGACGTAATCTTCAGCGTCGACGAGAACTACATCGAATTCGCAGATAAAAGCCTAGAAAACACGCTCGCGGGCATGGTTAAGGATTACGAGAACCTGTTTGTTATACGCTCAGTTACGAAGTTCTATGGGATGGCAGGCATACGATTTGGCTACGCCATCGCCGCCGGAACACTCATCGACAAACTGCAAACCACACGGCTTCCATGGAGCATCAACGGCTTAGCATGCCAAGTTACATTGGCAGCGTTTAACGACAAAGAATTCATAAAAAACACAAAAGAAACAATCGCCAAAAACCGAGCAGCCCTCGCCAAAGCGCTGGGCGAAATCGAAGGCTTAAACGTCTACCCATCAGTCACCAACTTTCTACTCGTAAAAATAGACAACAAAAAAATCACATCCACCATGCTCAAAGAGCTGCTGGCTAAAGAACGCATCCTAATACGCGACTGCTGCACCTTCATCGGTTTAGATGACCACTACTTCCGCGTCACCATTCGGTCAGCCAAAGACAACCAACAACTCGTAGAAAAAATAAAACAAGTCCTAAGTAATAATTAAGTTAAAACGGAATAGCTAAGGAGAATTGTTTTGCAGAAAAGAAGACTGGGCAGAACAAACCTTCAAGTCTCGATTGTTGGGTTTGGTGGAACCTGGATCTCAGAGCTCTCCACGCCTGAAGCAATTAATGTTGTTAGGCACGCGTTTGATTTAGGCATGAATTACTTTGACACCGCCAAGCTGGATGGAGACAGCGAAGAAAAAATCGGAGCCGCCCTTTGCGAGATCAGGGACAAATGTGTCATCGCTACCAAGACGGGTTCGAGGACCAAAAAAGAATCGATGAAAGATTTAATGCAGCCTAAAACGGCTTAAAACCGACCGACTCGACATTATTCAGCTTCATGGGATAGATGACGAGAAAACACTTGCTAAAGCTATGGGTGCCGATGGTTCCCTGCAGACCTGTAAGGAAGCACGCAAACGAGGGTTAGTTGATTTTATCGGCATCACAGGACACAAACCTCGGGTTCTAACGCGGGCGGTTGAGAGCGGCGAGTTTGACACGGTTCTGGTTCCCCTCAATGTCGTAACTCGGCAAGCGTTGGAGGAGCTATTGCCAGCTGCGAAGGCGCATGATGTAGGCGTTGTTGTGATGAAGCCGCTTTCAGCCAAAACTTCGACGCTTATAACTTGCCTGTATAATCCTTCTCTTTCCCTGGTATCGGAGGAGCCAGAACTCAAAGCCCTACTGGGACAAACCAATAACGGCAGAGTTAATGGTGCCTTGAGATACGTATTGTCACAGGATGTCGCCGCTGTTATTCCAGGATTAAAAAGCATCGGCGAAGTCGAAACGGCAGCTAAGGCAGGAGAAGAATACAAGGGATTAACGCCCAAAGAACAAGAACAATTCGATTTCAGTCCTGGAGCAAACTATTGCCGAGACTGTGGGCAATGCCTTCCATGCCCACAAGGCATAAACATCGCCGCAATTCTACGGTTCTACACGCTCTTCGAGAGTTACGGCTTGAAGACTTGGGCTAAAAACCTCTACAGTGGCTTAGAAGTCAAAGCAGACAAATGCTCTGGGTGTGGAGAATGCGAAGATAAGTGCCCCTACAAATTACCCATGACAGATATGCTTGGGAAAGCGCATTTAGAACTGTATTAGTTCCGTTTTGTTACTCGGGTTTTCTTCTCTTTGTTTTTGTCTTTTGGTTTGCGTTTGGGAATCTTCGGCAAAGAACCATACAACGCTAAGGCTCTTGCGCGAATGATTTTTTTGGTTTCAACCGTAACAGGAGATTTGGCGATTAGTTCATCGAGCTTCTTTTTGTTTTCCTCAATATTTTTGTTAAATTCTTCGTTGGATATTTTCCCCTCGGATTTGAGCCGTTTTAACTCTTCGATATGCGATGCCATTAACTCAAACTGCTCATCAATCTCGGGAGCTAAATCGACGTTTGTTTGAGGCAATCTCCTTTTGATGTAACGAAACAGGATTGGAACTTGAAATACAATCGAGATGAAAGCTACACCTAGTACCATTGTGTTTATCGTTTGAATGTCATTCAAGGTTATTACAGCAGAAGTTGTTATCGTAGCTGCAAGCGCGATGGAAAGGGCACCTCGAACTCCACCAAGCATAGCAATGTTACGCCAGACCAGAGGTATTTTCTGTCCCAGTTTATCAAAGAACCCAAGAATTGTGTAGACTGCGGCAGCACGAGCTATTATTACGGCGGCGAAAGCTGCGATTATTAGAAAGATTGATTGTGCAAGAGTGATTATGTTTGTTTGGAAACCGATGATTAGAAAGGCAATTGTGTTGCCTAGGAAAGCCGCTACAGCCCAAAAACTCGTTACGGCTTCTCTTGAGGCAGGCTCCATGGCTGAACGCATCGTATAGTTTCCAAAGTATAGCCCTGCAACAGCGACCGCGATTAGCCCTGAGGCTCCCAATCCTGTTGCTAGAGCATACGATCCGTATACCACGGCAATCGCAAGGATGGTTTCGGCTACTCGATCCGCTATCAAGCTTGAGAGTATTTCACCTACAAACGCGACCACTAACCCGATTAAGGCTCCAACGCCGAGGGTGAAACCGAAACTAAGCACTGTTCCTGCTAAAGAGAACTCGTGAAGGCTAATGGTTGAGAGAATTACTGTAAAAAGAACAATGCCCGTGGCATCGTTGAAAGCTGCCTCTGTATCTAGCAACGTCGATAATTTGGAGGGGACCTTGACTCGTCGAAAAACCTCCAGTACCGTAACTGTGTCGGTAGGGGCAATTAAAGCTGCGAAAAGAAAAGAAACATACGGAGACAAGCCGACAAGCAACCATAAAATTACTCCTCCGACGACGGTCGCTATTGCAACGCCTACAGTTGCTAGGGCTAACGAAGGCCTGATTACACTTCGAAGGTCGCTTGCGCGTAGATGAATCATAGCCTCAAAGATTAGAGGCGGAACAACTAGCCCGACAAAGAGTCCGCCTCCACCGCCGCTAAGCAACTGACTATAAATGGCCCGTAACTCGGAAGCTAAATCTGAGCCGCCCTGCGAGGAAAACACAAATGCCACAACCGTTATGGCAACTCCTGCTAAAACCAAAACCATGGTGTAGGGCAACTTGAGTTTGTTAGATAGGACTGCCGCTAAGAAAGCAATAGTTAGGAACGCCGCCACTACGAGCTCAATGCTGGGAAACTAAAGCAACCCCTGCTTCTTAGTTGTAACTTGAACTTCTAATTCGCAGGTTCTTTATCAATTTAATCTAACCAAAAAATAAAGGCGCCCATAGATTCAGGGGCATTTATTTTTTTGCTATCCAGTAGCTCATTTCTGGCTTGCAAAGAAGCCGATAAATCGGGAACAACGGATTCGGAGTCCAAGTTGCGTGCTGATAATAGTCTGTTCGGTTGGAGAATTCGAACCCTTCTTTTTTGAAGACTTGGGCTATTGCTTGGTGGTTTAGGGCGTGTTCTTTTTTGTGCCAATAATCGGAAAGGGTATAGTCGATTGTGGGAACCCTTAAGCCGATGAGTTGGAAGTAGAGGCTGTTGATGAGGGGGTTAGAGTGAAAGTATAATCCTTTAACTATGCTGGCGAGACCGGTGGGCTCGTTTCCCCAGTAAAACGGCGATGCTTCATGGTCAATGTACATTACGCCACCCTTCTTTAGGAAACCGCAAACCATGCGAAGAGCTGAAGAATAATCTGGCAGATGATGGAGCACAGAGTAGAAGGTTATTAAATCAAACTTGCTTTGGCCAAAACTTAGGTCTTCAATGGGCGAGTTAATTACAACTAATTTATCAGGTAAATAGCCAGCGAACTTTTTTTTAAGAATCGCACACATTTCAGGCGAAATATCAGTTGCTGTTACGTTGTAGCCCATTTGCAAGAGTTTGCCTGTCAAGTTGCCTGTCCCTGCACCTACATCAAGGACGTTTCGTTGATTGCCTACAATTTGACCGCCGATGGCTTTTAGTTTGGCAGTTATTCTTTTTTGTTCTTGTCTACTATAGACTTCTGGGTGGAGGATTTCGTAGTAGGGTGCTTCGAAGCGATGGACTGTGATGTTGGCTTGGTGAATTTGTTCTTTGAAGGCTTGATCTTTGAGCATTCTACCGCCTATGCTGAGGATTGAGTGAGTATTGTTGGTTTTTGGGATTAATATACAGTTTGAAAAAGTTATTAAAGAATTAGAACAAAAAAATAAAAAGGGAAGTGGTTTGTCCACTTGGTTTTTTTATGGTCGTTTCCTGAGAACCAAGATGATGACGACACCGATTATAGCTACGAAGACAAATAGCCCTGCGATTGCTGGAATAAAGTATTGGTCAGCCATTGTTGGCGCTGCTGTCGGTGCTGGCGCTTGTGTTGGGTGTTCTGCCATCACGTTGAATGCGGCTGTTGCTGATGATGGCCAGTAACTGTTGGTTCCTGCAAATGTTGCGATGACGCTGTATGTGCCTGGGATGTCTGGTTGCCATACTAGGTTGTATGCACCTGTGTAGTCAGTTGTTGCTGTGCCGATGGTTCTGAAGTTTCCGTTTGCGTCTACCACGTTGATTGCGACGTCTACTCCTTTGAAGTTGCTCGGGAGCGCTTTCTGTTGGTAGACATAGCCCATCCAGTCTTTCATGATTGAGTCAGCTGCAACTGGGACACCGTTGGGGAAGTCTGCTGCTTGCTGGTTTTGCTTTGTTCCAGCAGAGATATCGGTCACTGTTCCGCTTATGACAACTGCTTGTCCGGATGCTGCTGATAGGTCTGGAGCTGTAACTGTCAGTTTGCTTGGTCCTCTGCCGATGCTGTAAATGTTGTTGTCAAGGCCGTTCATGCATGTTAAGAAGCCATCTGCTGTTGCCCATTGACTACCGGGGGTTGACCACTCGCTGGGGTAACCTGAAAGCTGCCATATTTCTTGGCCTGTGGTTGCGTTGATAGCGCGATATGTAGAGCCCTTGTATAGTGGATTGGGTATAGTGTGCTCATTGGTAGCCAGGTATATTACTCCACCAGCAATGTTTTGTATGAAGGTCGGATAATTACCTGTAGGTTTGTTGAAACCAGCGAAAGTTGTATTGCCTTCGCCACCGTTACCGTATGTCCAGAGTAGTGCGCCAGTCTTAATATTGTAGGCGTAGCATGTTCCTGCGTATCCACTGGTATAGAGGTTACCGTAAGCGGGTACACTGAGCATAGTGTTGCCGACGCCGTAGTAGTCGAAGTCAGCTTGGCGTGGAGTTTCCCATAGGTAGTTGCCGTTGTCTAGACTGTATCCTACCCAATTGAGTTTTTCCTGGTAATTGAAGTAAAAGACACGGTTCTGGAAGTCGGCTGCGCCAAAACTCATAGTCAGGTTGCCTGCTGGTAGGTCAAAGGTCTTCATCCAGAGTATTGAACCGATTGCTCCTCGAGAAGCGTTGAGGTTGACAGTGAACATTGTCCAAGGATTTTGTAAGCCGCCGTTGCTGTTTCCCTTGAAACCAGTAGGTAGGGACCCGTTTCTGCAGAGCATTACATCGCCATAGCTTGCTGCGACTATTGATACTGGATTTGTTCCTGCAGGTGGCATTGTTACTATTCCTGTGTTGATGTCGTAGATTGGAGCTCGGGGCATTGTGTTGAGCCATGGTAGTGAGACGTTCCAGTCATAAGTCGTTATACCCTGACCGGCGACACCAATCCCGCCGCGTTGTCCTCCGATAGTGCTGATGTTGATAGGTACGTCTGCGTTAACTGTTATTGTGGAGCCGTAAGGTACTGAGACTGACGCTCCGTTTGGAGCCCAGCCCTGAGAGGGCACATTCGGATTGATTGGAATCTGATGGACAATCACTAGGTTGCTTGCGTTTATAACAGATGGGTTAAAACTTCCACCGCCCGTGTATGGGTTAACGTCGTATTGCCATAGTTTGCTTGAATTCCACTCAGCAAGATACCATTGTGGATTTGCATTTGTGCCTGCGTTTGTTATTACGTACCTTATTTGCTCACCAGTCGGACCTGCTACTGCGGTTCCTGAAGGGACATTAGTTACATTGAACATTGGCTCGCCTGTGTAGGCATCAAAAGCTCTGGCAAAGTTGGATGTGAATAGTATTGGTGGGAAAGTTCCATGCTGGTCACCGTTCCAAAGGTTGTAAATGTAGCCGAATGATAGAGGGGGTACGTCACTGCGAGACCATAATATTTGTCCTGTTCGAAGGTCAATTGCATCGGTTGGTCCACTAGCTGGGGCTGTGAAGGATTTTACTTCTGTGTAGTAGAGGATTCCGCTTATTATTATGGGGTTGCTGAATCTTGGTTCGTATGAACTGCCTTCGAAGTAAGAGACTCCTTGGACGGCGCCGGCGGGGTTAGTGCCACCATCGACAAAGGCGTTTCCTCCAATAACTCCTCCAAACTGAAGTGGACGTGTCCACATCACGTGGGAAGTTGATGGTCCTACACCATCAGGTTGGTAAAGTCTGTTGCTAGTATAACCTGATAGAACTGGTGATCCTGAACCTAGCCAGTCAGATGAGACTGTCCACCAGTCAGTGCCTTCACCGTAAATTGGGTGTGTCCAGTATTGTGTCGGAAGCGGAGAGCTACCCGAGGCTCCGGGAATTGATTCCTCCTGTACAGTAAGTGTTGTAGATGCAGTGCTAGGTAGGTAAGAATCGCCCATCAGAATAGATCTCTCGTAGCCGTTACCGTTCTCGCCGTATTTTTGTCCTGGATAAGTGAAGTTGAAGGTATAGTCGCCCACTTGGTCAGGAGTGAATCTAGTAAACTGTGATGAGGTGGTGTCGGTTATAATAGCAAAAGTTTGGGTTGTCTTTGTTCCATCTGGTGCTGTTATAGTAAGAATGTAGTTGTGGAATCTGTAAAAGTTTGCAGTTAATGCTGCGCTGGATGTGGATGCATTGGTTCCAATAGCTGCAGTGGCTCCTCCAGCTGCTCCATAAACGGCATCAAGCCACATGTATATGTGTGTTTCTTGACCGACGCCTATGGGATTTGGCGCTGAAGAAATGTATGCATATGTGGGAATATTCCAAGCAGGTGTATGCGCATCAGTATTTGGCACAAGTATAATTGAAGTTGACATTGAAACTACCAAAATCAAAACGATAGAAATAGCTAAAGCTCTATTTTGCATTTTTCTTATTTCTCCTTACATTTAATCTACCAATTGTTTTGTTTATAAATTTATGCAATAAACAAGTTTGATAATTGTAAGATAACTGAAAATGATAATTAAGCTAAAAACAAGGGTGTTTAGCACTCACCTTGGCAAGCAAATACAAAGTATTACATTCTCCAAGTGCTTATCAAGTTGGCGTTCTTCCGATTCTGCATTCTTTTGCTTTTCTAGCTTTTTGTCTATTAGGCGAAATGTTTAAGCATAAAGCACCTCTTTTTGAACAACAAATAGTGAATGGAAAATGAAGCCTCATGTAACTTTGGTTAATCCAGCGGCTCCAGTTGGCGCTGCAATGCACATGCCCTTTGCACTGTTAGGTTTAGGATATTTAGCTGCAGTCTTGGAAAAGAACAATTACAGAGTTGATGTGATTGATTGCCAAGTGCTAAAGCTTTCGCCTGAAGAGTTCAGGATCGAAATTAGCAAACGCCAACCAGACATCGTTGGAATTACATCATCTACGCTCACATACCAGTCAGGGCTTAAACTGGTAAAGATTGCAAAAGAAGCTTGCCCAAACTGCATAACCATCGCCGGTGGCTCTCATGTCACATTTTGGGATGACAAAGCCCTTCAAGAATGCCCAGAACTTGACGTTGTAGTCAGAAAAGAAGGCGAGAACACGATGTTGGAGCTAGTACAAAGGTTAGAGGCAGAAGAAAGTTACAATGACGTTTTGGGTACCACCTGCCGAAAAGACGGCAAAATCGTAAGAAACCCAGATAGACCCTACATAGAAGATTTGGATAGCCTTCCGTTTCCCGCACGCCACCTTTGGCCAATGGAGAAGTTCCGTGAACTCGAAGACATTTTGTACTTAACAACCAGCAGAGGATGTGTGTATTGGTGTGAGTTCTGCACAACAGTCAGGATGCATGGACGCAAATATCGCATGCGGAGCCCAAAAAACGTAGTTGACGAATTAGAGTTTCTAAACAAAACCTATGGTATTAGCAAGTTTACTTTCTGCGATGACGCCTTCACGGTTGACCAACCTCGAACTGAAGAGCTTTGCAGTGAAATCCGTAAGCGCGGATTAAAGATTCAATGGAACTGCGGAACACGCGTCGATATGATTACTAAAGAACTTCTTACGAAGATGAAGGAGGCTGGATGCATCACCGTTTGGTTCGGAGTTGAATCTGGAACCCAGCAGGTTTTAGATGCGATGAAAAAAGGAATCAGCCCCGAATTAACCATCAAAGTCCTAGGTTGGGTCCGAGAACTCGGATTGAAACCTGTCCCAAACGTAATTTTAGGTTTCCCAGGTGAAACAAAGAAGAGCGCATGGAAAACCATAAAGTTCGTAGAAAAAATCGCGCCTGACGACGTAGGCTTCTACAATGTAGCGACGCCTTTTCCGGGAACACCAATGTACGACATGGTTAAAGAGAAGGGGTGGCTCCGAGTAACCGACTTTGACCTCTACGACACAACTCACCCTATCTTTGAGACACCATGGTTAAGCATGAAAGACCTCGGCAAACTAAGAGAAGGCGCATTCCACCATTACTACCTGCGCACGGCTTTTCTCTTTGACAAGAAAAGAAAGTTCAAGATATCCACTGCGTTGATTTTCGCCGCCAACCTAATTGCAGATGCAAAACTAAAACTCAGAAGAAAATAGAAAAAATATCTCATCCCACAAGTGGAAAATAGGCGCAAAATACGTATAAGGTCGCATTTCGATCCAGATGGAATGCGACAAGATTTTCTTTTTCAAAAAAACTGCTTATGCTTTTCAGAGCTTTTAAAAAGTTATTTTTCTTAGGTTTATGTTAAGAAGAAGAAAAACGCCATCAAATCCGTTAATGACTTGGCTTCTTCCTAAACCGCCATGCTTCGACTAAGAAAACTGCTGCAGAAACAACCGTGACTACAGTCAGAAGCCAGAATGATTCCTCGACGGGGGACCCCTTTAGCAGATGGGGAATCAGAACAGCGATTTCAGCGATTAAGACGCCTATAAAAATAAAGCCGTAAACGGAGAAACTTGGGATAAGTGTTTTTCCAACCCAAGCATAACCCTTCATTGCGACCTTTTTCTTAACGATGTAGTTGCCGTACTCGTCTTTGGCGACCAAACCCAAATCCATCAACCTCTGCAGGTTACGGTAGGCAACGCTTGGGCTGCTAAGGTCGGCTCCACGCATCAAGTCTCTGGGACCAACAGGCTTTCCAGTCTTGACAAGAAACACGTAGGTGTGAAACAACGTTGAATTCAATTCTTGCTCAGCCAAGCAGGCACCAATCCTCTACTAAATAACAGGGTCCACAAATAAAAAACCAAGCCCAATTTTTTTGAGATAAGGACCACTATATAATGACAACGTTATTAACAACAACGTATTTGGCTAAATCACAACGTGAAACCTGGTTTCAAGGTTTAACGCAATCGTGCTTTTGAGTTGGTAACCGTAATCGATATTAACTGTTTACTGGAAGTATCTCAAAAAGCAAGTTTGGTCATCTTGGAGCTAAACCTAATAAACTCGTTGGTAGCAATCGCAATTCTAGTCTTAGCCATCTTGTTAGATTTGGTTCTTGGCGACCCTTCACCCAATAACCCCGACAGATTGATCTTCAAACTGCACCCAACCGTCTTGATGGGTAAATTCACCAAGAAAATAGAACCTGCCTTCAAAAACCACGACGCTAAAACAGAAAAGTTCCTCGGTATTTTACTTGGTTTAACAGTGATTGCCGCCTTTACGCTTCCAATTTTCTTTGGGTTATGGGCAATCTACACGTATGTACCCTTCTACACCAACATAGTTGTATACAGTTTCATCGCCGTAATCCTAGTAAAAATGACTATATGCATCAAACTTGAAACAGACTGGGCAAAAGCCGCTGCCAAAGCCATCGACGAAAGCAACCTGCCTGAAGCAAAAAAATACAGCCACTTCTCACGTCGAGAATCCAAAGACCTGAATGGCGCTCAGATGGGAAGTGCAGTCATCGAATCCATGTCAGAAAACCTAATCGACTTCAAACTCTCTCCAATGATGTCGTTTGCCCTTTTCGGGGTAACAGGTGCAATTGCATTCAGAGCAATCAACACGTTAGACGGCATGGTTGGCTTCAAGACCAAAGAGCACATCAACACCGGGTGGTTTAGCGCAAATCTCGACAACATAGTAAACTACATTCCTACTCGGTTAACGGCTCTGTTGATGATTGTGGCTGCCGCACTTCTGCACATGGACGCAGGAAACGCGTGGAGAATCGCGCGTCGAGACCACAAAAAAACACCCAGCCGCAACCATGGTTGGCCGATGGCAGCAGTTGCAGGGGCCCTACGTATACAGCTCGAAAAGCCAGGACAATACATCCTTGGAGATGCACAAGAATCCTTGACGGGAGACAAAATTTTGGGTGCTCTGCGGATTCGGGATGTTACGATTGTTCTATGGGGGCTTCTCTGTGTTGCAATCATCGTGCTTGTGCGGTTGTTCTGGTTTACGCCGATTTAATGGAAAGTTTTAATCGAAGCAATATGGTATTGAATTTCAAGAAGTGCCTCTTGAATGCGTGTTTGCCTCATCAATCCGCCAAGGATTCAGCCCAAAGCGTGGGGAAAACCCAACGTTTTTCCGCCAATCGTCTTAGCGTCAGTCGCCGCTGTACTGGAAAAAAAGCATACTGTAAGCATTATTGATGCTCCGACGGAGGGATGGCAAAACCTTGTGGAGTTGGATGAATCCAAGTACCGTGTGGGGTTAAGCGCAGAAACCATCGCCGAACGCGTTAGAAGTTGGAGTCCTGATGTGGTTGTTGTTGAGATTCCTTTTTCGGGGTGGTCAAAAACCGCGTTTGAAGTTGTTGATGCCGTAAAGGCAGCCAAAAAAGATGTAGCCGTTGTACTTATGGGTCAGCATCCCACGGCGAGACCAGAAGCATGCCTCTCCGAGACCAATGTGGATTTTGTCGTAGTCGGTGAACCAGAAAACACGATTTCCGAACTTGTCGACGCACTTGCGGTTGGCAAACAAGATTTCAGGGGTGTAGACGGCTTAGGCTTCAAGGAGAATGGGAAAGTAACACTTACGGGAAAGCGTGAGTTTATCGAGAATTTGGATTCGTTGCCGTTTCCAGCAAGGCACTTACTGCCTATGAAAGTTTACAACGAAGCCGTCAAAGAAAACCCGCTCAGGGGCGAAATAAGCAAACCTTGGACCATCGTCACAACCACTCGAGGTTGCCCTTACAGCTGCGTTTTCTGCTCTGTTTGTATTCTCTGGGGGAGAACCTGGCGAGCAAGAAGCCCAAAGAACGTCGTGGACGAACTCGAACAAGTCGTGAAGACCTACGGTGTTAAACAGGTTGATTTCTACGACGAAAACATGACGCTCGACAAGAAACGCATGGCTGATATTTGCGACCAAATCGTTGAACGCGGTCTGCACATCGAGTGGTTTACGCCCAACGGGGTGAGAGCAGACACCCTTGACGAGCCGCTCCTGCGGAAGATGAAGAAGTCAGGCTGCAAAAAAATCCGCGTCGCTCCTGAATCTGGCGTGCAACGTGTTGTCAACGAAGTCATCGGCAAGAATTTGGATTTGAAGAAGGTTGAGCAGGCAGTTGTTTTATGCAAGAAAGTCGGGATCAAAGTCGGCTGCTTCTTCGTGCTGGGAGTTATTGGCGAAACCAAAGCTGACATCGAGGAAACCATAAAGTTCGCCTACAAACTTCGAAACCTCGGCGCCGACAGCCTCATATTCAGTATAGCCATGCCACTGTATGGAACAGCGCTTTACGCGCAGGCAAAAGAAGGCGGTTACCTACGCGAAGGATTCTGCGACTATGCTCTAGCGGCGACGGAGCCTTTGATCGAGACATCGGAGTTTTCGGCGCAAGATCTGCAAGAGTTGTGTATCAGAGCTAACATGGCCAATCCTACGTTTACCACAGCCAAGGTTCTAAGGGCGATGCGCCACCCTAAAAAAACCCTCAAGATGTTGCTTAAATCAAGATAGATTATCTTCAAACCTCTTGAAACGCCACAGTTGGCTAAGGAACTGCTTTGTTTGCCGTTATCGCAGCTTCAGTTACCAATATTAGAAGTAGACCACAGAAATTTTCATTGAAAAATCTAGCATTTTAACAATTTTTTCTGCGCCTCAAAAGCTTGTAAAACTCGAGTTTCTGCAGGGCTAACCAGTATAATTTGGGGTTATCTCTGAAAAGATAACACCCAATCGCAATTCCATGGCCGTATCATCAGTATCATCATTATCTTCTAAAGCTCCAACTATTAATTCAGTTCCTGCTGTAGATACTGTCTGCATAAAGAGGTTACATCTGAATTGAAGGCCACCTAGCCATTGCCTATCGTTTGAATAAGATTATTCAAGAACAAATTTGTTTACAGAATTGTTAGTTTGCCATCTATTAGTATCCTTTCAACTTTTATGTCCTTAATTTTTTCAGGCGCCACCTTACTTGGGTCAGCGGATAGAATGGTGAGGTCGGCTAGTTTGCCCTCTTCTATTGAGCCCTTTATGTTTTCCTCACCCGAAGAGTAGGCTGCATCCAGTGTGTACATACGCAAGGCTTCCTCAACGCTTAAGCGTTGTTCAGGATAGCTTTTTCGCGCCACAGCTTCTTGCATTCCCTGCAGTGGATTTAGAGGCTCCATAGGACAGTCTGAGCCGCCAGCAACCTTGATGCTTTCGTTTAGGAGAGTTTTAAGGGGATGTAGCCACTTTGCTCTCTCAATGCCTAAATGTTCTGTAGCTGACCAAACTTCGAATTCTGTGGGAATCATCTTTGGCTGAACCGAAATCACGATGTCCTGTACCTTCAGGCGTTTGACCAGTTCTTTGTTTAGGACAGCTGCCTGCTCGATGCGGAACCTAACTTTTTTGTCGGAGTGCTCGATTACGCTGAGTGCTGTGTCAACTGCCTTGTCGCCCATCGCATGGATAACAGGCTGAAGCCCCAAAGCCAAAACCTGCGTCACCCAATCTGCCAGTTCCTTCTGGGTACATAGCATCTTGCCATTGTTGTTTGAGTCGTCGCTGTAAGGTTGCGTGAGCGCGGCGGTTTTGGAGTCTAAGTAGCCGTCGGCGAAAATTACAGCGCCTCCTAAACGTAGCCACAGTGGATCACTTGACGCAAAACCTCTTGTACACTTTAGGAGTTCGTAGGGAACAATCACGTTGACTCTGATTGGCAGTTTTCCTTGTTTGTAGAGTGTCTGAATTAGCGTGAGTTCTTTTTCTTGGAGAATTATCCAGTCGATGCTGGTTATTCCTGATTCCACGACTTTTTGGCAGGCCAATACCGTTGCATCTGCAAGCTCCTCTAATGATGGTTCTGCGACTACTTGCCAAACCAAGTTGGAAGCACTGCCCCGAAAAATACCTGTAAGTTCTCCAGTTGCAGTTTTGTCAATAGTCCCTTCTGAGGGAACGGCGGTTTTGCTTGTTACACCTGCCAAGGTTAAGGCTTTGCTGTTTGCGGCACAGGCATAGGCTGCTCCATGGTATAGAATTACAGGGTTGTCTGGGGCAGCCGCGTCAAGGTCGCCAAGGGTTAGGAAACGTTTTTCTTTGAAGTGTTTCTCGTTCCAGCCGCGGCCAACAATCCATTTTCCAGTCGGAGTTTGCTTTGCTTTCTCCTTTAAGATACATTGCAGCGTCTTGATTGAGTCGGCGCCTGAGAGGTCTAACCACATTAGGCATCTGCCAAAATCCGCTACATGAATGTGAGTATCGATCAAGCCAGGAATCACTGTTTTTCCATCTAGGCTAATGACTTTTGTGTCCTTTCCAATCAGATTTCTTATTTCCTGGTTAGTCCCAACTTTTAGGATTAGGTTTTTCTTTATAGCTACTGCTTGGGTAATGGGTTGACGTGGGTTCATCGTTCTAACGTTCGTATCGACAATAGCCAAATCCGCCGTCAATGTCCATTCTGCTCCAAAGGTAGTTTCAATGACAACCGCTAGCATTGCTTAACATAAAAACCCTTGCATACCAGCAAAAAAACAAAATTTCGATTAGCCGGTGTTATCTGCAAAACACATAATAGCCCCAACAGCCGTTTTTCACCTTAAAGATGGGAAAACAAGTGAAAGCTCACGTAGTCCTTGCAAATCCACCGTATCCAGACGATGTGCCTCAAGCTGTCTTCATCCCATTGGGCATTAGCTACTTGGCGGCGGTGCTTGAGGAGAAAGGGTACAAGGTGGATGTTGTTGATTGCCAGGTTAATCGGCCAAGCCAACAAGAGATGGAAGAAAAATTTAGACTACTCAACCCTGACATAATTGGCGTAACTACGGCAACTGTGACTTATTTTCCGGCGCTCAAAATATTGAAAGCCGCCAAAGCTGCGCTTCCCAACTGCGTAACAATGATTGGTGGACCGCATGTCACAGTTTTGGATGAGCGCACATTCATCGACAGTTCAGATGTTGATATTGTTGTCCGCGGCGAAGGAGAGCAGACGATACTGGAACTCGCAAGCCTAGTATCAGAGAGTAAACTAGAGAACCTCAACAGTGTTTTAGGTATAACTTTCAAGAAGAATGGCAAAGTAGTGGCTACAGCCGACAGACCATTCATTGAAGACATCGATTCTCTTCCTCGCCCAGCTCACCATCTCTTCGATATGACCCGCTACAGAATCAACGGCAAAAACTACATGCCCATCATAACCAGCCGAGGATGCCCCTTCAACTGCGCTTTCTGCTTGGCGTCAAAGATGTGTGGCAGCGGGTTTAGGGCCAGAAGCCCAGGCAAAGTCGTCGACGAGCTTGAGTGGCTAAGGGACACATTTGGGGCAGGAGCGTTTGCCTTCTACGACGACACATTCACCCATGACATAAACAGGGCAATTGCAATCTGCGACGAGATGCAGGCAAGAAAGTTTTTGCTTCCGTGGGATTGTAGAACACGAGTAGACCGAATCTCCAAGGAATTGCTTGCGAGACTCAGGGCAACTAACTGCCAGCTTATCCACTTCGGCGTGGAATCGGGCAGCCAACAACTGTTAAACATTATGCGGAAGGGCACAACCGTTGAGCAGAACGCTAAAGCCATAAAAATGGTGAAGGATGCAGGTATCCTTGTCGCCATATCACTTGTTATCGGATACCCAGGCGAAACCCCAGAGATGCTTCAGCAAACCGTGGACTTTATTCGGAAAACCAAACCTGACTACGTGTACATGTGTGAAGCGGTTCCGTATCCGGGCACTGAATTAGCCGACTATGTTCGAAAACTTGGTTTGCCCATGAGTGAAGACTGGAACCGATACCATGAGCAGATGCAGGTTTTCGAAAACAAACTTTTGCCGCTTCCTAAGCTTGAGGAAACCAAAAAATCCGTCTACGATAGCGTCTTTACCCCAACTTACTACCTTAGGATGAGGCGCCGGGGAGACTTCCACAGCCAAATCATGGCGCGAATGGCACTAAACCACCTCGTCTGGAAATACCGCTTCACAAGATGGGCGTTTAGACAATTGGGCAAGGTGAGACGAGTAAAGCAGAGCCCAGGCGGACACAGCACACCCAGCAAAGACCAACAAAGCTAACGCAATTTCTAAAACGCTTATATGCGGGAATGATTATCCCTCATCAAACAGGTTCAGACGAGACATTGGATGTTGATTTGGCTTGAAAGTTATTGTTCACTGGAGCGGAGGAAAAGACTGTTGCACCGCATTGCACAAAGTTGTCGAGCAGGGACACGAAGTCGCTTCCCTTGTCACTTACATCTACATGGAACCCTACGTTTTCCACAGCCTCAAAGTTATAGAACAACAAGTCAAAGCCTTGGGTATGCCACACCAATTCGTCAAAATCACCGACAACCGCTACGACGACATAATGGGAACCCTTGAAAGGCTCCACAAAGAAAAAGGCGCACAAGCCATCGTCACAGGCGACATCGATAACGTCCACCACCGACGAGTCTGGAAAGACGCCTGTAAAAAACTCGGGGTACAACTTATGATGCCGCTTTGGGACCGTCCTCTCAACCTGATTCCGGGCAACCGACGCCGCAAACGAATCATGGAAATGGAACAGACAACTGGCGTGAAAGCAATTCTCAGCTGCATCGACCAAAGATACTTCACACCAGAGTGGCTAGGACGCCAAATTGACAGAAAATGCATCGAAGACATGCAACCGCTGGTAGGTCCAGCGGGGAAAGGCATAGATGTTTCAGGCGAACCCGGAGAATACCACTCCACAACCCTCGATGCACCGCTGTTTAAGCAACGCGTCGAATTAACCAAGTTCACCAAGAAGAGTAAAGTGGTCGATTTTGGCGGCTCACCCTTCCGAGAAGGAGACTTCCTCTACATAGATGTCGAAGAGGCAGTTCTCAGACCCAAAGAAGAAAAGCCAGTTACCTAGAAAGCACAATAGAGAATCCAAATCCAAATGTCGTTTTTTGGACATTGACGAGAAGAAGAAAAACATCATTTTTTCTCGGCAAAAGTGTGTCCCTCTTCTTTCAATGACCTATTATTTAAGTCGAGAAGAAGAAAACTGGGGATTTTTTGGAAAACAGTTTTTTCTTCTTTCAAAGACTATTGAATTTACCTGGTAAACAAATACCGTGTAACTGGCAGAGGAAGAAGCGCCGATTTTTTCAATCTTCTTCTAACTCAATTCAAGTCGAAAGAACAACAACAAACTTTTTCCTGAAAAAAACCTGTTTTTGTTCTACCAAATCAGGCTTTTCCGTTTAAAAATAAATTGTTGCGGCCCAAAAAATATTTACTAAAAAAATAGAGAATACTCCAAACTTGAGCTTTTTCACTATTCCGAAAAGTTGAGGTAACGTAAGTCTCCACAACAGCACACAAACAAAAACAAAATTGCGTCATCTCTTCTATCGCAATGTTGATAAACCAACCAGAACCTAAAGCATTGCATAGCTGGAGTTGAAGAAGACGTCGCAACAGAAACAGGTCATCGGTAACTTGACCTTGAACATTGCTTGGATCTGCGGTGGAACAACCGCCGACATAACTCCAGCGCCCCAAGTGAAGTTTAGTATGGAGCAGGCATGCGAAAAAATAAAGAAACAGAAAATTAAAATCCGAGTTAAAGCGCCTATGCTGGTGATTTTTGACTACCTGAAGATGGAAGTTAGCCTTTTCGATGGGGGACGTATGCTGATAAAGAATGTGACAGATGAGAAGTTGGCACCTAAAGCGTACGTAGATATACTTAGAGTTCTCGAAGTGCCTATCTAATGGAATATTAGTTTGGCGCCTTTTTTAACAGCGCTTCCGATGCCTTCCTGACGGATCACACGAATCAGGTTTGATGCTATAGACTTCCGAAAACTTCTCTGAAACTCTTTCTGAATTTTGACAAGCATATCGTAGTCAAAGTCTGAAGTTTTGACTCGGGCAAGGTAATTGTCCATTTGGTCGTAGAGATGCTGACTTACTACTTCGTCGTAGAGTTTGCTACCAGGGCACGCAATGTAGATGTTGAACATGCAAACGTCAGCGTTTAGGCTCTTGGCAAATTTAAAGGTGGCATGCATGTCTTCTATAGTTTCGCCTGGGATTCCAAGCATGAAAGAGGTAGCTGTTTTTATTCCGACCTGGCGAGTAAGCTCAAAGGTACGTTTGACTTCTTGAAGGTCAATGTTTTTGCCAAGTTTCTGCTGAATCCGCTCTGACCCAGATTCTGTACCGAAGAAGATGGTTTGGCATCCTGATGACTTCATTTCTGAGAGCACTTCTTCGTTTACGAGGTCTGCGCGGGTTTCGCAGGTCCATTTAAGGTCAAGCTTGTTTTCCTTGATTTTACGGCAGAGCTCAACGGTACGGTTCTTGTTTATAGTAAAGTTGTCGCCGACAAAATAGATGCCCTTAGTGCCATAGTTCTGCGTCATGTTTTTGATTTCATCGATGACTCTTTGGGGCGAAAATGCCCGGCAACTGCTCCCCCATAACTCGCGGGTTTCACAGTACGTACATTGGTATGGGCAACCTCGGAGGATACTCATAGTGTCGACAGGTTTAACGTCGATGAAGGGGAGGGCGCGGTCATACATTTTCATGGGTAACAAGTGGCGCGCTGGAAAAGGAACCGTATCTAAGTCGCGGATGAACTGTTGGGGAGTCGTGACGATTTCGCCAGCGATTTTGCATGCAACCCCTGGAATGATCACCGAAATACCTTTTGGGTCACCTTTGAGAATACTGGCTGCAAGCTTCACTATCTCTTCTTCGCCTTCACCGACAACTACGTAGTCAACTTCACTGTGCTGTAGCAGGGTTTCAGGCATGTATGATGCATGGGGACCACCGACAATAACTTTGCAAGACGGAGACGCTTCTTTGACAGCTTTAGCCATCTCTACACACCGCGAGTAAGTCAGGCTACTGCAGGTTATACCCACGATTTCGGGTTGCCGCTTTCTAATTTCGGCTTTAACCTCTTCGATGGGTCGCCCCAAAAGGTAATTATCGTAAATTTCAACTGGGTAACCGTTTTTTTCCAGTGCCGCAGCAACATAGGCTAAACCCAATGGAGCAAGTTTTCCCGCCATACCCCAAGGTGACTTCTCAGGCAGGGTCGTGGTCATCAGTAGAATCAAGTTTTGCTTTCTCCATGTTTTGCAGTTTCTATTTGGCTGGGCTGGTTATTTTAGCCATGAGTGCCCTTCGGAAATGTGCCATTATGAGTCGCGTTGCGCCCAGACCCCACATTTTTCCTTTCTTGAACATGCCTATTGCGCTGATGAAGTATCTTGGGCTGAGGTAGAAGCTTTGGAAGGCTTGTTCGCGAATTTGGGTGAGTTCCTGCATGGTCATGTTTGGAATCTCAAAGGTCGGGGTGGCGGTGTCGTACCTGTCGAAGTCGGTTATTTTCAATGATCCATTGGCTTTAACTTCCTCATACATGGGTGTACCTGGGTACGGTGTAGCTATGTAAAAGCCTACGTCGTTTGGGTTAAGCTCCTTCACGAAACGTATGGTTTCCCAAGCACTCTCTTTTGTCTCTCCCGGGAAGCCCAAGATTACGCCTGCAACGGTCATTAGTCCGGCTTCTTTTGCCCATTTGAATGCTCGCCTTGTCTGGTTTAGGTTGAAGCCTTTGCCCATGCTGGTTAACTGTTTTTTTGAGCCAGATTCCACACCAAACCAAACAGCTATGCACCCTGTTTCACGCATTTTGACGAAGAGTTCTTTGCTGACCATGTCCACTCGGGTTTCGCAGTCCCATTTAATTTTGAGCCCACGGCGTTGGATTTCGTCGCAGATCTCGGCGGTTCTTGCTTGATCCACAGTGAAGGCGTCGTCGTAGAAGGTGAATTGGTTTGCGTGGTAGTTTTTGTGAAGATATTCTATTTCGTCGACGACGTTCTTTGGGCTGCGCATGCGGTATTTTCTGCCAAACATTCTAACTGCAGTGCAGAAGTTGCACCAGTACACACATCCTCTACTAGTCATGACTGGGTAGGGTATAGTTCCGTATTTGCGTATCTCACCTAGTTTTTCCCATAGGTGAAGTGCTGGGAAAGGTAGGCTATCGAGGTTTTCCAGGAAGGGGCGGTCAGGGTTCTTCACGATTTCGCCGTCTTTCCGACAAGTCGTGCCGATAAGGTCGTGGAAAGATTGGTGTTTTTCCACTCTTTGCGCAAGTTCAAGTATAGTTTGCTCGCCCTCACCCCTTATAACGATGTCCAATGACGGTGCTTCCTGCAGAGCTTTGTCATCCCAGAATGTGACGTGGGGACCGCCGATGGCGGTTACGCAGCCAGGAAAGACTTCTTTGGCGGTTTTTATTATTTTCAGGGCTGACTTGTAGGTGAGTGTTGTGGAAGTGACTCCGACTATATCTGGCTTGTACTTGGCGATTTCTTCTCTGAACTGTTGATGACTGATTTTTTGTGCTTGACAATCAATTACGTTAACTTCAAAATGATTCTTGTACAGTACCGCACCTAGGTACCCGATGCCCAGGGGCATGAATGGCGGATGCTGATGAGAACCAGCAGGGTACGGCGGATTTACAAGGGTTATGCGAGTTTTCATGGTCTTCACTGAAACACGTAGAGGTTATGGCTTGGGGTTCATTTACTTTTTGCAAAAGCGGCGTTTTTTCAAAGAGACAACTTATCTGCTACCTTGAATTATGCTACAAAGTCTCAGCTTGATCAAGTTCAGGAGTCTTCAACCAAACCAATGCATCCTGGAGTTTTTGGAGTGCTTTTTCAACTTTTGGCAAAACATTAGAAGTAGTCGTCTTTGGAATTTGCAGGACGACTACTTCCAAGTTAAAACGATTAATCAATAAGATAGATCATTGGGGCTCTTGTTTAGGCTGCAGAGAGCACTCTTTGATGTCCATATAAAGCCAGTTACGCTTCCAATTCTTCGCTTTTTCTTTCTTCTTTTTGGTTTTGTACTTGCCGATGACGATGGATTCTTTGAAGAGCGGTGCCTCAACTACCGTGCTATGATAACCTTGTCCGTCTTCGCTTGCGACATCTATGCCTTTCTCGTCGGCTAACGCCTTCAATTCTTTGACAGATTCGGGGTCGAGTTTTCGCCCCAGCCATTCTTCACCAAAAAAGTTTATGTTAACACAGTTTAAGACAGGGCGCAGGCCAGTGCCAACGACTTCTTTGAGGACGTCGTATGTGTCGCCTTCATTTGGCATCATGAAAGCAAGTCCCAGCTGTTTAGCCATACTCTCATAATAGCTTGAGTGAACCAGGGCGCATCCCGCTCCAGCTATGTCGCCTGTGACTATGCCTTCGATGCCGTGTTCCGCTTTGAGTTTTGTCAGAGCTCCCAAGATGTCTTCGTAGGCTTTCTTTATTCTAACAACCTTAATGGGAGTTCCAAGAGTCTTAGATTGAAGCTCCATTATAGGAAAACTGTGGAAAATGTAGGGTCTCTGATATTCGAAGCTAAGAAGGCAAGCAACTTGATGTCCCTGATTGATAACTTTGTGGTAAGCTAAACAGCATTCTTTGCCCCCGCTCCAGTGGACGACAACTTTCATCTCGATTCCCTCTTCGTCTGGAAAATGCGCCTAAAGTGACTATAAACCTTTTCATTTATACAAAAACAGCAAAGACACTAGCAAACCTTCACCCAAACTGCAATCCGCTAAAGCTATAAACTCGCGAACCATCAAAAGAAACAACAAATCATTCACAGAGGCAAAACCGTGCCCGCCAAACCCAAAAACAATGATGCCAACTTGGTTAAAAACAACACAGTTCTGCTTATGACTACGGCGCCCCCTGAAAACGGCGCATGGTACCTGGGGAAACGGTTGCCTCCAATCGGCTTGATGTATGTTGCCTCTGCTCTTGAAAAAGCGGGTTTTGCAGTGCAGATGCTCGATAACTACCTCATGAAGAAGCCGCTTGAGGAAGTTAAAGAGTTAATTGCAAAAGCTAACCCGGCAATTGTTGGCATTACTTGCGGTTCAGCCACTTACCGACGCTGCATAGAAACCGCTCGCGCCATCAAAGAAGCCCTTCCAAAATGCAAGATAGTCGTGGGCGGATGGCATGCTTCCTATGTGCCCGATAGTTTGCTTGAGAACCCAGAGATTGATTATGTCGTCATGGGTGAAGGCGAAAGAGCAGTAACCGACCTTGCCCGATGCATTGTAAACAGCAATGAACCAGCCGCAATCACAATACCAGGCGTGGCGTGTAGGCGTGCAGGAACAAACATCAAAAACCCACCCGTCTTCATAGAGAACCTTGACGAAATCCCATATCCCGCCAGGCACCTATTGCCGCTTGAACTCTACGACCGCACTATTGAATACCTAAACGTTAAACCAGCCGATGTCATGAGTATCGCACGAGGATGTGTCTTCCATTGCGGTTTCTGCGAAACACGCAAGCTCTGGGGAAACATTTGCCGAGGCTTCAGTCCACAAAGAATTATCAAAGAAATCCAAGACCTACAACAAAAATACGGCACAAAAGGAATCTACTTCATCAACGACAACTTTACGCTCAGAAAAAAAGAAACCCTTGAATTATGTCTCTTAATGGTTGAAAACAAGCTGGATTTGGAGTGGGTTTGTGACACTCGAGTAGATTTAGTGGACCAGGAGCTTTTGGCAGCGATGAAGAAGGCTGGATGCAAAACTATCTGGTTTGGGGTTGAATCGGGCTCGCAGAAAATTCTAAAGCGCATCGGAAGAGACACAACACTGGAACAGATAGAGAACGCGTTTAAGCTCTGCCGCAAAAACGGCATCCAAACAGCTTGCTCATTCAGTGCTAGGGGTCCCAGACGAAACGTTAGAGGACATGGAAGCTTCACTGAAGTTTGCTAAAAAATTGAACCCTGACTGGTGTCTATTCAACGTCTTCATCGCTAATCCAGACAGCAAACTCTACCAAGAAGTTTTAGAATCCAAAAAATACGAAAAACTCGACGAGTTCTTGTTAGCCGTCAAAACCGAGGAGTACAATTTCAACTCGCTTTTGGCGGTTCAAAGGCGGTTCTTCCGAGAATTCAACATGACACCCAAACAAATCATGAAACGAATTAGGCGCGAGGGCGTTGTGAATTTTGCGAAGAGAAGACTGAATCCAAAGGCGCCAAAAAGAGTTGGAATAGCTTAACCACCTAAATGCCTTAACTTATTTTTTGCCTCGTTTCGAGACTATGTAGCCAACCGCGGCAAGTACAGCAACCAAAGCAGCAACAACGGCGGCAATCACATATACGATTGGAGTTGAAGCCGAAGCTTGCCCAGTAACGTAACTGGAGAAACAGTAGATGTTCCAGTCGTTGCATCCGATGTATAATCTGCCGTTAGCTATGCTTGGGGAGGACCAACTGCTGGATGGCGTTGTTACGTTAGCTATTGTTACGCCATTTCTTGTGGTTTCTAAAACGAAGATGTCGCGTTGGCTGGTCGTCACGTAGATTTTCCCGTCAGCGTACGAGGGCGAAACGTAGAGTTCATCTCCAGTATAGGCGCTCCAGATTTTCTGTCCGTTAGTTGCGTTAAGGAAAGTAATATCGAATTTGTCGATGATGACGACTCCGCCGTCGAAGTAGATTGGTGAGGAAACGATGAATTCGATGGCTCCTGTATCTATGAAATGCCAGACTTCCTTGCCGGTTGTCGTGTTTACTGCGTAGTAAGCGCCCCAGTTGGAGGATGCAAATACCATGCCGGCTGCAATGGAGGGGGAACCAAGCATCTCTGTGCCGCCTATAAACGAGTATTGGTAGGGAAGTGTTAGGTTCCAGAGGACGTCTCCAGTAGATGTGTCTAGTTTGTAGAGCATGCCTGATGAGGGCTCTTGAGATGTGAAGTAGACGGCGCCGTCGGCGAACGCAGGGGAAGATTCTATGGGTCCACCCGTTTTTGTCGCCCAAACTATGGCGCCTGTATCTGCGTTGAGGGCGTAGAGGTTGCCGTCTAAGGAGCCGATATAAACCATGCCATCAGAGACGACGGGTGAAGATTTCAGCACTAAGTCTCCAAACGTAAACTCCAAGTTGCTGTTAATTGGGGTATGCCACAGAAGCCCCCCATGGGCTGCATCTAAACAGTAGACATAGCCGTCTTCACTTCCAAAGTAAACTTTCCCATTTGCAACTGCAGGGGAAGTTATGATAGGTCCTCCAGTGGTGTAGTTCCAGATGAGGTTCCCGTTTTCCGCATTGACCGCATATATGTTTTTGTCCTGCGAACCCGCATAAACTACGTTGTTGACGATACTTGGTGAAGAGATAACGGATCCTTTGGTCGTGAATTTCCAAGCCAACGTAAGGTTTGTGGGGCCTACCGCGGCAGTTGAGGAGTGGGTTGGGTCAGCACGGAACATAGTCCAATCGCTAACACTTGAAACGGGGATTAGCGTGGGTTTTGTGGTTGGTGTTGGCGTTGATGGGGCTAAAGGCGTGGGAGTAGTAGAGGGGCCTATAGATGGAGTAGAGCTGGCAGCGATGGCCCACAGTTGACTGTCGGTTGAGTATTCAGTTCCAGAAGTAGTATCAACCGCGGTTGTGACGCTGCCTGGAATAATGTATAAGGTGCCGTAAGCAACTATTGCTGATTCGCGTGGCGCCAGAGCTTCCATCGGTAACTGCCAAATCAGCTCTCCAGTGAAAGCGTTAATGCATGCATATTCTGATCGAGTGTTCGTCACTGACCCGTAGTAAGCTAGCTCACCAATGGTTACATAGACTTTGCCGTCTGCCACCGTTGGCATGCCTGGCCAAATAAGTTCGCTGGGGCCCTTGTATTTCCAGACAAGATTGCCTGTTGTTTGGTCAAGAGCGTATAGGTAACCGTCTTTGTTCATTTCATAAACAATTCCGTAGGCTAACGCTGGACCAGTTGTGAAGTATCCGCCTTTATCGTTGGGCGGCGTGTAAGCCCAAAGTATTTGTCCGTTGGCTGCGTCGAAACAGTAGAGGGTGTTGTCGTCTGTTCCACCTCTGAAGAATCGACCGTTAGAGTAGGCACCGTTAAAAATCATTGGTCCCTTTGTAAGGGTATCCCAGACGATTTTGCCCGTCGACGCGTTGAGCGCTAATTGTTGGTTTTCGAATGACCCCGTGAACACAAGCCCGTCGCCGTAGGTTATCCCGATGCCAGTTATGCCGCCGCCTGGAATGTAGGTTTTCCAAGCTAAAGTCGGCGGGTTAGAAGGATTAGAGAAATCCCAAGCCTCAATGTACGAGTTTGACTTTACATAGAACAGTTTTTGGTCGGGGCTATAAACTGGGGCGTTGAATATTCCTGTGTCAGAGCAGAAGGAGGAGCTTGTCCAAAGCAGTTTCCCAGTATTTATTTCAAGACAACTACCTTCAACTACTAGGTGGGAATCGTCGATTTTGTAAGCTATTGGCCAAGTTTTATTCATCGGAACTTTCGTGGACCAAGCAACTTCGCCTGTTTGATAAAGTGCAATCAAAGAATCTTGGGTGCCGACAAAAATCAGTCCGTTGAACGCTGTTAGGTAGGGTTGAATTCCTGTTATGTTAGCTTTCCAAAGTACGTTTGGGGTATCAGGGGCTGGTCCTGCTGAATATCGTGTAAAAGAGGAATCGCCTTGAAACTGGGTCCACTCATACTGGTTTAAGTTGCTGTTGGAGGCTGAATTAGCGGTTACTTGTGCTTTGGTGAGATTTACTTGGAATGTGGAAAGTGAAGCAAATGATGAAACAAACAACAATGCCAAGACAACTGTAACCATCAGTTTTCTTTGTATATCATTTGCCTCCTTTGATTAGAGTAGCTAAGTAAATTATTATTGATATTAACGTTAGATCGTTACCCCACGAAAGACTTTCTAGCGTCTATTTCACTATAAACTTTGCGGAAACCAGTGTTTTACTGAAAATGGCTTGGAATATGCATAATTCTTGCAGAACCACAAATTTCGCTGAACCGCACAATCTTTTTTAAGACGAAAACAGCCCTTAAGTTAAATAATGAATTACTAGGGAACCCAAGGATGGATTTTACTTGACAGATAAGAAAGGTCCTTTACTTATGACGTCATGGCGAGCAACCGGTGCCTGCAATGCCCGCTGCTTATACTGCAACGTTGACGCGACAGGTCAACATGCTCCAAGAGAGATGACTACAAAAGAAGCATTCCATCTGGTAGATGAAGTCAGTGATTTTGGCGTTAAATGGTTCGGCATAAAAGGCGGCGAACCCTTAACACGTCCTGATATCTTTGAAATCGTGACTTACGCCAAAAACAAAGGTCTTAACGTATGCTTACTCACAAACGGAGTGTTTGTAGATGGAACAATTTATGATAACTTGGTAAAAAACCAGGTTTGGACATCAGTTAGCATCGATGGCCCCGAAGAAATCAACGACCAACTAAGAGGAAAAGGCTCCTACAAAAAAGCCCTCGCAGCCATCGAAAAATTGTCCAAGGGCAAAATCCTAAACGGCTTAGCTTGTGCAATAACAACCATAAACTACGAGCATCTTGACCATGTTGCCGAATTAGCTGACAAATACCATGCCAACTTTGTATGGTATAACCATCTTGTTCCGAGCGGACGGGCAAAAGCAACCATGGATTTAACTCCCACGCCAGAACAGTACGAGTGGACGCTAAACCACATCTGGGACATAACCGAGAAGTATAGAGGCAAATTTGAAGTTCACGTTCACTGCCCACACTTCGCGCGAGTCGTAAAACAGAGACTACCAGAAAAAGAATTTAACCAGTGGTACGAAAAAGAGTTCCATGGCAAATGCACCTACTTTGCCTTCGGCGGCTACCTGAGCGTAACAGAAAACGGCGACTTAATCCCTTGCTTCTACACTGACCTTCAGCCTTCCGAACCCATGATGCTGGGAAACATTAGAAGCAAGAGCCTAAGTACTGCATGGGAAGAAATCAAAGCCTCAAAATACTACAACAAATTCCAAGACAGAAACGTACTCAAGGGCAAATGCGGAGTTTGCGAGTACCGAGACATCTGCGGCGGATGCAGAAACAGAGCATACGCTTACACAGGAGACATCGCCGAATCTGACCCTGCATGCGTATATGTTCCTGAGAGTCTTCGCAAAAAATAACTTTAGTTGACAGGTATAGTGATGAGTGCAAATAAAACCAAAGTAGCGTTAGTAACTACGCCACTTCTACAAAAACGGGGTAACCATCCGCTTTTTCCACCCTTGGGTTTAGCATACATGGCGGCTGTTCTGGAGCAGAACGGATTTGAAGTCAAGATTTTCGATTGTCCAGTATGCGAGCTTGACCATGAAAAATTAAAAGCCGAATTAGGCAGCTACCAACCCACGATAGTTGGTATAGGCTCGATGACGCCCACGATTGAGTCAGCACTTAAATCTGCCCGCGTAACAAAAGAAGCCTGCCCAAACGCCACCGTCTTGATGGGTGGTCCGCACGCAACTTTTTCTGGCGAAGAAATCCTCGCGTCCGAAAAAGCCGTTGACATAATTGTAAGGGGCGAAGGAGAAGAAACAATCGTAGAAGCTTGCCAAACAACTGCCCCTTGGCGACGTCAAAGGCATAGCCTTCCGAAAAGACAACCAAATAACTCCAAACAGCAAACAGACCCTACATCCAAGACCTTCGATGCACTACCGCTTCCAGCCTACAAACTGCTTCCAATGGAAAAATACAATATTACAGGACGAAACCTGCTTTCAATAATTAGCAGCAGAGGATGCCCCTACCAATGTCCCTTCTGTGTTGCCTCACAAATGTTCGGAGCACCATTTAGGGCAAGAAGCCCCAAGAATGTCCTTGACGAAATGGAATGGCTAAGGGATGAGTATGGCGCAGAGGGAGTAGCTTTCCAGGACGACACATTAACTTTTAACAAGGCACGTGCGCTTGAAATCTGCGACGGCATGATCGAGAGGAAAATGAAGTTGCCCTGGGGCTGCGGAACCCGTGCTGATGCGGTTACAAAGGACCTTGTGGCAAAGATGAGTAAGGCGCATTGCGACGAAGTGATGTTCGGTGTCGAGTCGGGTTGCCAAAGATGCGCGATTTGCTAAAGAAGAAGGTTACGAACGAGCAGTGCGAAAACGCGATTAAATGGACCAAAGAAGCAGGAATCTTCGTCACTGTATCAGTAATTCTGGGTTACCCCGGCGAGACAAGAGAGACTTTGCAGGAAAGCCTCGATTTTGTCCGCAGAGTGGAACCTGACGATGTCTGGCTTTGCCACGCAACTCCTTTCCCCGGAACTGAACTTCGCGAGTTAGTGAAGAGTTATGGATGGAAGATGTCTGAAAAGTGGGAACTATACAACACCATGAACCCCATCTTTGAAGACCCAGCATTCCCAGCTAAAGACATAGCGGAAATCAGAAAAAACTTCTACAACAAATTCTACAGTCCAAAATACGTCATGCGACAAGCCGTGAAAGGCTACTTGAAAGGCAACTTATACAGTAAGATAATGACCCGAACAGGAGCAAACTACATGCTTTGGCGGGCAATGGCTCGCTTTAGCCGCATGTAAATTGCAGATCAGTCATCCTCCTTGTTTTTTCTGGACTGCGACTTTTCTACGGAAACTTTATTACGTATTCGAGCCGTTTTAAAACACCCATTGGGGAACTTAGATGACTAAAACCTCTGAAGCCTACGGCACAAGAGAAAACTGGCCACCATACACCTACAGGGATTACCCGGGCATAAAACCTGAAACATACGAAGCCTTCATGAAATTCCTAGACACAGAGAACACTTCTGGCCGCTTAATGGAGCTTCAACCGTGGGTTTCGGTTTGCGACAGCAGGTGCGCGTTTTGCTATTTCCCAACCACTGCTTCGAGCAAGGTGCAGATTAGACCCTACCTTGACTTGCTCAAAAAAGAACTAGCTATGTACGCTAAAACCAAATATGTTAAAACAAGTGTGTTTGACGAAATCGTTTTGGGTGGCGGAACACCCTAGCGTTCTTAGCGCTGACCAAATAATTGATTTAATTGATTTCTGCAAAGCTAACTTTAACACAAGCAAAGAATACTTCATCAAAGTTACCGGTTCCTCAAAGACCCTTGGCGCTTCCAAAAATCGATAAGTTGGCAGAATACGGTGTCTATCAGATGGACATGGGTGCACAAACCTTTGATGATAAACTACGCAAAGCGTTGTGCTTGCCCGATAGCGCTGCCGATGTCGAGAGAGCCATAAAGCATGCAAGAAAACTTGGGTTAGTGGTTTGCGTTGACATCATGTATAACCTGCCAGGGCAGACAATGGAAAGTTGGGTAGACACACTCAAGAAGACAATCGAGTTAGACGCAGAAGTTGACGCTTACTCATTACACGTGGATCCTGGAACAATTTTAGAGAAAATGATTAAAAATGGCACCTCGCCACCACAAGGCAACGCGGAGAACGAGAAGCAAATGTTCATAACCGCTCACAAAATGCTCACCGAAGCAGGCTACAAAGCCGTGGGGCACGACCGCTACAGCCGAGTGGAATGGCACATGCGTGAGAACTGCCTTAACGGTTGGCCATGGGGAGGCATCTTAACCACGGGTGCAGGATGCTTCATGGGTTATCTGCAGAAATTCTCTTATTCCAACATTGAAAACATAAACGATTACATGGAGACTGTGAAGTCGGGTAAACTTCCAATTTGCAGACTCTCTGAATCAACAACTGAAGATATGATGCGCAGAACCATGACACGACTATACCTGCGATTGCCAGTTAGCAAAAAAGAATTCATGGAGAAATTTAGCACCACCCCAGAAAAGGTGTTTCCAAAGCAACTGCAGAAACTCAAGGAACAGGAATTGATCGAGATTGACGACAAAGAAATTCGTTTAACCAAGAAAGGCGAACTTTGGAAGGGCAACATAGCTTGGGAGTTTGCGCCTAACCAAACAAAATGAATTTTTTTATTCTAATTTTCTTAAAAGATTTTGGCAATAAGAATAGCGAAATTGTTCTTTAAAGAATTTAAAAAAGAAAAGAGAGTGGGAGTTTTTAGTGCCTTTGAGGCTGAATACCATACCAGGTCATAACTTTGCCGAGTATCGGTACGATTACGCCTAATGCAATTAATGGCACAAAATTAGTCACTACAGCCAATACAGGGTCTACTTTCCAAGAATCCTGAGCCATCTGTCTTGCGGGGTCAAGCGAGATAGTGTAATTCAAGTAAGCTTTGAGTACTGAGACAATCACCGAAGCAGTCAAACCTGCGCCAATCAGTCGTTTGAAGTTGGTTGAGCCGTTGTTGAGTGCGCCAGCCATGTAACCAATGATAACACCGTACACAATCCAGTAGAGCATGCTGACATCGCCAAAGAAGTTGTAAGTAGTTACTCCTGCACTTGCATAAATTCCGTTATATTGACCTGCTTGCGCTACGTAATAAAGACCGCCCATGACGAAGCCTGCAGCTCCACCTGCCCATTTATTCCACAGCAAGCCTAAAACCAATGGGATACCGAGAATAATCATTTCTGCAAAGCCGTTAACGAGAATGACCGCGATCGTGTTTGTCGCACCGAGAACATGGTGCTGTCCGCCAACGTTAACGTAAACCGCGAGAACATAGATGAGTAATGCTAGAATTAATGGAATAATAATGCCGCCGAAGATTATTGATGGGTTAAGTTTGTTTTCTGCCAATTTCTATCCCTTACCTCTATTTTACATAATGGCATATTTATAAGCTTTAATGCTTGAAAGCTTTCTTCCAAGAATTTGTATCCATGCAAATTGAAAATAACGCCCAAGAAGCGCCACTATTTCTTGTGTCATACTAGAGCCAACACCAAGATGACCAACCTCTATACCATAAGAAGACATGAATTTTTATCTTCGAAGTTCCCATACTGCTAGGTTCGCCGAGACAGGCGTAGAATAGAGTGAAATCGATTGATACTATGTTACGTATGAACACTTACAAACTGTGACGGATAACTTTGGCGCTTCATGATTTCAAAATAGATTGATTAAGAAAAGAAGTGGGGGAGGTTAATAGGCTGAATGCCTTTGAGGCTGAATGCCATACCAGGTCATAACTTTGCCGAGTATCGGTACGATTACGCCTAATGCAATTAATGGCACGAAATTAGTTACTACAGCCAATACCGGGTCTACTTTCCAAGAATCCTGAGCCATCTGTCTTGCGGGGTCAAGCGAGATAGTGTAATTCAAGTAAGCTTTGAGTACTGAGACAATCACCGAAGCAGTCAAACCTGAGAGGAGCATTCGTTTGAAGTTTGTAGATCCGTTGTTGAGTGCGCCAGCCATGTAACCAATGATAACACCGTACACAATCCAGTAGAGCATGCTGACATCGCCAAAGAAGTTGTAAGTAGTTACTCCTGCACTCGCATAAATTCCGTTATATTGACCTGCTTGCGCTACGTAATAAAGACCGCCCATGACGAAGCCTGCTGCTCCACCTGCCCATTTATTCCATAGCAAGCCTAAAACCAATGGGATACCGAGAATAATCATTTCTGCAAAGCCGTTAACGAGAATGACCGCGATCGTGTTTGTCGCACCGAGAACATGGTGCTGTCCGCCAACGTTAACGTAAACCGCGAGAACATAAATTAGAATTACCAGAATTATTGGAATAATAATGCCGCCGAAGATGTCTGATAACTTGAATTTGTTTTCTTCCAATTTTTATCCCTTGACTTATTTTACGTGGTGACGTGTTTATAAGCTTAATGCTTGCATGCTTTGACACCCAACGGTAACCCGCTATAACTTCACACAAGCAATCGCACGAATAAAACAATCAATTGAAGTTCGCAATTAGAATAAAAAAAAATAAAAGAAAAGATAAAAGGGGAGTTCTTTATTGACGCGCCATCTTGATGGTGCTAGCTAGGGGCAGTCGTGATGGACAGACAAACGAGCATGTTCCGCATACTAGACAGTCTTTGGCCCAGAGTTTTTCAGCTTTTGCGAAGTCGCCCTTCGTTACGGCGTTGTAGATTGCTATGGGTTGGAGACGTACTGGACAAGCGTTGAGGCATCTTCCGCAGTGAATGCAAGCTGTTGCTTTTTTGGCTTTTTTAACGGTGCTTTTTGTGAAGTAGATTATGCTGGAGGTTCGTTTGGTTACTGGTGCGTCGATTGTTTGGAGAGCGGTTCCCATCATTACTCCGCCGACGACTATGTTTCCGATGTCTTTTGTGTTTATGTTGTTTTGGCTCAGTATGTCAGCTATAGGAGTGCCAATTTTCACCAGTAGGTTTTTGGGTTTTGTGACGTCGCCGTTTAGTGTGGTGACTCTGGATATGAGTGGTTCACCTTCAAAGACAGCATTTGCGATTGCGTTTATGGTTGAGACGTTCTGTACGATGGTGCCCATCTCGTAACTGCGTTTGCCTGGAGGTACCTCGTAGCCAAGGATTGCTTTCTGCAGCACGCTTGCGTCGCCCTGTTGGTAAGTTAGGTGTTTTGCGATGACTTGGGTTTCTGGTTCTTTACCGAATGCTTCCTGAAGTTTAGGTATAGCTTCAACTTTGCTTTCTTTGGTTACAACGATGACTTTGGGGTTGCCAAGAAGTTTGCGTATGACACGGACTCCACGTACGAGGTTTGCGGTTTTCTCAATCATTAAGCGTTCGTCTGCCGTGTCGTATGGTTCGCCTTCTGCGCCGTTTACGATCAGGGTTGTTATTTTTTTGTCTGCTGGGATGGAGAGTTTGATGCTTGTTGGGAAACCTGCGCCGCCCATGCCGATGATGCCTGCTTCGCGGATACGTTTTATCAGTGCTTCGTTTGAGGTGTCTTTGAGTTCAGCTTCAGAAATTGGAGTTAAGGTTTTGTCTTTGGTTTTTTTGCCGTCGCCTTCGATATAGATTGCTTCGGTTGCGTATTCAAAGCAGCTGTTGAAAACGTTTGCGATTTTTATGACTTTACCGCTGATTGGGCTGTGGACTGGTGCGCTTATGCGTTCCTTGGAGTCTGCGATTTTTTGTCCGATGACAACGATGTCGCCAACAGAAACCAGGGGACTGTTAGTTGCCCCGGATTGTTGGTTGGTTAGTACGACTGCGACTTTTGGGTCAGGGAAGATTTCGATGGGTGTTTTTCTTGCAAGGTCTTTCTGTTCTTTTATTTCAACCAAGTTTGCCATTTTGTTCATCTCCCGAAGGGTTTGCCGATGCGAACACGGTCAATAAGCGGGACTGTTAAGTTCATGATGAGCAACGCTAGCAGTGAGCCGCCAAAGAAGTTCATATAGGTTTGTATCAGGATGGTCAAAACTGCGAGGCCGACGCCGAAGATGATTTGTCCAACTCCGCTAAATGGTGTTGTCGCTGGATCGGTTGCCATAAAGAACGCCATGAATATTGAGCTGCCGATGAATAACTCGAAGAATAATCTTGTGGTTAGGTCTGCGTCTGCATAGATGAATGAGAATACAAGTGACAGAACTGCGATGGCGACAAGGTAGCTGACTGTGATTTTCCATTTGATGTATTTGCGGGCTAAGACAAAGAGTGCGATACCTGCGATGATAACTGCGATGCTGGATGCTCCACCGACCCATCCATGGTATTTTGCTAAGAACATAACTGATTCGATGCTAGCCGGAGATTGAGCTGTGGGCAAGCCATAGCAAGCTTGTAAGTAGCTGCCAAATGTGGCGCCACCGTTTCCGTTGACAATGGAAGTTGCGCTGATTCCACCTGCCAATGCTGGAACTTGGAGAAGTCCAGTTTTTAGGTGGAATGCTGTGATGAGTGTTGCGGGTAGTGTTGGGAGCAAGACGAGGAATTTGGCTGCTGCTGCGGGATTAACCAGTTTTCTGCCTGCGAGAGCTCATAACTTTTTTGAAAACAACGATGCCTATGACTGAGATTAAGGCGATATAGTAAGAATGCAAGGGGTGCTTCAACGGGTACTCCAGTTTCTAACCCGACTGCCATTGTTGGGAATCCGAGAGAAAAACAGTTAATGACGATTAAACCAAATACTGCTGCGGACCAAGTGTTTACTTCGCTATCAGCTGTTACTTTGCCGATAAGCAGGTCGACTGCGACTGCTATGCCAACTGCTATGAGTGCGCCGATGGCAACGGTTAAGCCTAGGTTCCATCCTGAGGGAGTGGTGACTTCTGACCAGAGCGCAATTGAAACAACGGTTACTGCAAGTATGGCGAAAAAGGTGTACTGCATCATGCGATTCTTAGACATTGGACCGGTTATGTGTGGTGCTGGTTTTACAACTAGATCGTTTGGTGATTCATTACTCATTTGATTAACCTTCTCAAATGAAGAATTTTATTTAAAGTCTTAGATATTAAACTCTTTCGGAGATAGCGGATAAGCAAATCCAAGCCAGTAAACTGTGCTTTGGGTAAAGCCTAATACACATAGGCAACAAACTATCTTGCCTGCGGAGCAAAAAACCTTGACTAACACAGAGAACAGTTCGCTGGAAGGAACAACTTTAGCCGTGTACATGTATGCTGTCAATAAGGGCAACCCTGTTGGTCCCCGAGACGTCATGAAAGGCGTCGGACTTAGCAGCCCAAGCGTCGCCTACCGGCACCTACAGAAGCTCGAAGATGTTGGATACTTACAGAAAAACGAGTACGGCGAATACACCGTTAAACGTAAAGCGCATATCAAGGGACAGGCTTGGGTTGGTAACCGATTGTTGCCAAAGATGTGGCTTTACGCATTGCTGTTCCTCGCAATCTTGAACGTTGAAATCATAATCTTAATCCTTCATTTTTCGGTTGAGACAAACGAATTCAAAGTTTTCTTTCTCCTTCTCACACTCATAACGGGGTTGGCTTTTGCGGTTTTCGCTGTGGAAGGGCTGCTGCAGAACAAGCGGAAAACCAGTACTTTAACCGAATAAATTCATTAAGCCGCAGAAAAAGTAAAGTGGGCAGTTTGTGGTACGAAAACAGTCCTTTAGGTAAAAGCTCTTTTTCTTGAGAGAGCAAAAATCGGTTTTCCCCGAAAGCACTATTTTTTTCCTACAATCGACAGTCGCGAACAAAAAAAGAGGCAACAGAGAATACTAAAAAGAAGAAAAACCGATTTGCGCGCAGAATTTTCCTTCTAGCAATTAGCCAAAATGGTTTGCTTTCTGCGGTTTTCGTAAAAAAGCAAAAAATCAATTTCTTAGAGTAAGTTTTATATCAGCTGGGCAAACTATTTCCACTGTGAAATAAATGAATCCAATCACAGCCCCGTTGTTCATGGTTGTTTGGCGTTGTACCCGCAATTGTGTGGGCACTTGCACATATTGTAGTTACATCAAAGAATACGCTAAAGACCAAGAACTGAACACTGCACAAGCTAAACATATGGTTGATGAAATGGCAGAGTTCGGTTCACAATGGCTTGGAATCAGCGGTGGAGAACCCCTGGTTCGACCCGACGTTTGGGAAGTTATCGAGTACGCTGAAAAGAAGCACGACATGAAAGTCAGCTTAATCACGAGCGGCTTCGCATGGGATGAAGAACGCTTTGATAAACTGACGAAAGTATGAAGTTCATACAGCCATCAGCATTGATGGTGACAAAGATACAAACGACATGATACGACGAAAAGGCGGCTACGACAAAGCACTACATGCTATGAAAAAACTTAGTGAAGTCGGCTTGCTCGACTGCCTTGTCACAACTATGACTAAGCACAACATTCACCAGATGGCGCATCCAGCAGCGCTGGCGGAAGAATACAAAGCCCGCATGCTCGTCTACCACAACCTCGTGCCCGTGGGCAGAGCAGGCGAACACATGGCAGATATAGCCCCAACCCCCGAGCAGTACGAGACGGCATTCAATGAAATCTACGACATACAACGCAAACTCTACGGAAAAGTCAAAGTTAATGTTTACGCACCCTTCTATGCACGCATCGTACGTCAAAAGAACCCCGTGGACTTCTGGCAGTGGTACAACGAAGGATACCTGGGTAAATGCACCATCGGCGGCAACTACATCGGCATCACCGAAAACGGCGACTACCGAAGCTGCGGCTTCCATGAAGGCTATCGCATCGGCAACGTCAAAGACAAGAAACTACGCACCGCATGGGAAGAACTCCAAAAAAGCGAATTACACCTGAAACTACGAGATAAAAGCAACCTCAAAGGCAGATGTGGAATCTGCGAGTACAGAGAAATCTGTGGCGGATGCAGAACACGCGCAGAATTCTACACCGGCGACCTCTTCGAGTCAGACCCAGCATGCAACTACATACCCAAAATCTTGCAAGAAGACCCCAAGTATCTTGAGGAACTACGCAAGAACCCAATGGGCAAAAAACAGTAAGCCAAAATTTTTTTTATATCTTTTACCTTTTTATTGCCTTGTATATTGTATCAGCGATTATTTTTGCGGCTGCACTGTCAGCGTGTACTCCGTCGGGAAAATAATCAGGGTGACTATCTAAGGCTGAATAGACGTCAATGATCGGCAGGTTAGTCTGATTTGCGGCATGTTCGATTGCGGGGATTATGGTTTGCGTGAAGTATCCAGGGTCCATTTTGCCTGATTGATCGCTAAAGATTGGCGGTGGCAGGACAACCCATATTTTGGGGTTGCTTGAAAGCCCTTTGAACGCATCGACCAGCTTAAGGTAGTCGTCTATGAAAGTTGCGTTGTATGGATGGAGGCTTGGTTGGGCGTCATTGGTTCCCAGCATAATGATTATTATGTTAGGCTGAAATTCCAAAGCGTCTTGGAATACGGTCGTGTTAATGTAGGGTGTCTCGGATTTAAGGGAGACCGTAGTTGAGCCTGCGCCAAAGTTGCGAACCGTGTAGCCTTTGGTGCCAAGCTGCGTCGAAAGGTCGCATGGGTACTCGGTTGATTGGGTGAGGCTATCGCCGACGCATGCAATACGGATTGCCTCTTTTGAGCTCTGATTTTCTTTAGCCCAAAAAAAGTATGCTGCGATTGCTGATAATGTTAGAAGGAAAACTAAGGCAATCGTCAATAGTGCTGAGTTCTTTTTATTCATTTTATGCCCTCTTTAATCGATTAGTCTCTTTAGGTATGGTACTTTTTTGAGTAAAAGAATAATTCCAAGAGAAGCGAACAGCACAATCACAGTCAACAATGGGACCTCTACGATGGGGTTGAGTATGTAACGGTTAATGGTAAATCCGAAGTAGCCCAGCTCGATGGATTCAATTATCATAACGTGAACAAAGAATATGCCTAAAGTGTTTTCGCTGATTAATCTGATAAGTCTGTTGACCTTGGACGGTTTGCTATCCGTTTGAACTGAAGACGGCTTAATAGTGAATAGTAGCAGGAACATCATAACGGATGCTAAAAGGATTGTAGGGCTAAAATATTGTTGGAAGTAATACATTTCCTTGCCGCCAACCACCGCAGCTAGTGCATAGGTGCCAATGGTTGTGGAGGCTATCCCAAGAATTATGAAGAGGATAACAGTTGAGCGTCGGATTTGCACTGTTGAAAGGTATGTTCCTAAAACGAAGAATCCCACATATCCGGTAAGTGTGAAGACATTGCTGTTCAACTCGTAAACAGTGAACAAGCCTATAAATGGTATGATTGCTACACCAACAACCCAGAGTACTAGAAAGTATTTTATTATTGATTCGTCGGCGTGGGCGATGATTGTGCGCAAGATTGGAGTTAGAAGGTATAAGCCAACAAGAACGTAGAGGTACCAAAGTTGCGTGTATGGACCGTTAAGTATACCTTGGATTATTACGGCGCCTGAAAAAGGTATTTTTTGGACCGTAAAATCCCAGATAAAATAGGCAACACCCCAGAACAAGGTGGGCAAACCTATGCGTGCCCAACGTTTCTTAAAGAAAACCCTCATGCTTTCACCGCATTTTGAGGGTTGAAGCAAAAGTGCACCAGACAGCATTAGAAATAGCGGCACTCCTATTGGTACTGCCATGCTTTGGTAAACATCAACGATACTCCAACGAGTAAAATCCAACGGAGCCAGCTGACTCAGTTCCGAAGGAGTTATGGTGAATCGACCGGCAGCATGAAGCAGGATAACTCCGAACATTGCAATCGTTCGGATCAGGTCAACGTTGACAGCGCGACCTCTCAGTTGGTTGAGCTTGGCCACTTAGCCCTGCTCCTCTGCAGTGAGTTTCAACCCCTCTTTGGTTACAGTATCTTTGGTGTAAGAATCTGTATTGGATGGTTTAGCTACTGCAGTGCAGGAGAATTCAGGGAATGTTAAGTCTGAGTCTGCCAAAATCAGGTTTGGGACTATTTCCGGTATTTCGCTGATTTTATTCATACTCGCAACCCTACTTAACCTTCCGAAATTTTGTGGATTAAAGGGTTCTCGTAAAGATTTCTTTACTGTAGCAGGTCAAGGTTTATTGACTAAAGCTGCATTTGCAAAAATTAGTATGTTCAACTACAGCAAAATCAAAAATCGTCCTAAACATCAAAAACGCTTAACTCAACAATGGCTACTGTATTTAAGGGCTATAATTTTTTTCCTGTTAACGTAGAGCAGAAAGGTTCTTTACTCTACACATGATAGTCGGTAGATTGGAGACAAAACTGTGCCCTTAGCGTTTATTATTGGAACTGCTGGCTCTGGCAAATCCCTCTTCACAGCAGCTTTTGCTGAATGGCTTAAAATGTCAAAACAGGACGTTGCAGTGGTCAATTTGGATCCTGGAGCGTTAAAACTGCCCTACCAGCCAGATGTTGATGTCCGTAACTACGTGGAGGTTGGCGACATAATGGAAAAGTACGGTTTAGGTCCAAACGGCGCTTTGGTTATGGCGGCTGACTTGATAGCGGATGAGATTGAAAACTTAACTCGCGACATCGAGGAAGCCCACGCAGACATCGTACTTGTGGATACTCCTGGTCAAATGGAGTTGTTTGCTTTCCGTGCAAGCGGCCCATACATCGTTAACGAATTAACCAAAGAGCCCAAAGCATTAATCTATCTCTTCGATGCTGTTTTCTCTATTAACCCGTTAAACTATGTTTCAAACATGTTTTTGTCCGCTGCAGTTTACAACAGGTTTTTCCAGCCACAAATACATATTCTTTCAAAGAGCGACTTGATACCCAAAAAAGATGTACAAGCCATTGCAAGTTGGTCAGCAAACACCAACGCATTGGAGGATGCGATTGAAGAGAGGCTTGAGGGAACAAAACGCTTATTCAGTCGTAACATGATGCAAGCTATCAATAAACTTGGATTGAAGTTCCTGTTGATGCCTGTTTCGTCTAAATCGAACGAAGGTATGGTAAACGTTAACACTATGCTTGAACGCATTTTGAACGAAGGAGAAAAATACACAACCTAAACGCTAATCAGTGACCAACTTGCAGCAAACGCGCCGCGCTTAGCCTTCAAGTATGAATCAGCACCAGAAATAATTATTACGTCATCTTCCTGAGGCATCAATTCTTTAAGAATTTGGTTTGCAGCTTTAGGATACTGCTTGTCTATACAATCACTCACGGATTCGATACATAGATGCCCATTCTTAAAAACGATGACTAAGGCTTTGCGAGCACCCGCAATAATGGCTGCGTCACGCTGGTCAATCCCAGACTCTACCTTCTGCCCACTTTTCTTAACTAAAAAAGCAAAATTGAACTCAGATTGAGCTAACTCAGACTTTGGAATTTCGACTCGTTTAGGGAAGATTTCTTGAAATTGCTGCCAAATATCCAAGCCTTTTTGTGTCAAGTTGCAGCCTTCTTTAGAGGTTTCAATCAAAGCAGCTTCCCTTAATCTGCTTATTATGGTACGTACTGCGCCATCCCCGACGTTAAGTTTCTCTGCCAATTTGTTTCTGCCCAACGGCTTCTGAGACAATAGCTCTAAAGCGTAGAAAACATGGAATATGGTGAAAGTGGTTGATGGTCCGGGGGCTTTTTTTCCTGCAATTTGCTGCATGAACTTCTTGAGGGATGATGCCATGTTCTACACATTCATAGTTAAGCGTTGACAGGGTTTTTATAACTTACCAAAATCAATGAGGTCAGTCTTTGTAGGCAACAACAGAAACCTCAACTTGTGCACCTGACTTGAGTTCTATTCCAACCGTTATTCTGGCTGGAAAATCGCTCTCAAAGTATTTGGCGTATTCATGGTTAAACTCTTCAAACAAAGACATTGAAGAAAGGTAAACTGTTGATTGAACCACGTCTTTTAGGCTGTAGCCCGCAGTTTCCAAGATGGTTCTGATGTTTTCCATAACTTGGTGTGTTTGCAGTTTGATGTTTTCTACGATTAGTCTGCTTTTCTTCGGATCAACAGCCATCTGTCCAGAAACAAAGAGAAAATTGCCAGCTTGCACCGCTTGACTGTAAGGGCCAAGGGGTTTTGGCGCATTCTGGCTAGTCACCGTTTTCTTCATGTTATCCTCTGGGAGTTTGTTAGTTCAGGACTTAAAATGGTTTCTGTAAGGCAACCAACCAGAATTTATTTGTTGAATAGTTGCTTGCAGTGTCGAAAGCCTTTTAAGAAAAATGGCAAGTTACTATGCCTAGCACACGATTGAACGGAAGAGAGAGTCTAATGAAAAAAAACGGAAGATACTTGTTCACGTCCGAATCAGTCGGAGAAGGTCACCCAGATAAAGTTGCAGACCAAATATCCGACAGCGTTTTAGACGCAATATTTACCAATGACCCCAAGGCTCGCGTAGACTGCGAAACCCTCGTAATGCAGGGAACAGTAATGATTACGGGTCAAATAACAACCTGCTCCTACGTCAACATCCCAAAAATCGTCCGCCAAACTCTGCAGGAAATTGGGTTTGACAATGCAAAGGATGGTTTAGACTGGGAAACATGTGGTGTTTTGGTTTCATTAACTGAACAGTCTCCTGACATTTCTATGGGAGTAACCGAAACTAAAGGTCACGAGCAAGGTGCCGGTGATCAAGGTATGGTTTTCGGCTACGCCTCAAACGAGACAAAAGAACTCATGCCGCTGCCCATCATACTAGCGCATAAACTCGTTAAACGCTTAGCGGAGTGCAGGAAAACAAAAATTATGCCCTATCTGCGACCAGACTGCAAATCACAGGTAACCGTTGAGTATGACTGTTGCAAACCAAAATGCGTCAAAACCGTAGTCATCGCTGCACAGAATAACGGCAAAGTCGACGACGCCACACTAAAGAAGGATATAATTGAAAAAGTCATCAAATACGTAATCCCTTCAAATATGTTAGCTGAAGACATAAAATACGTCATTAACGGCACAGGCAGATTCGTCATCGGCGGAACCCTTGCTGACTCAGGCTTAACAGGAAGAAAAATCATCGTCGACACATACGGTGGAGTTGGAAGCCACGGAGGCGGATGCTTCAGCGGCAAAGACCCATCAAAAGTTGACCGTTCAGGCTGCTACATGGCAAGATACATCGCTAAAAACGTTGTTGCTTCAGGCTTAGCTGACCAATGCGAAGTCCAGATTTCCTACGCTATCGGCGTTGCCCAACCAATCTCAGTGCTAGTAAACACTAACGAGACAGGCAAACTTCCAGACGAACAAATCTTAGCTTTAGTCATGAAGTACTTTGACATGCGACCCAAAGCAATCATCGACCAACTGGAACTGCTAAGACCCATCTACAAGAAAACAGCCGTCTTTGGTCACTTTGGCCGCGAAGACGTAGAGTTTCCCTGGGAAAAGACTGACAAGGCTGACCTGCTTAAGAAAGAGCTGGAAAAAGCAAAAAAGCCGTAATTTTTCCTCTTTTCAACTTTTTATTTTTTAGCTTCTACTTAGCTGTGATTTTTTTATAGCTCCCTTAAAGAAGATTTCCGCCATGTTAGAAAAGTCCTGGGCGCTCGGCGACCTGCCTCCCCCATATATATAGGAATAATTAAGTTGCTAGCTGACAACTAACCCTCCAATGGGTTATGGTGAAAACATTGTTTTTGATGGTTGAATACCTGTTACTGGTTTTCTGCGAATTGTCTTGACAGCAACGACTGCAAAAACGACGACAACTAACACTAAAGCCGCAATCAACACAACAATAAGCAATGGCAAAACAGTTACATTTGTCTCTGCGCTGGTCGCACCATTGTACTGCCTGTTCCCAACCCAGCTTGCCTGAACAAATAGAACACCCCCAGTCGGAGGCACCCAACTGAACATAAACCGCCCATCTACCTGAGTCTCTACAATGCCAATCGTTGTCCAACCGTCATTGTTAATCTTGGCTTTCAGAGTAACGTTTTCGTTTGCCGTTTGGGGCAGAATTTGACCGCTAATGGTTACATTGCTATTTTCAAGCGTAATGAACGCGGAAATTTGAAGTGCTAAAGTGCTGTGGTCGAGTTCTCTCAAGGTTACTGAAACTTGCCCGAAAGATGTTACCGTGTTTTCAACCGGTACTACTAGTGAAGAAGCGTTCTGGTATTTGCTGGGAGTTTCTCCGATTCGCCAGCCTGTTCGCCATTGACTACCTGTGCACTCGCCAATGTAGTAGGAGACGTTTTGGTAATTGATGCTATAAGTTTCCACTCTAGCTTTAGTGGGAACGGCACCTAAGTCTACCCCAATTTCCATGTGTAACTGATCTGGGTAGTAGATGAGGACTGCTGGTATTCCTCCAGCTTCCAGAATCGAAGCTGCAATATACACAAAAAGGTCACAGTCACCATACCCATCAGTTAAAGTTTCAACTGGATACCTGCCTGGGAAGACTTCCTGATAGGTTATCTGGTGTACGAGCATTAGCACTCCATTTGTAAAGTCTTCGGTGTTGTTGTAGATTTGCCAGAGTTTATCAGCTATAGGTTTTAGTGTGTATGGAGTAACAAACTTTGCAAAGTCTCTGTCTGAAAACGTGGTGTGACTCTGCATGGAATAGTATTGGTAGAGGGTTTGAGGTATTGTTACATTCAACTCGTAGGCTAAGTCGCCATCTGACTTATTCAAAAGCAGAAAGGACGAGGTGTAACCCTGAGTTTGAGTCTGGGATGCCCCAAGCGGAAACATTGAAAATATAATTATCAGGATTACTGCGAAACTGAATACTTCAAGGTAATTTCCCTTCATACTCAACACACAAGGGGATATTTGCTGTTGAGAAAACCACTTTTGCTTAAATGGTTATTCCCAAATCGTCTTTTTCTTTCTCAAAACTCAGCCGTGACCAGTCCGCCGTTCTCTTCGATTAAGTCTGCAAGCTCCTTCGCCACTTTCAGAAGTTTTTCCTCAGGGTTTTGCTCTCTACTTGCTGTAATGGTTAGATGCAACTCTAAATGGGGCTTGCTTTCAGTACGTATCGGATGAGACTTTACGTAAACCCCCAAATTATCGCTCATTACCCGGTCGATCAGAGGTGCCAGACGCGACTCAAAGATGTTATCTGCAAAAATGCTTCTTTCACAAAACACCCTATCACCTACAGTCTGCCTTATTAGTGGAGCAATAGTTTCGCTAAAGATTGCCTCCATTTCAACTGGCACTCCTGGCAAAATAAACAAAACTGTTCCCCGCAAATCAAACCGTACCCCCGGCGCTGTCCCAATTGGATTGTTGACAGGCTGGGCTTTCTTGGGCAAAGTTGCCATTTTTACTCTTGGCGGCGTCAACTCAATATCTATTGGCAACCCCCGTTTCTGGGCATAGTCTACACATCTTTGTTTGACCGTTGCGAGGGCTTCTGGGTTTACCTCCAATTCCTGGCCTACCGCTTTACCTAGACCCTGCAGCGTTTTATCATCAAAAGTTGGTCCTAGTCCGCCTGTCGTGATTATGAACTTTGGCTTTCGCGCCATGGCTTCGCAGATGGTTTGAGCGATTTCCGAGACGGTGTCTTGGATTACTGTTACTCGTTTAACGTTGGCACCAAGCCGGGTTGCTTGTTTGGCTAAGTAGTGTGCGTTTGTATCTTTTATTTTTCCGATGAGTAATTCGTTACCGATGCAGATGATTTCGATGGTTGTTGACATGTTTCTTCCTCGGTGAGCTGTTAATGGTAGCAATGTTTTTCTTTTATACCGTTTGTTTGTTGACTAATCAAGCAAACTTGTAGCTACTGTATCTGGCACATTGCTTTTTTGACAAACAGAGTCAAGGCTAATAAAAAGGCTCATTCCCTTTCGGGGAAGCCTTATTTTTTGCTAAGGTACCATTTTAGGTATTCTTTACGGCGGGCCTGCCTAACTTCTTCTTCGGTTTCTTGTGATGGCCTGTTCTTGTCGTGCAAATCGTTGAGTTCCTGCCCTGTACAGGATAATCCGCAGCTTTTACAGACATAGTGCTTAGTCAAAGAGATGTACTGTATTTCTCCGCCGCATTCGGGACAGTAATTTACCATTGTAGGCTCCTCGTTTGAGGTTTGTTAGTAATCGCTGATGCGGAGATATTAGTCTTCGCATGAATTTCAACAAATTTAACCCAAAAAAAGAGGTTTTTACACATGATTGTACATTTGATCGTCGCTGTATTTGCCTGTGTTCATTTCCTGTTCAATTTCGCGCAAGAGCAAGATACGCTTAAACGTGGGCGGATGCGTCGCAAAGAGGCTGTTCATTTGCACCCATGTTGATTTGGATTCTTTTTCCATAGCCAACTGCAATTCACGCTCATCTAAAACGCCGTCGTGATCTAAATCGTACTGGTCTTTTTGCTCCATTATATGCTGGACTTCTTGTTTTGCCTGACCAGGGTCTTCGATGTAGAAGGCTCTGGCGCCTTCTGGGGCTTTGGGTGAGATGGATAGTCCGTAAGTGATTTTTGCTAATGCACTCTCGAGTTCTCGGGGGGAACCAGTTATGTAAGCTGAATACGCATCGGCATAATGTTCTCGAAGCCGGCTGAGTCTCATAACAATGAGAAAAGTAATGATGTAAACGGCAAAAGAGATTACGCCGATTATGATTAAGGCGGCTCCTGAGTTATCTTTACTGTTTCTTCGTCCACCGCTAAAAGCACCTGCACGCAAAGCTACCTGCGCAATAATGTAGGCAATCAGGGGCAAAGCAGAAAGCACAGTCATAACGATGTAGTCTTTGTGTTTGATGTGACCCAACTCATGGGCTATAACGCCTTTTACCTCGTTTTCGTTCAGCTGTTGCAGAAGCCCTTCGTGTACCGCTAAAGTGGCACTGCTGCTGGTTCGACCAAAAGTGAAAGCGTTTGGCGTATTGTTTGGGACAGTGGCTAGTCTGGGCATGGGTATGCCGCTTTTGTCCACTAATTCTTTAACGGTTGACTCAAGCCAAGGGTTCTCTCCAGGCTTGAGATAATGCAGCCGTGTTGTTGCAGCAACAATCGCTGGACCAACTGCATACTGGAACAGAATAAAGAGCGCTGAACCCCCTAACGCAATTAGTAAACCAGTGAAAACATCTAGCTGCAGAAAGTAAACAATGACAAAAACCAAGAGTCCGAATATGAAGGCGGAAAGGAAGATAGATGTTGCCATCGCAAACTTAAGTTGGGATAAACTAGCCAAGCAATATTACCTCACGTTATTTTTTACCATTGACAAGTTAAAGAATTAAGTCTTTTCCCAAAAGCCGGTGAGATTAAAGGAGATAACAAAAAATAGGAAAAGATTAGATGGGGTAAGCTCCGCAGGTTTTGCAGAACTGTATTTTGGTTTTTATGTAGCTGTGGCACTTGGGGCACTGAACTGCGTCTTCGATCTTTGGGAAGATATCTTTGGGTTTGCCGAATTTCTTGCGGAAGACCTCGTAGTAGAGAAGCTGTTCTTTGTCCTGAATTTCCACATCGTCTGCTGTTTTGATGGCGTCTTTCTTCTCGTTGAACTCTTTGTCAGTTATCATGTCGTTGAAGTATGTGCGCAGTGTTTCTGTTCCGGTTCCTGCTTCGAGTGGTGCTTTGGGTCTCCATATGATGTCTTTAGGTATGACATCTTCGTAGGCTTTGCGCAAAATCCACTTGCCGTATTTTACGCCGTTGTACATGTTAATCTTGTATTTGATGGGTAATTTCATTGCCCAAGCCATAAATTCGGCGTCTCGGTAGGGTGCTTTGATTTGCATTCCAAGAGATTCCGCCATTGGGAAGGAGGAGAAGCCCATTTCTGCCCACATCTCCTGTTGCTTTACCGCGAATTGTTCTTCTGAGAGGTGGAATTGCCAGGGGTAACCGAAAAGCTCGTCTAACGCATCACCTGTAAAAACGGTCTTTATGCCCTTGGGTTTTAGAAGGGTTAAGCCTATGTAAACGGGAAGGCTGTTTCGAATTTCCATTGGGTCATATTTTTTTAGTGCTTCTACAACTTTGGGGAAAAATTTCATTACGTCTTCTTTGCCGAATTGATAGGTTTCATGCTTTAGGTGTAGGAGTTCAACCATCTTTTTGACGTATTCGGTGTCTTTGGGTTGTCCATGTTTGAAGGCTAAGGTGAGGCATGGGATGTCTGGTTTGTATTTGACTGCTTCGTAGGCGATTATTTGTGTGTCTGTTCCAGCGGAGAAGAGGAAGCCGTCTGCCATGCTTTTTTTGACGACTTTGTTTACTAATGTTCTGATTTCTGGCAAGAGTTTGTTGACTTCTGATTCGTTAATTGACATTTTCTGTCCCTCGCATTACAGTGTTTGTCGTTCAGGCACTATTTAAGTTTATCCGCATGCATATAAAAAAAGTCAATTGGTAGACATATGTGCTGAAAATATAAATATTGCTGAACAAACGGGTACACCTCATCAAAAATAATCAATTAAACAATGCTATCAACTAAGTTTAAATGTTCAAAAACAAAAGTCATAATACTACTAACCGAGGCTTCCCATATGAAAGTCAGTATACTCCACATGGAAATACGCAACACACTAGAAGACAACCTAACAGCCGCCAAAACCGCCGTCCTCAAAGCCGCAGAACAAAACCCAGCCATAATTGCGCTCCCCGAATACTTCACTGTCCCAAACTGTATGGGCGACTTCACTGATGCCCACAAAATATTCCATGAAACCAGCACAAAAACACTCCAGTTTCTACAAGAAGTCTCCAAAACAATCGGCGAAATCTACCTTCTAGGCGGTACAGTACTAGAAGAAGACAAAGGCAAATACTACAACACCAGCACCCTGTGGAAAAACGGTCAACTCATAGCAAAATACAAAAAAATTAACCCCATAAAAGTAGAGATTGCAGCGGGAGTCGCTAGAGGCACCCAACCGCTCGTGGTAGAAACGAATCTAGGCAAAATGGGGATGATTGTTTGCGCTGACTCTTTCGATCCCAACCTCGTAAAAAAAGTTGCAAGTTTAGGCGCGGAAATTGTTTCTCTTCCAGTTGCTGCTATGGGTACTCACCCAATCGTCAAAGGTCACCCATTGACGGAAGGAATGGCGCGTGAATATGGTTTGTTTGTGCTTAAAGTTGGGAATGTTTGCTCGAACATGCGGGGAGGAAGAAGCGCCATCATAGCTCCATGGGGAATACTTGGCGAGGTTTCAGATGCGCCTGAAGACTCGGTGCTTACAGCAGACTTAGATATGCAGCGCCTAAAAGAATACAGAAAAAGACTCAGTAAATCTTAGCCCAACAGTCAACGATTCTGCTCATTTCCTCAAACTCATACTTGGCAAGCCACTCTCGGAAGTCAGTGTTTTGGACAGCAAACTTGGCGACTTGTCGCGCGTTTTCTGAATCATGCACCAAAAGAAGAACAGTGTCTAAGTTGTGGCGTGAAATGTAAGCTGTTGTTCTGAGGAGAGCATCGAGTTTTTCGTCCGTTGGCATTTCAGCACTCAACTCCACTACAACCGGCTTCTTAAGTGTGGCAACGAAATCTCGAGTTATTATATCAACCCAATAACTAGTCAAATAATCGCGTGATGACAGAGGCACATGGAAGTAATCAACCAAGTTCCCGATAGCCTCAAGGTCTAATCCAAATCGCTCTTTAGCTAAAACGGGGTCAGGATAAATTTCAACGGCAAACGTTCCATTTACTTTCGATTTAGCTTCTCTAAGGAACTCTGTGATTGCTTGAGCTCGCCATTGTGTCCAGCTTAAGCCGCTTTTGCTTTGTTGTCTCAATGCATCTTGGGCAAGTGCAGAAGTCTTGATCTGGAAAATGATAGAGGTTAAGTGTTACACCAAGGATGTTCTCTTTACTTAATCCCCCTATGTAATCCATGACTTTAGCTCGGTAACTTGGGTGTGTTGGACAAACATAGTCAAAGACAAAATGGCTTCTTCTATTGCGTCGTAGCGCTGGACCCGTTTTTGAGAGGGCGACGATGCTTGGGTCTTCGCGGATTGCTTTAGCATCACAAAAAACTGTTACGTCATTTTGCATACCCTTCGCCGCTGGAAAAACTTGCCCATCTACCCATTTAGAATAGTAAACGTGGAGGTCAAAACCCTCAACAAATTCGGGTTTGTATGTGACTAAGCCTATTTTCATGCCCAATACCTTGCTCGCAACAGATATATTCTTGGCGCTTATTTAATTGTTGATTCAAATGGACAAACAAAAATCCCCAATAACAATCGACACAGCTAAATGCGGTCCCTGCACGGGGCAAATTTGCATTGGTGTTTGTCCAGAGGGCGCCTTAGAAGAGGGAAAGAACAGAAAACCTCAAGTTATCGCACTTGTTCAATGTACAAAGTGTGGCGTCTGCGTGAACCTGTGCCCAAGCAAAGCTATCACTATAAATGTTAGCAACCCCAAAAAATAGTCGTGGGGAACTGGAGAATTTGGATCAAATTGGCCTTGCAAACAACGTAAAACTTATTGTTAAAGAAAATGTACTAGCCGTTTTTTGTGATATTACTTTAAAGACAGTTAGCTCAGCAATCTATTATGGCGGGGTCAATCAGGTTAAAGCTGTCCTCAATGTAGGAGTGCCGGAAGGATACAGTGACCTCTCCTTGCACCTTGACCCGCTTAAACTAATCACTTCATCAGCAGCAAAGGTTGGGTTAACCAAAGATTACCTTGCCATGCTAACCGCCGCCAATATCAAAAACTATAGCCTAATCACAAAGAGTGCCCTGGGTTTTTCAGTCAGCGTTGTGGCAACGGCGGGTTGCCAACATGGCGAATCATCTGGCGAAGAGATGGATGTTCAAGAAATCGCAGGAACTATAAACATCATCGTGTTAATCGATGGTAACCCGTCAGAATCCTGTATGGTTGCAACATTAATCACTGCAACTGAAGCCAAATCGGCGGCGCTAAGGGATTTTGACGTGCGCAGCCGTTACACTGGCGATTCAGCAACTGGCTCGATAACTGATAGCGTTACGGTAGCAGCAACATGTAAGGGTAAAACGTTAACTTTGGGAGGCCCACCCTCAAAACTAGGCAAGTTGGTGGGGTATTGTGTGAGGAAGGCTGTTTCTGAGGCGTTGCTTAAGCAGGAGCCATTTTGGGGTTGCCGGACAGTTTTGGATAGGCTCAAAGAGAGACACTTGGGACTTGAGAAGCTTGCTACTGAAGTATCCAAAGTTGATGGCTTGGCCGTCAGCCTGCAAGATTTGGCAGAGATTCTCAAGAACAACCCACATTCAGGAGCCTATTTGCTAGCTGCGGCAAAAATGGATGACGATTACAAGAAAAACCTGTTGCCAACCGACTTTACAGATTGGGAAGAAGAAAGCAAATGCTTTGGCGAATTCTTTGCCTCTAAGCATGATTGCATAGAACAGATAGATTACCCTGAAGTTGATCTGCCGCCTTTTGTTAAGCATGCGTTAATCAAAATTGTCAAGAAAACACAGTCCACGCGTTAACTGAAAAGACTTAAATAACATGCAATTTTATTCCGTAATAAAAACAACAGATAAAATGGTGTATTAAACTTGAAATTCGGCGTATTTCTCTATCAACCCGAACCTGTTGAAGGTGTCGATTACAACTTCTATCGTCAAAAATCCGAATCCGGAATCGTTGGAAAAGTAAACCCAAAAATGTATACTAACATCGCAGTCTTCGGCGACAATAACATGGCTGCAAAACGGCCAGACTGGGTGTCCACGAGCTCATTTGGTCCAGCACTCCGTACAAACAAACGCTACAACCTCCGCTGGGACGTTGTATGCATGACTAACCCAGAAGCCAGAGAATATAACTTAAAAATCATCGCTGAAAGTGCTAAGCAAACTCCAGGCATCAGCATCAGCAGCCAACACTTCGCAGATCAGGGTTTCTGCACTTGCCCAAGATGCATTGAACAACAAAGCAAAAGCGGCTTAAGCTGGGTTGAATGGCGAGCAAAAGTAGTAACTGAGTTTCTTGCCGAAGTTAAAGAAGTCGTTTCGGGTAAGCCTCTCTTCGTTAACTGTCTCCCAGACCCATTAATGGGCAAAGTACGCTTCGGCTATGACTTTGAAGCAATGGCGCAATACGCCGACTACTTCGTCATCCCAATGTTCAGCAAGTCTTACCCAACTCCGTGGTACTGGGAAACCATCGCAAGAGGTTATAAGAGCTTCCTAAAGAAGCCAGTCATGGTAAACTTCTATGTTCGCGGTCCAAACGAAACATGGGACACCGTTGCAACAACCAAACAAATTATGACTGTTGCAACCCGCGTTGCAAGACAAGGCGTTGACGGCATTATTTTCCTAGCTGAGAAAGCCGAATACATCCAAAAGTTCCAGAAGGAAGCTGTTGCTGACAAGGAAACACGCGAGTTTCTCAAAGACCACAACGGCGACGAAGTTCTAGAACTTTTCAACCGATGGGAAAAACTATACAAATAGTTCCCTTTCTTCTTTTTATTTATTGTCTTAACAAAATTTAATGGTTTATCACTTTTGGATATTAGTTTTCAACGGTATCTGTGGCATCTTTAAATGCAAGCATAACCCTTTAAGTAGCGTTTAAACTGGTGAATAATTTTGAGTCAAAAAGTTTACGGAAGAATTACTAATTATCGAACTGGACCTAAATCACAAACATCAAAAGAATGTTTAATCGAATTCACGGGCATCGATTCTTTAGGGCTCGCTTGCAAACTGGTGGGAAAAAAGGTGACCTGGAACAATGACACCAAGACGATGTCTGGAAAAATAATGGGTGCCCATGGTAAAAACGGCATGGTAAGAGCCAGGTTTGTTCATGGTGTTCCAGGCCAAGCTATCGGAACAGTTGTTAAATTAAATCCTTAATTCTTATTTTTCACAATAAATTTTGGATAGGGCGACTTAGAGTTCGCCTAAGTCTTTAGTTTCATAAACGTAGTCTTCGATGTATATTTTTCCATCTTTAACTACGACAACATAGTCGGCTTCGCATATGGGGCATGCTACAATTTCGCCGTCTTTGAGACCGTCACGGTGGAAAGTATTTCCACATTCTTGACATTTTAGAATAATAAACTCAATCTCCTATTCCATTTTTAGATAGTTGTGGCTTCTAAGCCAGTCGGATTGGTTTTTGCGGTAACGCCAGAAAATATCTCCTTTTTTGTCCGTTTCAAAATCCCATGGAGACACTAAGACTATGTCTCCCTCGCGTATCCAAACACGTCTTTTTAGTTTGCCCCGAATCCTGCATAATCGTTCTTTGCCATCTTGGCATTTGACCATTATTCTGTCTGCGCCAAGCATTTTGACTGCTACACCTAACACATCGTTTTTAGAAGGTAGAACCATACTATCGAGGTTGCCCTCGTTTGTAACTTTTCGTTTACCCATTTATAACACCTTATTGGCTTACGCCAACATTATCAGAATAGTTTGAGAAAAAAGCAAAACATCATTGGCGGTCCTGTCTCTTCCTCTAAATAATTCTAACCTTAACAAAATAGAACACATGGGCTATATTAGAGTAGTCTAATCTTTTACCTGTTTTTAACTTGATTTTTAGCAATTTTCACATAATATTTTATTAAAAGGCTTATTTTTTTTAAAGCGCCCAAACATTCTTTTCTTTTGTTAAAAAACGGTCTTTTCTATCCATTCCTTTATAAGGATCCAACATCACTCAATTGCTGAAGAGTTTCTTTTATCCTCTGGGATTTGCCTATCGAATAACGGATTCTTTTCAAAAAAAATGATAGAGGTAAACAACTTTGTGTATGTTACGAGCAGGTCTAGTTAAAAATTGCCGAAGATGCAAATCTTCTGTGCGACTTAACTGCACCATCAAAAAGAAAGTAAAGCAAAAAGTATTTGCAGACAACAAGAAGAGAGAAGGAAAAACAGCATAAGCTTCCTTGCTGCATCTCCTTGTTTAATCATTTAACAAAATGAGGTGAAAAAAATCCAAAGAACTCAATATGAAGCAAAATGTACAGAATGCAGTCAAGCAACAACAGTTCCCTTCAAGCCTACCCCCGGGAAACCCGTCTACTGCAGAACATGTTTTGCCAAGCACTTAACCAATCAACCTGTTAGAACAACAGCAAACAGGAATTTTGAGCCCAAACAGGCGTGGGCACGACGACGATAAACATGTGCGTCTGCTTTCCAAATCAAGCTGCCTAAGGAATAAGAAAAGATGAAACTAGTCAAAGGTTGGAAAAAAATAAGCAATCAAGGCGGCTATATTAACGAAAATACAGGGCAAACTTTGATTGTTTTAAAAAAAGATTTCAGCAAGAACTTCCAAGTCCTTCTGTTCGCGGGAAAACAAACCGACAAAGAGGAAGGCAAACCCATTTCTCCTGACTATTCTAGTGAGCCTAGAGCTGAAGCCTTCGCCGTGGATTGGATGGAGAAACATCCAGATGGAATGGTTTGATTATTCACAATCGTTAATTACTTAATTAAATTGTAAAGTAAAGAAATTCTGCTTTAAGCAGGTTATAAGATTGTTGGATGAAAATTAGGCTACCTTAAGTTGGGCATCTATTTTTCTTTGGCGTTTCTGTAGAAGTTTCCGTTTGTTTGCCTTAGGATTTGGCTTTACGCGGTAGACTTTTCCATGTGTATTTGTGTAGTATTTTTTTCCTTTTGCTTTTAGTTTAGTTTTTTTATTCAAGCGTTTAGTCCCTCCTTGGCTCTTCGGTTGGGTTTTGCGTTATTACAATACTGTGTGGCTATTTGAGTGTGCCTATAAAAATTTACTATATTAAGGAAATATAGTTGGTTTTCCCATTGTTTTCTAGTACAAATTGATATCACTTTATTAGTCTGTAGAACGCATATTTATTGAGCTTGTAAAAGATAAGTTTTTGCAAGAATTATTAAGGAGAAGGTCAATTCTGGATGTATACTTACGAAAAATTTGCTCAAGAAAAATTTAAATGTCGAATATGCTCATCAAGTTTCCGAAATCCCGATGAACTAAGAAATCACAGAATGGTTGAACACAAAGGGCACATGCTTGCAGGCAGACGCTAACTAAGCGGTTTAAGCTAAAAGAGGAGAACAGCCAAACTACAGTTAAACGGCTGATGCGCCTTTGACTTATCTATTTTTTTCCATTGACGACTGATTTTAGGGTTTTAGGTTTGATTTAGAAAACTATATAATCCATCTTCACGTACAACCACTCACTAAAAAGGGCGAACACCATTGAAGATTACTCTTGTCAATCCACCTTACCCGCCAAGTGTCCATTCTCACCCACCCTTTATTCCACTCGGCTTAGCATATTTAGGTGCAATCGCCGAACAAAAAGGCCACCAAGTCATCATAATCGATTGCCAAGCTGAGAAACTAACGGAAGAAACGTTCCGTAACCGCATCACACAAACGCCCTCCGACATAATTGGAGTAACCGCGACAACCCTACTCTACAAATCCGCCATGAAACTTATCAACATAGCTAAGCAGGCTCAACCCCAAGCAGTAACTATTCTTGGCGGTTCGCATGGAACTTTCTGGGATGAAAACGCCCTAAACGAATATCCAAGCTTAGACATAGTTGTAAGAAGAGAAGGCGAATTAACCTTCATCGAGCTTCTTGAAAAACTTGAAGCTAAAAGCGGTCTAAGCGAAGTTTTAGGCATCACATACCGAAACGGAGACAAGATCGACCGCAACCCAGACAGACCCTTCATAGAAGACTTAGATGCGCTGCCATTCCCAGCTCATCACCTGTTGCCGCTTGAAAGCTTAAAACACAACGGCAAAATCCTGTTCCCCTTAATCAGTAGTCGCGGTTGCGTCTTTTGGTGTGACTTCTGTAGCACCGTGCGTATGTTCGGCAGAGGCTACCGGATGCGCAGCCCAAAAAACGTCGTTGATGAAATGCAACTTATCCATGACCAATATGGCATTGACCAAGTTACATTCTATGATGACGCTTTCACCGTTGACCGCAACCGAGTGCTAAAAATCTGTGAAGAACTACACACCAGAAAACTAAGTATGAAATGGGATTGCGGCACCCGCGTGGACATGGTTGACCGTGAACTACTCAAAACTATGCGTAAAGCAGGATGCATAGCGGTTTGGCTGGGTGTGGAATCAGGTTCAGAAGCCATCCTTGGCGCGATGAACAAGAAAATCAAGCTGGAACAAACACGTTTAGCCTACAAAACAGCCCACGAAGTAGGATTAATGACAATCGCTAACGTAGTCTTGGGTTTTCCAGGCGAAACAGAACAGACAGCTAAAGCAACCATACAATTCGTTAAACAACTAAACCCTGACGACGTAGGCTTCTACATAGCTACACCCTATCCAGGTACGCCCATGTATGAAGAAGTCAAAAAGAACGGTTGGCTCAAAATAACAGACTTCGACAAATACGACACAGCGGGACCAACCTTTGAAACTCCCCAGTTAAGCATGGAGAAACTAGCTGAACTCCGCGCTAAAGCCTACCAACAATTCTACCTTCGCCCAGGATATGTTCTCCATATGATGCGTATGGGTGGAACCTATGGAAAATCAGCGGTTAAAACTTCAGGCGCTTACCTGCTGAGGGCTCTCCACCTGAAGTACTGGTAGCTCTCTTCTTTTTCTTATGTATCGCCACTGCTGAAAATCATCACTAGCACACTAAGCGAGACTGTGATTGAGGCAAAATTGATTCCTATAGGAGATAGCCCTAAGAATAATCCGACTAGGCCAGCTAAACCAAAGCTTAGCGCAATAGATAGCACGAGGTCTTCGACAAGATCTATTCGGTTTTTGCCCATGAACAATATGTTGACTAGGCAGTAACCAGGGAGAAAAACGACGAAGACAAAAGCAAAGAAATACCGGAATCATAAAGCGAGTTCTGAATTGCTGGGGATAAAATAAGTCACTAGTAACGTTATAACTGTAAACGAGACGATGATTTCAAACCATTTTAGCGGTTTCAGGTTTTAGCCTTCAAAAACTTTATAAAAATAAAAAATAAAGGGAAGAAAGCTTTACATGAACAGCTTTGTAGATTGGATGAGTTTCGTCTACTGGTCTTGTTCCGAGGTCGCCTGCTGCGGATGCAATGTATGTGTCTGTGACTGCTACGGCTGGGAAGACCCATTCAGCTTGTTCTGCTGGTCCGATCATAAGCCAGTTTGCGCCTGCCATTTGCATGATAGTGTTTGTGGAGGTTCTGCAGCCTGGGCGGAATTCTTTAGCGACGTTTGCTTTGACCCAACCCATGGTTGTGACAACGTTGCCGCTGCCTAAGCCGACTGGATGACCATACTTTTCTTTCATGATAGGTATGGCTCTAACGGATGTACCCATGTCTGGTTCGAAAGCTGGAATGGCTGTGTCGATGAGTGGTTTTGTGATTCCGCCTTTTTCGGCTAATGCTAAGGCTTCTACGATAACCTTCATTTTGCCTTCAAGGGTTGTGTCTTTTGGATCGTCAGCTAGCACAATGGACATTTTAATGCCGCTTTCTTTGAGGTTTGCCAATTCTGCATCGGTTACGCCTTTGTAGACTGAGTTGTAGAGGCATCTATCTGTTAGACCCATTTTCTTTGCTAAGTTTGCTGCTGCCATTCGGGTCTTTGGACTCATTGCGTCAAGCATGAGTGGTGCGTCAGTGTGCTTTGGAACGAAGTCAATGTATTTTTCGAATGCAACTTCAGTTGTACCGACAATGTCAAGTGCAAATTGTACACCTGTTATGTCGCTTTGAGTTTGCATTGTGTTAATGATTTGTTCAGCTACTTTTGCATCGAAAATGCCTTTGTTGGCATCTTGGAACCATTTTTTGGCCTAGCCAAAAGATAGAACCGATCAGAAAAGTTGGTAGTCTCTCCTGGCTGACCGCCTACTTTCGCTTTACCAACCGTGTAGATATTTTGGTTTGTGTTGAATTTGAAGGACATTACTTCCACTTCTGATGGACTTATTTCTTGAGTGCTTTCTTTGCCAGCTCTGGAGCTTCTTCTTTGTTCTTGCCGAAGAGTGCACCTAGTGCATCAGCATCTTCTTTTTTAACGGCTGCGCCGCCCATGATGATGCCGACTTTGTCTTTAAGGCCTGCTGCCTTGAGGAGTTCGTCTAGTTTTGCTAGGTTGTTCTTTGCTGGAACAGTGTTAACTGAGACTGCGATCAAGTTTGCATTGTTTTCTTTGACTTTGTCAATGAATACTTGTGGTGCAACGCTTTTTCCGACGTCAATGGTTTTGAAGCCTGCGCGTTTTAGACTGCGTCTGACTGCTTCTTTTGCTGTGTCGTGCATGTCTGGTTCGATGTTGCCGATAACGACTATGCCGAGTGGATTCTCTGGTTCTGGTGGTTCTTTTTCCATCATAGATTTAAGCCAAGACATATTAAACACCTTTTTTCTCTTTTGTAATATTACTCTGGGCTTTTTATACTCGAAATCAATATTTAACCTTTTACCAATAATTCAATAGTAAGCATATTAAGCGGGAAAGTAAATGCTCAAAGCAAACAGATCATACATCTTGTTGCTGTTAATCTTTACTTTCTCGTTTGTGTACCGTATGCTTCTGATGCTTTGGGAGTGGTTTTCCTTCTGGTGCAGATATTGGCTTGCATAACAGCGTAATTTACTCCATCACTGGGTCGGGGCAACACAAATTTTCTGTATAACTTCTACCAGATGGGCGGTGGTATATCGCTGACTTTTCCAGGATACCACATTTTACTGCATCAGCGTTAATTATGATGACTGGTTTGCCGGAATACTGTTGCACATGCAGCCGTTGTTTCGCTTGTTTTCGTCGCTTATCGTGTTATGCGCTTTTCTGATAACTAAGAGCGTTTGGATCAATCAGCGGCGTTCATTGTTGCGTTTTTAGCGGCGATTTCACGGTTTGACATAGAAATGCTGCTGTGGGGAGGCTACCCAAACGTCATAACTCTCCTACTTGATTCCCATAACGTTCTATCTGTACCTGCAAAAAGACCGGTTTTCACTGTACTCCTTTCTTGGTTTCAACCTCAATCTTGGCAGGATCGATATTTCTCACGCATTCGTTGAGTGCCGCCATCTTTGTCGGCGTAACATTGCTCACTGTTCTCCTGGTAATAATTGCTCCCAAAACGTTTGGTGCCTCAAGAAAAACAGGTATCTACTGGCTAGTGCCCTTGGTTGCAGGAGTCATCCTTGTTTCACCTTTCCTCGTTAACGCTGTACCTACTTACCTGCATGGAAACTCTTCAGCGCCGGGCGTTCAGGGAGTGGGTGACATCAATTCAGCGATACTTTCAACAAGGATACTTCCTTTAGAATGGGTTCTACCGCTGTTTCTGATAATCTTAGCCTTCGCTTTGTTCTCTAAAAGATACAGTGGACGATTTTTTACCCTTCCAACGCTGCTTCTCTCCATGTGGCTCTTTGTTCCACTATTTTTGACGCAGGGCTACCTATTCGGATTCATTATAGATTACAATCGATTTCTATACTTCATTATTTTTCCGACAATAATTTTCATAGCCGTCTTGATTAATCATGGGGCGGAGTTCTTTGCTGACATAGCCAAAACTTATCGTTCGTTTACAAGCCAAACGCAGAAAGCAAAAAAAGACCTAGACAAAAGAGTTGTTTGGCTCTCAAGTCACCTAACTAACAGGACAGTCTACAGCGTCGTTCTTCTGTTTTTACTCTTGTTTTCTTTCGTAGCACTCCCCATATTTATGACACCCTCACAAGGGGTTGGTCAAACAATACAAAGTTACTATCAAGTCATGAACAATCCAGGCTGGCAAGCAATTCAATGGGCTAAACAGAACACACCTACCAACTCAGTATTTGTTTCCGATGCCCTCTATGGCTGGTGGTTTAGCGGGTTTGCGCAGCGGCCAACCTTGAGTGCAGTCGATCCACAGTACTTGACTAGCGCCCGGGAATTGGCGCCTGCAAAGAACGCCAGTTATCTGCTTGACACCGATTACCTGATAGACAATGGGTATTTCCAGGTCCGAGAAGACGGGGGATACACTGCAAGACATAACCCAGAGTTCTTGGCACACATAAAGAACTATTATTTCCCGTATGCTTTCTTCAACTTTGACAACGACCAAACGATTATTTCCCTAAAAAACGGTCAAGTTGGCGAACTCTACAATTTATCGAGGGTTCCAGTTACAGACATGCATATTGAAGGCACCGCAAACGCAGAGTCAATCATCATAACCCATGGCAACGACCTGTTTAACTTCACTCAAACAGTCACCGTTTACACGGCAGCGAACCCTACCACAACTAAAATGGTGCAGTTCTTTGCCAACATAACTCAAAGCATCCAAACAGACAATCCCAATGTCACTTTGGACACATTACAGTTGCGCTTACCAACCAAAGGCACTTTGCCCCCAATAATTGCAAGCGATTACTCCTCTATCGGGCTTGTTGACACCAGCATGAAAACTATAGGGCAACTAATCTTTCCAAACCAACAATCACGACCCTACTACATTCTTACTCCCAAAGGTAGCCAATATTCATCCATCGACATGTATCTACACCCTTGGCGCTAAAACCAATGAGTTTAGCTTTTCCATGGGTGTCTATCAATACACTGACCAACAAGCGGCTAACTCCACCTTTGAAGAACTTATAGAGCAAAATACCCAAACCTACCTGACAGAAATGCAGACTTATGTTCCTCCGCTAAAAGCAGAAACGAACTTTTTCGTTTTCGACTACAAAAAAGCACTCGCTGACTGGAACATTTCATATGTAGCCCTTCGGGACTTTGAGCAACTGCCAAAGTTTGCCAAAGACCCAGCCTTTAGCTTGGTATTTATTAACACAGAAGTTGCAGTCTTTAAGGTAAATGGGAACCTCAATCAAGACGGGTGAGCTTTCGCCTTGATAAGCGCAATGTCAAAAGAGAAAAAAATCGAAGTAGCATTCATTGTTATTTTCTCAGTGCTTATCCTTGCCATCTTCTACACCCTCATATCAATGAACGGTGTGGCTTCAGGAAACGACCCAGCAGTGCATCTAGAAAAAGCCCAAATCTTCCTAAACACAGGTAAAATTCCGCTTGTAAATTTAGGTTGGACGCCACCGCTCTATGAAATTGTGCTGGCTATGTTCATTTCTTTTACAGGGGCAACGGACATTGGTCAGTACATTTTTTTGGTTAAGGTTTTAGCTGTGATTATTGATTGGTTGATGTTTCTCTCTGTCTATTTGCTTGCTAGTAAATTTTTTAGCAAGAAAGTCGGAGTTGCCGCCGTTATCCTGCTGCTGTTGTGCTTTCCGACGTATGAAATGAACCAGTTCGGCGGCTACACCACGGTTTTGGCATTAGCGTTCATGTTCTTGGTTTTTCTCTACACACCGCTAGCCGTAGAGCGATTTGGGTATCTTGTAGTTACATTTTTTGTGGCTTTCGGGGTTGTTTTGTCCCATCAGCTCGCAGCGTTTCTTACATTGTTCATAATGCCGCCGATACTGATTTTTATGCTGATAAAATCAAAAGGGGCTTACCTTAAAGTGGTAATGGCGCTGATTTTGGGCGGAGGAATAGCTTTCTTCCTCTACTATTTCCAAGCCATGATTGGCTACCTTGACCTAGTGATCGAATATGTGTTTTTCGCCGTGAAAACCTATGCATACCAGATTCCGTCGGTTAGCTTTAATGCGTTCATGGTTAATTTCGGCTTCGTGTTCTTCTTGGCTTTTGCAGGCATTTTTGCCTCATTCTACGTATTGAAAAAACAGAAGAAGATGATTTACTTCCTCACTTTGATGCTTAGTCTTTTTGTTCCGTTTTTTTTCGCAGAATCATATCTTGTTGGCTTTTTCATGCCTTTTAACTGGTTTGTCTACTATCTTGCACCGTTTATGGTGGTTTTTGCAGCTGTTTCAGTTGTTTTCTTAGTGGACAAATCTTTAGCTTTCTACGTAAAGAGGAAAGCGATGTTTAAGAAAAACTGGGTAAAAATAGTCACTGTTTCAGCAATAATCTTGCTGTCTTTGATGCTTGTTCAACGTTCTGACGTAGTCTACGGGAAAATCAATGAAGCCAGCGTTTACTACTCAACCACCGACATAAAAGCCTACGACGCAGGAGTCTGGCTAAGAGCCAACTACCCAGGAAACAGCACGGTTGTAGTTACTGAGATTCCGGGTTTTTGGTTCCAAGAGTTCTCTGGCAAAAACGTTACAGCCCAAACAGACCACACAGTTCAGCGCAATGAACTTGCCGAGTCGGTTCTTAGCTTATCATATGAGATTGAGCAGCCTCAAACGTTGATTAGAGCTTACCAAGCTTTAGGGCGACATCGCTGACGAAACCTATGTATCCTTTGACCAAGTTTGGAATAGGATTTCTTATACTTCAGAATCTGGCGATTTCATCTATTACTCCGTAAACGGGTCTAATTACAAGCTGCAACTTTCAGATTTAAGCAAACAAATAGTATTTGACGAGCAGAGTATGCCAAAGAAGATAGAGCTGATATACTCAAACGACTATGTCGCATTAACCAAGACTGTTATAGTTGAAAACACGAGTTACCCAATGACTATTTCTTGGGCGTTAACACCCTTGAAAACTGAAATCTTCAATGCCTCGCTTTATCTGAGCACTTTCTTTGACCTCAAATACGACTTTGACAAAGCGCAAATTCCCCAGTTGCTGGATTGGGTTAACCCATGGGATGCACCTTCACCGATAAAAACCGTTCATGAAACCGATAATAAACCCGATTGGGCCGTTGCAAGCTTTGCAAACACAAACCTAAAAGACAATTACATTGGGCTCTACGACGACACAAACGATGTTGCTTTCGCGTTTAAGTTTAGTGATTTGCCCGATTGGGGAAACATCGGCGTTTTGGAAAGCCGACAAATCGATGGGGTAAGGTTCCAGTACCAACTCGGCGACCTAAACGTCAACCAGACAAATTCAAAGACATATCAAGTTCTAACCATGTCAAAAAACAGCTTACCCAACATTGCAGCCCGATACCTTGCAGGGAATGTTCAGCCTCAACCCAGAATTAACGCTTTTCGCAAGAGACTTCACCGACTACATTAAAAACAACAACATCGGCTTTATCGTCTACGACCGAAACCACCTAGACACCAACATGCTTAACAGCAAACTTCTTCAGTTAATCTACTCAAACGACCGATACGTCATCTTTAAAATCATAAAATAAACAACTTTTATCCCAAAGTCCAGTACTTCGGAAAAAAAGAGTAAGGTAAAACGATTCAGATCAAGATAGATAGTAACAGCGTCTTTGAGAGACTCATTTGGGATAGCCAACTACACTAAGACAGACTGTGCTCTCTTCAGTTCCGTCTATACCTACTATTGAATTAAGTTCATCATCAAAGAAAGCCCCGACTTCACAGGAGCCACAATTAATGCTTGCCGCCGCCAACCCCAAATTTTGCGCTATGTGACCCGCATCCAAATAGATGTATCTGTAGGCTCTTTGTGAGTATTTCCACTTTGATCTTCTAAAGACAGCTGTCCAGATGAAGACAACAGATGCGTCTGTACACATCTCTTGAGCCAAAGAAGCGTGAGCTAAGTTGACGCCCAAACTTCCAAGCTTTATCTCTTCCAACAGGTGATTCTTAATGTTATAATGATAAAGTCCTTTCTCAATGTCTTCCACGTTGTTCACCGCTATGTATGTCTCGATTGGGTATAATGCCCCAGCCGATGGTGTGGTTCGAAACTCATAGCCATGTTCAGTTCTTTGAATACCAGTAGATGCCCATAGAAGAAAAGACAAATCATCCATACTCAAAGGCATAGATGAGAAGGAGCGGATACTTTTGCGTCTTCGAAGAACCTCAGCAAAGTTAAAAGTTGCTTCTTGGAACTGGCTTGGCAGCTGAATGGTTTTGCTGGATGGATAACTCTTGTAGGTTTCAGGCTTATTTGCCCAGTCCAGGTTACCACCAAGGCTTCTGGTTCGGACGTACTTTGTCTCTGTTTGGAAATCGTCTCCAACGTTTTTTTCCATTATCTGCACCTTCTAAAAACAGTGTTCTAAATATTTAATCAGGAAGAAAATAGTATTTATTATTTATTGCTAAATACAAGCTTACCCTTCTTCTCATCGACGACAATTACCGAGTTTTTATCGACTTTTTCTTCCAGAATCATTTTTGACAATTCATTCAACAAGTTTTTTTGAATAACACGTTTTATTGGCCTCGCACCGAACTGAGGGTCAAAACCGACGATGGAAATAAAATCCACGGCTTTTTTAGTGATAGTCAGTTTGATGCTACTTTTTTCAAGCATCTTCTGGATGATTTTAAGTTGAAGTTCTACTATTTCCCGCACTTCTTCCCGCGTCAGCGATTGAAACATGATTATCTCGTCGATACGATTCAGGAATTCTGGTTTAATACTTTTTTTCAGCAAATCGAAGACTTGTTTTCGTGTTTGATTTACGATTTCTTCACGGTTTTCCTCGTTTACTTTTTCCAGGTTTTCTTGAATTATATGAGAACCGATGTTTGAGGTCATTATTATTATGGTATTTTTGAAATCCACTGTCCGACCCTTGTTATCAGTCAATCTACCATCGTCAAGCACCTGAAGCAATATATTGAAAACATCCGGATGTGCCTTTTCAATCTCGTCGAGAAGAACAACAGAATAAGGTTTTCTCCTAATTGCTTCGGTTAGCTGCCCACTTTCTTCATAACCTACGTATCCAGGGGGTGCACCAATTAGTCTTGAAACAGTGTGGCGTTCTTGATACTCAGACATATCAATTCTAACCATGCTATTTTCGTTATTGAAAAGGAATTCAGCTAAAGCTTTTGCTAACTCGGTTTTTCCAACCCCCGTAGTACCTAAGAAGATAAAAGATCCGATTGGCCGTTTGGGATCCTGCAAACCTGCACGGTTTCTCCTAATAGCATCCGATACTGCATTGATTGCTTCATCCTGTCCGACAACCCTCATGTGAAGTTCTGTTTCTAAGTTTAGCAATTTCTGTTTTTCACTCTGGAGCATCCGGCTAACTGGGATCCCTGTCCAGCGGCAAACTACTTCAGCAATCTCTTCAGCATCGACTTCTTCATTAACCATGGCTGATTCTTTCTGCAACTCTGAGAGTTTTTTCTTTAGAATTTTAATTGTTTTTTCTGCTTCTGGAATTTTTCCGTAGCGAATTTCTGCAACCTTTCCAAGATCACCATTTCGGTTTGCGCTCTCTTCTTCAAATTTAAGTTGTTCGATTTCATTCTTTTTTATCTGAATCTGGTCAACTACATCCTTTTCAGACTGCCATTTAGCTCGCAGCTGATTACGTTCTTCACTAAGGTTCGCGATCTCTTCATTAAGAGATTTAAGTTTCACCTCATCTTTCTCACGTTTAATGGCTTCACGTTCAATTTCTAACTGGCGAATCTTCCGATCTATTGTCTCCAGTTCTTCAGGAGCAGAATTAATTTCCAATCGAAGTTTTGATGCAGCCTCATCAATCAAGTCGATTGCTTTATCTGGAAGGAATCGGTCGGAAATATATCTCTGTGAAAGTTCAACAGCGGCAATTATAGCTTCATCCTTGATCCTAACGTGATGGTATATTTCATAACGTTCTTTTAGACCTCGAAGAATGGAAATAGCATCCAATGTATCGGGTTCATTGACCATAACTGGTTGGAACCGTCTTTCAAGAGCTTTGTCTTTTTCAAAATACTTCTGGTATTCATTTAAGGTAGTGGCGCCAATTGCACGTAATTCTCCCCTGGCTAGAGCTGGTTTTAAAATGTTTGCTGCGTCCATTGCTCCTTCACCACCACCAGCTCCGACGAGTGTATGAATCTCGTCGATAAATAGTACTATTTCGCCTTCAGCTGAAACAACTTCCTTGACAACACTTTTCAAGCGCTCTTCAAATTCACCCTTATATTTTGCACCGGCAATAAGAGCGCTCATATCTAATGAATAAATTTGCTTTGATTTCAGATTCTCTGGCACATCTCCATTGATTATGCGATGAGCTAGTCCTTCTGCGATTGCGGTTTTGCCAACACCTGGCTCTCCAATTAGAATTGGATTGTTTTTTGTTCTTCGGGATAGTATCTGAAGGACTCTTCGGATCTCCTCGTCGCGACCAATGACAGGGTCAAGTTTTCCCTTTCTAGCCATATCATTTAGGTTAATTGCATATTTATTCAATGAATTGTAGGTTTCTTCTGCAGTTTGAGAATGTGACAGTTGATCCTTTCCTCAATTGTTTGATTGCTGCCCTCAAATCTTTTTCAGTGACACCGCTACTTTGGAGTAATCTTGAAGTAGGATCATTTAGAGTCAAGATTCCCAGCAAGAGATGCTCGATAGAAACGAATTCATCCTTGAATTCTGAAGCTATTTCTGATGCCTTTTGGAGGGCTCGACTAGAATTGGATGACAAGAATTGTTGCCCGCTACTAACCTTAGGTAAGCAATCAATTGACTTATCAAGCTCCTTTGAAAAAACATCAAAGTTTACATTTAATTTCCTCAATAGATAGGGTGCTACGTTTTCATCAACCGTCAATATACCTTTCAACAAGTGTGAAGGTTCAATTGATTGGTTCTGTTTTGCCGTAGCAATTTCTGTGGCTTTCTGAATGGCTTCTTGCGATTTAATGGTGAAATTGTTGAGGTTCATTTTTGATAACCTTCCTTAACTAAGTATCATAGAGCGGGGGGCTGAGTTGATTTTAGCCCAAACCTCTCAAAAATGTGGATTCGATCTATGATTAAAAGCTTCTTTTCAGCTTAATTAACCCTTCCAATTTTTTGCTGTTTATTCTATGGAATCTTTGATTTCCTGCAATATACTGTACCACAAATCCTATGATGATAATTGCGATTATCACTGCGATTGCCGGGATGAAATATAGATCAGCGGCTGATTGTGGTGTTGCTGGACTTGGGGTTACGGCTGTGGTCCCGTTTAGGACAAAAATACTTTTTATTAAGTCAGTGTGTCTTTTAGATTGTAAACTCGAGGTACTAACAGAGATGGTTATGGATTCCGACTTGATGAATGAAGATAAGAGTTCCCGCCGAAGACGTGAGACATTATGGTTGGGTTTGCGTATCTACCGAGGGTTATTCTCAAACTTGCTCGGAGTTAAGGTGCCAATGTTTAGTGGGCACAAGTTAACATACAACTGCAATCTTCGCTGCAAAATGTGCCCTTTCTGGAAGAGGTCCGCCAAAGATTCTAGTACAGCGCAAGAAAAAATGATTCTTAGGCAAATTCATGATTCAGGTGTTTGTGCAATCGCCTTTGAAGGCGGAGAACCGCTTCTGAGAAAGGACTTGGTGGAAATTCTTGCTTTTTCTAGATCTCTGCCTCTGCACACAAGCCTCATAACTAATGGAACACTCCTCGAATCCAAAATAGACGAGATAGCACGATACATCGATGGTGCCCTCTATATTTCGTTAGACGGCCTAGAAAAAACTCATGACACAATTAGAGGAGTTAATGGTTGTTTTAGAAAAGCTGTGAGAGGAATAACTGCATCTAGAGCCAAAGTTGCTCTAACCATCAACACTACGATAATGGCTGAGAATATTTATGAGATTGAAGATTTGGTGAAGTTGGCAAAGGAATTGGATGTAAAAATATCTGTTGCGTTAGCGCATGATTACTACAAAGCCGAGGCGTCAACAGCTACCAGTCACGAAATTAGAGAAGTTACTAGAAAACTAGTCGAAATGAAGAAAAAGGGATACCCGCTTGTAAACTCATTCAGCTATCTAAAAGTCATTGGAAAAGAGAAAAAATGGACCTGCAAACCTTGGGCATCAGTTAACGTTGGTCCAGAGGGCCATTTGGTTCTGCCCTGTTATGTTCGAAATGAATACGCAGATAGCGTTTCTATTCTAGAAACCAGTATTAAAACTGCAATCTCCGAATTTGACTGGAGTGAAACGCAAAACTGCCAAAACTGTAATCTCCATTGTTACGTAGAGCCGTCTCTTGTGCTTTCAGGAGATTTTCGCACTTATCTAGATTGGGCGATGCTTTTCGTAACTGACCGATTACGGAAAAAGCCCCTTTCGAATTCACCCAACAGAAAGCCAGCGTCTTTAAGCCCATAGAATCAGTCCACTTTCGACTTAGGCTATTTACTATTTCGTAGTTTACTCTCGTATCGTCCCTCCAAAGTGTAGTATCGGTGAATGCATGAAAGCATATGCTTAAAGGCAAATTAGGGTAAGCATAGTTCGGTGATTAGAAATGTCTTCAGAGCCAGAGGAAACCCAGTATATTCAAGCTATGCATACTTTGGAAGAATTTGTTAAGATACTTGTTGCAGAATACCCGTTAGTTTTCAAGGATGGATCAGGTGACATAGAGATTAGTCCTTCAACTAAAGAACAATTCTTCCCTTACGAAGCTTCAATAAAAATAAGAAAAAAGCAATAGCGAACCTTTTTCCTAAGGTTATGGGTGGCTATTACTTATTCAGGCTAAATAAAAAACTTGACAATTTGTTAGGAACGGAAAGTAATTTTTTAAAAGACGCTTTGCTTTCTGTTCAGAATGTTGAGCTGCATGCTTATTCTCGGCTTTTTTTGCTTTTACTAATTTTTCAAAACAGTTAATATACAAATTCGTATGCGGCATTTGTAATAAACTGAACCAAAAAAATAATTCAAAAGCGTCTTCATTTGTAACTGTATAAACCCAACAACAAACTGATATACGGTAGCCAGTCCAAGGCTTAGTGTACTAAGGCGATAATAAATGAGTAAAACTTTTACAAAAACAGATGCTTCAAAAATCCTGTCCGCTGTGCCCCAAGAGAACGTCTTCCGTTTTTGCACAGCTGAAGGGGTTTACACAGAGATTTCAGCAATGAGTCTCGAAGATTTTGCAGACAAATTGGAAGGTATTGATGAAAGCTCTATTTTGTTCCATTATCCGCGGGGCGATTTCCAGGCTTGGATAAAAGGCACCGTTGGAGACAGTGAGTTAGCCAACAAGATGTGTTTTATACAACAGGGTATTTCGGGACAGAAGCTTAGACATGAACTGTTAAAGATAGTGCAAACGAGAATAAGCGAACTCAAAACTATAAAACAAGACGTATTTCCCCCGAGCCAATGTAATAAGGATGGCCTATGTCTATCTTGATACAAAACATCTTTGACTTTTCTTACCAACCATCTGAAGCAGCGCAAGGATTTGTTGCTGTAGGAACACACTCACAAAATAATAATAACTAAAATCGCCATCTGTCTTTTGATGACTATGTGTAACCTGCCAAATATGCAAGCCCATGATCTCAAAGAACTCTCGCAAATAAAGGGGCAAACTAAATTTATTGACTTTGTGATACCTGATTATGAATTATTGGTAGAGTCCTGAGATTAAATTCCAAGAACATTTTGTCCCGCAGGGTACAGGCTTCTTCAAAAGCGTAGTCGAAAATATTGGGGCAAGTAGGTTCTGGAGTAAATTTGTACTATTAAAGATGCAACTTAGCGTTGAGGATTTTTGCATTTTCCTCTTTCTGATTGTTTTCAGACTGCATAATCAAGTCGTCAATTAACGACTTTGGATCTTTCATCGGATTATGCGCAGATTTGTTGTGGTTCCATGCCTAAGTAATGTTTTGTGTGGCAATCTTCTTTTGGGCATCCTTCACAACTGGTAAAGGTTGCTTTCTGGCACGGTAGAGTATAAGAGCGATCCATGTTCTGTCACTTCCTCATTATATTATATAATGAGTCTTGATACAGTAAGGGTGCTTAAAAGTTTTGCTGCTTAGTGCTAAGTTAAAATCAGCAAAAATATTAACAATAATTAGGGAATTATGGCAACTCCTAACATTTCCTCTGAGAAGACATTTAAGGTCACAGCACCAAGCAGGCAACGTGAAGAGACAAATTGAAGTTAATAAAACTCATCTTGTTTGTCGTTTGCGTTTCTGTTGTGCTGCTCTGCGTGAAGCCGGCTTTAGCATGGAGCAACGGCGGCTACTCCACTGACCCCACTCAACCAAAGTATAGCACTCACGACTGGATTGCCCAGCACGCCTTGGACTATTTGCCAACGCAGGAAAAACGGTACATAACTGACAATCTTCAAGCATACCTATATGGAACTGAATTGCCAGATAACAGCCAAGCGTCTGATGGAATAGGAGATACAGGCAAACACCACATCTATTTCTACGCGAACGGTTCGCTGCAGGATGGATCAGACGCACAAAGAGCGAGTGAAGAATACCAAAAAGCCCTCACGTACTTAAAAAACAAAGATTATCCTTCCGCCGCTAAAGAAGCGGGAATAATGAGTCATTACATCGATGACATGGCAGTTTTTGGACACGTAATGGGCGCTAAGACACCTTGGGGAACGGAAAATCATCATTCAGACTATGAAAGCTACGTAGACAGCAAGACGAGCGCTTACGATTCAAGCTTCAATTCTTACTTGCATTTTGACGGCAGCCTTACCAGCGTTTCCGCTTATGATGCTGCAAAAAACATCGCCTACGATACAACTTTTGGCGGAAGCAAACATTTAACGTGTGTCTGGATGGATGAAAATTACGATTGGAGCAACCAAACTTTCAGCGGCAGATACAGAGCAATCGCTCAATTTAGCAGTCAACACCTTAGCTGATACCCTACACACTCTTTATCAGCAAACAACTTAGCCGACTCAACTGTTACACAAACAGTAACACCGCTGCCCTCATCAACCCCGAACGCCCCCGAGTTTCCAGTCACACAAATCCTGACAATAACCATGTTAACCACTATGGCGTTAGCTCTTGTTTACAAGAAAAGTTCTCTTAAGAAAATGAGAGCTTAGGGTTTACGCTTTGATGTCTATGGATTTTCCCTTTGAGCAATAGTACATTTGGTCTAGCGAGTAATTCTTATACACGGCACAATTTGGACAAAGACAGCCGTTAGTTGCAACTTTTTCTTTTGCTTTGTCTCTCGCACAAAAAACGTTCCCAGTCAGATTCGATTTCTTGTAGGTAGGGCAAGTGGGACATATACATAGTTTAGCGTTTTCTTCGTTGTCGAGTACTGCATTTCCCAAAAAAATCACCAAAACAACAATCGAGCTTGGGCTAATAACCATATGTGACTACATTTACGCAACAACAATCAAAAAGACATAGGGAAAAAGCAAAAAAGAAAAAAAGCGCTCAAACAATAACATATTTGGTGAAAAATATTCTTTCAGCTTTCATCTGGGTACCTGTTCCAACCCTTTCCCAGACTACAACGTGCCCGAAATGCAAATCACAAGTAGCCGTGATTTCTAACTACTGCAACTTCTGCGGAACAAACCTGCGGCAACCGACCATTCTAAAAATCTGCCCCAAATGTAGTACCGGATGGATTTTCAGCGCATTTTTGCCCTGAATGCGGACAAAAGCAGTGAAACCGCTCAAGACGTCTTCCCTCACGTAACAGGCATTTCTGTGTTTGCCCATTGTTCTTTGCTGCATCATTAGTGTTAATAATTTTTAAAACTGTCCTTCTGAATTTGACAGGTAAGCTTAGAGGGATTGCAGTTTGAGGGGTAAGCCGTGGTCAATCGAGCAAGAGACGGCAACTACGAAAGCTCGTTGCAGAGGGAAGAGGTATTCGCCGAGATTTCTAGAGTTATGGGTAAGACGCGTGTTTCTGTGAGGTCTAAAATGTACCATTTGGGTTTGTCTGTAGTTGATGCAACTGGTGTTCAGCGTGCAGTTGCAGCAACAATTGCATCAACAACTTCTCCCGCGGAACACACTGCTGGACCTTTGACGGCATCTACCCCTGTTCAAGTTGTTGGCGCTGCTAAGGATAAGGTTGCATCAGGTTGCATCAACTGCCTGAACGCCAGGTTATCGGACCAAGGTTTTGCGCCCCTTGAGCTTGATGCCCAGTCTTATCGCGCTCAAGTTCCAATTATAGCACCATTAGCCCGCTGCGATCTCTGACTCTGCGCCTTGTCCTAGTGGGTTGACGGCCTTTGGACTCAACTAAAAAGTGCGTCCATGAACCCTTACCCAGCGTACATCCTCGTAGGGCATTCTGAAAAGCTTCGAGTTTTAGACGGTCAGCTCTAATTGGGACGACCCTACCGAGAGACATATGCATCGAACTAAATATTGAACGCTATGACATGCGCAAAGACGGCACCATAGGCTACTCCCACCCCAACGGGACACACGACGACGTCTTCTGGAGCATAGCCCTAGCAGTATACGCAACAGTAGAACAATCACCGGAACCGTTCCTAGAAGTAATTCCAAGATGACATAAAATAGTCAAGATTCCGCGCGAATTGTCCTATTTTTCATCCCGCTATCTTCTTAGAGTTTTATCTTTTTGCTTAAATTCTCACTAGTAAAAGTGTAGTGAATAACCAAAACCTCACAAAACCTGACCTTCGCGTTGCGAATGTGGCGATCATACCTAACCTTGTTAATGCGTAAATTCTCGCAGATACAACTAGATAGTATATCTACTATAGCTGCTATAGCTAATGTGACCTCTATGACTACAATATCCGTAACTGAGGACGTTAAAGAAAAACTCTTGAAAGTCGCATCCGAACTTCAAATCAAGACGGGGCGGCGAGTTGACCTAAATGACGCCCTTCGTTTCTTGGTGGATCAGCGGGAGAAGAACCCTCGGTTGCTGGAAGAAGCATGCAGCCCAACCATAGGAGTTAAAGAAGCGCTCGAAGAATTAGAGACAGAACGGAAGATCGATGATGAAAGACTTGAAAGGAAAATTAGCCATAGACACAAGCGCACTAATTGAGCTAATATACTGCGATAACTTGGGGCAAAAGCTCAAAAAAGCTCTCGAAACCAACATGGTTGAAGCCTACACCACAGAATTAGCCATAACAGAGCTGCGATATGTCCTATGCAGAAAATTTGGATGGCAACAATCAAAAGAAAGAGTAAACAAACTCCTTGCTTCAGGATATTTTACGGTTAAAGACACCTCACAATTAATCAACGAAGCGGCCAAAATCAAATGCCAACGAGCCATTTCGCTTCCCGAATGCTTCATTTTGGCATTGGCCAATAAAATTGCCGGTAACGCCCTTTTTGCCCGTCAAGAGCAAGAGTTGGCAGACGAAATGGTGAAAAAATCATTTGGCATCACCTTACTTTTTTTGGAAGAGATAGAATAGGCAAAACCGAGCTAAACTGTGGACCGGGCGAGATTTGAACCCAAGTGTTCTCTTGGGAGGCGGTAGAAGGTGTGTCAGACTTCATCGTGAGTAGAGTACACCAATAATTTGGGTTTGCTGAGGCTCTGGAAATTCTAGGAGAAGAGGAAAAATTCAAAACCTCTTTGATTGCAGCTTCAATAGTTCAAATTTTATCCAGAGCCTTCTCAGCCCACTTTTTTCTCCAATGCTTCTATTTAAAACTAAAAAAGGGGAAGGGAAATTTGTTGTATAGTTTTTTATGGTCGTTTTCTTAGAGATAGGATTATGACTGCGCCGACAACTATGATTGCAACGATTATGCCGATGATACCTGGAACCAAGTATTGGTCTGCCATCGATGGTGCTTGTGTTGGTTGTGGTGTTGCTGTAGCGTGTGCTTCGCCAACGTATACAGCGGTTTCTGCTGATGATTTATAGTATGAATCGGAACCTACAAAGCTAGCCAATATCGTGTATTCGCCAGGTACTTGCGGACTGAAAGCCAGCTTGAATGCGCCGCTTGCATCGCTTGTTGCGGTACCAACGTCGTAACTGTTGCCGTTAGGGTCGACTACGCTTACAATTACTGAAACACCTGTAGCGTTTGTTGGCTTCTCTTGTTTCATGTAGACATATTCCATCCATGCTGATTGGCTTGCATCAGAGACAGCCGGGACACCTGCTGGGAATCTTGCAGCTTGCTCGGTCTGTTGTGTACCTACCGAAACGTCAGTGACTGTACCTTCAACTAAGACTTTGTCACCATATGTTGAGACCTTAGGCGAGGCTATTACTGTAGTTTGGCTTGGACCTTTAGCCACTGCGTAGATTTGGTTGTCGTAGTAGTTATAGTAACATAGTGTTCCGTCTGCGAGAACTTGTGTGCTTAGACCTTGTCCGCCGGTTTGACCTGACCAAGATAGCATCTTGTAGATTTCTTCACCTGTGGTAGCGTTTAGACAGTAGATGCTATAACCTTTGTATAGTGGGCTGTTTGGTGAGTGTTCATTGTTGAATGCATAGACTTTGCCGTCTGCAATTGCTCCGATGAATGTTGGCATTAAGCCCCAGGATGTGTCGACGCCGCTGTCTGTGTTGTTGAATTTCCAGAGTGTGTTGCCAGTCTTTGTATCAATACAGAAGATTTCTCCACCGAAGCCCTGGGTATAGAGGTTTCCGTATGCCGTTGTACATCTTTGACCTGCACCTGAGCCGCTGCTGAAGAATTGCATTGGACGTGTTGCCATATCGGTTGACCACATACTGCTTCCGTCAGCTAAACTGTAGCCTTGATATTGCATATCTTCAGCTGTAGTTGTAGTCCAAACACGGTTTACTGGGTCTATTGGACCGAGGTTGAGTGTCATGTTGTTCGACGGGGCAGTAAATGACTTCTTCCAGATCAGGCTGCCTTTGTTGCTGTCTGCTAGACTTAATGTCCATACTTGGTATGGGTTTACTGTGCCTCTTAATGACAGAACACCTGGTGCTATAGATGGTGTTGTACCGAATAGTACATCGCCTGGTAGTACATACTGGATTGTTGGTGCCTGTGATGCTACCGAACCGGTTAAGTCTGCAGTGATGGTTACGTTCCATGAGTATGCTTTGCTGGTATCGATGTTCTTGCCGACTGGTCTGAACTGTAGGTAGTTTGTGCCTGTTCCTGGTCCACTTAGTGGTACTTGGTCTGCAGCTGTCCAGTTCCATAGTGCTAGCCAGCCTGATTTGGTTGCGGTGTTGTAGTTGAGTATGTATTTGACGATTTCACCTTGGGTGGTGTATGCAATTACACCTCCTGCTGGTACGTTGGTGAGGTTGAATAGCCAATTGCCTGTTAATGAGTCATAAGCCACCCAGGTTGTGCCGATTGTTTGCCATAAGTAGCCGTTTGGAACTACGCCGTGTTGGTTTGGTGATTCATAGCAGTAAAGTTCGCCGAATGTTGGGTTTATGTTTGGGTTAGTCCAAAGGATTTCGCCTGTGCGTAAGTCTCTGCATATGTATGCGCCTGCACCAGTAGCGCCTGTGCTTACTTGGTCGCTTAGGGGTGATTTGTAGTAAAGTCTGCCGTTCACGATCAACGCGTTCTGGAATCTGCCTTCGTAAGAACCGCCTGAGTAGAAGGTTGCGCCGGTGATACCTGTGTTTATTCCGCCGACAACTCCTCCGTCTTCAAATGGAGCTGTCCAGACAATGTGTGAAGAATCTGGTCCGGTTCCGCTTTGTTGCCACAAGCTCATACCACTTTGTTGGAATGTTCCAAAATGATTGGCGCCTGGTGCATAGCCGGAGGCGGTGTTGCCGAGCCAGTGTGAGCCCATTGTGTACCAGTTATAGTCTTCGCCGTAGATTGGTCTTGTCCAGTATTCTGTTGGTAATGGTGAGTCTGCTGTTGCAGCTACTGGGTCTTGTTGGACGGTTAGGGTTGCTGTTGCAGTGATGCCTAGGAAGGTTACGTTTGCGTATGCTGCGCTTCCACCTTGTGCGGTGGTCCATGTGTATTTTTGGTCGGGGTAAGTGAAGGTAAAGTTGTATGTTCCTACTTGATCTGGTGTGAATGATGTTGATTGGACACCTGTTGTGTCTGCAACTCTTGCCCAAGTTTTTGTTTGTACTGTACCATCTGGTGCAGTGATGATGAGTGTGTAGTCATGTCGTCTAATATCGTTGGCTTCTGATGCTGAAGGTAGTGGTACGTCAACCATCATTGCGATATAAGTGGTTTGACCCACCCCGACAGGGTTAGGTTCCACGATAAGGTATGCGAATGATGTCATTTGGCCTGAGCTCTGGGCGGTTGCGAGTGGTGAGGAAATAAGTGTTGTAGCTATTGTTGAAAGCAAAAGAAATACTATCAAAATTGCAGTTTTTTCAAACTTCATTTGTCTTTTTTCTCCTTTTTGTACCTAATTCTTCGTGCATGAAACGCTAATAAGCTTCACGCACCTATCGTGAGTATAGAAAAAGGTAATAGTTCACCGAAAAGCCAAAGTATGTAATCAAAAATCAAAGACAACGATGAATAAACGCTATATTAATGCTGGAATTATTCAGAAACAATGTTCCAGCTTCAACAAAGAAAAAAAGTTTTTGACTATGTTGCTGGGTTTGCTGAGGCTCTGGAACCGAATAGGAGAAAAGAGGAAAATTCCAAAACCTCTTTGATTGCAGCTACAATAGTTCAAATTTTATCCAGAGCCCACTCAGCCCCAGTTTTTTTTCCTTTGTATTTGGTTAAGACTAAAAAAAGGGAAAGAATGTTTTTGATTGATTTTCCTATGGTCGTTTCTTCGTGACTAGCAATGCGAGTATCGCGCCAACTACTGCTATTGCAACGATAATTCCGACTATTCCTGGTAGTATGTATGTGTCAGCCATAGATTGTTGTATTTGTGTTTGTGTTGGTGCTGGTGTTGCTACTGTCTCGTCTACTGCAAAAGATGTTTCTGCAGATGATCCATAGTAGGCTTTTGAGCCTGTGAAGCTTGCGATGACTGTGTATTTACCGCTGATATCAGGTGTCCATTGTAGGCTATAAGTTCCACTTGAATCACTGGTTGCAGTTCCTATGTAGCGGTAGTTTCCGTTTGAGTCAATGACAGTGATGTATACATCAACGCCCGTTACGTTGGTTGGTTTGTTCTGCTGCATGTATATGTATTCCATCCATGCTTGTTGACTTGCGTCAGAGACACATGGTACGCCGTTGGGGAATCGGGCTGCTTGTTCTTCTTGAGTTGTGCCTGCAGCGATATCAGTGATTGTTCCTCTGATTACTAGGCTTTGGCCTTGGGTTAGTGCTGCTGATGGTGCATCCACTGTAAGTTGGCTTGCGCCTTTGCCGACTGAGTAGATTTGCATGTCATAGATGTTTAGGTATGTGAAGTATCCGTCTGCAACAATGTCGTTCCCGCCAATGTACATGCCTGTGCCCATTCCGGTGAGGGCCCAGATTTCTTCGCCTGTAGTAGCATTTAAGCATTTGTATTCTGCACCTTTGTAGAGTGGTTGGTCTGGTGAGTGCTCAGTTGTTCCCAAATAAACTTTACCGTCGGCGATGACGTCTACGAAAACTGGGGTAGTGACCGTAGACTGTGTCTAAGCCTGCACTTGTGCTGTTGCCTTCACCGCCTCTGCCGTAAGACCACAGTAAGTCGCCGGTTGCGTCGTCAAAGCAGTAGACTATACCGTCATAGCCTGCAGCGTAGAGATTGCCGTATGCACTAAGTGTGACTCTTCTTAGTGTATCCCATTCTACTACAGGTGTTTCTGAAGTCCACAGGTGGTTTCCATTGTCAAGGCTGAAGCCGTCGAGTTGTAGGGTTTCTTTGTCTTCTGTGACGAAGGTGTTTGCGATTGAATCAACTGCAACAAGTGCTCTGGTTACGTTGCCGGCTGCTGGCGCATAGTTCTTTGTCCATAGAATGGTTCCTTTGGTGTCTGGGTTTATGCTTATTACAGTTATGTTTGCGCCGAATCCTTCTGTTCTTGGACCAGTTCCTAAGCTGCCTTGGATGAGGAGTAATTTGTCACCGACAATGACATCTCTGAAGATACCCCAACCTTGTCCTGTAACCGATGGCAAAGATACGTTCCAATCGTACATACGACTAGTCAGTTGCATTGAATGTTGCTGTTGGATACCAGTTAGCTTGCTCCGATCTGACCTGCTGCGAGTTGGGTGTATTTTGATGAGTTCCATTCGCTTAGGTAATACTTGGGACTTGCTGTAGTGCCGAGGTTTGTCAATCCGTAAATGAGGTATTCGCCGCTTGGACCCGCTGCTGATGCGCCGCTTGCTTGGTTAGCTGCTAAAGTACCTGTTGTTGTTCCTGAAGGGATGTTAGTCAGGTTCATTCCGGTCAATACGCCTGTTCGAGCATCGTATCCTCTCCAGACTGTGCCGAGGCCAGTGACTGTTGTGGTTGCGATTAGTAGACCGTTGGGTAGAACACCATGTTGGTTGCCGTCTTCGTAGGCGTATAGGTAGCCAAATGATGGTACAAGAGATACACCTGTGGCTGAACAGTTTATACGCCAGTTTTCTTTGCCTGTTTGCAGGTCCACTGAAACGTAATCTCCGCCGCCGCCAGAGTTGCCGTATGGTTCCTGATAGAAAAGTGTTCCCTGCATGACGATAGCGTTTGAGAATCGTGTGTTGTATGAGCTGCCTGTGTAGTAGCCTTCACCTTCGTTATTTGTTGAGGTTCCGCCAACAACGCCTCCAAACTGAATTGGTATAGTCCACATAACGTGTGAAGTCTCTGGTCCTGATCCGTCCTGTTGGTATCTAGCGAAACCTGCACCGCCAGTAGCGGTTGCACCTGAGCGGATGTAGGGTCCGTTTAACCAGTTGGAAGCTATTGAGAACCAGTCGCTGTTTTGACCATTTATTGGTCTACTCCAGTATTCTGTTGGAAGAGCAGCGCTTTGTGTCGGATCTTTGATCGGTTGGTCTTGCACCGTAAGGTAGGTTACTGCTTGTGCAGACTGGAAGCTGTCTCCATTAAAGGCACCAGTCCAAGTGTATACTTGTCCAGGATAATTGAAGGTCAATGTGTAGTTCCCTATTGCGGCAGGAGTGAATGGTATGCTTGTACACCTGTTGTATCTTGGACGACGTCAAAAGTCACAGTCGAGTTTGTACCGTCTGGTTGAGTGATGATTAATTGGTATCCATGTCGACGAATGTCGTTAGTTACCAATGCACCTGACAAAGGCGTATCAACCCACATGTAAACGTACACTGGTTGACCGAGACCCACTGGATTTGGGGCAGAGCTTACGTACGCATATGATTTAATGCTCCAAGCGTGGTGTGTGTGCATTAGCGACTGATAGAGCCGTCATTGGAATAGCTATGGATAGCACTAGAATCAATGTAACAATAGATAATGGCTTTTTCGATAATACTATTTTTTGCAAATTCATCTGTTTTTTTCTCCTTTTTGTAGCTTTTAATGGGATAGGAAATCCTAATAAGTCTCACTCACCTATCGTGAGGAAAAATTATTCCATACGAAAAAGCGACACCATGTTGATAGAATATAAAAATATAAGCAATCGGACCACTTAAGTATCCATTATTGGCGATAACTTGAAAATGAATCACAGGATTACTGGGATTGCTGAGGCTACTGGAAACTAATTTCTTTTGGAGAAAAGAAAAATGAAAACAAATCCGATGAATGCAAACATCGTAAATATAAACCAGAAGCCCACTCGGCCCCAGCCTAGTAAAGCTTGAATAAAACTAAAAAAGGGGAAGGAAAGATTGAATTTCAAAGCTTTCACTTTATTGTCGCTTTTTGAAAATTGAAATAATGACTGCACTCATTATTGCCATGGCTACGATGATTGCTGCGCCTACTGCTAAGACGTATGTATCTGTCATTGGCTGGATTGTGTCTGCTATTGGTGTAGTTGAAGGTAGAGGGACTTCATCAACCTGTATAGCTGTTTCAGCAAATGAACTGCCATACGAATTGGAACCTGAATAGGATGCCAGTACAGTGTATTTCCCAGGTATATCTGGTTTCCATGAATAGCTGTATGCGCCAGTTAAGTCAGTGGTTACTTCGCCGATGTTGCGGTAATTCCCGTTTGCGTCGATAACGTCTAATTTGACTGTTACACCTGTTGCGTTGGTCGGTTGAGGCTGCTGCATATAGAGGTATTCCATCCAGTTCGCCATGCTTGTGTCAGATACTGCCGCTGCACCGTTTGCGCTTAGTGTTTTGTCGATTACTTTACCTTCGACTAGCACACTACTGCCTAATGTGGATACTTTAGGTGCTGTAGTTATGGTGGTTTCACTTTCGCCTTTGCCAAAGCAGTAGATGAGTCCGTCATAGTAGTTAAACGAAAGCGCGTATCCGTCAGCAAGTACTGGGAACAATCCCCAGAAGGATATATTCCATAAGCCCTGTCCTGTAACTGCGTCAATACAGTACATCTTTGAACCTCGATATAGCGGCGTAGAAGGTGAGTGTTCGTTTGTAACAGCGTACAGTTTGCCATCGCAAATCGACATGGCACTGTCTTTAAACACATAATGGCCATATACGGTTTCTAATCCACTATTCTCAGTGCACCAGTTCCAGATGTTTTCGCCAGTGGTTATATTGTATGCGTGTACCATTCCGTCGTAGCCCGCTGCGTAGAGGATACCGTTTGCGGATTGCCAGTCAGCATATGGTTGATAGACACCCCATGCGTTCTCGTATGGTTCTGTTGGTCCCCAAGCGATTGCGCCCGTTCGAACGTTGATACCGTACCAGACCATCTTCTCTTTAACGAAAGTCGGCAGAATATCCTGGTCTATAAAGCCGTTAAGAATTGTGCCGTCAAATGTACGGTTTACCGGCGTCCATAGATTGTTAATTGAGGGGGGGTATTTTCCGTCTGCGCCCTTCTTAATATTGTCAAAGCTTATATCGTATGCTACATCGCCTACTTTTGTTGTTCCCGGTGCGCCGTCAGTGTATGTTGCTCTTGCATAGATTACGCCGTCTTTGATTTTTAATAGGCTTTGTGCGCCTGCCATGTCGGGTACCGTTACGTTCCATTCGTAGCCTTTGTTTCCGTCAATCACGGGTCCCGTAGGTCTGTAGTACCAGTCACCAGTCATTGAGGTCTCAAGAACTTTTGAAGAATTCCACAGCGTTAATCTATTGGTTGATCCGGAGAGGCTGTAGATTAGGATTTCACCGTTCGGCCCGAAAAGCATGGTTCCTGAGCTAACATTTGCTATGTCAAGTAACCAGTCGCCCGTGAATGCATCATACATCTTATAAGTCGTACCAGAAACGCTCCAGAGATGTGGAATGACGCCGTGTACATTGGGTGTTTGCCAGTTAAGCAGCTGACCGAAAGTGATGGTTGTGCCATTCTTGAACCAGATTTCTTCACCTGTCTGCAAATCAATACAGTAGAGTCCCTGCCAAGCTGCTGTGCCTAAGCGTTGGTTATAGTAGAGTCTGCCGTCCATTATGATTGGCGGTTGGAATTTGCGATCATAGGTTTCGCCTGGGAAATAGTTGGTATCGCCGGTTTCTTCTCCAACGATTCCTCCGAACGCTATTTCTACTAGTCCACATAACGTGAGGCGAATTAGGTGCTGTGCCATATGGGTTAAAGTTGCCGTTAGAATCATAACATCGGGGTCCATGTGGCCCTGCTGAACCGCCACCTAACCAGTTGCTTGCTAGCTGATTCCAGCCATGATTTGCAGCGTTTATTGGTCTACTCCAATATTCTGTCGGCAGAGGATTGTAGGGTATAGGTTGAATTTGTTCTTCCTGAACTGTTAACCGGACTTCTGTACTTTCAGAAGGCTCATACCAGTTAATTGCACTGCCCTGTGTTATATTCTGTCCCGGAAATGTAATTTTGAAGGAATAATTGCCTATTTGTGTCGGTGCATATTTTATTATCCCTGAGCCGGCAGCATCTGAAACAGCCAGGTTTACTGTTTCAACGTCTCCATCGGGTGAAGTGATTTCAAGCTTCCAACCTTGCCAACGATCACCTCTGGGGCCTGACGCTGTTGGTGGTGGCTTATCTACCCAATAGACGACGCTGGCCTCTTGCCCGACTCCTATTGGGTCGGGTTGGACGGTTAAGAAAAGGTAGGTTGGATAATCAGCCGCTAAAGCAGAGGGTATGTTTAGTGCTATGGTGGATATTAGCATTAATGCAATTGCTGTCGTTGAAACTAATGTTTGTATATTTTTTTTCATTGGATCTTTCTCCATTCTATGATTCAAGCAAGTTAACAAAGAATGATTATAAGATTCACTCACCTATCGTGAGTGTTTAATATTAAGGAAACTATACTAAGATTGTTAAAAAGCACTAAAATACAGTGAATTTACCATGGACCCTTATGCTTATCAAACATTCCGAGTTATCTATGAAGTTACTTCAGCTATTATTTGCTTCATTCTTGTAAGATTCATGATTAAACCCTATCAAGTCACTGGAGAAAGCAGGTACCTTGGACTACCTATAGGATTTGGGTTTCTTGGAGCAACCTACGCTTTATCTGCCTTTGTTTACTTCCAACCAACTTTTTTTGGCAGCAGAACGATATATTTTCAACTCATTGTTAGAACTCTCGCATTTGTTTTTCTGTGTGTAACCTATTATTTTTCAAGAAAAAATAGACATAGCCAAAGGCTCTGGAATACTACTCTGGCTTTATTAATTATCGCTTTAATAGCTTCATTTATACTCATTATCATTTCCGATATTGCTTTACCTAGTTATCAACTTACAAGTTCCTTTACCAGACTCTTCAATTTATTGTGTATTGTTTATCTTTGTGCCCACACGCTCAGAAGCCATATAGAAAAGCCCGACCCAGAAACGCTATGGACTCCGTTGGGTTATTTTCTTCTGGGAATAAGCCAGTATTCGCTGATCATTTATGCTATAGACAATAGTATGTCTGCCTGGTGGGGGGCACTGGCAATCCGTTGGGCAGGTCTAGCCCTGTTTCTTTTTGTCTCATACAAATCTTTTTACGGCATTAAAAAAGAGGAGAATAAATGAAACAAATCGCGCGTAGAGACAGATTGAAAATTTATGGCGACCTTCTGTCAGTACTCTCCGCCGAAAGTAGAGATGAAAAAATGGTGTTAACGCACATTCAAGTACAGATTGGAGTTCCTTTTGATAGGTTAAAAATCTACATCGCGGAGCTTAATGATTTAGGCTTGATTCAAGATCAGACATCGCTTAAGCTTACAGAAAAGGGCAAACAGTATATCGTTGAGTACGAGAAAGTTCTTGATTTTATGAAACGCATGGGCGTGGCCTACCAATAGATTGTCGCGATAGAGGAATCAATTCAGGGTCTGTTGGTTTATAACTGATACTTGGATTTTATGGTTTTCAGTGGCAATTTACATCAGTTAAGCTTTACATTTTAAAGGGAAGGAAGTCAGATGTAGAGAGATCTAACTTTCGGAGAGGCTGACTTTTGTTCAATGCTGTTTTAGAGGGGGCAGTTTTTTTACTGCTTTTTGTTTGCCAAAATATCTCATGGACAATAGCTTGGGACCCTCAAGGTGATCGCACAGTAAGTTATAGTGATTTTTGTAAACACAATTCGTTGGCAAAAAGAATTCGCACTTAACTTTGGACATGTAACATATATAATGAGATAGGATTTTAGCGCCAAAAATGGGAAATCTGTTATTACCTCCACTCAAGGGGGTTGAAATCTCCCTCCGCCGACATGAACAAACCACTTTCCTTCGTGAACTTTATGTATAGAATATAGCAAGAGAATAAGCTCAAATTCTAGAACACATTTAACTCGTTTCTATAGTTTGTTTTCTTTTATGCCTAAAAGCCACATAGGCTGTCGCTGAAAATGAAATTGTGCATGCAAACACTATTAAGTATGCAGCAGGTTGCAGGTTTAAACTTTGATTTGATACTTGAGGATTTATTGCTGGCTGATTAGGATGAGTAACATTTGTTGGAGTTGCCTTTTGAATAATTGAAGAGTTTTCTGGTGTTGACGGTTTTGGTTGAACAGGGATTTCTTTTTGGGAGGGCGAAGGTTGGGGTGTAGAGTTTTGGGTTAGCACTGGACTATTTTCTTTGCCGCCTCCAACGTTTATAGCTGGAGGGTAATCCGCTCCAGAGGTACTCATGGTTATAGAAGTAATCATAGCAATCCAAGCACCACCGTTGGCTTCTGGAATAATTAACCGAAGCTCCTCTGTAAGCGGCTGGCCGTCTCTTTCATAAGCGATGATTATTTGGGGTTGCATTGCTAAATCCATGGGTATAGCAACTGAGTACCCATCCGAAGCTACAAAGTGGATTGAACAAACTTCAGAAGTTACCTGTGCTTGTGTGAGGAGATAACTAAGAAGCACTCCACCCCAATTGCCATAAGTTACTAAAGCGCCATCGCAATATAGGTCGGCGCCCACTATAGTCTTGGGAATCGCCAAAAGTTGAGCATATGAAAAATCATAGCTTGCGCCTAACAAATTGGTGATTTCCAAGTTGGGTGCATTGTCAGCTATAACAGATCCAATTGGAGTGACAAGTAGTATTGCAAGTATTGTCGCGATTGGGATGTGGGTGAGGTATTTCTTTTTCATTGGGAGACCTGTTTTCTTTCAAATAAATGCATGACACATGTCATACATTTAAACTCTTCCAAAAACAACCAAAACAAAAACAAAACATCTTCAAAAAAATGAGGTAACAAAAGCATTAGGATGGTTCAATTCGATTCCACAACTAAATTACCCCCGAGTGGCTTGATCCAATACCAACTAAAAGAACCGAAAAATAGATTATACTTATAAACAAAAATTGCAGTCAACCTATCTCTTTACCTCTTTAGCCCTGAAATTTTTCAAAGGTCAAAATGGCTAGATATCCAAGTATTCTTCTGTCGACATACGATCGACGGAAATATGATAACGGTTTGACGAAGGTGAAAAAAATAGTGTTATGATATGAATAAAAAAATGAGCGTTTTGTGTTTTTCTTATGTGTTATAATTGTGGTGCGGTTGCCGGGATTTGAACCCGAGTGTTCAGCTTGGGAAGCTGATGTCCTACCGAACTAGACTACAACCGCAACTGTTAGAGACTATACGCGATAGCCCATTGCATAGGGATAGTTCATTTGATATAGAAACTTTACTATCCAAAATAATGACGTTATTTTAGGATTCTGTCACCGTCAACAACTAACCCAGAGTTAGAAAGCTCACGTATGAGGGCAAGTTTCCAGCTGTCGCGGTCATCGAAGGCGACGACTTTTATGCCTTCAAAATCGGTGGGGATTTCAAAGTTTGTGCATTCTCTGAAGAAGACAAGCAAGTTGCCCTTTCCAAGTTTTCCTAGCAGGAAGCCTAGTTCAAAAACCACGTCTTGCTGAGGTCTTAGCTTGCGTTTTGTGGCATCTTCATTTTTAGGATACGCAAAATCGTCCGGTGACAACAAAACCACTGCAAAAGCAACATCAGCGTAATCTCTGCTAAAGTTTTCAACAATCTTTTTGCCTTGGCTTGGCTCTTCACACATAACCAGAGGAACAAGCGAAAGTTTAGTTAAAGCCCCAGTGAGAGCTTGCTTCATTTCGTCATCGACACCGGAAACAACAATAATTCTGCGACCCAAATTCCCTGAAGCCGATGTTTTAGATTGGCTAGGGGACGTGTTTTTTTCTGTTGAGGGTAAGAATTTTTCTGTGCAGAGGTAAGCGCCTTTGACTTTGCCTTTGACGACACTTTCGATGAGGTATTTTTTGTCTTTGGCAGCTACAAGGTTTTCTTGGTTGGGCAGCGATAGTTTGTCTGCTGTTACGTTGGACCAGAAGAGAACGGCTTTGGTGACTTTGATTGGGTTGAGGAGTCTACCCATGAACCAGAAAGGCTGCCCGGCAACGAAAGGTGTAGCGAAGGTACGGTTGAGTTCCTCTTGGGAAACGTTGAAGCGGACCCCAGACTTTTCTGGCTCGGCATATTCTACGTAGATATGATATTTAGGAAGCGACAATCTGCTCAAGTCTAATCAACCGCTCTACACAAAAACCTTACCGTAGCTTTTAGATAATGGTTTCAAGTTTTCTGTAAAGTGTTGAATAGAAGGGAGGATTAAATTTCAATCCAAAAAAAGACTTGAATTATGAGAATACATATATTCTGGTTGGATTATCCAACCAGTGGAAAAGGAGGGTTGAGAGGGATTAACAACAAAAAACTCACGATCATATTAGTACTCTTTTTTTTACCCACGTTGTTAGCGTTCACACCCAGAATTGAAGCTCAACAAAACGCCGTAGACTGGTGGTCCATGTTCCATCATGACTCAGCCCACACCGGCTACTCTACTTCAACGGGGCCGTTGACCAATCAAACGCTGTGGAAATTCAAAACCGGCAATTCTGTAGAGTATTCTTCCCCCTCAGTCGTAAATGGTGTTGCCTATGTCGGCTCGCAGGATCGCACCTTTTATGCATTGGATGCTGCCACAGGCCACAAAATCTGGAGCTTCGTAGCAGGTAATTCAATTAAATCTATTGCCGCGGTTGTTAACGACGTCGTTTATGTTGGGTCCCTTGACAACAACGTTTACGCCTTAAACGCCAAAACCGGCACCCAAATATGGAATTACACAACAGGAAACCAAGTGTATTCTTCACCTAACGTATGTTGACGGCGTGGTGTATATCGGCTCAAACGACCATTACGTCTACGCGCTGAATGCGGAAGACGGCGGCAAAATCTGGAGCTTCCAGACCAGCAATTTCGTGTGGTCTTCTCCCGCCGTAGTTAATGGCGTGGTCTACGTCACTTCTTGGGATTACGTTTACGCTCTAGACGCCTCGACAGGGAATAAAATCTGGAGTTTCAAGCCGAAGGATTCTATGTATTCTTCCCCTGCAGTAGTTGGCGGCGTAGTCTACTTTGGCTCAAACGACCACAACCTATACGCTTTAGATGCCGATAATGGCGCAAAATTTGGAACTTCACAACAAACGGTTATGTAACGTCGTCACCTGCGGTTGCGGATGGCGTTGTCTATTTTGGCTCAGACGACCACAATGTTTATGCTCTAAACGCCGAAACAGGCCAAAAGCTGTGGAGCTACAAAACGGGAGACGCTATAGACTCCTATGCGGCTGTCGCCAGTGGCGTGGTTTACGTTGGCTCTAAAGACGATTATGTTTATGCTTTGGACGCTAAAACCGGCGAAAAAATATGGAGCTACAAAACTGGCGCTGACGTGGAATCGTTTACCACTGTTGCTAATGGCGTTGTCTACATAGGCTCAAACGATTACTACATCTATGCTATTGGCGCAATTACCGCTCAACAACCAGCTTCCCCGTCGGCTACAGCGTCGCCTTCACCCACAGTTCCAGAGTTTCCATCATTGGCAATTCCGTTGCTACTCAGCATAATAGTTGCAGTAGCTGGTTTGCTGGTCTATCACAAACGCAAAGGCAGTTTAGTCACCGCTTAACTGAACAGTATTAGCTTAAGCCCAAACACGTCAGCAAACTAAACAACAAGAAAACATTACTCAACCAACCCTACAACAAGCAACTTCTGGAAACAAAATCGTTATGAGATAGTAGCTTACTCATTTAGCGTGCAAGGGGAAACGTGTCTATGCCCAAAAACTTCACCTACACAGATGCAGGCGTCAACCGACAACAACGCCATGAATCAAAGAAAGCCCTAGTCGCGCTCAAAGAAACGTACAAGCATATCGGTTTTGGCGGCATTATGCATTTACCCTACAGCAACATATTCCCAATTGGCGACAACGCTTTTCTCGATCTCGAAATTGAAGGCGTCGGAACAAAAGTGCTAGTTGCCGAACTCGCAGACAAATATGACACTATCGGTGTAGATGCAGTGGCAATGGTAGTTAACGATGTTATCCGCTCCGGAGCTAAACCTCTAGCAATTGCAGATAACATCCATGCAACCGCCAGTAAACCTGAACTCGTAAACGCTTGGCTTAAAGGCATCATTCAGGGCGCAAATGAATCTGAGTGCCCAGTTACAAACGGCGAGACAGGCGACGTCGCAGAAATAATCAAAGGCATCACCCCCAACTCAGGCTTTGACATTGTTGTCTCCTCAGTGGGCAAGGTGGAACGCCAAGACATCATTACGGGCGAAGGCATCAAAGCCGGCGACCCAATCATTGGTTTACCCAGCAGCGGAGTGCACAGCAACGGCATCACCTTAGTACGGAAAATCCTCTTTAAACAATGGGGAGGCAAATACGACGCGACCGACATCCCTGAGGGCTTAGAGCGGGAAGTTGCACTGGAAGTTTTGGAACCCACAAAAATCTACGTCAAACCACTGCTCAAACTCGCCCGCGAAGTGAAAGTCAAAGCGGCAGTGCACATAACAGGTGACGCCTACACGAAATTCAACAACCTGGCCAACTACTCCAGAGGCATCGGTTTCTACTTCGACAATTTCAAGCCACAACCAGTTTTTGGTTTAATCCAGAAAACCGCCGCTGAACTCGGCTACACCATAACTGACGAGGAGATGTTTAAGACGTTTAACATGGGCTGGGGCTTTGGCATAGTCGTAGACAAAGCCGACTTCCGACAAAGCCATGAGCACACTTGAGCAGAACAGCATTAACCCCGAACAAATAGGCATCGTCACCAACAAAGAAAGAGTTGTGGAAATAGAGCACCAGAATAAACACATGGTTTTAACGTAAAGTATTGCTTTTTTCTTGACGAAAGCGTTTAAATCCCAAGGCATAATTTAAAGGCTTATGAAATACGCTGCCAAAATTGAAGTCAGCCTCAAACCCGGACACAGCAACCCGGAAGGCGAAACTACTGCGCGATTACTTGATAGAACTTGGCTACAAGGTGCAAGCGGTGGATGTCAGCAAAGTCTACACCGTACACCTTGACGCATCAACGCTCAATGAGGCTAAGGCGAAGGCGGAAGAAATGAGCAAACGCCTATTGGCAAACCCAACCAAAGACAACTACACCATAAGCGTCGTTGAAGCCAAATGAACGCTAACCTCTACGCCCAACGCAAAAACAGCCTAGTTTTTGAAGCCGCCACAGCAAAAGCCACTGATGAACAGCTCGCTGAAGTAAATAGTGAACTCGCTTTGGGCTTTAGCACTCAAGAACTAAAAGAAATTCAAGCTTATTTTAAGAACGAAAAACGCAACCCCACCGACGTCGAACTCCAAACAATCAGTCAAACATGGAGCGAACACTGTTGCCACAAAACATTCAAGGGCAAAATCCAACTCGACGGCAAAGAAATCAACAGCCTCTTCAAAACCTACATAGCTAAAGCCACCAAACAAATCAGGGCGCCTTGGTGTGTCAGCGTGTTTGAGGACAACGCGGGCATCGTCAAGTTTGACAAGGGCTATGGCATAGCGGCGAAGGTCGAAACTCATAATCATCCGTCTGCTGTGGAGCCGTTTGGCGGCGCAGCAACGGGCGTCGGCGGCGTTATCCGCGACATTTTGGGTGTTTGGGCTGACCCAATCGCATGTACAGATGTTTTGGGTTTTGGACCCTTAGATTACGATTACAAGAAACTGCCTGCGGGAATCAAACACCCCAAAGTATGTGTACATGGGTGTGACCGCGGGCATCAGTGCCTATGGCAACAACATGGGCATCCCAACCGTCAACGGCGCAATATACTTCGATGACTCCTACACAGGCAACGTCATAGTATACTGCGGCTGCATCGGACTCTTACCCCTAAACAAGTACGCAAAAAACGGTAAAATCGGCGACATCGTAGTTTTGGCAGGCGGAAAAACAGGACGCGACGGCATCCACGGCGTAACCTTCGCATCCGCCGAACTCACCGAAAAATCCGAGGAAATCTCACGACCAGCCGTTCAGATCGCCGATCCCATCGAAGAAGAAAAAGTCAAACGAGCCATAGTAGAGATTCGTGACCTCCAACTTGCTTCAGCCGTTACTGACATTGGCGGCGGAGGCTTATCTTCAGCAGTCGGCGAAACAGCAGAACGTTTCAACTGTGGAGTCACCGCAGACCTAGCTAAGGTGCCCCTGAAATATCAGGGTTTGACGCCGTGGGAAATTTACCTTTCAGAATCCCAAGAACGCATGATAATCACTGTGCCGCCAGAGAATTTAGAGCGTGTCATGGCTGTTTTCGAAAAGGAAGACGTTATAGCCACAGCCATTGGAACGCTAACAACTGAAAGACGTCTAAAACTTACTTACAACGAAGAAACTGTCAGCGACATAGACATGACATTCCTCTTCAACCCTTGCACAAGCAGCAAAGTTGCAACAATCGAAAAAACCACCTTCACAGAACCAGAATTTCCAGAGCCAACAAACCTCACCGAGACCTTGCTCCAACTGCTCGCAGCCCCAAACATTGCCAGCAAAGAAAGCGTCATCCGAACCTACGACCACGAAGTCAAGGGCAACACAACCCTCAAACCCCTGCAAGGCGAGTATGCAGGACCAAACGACGCCGCCGTGCTAAAACCGCTCGACGATTCGCTAAAGTGCTTGACTATTTCGTGCGGCATGAACCCAAACTACGGCAAGATTGATGCGTACTGGATGGCTGCATCAGCAATCGACGAAGCCATACGCAACAACATCGCAGTAGGCGGAAGAAGAATTTCGCTTTTGGACAACTTTGCATGGGGCAACCCAGAGAAAACAGAACGGCTCGGCTCACTGGTACGCGCCTGCGAAGCATGCTACGACTTTTCAGTGGCGTTCAAGGCGCCGTTCATTTCGGGCAAAGACAGCTTATACAACGAGTCACCGCTGGGACCAGTAACACCGACACTCCTAATCACCGCAGTAGGTATAATACCAAACATCCAATCCACCACATCCATGGATCTCAAATCACCAGGCAACCTCCTCTACCTCATCGGGGAAACATTCAACGAACTCGGCGGCTCCGAATACTACAAACTCAAAGGCTACCTTGGCGCAAGCGTACCAAAAGTTAGGGGTGCCAAAGCCAAACGCACCTTCAAAGTTGTAACAAAAGCCATTGACGAAGGCATGGTTAAAGTCGTGTCATGACCTCTCGGAAGGCGGCTTAGCGGTGGCGGCAGCGGAGATGGCGTTTGCAGGTGGATACGGCTTAGAAATAGATTTACTCAAAGTATCAGGTAAAGAACTCACCCGAAACGATTTTGTGTTGTTCTCTGAATCCAACAGCCGATTCCTAATCGAAGTTGCCGAAGCGGACAGGGGGGATTTTGAGACCTTAATGAAGGGCAAAAACTGTGCCCAAATCGGCAAAGTAACCAAGAGAGAAGATGCTACTTGTCCACGGTTTAAATGGAAAAGTTGTCGTTAACGCTTCCCTTGAAACGCTAATGCATAGTTGGAAGAAAACCCTATCCCCAGAGGTTGAACCATAATGAACCCTGAAGAAATCAAAGTTTGCGTAATGCGTGTGGGCGGCACCAACTGCGATGCAGAAACTCAACGTGCTTTCCAAGAGTTGGGCGTGCAAGCGGAATCAGTGCATGTTAATGAATTAATCAAACGCCGTAACCTTTTGGATTATTCGGTGCTGGTTTTCCCAGGTGGCTTCTCATTTGGTGATTATGTACGTTCAGGCGTCATTTTTGCAAGACACCTCTCCGCGAACCTCGCTAGAGAAATGGAAACTTTCATCGATGAAGGCAGACCAATCTTGGGCATTTGCAACGGTTTCCAAATCCTAGTCGAGTACGGTTTGCTTCCAGGCTTCAAAGGCATGAGCGCCTACCCGGAAGCCACATTGACGACGAATGAACCTGCTGGCTTCAAATGCCAATGGACCTATCTAAAACAGGAAAATAAGGGCAAATGCCTATTCACAAACAAAATTCCCGTTGGAAAAGTCATCAGTTTACCAATCGCACATGGAGAAGGAAGATTGCTGTTTCCCAAAGAAAAAGAAGATGCACTCCTAAAGAAACTAATCTATGATGACATGCTGGTTTTCCGCTATTGCGATAAAGATGGCAAAGTTGCCGAAGGTAAATATCCTATCTGTCCTAACGGTTCATTCTATGACATTGCTGGAATCTGCAACAAGGAAGGCAATATCTTCGGTTTAATGCCGCATCCCGAACGCGCGATGTACTGGTGGCAGCAACCCGACTGGACAAGACAGCAGCAGATGCTTCAGTACGGCGACGGAAAACTAATCTTCCAAAGCATAATCGACAAATTAACCAAAAAATGCTAGAAAAAGCACGCCTTAATTTTTTGGCAAAAACTCATAATTGGCAAGAAACATATTTTGCCATTGCCTATTTAGATTGGTAACATTAATGTCTGTCAAAGTCGGCAAGTTTGGACGCATTGTTCTGTCTAAAAGGTTCTGCAAAAATGGGAATCAGCGAAGGTATTCGGTTAATCATTAGTAAGCATCTGGGACTCATCTGTCTTGTTCCAGTCAAAATGTACAACTGCAGCCGCAATAGTTAAGTTGTACATTTATTAATTGTACAACATAGAGGTTGAAGTTCAACAATGGAAGTGCTCGTTACACGTAAAGGCCAAATCACTGTTCCTGCTGCTCTGAGACGTAAATATGGAATAAAAGAAGGCATGAAAATTACTGTTCAAGACTCGGGATCAAGCATAGTCCTCAAAGTTGTACCGAGATTTGAAGACCTAATAGGGATAGATGCTGGAAAGATAGATTCGAAGAAAGCTATAGAAATGCTGGATAAAATGCGATCTGAAGACAAATACTAATGAAAGCTGTAATAGATACACGGTTCTTTATCAACAGCTTGACCACACAAGATGAGCAATTCAAAAAATGGTCCAAAGTAATCCTGCAAACGCTTCAAACAAAAGCAAATCTTGGCATTGTACCCTCAATAGTGATACATGAATTTTATAAGTTTCAACTTGAGAACCTCGGTAGAGAAGTTGCTGAATTAAGGGTTAGCTCCCTGCTCAAATTAGACCTTGAAATTGTGGATTTTAACGTTCCCATTGCAATTGAGGCTGCTAAACTCCGATGCAAATATGTTGAGTTGCCAACAGCCGACGCGATAATTGCTGCAACAGCCATTCTTCTGGGCGCTGACTACATAATAACAGACGATAAGCATATCAAACAAATTAAGGAAACTAAAACAAAATGGATATAGCTATTTTAGTTACTACTACAGAAACAATAGTTTGCTAGTTAAGTGACAAGTGATTTTTCGTTAAATCAAAGCTAAATCTTTAGCGTAGGGTAAGCCTGCACGGGCACCCATAGCCATAACATTCCGGGAAGCCACAAAATTGCCCAGTTGACCGCATTCGTAGAGACTTTTCTCTTTAAGTAAACCATAGAGAAAACCTGCATCGAAAGCGTCACCTGCTCCTGTGGTGTCAACAACTTTTACTTTGAAAGGCGCCACACTGAGCTTTTCTTCGCCGTCAGTGACATAGCAACCTTTACTGCCAAGTTTCACTGCCACAATTTTAACGCCCATGTTAATCATGTAGTCGGCGCCCTTGCGATAATCCTCTTCGCCCGTTAGCTGTTCGAGCTCAAACGCATTAGGCATAAAAACATGAGAATTTCGAATTATCGGCTCTATAACCGCAAACCCTTTCTGTGCATACAACGAACCCGGGTCAAAGCTAATTTCAACGCCATCAGGTAGGGCGCTTAAAAGTTTTTTTTGTGCACGAAAAGATTTTTCGCCAACGAAAGATGATAAGTGCAACAATTTTGTTTGAGAAACATACGCCCACTTGATTTCTCGAGGCTCAACAAAGTCGTTGACGCCTGAGTTAATGTAGAGGGCTCTTGCGCCTTTTCTATCCACGAACCCCATCACTGAACCGCTTTTGCCTTTGGTTGCCTCAACTATGCCGCTGGTGTCAACTCCTTCGGCTTTAAAGCTGTCGAGTTGCATTTTGCCCTCACGATCGTTAGCGACTTTACCTATGAAGCCAACTTTGCAGCCGAGTCGCGCTAACCCAACCATGGTGTTGGCAGCTGAGCCTCCGCAGGCTTCTTTGTAATCTTCGATGAAACTTTCTTCTTCTGCGGATGCAAGTTTGTCTACTTTGAAGAGCATGTCAACGTTGAGTGCTCCGAATCCTATTACGTCAAATTTTGTCATACAAACAACTCTTTTAATTGGATTTTGTGTTCACCTAATTTACCACCGTAGTTACCCGCAGAAACCTTCACAACGCCATCTACGTCTAAAACGGCTTTGATTCCTGTTTTTGTGGCTTCTTTGACCGCGTCTAAGGAAACGCCGTCATAAACGATTTCGGCTATGTATCCGACGCCTTCTGGAACCTTCGATTCCTTGCCTAAGCGCGATTTGAGCGATGGACAATAAAGATGATTAGTTGTTGGTCCTATTTTCGGAAAATGAGTTTCGGGTTTTGAACCGGCTGAACAGATATCAAAGGTCGTCACGACTCCATGTACTTTATGGATTGCCTTAAGGGCTTTGGCGCCGGCTTCATTGAGCGCGGCTTTTGATGTGCACATTATCCAAAAGTTGCCGCCCATAACACCCTTCGCATAACCAAGATAACGTTCAATGACAAAGTCTGGAACCATAAGTGGAACAACGATGACTTCTCTGCCAAAACGTTTCTCGACCCATTCATATCCGTCACCGCAATGCCCCACACTCTCCATCATGTCCAGTTTTCCCTCAGTCCGAGGCAAAGCATCGAAAACGGTTGTGAAGGGTTTGACGAGAATGTCTTGGCGGATGCGGTAAGAGAGCTCGGTTTCGAATTTTTTTAGCGATTCCTCAAATGTTTTTTTAGGATTGATTTCGCCCCAGAACTGCAGGATAGCGCCCACGCGCTTATCGGGGGTTTCGTTTGGGGTTAAGTATTTTTCTACGCCGCCTTCAGTTCTGCCTATCACGACGGATGGCGTCGCTGTGGAGTCTTCGGCTGCCTTACGCAGGGTCTGCTCATCGTCCGCAGTCACGATTACCCGACAAAAAATCCCTGTGAACGCTTCCGCATAAGTATCTTCGATTATAGCTCTAACCATTTATCCAAGTCTCCCGATGGCTACTCCACGAACCTTCTTCCTAAACGTGCTGCTCTCTTTTATGAGTGATTCCATATTTTTGGCTGTGACTATTTGAACTTTGGGCATGGCATCAGGGCTTAAGGTGGATAGTGGTTTGAGGAGAGCCGCTTCGACCTTGTTTTTCTTAAGAGCATCAATGCTCCATAAGCATAGTGTTTTAACTGCTTGTTTTTTGCCTAACTTACAGAATAAGTCAGCTATTACAGCCGTCACTATGTTACTTTCCGACTGCACGGCCACCTCCGCATTTTTCACCGCGTAGCTGTTCCCGTTGAATGAAACAGTTAAGCCCCCGCTATCGCGGACGAGTTTGAACGCTTCCACGTCTGTTATGCTGTCACCCACATACATAACATCCTCCAACGTCACACCTAACCGTTTTACGACATCACGAATTGCTTCAGCTTTCTGTTCCCCACCGACAGTTACTACATCGATGAGAAACTTGCCAACAAACATCTTGGGAATAAAGCTCCAGAAAATCTCATCCAACCGCTGGATAAGAGCTTGGTCGCGGCTTGAAAAGTCCTCAACAGTTTTTGCGTTTCGAGGAATAACGATTAGGGGCATTTGTGCGATTTCTTGCGCTATCTCCCTTAGGCGCTCTTTTTCTTGAGGGGTTATGGGACATCTGTCAAGGCTTACTTTGGTGCAATATGTGTTTTTGTATGGGAAATCGATCGCTTTGCACAGGGCTTTGATGTAGTGTTCGTAGCTGGTGCTTACGATGAAGGCGTCGACTATTTTTCGTATTTGGTTTAGGGTGGTTTTGCTGTTGGCAATTAGAATTATGTTTTTGGCGGAGAAATCTTCCATCTGGCTGTCGGTTATGCCATAGGCTTTGAAGAATGGTAAAATCAACTTGAGTGTGCTGCCTGCAGAATAACCAGGTTTCTTTAGAGCATCTGCAAGCACGTCATCGTAGAGGCTTATGTTTGTGAAAAACTTGTCTCCGTTTGGGATAAAGTTCTCTGCCAGCTCGAAGGCGTTGTCGTTTTTTGATATTGGTCCTTCGCAGTCTGAAATGAAGACACGTTTCAAAGCTTGTGCCTCAACTTGTCCATGTGGGTAACGCTTTTGGATATGTGTTGTTTTGATGCGACATCGATGCGGTTCCAGAGTGCCCCGCCAGTAATTGCTTTGGCGCCTTCTTGGCTGATTTCGCGTGCCTCTTCGACACTACTACCTATGCCTAAGATGCCGATGGCTCTGGATTTAAGCGCGTAATTTTTGCCGTCGCGCAATTCCATGGAGCCTGGGTAGATGCGGATTTTATCGCCGTACTTTTTAAAAAGTGCCTCTGCTTTGGTGAAGTCAACTGGTGAATTGATGGCGGCTCTGTCCACTTTGTCTGGGTGTGCTTCGGCGTAGCCGCCGTAGTCGGCCGGGACTTTGTATGTCAGCACTGTCGCCGATTTCTCCATTGCAATGCCTTTCAAGTTGCCGTCCACCATTCTGAGGCAAACGTCGACGAAGTCGTCTTTTATGATTGGGAGCAGGTTCATGATTTCGGGATCGCCCGGGCGGCTGTTGATTTCAAGAATTTTTATCCCCTTACCTGTGTGCATAAAGGCAAGGTACAGTGGAACGCCGCGGAGTGCCGAATCATCGGGGATTTTTGTTTTCCATCCCTTGAAAACACGGTCAGCTAACGCAATTTCTTGTTCTCGTTCAGCGGCAGTTAAGAAAGGCAGGTAATCGACGACATCTTTGTATGAGCCCATACCGCCTGTGTTCGGACCTTTGTCATCATCGAAGGCGCGTTTATAGTCGCGGGTGTCGGGCAATGTAATGAAGTGTTTGCCATCACAGAAACCCATGCAACTGGATTCTTCTCCGTCGATTTTTTCCTCTATAATTACCGAATCATATTGGAAATTGGACATGAAATGCTCGAAAAGTTCTTCACGGTTTGCGAAGTGGTCGCCCCAGACGCCTACGCCTTTGCCCAAAGCCGGTTTGTCAGGTTTAACGACAGCTTGATTATCGAGTTCGTCTAGCCACTCGTAAACAGCCTTCCTTACATCTTTACCTTTGTAATCGGCGGGGTGGAAAATCCGAAAACGAGGGTTAGCTTCGGGGGCAATCTCCTCGAACAGTACGCGTTGGGCAATTTTGCTTCCTTCTATAGCATAGTCTCTTTTGGGGCAAATAACGGGAATTCCGGTTTGTTTCTCGACTAGGTCACGTATTCCCTCGATTATTGGTTTCTCAGAGCCAACCATCACGAAGTCTAGATTTTCCTTGTTTTCTTGGGTAAACTTGCATACTTCGTTGACATCAAGGTTTGGGATGACTCTGTGTTTGGTGGCATGTTGTGCGTTGAAGGGATTACGTTGTTTGTCAGCGATGAAAAGTTCAACTTGGTAGTTTTTGCTTCTTAAAAGTGCGTCTGCCATAGCGACTTCTCGTGCGCCGTAAGAAACAAGTAAGACACCAATCTTTTCCATCCGATATACACCGTTAACTGACTAATCAGTGGAGGAACGCTTTATAGCGGTTACGGCTGGACTTCTTCTGATTCATAAATCCTGTTTTTCTCTTCATAGCCTTCGAGGAAACGTTTTTTCATGACATCAGACATTTTCTGCGCGCACGGCGTCGGGTACTTTCCGGTGACGCAGGCTAAGCAGAGTTGGTTTTCGGTTTGTCCGGTGGCATCAATTAAGCTTTCCAGCGACTGATAGCATACGGCGTCGGCGCCGATGATTTTGGCTATTTCTTCAGGATTATTTCTGGATCCGATAAGTTGCCCGTAGGTGGACATGTCAATGCCGTAAAAGCAAGGTCCGATGATCCGCGGAAAAGTCACGAACAGGTAGACTTTTTTAGCTCCTGCCTTGCGGAGTTTTTCTATAATGACTTTAGTAGTATCGCCACGGACAACACTGTCTTCGGTTATTATGACCCGTTTGCCAGCCACTTTACTGCCGAGAATGTTAATTTTTTTATCGATCGTTGAGTACCGTTCATTGTTGAGCAGTATGAAGGCTCGTTCGGTTACATAGCGGTGGCGTCTTGAGGCACGCTCCCACCTTAGACCCGACTCTTCATGAACTCCCATGGCGGGGTCGTCGCCGGTTTCAGGCACCGACAAGATAATGTCGCTGTCTTTTACAATTTCTGGGAATTCTTTAACGAGGTTTCTTCCGAAGTCCTCTCGGATTTCATAGACATATTTGCCGTCAAAGCGTGAGTCAGGCCTTGAAAAATAGGCATATTCGAAACAACAGAAGGCTTCACGTGGATTCTCTATGATTTGGGTGCGTTTGAATCCGTTTTCCGAGACAGTTACGAGTTCACCTGGTTTTAATTCAAAATCTCTCACAAAACTGTTCATGTCTAAGCTCACGGTTTCAGACGAAAAAGCGAAAGTTTTACCTTCAGGGTCATGTCCAGCGCACAGCGGCTTTATGCCATGCTGGTCTTTGAAGGCAAAGAATTGACCATCGCCAGTTATACCTATTACAGAGAATGCACCGTCCAGACTTTCCATGACAATGCGGACGGCTGCTTCCAAGGTTTTGCCCTGCTTTAGTCCCAGAAGCATTTTGTGGCAGACAATGTCCGAGTCGCAGTTGTAGAGGAAATCAGAAAAGTTCAGGTTCATTTCTTTCTTTAGCGGCATCGTGTTAACGATGTTACCGTTGAACGAGAGGGCAACTTTTATTCCATCTGAAGAAGCGACCACTGGTTGGGTACCGTCTATTATGGAAACATCGTCGCATTTGCCTGAGGTTGTGTACCTTACGTTGCCGATGCCCATGGATCCGGGTAGACGCCCGAACCATTCGTTTATGACGGCTGTTTTTAGTCTCGGGACCAAATCTAGCGCTTTGTAGGTATAGAATTGATTGTTGTTGCTTGTGAGGAAACCGTGTGATTGGTGTCCTCGATGGTTTTGAGCGCGTAGTCCCCAGTAAACATATGGGAAAACGGGTTGTTTATCGTAATTTATTGCTCCAAAGATACCGCAGCCTATTTTTCAGTCCCTTCCAACAGTAAATGCTCATGTATTGAAAGAAGGGGTTTATACGCTTTTAGTACAAATTAAGGTAAATTTTATGGGGTTTTTAACACATTAAGATTTAAAGCAAACGAGTAAGCATACGGTAATTTTACCGCTTGCTATTTTTGCAGGTATTCCAACATGCCAAAGTGGTTGCCTTCAGGGTCAAGCGCCAGTGCCCACCAGCCCAAACCTGGAATCTCCATCTTCGGCACCACAATCTTGCCGCCCAAATCCACGACCTTCTTGCTGTACTCCTCCACCGACTCCACCGAGATGTAGTTTGTCGGCTTAGCCATCTCAGGCATCGAGGAATCCTTCTTGTCATAAAGCCCACCGTTCACGCCCGGTCGAATAGGCATCATAGTTTCTTCGTCCACGGGGACAGTTCCTACAAGATAGTAGACGGTTGGTCCAGGATACTTATTCATCGTCCAACCAAACAGATCCATATAGAATTTTTTGATCTTTTCAATATCGTTGGCTGGAATTTCAAAATGCACAATTGTATGATCCACTAAAAATCACCAGTTTCTAGTAATTTGGCGAATTATAAAAGAGTTACCTTATAAGTAAATTGGGCAATATTTATTTAAAAACTAAAAAAGAAATTAAAAAGGAAAAGGGTTGGATGGCTTATGGTTGCCATTTCTCTATGAGATACTTGGGTATCTCAGAACTGTCGCGTGGTCCAACTTGGACTTTCCAGCCGCTGAGTTCTTCGATTTCGCCGCTGATGCGTGAAGCTTTGCCGGGGATGATGATTTTGCGGTGTTTGACTTTCTGTTCGATGCCGCTGGCTTTGATTGCGTCTGCCACTCGTTCGGCTGTTAGTTTGCGTCCTGCGACTCCGCTGTCTATTGCTGAGCCTTCTGTTTCGACGACGATTAGGTAGGCGTTGAGTTTGCTGCTTTCGATGTCTGAGGCAACGGTGTAGAAGGTTAGAGCGAAGTTTGATGTGAAGAACACTGGTGAATTCTCGTCTGGTGTGCCGTAGACTTTAAGTCCTGGTGCGACTGCGACTGGTTTGCGTGGGTCAGTGTAGATGTTCTGACGTAGCACTGTCATTGGTAATAGTGCCCATCCGTCGTTGCCATGCATGATTAGTACGTCTGCATATCGGACTATGAGCATTGAGGCGACGTATGCTTCTCGCCATTTGACTAGGTCATCTGCCATTTCGCCTTTGTCTACCCAAGCGACCATTGGTACGCCAAGTAGAGGTAAGCCTGCGAGTTCTTCGCCGCCTTTGGTTGCTGCTCTGCGGAGCATGGTAAAGTTGTTTATTGTGTCGGGTAAGCCTTCGTTGATGAATGTTCCGGGGTCAAGGACTATGTCGGTTACTCCGTAAGCCATCAGGGTTTTTGCGAGTGAGACCAGTGTGTTTAGGTCGTTTGGTGCGGATGCCACTATTGGGCAGTTGTACATTAGTGCGAGTTCTGCCATGTCTTTCCAGTTGGACGCGTTTGCCGCATAGAGGAGCGGTCGTGCTTTTGGTGCTGCCATTAGGCCTGCTTCAGCTATGGCAGGGTTCATGGTGCAGAGTATCATTGGTAACTTTGTTGTTTCTGAAACTTTCTTAACTACTGCTTTGAATTTGTCTGCGTCTCCGGAAGTGCATCGGACTGCTATCATGTCTAGTTTTAGGGTGTTGCCGATGTATTCGAAAGTAAAGTTATCTGTTTTCTGTACGCGTGAAACGATTTCGGCATCGGTCATTTCGTCGGTTACGTCGATTGCGATGGCTGTTGGGTTCTTGTATGTGAATTCGTGGCGGTACATGACTAGTTTGCCGCCGATTTTCTTGGCTTTGTCGCCAACGCCGACGATGACTTCTTTGACTGCGGGCTTTAGAAGATCTTTAAGAACAGCGTATGATTTGGCGTTTTCTGGTTTGAGGAGTGGTTTGCAGCTGTCGAGTTCGATTTCGCGGTTGACAATTTTTGTGGCGAATGCCATGCAGTTGTCGACGCCGCATTCTTTGCAGTTAGTTTTTGGCAAGCTCTTGTAAATGGTTATGGGGCTAAGTTCTTTTAATCCGCCTTTTTTCTTTTCTGCCATATCAGTCATGTCTCCTTAAGCTTTTACCGTGACCCAGTTTGCGTATTTTGATGGGTCTGCTTTTTTAGCGCTTGTTAGGTAGTTTGTGACGTCTTTGAGTGTTTTTACGGCTGCTGGGTGCATCATCATGAATAGGTCTACGCCTGCAAGCAACAGGGTTATAGCTGTTGTTACTTCCCAAAGTGGACCTCTGAGTTCGCGTGGTTCCCATTCAGCTGACATTTTTAGCCATGCTTCTCTTGCTGCCCAAGCGTTAGTTGTGCCTGAGGACATTGGGTGTGCCAGTTCGGCGTCGCCCATTAGGCCGCCCATGCGTGCGCGTTCCATGTTTGTGAATGCGTAGTCTAAACCGTAGCCGAGTGCTGCGGTGGTTAAGTCCATGATAATGTCTTCTCTGCCAACATAGTCGTAGAGGCGTCTGTTGAGCTCACGTGCCAAGTTGAGGTCCATGGGTGTGAATGAGAGGATTGCGTGGCCTGCTTTCTTGATGAATTTGGCACATTTCTCGACGTCCATGTCGCGTGTGACGGAGCTGATTAGGAAGCGTTCGCCGGGAAATTGTGCACATACTTCTTCGAAGACAGCTGTGTCTTTAACTGGGTCTCCGCATCCGCCGATGACTAGTGGTACATCTACGGCTTGCAGGACTTTCTCGATGGTTTTGCATGCGTCTTTGGGTGATGCGTCTTTGAGTAGTGGGTCAACACTGATTAAGTGCATAGTAACCATGTCTGCACCGAATTTTTCTACTGCAAGTTTTGCCCAAGCTGCTGGGTCACCGACCACGTCTTTAACGTGCATCTTGACTGCTTTGCTCAGGGGAACTTCCATATCGAAAACGTCTAAAGTGATGACTGGTTTGTGTGGCATTGGTCGCTCAAAAGTGTAGAAAGCGGGAGAAACTTCTCCGCCGATAGTGAGCGATCTTCCGCGTGTGCCGCCTTCGCTCTTTGTTGCTCCAAGCTTTACTTCGCTGATTTTGTTTGGGTAAGTTTCGATGGGTGGCAGGAAAGGAATTTGGAATATGCTGGTGGGTTTTCCGCCTGCAATTGCTGTCGGAAGCTTTAGCTTTGGCATTATTTGGCCTGCTGCGCCTGCTTCGAAGAGGATTTCAAGTTCTTTGACATCCATCTGGAAGTCTTCCAGCTCGATTGTCTGGAATTTTGCAAGGGCTGATAGTAGGTCGTCGCTTAGCTGCAGTCCTTCAGCGTCCTTCTTTTTGTCTGTGTCGTGGTGAGTCGTAAAGATCACCGTTTGTCTTTGTTGTCTTTGCTGTCTTTAACGGTTGTGATTATTACTTTGTTTGCGTAGATTTTTGCGTCTTTGAGTATGATTTTGAATCCGCCGGCCATTATTGGAAGTGAGCCTGCTGTTGCGACGGGCATCATGGTTCCTGCTGCTTCTTCGTTAACTGTGATTGCGGCTGTTTCTGCTGCTGGGGCTTCTGTTTCCCATTTAGCGACGACTGGGTGGTTCTTTTCCTTAAGGAATGCTTTGAGCTCGTCAATGTTCTTGGCGTTTTCTTCTGTGGCAACTTTGTCAACGACATCTTTTGGAATGAAGTCTTTGACTTTTTCTTTAACTTCTTTAGGTACCCAAACGACTCTGTTCCATCCGCCGTCTGCAGCGAAGAATTTGGAGCTTCGCATGTATTCGATGGACATTCCGTGGAATCCGTCGATTTGGCGTCCGCCTGCAGCGGAGTCAGCGATCGTGCTGAATGGTAGGCCGTTTACGGTTGCGCCTTTGAAGTTTCTGTTGACTACACCGAATCCGTCGACTTCTGGGATGTAGAAGGTTACTGCTTCGAAGCATCCGCATGAAGTGTGTGGGTGATCGAATGCTGTGTAGAGCCAGACTTGGTTAACTTCGCCCATGGTGCGTTTCTTGGCGGCTTCGTTAACGCCTGAGAATTCGCCTTTTTCTGCGTTGATGATTTCGCCTCTTGGAATTGCGAAGACTGGACCCTTAGGATCGATACTTGCTGAAGCTTTGCCGTCAAACCAGCTGATTGCACCGCAGTTGCTATATCTTTGTGGTGTGATGACACAGACGTGGCTTGGTGCGAATGACTGGCAGAGTGCGCATCCATAGAATGTGTCGACTTCTGAGTCTTTTAGACCTCTTGCTTTTGCGTCGCGTGATTCGTATGCCTGCATTGCGTCAGGGGTCATTTCCTCTAGTTTTGCTGGATCTGTCACAAAGGTAATTTGGACTTTCTCGATGATTGGTAGTTCGCTCTTGAAAAGTCGGTAGAGAACTTTGCCAATGGAGTCGAAGCTGGTTAAGCCTTTTTGGAATGATTTCTTGCCAATGCGTATCCAGATGTCATAACGCTGGTTTAGGTGCATGAAGCCTTCGATGTAATTTAGGTAGCCGTGGATGCGTCTTTCGATGACACCTTCAAGGCCTTGGTCGAGTTTTGCGCCTGCTGCTTCAACGAGGATACCGAACGGGAATGCGCCTCCTTCTTTCATGTCTTTTAGGTCTGGGCCGATGATGGTTACTTTGCCATCTTCGACTTCATTCATGGGTTTTACTTTTGCGAGTTCAAACTTTTGTTTGACAGTAGGTCCGCCGAGTTCTACTTGCATATCGTTTCTTCGGATACGTTCTCCTTCGTAGATTACGCCAACTTCAACAGGTATATCTTTAAACATTGACATTTTTTAATTTCCTCCATTAAATTTTGAGGTCATTACTTTGAGGTTTGCAGCCCACTCTTCAAGGGTTGCGTTTGGGAAAGACCAGCTTGCGTGGACGTGGTAGAGGTTATCTATTGTCATGGTTTTTTGGTCTGGTGCAAAATGTTTCATTCCTGAGAGCATCAATGATTCAACGTAGTAAGGTAACCCAACCAGAATAACTAGATCTGGGTGTCCTTTGCCGTCGAGTCCCATCCATTCGGGGTCAACCACTCTTTGACCGATTTCCATCGCATTCATGAATGCCGCTGGTTGGTATCCGCGTTTTATGAATTCGCCAACCATATGGGCTGTTGCGACCACTTGTACTTTGGATGCGTTAGCGAAGTCAATTAGGTATTCGATTAATTGTTTGCCTTCCATGTATCTTTCAGTGGCGTTGCTTCCCACAATGAGAAGTGGGCGTTGGGCTCGTTTGATCATTGCTACAGCTATCTCGGGTTTTTGTATTGGGTTTGCTTTTTTAGTTGAGGCTATTTCTGCACATTGCCATGGTTCACAGGACATAGTTTTTTCCTCCGTTTACTCCTTCATTTTTCGAACCATTCTTGGAAGCAAGGTTGGGTCCGGAATTACTGTTTCTTGCCAGTTGTTTTCTTCAAGTATCTTGACAAACTCGTCTTTCATTGTTGATGGGACATCAGCCATTGTTCTCACGAATAGGTGTAGGTCGTTTGGCATGACTCCGAGGTATCGTTTGCTCAGGTCGACGTAGTGGCTTAGTTTTATGCTGCGTCCTTTCCATGTGTCGTTAGGTCTGATGCAGAGTTTTGCGATTGCAACCATACATTCCTCTTTGGTTTCTGCTATGTTGAAGAGATGTTCTGGTGCAGGTCCCACGTTAACTGTGTTGCCTGTGCGTGCATCGAGGACTTCCCAATTCTTGGGGTCTTCTTTTCTACCAAGGAGCATACGTCTGTATTTGACGCCATGTGGACCGACCAGGACTGGGACACCTAAGCGCCAGAATCCTGCGCCGATTGCTGCGGCTTTCTGTGAGTATGCACCCCAAGCTAAACCTACTGCACCGAGGCGGTTATGGATGTAATCTGCTATTTCTTCGTAGTTGCCTCTCAGTGAGCGTTTGGCAAAGATGTTTGCTACTTTGATGGCTGCACCTGCGATGTGGCTGTTTGCGACGCATGAGCCGACGTTTAGGACTCCTCCTGCTTCGAATCCACCTGGGAATTCTTCGTAGAGAGTTTTGCCTTCGCTGTTGCGGTAACTGCCTGCGGACATGGCTGAGCATCCGGATAATGCGACGATGTATCGTCTGCTTGCGAATTCTCGGGCTATGTCGTAGACGTCTTTGCCGCCTTTTGGATAATTGCTGCAGCCAACGATTGCAACGATGCCTGGAATTTCTCCGAGGACAATTGGGCTGCCGACGTTACGGATTTCGACATCTGAGACTGCACCTCTGCCTACGCGACACAGGTTGTCTTCGCAGAGCATGGCTTTTTCGCCTGCTTTAATGATTAGGCTGTGGATCATGATGTTTTGTGGGCATGCTTCTTCGCATCTTCCGCACCCAATGCAGGTCTCGTAGAGGTCTGTTAGTAGGGTCAGATCGCCTTTTGCTGCTGCTTTAATTGCTGCTGGAATGGCGTAGTCTTGTGGGCAGTTGCGTTGGCAACTCTTGCATTGTGTGCAGGTTTTTGCGATTTGTGTAATTTCCTCTATGGATGGGAGAACGTTCTTTCGTTTGCGGATTGGAGCTATTTGTTGTGCTACGCGGACTGCGACTTCGCCGACTTTTTCTGGGTCAAGAATTAGTACGCCTTTGACTTTGCCACTAACGAGGTCAGCGACGATTTCGTCTGCTGGGTCGTTTGTGCGGTTCTTAAAGCCCATGCAGTTCTTTTCTGATGCTGCAATTACTGGAGCATCAACTTTGCTGGCTTCGTCGTAGATGTCTGTTCTGATACATTGTTCATCAAGTACGACTACGTCTGCCAATCCTGCACGCACGAACCTAAGTTCCCAGCTGATTGGACCGACAATTCTGGCTCGGTTGTAGTACCGTGTCATGTCGTGTGATGTACAGCATAAGCCGACTACTTCGATTTTATCATCGACCTTGTTGTCTTTTGCATAATCAATTATTCCGACCGACGGCATAACGTTGTGACCAATTGCCATAATAACTGGTTTAGTTCTGTCGACGCTTGCGATACCGAGTTTTACGAGTGGCGCTTCGGGGTCAGCTTTCGGGTAGCCTAAAGTGGATATTTGGGCGATGTCGCCGACTTCCATTCCTACGTGGTCAACCATACCGACGTGCATTGCTTTTGATTCGAAGTCTAAGTTGTTACCTTCTTGGCCTGTGTGTCCTACTGCAAGAACTTGGGTGATTTGTTCTTCAACATAGGATAAAACATCCTCAAGGTCACCGAGTGTTTCAGGCTTTATACCTGTAACCAACCGTGTGATTGGTGCTTCAACTTTAATGTTTAAGCCGCCGATGTCCAAGGGGTATCTTCGACCGTACTTTTCAATTAAGGAGTGAAGAAGGTGACGTGAGTGGGCTGAGTGACATGCTGATCCAATCGCACAAGCTAACATGACAATACGAGAAGATTGAGTTGCAATGTCTAAGCCGCATGCGCCGCGTTTTCCAGCTGTCAGATCACATTTTCCAAAAGTACATAGACAGCAAAGATCGCAGTCGGGCATATAGAAAGGCTTGTACTTGTTGAGGAGCTTCATGTCCCAATCCCGAAGGGTAGTCATGGAGGGCATTGGGGTTGGTCCCATGGGCTCGGTATAGTTGTCGTTGATAACCTTGCCGATGGATAATTCAAGATTTTTAATAAGACCGCTACCGGTCTTCATTTCGTCTATTTTTACATGGACGTTTTTAGCAGTCAAATCTGAAACCTCTGTAAAGGTTTACCACTATGCTGAATTACAGACCTTTTAAACCTTTCCAGATTTTCTAAGCAAAAGTCACGGTGCAGTCATATATATGGAAGGTTTACAGAGAATTGTGTAAATATTTTTAGGATTATAAATATCCCAATCTATTGAGGATTTTTTTAACTGAAAGATAGCCTTTGTTGTCGTTTGGCAGGTCAAGAAGCGATTTTCCATCGAGAACATACTCGTCTAATTGGTCGTCTGCAATGATTTTTCCTAGATATTTGAATTTTAAGTCATCTTCAGCCTGCTTGCCCAATTCCGCTGGAAAACGGTAACCACCAACAATGTAAAAGTTTTCAAATTTCATGTCAACTTCTTTAGCTATTTTGTAAGCTCTTCTGACATGATCTTGGGATTTTTTGGAATGATCAAGGATATCAAAGATGTCGTTGACTTCTGAGGTGATTCGTCTGTTGAGGTTTTCAAGCCCTGCTGGGGAGTCAACAAGTACAAATTTGTAGTTTTTAGTCAACGATTCCAACGCGCCTTTTAGGGCAGAGTTTGGCATGCAGTAGCATCCTTCAACCCATTTTGTGCCAACCGCTAGGAAATCAAAGTTTTTGCTTTCGTAGAGCCCGTTTTCCCAAATGCGGCTTTCGATGCGTTGGGTTGGCGGAATACCGACTGTGGTGCCTCCTTGCTCGATAAAGGTGCTAACGATGAGGTCAGCTATGGTTGATTTACCTGCTTCTTTAAGGTCTACACCAAGCATTTCACCTAGGTTCTGGTCTGGGTCAGCATCAACCAAAAGCAACGGAGAGACACCTGCTTCTATGAAGCATTTAGCCATCAAAGCAGTAAAGCTTGATTTTCCTGTTCCACCACGACCAACAGTAACTAAAGTTTTCATACAATAAACCTCAAGTGCTATGCTGTTTTCTTAATCAAAAACTCGCATATATTGTCTATGGTTGCCAAGAAGTCTAATTTTATGATTGTATTCAATCCAGCTCATGTCTCTCAAAAATGAGCAAAGGGATTGCTGTTTAACCTGTATAATGGGTGTCTGGCATAAAGAAGATACCTTCCTTGAACATTGGGAACTGGAGCGAGAAATTTTTGGGCCAATTCTGAATTGCAGCTTATTTTTGGAATTCTCCACCACCCACTAATTCTCCAGTACCAAGTTTAATTCATTCATCAATGTTCGTGTTCGTGGTGATGGGCGTGTTCGCATCCGCGCGAAAGTTCTTTGAGTTTGCTCCCTTTGAAAGATTCAATGTTGCCTTTGACCGTAAGTGCAGTTGCTTCCAAGACTGTTACACCTGCTCCTAAGAAAGTGTTCAATGCTCCTGGCCCCATCGCATAAGCTACTACAACGTCTGGTTTCAGTGCCAGGAAGCTCTCATGCGAGTGCCCTGGGGCGCCACCCATGTGCTCGCTTTTGTTCGGTTCAATTTTGACTTTTGGGGTTTTTTGATTCTCGTCAAGTTCTACTATAGCGAAGTAAGGCGCCATTCCAAAATGGTGGGCTACTTTAGATTCTAGTCCTTTTTCGTCTTCAACTGGCATCATTATTCTTTTCGTCATTTTGATAACCTAGGTTTGATGATAATTTAGTTTAATAGATAAACAATATTAATAGGTTATGTTTAGAAAGTAAACAAGAAGCATAAATGTATGGACGATATTGACAGAAAAATAATCAGCCAACTACAAGTCGACGCAAGAACTACGCTAGAAGAACTCGCACAAATTACAGGATTCACTAATGTAGGCGTCAAGAAAAGACTGAATAAACTGATAGACCAAGGCGCCATAAGAAATCAAGCTTTAATGAACCCTGCAGCTTTCGGGCTCATTCCAGCAATGGTATTGTTAGAGATGAAAGATGCAGAGGCAATGCAAAACATCATGAGGCGCTTCAAGGATTGCCCGCGAGTAGTTCATATCTTCAAAACTCTCGGCGGCTACAACCTTATCGCCCTAGTTATTGCGGAAAACCAAGACACTCTCGACAGTATTTCAGTAGAAAAGTGCTCAATAAGAAGTAGCCCGGGTATACGCAGATCAGAATTCTACCCAATCAGCGATAACGAGTTTTCACAATTCCTTCAAATAAGAGAATACTTGACACATAAAGGCAAGGATAAAGCACCCTGTAACGTTGATTGCTCAACATGTTCAAGATATGAAACCAAAAAATGCGTTGGCTGCCCTACTACCATACACTATCGAGGAACACTATAGCTGGATTAATCTTTGGCAGAAAAAAACAGAGCCTTGAGATGCTTCAAAACTGGAAAGCATTTCTTTAATGGATCAAAGGAAATTTAACGTTCCCTCGATTTTGGATTTTGAAAATAATAAGTTGTTACCTGCAGAGCTTTTAAAGGATTTAACCAGTATTCTGTTTTCTGCAGAGTTCTAAACCGATAAGTCTTACACCACGCAACCGCGATAACGAAACTATCAATGAAGAGGCAACAACTCCTTCAATTATTCCAGTTGGGACATACCAAATTAGCATCGAGGGAACAGTCACTAATGTTCCGCCAAGGTTGCCAACCATGGGAAAAAGACCAATTTCCACTCCCACGGCTAACGCCGTACACACGTTAGAGACAAATGAAGCAATAAACACACCTAACGCCAACCGTTTTATGCTAAATTCTCTTGTTAGGAATGCTTTTACTATGAAAAAAGACATAGCGCCAATTACAGCCATGTTAAAGACATTTGCACCAAAAGACGTAATACCTCCATCACCTAACCCAGCTTGAATAACCAGCGTTATGGTCATACTGACTAAACCAGCAAACGGCCCCAAAACCATGGAAACTGCTGTTCCGCCCAAGAAATGCCAAGTACTGCCACCACCCGCAACAGGAAATTCAAAAAATTGAATAACGAGCAAAAGAGCACTGACAACCGCCATTAGTGGGATAATATAACGCGGAGAATTTTTTTTTATTCCATGCCAAGCCCATGCTAAAAAGCCGAAGGCTACTATGTAGAGGGCTATGCATGCGTATGGGTTAAGGATTCCATCAGGAATGTGTATTTTCGTTTCCCCACAGTAACACGAATTGGAAAGAAAGTATTACAGAGACAGATTTATACCAATCGATTTCTCCCCAAAAAAATACCCACCTGGCGAGCGTTAACATCTAAGCTCCCTTCTTCATCTGACTACTGTTGAGTACTACTGGCTCTATCTGTATAGTTGTATGTTCTATTCCATATTCTTCGTCCAATATCTTGTTTATTTTTTCAACTATTTGTTTTGTATTTTCATAATTAGTTAAGTCAGCTTCTATGTGTGCTGTTAGAGAATACATCCCCGAAGTAATTTCCCAGATATGCATATCATTGATTTGTAAGATTTCAGGCATATTTTTCTTGAGTTCCAAGCTAACTATGTCTATATTCATGCCTTTCGGCGCAGTTTCCAGCAATACGTTAACAGAGTCTTTAAGTAAACTCCATGCCCAAACAAAAATTAAAACGGAAATTCCAATGCCCAATAGGGGGTCGATGATATACCAATTTGTTAACGAAACAACAATTGCACCAATTATGATGGCAACCGAAGATGCCGTGTCAGCGAACATGTGAAGGAAAGCACCTTTAATGTTAAGGTCACTTCTAACGCTCCCTCTTAGAATCAGGATGCTTATGCCGTTGGCAGCCAAACCCAACAAAGCTACGAGGAGCATTTCAAATCCTAAGACAGGTTGGGGATTGAGCAAACGTTCAATGCCTTGGTAGAATATGTATGCGGTGACACCGAAAAGAAAAATGCTGTTGAAAAGTGCCGCAAGAATTTCTGCTCGGTAAAACCCATATGTTCGATGGTGGCACGGCGCTTTACATGCAATTACTATCGCTATAAAACTGATGGCCAAGGCAAACAGATGAGTGAACATGTGTCCTGCGTCGCTGCCTAATGCTAAACTACCGGTTAAGATACTTCCGATAACCTCAACCACCATCACTGACCCAGTGATGATCATGGATAGTACAAGTTTGTTTTTGGCAACACTCTTGTACTCATGCAGACTAGAAATTGAATCCTGTTTTGGTCTATGACTGTGTTTCATCAAACATTTGTCTCGATAACGTCAATAATATGTCTTTTACTAATAGCTATAGCTGTCTTCCTCAAAGCGTACAAGAGCAAAGGGGAAAATGTGGGTGAGTTCCTGAAATAGTTGTTCAGCCTAAAACGTTAAACTTTTTTCAGAACACGGTACAATTATGAAAAGGACAAAACAACAATGCTAATTACTTCCTCGTCTAAGATTATTTGGTTGATGCTGGGGATTCCCATTTGCTAAGAAACACAGGCGAACACGTTTTCAGGTTTCTGGTTGTAAAGCTCACACAATCGAAATAAAATGAAAGCTTCCCATCTTTGGCGAGCGTTAAGTTGTTATGGGTTGTTCTGCTTTTGCCCAATTGCTTTCTTTGCCAGAGCAACAGCGTCTTCTCTTGTTTTACCAAACACAGCGCCTATTCTATCCGCATCTTCTTTAGTAACAGCTGCACCACCGATCATAACTACAACTTTGCCTTTTAGTCCTTCAAGTTCTATAGCAGAAATGAGTTTTGGAAGATTATCTTTAGCGGCGGAAATACTAATAGTGACTACAATGATGTCTGCATTTGCCTCTTTAGCCTTTGAAACAAAAGACTCTACAGAAGCCCCTTTCCCAACATCCACAGTTTTAAACTGAGCAGTCTTAAGTGATTTTCTAACCATCTCTTTGGCGGTATCTATGAGGTCAGGGTGAAGAGTACCTATAACAACTGTTCCAATTGGATTCGCAGGTTCAGATGGCTCCTTCTCCCTCAAAGCTTTAAACCAAGACATATCAAAACCAAACCCTGCATCTTCCAACAATGATGAAAGACTGCATTAAGTTAAGGTAAAGACTATCTAATTAAGCCTTCACATAACCATAAACCCCTGAAATTTTATCTCGGTGATATTCTCCACTGGAATGTGGGTTCAATTCAGTCCCCAGCCTAAATCACAGGAGGGGGAAAGTTCAATTCCACGACATTGACAGAGAGACTGTTGATGCACTCAAAGATAGTTTAAGAAAAGGGTTATTTTGGATATATCACAGTATGTTAATTTGTTTTTTGTAGTAAAAGCTCGCATATGTTGTCTATGGTCTTAACTGCGGCGATTTGCTTGTTTTTAAGCGGAGTTATGCCGAGCATGTCTGCTTCGATTACTTTTTGGTCGAAGGGCACTAAAGCAAGCAGATTAAGCCCGTTTTTGTCTGCGAATGTTTGGATTGCTTCTTTTTGGATATCGTTCATTACTCTGTTTCCGATGAGGTAGAGCTTTTTCATTCCTGCTGCAGATGCCAGGTCGTGGATGTGTTTGGCGATTTCTAGCGATTTTAGGTTGGAGTCGGCAACGATTAGTAATGCGTCGACTTGTCTTGCGGTGCCTCTGCCGATGTGTTCTACGCCTGCTTCTAAATCCATAACAACTGCTTCATTGCGGTCGACGACTAGGTGTCTTAGCAGGGCACGGATAACGGCGTTTGGAGCACACATGCAGCCTGCCTCCATAGCCTGCACTGTGCCCATAACAATCAGGTTTACACCCAACGGAGTGGATATAGAATAATCTCTAACTATGTCGTCAACCGTGAAATTTAAATTGTAAATACTATTGAAACCAGTGCTGGTTTTAGACTCCACCAATGGCTTATTTTCTGTAATAGGCACTATTTTGCGGGTTTCCTCAGCTGACAACCCCAACGTTAAACCAAGATTTGGAGAAGAATCAGCGTCAATTGCTATAGTTTTTAAGCCGCGCTCAACAAAACCGCTCGCTAAACCACCAGCAATCAAAGTCTTGCCAACGCCGCCTTTACCAGAAACAGCAACCTTCATACAAATCACAAACTAACAAAATTAGCGTTTGCCGAATTAATTTACGTTTCTCAAAAAAAACTGTGATACAACATCCCAAGACATGTAGGCGCCACCATATTAGAAGCCTAATAGAGAATCATTGCTAAAAATATAGAGTGAGCGCCTGTCCCTAAAGAGTGCAGGGTCCAATTGGTGATATTTGCAGTAATTAGCATGTTGAATTTGGAGTCTTAGTCTTTTTTACTTGTTTAAGCAGGGTTTTCCGCGGTAGAAACCCATAGCGACCGTAGAAACCGAAAACTTGCTCGTTGCCAACGGTTGCCTCAACGACTTTTTCTGTAGCGCCGTTTTGGTCTATCCAAGCTAACGCCTTCTGCATCAATGCGTCGCCGATTCCCATGCCCCTGTAAGCCTCACGGACAAAAATGGACTCAATTTCGCCTGCATTTTCCGAGTTGATGCTGCTCACAATGTAGCCCACGCTTTGACCAGTTGCTTCATCAACGGCTACTTCAACACGCATTACTCCTTGAGCAGCCTTCTTTAACAGGTCAGTTTTTCTTTTTTGGAAAGTCATCCCACGAAAATGTTCCTTAAAGTGGGTTGAACGCTGCCCCATATACTGGTTTAAGGCTTCCCACATAACTTTGATTTCGTCGAGCATGTTTTCGGCGCCATGTATATACTTGATTTTAGGCGAGTTTGTGGAAATCTTTGTCATAGAGACACCGATGGATATGCAGACCCATGTTGGCTGTTAATGCTTAAAGCTTTATTTGCTCAAACCTCTAGCTAAATCTAGCAGAAACTGGTTGAAGTTTTAATGGCAGCAGACCAAAGAGAAAAGTACCAAGCTTTCAAAGCCAAATACGAAGCCCAAATAGAAAACCAATTCCTAAAAGGACCCAAGGACGAAGACATAGGTGTCTACTCCGAAATGTTCTCTGCAAAGACAGCGTTTGAGGGGCAAGACGGCGGCGTAGTCACAGCATTACTTGCAAGGGGTTTTGAGGAGGACGCCTTTGATGCAGCTGTCGTAGTGCGGCGAATGCAAGGTTACAGTGCGGAAGCAGTTGTTGCGCAAAATGTTGCTGAAGTGGCAGCGGCGAAGGGCACCAAATACCTCAAAATCAACGTTGCGGCGAAACTGCGGCAACTCATCAACCAAGGCAAGAAACGCATAGCCATCGTTTGCACACCTTGCGAAGCAAAAGCCGTGCGAAAAATCCAGCAAACCCTCAAAGGCAACATCGAAATCACCGTAATCGGTTTATTCTGTTTTGAAGCCTTCAACCCCGCCAAACTAAAAGAGGAAATCAACAATCGATTAGGTGTTGACGTAGATAAAGCCGAGAAAACTCAGGTGCGTCACGGCAAGTTCATTTTGCATGTTGATGGAAAAGAGTATGTTTGCCGCGTAAAAGATCTTGATGATGCCGCGGAGAAGGCGTGTGGTTTCTGCGACGATTTCACCTCGCAGTTTGCGGATGTTTCTGTGGGTTCAGCTGGCAGTAAAAACGGCTACTCAACCGTCATCGTGCGCTCAGAAGTGGGCGAAAAATTAGTGGAAAAGTTGGAAGCCGGCAATGATACTGTCGATAAACCAGAAGTCGCCAGATTAGCCAAGTTCAAGCGGGAACGCGCCAAAAAAACTTCACTGGACCAAGCCACCAAAAATAAAACTTGATTTTACACTGTCATTGGAAAAAAAATCAAACTATACCGCTGAACCTTGCGTATGCAAAAGCCTTTTTAACCCAAACCCCTCACCTCTTTAACCTGAGATGAACTCTCCATGAAAATACTAAATGAATTTGTGCCAACACGAAAATTCTTGAAGCTTGCAGATGAACTCAAAGATTTAGTCGATGGATGGAACGTAACTGACGGCGCAGCAGGTTTCCCAGCTCCAAGCGGCGTAGTAGTAAGCTGCTTACTCAAATACAAGTACCCAGAAAAATATGTCTGTCCAATCTTCATTCTAAAGTATAAAGGTCCAGTTGAAGTCGGAGGCTTAGCCCTAGCATCAGACATCATCGGATTAGACGGCCTAGCAGTCACCATGGGAGACAACCCAAAGTTTGGCCAACCCATAACAATGCTACCATCTTCCGAGGAAGCAAGAGACTTCATACGCAACTCAGTTAAAACCAAAAACCTAAAACTCGGCTGCTTACTAACCGCAAGACGCTCAATTGAAGAAACACTTCAACGTGTACGTGAGCCCTGGGACTTCGTATACTTCATGAGACTAACCGACGACTCATTCGAGGCTCTCAAAGCAGTATCAGCAGAATGCAAGAAACTCAACAAGCCACTGTTCGCATACTTCCTAGTTGGAACAGCCAAGAACGTTGAAACCGTCAAAATGATCGGGTGGCCAACCGCTGCAACAATGGAAACAGTTGAAGAAAAAGCATCAAAACTTGTCGGATTAGTCGACGGCATCATCGCAACATGTGCAGGTGACGCTGAAGGCGACAAACTGATGCTGCAGAAACTGCAGAAATTCAGGAGCTAAAATATCCATCGAGACCTTTAAGGGTCTCTTTCTATGTTTTCAGCAATATTTTTCGCTTTTTTGTTTTACAACCTTTTGCTAGATAAACTTAAGTCCTATCGATTAATTAGCAACCTCAGATGAGGCAAATAGCGTGAATCCTGTTCAAGTATTCGCAGTCGAAGATTTACCATTAATAAAAAAAGCAGACAACTTAGGAAAACTAATCGTCGAAGCCGCTAATAATCAGGGCACTCCCATCCAAGCAAACGATGTAATCGTTGTTACGCATGTGGTTGTTTCGAAGGCTGAAGGAAACGTAATTGACCTTGACCAAGTCAGGCCATCTGAGAGGGCAAAGGAAATTGCTCAGAAAACCAACAAAGACCCCGCGTTAGTCGAAGTTATTCTTCAAGAAACAAAAGACATCGTTCGTGTGGGCCAAAATAGCATCATAACTGAAACCATCAGCGGAATAATCTGCGCCAACGCAGGAATCGACCGCTCCAACGTTTCAGGCGACAGAAATGTCGTTCCACTGCCAAAAAACCCCAATACCTCAGCAGAAAACATCCGTAAAGAAATTAAGCGTTTAACAGGAGCCAATGTGGCGGTTATTGTTTCTGATACTCATGGTCGACCGTTTAGGCTGGGCGAGATTAATGTGGCTGTTGGCGTGGCCGGGTTTAGACCTATAAGGGATAGACGGGGAGAAAAGGACCTGTTTGGCTATGTTCTTAGAATTAAGCAGACTGCCATTGCCGACGAGCTTGCTTCTGCAGCGGAACTTGTGATTGGACAAGCAAACGAGGGGATCCCAGCCGCCATCATCCGGGGATACAAATATCAGACTGACGAAAATGCAGCTGCGACACCGCTTACTAGAGCCAAAGAAAAAGACCTCTTCAGGTAGCCTTACCAAAGCTTCAATAACCCAAATGCGTAAAATACCTGAAAATTAACGGGTTGAAAAGGATGGAAACAAATACCCCTCAAGAGTTCTTCGAAAAAGCGTTGCCCGCACGGTTTAAACCGGAAAAAGCATCAGGCATCAACGTTGTCGCTCAAATAAATGTAACGGGGCCAAAGGGAGGCAACTGGACAGTTGCAATAAAAGATCTGAAGCTTCAGGTGACAGAGGGAACCCATCCGTCGCCAACAGTTACTTTGAAGATGAACGAGAATGACTTCTTAGATATGGTTAACGGAAGGTTAAGTGCTGAAAAAGCCTTCTTCACTGGAAGAGTTCAGTTCAAAGGCGACATAGGCGTTGCACTCAAACTAAGAGACGCAGGCTTTCTATAAGCCAAGTTTTTTAAACACTTCAAGGGGTAAGTCGTCTTCACCTACCTTGAAAGTTTGGGGCTCATCTATTTTGACAATTGCCCTCAACTCATCGGCACTCAACTGTCTGATTAACGCTGTAATTTGTTTTTTTGCCACTTCAAAATGCTCTTTAAAAGCCGCTTTATTTTTGTAGAGGTCCCCAGCGTAAGCGCAGAGTTCAGAGGTCTTCAAGAACCATTCAACCTTTTTGGTTTTGAAATTAATATCGAAAGTTATGGGTCCGCTTACACATGTTTCAGGCTTCACAGGATGCACCATGCATTTGCCCGTTTGCTTGCTGAATAATTTACAGTAAATTTCTTCGTCGACGGCTGGGTAGGAGTAATCGTTTTTAGCAAACGGTTCAGCGATTGCTATTTTTTGCTTTTTTAGGTATTCTTGGAGAATTTTTTTTCGGTTTTCACTCAGTGGCGGTTTGGCGTCTTGGCAACAGATGCTTTTGCATTGGCTGCATACGTCAAACGAGTAGGTTGTTCCGTTGTCGTCTTCAGGCATGAGGGCACCTAGAAGTAGGGTTGATTATCATGAAGGCACTTAATAAGCGTTGAATATACATCGATGATTGCCTGATGAAAATCCGTTTTTTTCGCACGCGCCACCACCCTTGCCCGTATAAGCTCCGAAAGACAACCTTCGTCGATTCGACGCTTCACAAGCCACAGGTATTTTTTCTCGTCTTCGGTACCGTGTTCGTTGGCTAAGTTGAGGTAGCTTTGACATACCTGCCTTGCAGTTTTCCCATTTGGATTTGAGACTCTAGCGTTTAGCCCATCTGCGATTACGGCGTTGAAGTCTTTGACTAAGATCTTCGCGTTGCAGAAGCGGGGTATTTGAAGCAATTAAGCCCCTGAGGACAGCACGCACAAAACAAGCCAGCGCCACATCCGACTTTACACATTCCTGCTCATCCATTACCCTAACTTCGAGGGCACAGCGGTCAAACCTGAAAATCACACCTCGTGAATTAACCCATTCCCGATGTAGCAACGTTTTATCTGCGCCCGCCTTTGCTAAATCTGTGGAGTACCGCTCAATTACATCTCGCTTGTACTTGCTAAGTGAGGATGCGTATTCTGGAATAACCTCGCCGGTTACAGATGGCACTTCTTTCTGGTTTAATCTGTAGAATTGCAGACGGTTGTCTTGATCGGGACCGGTTTTGCCTTCGAAGATTGGTGAGGAAGCGGAGATTGCGGGCAGATAAGCGCATAGGTTGGCGAGTTGGTTGTGGATTTGGATGGCGTCGGCTTCTTTTTGATAGGGCAAGTTTAGGTGGAAGCTTTGTATGTTTAGCCATCCATGCTGGTTTAGGTTGAAGATTTTGCTGTACGCGTGGTAGATTTTTCTGTGGTAGTGAGGCCACACTGCGGTGTCTTTGAGGCCCATTAACGGGTGCATTCCCGTTCCCAGCAGGTTGGCGCCATACTTTTCAACGATTCCGCTGAGCGAAAGGACAGCGGTATGCATGGTTTCCTCAAATTCACTGGGTGACTTGAAGGGTTGGTTAGCCTTTATCTCCATAACATGTAGTTGCATTTCTTTTCCAAAAGTAAAATTGGGCAACTCAATGAAATTGACCATCCTTCCGCAGTACTCTTTTATAATTTTGTCGGCGATTGGTAAAACTTTTAGGTCTTCATCCACTAGTGAGTATTCATGTTCTGGTCCGAGGACTTCGAGCGGTTTGTACGTTGCTTTTGCCTCTTTTTTGTTTAGCCCTAACTTGCGATGTGTGTCTAGTGCATAGTTAATTTTAAATATAACTGCACGAATAACGCCTTTCAATTACCTGGTGTCTCATGACCGTGTTGGTCGTCTCAAATATCGACCTAACAGCTAATCTTCAAGTAATGAAGCCGGCATCGTTTTTAGAATCCACAATCAAAGAACCAACACTCAACATCAGCAATGAATATCGTTACATGAAAGCAGGTTATTATGTATCTATGCATGCGGAGATTTTAGGCAACCGAGTTATTCCATCATGCGAAGACATTATCGATTCTAGCCGAACCCCATTACTTTTGCTCCGTGCAGCGAAAGCGGGAGTTCCAACCTTGCCCAGTCTCGTCACCGATTCAGTAAAAAAAATCATGACGGAGATTGGTTTTCCAGTAATTTTGTTCGCAGTTAACCCATTCATTTATGATGGCTTCAAAATTGCCCAGAACAAAAGTGCACTCTATCGCGGCTATGAAAAGCTTGGGAATGAATTATAAATTCGCTGTTTGCGCTCAACCACTCAAGGGCGAATTGTTAACTGTTAAAAGCTTTTTCGGCAAGGTTAAAAGTGCTGACCCAGAGACAGAAGCAATCGCCAAAAAGGTGTATGAGACTTTCAAAATCCCAGTTTGCAAACTTCACATACAAAAAACTGTAGATAAAGCTTATTTGTGTGGATTGCAACCCGTAGAGAAAGAGGAGCTTTCCGAACAGGACTTGCAAACTATTTCCAGAGAGGTTTTGCTCATTTCTGAGCAGGGTGAACTCTTCGGTGTCTAAGATCGCGTGCTTTGTTGAGAAATATAATTTTACTGATCCTCGTGAGGAAGGCGCGCTTGCCAACTTCAAGTTAGCAGCCGAAGAATCAGGCAACCAATTCAGCTTCCTATTCCGCGAAAACATTTCTGACGTGCCAAAATACGATTCCGTCTTCATTAGGGCAACAACAGACCCCCTAAACACGGCTTATGTGGTTTCCAAAACTGCATGGGAGCTAGGCATGAAAGTCATCGACGACCCAGAATCCATCACGGTATGCGGCAACAAAATCCACCAATACGCACTCTTTGAAAAATACAATGTTCCACACATTCCCACTGTGTTCCTAAATAAGGATGAGCTGCACCACAAAAAAATCAATGATATCTTTGAAGATCTTGGAAAACCAGTTGTTATAAAGGCTCCATACACTAGCTTCTCCCGTTACGTTGAAAAAGCTGCTTGCGAAACAAGCTTCCGTGACGTTGCGAAGCGGTTCTTTAAGAAATCGGATGTTTTAGCCATCCAAAAGTTTACTCCAACAGCGTTTGACTGGAGAGTCGGCGTCCTAAACAACGATGTGCTGTATGTCTGCAAATACATGATTCCTAAAGGGAAATGGAAGCACGGCGCCAAACTGCGGGGTAAACCAACGGTGATTTGGGGAAGAACAGTTAGCTTACACAAACAGGAGATGCCGATGCGGCTCAGAGAAGTGGCATTGAAGGCGTGCAGTGTAGTGGGCAAAGGCTTGTATGGCGTGGATATCAAAGAAGTCGATGGTGAATACGTTGTCGTCGAAGTTAACGATAACCCAAGTATTTACGCTGGATACGAAGACTCATCTGATGGGGACATTTACCAAAGAATCATCAGCTACCTGTCAGAATAGCGCTCAGTTTCGACACGTATTTATTTTAACACCCATCTTATCCCAGTGAACAGGAGTTGTTGATTATGCCTAAGGTTTCACATAAAATTCCAGTTAAAGATTACCAGTTTACCGAAAAAATGTCCGTTGACGAGCTTGTCAAGCAAATGGACGACGCATGGGGTTTTACAGCGGGCAAGCTGGCCACCGGCGTCAGCATAATGGAAGAGATGATAAACGCTAAAGGCTGCGTCAAATTCCTCTCGTTCACCGCTGACATTGTTGCAACAGGCACTCGAGGAGTAATACGAGAACTCGTAAAACGCAAACTTGTCGACATTGTAATCACAACTTGCGGCACATTGGACCATGATGTTGCTCGCTGCTGGAAAGACTACTACAAAGGCAGCTTCATAATGAACGATTCCAAGCTGCATCAGGAAGGAGTAAACCGCCTCGGCAACGTACTGGTGCCAAACGATAGTTATGGCATCATTATTGAGAAGAAAATAATAGGCATGCTTGAGGAACTGTACAAAGAGGGCAAAAAAGAACTCTCAACCACTGAGCTGTGCCGAGAAATCGGCCTGCGCTGCTGCAACGAGAGCTCAATTCTTTATTGGGCAGCCAAAAACAACATCCCTGTATTCGTTCCAGGCATAACCGATGGTTCAGTTGGCTACCAACTTTGGTTCTTTAGCCAAGACCACAAAGACTTCCGAATTAACCTGCTAAAAGACGAAGATGACCTAAACAACATAGTTTTTGACGCTAAGCAAACGGGTGCCCTCATCGTTGGAGGAGGCATCAGCAAACATCATGTGATTTGGTGGAACCAATTCAAAGATGGCTTAGACTATGTTGTCTACATCAGCACTGCAGACGAATGGGATGGAAGCCTCAGCGGTGCTCGACCTCGCGAAGCGGTCTCATGGGGAAAAATCAGTGAAAAAGCCAAACGCATAATGATTGAAGGCGACGCCACCATGGTTATGCCAGTAATGACAAGTGCACTAATTGACAGGTTAAGCAAAAAGAAAAACGCCTAACGCAAATTAACCCAAAACATCTTTTTCAATAATCTTCTGAATTCTTTATCCTTTGAGCTTAATTTAAAAACTGCTCTACCTATAATCTTTTGAGGGAACTATTACTGTGCATAAGCAAGTAAATACTAGCATAGGAAGTATGCATGTTGTTGAAAAATCTGAAGATTCTGAACGAACAATACTTTTCCTTCACGGATGGCCAGAAGACTGTTCAGCATGGGAAAAAGTAATGCAGCTAGCGAAAAAACAAGTTCACAGTATTGCGGTAGACTTGCCCGGAATTGGGTTATCAAGTATACAGCATGCCCCAACCAGCAAAATGGACATAGCTAACATCATCAATGAGGTGATAGAGACCATGGGGCTCAAACATTTAACGCTAGTTGGACATGACGCTGGTGGACAAATAGTATTCTCATACCTCACCCGCTACGCCAAGCGATTAGAAGCGGCAGTTATCATGAATGTGGTAGTTCCCGGTGTGAAACCATGGGAAAAAGTTATAGTCAACCCGTATATTTGGCACTTCAAATTCCATGCAGTCCCTAACCTACCAGAAAGTTTAGTGTCGGGAAAAGAAAAAGTGTACTTCGACCATTTCTACGATGCTATCGCTGCCAACCCAAAAAGCATCAGCGCCCAAGCACGAGAAAAATATATTAAAGCTTATTCGGCACCGTCAGCGCTCAGTACAGGTTTCGGTTGGTACCGCACTTTCGATCAAGACGCCAAAGAAAACAAGATATTTATTAACTCACAAACCAAAATCAACACGCCTCTCCTCTACTTGCGCGGTGACCATGAAGATGGGAACATTAACGAATACGTTGAAGGATTCACGGAGGCAGGCATCATGAACATAAAAAGTGCGATAGTAAAGGATAGCGGACATTTTGCGCCTGAAGAGCAGCCTGAAGCGGTGTGGCAGTACATCAGCGATTTCGTAAATAAAAACTCAACTTAAGCCCCGATTACAAAGTGACTAAGACTTAAGCGTGAAGTTTTAAAATAGAAGTAAATGAAAAGAAGAAAAAATTATGCCTTTGGAATATCTTTGAAGATCCAGCTCATGTCTGGGCCTTTCCGTTTTTCTGGAACACGCTCAGCCAATGCGTGGCAAATGAGTGGCAACGCAATTGTTGCATCACAGTAGCAGACTGCGCGTGAGCCAGTTTGGCTGTTGATTTTACCCCAGCTAATCGCTTCTTCCAAGGTGCAACCACTTAAACCGCCCCATTGGGGTGAATCTGTGGTGATTTGGATGGCGTATTTGTGGGGGTAGTAGTATTCTTGTAGGCTCTTGCGTAAACCGCCTTTTCTACCCTTAACGCCCTGGTCTTCGGTCATGGGTGAAACAGATATGGCGATGAGCTGCGTTAGGTCTTTGGGGACGCCGCCGCCGATGTAGACGACGCCGACTTCCTTGGTTTTGGTTCCTATGCTGACGAATTGGTCAAATTCTTTTACGCTGTCGATGTGGACGTTGTGACCTTTGTTCTTTGCGAGGAGGAAGGTTTCGCCGTATGCACTATCAACCATGGCTGGGCTAAAGATTGGGACGCCGTTGGCTGCTGCAACTGCGGATATGGCAGGGATTTTTTTCTTGCCAAGGTACTTGCCCAATCCATATAGGAATTCTGCTGAAGTGTACATGAAGTCTTCTTTACAGGTCATAACGTAATCTGTGACGACGTCTTCCATTTTGCGGTAATCGGTTTCTTTGCCATAGACGTCGTAGTATCGGTTGACGTCGTCATGGAGCAGTTGAGAGTCATCGACCATGTGGCTGCCCTGATAGTAGCCGAAGCCCATGGCGTCAACGATGTCTTCGCTGACGTTTGCGCCAGTAGAAACCAAAACGTCGATGAAACGGTTTTCCATAAGCCAGTTAATTATTGTCCATTGCCCCGCAGTACTCATTGAACCTGCAAAGCCCATAGCGATAACAGTGTCTTTTGAATTGATCATGTTCTCCCAAACATCAACTGCTTCGCCCAGTTTACGCCCTTGATAAGCGGTCTTGCCCATTTCTTTTAGAAGTTGTGAGATTGGTTTTTGTTTGGTAACTTTGATTGGTTCAAGTTTCTTACTGAAATATGAATCATTACTCATCAGGATGCACGCCTCGCTTTTAGATTATTGGGCTTGTATATGAAATTTGTTATTGCTGGCAGACCCTAACAAGTGCTGGGAAGGTTAGGTTTTAGACACTTAATCTTTAGCCATACACTTCGTTTAACAAAAATAAACGAGGTAACACCCGTAATGAAAGCGGAAACAAGTACAACCAAATTAGCCACAGTGACGTAAGATGAGTTTTGGAACATAGCTAAAGTCATTGCGACAAAAATATAGAACGTTAATGCGCCAGTTACTATATGTACTGCAGAGATGAGTTTTCCACCCTGACCTGCTTTTGCTTTTAACCAGTTTAAAGAAGATTCAATTTTTCCATGCACATCGGGAAGGTCATCTAAAACCAGAGCTAAGCCGCCTAGCAAGAAAACCCTGCCAACGTTAACTTGAATACTAGTGTTGTTTACGAAAAAGATGTTTAGCAAAGACACAGGTGTAAAGAATACGATGTAGATTGATGAAAAAATCAAAACCAGAAATCCGTAGAAGTAGTGGTGAAAGAACAATCTGCCGGTGTGCAGAGAGCGTCCAAGTCCAGCGCTTGGAAAAATGTTGATGACTGCAGTGGCGATTAGCACCCAAAAGAGGCTGGCGCTGACAAGGTAGGGTGCAAACGGCTGCCAATTTTGGTAGCGCCAATAATAGCCTGACAGGATTCCTGCGGCGCAACCGATGGATACGAGCGCATTGAAGACTAGGGTTACGCTAAATACTTTTTTACATATAACCCAGCAGTGTGCAGCTTTTGCCCCCATCATCCAAACCCCGGTTTTCTTCTTCTTTGCGGAAAAATTATATCAAATGAAAACACGGTTGTTCTTGAACGTTACGGCAAACATCCATGATCTAGTTACCTAAACACCGTCAATCTCTAAAATTTTGCTTTACGTTAAAGAGGTCGTGCAAGAGAGGTCAGGTCTACATTTTCTCGGGGGCAACCACACCAATCAAGTTCAACGCGTTGTGCATCACGGTTTTTATGGCTTGCGTCAAGGCGATTCGGCATCACTGAGTTCTTGCGAATCAGCCTTTATCACGGGGTAAGCGTTGTAGAAGGTGTTGAATTTGTCAGCGAGCGCATTTGTGTAGTCGGCTATCATGTTGGGTTTTAGGTATTCTGTGGCTTCGATGAACATATCAGGGAACCCTGCAAGGTTCAAGATGAGTTCCCGCTCAAGCTTTTCGGTGAGTAACCCAAAGTTCGGGTTTTCTGGTTCACGTGCCGCTTTACGCAGGATGCTACAGGCTCTGGCGTGAGTGTACTGGACGTATGGTGCACTGTTGGTTTCGAAATTAAGCACACGTTCCCAAGTGAACATCACCGGCTTGGAGGAATCCACATCAACGAGCGCATACCGAACAGCGCCCAAACCAACAAAATCGGCGATTTTGCGTTTCTCCTCTTCGCTGAGCAAGGGAGAACGCTTCGAAACCTCTTCGTATGCACGTTGAACTGCTTCGGTTAAGACCTCGTCGAAAGTGATGTAGTGTCCTCTTCTGCTGCTCATCTTGTAGCCTGGCAAAGTAACCAAGTTATAGGCAAAATGAACCAAATTTGCCGCATTTTCTCCGTAACCCATTGCGTAGAGAGCAATTTTGAGCTGCAACTGCGCCAGCGACTGCTCCATGCCGATGACGTTGATGACTTTCTGCGCCTGCTTAAACTTCCACAATGTGTAGGCGATGTCGCGGGTGGTGTAGAGGGTTGTGCCGTCTGCTCGACCAAGCGTCAACGGTGGAACCTCGTTGTTTTGGCTTAATCCCAGCTTTGACTTTAAGCCAAGTGTTCCACAACTTTTTCGGCGTCAAACTCCAAAACGCCCTTTTCGTTTTGGACAAACGGTGAATCCTTAAGCTTCGCTAAAACCTCGCTGACCTGAGTGCTCCAAACAAAGTCGCTTTCCCAATCCCAAGAATCATAAGTCACGCCAACACGCTTCATGGTTTCTCTAAAACCTTCAAGGCACAGGTCGCTGACTTCGCGGATGAGCTGCTTTGCGTTGGGTTCGCCGTCTTCGTAGGCACGGTTTAGGCGGTTGATTTCTTCTTCAGGGTTCTCATCTTCGCCTATTTTCGCTGTTAAAGCTTCAAAAAGTACAGGATACTTCTCTTTGAGCTCTACTGCGATGGACATCCATTCGTCGATTTCCTTGTTTGCCTTCGCCAAGTCATCGGCTGACTGGACCGAGATTGCAATTTCTCGGGCTTTCTTTTGGCGATTAATCTCCACAATGCAACTGGTGACGGTGTAGATTTTTCCCACGAAAAGATCGGTTTTCTCAGTTGGTTTCGGTCTACCCAACTTAGCGTAACCATAGGCGACAACCGAGGATTGCCTTCCTACATCGTCGATGTAGTAGTGGCGTGAAACCATGTGTCCTCGGCACTGGAGAATCCGGGCCAAAGCATCGCCAAGCATGGGGTTTCTGGCTTGACCAATATGGATAGGATGCAGCGGGTTAACGCTGGTGTGTTCCACAATAATTTTTTTGGGCTCATCAGTCTTAACAAAACCATAGTCAGAACCCAAATTCTTAACTGATTCCAGAGTTAACTTGGAAAACTTGGCAAAGTTAACGTGGAAGTTTATGTATCCTGCACCTGCAGGTGCAACCTTCTCTATTAAATTAAAGCTCGACTTGTCTATGGCATCAACAAGTTGCTGGGCTAAAACGAGTGGTTTCTGCCCAGTTCTTTTTGCCAACTCAAAACAAAGTGAAGAAGCTAACTGGCCATATTCGATGTTAGGTGTCTTGTTTAATGTAATCGTTGGCTCTTGCTCTGGCAGTGCCTTGTTTAGGGCGTTTGCTAACGCAGCTTGACATTCATGACGGAATTGGTCGAATGGATTCTGTGAAACCACCGTTTTTTCTCTCCAATTATCCATTTCTAGGCTTACTTTGGTTGGGTTATGTTTTTAATGTGTAACCGTATTTATGTGTGTACTGGATGCAGTTAGCGATGAAGACAAAGATAGTCTATTCAGAAAAATGTTTAGGCTATGGCACCTGGCACATTGAAGGTCCACAACGAGTAAAAATTGCACACGATATATTGAAAGCGAAAGGTTACGGGTTTGTCGAGCCAAAGCCAGCAAACGACGAAGAAATTTTTTCGGTACACGATGCAGATTATGTTTTTAACGTAAAGAAAGGGTTAGTGGAGGATTCCGATACACCTGCATACCAAAACATCTACGAGTTCGCAAGGCTATCAGTCGGCGGAGCACTTTTAGCCAGCAAGATAAACGGTTTTTCCCTTATGCGTCCACCAGGACACCATGCAGGCAGATGCGGTGCTGCGTTGGGGTCTACAAGTCGTGGTTTCTGCTACCTAAACAACATCGCAGTAGCGGTGAAAGAATCAGGAAAACGCACATTAATATTAGACATCGATGGGCACCACGGTAACGGCACACAAGAAATCTTTCAAGGAGACGAAAAAGTCTTTTACGTGTCGCTTCATCAATCGCCTAATTACCCTGGAACAGGCAACTTCACAGAAGGCAACTGCATAAACTTTGCATTGCCAAATAACTTGGGGGGAAAACAGTACTTAGAAACGCTTGACAAAGCGTTAGGTATGGTTGATTTAGCCAAGTTTGAGGCAGTTGCCGTTTCCGCGGGCTTCGATACTCATCAGGGCGATTTAGCAAGTTTAGGCTTACTCGACAAGGATTATTTTGAGATTGGAAAAAGAGTTGCCCAACTTAAAAAACCCGCATTCTTTGTATTGGAAGGCGGTTATGTGGGTGAAAAGGTTGGGTTGGACATTGATAGTTTTTTGAGGGGTTTTGAAGAAAACAGGAAAGTATGATAAACAAGGGTATTGTTTTTATTTTGTTGCTTTTGCTTTCTTGTTCAAAGCTTCTAGTTTTTCTGTTATTACCCCTGAGCGTTTTTCTGCAATAGCCAGAAATGGTTTCCAATCCTTATTTTTAATGCTGACAGTTATTTTCTCAATTTGTTGTGACAAAACTGCTAGTGCGTCGTTAAAACGTTTTTCTGCTTCCTCGTCTGAACCCACAATTGCCAATGCCTCTTCGGGACAAGACGCAAGGCATTTCGGCTCACCTTTACAAAGGTCGCATGCGATTGCCTTTCCTGTGTCGGCATGTATAGTTATTCCCCCGTGATCACAGGCTTGAACACACCAATCGCAACCCTTGCATTTATTTTCATCAACTATTAATAGGCCTGTATCCTCTGCTTGGGAGAGCGCCCGTTCCGGACATGCTTTTACACATTTTGCATCTTTGCATCCTCTGCAAGATAATGCAAAGTTGAGTACTGGCGCCATGCGAACTACTCTGATTCTGGAACGGATTGGATTCCAAGTGTTTTCACCTTTTTCTACGGTGCAAGCGTATTCGCAGATTCCGCATCCAATGCATTTGCCTGGGTCAACCGAAATGAATTTTCTCTGTTGAGTTTGAGCAGACATTGTTACCAAACCTTTCTTGGTTTAAATTATCACTGTGCATCATTAGCTTTTAACCGTTACTTAAAAAAAGAGTCAAACCCATGGAAAAACCAAAGGACCAACATTGATTTACTCTATTGTTCAGATAATCTAGCCATCTTTACATGAAGATCATGGGTCGAAAAGAAGGTCCCGCCTAAAGAAGATGAATTATTCTATTAGTATCCAAGAAAGGCACATGTTTTGCTAGTGTTCTGGTCTTTTAGGTCTACCGAGGTTGTTCAATAGTGCCCCAATATGTTTCTTGTCTTCTGCCATCGCGATCGCCAAAAGCTTCCATGCAACCGCATCTTCTTTACATAACCGCTCGGCAAGTAATTTAGAATCTGCCTTTTCATCGTACTCTATGTGAAGCGCTGTAAAGGTTAAAACTGAAGCATCTTTGCCTTGTGGGGTAATCTGATAGAGGAATTGGGAGTGCTTGTTTGGACCTGTCAAATGTGTTGACGTCCATTTGTATTGGTCGGAGTAGAGGATCACGAGCTTCTGCTTCTCGATTGACCCTGCTGGGCTATGGAAGGAATCTTTGAGGATAATTACGCCTTCAGTGAAGTGATTAATTTGCCGTTCAGCCGTCTTGTCACCCATTAATATGTGGTCTTGTGAGCCGAAGTCTGCGCACCAGTCGAACGCTTCTTGCGCGGAAACTGAAAAACTCTGAGTAAAATGGTATCTAATTGATAAAGGCATACGAGTCGCCGATTGTCAAGTGCGAAAAGCAGTTATTATTACTTTTGTGTTGTACGGAAAACTGGAGGTTTAGTGGTGCGCACATACAAACTAAAAAACACAATCAGAGCCTATTTGCTCGAATCGATTCTGTTACCTTTTTGTCTGTGGGCTGTCCATATTACTTTTTATCTGCCGCGCAGACGTTATATTTCGTTTACGAAATATGCCTTATAAGCAATTTCTCTATCCTTTGTTCTTACAAGGAAAGGAAATGATATGATTACAGAACTAAACTCGACAAATGGAAAAACTCAAAGACTTCTCATTGCAATTTACTCATTGCTTTTGATTATCAGTGTTTCCAGTTTATTTACCCCCTTTGGTCCAACAGTATTTATCGGCTGCACCTGTGTATGTAGTTTCATCTTCTTTTCTTACCATATTTATAACAGAAGATGACATCAAGGGCTAGCTTTTTGGCGACCTAGTTGTCCGCTGCACATGTAGAAGGACTCATGTATGGTTCACGCCAAGAAGAACGTTGATAAGAGAGTGGCTTGAAGACGGAACTCAACAATAGCATTTTCTCCGGGTGTATTTGAAAGTAGGAACTCTAATGCATATGTCGCTGTTAGTTACTGATAATTGTGGTGAACACACACAATCCAACTAACTATTTTGGATGAATTTTTGTTAAACCATAATTGAGTGGATTTTCGCAGAGTAGCTTAGAATATATTTAGACAAATTGAGGGTTGGTGGTGCGGAGGGTGGGATTTGAACCCACGAACCCCTGCGGGATAGGAGCCTCAGTCCTACGCCTTTGGCCATGCTGGGCGACCTCCGCGCTGTGTTGCGGAAATATAGGAACAGGGCTCATTTAAAGGCTTTACTTTTGTGTTTGGGCACAAGTGTTTTAGGTTTAATGTGTTATAGTGATTTACGAGTGATAGTGAGTCGTGATAAAGTTTATAATGAAGCCCACTATAACACTGTTATAATAATAAGGTGTTAAAAATGAAAATCAACAAAAACGTCCTAGAAACAATCGGAAAAACACCCCTCGTCCAAATAAACAAACTAACCAAAGGCGCCAACGCTACCGTAGTCGCCAAAATTGAAGCCAGAAACCCAGGGGGCAGCGTCAAAGACCGCATATGCCAAAGCATGATAGCTGAGGCAGAAAAAATAGGCTTAAAGCCCGGCGCAACTCTCATCGAACCCACAAGCGGGCAACACTGGCATCGGCTTAGCTATGGTAGCAGCTGTTAAAGGCTACAAACTAATCCTCACCATGCCCGAGACGATGAGCGTAGAACGCCGCAACCTCCTCAAAGCCTACGGAGCACAACTCGTACTGACACCCGGACCTGATGGCATGGGCGGGGCAATCAAAAAAGCTGAAGAACTCATTGCAGCCACCCCAAACAGCTTCATGCCCCAACAATTCAAAAACCTCGCCAACCCCAAAGTGCATAAAGAAACCACTGGACCAGAAATTTGGGAAGACACCGACGGCAAAGTAGACATCCTCGTTGCGGGTGTGGGCACAGGCGGAACCATAACAGGCATCGCGCAGTTCATTAAGCCGCAAAAGCCAGAATTCAAAACCGTCGCAGTCGAACCAGCAGGATCACCAGTCCTAAGCGGCGGACAGAAAGGACCACATAAAATCCAAGGCATAGGTGCAGGCTTTAAGCCCGATGTGTTAAAGATGGATTTGGTGGATGAAATTTTCAAAGTCACCGACGATCAGGCGTTGCAAACGGCAAGGCAACTTGCTCAGCAGGAAGGCTTACTTGTTGGCATATCTTCCGGAGCAGCCGCCTACGCCGCTATAGAAATTGCGAAACGAAAAGAGAACAAGGGCAAACTAATCGTCGTCATCCTACCAGACACGGGCGAACGTTATCTAAGCACTGTTTTGTTCCAAGAGCCAACAGCCTAACATACAATCTGCGTCTAAAAGACGCTTTTCTTATATTCCCCCCTTCCACATATTGAGTGAAAAGGGAAGACCTATGTCCACAAACCCAAACCAGCCTCTACCTAAAGATTGCCGAGAATGCAAAGAAAAGAACAGGGAGTTTGATTGCTGGAATCCAGACCGAATGCTTGAAACCCTGATGCGTAACAACGACAAGGTGGAGCAGGATTGGGTCGAAAAGGGCTTGCCTAAGCTTGTAGACAATATCATGGGTAGCTATGAACGGTTCGGCGGCATGGACCACCTTGAAGGACGAGATTTGCCATCCAAAAAAGTCGTCACTGAAGTCCTAGAAGACCTGTTCACGATTCTTTTCCCTGGCTATTTGGGCGATTCAGAAATCACCAAAGCCAATGTCAAATATCATTTGGGCACGAAATTAACTTCGGTTTACACTCGGCTTACCGACGAGGCTGAGAAAAGCCTCAAGTACATCTGCCGAAAGATCAGCGAATGCCCACAGGACGTATGTCTAAAACGAGCACACGTCGTAGTTAAGGAGTTACTGGAGAGATTGCCAGAAATCCGATCAATGCTAAGCGGCGACATCCAAGCAGCTTACAGCGGCGACCCAGCAGCCGTCAGCACTGAAGAAGTAATCCTGAGCTATCCTTGCGTACTGGCAATAGCCACCTACAGGATAGCGCATGAGCTCTACCTAAACGGCGTCCCTCTGATTCCGCGGATTATGAGTGAGCACATGCATTCCCTAACAGGCATCGACATTCATCCAGGCGCAAAGATCGGTAAAAACTTCTTCATCGACCACGGTACAGGCGTCGTCATAGGCGAAACCGCAGAAATCGGGGACAACGTGAAACTCTACCAAGGCGTAACCTTGGGTGCGCTGAGCTTCCCCAAAGACGAAAAAGGCAACATCATCAAAGGACGCAAACGCCACCCAACAGTCGGCAACAATGTCGTTATCTACTCGGGCGCAACCCTACTGGGAGCAGAAACTGTAATCGGCAACAATGTGGTCATCGGCGGAAACGTCTGGATAACTGGTCCTGTGGCTTCGGGAACAAAAATCACCATTGCCCAACCGGAACAAAAATATAAGATGGAAAATCATCACTCAGAAAAAGCTAAGCCATAGATTTCTGGCTTTTGCGTTAGAGTAGACGGAAGTTTTCTTTCACCGTAGTTAGGACTACGTGGGTGTTTGTGCGTTCTATGTATGGTAGAGAGAGCAGTTTTTTGGTGAATGCTCCGAGGTCTTCTCGGCTCTTGAATTTGGCAATGATGATGGCGTCGGTTAAGCCTGTGACATCGTAGACTCCGCAAACGTTTGGGATTTTAGCTATTTCATTCTCTGATTCTACGAGTCTGCCTTTTGAGACGGTGATTTCTGTAACGACGGTCAATTGGAAACCTAGTTTTTCATGGTCTAAGATAACTGAGTATCCTTTGATCAGCCCATCTTCTTCCATCTTTTTTATTCTTGATAAGACGGTACCGACGGAGACGCCGACGTTCTTTGCGATTTGTCTGCTGGAAAATCTTGCGTCTTCTAATAGACCTTTAAGAATCTTTGCATCAGTTTCGTTTAATTCCATAATTATCTATCCTGTACGTTTTTCCAATCAAACTGGCTTTTTCGGGACATCTTTCTATTAATCAGCTGATTAAGCTAATAAAAGTTTAGTTCACAGGGAAGACAGATGATAACTAACAGTGTAAGGAAATATCAAAAAAGGCTTTTTGACTAAAAAATATAGTAATCTTAAATTAGACGCTAAACTCCAATAGTTCCTGAGCCACAAAATGCAGGCAAAATACGACACCATCCTCGTCTTGGACTTCGGTGGACAATACTGCCACCTTATCGGCAGAAGAATCAGAGAACACGGCGTTTACTCAGAAATCGTACCCCACGACGTTTCCCCCGAAGAAATAGCGGCTCTTAACGAAAAATTTAACGTTAAAGGATTAATATTTTCAGGCGGACCCTCAAGCGTCTATGATCTAAACGCGCCTAAGCTTCACCCACGTATTTTAGAGGTAAATCTGCCAATCCTCGGTTTATGTTATGGCCATCAGCTTTTAGCTCAACTAACCGGCAGCAAAGTTGAACCTGCAACCTGCAAGGAATACGGCATCGCGCAGGTAGCCATCGACAAACCCGTCGGTGTACTCGAAGGACTAAGTGAGAAAGAACAGGTTTGGATGAGCCACGGCGACACAGTCTTCGCTCCCCCACCAGAGTTCGAAGCCCTGGCACACACAGAAAACTGTCCTGTCGCCGCTTTCCGTCACAAAACCAAACCCATCTACGGACTCCAATGGCACCCCGAAGTCATACACACCGAAAACGGCATGCGCATGCTCCAAAATTTCATCTTCCAAGTTTGCAAGTGCCAAGCCAACTGGCAGATGGAAGACCTCATCGGAAAAATGGTTAAAGAACTTCAAACAGAAACTCAGGGAGCCAGAGCTATTATCGGGTTAAGCGGAGGCATAGACTCCAGCGTAGCCACAGCTTTGGCAGCTAAAGCTCTCGGCGAAAAGTTAACTGCAGTCTACGTTGACCATGGATTTATGCGGGAAGGTGAAACAGAACAAATTCGCGAAGCGTTCCAAAAATTCCCAATTCGCTTCATCGTTGCTAACGCTCAAGAACGTTTCATGGCTAAACTGAGAGGCGTCACAGAGCCCGAAACCAAACGCAAAATCATGGGCGAAGAATTCATTCGGGTTTTTGAGGAAATCGCCAACGAGTCAGGCGCCGAATACCTAATTCAAGGCACTATCTACCCGGACAGAATCGAGTCTGGTTTCCGCAAAAACTCCGACAAAATCAAAAGCCACCACAACGTAGCAGGGCTGCCTGAAAAAATAAAGTTTAAGAAAATCCTCGAACCTCTCCGTGACCTCTACAAAGACGAAGTCCGTAAAGTCGCAAGAATGCTGGATTTGCCCAAAGAAATCGTTAACCGCCAACCCTTCCCAGGACCCGGGCTTAGCAGTTCGAATAATAGGACCATTAACTGACGAAAAAGTCACTATTGCAAAGAAAGCCGACAAGATTGTCCGTGAAGAGATTGAAAAAAATGGATTATCAGAGAGTCTTTGGCAGTACTTTGCGGTTGTAACGAATACGAAGGCTACTGGTGTTAAAGGCGATGCGCGCGCATATGGTTATGTTGTTGCGGTGCGGGCTATGGAGAGCCGTGAAGCCATGACGGCAAGCTTTGCTAAACTTCCGTATCCTGTCCTAGAAAAGATTTCCACCAGGATAACAAATGAGATTCCACAGGTTACACGCGTAGTCTACGATGTTACCCATAAGCCGCCGGCAACTATCGAGTGGGAATAGATTCTTATTTTTTATTTACAAGTTTTTAATTTTTTGCTGGCTTGAAAAAAAGTCAATTCAGCCCTACCTCACTCAGGGCTTCTGACCATCCCCACTACGTTTCTGCAATAAACCGCCCGTTAGTTGATAATATGATTAAAATTCCAAAATTCATGCCCATAATCGTTTATATAAAAACGAGCCAATAGGTTACTGCATATTCAAGGTGACACGTCTGAAAGCATTGATTTTAGCAGGCGGCTTTGCAACAAGGCTTCGACCACTGAGTTGTTCAAGACCTAAAACTCTTTTTCCCTTAGTTAACAAACCTCTTCTGCAGTGGACTTTTGAGCGATTAGCCAACAACGGCGTAGACGAAGCCATCCTCGCAGTTAACGCACTTACAAGATTTTATATCCGTCAACATAAACCGCTAAAATATGGTTTGAGGGTTCGATTTTCCGTTGATCCACCTAAGATGCCGCTGGGAACAGGCGGTCCTTTAAAGAAAGCCGAGAAGCTAATCGGACATGACGAACCGTTTATCATGTTGAACGGCGACATCTACGCTGACATAAACTATAGAGAACTACTTGAGACCCACAGAAAAACTGGCGCTTTAGCCACAATTGCCCTCTGCAAAGTTGAGGATCCATGCAGTTTTGGCGTAGCAGACCTCCAAGGCAGCAGCATCAGGCGGTTCGTGGAGAAACCAGCCAAAGGACATGCGCCAAGCAACCTCATAAACGCTGGAGCCTACGTTCTTAGTCCCGAAGTCTTTGCATACATTCCTGAGGGAAGAGCAGTCTCTATCGAGCGAGAAGTTTTTCCCAAGCTGGCTGAGGAAGGCAAGTTAGGTGGCCACTGCATCGACGGCTTATGGATAGATATTGGCAAACCCCAAGAGTACTTAGAGGCAAACAAGATAGTCCTTGATTCCCTGGCAAAAAAAGGCAAACAAGAGAACCATGATCCATTCGTGAAAAACCCCGTCGCAATAGACACCGGAGTAATAGTGGGTGAAAAATCAATCATCGGCCCATACGCCATCCTAGGTAAAAACGTCGTAGTCGGCGCAAACGTACAAATCTCCAATTCAGTCATCTTTGCTGAAGCCCATATAGCCGACGGAGCCATCCTCAACGGAGCCATAGTTGGCGAAGGAGCAAAAATAGGCAAAGGCGTAAAGCTTCCCAAAGGATGCGTTGTAGGCGACCTCGCTAAAGTTAAAGACAGCATTCACATGCATGATGACCAAGTGGTGTGTCCTGCAAAGGAAGTCACTGAAACGTTTTAAAACCTAGACTGTTTTGTTAAATAAGTACTGAGTTGACTTTAAATGAGTACAAGAAAGCTTTTTGGAACTAACGGAATCCGAGGACTCGTTAACGTAGAATTAACGCCCGAAATGGTCATTAAAGTTGGAGCTTGCATCGGAACTTTTTTTGGAAAAAACAAAAAGGTACTTCTGGGTTATGATGCCCGAACCAGCGGTCCCATGTTCGCGAGAGCCGTAATCTCCGGTATAAATGCAGCGGGCTGCAACGTGTATTTTGCGGGCATGGCATCGACTCCAGCTATTCAGTTTGCTACTAAAAACCACAAGATGGACGGTGGAGTAATAATCTCGGCATCTCATAACCCGCCAGAATACAACGGCATTAAAGTAATTTGGAGCGACGGCATCGAAACATCCCATGAACAAGAAACAGAAGATAGAGGACATTTACTTTGACAACAAAATCGTCTATGCTCCGTGGGATAAGTTGGGTGCGAAACGTGAGTTACAAGGAATCAACGATGAATACAAAGACGCTGTAAAAAAACACGTTGACGCCGAAAAAATAGCGACCAAACATTTCCACGTCGTAGTTGACGCCGCGAACAGCGTCGGAGGAATAGCTTTACCTCCACTTTTAAGAGAAATCGGCTGCAAAGTCACAACCATAAACGCAAACATCGACGGCACATTCCCAGGAAGGCTCCCTGAACCACGCCCCGAAAGCCTCGGCGACTTATCAGCAACGGTTAAAGCCATCGGTGCTGACATGGGTGTCGCTTTCGATGGAGATGCTGACCGCTCTATTTTCACCGATGCCAACGGCACGATTTACTGGGGCGACAAAACATTCGCAGTAGTGATTAAGCAATATCTTCTCAAGAATCCGGGTACAAAAATAGTAACACCTGTCAGCTCATCCACCCTAATCAAAGACACCGTAGAAACCTACAAGGGCAAACTGATCTGGACCAAAGTCGGCAGTGTAACTGTTTCGCAGACCATGAAAGCAGAAAACGCCGATTTAGGCGGCGAAGAAAATGGCGGAATATTCTATCGTCCCCACCAAGCAGTCCGCGACGGAGCTATGACCACTGCGCTTCTACTAAACATCATGGCGGATACAGGAAAGTCTCTTGCTCAACTCGTTGCAGAGCAGCCGCAGTACTTCATTGAGAAAGGAAAAATCGAGTGCTCAGATAGATAAAAAAGCAATTCTACAGCAGAAAATCTACGAGCAAGTTAAGGGCGAAAACGTCAGTACCATCGATGGAGTCAAAATTTGGTTTAGCGACGCCAGCGCCATCCTGATTCGTCCAAGCGGAACCGAACCAGTCTTCCGATTGTACGCTGAAGCAAAAAATCAACAGAAAGCACTGCAACTAGTCGAAGACTACAGCGCAAGGCTTAAGAAAATCCTCCAAACCATATAACATCCCCAACTTTGTTGGGAAGAGAACCATTTATGCCCCCAGTTCTAAGCCTAAAACCAGAAGAGGTAGACACCAACGAGAAACGCTCAAAATACACGGTGAGCGTTATTGGCTGCGGGCACAAGGGAATTTTTTACGGAAACGCATTTGCTGAAGCGGGCTACAGAGTTATCTGCACTGATGCGGATCCAACCGTAATAAAGAAGGTTTCAAAGGGAAGAACCGGGAGGTCATCCATCCCAAGTTGAAACTAAACTGAAGAGCTACATTACCTCCGGCAAAATAAGCGTCAGTTCTGAACGGAAAAAAGCTGTTTCCCAAAGCGATGTTGTTCTTATTGCCATTGGGGTAAAAATTGATGAACAGAAAAAAACAGATTACGCCCAAATCATCAGCGCATGCAAACAGGTTGGGGCAGGTCTCCAAAAAGGCGCATTGGTCATCTACTGCGGCGTTGCGGGCATCGGTTTTACTGAGGACACCGTGAAAGAGACTTTGGAGAACACTTCAGGGCTCAAGGCAGGGGTAGACTTTGGTTTAGCCTATAGCCCTATTTTCACAGCCGAAACGTCAGTTGCCGAAATGGAGCTAAAGGTTGCAGCCGCCGACCAAACAAGCTTAACCGCGTCAGTTACTCTCTTAAGAACGATAACAAAAAAAATAAAGGAAATCGACGACGTAAGATCCGCTGAGACAGCAGCCCTTTTCGCTGCAGTAAAGCAGGATGCAAACAGGGCATTAGCCAATGAACTGGCGGTTTTCTGTGAAAACGCAAACACTGACTACTTCAAGGCTTTAAGATGCCTTGGCATCAACGACCCAAGTTTTTTGCCTTCAACTGCAGAAGAAGAAAACAGGAATGAATCGTACTTGCTGATTGACTGCGCTGAAAACTTGAATGTTAAACTTAGGCTACCAACGTTGGCTAGGCAGATAAATGAAGAAATGGTAAAACATGTAGTTAATTTGACGCAGAACGCTCTGCGAAACAGTGGCAAACCTTTACGGAGAGCAAGAGTCGCCGTTTTGGGCACCGCTAACCCGACGACAGCTACAGGCGTCTTCGTTAAAATGTTGGAGCAGAAGGGCGCCAAACCTACACTTTACGACCCCGATTTGAAAACGCCATCACAGGAATGGAACGTGGTAAAACCCAGTCTAAATGAGGCGGTTGAAGGCGCCGACTGCATTGTCATATTGACAGGACAAGATCAGTTCAAAGATTTTAACCTAAAAAAACTGAAACCCCTCATGAAAACACCCGCAGTTATCGTTGATCTAATAGGCATCTATGACCCAAAAAAAGTTGAAGCAGAAGGCTTCATATACTTTGGCTTAGGAAGAGGAACTGATAAAAATTGACCAAGCTTGGAGTAGCAGTAATCGGAACGGGCCAATGGGGAAAGAACCACGCAAGAGTCTACAAAGAATTGCCATCAACAGAGCTGGTCGCGGTATGCGACGTTAACGTTGAAAGAGCCAAAGCCATGGCGGCGCAGCACGGCGTAAAAGCGTATTCAGACAGCACAGAGATGCTGAAGGACAAGAGCATCCAAGCCGTGAACGTTTGCACGTGGTCAACAATTCTAGCTCAGGAAGCCATGAAAGCACTAAACGCGGGAAAACATGTTTTGGTAGAGAAACCCATGGCAACCACGCCGCAGCAGGCACAGAAACTAGTTAAAACAGCCCAGGAGAACGGGTTGCATTTGACCGTGGGTTTCCTTATGAGGTTTATTCCGGGCCTGCAGATTATTCGCCAATCCGTCGAAGACAAAAAAATCGGTGAACTGGTCTGCGCAACAGCAAAACGCGTTTCACAATGGCCCGAACGCATAGGAGACGTTGGTGTTGTTAAGGACACAGCGATTCATGATATCGATGTCATGAGATTTATTTCGGGTGCTGATCCGATTTCGGTTTATGCAAAGATGGGCAGTATGCGAATCAAGAAATTCGAGGATTACGCCCACATAATGCTCACTTACCCTGACGGCAAAAGCGCGTTTATAGAAACCAATTGGCTAACACCCTACAAAACCCGCACCTTAACGGTTACAGGCAGCGATGCCATCATGCGACTCGACTACATTACTCAGGACCTCTTGATTGAACAGCAAACCCAAAGCGTCCAACCACGGTACCCCTTCCAAGAACCACTAAAAGCAGAGCTACAACACTTCGTTGACTGCATAGTCGAAAAGAAAAAGCCCATCGTTACGGGAGAAGACGGCGTAAGAGCCCTAACAGTTGCAACAGCCGCTATCGAATCCTCAGCAAAAAACAAAGCGATACAAATAAAAAACTAGAAAAATTATTTTAGGTTGAAAGGTTTACCTTCAGAAACGATTTTCGGGGGAACCTTAACCTTCCACTTCTTTAGAAAAGGCAAATCATCCGCTTCCTTACGCAACTCATCGGGCAACATTTCTGGAATTTCATCACGAATTGGGTACCATCTTTGGCACTTGGGGCAAACAATTAAGCCTTCAACTATTTCGTCTTTTTCTTCAAAGACATGAAGTTCTAGGGGATGGTATTTGTCGATCGGGCAAGCAAGAATTTCCATCAGTTTTCGTTTCATGTTTGGATTCCACGGAATAGAATAGGTGGGTGTTATGTTATTAAAACTTGCTCGGCAAACAGGTCACGTGTATGTCTAAGACAGTCTGGTACCAGTTTGGACCCGTAGGACGAATAACACGTGAATTGGCAAACACATACTCAATCCCTAATCCGCTGAGTTTTTCAGCCACTTTAAGCTTGGTTTTGTCCATGGGGTCCTCTTTCCTTTGGACATGTTGAAAATCGTAGTAGTGTATCCAGCCACCTTCACTTTTGAGTGCTGAGAGTGCAAAGGGCAAATACTCGAGGGCTTTCTCGGGTAGAGGCATGAGAACGCGGTCTGCGACACCTTGCAGTTGAGTTTGAATTATTTCTTTTGAATCACCAAGCAAGGGAATAATTTGACTGGAAACACCATTTACTTTGACGTTCTCCCTCATGCACTCGACTGCTGTTGGGTTAATGTCAATCGAGTAAACCTTGCTGTTGCATGTTCTTTTAGCGATGAGTATACTAAAGCAACCCACGCCCGCAAACATGTTGACAACTACCTCGCCGACGCCCACAAGCCCAGCAATACGTGAATGCTCAAATGATAAGACGGGGCGAAAAATAACATTTTTCAACATCAACTCTGAAAGTGCACCTTGACTCCTTGTGAACTGTGCTTGTCTTGTTTTCCCCCGCTAAAAGCCTCAACGCTCTAACCCTATAATCGCCCTCTATGCGGGTAGCTGGAGTGAAAACTGCTTTTATTTTTCTGTGAATAGTCATGATTTGCTTAGCCACGGCTTCTGGGTTTTGGACGTTGTTGTGCTTGATGATGGCTATATCGCCTATAATATCGAAGGAACTGTAAACTCTGCTCAATTGTTCCATCGATAATGCATCTGAGAGCTTGCCACGAAGTCGTTTTCTCAACTAACCATCCTCATTACTGACAAATAATTGGAAATGTTTAAAAGTAAAATGCTTTTCTTTGTAGGAACAGGCGTTCCTATGGAAAAATCTGGAATTGTTTATGAATGCATGAGATGCGGCTCAAGAGTGCCATCCGAAGAATTAGAGCTACGGGGCGGAGAAACCAAATGCATCATTTGCGGGTACAGGATTCTAAAAAAAGTTAAGCCGCCAGTAGTTAAACGGGTTAAATCGAAATAAAAAGGAAAACTCGTGTTTTTCACGAGCCATCTTGTTTTTAATTTGCTTTTAGAAGAAGTCTTGGTCTCCGAGTTTGCGTAATGCCTTTCCCTTGAGTTTAACTGATTCCTCAGGGAAGGCGTCGTCAATTTCTCGCTCTACAGTCTTGCGTTTGACGGTTTCGCCGCAGATTCCTCCGGGTAGATAACGACGCTTAAAGCACATAGAGTAGGTGCATTTTGCTACATTGCAATTCTCTTCAGCTTCTCTGCACCATACTGTGTCTCGTCGGAAAATCGCCGCGTTTTTTGTGCACTTAAAGGATTGACACATTGGAGAACAAGCTTTTGATTGAGCCAACAGATACACCTCAATTGTCAATTCAAAATATTGTTTATTGTCGTCTTTAGTTTTCTTTATGTAATTTGGAAGCCATATAAACTTTTTTCTAGAAAAGGAGGAAAATTAAGTGGCATAAGTAGCTGCAGACTTAGTTCGTCTTCTCCAGAAAACCTCGACTAGGAGCAATGCAATTACAGCAACCAATACAATGAGGATTGTAATTAGCAAGCTAGCTTGAATCAATATTGGGCCGACGGCAACGTATTTGTCGATTTTTAACTGTAGTTCAGCAGGCTGATTAACAGTTAATGTCACCGCTTGATAGGCATCTTGTACACCTGAAGCTTGAGCTATTATTTGCATGTTGCCGCCAATAATTTCGTTGAAAGTAGCTTTTCCGTTGCTTTGCGTCTGGGCAGATATCTTTTCTGGTCCATTTAGTGTAACGTTAACGTTTGAGATAGGTGTTCCCAAGAAGTCAACGACGGTAACGGTGAGTTGAATGCCGAATAACGTGCAGTGGATTTGTTGTTGGCTGGTGCTGAAAACATCTACGTTTGTTTCATTGATCAGGACGTTGTCTTTGTAGATTCGAGCGCGATACATTCCAAAGGTAGCTTGGGTTGAAGCAGCACCATTGCCGTCGGTTGTGGCTGAATAGAACAAGCCATTTGATAACTCCACTAATTCTATGCGCGCACTCGAAATTGCCTCTTGATTATAGCCAACCACATTTAGTGTTAGGGTTTCGGTTGGAGCAATGATAAACACTTGAGCTGTTGCTTGGGTTGGAAGGTTACTGACGGTGTTGTTGCCTGCATTAAAGATTTGATTGTAAACTGAAGCGTCAATCGTGTAGCTTGCTGTTGGCAAGGTTGAGGTTAACGTATAGCTTCCTGAAGCATCAGTTTGACCTGCGGAGGTTCCTGTTTTTGTTCCAGTGCTACTTTGATATTGGTATGTTATGTTTAAGTCGACAAAGGGCATTACAACGCCTGCTGTGTTTTTGACCGTGATCTTTAGGTTAATCAACTGACAGCTTATGGTAAAGGTCCCATCTCCGCTGACGGTGATGTTGGTTTCTCCAACGTTAACGCCATTCCATAGTGCAGTTATTGTGTTTGTACCTTTTTCAAGCTTAAAGTTTGCAACGCCATTTGAATCACTTAACGCATTATGCACTGTACCAGTTGTTGCATCCTTAGCTTGGAGCGATACTGCGGGAACAATTTGTCCTGCCAGGTTGGTTGTTTGAATTTTAATTGAGTAACCAGTAACGGTGAAGTTCTCTGCGTCCTGCATGGCTTTCGCGTTAGTTTGTGCTGACAGTCTTATCGTGTAGTCGCCGACGTCAGCGTTAGAGGAAACTGCCCAAGTTGTGCTGATTGTGCCGTCTGCTGAAGCGGTTACTGAAGCGGTGTCAAGAGTTGAACCAGAACTGACGCTTGTTATGGTGAGGGTTGCCGGAGTGTTAGGTTGGTAGCCTGTTGCTCGCACAGTTACAGTTTCACCTCGATGATAGGTGGTTTCATCGATAAAGTGGACCTTGAAGTTGCTTTGAGCAAGAGATTGAGACTGGTTAAAGTAAGCCGTGTACGTTCCAGCGTAGTCAGCAAGTGAACCGGTGGGAGAGAAACTACTATCTGGAAAAGGTACTGTTGCACTCGCCGTTCCCTTAATGTTAGGTGTTCCCAGACTGATGGCTTTTGTATAGGTTGAGCCAAGAGGACTTGGAAGAGCAACTGCAACGTTTGCGCTGTATGGGGTTCCTATTTGACCACCCGTAACGCTGACAGTTAAACTTACACTGCCTCCTTCTTGCAGGGATGCTGGACTGGGACTAATCAAGTATGCTGTTGAAACGCTAAATGATTGGGAAGCGTTAACATTGATGCTTACATCTCTAAGGATTAATGAGTAAGTGCCGCTGGGAAGTTCAGGGACAGTAAAGTTTGAATTAACATAGTACCCAAGGGCTGTGCCGCTGTCAACGACAGCTTTTCCGAATATCACTTGGTATGTACCATTCGATTGGTAGATTGTTCCTTGAAGATTTACTTTACTACCAACTGTTCCGGATCCCGTATTGGGACTTAACTGGATAATGCTTACGCCTAGGTTGGCGTTCTGTGCATAAACTTCTAGAGGCATAGCTATCATAGCAAACACAATAAGCAATAGGACAGAAACTGTAATAGCAGTTTTTTTGCTCAAATCAATCTACACTCCTAAGTAGACAAGCGATATCTTTGATGCTGATGATTTAATTAAGAGATGATTTTAAACATTACCTTTTAAACAGTAACATCATCAGAAGAACAGAAAAAATAGCTAAACCATGTTACCATGCTAAAGACTGTTTATAAGCAGAGGGATTTTTAAAAGAGACCTTTCTTGATATTAAAGAAACCCGGTGTGCACCTTGGAAAACAACTCTGCCTCTCCACTTTTGGGCGCCTTAAAGAAGCAAAAGTACCATTTAATCGGCAGCCACTCAGCAGTCAAAAGGTGCAAGTGGCTCTACGAATCCATAGTTAACGGCAGAGTATGCTATAAACAAAAGTTCTATGGCATCCAATCGCACAGATGCATCCAGATGACGCCATCCCTCTACTCCTGCACGCATCAATGTCTGTTTTGTTGGAGGGCGCAGAGCGGCGATCTAGAGGTCACATGGGATGAGATGAAAAACCCAGCCAAAGACACACCTGAAGAGATTGTTGAGGGTTGTTTTAGGGCACAGGAAAAAATCTTGAGCGGTTATAAGGGTAACGAGAAGGCGAATTGGCGCAAATTCCAAGAAGCCCAGCGACCAAAACAAGTGGCGATAAGCTTGACCGGTGAACCCACACTCTACGAGCCGCTAGGTGAACTTATTCGCACCTTCCACCAAAAAGGATTAACTACTTTTCTAGTTTCAAACGGCACCTTACCGTCCAAACTCTCCAAGCTAAGCCAAGAACCCACCCAACTCTACATATCCGTATGTGCACCCAACGAGCAGGTCTACAAACAAGTATGTCGCCCCCTCTTTCCGGGTGCATGGGCAAAACTGAACGAAACGTTGGGTTTACTACAGAGTTTCCGCTGCCCAACCGTAGTCCGTATGACTCTGGTTAAGGACCACAACATGAGCTTAATCGACCAGTATGCCAATCTTGTTGAAAAGGCCAATCCCACCTACATCGAAGCAAAAGCCTACATGCACATTGGTTTTTCTAATCTGCGTTTGGGTTTTGACCGAATGCCTCAGCATGGAGAAGTCAAGGATTTTGCTGCCCAATTAGCTGAAAAAACAGGGTATAAGGTCATTAATGAGGCACCTGAGAGCCGAGTGGTGCTGCTGAGCCGCCTGGAAAAACCGATACAAGTCGGGACCGACTAACTGTTTAGACGCTAACGTGGGGTCGATAACCTTCCACAAACATGTTTAAAAAATTGAGTGTTGAAAAAAACAATAACAATTTTTCCAAAAAAGCAGTTGGCTACAAATAGAACAAATTGCCTTTTCTAGCCTTTCTGTGACGTTCTGTGCCGAATCCAGACGCAACCTACAAACACCACAAACCCCAAAACAAAAAAGCAACCCAAAACAAACCCACCCAAAATGCACCCACAACTCTTGTTTTCTTCTATCAAACAACAAACACGGTATGCACGTCCCTCTGCGCTAAATATGAAAATACTCAAGTTGGATAAATTAAACAGTTATTTTCTGCCCTTGTTCAATCAAGCGGTTACTTGTTATTGTAAGCGAAGGAAGAGGACGACTATTCCGCAGAAAAGACGGCAAATATCTAGTCTACTTGCCAAAAGACCTAGCCGAAGATAGCATGTTCCCGTTTAAGGGTGGCGCCACGATTTTTGTTAAAGTAAGCTTCGCTTTGGGTGACAACAAATTATTGATTGAGAAATGGGCAGAATCTCAGCAGCCGCAAGAAGTAACGTAACCATAAGAAATTGAAATAAACAACCAAAACAATCCTTCTTGTGGGTGCAGTTTTGTCCACTCTGGAAGCAGTAATACAAGAAGTAAAGACCGAGCTTATGGCGAAAAACCAAATACGCGAAGAAACCCATGAGAGCATGCGGAAAGCCACAAGCCTATCGAAGCAAGCTATTTTGCTCATTCATCAAAAAAGACTAGATGAAGCCGAAAAAATGGTTGACAGTGCCAAAGAAAAAATCGCAAGTCTCCAAACCCAAGCTAAACAGTACCCCGAAATCATCTATGGCGGTATGTTAAGCGCTGCATTCCAAGAGTATTCAGAAGCTAACATTTTCTTGGTTTTGGTCAAGGAAGGGCGGTTTGTGACTCCAGCTGAGATTAATGTGCCCTCGGTAGATTATGTGCTGGGTTTAGCCGATGTCATTGGCGAATATAGACGTTTGGCGCTTGATAATCTACGGGAAGGCGCAGTTGAGAAGGGTGAAAGATGCCTCCAAATCATGGATGAAGTCTTCATTCAACTACTGGCACTTGACGAAGCCTACATGCTTGTTCCTGGACTCCGCCATAAATCAGACATCGCCCGAAGAATAATCGAAAGCACACGAGGCGATATAACGTTGGAAGTGCGCAGGAAATCACTTGAGGACGAGCTGAAACGGTTTGAACCCACAAGACGAGCAATTAAACGTAAACCATCAAAGAACAAACTGTAAAATTACCCAAAGGTCACTAAAAGAATTTTTCTGTAAAAAAGCCCACAACACACAAGTCTGCCTATCAAAAGAACTCATTTTAGAGGACGCGCTGGATATTTTCCCTCGAAAGCAAAGTAAATATCTAAACACGCCGTAAACTACCATTTGAGCGTGAAGTATATGGCCGAGGAAATAATGTTCGCGGACTTTGAAAAAATTGATCTGCGCATTGGAAAAATAGTGGAAGCAATCCAAGTTCCCGAATCGAGAAAGCTGATTAAAATTTTGGTGGATTTTGGGTCGGAGAAGCGTCAGGCTGTAGCGGGGTTACTTAAGTACTATAAGCCCGAGGAGTTGGTGGGCAAGAAATGCGTTTTTCTGCTTAACTTGCATAGGCGCATTTTGGCAGGCATTGAATCGCAATGCATGATTTTAGCCGCTGAGGACGCAACAGGCAACGTTTCGGTGTTGCAACCAGAAAAAGACATTGCTGAAGGCAGCAAAATCGGCTAACTTCGCCAATTCTTTTTTGCTAGAGAAAGATAAAATAGTAATTAGAGCAAGTTACTGTATAATTTATTGTGGAAGGTTAACTTATGTCCGTTAATGAAGAAGCACTTATGTGGGTTGAGAAGTACCGCCCTAAAACCCTCGATGATGTCGTTGGCTTGAAAGACATCACCGAAAGCCTGAAAGCATTTATGAAAAAACCTAAAACCATGCCTCATCTTATGCTAGCAGGGATTCCAGGTACAGGCAAAACCACTATCGCGCTGGCTATAGCCCACGAACTGTACGGGGCAAACTGGAGAAACTTCACTCTTGAACTTAACGCCTCCGACGAGAGAGGCATCGACACCGTACGGGATCGAATTAAAGATTTCTCGCGTTACAGTCGCTCAGGCTTTGGCGACATTCCCTTTGCACTAATCATTCTGGATGAATGCGACCAGATGACAGGCCCAGCCCAAACCGCGCTAAGACGCATCATGGAAACTAGCAGTCGCACATCCAGATTCATCCTCATATGTAACCAGTCCAGTAAAATCATCGAGCCTATCCAAAGCCGCTGCGCCATTTTCCGTTTTTCCCGACTAGACAAACAAGCCATGAAAGACCAGCTACAATGGATAGCCAAAAAAGAGAATGTAACCCTTGAACCTGCAGCCGCCGAAAGAATCGTGGATTACTCTGAAGGCGACCTGCGGCATGCCATAAATGCCCTGCAAACCGCCTCTGCCTACAAGGAGGGCTGTGTGGACGAGAAAACGGTGGCAATGGTTATCGGCGAAGCCAGCCCGATGCAAGTCCAAAAAATGATACGGAAAGCTCTCTACGGTGACTTTACTGAAGCCAGGAAAACAATGTATGAAATCATGGGGTCCTTCGGCTTTTCAGGCAATGAAATCATTCGGCAGGTCCAACGAGAAATCTTCAAAATGTCCGATCTCACACCAGAACAGAAAGCTGACCTCTCCAGCATCATCGGCGAATATGATTACCGTTTAACACAGGGAGCCAACAGCGACATCCAGCTAAGCGCGCTTCTTGCCCAGTTTGCGAAGTTTGGGAAAGGTATAGAGGAAAATTATGCTGCGAAATGACCTGCTTTGGGTTGAAAAGTACCGCCCTAAAAAGATAGAAGACATAGTGGGCAACGAAGAAGCTAAATCACTCTTTGTTGAATGGCTTAAGAATAAGCGGCATACTAAGAAAGCCGTGTTATTGTACGGTCCGCCTGGCGTTGGAAAAACTGCGCTGGTTAATGCTGCCGCAACAGAATTCGGTTACACAATCATCGAGATGAACGCTAGCGACACCCGCTCAGAGAAGGCCATAAACGCAGTAGCAAAACCTGCCTCTTCCTACCGGGCACTAGACAACTTTTCGGGCCAAGCCAAAGGCAGCGGAAACCTCCTGTTTCTGGACGAAGTGGACGGGATCGCGGGCAACGAAGACCGTGGCGGTGTGGGAGCAATCATAAAAATTGTAGAGGAGTCGCTAGTCCCAGTGGTTATGGCAGCTAACGACCCTGACGTAGACAAGTTGCGGCCGCTCAAGAAAATATGTTTACTCGTACGTTTTCAGCAAGTGCGCATCCCATTAATCATCGCTTTACTACAGAATATCTGCCTACTCGAACACTTGAAAGCGGAGTTTGAAGCACTGGAGCGAATCGCGCAGAACAGCCGGGGTGACGTGCGTTCAGCCATAAACGACCTGCAGAGCCTAAGCGAAGAAAACCATTCCTTAACCTTGCAGGACACCGTAATGTTGAGCTCCAGAAACAAAGACATCAGCATGGATGAGACGCTTAGGCGTTACTTTTCGGCTCAATCGATCGCTGAAGTCTCAAGCCTACTTAGCTATTCAAGCGTCGACTATGACGATTTCTTGCTTTCGGTCAGCGACAACTTGCCACGTCGATACGCCTACCCGAGGGAGCTTGCGGAGGCGTACGATTTTGTGTCCCGAGCAGACATGTACCGAGGCAGAATCGGCACAGAAAACTGGCACCTCCTTAAATACTTCTTCAATGAACTATCGCAGGCAGCCGCAGTCAACCCTCAATCCTATAAACAATTCGAGTTCATCTCGCCCCCAATCCGCATCATTACTTTATTTTGGACCAAAGGAAAGAGAAGCATGCTGGATGCCATCTGCGGAAAAATCGGCGCAAAATGCCACGTGTCTCACGAAATCGCCAAACACGAGTTCGTACCCTTCATCAAGATTATACTTCAAAAACAAAAATCCAACGGCCTTATCCAGTGGTTCAAGTTTACAGCTGAGGAAGTAGATTTCCTAACCAAAATGGGAAGGTACTGAGTATGGTTTTAGTTTTGAACAAGAAGGCCTTTAAACTTCCACGGCTGGAGAAAGAAAAATTCGTCTCGCTGATGCATTTGGGACTGGATTATAACCGAGACCAAGGCACCTTCTCCATCAAGAGCTGCAACAACATAGAAAAAATCATGGAAGCAGTCGGGGCAATTTTGGGCAGTGAAGTAGTTTTTCTTCAAAGTTGCACACGTTGCGGAAAAGACTTTCCATGCGCTAATTGCAATTATTATGAGGTTTGCTCGACTAAGAATTTGCCGTTTAGTTGTGTGTGTCCTCAGTGTCTGCGGGACAGGAAGAATTTTGAAGAGTTCCTGGCTAAATATTAAACAATTGTCCAGTGGGTAACTGGCGGCTTTTTGTGCATATTTACATATCTAGCGCTGAACGATTGTTTCATTTATTTCGTATAATTGACGTTTTTTTCGTATAAATGCTTTAGCATAATGTTAAATACTAAACAAACGCACTGGAATCCAATTTAGTGTTAGTGGAACTTGGAGATTTGGACAAATGAGTGAACGAGTACATAAAAACAGTTCATACCTAAATGGAAAATCAACCGTCGGAACAAATACCCGACTAAAAGATACAAGCTCTATTAGCGGCATGTGCCCCATATGCATCCGCGACTGCCCAGTCATGTGCGAAATAAGCCTTTCAGCTTTCCGCGGAAGAGAAGCACTCTACCCTGAGCCAGCACAGTTCGGAACCAGTACCGCGGGAGCCCTCAAAAACTTCGGCTTAGACTGGTCACACTTCAGCATCCAAGCAGGACTCTTCGACGCTCAAGGCATAGCAGAAACCTCAGAAGCAGCAATATTCCCCAAAGCAAACGTAGAAACAGTGGTAGGTGGAATGCCCCTTAAACTTCCAATCTTAACAGGTGCTTTCGGCTCCACCGAGGTGGCGCGGGCAAACTGGGATGGTTTGGCAATCGGCGCCGCCCTCTCAGGCGTTTCCGTGACCATCGGAGAGAACATCGCAGGCATGGATATACAAGCCACCCTAACAGGCGGCAAAATCACTCACTCTCCCGAACTAAAACGCAGAGTGGATTCGTTCCGCAAGTTCTGGGATAAAAAGTATGGCGACGTTATCGTGCAAACAAACGTTGAAGACCAAAGGCTGGGCATAGACGCATACGCCCTATCCAAGCTGGAAGTAAACATTATCGAGCGCAAGTGGGGACAGGGAGCCAAAGCCATAGGCGGAGAAGTACGCCTTAAAGACATCGAAAAAGCCATCCTGCTTAAGAAACGCGGCTACATCGTCATCCCAGACCCAGAAGACCCAGTGGTGCAACAAGCCTTCAAAGATGGGGTCTTCAACACCTTTGAACGTCATAGCAGAGTTGGCATACCAAAAGAAAAGAGCTTCCTCGAAGACATCGAGTGGCTACGTAAGTCAGGCGCTAAAAAAGTGTTCCTCAAAACAGGCGCATACAGACCCTCCGCAGTAGCATACACCATGAAATTTGCTTCAGAAGCCAAAATCGACGCTCTGAGCTTTGACGGCGCAGGCGGCGGAACAGGCATGAGCCCAGTACCTATGATGGACGAAATGAGTATTCCCACACTCTACCTGCAAGCACTAGTAATGCAGTGCGCACAAATCCTCAAAAAGAAGGGCAAGTACGTTCCAGACTTGGTTATGGCGGGCGGCTTCATCGAAGAAACCAGCATATGCAAGACCATTGCTATGAGCAACTTCGGCAACGGACCACTTGTCAAAGCGGTCTTAATGGGTCGCTCTCCAATCACCGCAGCCATGAAAGCTAGCTACTTTAAGCAACTTGCAGCCGAAGGCAAACTACCCAAGAACTTCATGGACAAATTCGGAGCTACACCGGACAAATTCTTCATAGCCACACCCGAGTTAAAAGCAAAATATGGCAAACGCTTTAGCGAAATCCCACTGGAAAGCATCGGCGTCTACACATACCTAACCGATAGGGTCGGTGTTGGGTTGAAGCAGTTAATGGCAGGCAACCGCAAATGGAACCTTGGCTTGCTTACTAGAGACGACCTTATGAGCCTTAGCACAATAGCTACACAAGTTACAGGTATTCCGTTGGCGCATGAAGTGGAAAACGACGCAGTCAAGAAAATCCTTGACTACTAAACTTTCTTTTTTCTGTTTTTTTAACTAAATTGTTAATTACTTTCTTTGAGCTCATAATCTTAGTGTTGATTGATTTTAGTACAAGTTTATCGACCGCATTTTTTCCTAAAATAAGGGAGGGCATGTCAACAGAGCAATAGGTGTTTTTGTATACGGAAGCATCAACCAAATCTATACGAAAACAGGCAAAGGCAATTCTTATCTAGCCATTCCAACTTTACAAAATCTATAGAAGGCCCACTTTATGGCGGAAGAACATACGGCACTTAGCGTTGCCCTAACTCAACTCAAGCTTGCGTCCAAAAAGCTCGAGCTTGATCATGGAATCCAAAAAATGCTCAGTCAACCCAAACGCTCCATTTCGGTAAGTATAGACGTCCGTATGGACAATGGCTCAGTGAGCGTTTTCAATGGTGTTCGTGTGCAGCATTGGGATGCACGTGGACCCTTCAAGGGCGGAATCCGCTTCTACCCAAACATCACGCTTGACGAAGTTACAGCGTTAGCTATGTTGATGACTTGGAAATGCGCTATCGCAGATATTCCGTTTGGTGGGGCAAAGGGCGGGGTTTGTGTTGACAGCAAAAAACTCAGCAAACACGAGCTGGAACGCTTAACAAGACGATATGTTAGCTTAATTTTTGAGTATCTTGGTCCGCAACGTGATATTCCGGCGCCCGACATGTACACCGATGCTCAAACCATGGCGTGGATAATGGATACCTATAGCCAACTCAAAGGATACAGAATACCTGAAAGCGCCACGGGCAAGCCAGTCGAGATTGGCGGTTCATGGGGCAGAACGGAGGCCACAGGTCGAGGCGTTATCCACTGCGTTAAGCAAGCATCCGAAAACAACTGTTTAAAACTCAAGAATGCCTCCGTGGTAATTCAAGGATTTGGCAATGTCGGTTACCATGCCGCAGTTGCGGCAAGAGAAATCGGCTGCAAGGTAGTGGCAGTAAGCGACTCGTCAGGTGGAATCTACTGTCCCGATGGCTTAAACCCAGAGGATGTTTTGGCACACAAAGAAAAAACCAAAACAGTGCAAAACTACAAGGGCAGCAAGAACCTAACCAACCAAGAACTCCTCGAACTTAAATGCGATGTACTCATTCCAGCAGCGTTAGAAAACCAAATAACCCAAAAGAACGCTGACAAAATCAAGGCAAAGATGGTTGCAGAAGCCGCAAACGGACCAACCACGCCAGAAGCCGACAAAATCCTCTACGAAAAAGAAATCTGCCTTATCCCAGACATTCTTGCCAACAGCGGCGGCGTTACCGTCAGCTATTTTGAGTGGGTGCAGAACTTGACACGGGAGCAGTGGCCGCTGGAAACGGTTAACAGAAAGCTTGAGGCAAAGATGACTAAGGCGTTCAACGATGTTGAAGCGATTGTGATTAAGGAAGAGAGCGACATGCGCACAGGAGCCTTGATGCTAGGTGTCGGCAGAGTAGCAAACGCAATAAAAACACTGGGACTTTGGCCATGAGTTATTCTTTTCTCTGTCCTAATCGATCATAGACTGCAACAAGCTCCCAAATCTGTACGCTAAGTCCCTTTAGCATTTCATCAAAAACGGGAATCCTTCAGAGCACGAAATCAACCTTTCAAATATCACTCAAGCAATCGCCTAAAGACCCAAAAAACAAGAACTGTGCAAACAAAAAACCCATCGACACAAAAACAATACCCCACACTCACACCCACACTGCTCAACATAGAATCCATGATAACTGTGTGGGGGAAACCCTCTTCCCACACTCAAACCACAACAGAAGAAAACAACCCAAACCAAAAAAGCAAACAAACCCAAGCCCACAGTGTAGTGTGCAATCTTATAGCCCCACACCCACACACAAAGAAACAATACAAGAGCCAAAATCACCTTAAATTCTGATCTTAAATAGACGACTAATTCTAGTGCAAACCCTTAAAACCCCTTTCGCCATATGTGTTGAATCCCGTTAAGGGCAAACAGATTGAGAGGGAAACTGGGATTGGCATCGAAAATATGCACACTGGATTTTTGCTACGAGAACTCTATGGTTAAAATCGTAGCGAACCGCAATTGCCCAGAAATCAAGCTTGCAGGCTTAACTGTTGGTCCTTTCGACGAAGGAAACGAGTACGAAGTATATTTTTGGGTAGCTAAAGAACTCGCCGCAAATGGAATTGTACATTTCCGGGAAGATGACACCCTTGATGCCACCAAGCTGTTTAAGGTACAGTGGAAGGAAGGTGTGCAGATTCCAGGGCAAATCTCAGAGTTACCAGGAGACTTTTACCCCAAGCTACGCAGGTTCGTTGCAGACCTAAAAGACCAAACCTCAAAGCAGCCCGACTCGATTAAATTCCAGGAATACGACCGCGCAAGACAACTAGCACGCGACATCGTAAACTCTAGGCTAAAAAAAATAGTTGCCATATCCGCCGCTCCAGCCCAAAGCGACCAGGTTCTAAAGAAATTCACAAGTGAAGAAAGACTCGTCTACGAGCAACTAGTCAAAATTATCTCTGAATGGAAAACCAGGATTTTAGAAAGCGTGGGAGAAAAGTAAGATGGCTAAACTCGAAACCATAGATCCCCAGCAGCGTTTTCAAGAATTCTTCAAGAAGGAAAAGTACCGCCAAAGAATTGCCCAGTTAGCAATCACAGGAAAAGGATCATTAACAATTGATTTTGAGGAACTCTATGGGTTCGATCAGGCACTCTCGGAACTATTGCTCAACAGGCCTGAAGAATATCTGCAGCACGCAGGCAAAGGAGCGTACGAACAGCTTCGCATTGAAGATGCGGAGTACGCGGAGAAAGTAGAGAAGGTCATTGTTAGAATCGTTAAGCTTCTGGGCAAAGAGGTGCTTCGAAAGCTTGGCTCTAGACAAATGAGCAAACTGGTCATGATTGAAGGTATCGTTGTGCGAGCAACACCTGTGCGGCCGATGGTTCAGTTAGGAGCTTTCAAATGCAAACGGTGCGGCACCATGAATCAAGTTGAGCAGACTGGGCAGTTTTTGAAGGCGCCATCGGTTTGTGTTGCTCCAGACTGTGGCAGGGATGGACCCTTCGAGTTTAGTCAAGAAGAATCTACATTCATCGATTCACAAGATCTAAGGTTGCAAGAAAAACCTGAGGATTTGCCTCCCGGACAGCTTCCCCGCGTATTAGCCGTGAAGCTTGTAGGCGACGAAATAGTTGATGTAGCAAGGCCAGGAGATCACGTTTCTATTGTTGGCACAGTTCGCGCTTTTGCACCTTCACTGATGGGTATGGGAAAGCTCCGCACATTCATTCTTCAACTGGACGCAAATTCCATAGAAGTTTTAGGCAAAGAACCAGAAACCTCGCCGCCCACACCTGAAGAAGAAGCAAAAATGGTTGCATTATCTAAAGACCCGGAAGTTCATCGAAAAATCATGACATCCATCGCACCCTCAATCTTTGGCTTAGAGCATATTAAGGAAGCAATAATGTACTTGCTCTTCGGTGGCGTTTCAAAAAGCCTACCAGACGTGAACGTGAGAGGCGAGATGAACGCTCTGTTAATTGGTGACCCAGGAACCGCCAAATCGCAGCTACTGCAGTACGTTGCAAGAATAGCACCAAGAGGACTCTACACTTCAGGCAGAGGTACGACCGCAGCAGGTTTAACCGCTGCTGTTGTTCGAGAGAAAGGTGGAAGCATGAGTCTTGAAGCAGGCGCACTGGTCCTCGCAGACAAGGGCATTGCATGCATCGATGAAATGGATAAGATGCGTCCCGAAGACCGAGTTGCAATACACGAAGCCATGGAGCAGCATACGGTTTCAGTTGCAAAAGGCGGCATCGTCGCCACATTAAACGCGAGAACCGCGGTCCTTGCCGCGGCGAACCCATCGTTGGGCAGGTATGAACCCAACCGAACCGTTGCAGAAAACATTTCCCTACCAGTAACCATCCTTTCACGTTTCGACCTAATTTTCGTCCTCCGAGACGTACCAAATAAAGAGTCCGACAGCAAAATGTCCCGGCACATACTGGAGATCCATAGAAGAGGAGTAAGCCCTGTTGAAGCACAAGTCGACGCTGAACTACTGCGCAAATATGTCAGTTTTGCCAAGAGCATCCAACCAGAACTTAGCATGGATGCATTAAACCGCCTCAGCGACTTTTACTTAGCGATGCGTTCCGCAAGCGAAACCGAAGGTTCACCCGTTGCAATTACTGCGCGTCAACTGGAATCTTTGGTTCGTGTTGCAGAAGCTAGAGCACGAGTTGCATTGCGCAAGGAAGTTACGGCGGCAGATGCAGACGCTGCCATAGCAATTATGAAGCGGTCGCTGGAGGAAGTGGGAATAGACATGTCCAGCTACAAAGTGGACATTGACCTGATCATGACTGGTCGACCAAAGAGCATCCGTGACAGATTAAGCATCGTGTTGTCGACGCTTATGGATATGGAGAAGATAACGGGCATCGTGGAGAAGGACGCTCTAGTTAACGAATTGGAGACCAAGCATAAGATTCCAAGGGGCGAAGTTGAACGCATGATTGGGCAGCTGCTGCGGGAAGGAACAATCTATGAGCCGCGGGAAGGATGCCTAAAGAAGACTTAGGCGTTGATTAGTGATTGAAGCCAGTTGTTGTGGTTGCAGGAACCAGACCTGAAATAATCAAGATGGCACCTGTAATTCGAGCTCTAAACCAAGCCAAACTTCCCTTTATGTTTGTTCATTGTGGTCAACACTACGACCATAACATGTCCCAGCAGTTTATTGAAGAACTTGAATTGGCTCAACCTGACTTCTTGCTGAAAATTGATGCTTCTTCGCCTGGGACACAGACAGCTGAGATGATGGCTAAGATGGACAAGCTACTGGCGAGAGTTGAACCATCAATCGTTTTGGTTGAAGGTGACACAAATAGCGTGTTGGCGGCGGCGCTGGCAGCAAACAAAAATTATGTTCCAATTGGCCATGTTGAGGCTGGTTTGAGAAGTTTTGACCTACGAATGCCCGAAGAACACAATCGACGTTTAACCGACCACATATCGAACTACTTGTTTACGCCGACAGAAAACGCAAAAGCTAATCTTCTGAAAGAAAATATCTGGGGTAAAATCTACCTTACAGGAAACACTGCCTTAGACGCGGTAACTCAGCACCTGCCCATTGCAGAAAAGAAAGTCAACCATCTTAGAAAGAATCCCATATGAAACCTTCATTTTGGCAACTGTACACCGTGCCGAAAACGTCGATGATGTGGGATTTCTTGAAGTGTTAAGGGAGGTTCTCTTGAATTCGCCGCTTCCCGTTGTTTACCCCATGCATCCAAGAACAAGAAAACGACTCCAAGAAAATGGCTTAATGCCGTTAATGGAAAAAATTGAGAATTTACTGATTCTTCCGCCGCTAGGGTACTTAGACTTTCTTGTTCTGATGAAAAACTGTAGTCTAATCATGACGGATTCTGGAGGAATACAGGAGGAGGCAACAGCGCCAGGCGTACGAAAACGGGTTCTGGTGATTCGTTTGTCTACGGAGAGGCAGGAAGCGGTCGACGCAGGTTTTGCCAAGTTGGTTGGAACCGATAGAAATAGTATTTTAGCTGCCATGCACGAGGCGTTTGAGGAAAAGGAAAAATTGCCTCCTGTGTCGCCTTTTGGGGATGGCACAGCCGCTATGAAAACTGTTGAAGTGATAAAGAAAGATGTTGTCTAAGAGATGTAGGTGGTTTTTTTGTCTTCCTGCTTTCGGGTTTCTTCAGCTTGCACCGCCCGTTTTTCCTCTATTTGCTGTAGGCGTGTCACCATGGTTTCTGCTTTAGCTATTTCCTCGTTTAAGCCAGCAAGGTCCAAGTCAAAGTTAAAGGTTGACTTCAGCACTTCCAGAACGCTTTTGGCAGCCAAAGGGTCAGGCAGATAACCACGTGTTTCACCTAACAAGCAAATAGCGTCGATTTTCTTGAATTTGGCCAAGCCAAGAATTAATCCTGCGGTGCCCACGATTGGGCTTCCCGAGGTGCTTAATGATGCACCTGACTTGATTGCCTTTTGTAAGAGGTCTTGGCTGGTTGCGGCTATGAAGACTTTGGGTTTTTCTTTGGATTCCATACGGTAGCCGCCTATGGTTGCGATTGTCTTAACGCCGTGTTTTTCGCTGAAGTCCAGCATGCGGTCGGCGATTTCATATTGCCCTTCTATGGTTTGACTTTGACTGTCGCCGGTGAAGAGAATTATGTCGTTTCCTTTGGGGTTTTGATAGTAATAGAAGGCTCCGCGCAGAAGCCGTACGTTGCCTTTTTTGTTAACCAAAACGAAGTATGGAAAGTGCGGTGAGTAGAGGTAAGCGATTTTTTTGGCTTTTAACTGTTTAATTAGGTAGCGCAGAGCAATTTTTCCTACGAGACCTAATCCGGGTAACCCTTCGATGAGGATGGGGTTGTTGGGTTGGATTTCAGTGAATTCTTTGATGTAAGTTTCTTTCATTGGGTTTCGGCGCTCCTTTTCATAGCCATTCGGTACTTTAGGTATTTATCGTCTGGGGAAAATTTGGGCGGATGTGGAATTCTGACGGGTCCACCACAGTAGGGACAACTAGTTTTATTCAACGTGTATTTTTCGCATTTTACGCATTTGCGTAGTTGCCAAACCAATCATTTGTCCCTTCTAAAACTGCCAAGTCGCGGTTGCTGCTTTAACTTGCGCTCAGCTATTTGGGAATTCATCTCTTACTCGAGAACTGCTTGAACGTCACCGTTGATCTTTGCTCTTCCACCTGAAGGTTCAGCTAGGGTTTCTCCGCATACGTTACAGACTATCTTGTTGACGGCGTTGCTAAAGATGAGTTGTTCGTTGCTACATTTTTGGCATTTAACTCTTAGGAAAACGCTTCTTGGTTTTGGAATAAGTTTGTTCCAGTCAGACATATTTTTTACTCCGTTAATTTTATTGTATAGCTAGTTTTCTTAGGCGGATGCCGTCTTTGTGACGCATGTAATTGCAAACTTTGCATTTTAGGCGCAAAGTTTGTTTTTTGGTTGTTTTGGCGAATTCATGTTGCAACGCATATTTTTGGCCACCGTAACCTTCTTTCTCGCGTGCGTGGTGTCGTTCACCATGAGCTAAGGCGCGGCGTTTTCCAGGTTTGTAGAGAGTTACAGCATGAATCTGATGAACTTTACATTTTGGACAGTAAGTCTTTACTTCTTTGGGAACGTTCACGATTTCAACCAGCTTTGCATAAAAGAAACATACACATTCTTATACTTTATGACTTTTAAAGCGAAAACCAACAGCCTCTAACGCGTTGGCAACGTTTTTTTAATAGAAATTGTTGCTAAAGACCCCTTAAGTACAAAAACAACCAACAGACTGAGAGGCATAGCGTTTTTTAGTTCTTTGTTGGGTTCAAGTTGACGGCTGCTAAGTAGCATTTTAATAATTGAAAAGGTTCAAACCGTTTTCGAAAAAATCAAAATACCTTTCGCTATAGCCTAGCGTTAACTGAAAATTAGTACAATCTATAGCTTGAATTTTGAGAAAACAGATTGTAAACAAAAAAAGAAAATAGGGGTTTGAGTTTATGCCCGTTTTTTCATTATCAATAGCGCTAATACCAAGCCAATAACGATGATTGCAACTAACAGGCCAGCGACTGCTGGTACGAAGTATAGGTCTGCTGCTGATTGTGTTGGAGTTGCTGTTGGTGCTTCGGTTGGATGTGCCTCGTTAACGACGAAGGAATTCGCTGCTGTTGAGCCGTAGTATGCATTTGATCCAGCGAAGGTTACGTATACTGAGTATTTGCCTGCGATGTCTGGTACCCAGCTAAAGCTGTATGATCCCAGAGAGTCACTTGTTGTTGTTCCGATGGTTCTGTAGTTGCCGTTAGAGTCTACGACGGAGACTGTTAGAGGAACGCCTGTTGCGTTGTTTGGAGCCTCGAATTGTTTCCAAACGTAGAGCATCCATGCACTTTGGCTTGCGTCAGAGACTGCTGCAACGCCATTGGGGAACCGTGCTACCATAGAGGTGTCCTTCAGACCTGGAGATGCGTCAGTTATGGTGCCTTTTATTATCACTGCCGTGCCGGAGTCAACTGAGACGTCAGGTGCAGAAGCAGTAATTGCAGTTGGACCTTTGCCGATTGCCCAGACTTGTTGGTCGTATGTGTCCATTGTAGCTATGATGCTGTCGCCGATGATTCCGTTGCCACCCCAACGGGTCTCACGGAACATGCCGTTTACGCGCCAGATTTCACTTCCGTCGGTTGCGTTAACGCATGCGTATGGTGCGCCGCGTGGTACTGGGCTGTTCAGCTGAGTGTTCGAGTGTGCCGATGTAGATTTTGCCGTCAGCTATAAGGTCAATCCAGCCCCACCAGTTTTCGCCGGTTACTGGTTCCTTGTATGGATCAGTCAAGGTGTATGTCCAATCAGTTTTGCCCGTTGACAGGTCATAGGCATAGAGTATCCGCCAACGCCGACTGAGTAGAGTTTGCCGTATGCAAAGTACCAGGTGTGCTCTGCGTTGCCCCAGCCGTAAGCATCTAAGTAGATTTCAGAGTCTGTGTTGCCCAGAGGTAGTCCCGGTATGTACGCTAAATCCATAGTGTGTTCGTTAGCTCTTTGTCCCATACTCCGATTACGCCGTTTCCATATGTGCTGTCTGTAACATAGTTGGTTGCTTGTGTATAGGCCAAAGTGTTTGAACCGTCGTTCCATTCTGCTGGTGGTGTCCAGTTCTTGTTGAATAGACTGCTCCTTAATGCCCTGGTGATATGTCGAGTGCACCATGATGTTGACCATATGGTTCGGTTGAACATCATGCCAACTATTCTGTCTTCTACGTAGATTTTTAGTGCTGCTCCGCCTATTCCGCTGGTTCGAGCTGCTAAGCCTGTGGGATCGTTACGTTCCATGTGTAGCTATCGTGGGTTAGTGCCGTTCAAAAATGGTCCTAAACCGTCGCGTTGCTGTGGGATCTGCGTTTCCGTGGAGCTGTGTTACCCCAACTACCATAGTCTGGTGTGCCAATAACGGCATTCTGTAGTCCACAAGTCGGTTTGAGTTCCAGAGTGCCATCCAGCCGCGTGCATAATCGATTTGGAAGATCAGAATTTCGCCGCTTGGTCCAAAGAATCGTGTACCTGATGGGACATTGGTTATTTGCATCTGTTGGTTACCAGTGAATGGGTCTGTAGGCTGTGTAAGTGCTGCCAGATATGGACCAGATGTATGAGTATGTACCGTCATAGTTGTAGCTGTTGAAGTAGAAGATTTGGCCAAATGACAGAATGGTGTTGTTTCTGAACATTGATTCCTCGCCAGTGTGCAAGTCAACTTGAATGAATTGCTGGTGCAGTTTCTCTTCGGGTAGTGCTGTTCTTTGGTAGTAGTAGTAGTCCCGTTGAGTATTACTGAGCCTGGGAATTTGCCTTCATATGCGTCGCCTGCTTCAGCACTTGATGGAACCTGTCCATCACCCCATAGACCACCCATTAAGCCCCCAGTGGTTATTGGGTTTGCCCATAGTACGTGAGCGGTTTCTGGTGCATCATCGTTGTAGAGTGCTAATGAGTTGTCTGGTCTTGTCACCCAGTTGCCTGAGACGGAGTACCATTCTCTTAGCTGTGGGTCGATTGGACGACTCCAGTATTCTGTTGGAAGAGCGTGACCTGGGTAGAATGCCAAGGGTTCTTGCTGTACTGTAAGGTTCATTGTTGCGGTACTTGCTTTCATAATAGTACCTGCGACAATAGTGTTGCCTCCTTCATTGTTATAGAAGGTAACTGGGTTGGTTTGTTCTGGGAAGTTTGTCGTTAGAATGTATGTTCCTACTTGGTCGGGTGTATACTGTGTGAAGGTTGATCCTGTTGAGTCTGTTTTGAATGGTCCAAGTGTTTGGGTTGTGCCGTCTGGTTTGGTTACGGTTATTGTTATGCCAGTCCAACCGTTGAGAGCAACCGGCAATTTGCTGTAGAATTCCAGTTTTAAGTAGTGTTACTTGTCCAACGCCTATTGGGTTGGGTATGGCGTCGATGATTGGGTAAGTTACCAGTGTTGGAGTTGTTTGTGCTTGCGCATTTATGTTTATCAAGGGTATTGATGTTATCACTGAAGCTACGAATACGAAGAGTAGCATAGTTGCAACTATATTTTTAGATTTCAATTTTTGTTCTTTTCTCCTATTGTATTTTTATATATCAGCTTTTTACAAAGCTGTGCCATGAACAGTCTGACTTCTCGACTAATAAACCATATGCTAAATCACCTGATAGTCGCAACATACCATATACCACCTGAATAACAGTGTTGAAACCTTCAGCGCTGACTCTTAAACACCACAGAACACACAACCTAAAAGCAAGCATATTGTTTTAGCTTAAAACGCATGTTTGTGGGTTTTACTAGGGCAAATTTATAAACAAAGAATGTAATGATAAACTAATATAACTGACCTGTATGCATTAGAGCGAGGAAGAGTTATATGTTCAAGCTTAAAGTGTCTGACGCAAAACTCCTAAGAGACATGGCAACTGCCATCTCAATTCTAGTTGACGAGGCAACCTTTAAAATTGACCCTGAAGGCTTAAAACTCCGCGCAATGGACCCGTCACGCGTTGCCATGATTGATTTTGAATGGCCAAAATCCATCTTCCAAGAACTCGTTTGCACCGAGCCAACAAAAATCTGCCTCAACATAAGCGAACTACTAAAACTCCTCAAACGTGCAGGCAAAGAAGAAGCCGTTGAACTTGCCCTTGACGACAAAACAGGACGATTACTAGTAACGATAACCGGCAAGTACAGCAGAAACTTTACGATGCCAACACTTGAAGCCTCCGAAGAAGAAGTCCCCACACCAAAAATAAGCTTCAACGTCAAAGCCAAAACCACAACCCAAGGCTTAAGCCAAGCAATCGAAGACGCCCAGCTCGTAAGCGACCATGTAAAAATCGAGGCTGAACCAGAAAAATTAACTCTAAGCGCTTCAGGCGACTTAATGGGCGCAACCATCACTCTACAGAAAGGCAACGACGCATTACTCGATTTGGAAGTTAAAGAGAAAGCTAAGGCAACATTCAGCTTAAGCTATCTCTCTGAAATCATTAAAGCAGCTTCAGCAACCTCAGACATCGCAACCCTTGAATTCTCATCCGACATGCCCGTGAGAATAGACTTCCAGCAGACAAAAGAGGGAAAGTTAACTTTCTTCTTGGCGCCAAGAATCGAAACAGAGTAATGACTCCAATTGCAGATGGAATCGGCATTATCTTCTGAAGATTTTGCCAAATATCCTTTTTTAAAACAAGCATCAAAACAGATAGAAGAACTTCAATTTACTATTGGGACATTGTCTTCAGAAAAACCAGTTTTTGACCGTGCCCAAGAACGTGTAGAAAAAGCAATCTTGGAAGTTAATACTGGAGAGGCAGTCAGGGATAGAAGAGCGGAAATTTCCTCTTTTGCCGCAGCACTAATTTTGGTTATAGCGACTAAGAATTCGTGGATAAAAAAAAGATACGCTTTGGCTGTTGCAAAAACAACACATGGGCAATTACTTAGTGAAAGTAAAGGAAAAATTGCCGCTATTGCCCGAGACTTTGATTGGGACATTGGCGAGGGGATTGTTGGCAAGGATTTTTGTTTAGGCTTCAATTTTTACTTGAAAAATGCTGCCCACATGCATGGTTCTGAATGGAAGCTTGTTAACCAAATCATGGATAAGGGTATGGTCTATTTAAATAAAGACAAGGTTGTTCGCCTACTTCAGGAGGAAGTTAAGGATCGAGTAGAGAAAAGGCTCGATGTTCCAGAAATAAAAAACCTTCCCCAAGAAATAACTTTGATCGCTGAAGAATTATTGAAGCTGTCGCAGGAAATAATGGGACAAGAAATCGAGGAAATGCCCAAGGTTGTAGTCCAAGCTGCTTTTCCACCATGCATTAATGCGCTCTATGCAGATGCTGCCCAAGCTCATCATCTCTCCCACATCGGACGCTTCACCCTAACATCGTTCCTAGTGAACATTGGAATGACTCCTGAGGGGTTAAATGAGATGTTTAAAACCTTCTCAGATTACAACGAACGCTTAACCCGCTACCAAATCGAGCATATCGCAGGTGAACGCGGGTCAGGAACTAAGTATACGTGCCCCCAATGCTCAGTTTTGCAAACTCATAGTGTATGTAAGAACAGGGATGAGCTATGCCGTTGGATCTATCATCCGTTACAGTACTATAAGAGAAAGCAAAAGACGCTGACTAAGGCGGAGTGACTTGCTAAGATTTATTAGGTCATTAAACTCTTGTAAGGATGGCAAAATTTTTTATGTCTTATCAATTAATTGGTAACTCCATGACAGGCTCGGAAGTCGGCGTTATTCTTCCAACTTATGGAGAAGCCGAAAATATCGCGAAACTAATCGACGACATTGAAAACCTAAAGATAAATGCGTCGATTCTTGTTATCGATGATTCCAGCCCCGACGGAACCGCCGAAATCGTAAAGCAAAAACAGAGCCAATACCCCAATGTCATGCTTTATGTTAGACCAAAAAAGGCAGGGTTGGGTACAGCTATAACTGATGGCTTCAAAATCTTTCTGTCAGCCGAAAAAACCCCGAAGTACGTCTTCACTATGGATGCCGACTACTCCCATTGTCCACAGGATATTCCTCAGCTTTTGGCAGCAATGACTGAATGCGACTGTGCAATCGTCATCGGCAGTAGATACGTCAAGGGCGGCAAAATCTCAGGGTGGCCCTTTTCAAGAAAAGTAATCAGCAAGTCAGCCAACTTTATCGCCAGGGCATCTCTCGGCTTAAAACTGAAGGATTGCACTAGCGGATTCCGCTGTTACTCCACAGCATTCCTAAAAGAAGCCATAACCAGCCTGCATAGCCACACCTATGAAATCCAAATTGAAACCATAAGGCAAGCATCGCTAAAACATTTCAACATGAAGGAAACACCTATTCTATTTGTTAACAGAAAACGGGGAAAATCCAAGCTTTCATGGATCGAAGTGAAAAGCTACCTTTCGTATACTATGAAGGCAATCTGGCGCTCGTAATGCTACAGGGTTAACCATTTTTTGTTTTTATAGAAGAAGATAATACCTTCAGTTGTTATCCATGAAGGGGGCAGTTTGACGAAGAGGCATAGCTTGGCTAAAATACTTCTTTTAGCCGCTTTAGTGTTTTTAGTACTAAGCATCGTTCTATCGGTGACAAGCCTGTTTCCCTTGGTCACGGACAACAACCAAAAAAACACAGTTATAGACTACTCTGTTAGACTAAGCCAAAACGAAATGTATAGACAGGGCATAGGCGCTTTCCAAGGCGGAGAAAACATCACAGTTACAATTGATTGCCCAACTTTCTTCATGAAAAACTTTTCCATCGTAAACTCCAACTCCACGATCTACTCAAACTCAATAGACCAAAACATTACCTACTCCTTCATTGCAGGTCCGAATTATGACGAAGTAATTCTCTACTCTAATGCATCAAACGCAAGTTGGGTCCACCTTCTAGCAACAGTTGAAAAACCACAAGTCATCCACCCATTCTCCTGGCTTGCTCCTTCAGCAAAAATCATGTTCCTACTAAGTTTAGGGTCCGCTCTGATTATCCTATTAAGATGGGCCTATCCCAAGCTCACAAAAAAATTGGAAGAAATGCCATCTTCAATATCTCCTACCAAAAATTTCCGCAACCGACTGTTAGCTCTTCTCTTGTTATCCCTGGTTCTTTGGCTCATTCTTTTATCAGTAAATACCAATCCCCTCGCGACATTTAATAATTGGTACACCGACCACGTCAGAGACAGTTATGTTTCCACCCTGTTTCTCAAAGATGGCTTATCAGTGTTTAGCCAACCTTTAGGAACGCTGGCAAGCCAAGACAACGCACACTATATGTTTGTAACATGGCCCGAAATGCCACATCTGTACCCACTGGGCAGCATTTTGCTCTTTTTGCCATTTGGCACCATGCTTCAGAACGGTTTAGATCCCGTTTTAGTTTACAAACTTGAAATAGCCCTTTTTCTATTCTTCGCCCACATTTGTCTCTACTTCTTCCTTAGTGTTTATCTTAAGAAAAATTCGCATTTATTCTGGAAAATAGCTGGACTCTATATAATCTATGTTTCACTGGTACTGTACGCCGCCGGCGGCATGTATGATTCAGTGGCATTTCTCTTTGCTTTGCTCGCGGTAACTATGTTTTTGAGTGAACGCTACGACTACTTCATTTTGCTTATTGGAGTTTCTATCTTTTTCAAGTACCAAGCGGGCATTTTTCTTTTGCCGCTCATTATCGTTGGTTTACTAAAAGTGCTTGAAAAAAACAATCTTGGAAGCTTCATCCGAAACAAAGCGGTTATTTTAGGAATAATGCTGTTGGGGATTAGTGGGTTTACGGCTTACTTGAGTGCACCTTTCATGATACAAACTAGAACGGAGTTGGTCATGAACTCCATCAACGCTTTCGCGCCTCACTCTAAATTCGCCTGGAACTATCAAGCCGCGGGTATTTTGATAACCCTTGCAATCACATTGATTTATGCAGCTTACATGCTCAACAAGAACAGCTTCCTTTCCTTATCAGCGATTTTTCTGCTTTTACCCAGTTTTATAATGCCGTACTTCCAATATTGGTATATACCATACATTTTTGTCTATGCACTGATTCCTCAACCCAAAAAAGAGTTAGAGGTTACCGTCCTCTGGCTGATCTTCATGATCGTAATGCTCTGCTTCAGCGGTAATCCCATTCAATTTTTTAGTTCCTTCCAAATAATACCTAAAATATAGTGCGATGGGTAATACGATTTTTTTCGGTATAGGTTAAATTTAAGACAATAGAGTATTACAGTGTCAAGTAGAGGGTAGGGTATGGAGGCTTCTCGAGAATTCGTTTACCAAAAATTCACTGAGTACTACCAAGACCTCTCCACAGTGATTCCTGCTATTTCCACGCCTGAGCAGCGTGAATTCGGCTATCTCATGTTCAAGGAACGATTCATGGTGCGCCACAGAAGGTTCAGCAGCATGACCAGCTTAAGAGCAACCCTTGCCGAAACCGTACCCTCTGACGTTTACCATAGCTGCGCCTATTATGAAAATCCAGACTTTGACATGGATAAAAAAGGCTGGATAGGCTCCGACCTGGTTTTTGATATAGACGCCGATCACATTCCAACCACATGCAATAAAATCCACGACGAATTTAGATGTGTAAAATGTGGTTTCGAAGGAAAAGGAATAACCCCAGAAGTCTGCCCATGCTGTGAAACAACAAAGTTTGAAACCAAAATTTGGGCCTGCGATTTGTGTATTCAATCTGCCCGTGACGAAACCGCCAAGCTTCTCGACATGCTGGAGAACGATTTTGGGTTTTCCCAAGATGAATTGCATGTCTACTTTTCTGGGCACCGAGGATATCATGTGCACGTTGAAACTGAAGCTGTAAGGTCGCTAGATGCGATGGCACGAAAAGAAATCGTCGACTATGTCACGGGACTGGGCATTAATATCCTCAATAAGGAAGCCAGAGAGAAAAGTGGAAAACGTTCCTCGACTAAAAAGTTCAGTTTGCACAACTTCGGCTGGAACAAGCGCCTAAAGAGCGGGATGCAGTATTTTCTTTTAAACGCCACAAAAGATGACCTCAGAACCGTCGGCTTAAAGAACAAAGCACTTCTCGACAACAAAGACATAATCGTTAAACGAGCCATAAACGAGGGCAGGTGGGAAAGCATCAATGGCGTAAGCGTTCAAACCTGGCTAAAACTTGCCGAGCATATCCGGGAAAACCAATCCTCAAAGATCGACACTGTCGTCACCACCGACATCCACCGCCTAATCCGCATGAACGGCACATTGCATGGCAAAACAGGACTTAAAAAAGTAGAGTTCCCTGCCAAAAACCTGCAGGACTTTGACCCCTTTACGGGAGCGGTAGCTTTTAAAAAGGGCAAAGCCAAAGTGTTGGTGTTTGATGCGCCAGAATTCAAGTTGAGTGGGGAAACGTTGGGTCCATATAAGAATCAGACTGTTGAGTTGCCGATTGCTGCAGCTATTATTCTTATCTGTAAGAGAAGAGCTGAGGTGGCAAAGTAATGTACAATCAACTCTATGCGGCTTGGCAAAGAGAAATCGACGACCCTTCACTTGGAGCCCTGCCGCCTGACTTCTTTATCAAGATCGGAGATTACTTACGGCGCATAAAAGATGAAGACAAGGTTCTTGACAAAAAATCCATCAAGATGAATCTGCTTTTGCATGAGTCAGCTAACGTGGAGCGGATGCTAAAGGAACTGCTTGAGATAAGATACCGAAAACTAATCAAAACAGTAACAAAAAGCCTAAAGGCACCAGTTGAACTGCTGACAGTTGAAGAAGCTCGGATGGTTGAGCTGTTTGCCGACTTCACCAAGACTTACCACAAATTCGCCGACGACCTGATGCAGGGGCAAATCACCCAAATAGCGGAGTCAGACAAAGCCCCAATAAAAGTTATTGTAAAAACCGATACATCCCCAGTCCCCAAACGGTCAACTATTCGGTTCTTAAAGAGTATACCATCTATCATGGGCGCAGATATGAAGTCATACGGTCCCTTTGTGGCGGAGGATGTTGCTTCTCTGCCGCCCCAGAACGCTCAGATACTGGTTAAACAGGGCTTAGCTGTACTTGTTGAGGTTTCGTAGCTTTTCTGTTTCTGATTTTTCCCCATAAGCCCTGGCTTGCAAGAATAATCATCGGATAAGAAATAATCCATGCCATTGCATAGAGCGGTCCAAGATAGAAGTGGAATGACTGTACCTGACTTGATTCTACTCCATATTGGGTTCCAAGGATGAAGAGATTTGCGATTCTTAAGACGTTAATGAAGTAAGTCACTGCAGCGCCGAAGGCAAAGAAGCCTAGTTTTGCTTTCCAGGAAATGTTCATCCGCTTCAAAAACAACAAAGCCACAGCTGTGAAGATAAGCAGACTCTCAATCCCCGCGCAGGGCCATGCGACCGCAAACTTTGCCGTTCCCAATGAACCCGTAACCTGCAGAGTCGGCATCCCGGTACCAAACTCAGTGCCCGATACAACGGTGTACCCCATCAAACCCAAAACGCCCGCGGCAAGAGAAGCAGTGGTTGGAACCAACAGTTGAAACGGCGTGAACTGCCCATAAGGAAAAACGTTATCGACAGTGTAGAGAAAACCAACTAACCCTACAAACAGGGCGGGCAAGGCAAAACCCGTCAATCCTTTCTTCCCAAAAGACAGAATAACAGTCAAGCAAAACAGGAGCGAGAAGACAAGGTATTCAATGGCAAGAGGCATGGAACCCGAAAAGGCAACGCCACTCTGTGCGGACAGGTTTGCAATGGCACCATTCAAACCTAAATAATATTCAGAAACAGTAAACAACGTCGGAAGTAGCAAAACTAAACCGTAAGCAACAACTCTTGTTTTTTGCTCTCGGGTTATTTTTAGTTTAATGTTTTCCCAGCTTAGAATAAACTCGAGGGCTACTAGCCAGATGAAGAATAACTGGAATGTTCGTCCTTTCCACATTGACTGGAAAGAATCTTGTGCGGAAATGTTGAGGTACGGATCCAGTGGGTTTAGAATGAACAGCAGCACCAAAGGAACCGTGAAGGCGATGAGCGGCAAGATTTTAAGGAACATGGTTGTATGGTCTTTTTGGGGTAAAGAGAGCTTCTTCATGCCGTACATAACTTAACCATGTATTGTCAATTTAAAAACAATGTGCCCAACTAAGCAAAACTCCGTTTAGCGGGTAGAGAGCAAAACAAGAGAAAAAGAGAAACGTTTAGCTGTATTCTCTATAGGTGTAATTGCATTTGGTGCAACGCAGAAACTGAGTTGAAGATTCATCTGCCCCACGTGTCTGGACCTGCCAAACATAAGCTGTATTGTTACCGCATCTTGGGCACTCGATACGAACCGTCGGCAAAGTACTCAGCTTCTGTTCCTCTTTGCCGATAACTGCTACAAACTGTTGGGGATTATGCTGAATGACTTTGGGCGCCACTTTAGACTCGACCTTTTGGTCTGTTTCCGGCTTCTTATAGCCGCATTTAGGGCAGGCAAGAATTAAGGTTGCTTCTTTTCCGGCTTTAGATTTCTTTGGCTCAAGTCGTGAACCGCATTTTGGGCAGAATTCCATAGTCCGTTACTCCAAACGTTTTGGGATTCCCTTAGCATGGTACCTTTTAAACTTTTTCTAGGTTACCTCTTTTAAGGGCTAATTCCAGAAGCGACAAGGTGAGCAACCCGCAACGGTTCAGGCAAACAACCCCTTGTAGAGGTTAATCGGATGATTTTTTGGGCATCCGCAAGAGAAATTCCAGCTAACGTCAGGTAAACCTTAGCCCCATTATTGAAAATTTCGTATATTTCCCCGGCCTCAACAATCAGTCTCCAACGCTCCTCGGAATTGGGCAAGTTTTTGAGCGCTTCATGAACCGCTTCCAAATCTGGCTTCTCATGAGTCAACGATAAAACAGGAAGCCCAGTTGCGGTATACAACCTGTTGATATCAACGATGTTAAAGCCAGCAAATGTTATCCCATTCAACATTACTAAACGCAGTTGCCTGTGGTGAGGTGAAGTGTTAATCATTGAAGAGAACTTTTCTGTGGCGTCCAAGCCGTCAATCGTGATGTTTGTATGCATTACTCCATCGATGGAGTAGCCTCCTCGGAAGACAATGCCTACAGTGATAGCAGTGCCGTGGGTATGTGGAATAAATTGTCCATCATCAATCCCCAGAACTCTGATTTCAGGTTTTATTGTTCGAAACTTTTTTGGACAGCTCAAACTCTTCCCTTAGTACAAATAAGAAATAGGAGTTTAAATAGAAAGTATCCCCAAAAGCATCTTTTAAGTAGATTCACGAATATATAGAATAGAAAGGAACTGAAAAAAAGCAGTTTTTAGGCTTTAAGGACTCGGGATAGTTCTTTACCAAATGCGTCATTTGCTTCCCGAACTTTCTTAGTAGCCTCAATTAATGCTTCCTCGGGCTTGTTGTCGCTTTTCATTCTAAGATAGATGATTGGGCTTGAAGCTAAAGGATGAGGCACATCGTAGCCTGCAAACTCTACTTTTTTATCTTCTAAAAGTCGCTTGGCTAAAAGGTTACAGAGTCCGTGGCTTGATCCTTCGATTTCTATCTTTAGCTCATTTTCTGATTTCTTTAACACTTTGATCTTCATGCTTTTTCGCCTTTTTAGAGATGTTCTTTGCCGTAATCCGGAGCTATTTTTCGTCTTTCGACATTACCGTCTTTTGGACATTTTAGGTCGTAGCCTTGCTGCTCAAGCAGGGCTCCGCATCGCGAACAGAAGCCATAAACTACGCCCAAGCCTTTGTCGTTCATTGACAGATGGAAGACTTGGTTTTTTTCGCTGATGACTTTGGCTTTGATGATGTCGCCTGGCTTGCATACGTCACTTATTTGGTCAACGTATCTGTCGGAGACGTCTGAAACGTGAAGGATACCGCCGAAGTTGCCTGAGAGTTTTTTGTTTCCAATTCTGAATATTTTAACCAAAACGTTGTCTGATTGAGCGTTCCCAATTTGTCCGATGACTACTGTAGAGACTTTTGGCACAACTACGCCTTTGACAACTGGGTAGACCGAAACTTTTCTGTTCTGTAAATCAACGAGTGAACGACCAATTATTTTTGAGTAGATAACGCCGTCTTTAACGAAAGTTCCCGCGTCGGGAATAAATTCTTCAATAACGCCCAAGCGTTCGCCAGGCAACACTAAATGACCGCTTTTTTCTTCTGGAGATTTTAGACTCATGATAGTTCCCTTTACTTTAAAGTAAGCTTGATTTTGATAAATGCATATGCTTAGTTTCCATTCTGCTCAATAAACCTTTTGATTAATAAACAATAATACAATTTTTCAGGAGTTGCTTAAGATTTCTTTTGGATTATATATAAGTCAATGACAAAATCATACTTTAGTTTTCTGTGAAAATCAAACATGCGGGGAATCGTCATGAGCATAGCATAGACCCCAACGACTAGGCCGCCGTTTTTTTCTATGAACCGTTGCAGAAACGGGGAAGGCTGCACCTGCAAAAACCCGCCGCTGCCTTTAAGCTGCCCAATTAAGCGTTGGTCAACTTCTGGATGGTTGTGAAGCGAATAAATCGCATTGCCAACATCAAGGGCTTTGACCAAGAACGCGCGGTCTGCTTCACGGGTCTGAACCCCAAATGGCGGGTTCATCAAAACAGTATCAAAACACCCAACAACCGAGCCAATATCAGCGTTAATCCATTGTACACAATCCACTAAACCCGCATTGCGCGAGTTTTCATGGGCAGTCTTAATGGCTAACGAGTCGACATCAACGCCTACCACTTCGTTCGCGCCGACAAAACATGCGCCCAAAGCGAGCCTACCTGTTCCGCAACCCAGGTCCAGTACCGACTTGCCAACTATGTCGCCGTTTGAATAAGCAGCGAGGTAGAGCATGTTGGCGGCTATCTGCTCAGAGGTCGTATATTGTTCCAGATGGGCTTTGGGGGTAGGTTGCGACTTTACAGTTGATAGGAACCGTTCGAGATCTAGTTTTCGAATAAGCCTTTTTTGAGCATGTTCTCCCATGAATCCTCGCCGCATACCACCATAAACTCGTTAACTGTCAAGATAGGTTTCGGGAATTTTCCAGGTGTGTCAAGCGATATTCGTGGGCAAGCCGTGTTTACATAAGCATCGATACTTGGAAACTCTAATAGCGTTTCAGGAGTGAGTTCTCTGCCTGCCAAAACAAACGCTTCTCGCCCATTCTTTTCCGCCAACGCTTTAACCCTAAGCGCACTGTCAAGGTGTTTTTGCCCTGGCTTTAACCCAACTAGGATGCCGAAGGTTTTGGCGTTTGCAGCTTCTTGGATGCTTGCGAATCGTTGCTTAAGGAGCCGCTGGGCTTGGTCAGTGATTGAGTATGCCCTGTTGTCGTAGGGGTCAGCTATTATGGTTGGCTTTGATGTGCCTAAAGTGATGCCGAGTGCATGGAACATTCCGCCGCCGATAAAGAGGAATGCGTCAACCAGGTCAGCTATTGTTTTGGCGTTGCTGTAGTTGCAGCCAATGACTTGCCCCGCATATTCCAGCTGACCGGCGTTCCCAATTAGGACCGTTTTACCAGCTCCTGTAAGGATTTGTTCCACTTGCTTTAATGTCTCTATATGCTGAACTGACGTAGCTAAACCAACTCGGGCGTAGCCATTCAGAAAAGGAATTGCTTGAACTACTGCCGTGTCGACTGAAACATTTGCCCTCGCTTCCACATACAAAGTTGGAATCCGCGACTGCCTGACCATCTTGGAATGCCCAAAATGAACAATCAAATCCGCGCCCAAACCTTCCGCATCACTAACAGCTACATCACATGCACCGTAGCAAGGGTCGGCTGAAATAACTGCTACTGCACCGCATGCCTCTACGGTTTTGGCTATGACGGTTGCTTGGGGTTTTAGTCCCTGGGGCATCTGGAGCAAAACACGTTTGGCGCCAAGTTTGAGGATTTTCTGCTTTATTCTCTGCTCCTCAAAATCAAACCCTTTCATACCCTACTCTCACATCAACAAGTATAAGGAATTAAAGGAAAATAAGATTTGGGGCTATGCGATCTTGCGCTTAGAGTTGCCATTCCCAGTCTTGAATCGGCTTCTTGAGAGGTTGCCCACGGGCTAAAGCGGCTTGCTCAGCCAACCGCTCTAGGATAATTTTTTGTTCAACACTAGCCACATGTTTGCGTGTCTGGACAACGGCGTCGTTGTTTACAGATATACTATCGATCCCAACGCGGACAAGGAATTCTGCGAAATCTGGCAGATTGGATGGCCCTTCGCCGCAGATGCTAACAGAACAACCGTTTTCGTGGGCAGCTTTGATTAGGTGAGCGATTATGCGTTTAACTGCTGGGTCGCGTTCGTCAAAGTACCCCATTTGCCCTAAACGCTCGGAGTCGCGATCAATCATCAATACTCCCTGCGTCATATCATTTGAGCCGATGCTGAAGCCGTCGACTAGTTTGCTAAATTCGTCAGCCATAATTCCGATAGACGGTGTTTCTGCCATGAACCAGACTTTAAAGTCTTTGTTGCGTTCTAAACCTTCTTCTTTCATAATTTGTAGGACTGCTTTGGCTTCCCAGAGGGTTCTTACCATGGGTAGCATAACGTAGACATTTTTAAGCGCCCATTCCTTGCGGCATTTTAGAATGGCTTGGCATTCCAGACGGAAAGCTTTATCGTACCATTTGCTTATGTAGCGGCTACATCCTCTCCAACCTAACATGGGGTTTTCTTCGATGATTTCATATTTTTCGCCGCCTTTTAAGCCTCGGTACTCGTTAGTTTTAAAGTCGCTTAAACGCACCACAACTGGTTTAGGTTGGATTACCCTTGCAACGGTTGCTATGCCGTCGGCGAGTTTATCGACGAATTGCTGGCTTTGTCCTGCATCAACAAACGCCATTGGATGTTGTCCGATTGCGCTGGCTAAAATGAATTCGGTACGCATAAGCCCGATGCCCTCGAAGGGCAAGTTCTTGTATTGTTCAATCATCTCGGGGGTTCCGAGGTTCATGTAAATCTTAGTGGCTGTTACGGGAGCTGCCTCTGCCATCAATACTGCACCGCCACTGTTTGCTGCGGTGGGTGCAACTGCTTGCGCCATAATGCCTTCGTATATAACTCCGTTTCTTGAATCTACAGTGTATTCTTGGCCCGTCTTCATCAGTTGCGTCGCGTTTTCGGTACCAACGACACACGGGATGTTTAGTTCTCGACTGACTATGGCGGCGTGGGATGTGATTCCGCCTTTATCCGTAACTATTGCGCTTGCCATCTTCATGAAGGGAACAAAATCAGGGTCAGTCATGCCTGTGACGAGAACGTCACCCTTGTGCATTTCTTTGTGGGCATCTTCAGGATTTAGGACAATTTTTGCTTTACCTACGCCGTAGCCTCTTCTTCCGGCTGAGATACCTCGAACAATAACTTTTAGGTCTTGAGCTTTGTTTTCTTCCATTTTTGTCGCTTCCGCTGTTTTTGATCCGAAAACGGTTTCTGGACGAGCCTGAACCAGCATCATGTTTTCAGGGAAAGATAGATCCTGGTCGATTGCCCATTCAATATCCATGGGTTTACCGTAATGCTTCTCTATGCGTTTGGCAAGTTCAGTAAGCTTGTTGATTTCTTGGTCGCTTATACAGACTATTTTTTGTTCAGCTTCAGGAATGTCCTAGGTGGACTGTTTTTCCTGTTTTGGGGTCACGTATATACTTGATAGTTTTGCGTGAGATGCGACGTTCTTTTATCAACATCGAGTTCTTGTCCACTACGAAGTCGTCAGGGTTAACGACGCCTGAAACCACGGTTTCGCCTAAGCCGAAGTTGCCTTCGATTATGATTTCGTCTCTGTTGCCTGTAACGGGGTTAATTGTGAACATGACTCCTGCAGCACGGGAGTTAACCATTTTTTGAACGCCGACGCTGATGAAGACTTTTTCGTGTGGGAAGCCTTTCTCAGTTCGGTAGAAGATGGCTCTTGGCGTGAAGAGACTGGACCAGCATTTCCTCACCTTGTCGATGAGGTCGTCTGCACCTCTAACGTTTAGGAAAGTTTCCTGTTGACCCGCAAACGACGCATCAGGCAAGTCTTCGGCAGTTGCACTTGAACGAACCGCCACAAAGGTGTCTTTTAAGTTAAAACGTTTGTTTAATTCGGCGTAAGCGTTTCTTATGGCGGTTTCAATATCTTTAGGCATCAGAGTTTTTTCTATAAGTTCACGGATTTTTTTGGATGCAGTATCGTACTGTCTAGGGTCGTTTGGATTGGTTACGGTGTCTGTTATAATTTTGTAGATTTGCTCAGCGATTTTTTTCTCTACAATAAATCTTTCATAGGAATATGCGGTTACGGCAAAACCAAAAGGCACGGGTAGTGCCGCATGAATCATTTCGCCAAGGCTGGCGTTCTTGCCGCCAACAATGGATACGTCAGTATTTCTTAAATTATCAAACCATAAAACCAGTTCTTTCTCTTTGACGCTCAAGTCGTCTCCGTCTCCGGTACGGCCGCTTCTGTCATGGTTGGAGAAGCTTTGATTTTGGAGATGACTATTTTGCAGGGTATTGGAAGTTTTGCGCTTCCTCTTTTTAATGATTCTTTAGCTATTGCCTCTTGACCAGCTTTAACTTTGACAGTGATGATTGGTTGTCCAACTTCGACTTTTGCGGCAGTGCCGATTGCTGTTCCGAAGGAACGTCTCATTCCCTGTTGCAGTCGGTCAGCGTGAGCGCCAAAAATCATCTTGTTTTCTCTTAGGATGATGTGTGGGTATGGATGGACAACCATAAGATAATCATTTATGAGTTTATCCATAAGGATACGGTTGGTGGCTACACGTGCTGCTTCTAAGGCACTGTGGCGTATCTGTGCCCGTTCTTGACCGATCAGTTGTCCTTCAACCTCAAAGGTGCCTTTTGTGTCGCCCATGGTGAACTTTACAATTTTTGGTGGTGGAAAACCTCTAGCGTATTTCTTTCGCGTATAGGCTCTATTTTTTACGTGCCTGTAGTTTCGTGCTTGCATGCAGCATCCCTTTTGTAAGAGGGATTTGCGCCCAGCAATATTTAAACGATTTGTAAATAGGCGGCGATACTTCCGTGCATTTTCCTTGTTCCAGTTATTTACTTAGAATAGCGAATTCAAGCTGTTGACTGTCATCAACTTATATAGTCAGGTTTACTTTTTGATTCCCAAATGCCAACATACCTGTTTATTTCAGGAAAAAACTGGATACTCTCACTAGCGGAGCTAACCGCATACTTTAGCGCAAGAAACAACAAGTTCGAAGTACAATATTTTTCCCGAGAATTCTTCGTCATCAACCTAGAGAAAAACATAAACCCTTCAGCTATGGCGGATTTAGGCGGAACCATAAAAATCGGCCAACCAAAAACCACGCTTCCAACCCAAGTTGTCAAAGAGGCATTTCTTAACAAAAACAAACAAACCCAAAAACAAATCGCCCAAACCATAATCGCAAGCAACATTCCCGCCGGCATGACACCTGAAAAAGTTCTCTTTGGAGTAAGCGTATATTTCACTGATAATGCGTTTTCCCCAATGTCAGGGCGGATGCAACGTTTCATCGGCAGCACAGTAAAAGACGAATTGACAACAAAGGGCAAAAAGGCGAATTTCATGGGTTACTCAGCTGAGCGAAAACAAGCACAGCTTAGCCATGTAGAAGTCTTAAAGAAGAATCTAGTGGAAAACCAAGCCGAAGTGCTTTTCTGTATCGGCAAAACAGAAACATGGATTGCCACAACCATAGCGGTGCATAACCCCTTTGAGTTCCAGAAAAGAGACGTCTATAAGCCCAATCAACGAGTCATATTTGCCATGCCGCCGAGGTTAGCAAGAATGATGGTCAACCTGTCGGCTTGTACTGAGGAAAAAACTTTACTTGATCCGTTCTGCGGTGTTGGCACGATTCTGCAGGAAGCGCTCCTGGAGAAGGCAGCGGTAGTAGGCATTGATGTCAATCCTTGGTGCGTTAAGGCAGCTGAGGAAAATCTTGGGTGGTTAACCAGAGAGTACGGGCTTGGCAATGCAGATTTTAGAGTTCTGCTGGGCGATGTGGGCAAGATGGCTGAAAAGGTCGGGTTGGAATCCGTGGATTGCATAGTCTCTGAGCCTGATTTGGGTCCTGCGCTACGGGAGGTTCCAACGGGTCCTTACGCACAGAAAATTATTCAAAAGCTAGAGCCGCTGTTCTTTGGGTTCATCGAAGAGGCATACAGAGCACTAAAGCCAAAAGGTCGTTTGGTACTAGTGACGCCTTACATCAAAACGCGCTCCAACGAAGCGGTAACAATGCCAATAGGCGACCAACTTGAACGTGTGGGATTCAAACGCATCTACGCTTTTTCGATAGATATGTTCAGTAAAAACTTGGATGTGGATCGGCTAACTCATTCTGCCTCATTAGTAGAGATGGATGAGCGACATAAAATCGGCCGAGAAATCCACATCCTCGAGAAATAAGCATGTAATCAGCGGAAACAATTTATTAATTTGTTTAATGAAACTATCTCTAAAACCGTTGAGGCAAAGACATTGAACAGTAATCCAAGACCTAATTGGGACAGGTACTTCTTAGACATGTGTGAAGCCGTGGCTAGACGTGCTACATGTGACCGAGGAAGAAGCGGCTGCGTCATCGTTAAAGACAAACGAATCATGACAACTGGGTATGTTGGGAGCTCCTGCCGGTTTGCCCCACTGTGACGAAGCAGGACATGAGCTACGCAAAGTATTTAATTCCAACGGGGAAGTCACCCAACACTGCGTCCGAACTCTTCATGCCGAACAAAACGCAATCATTCAAGCTGCAAGGTTTGGTATTCCGCTTGAAGGAGCAACGCTTTTCTGCAAGATGACTCCATGCAGAACTTGTGCGATGATTATAATTAACGCTGGAATCAAAAGAGTAGTTTGTGAAAAAAGATATCATGCCGATGCCGACACTATTGATATGTTTAAGCAAGCAGGTATTGAGCTTTGTATTATGAATCCGGAAGTCGAAAAATACGATAAGCAATAAACTAGTTATTTGATCGAACAGTTGTAAATTTTTATGAAGAGAAATGGATGTGCTCTCTGAGCAAGAGAGCCTTAAACTATCTTTTTGTTGGGACAACAAACCATTTTACGTTGTCAAACCCGTACTTGGTTACCAGTGGGTCGATAAAGTTAGGGGATAATTCGTCATCGATTTCCGCGAAAACTACTGTATCGCCGATTCTGTAGACGATACATATGATCGTGACATCTTTTAACGCAGCATATTTGCCTTTGATTTCCCAGTAGCCAGGCTCATCCCGTCCAGTCTCGATAATCCAAGAGTACTTGTCTTCAGGATGCTGTCCCTGCATGAAGTTGAAGGCACAAACAACGTCCCCGACAGCTTTTGGGTCTTCATTTGTTTTAATATAGAACCAAATCGTCATAATTAACACCAATACTATGAGGTTGCTTCTGTCTTTAAATTGTTTTTTCTACGAGCCAGCCTTAGCTTCTATAAGGGTCAAGGTTTCAAAGAAAGGCAGCTTACGCTCAGCCTTAACAGATGCGGTAAGACCTTGAGTGATGAATCCCCGGAGAGTTTCTTCGACACCTGTAATCGTAGATTGCATAAGCAAGACTCTTCCTCGGGGTTTTAGATGAGCTGGGGCTTCGGCGATGAAGTGGTCAACGACTTCTCTTCCCTTCACGCCTCCTGCCCAAGCACGCCCAATCCAAGAAGCATCTTCACCTTCCTCTGAGGGTAAGTAAGGAGCGTTAAACAATATCAAGTCAAAGGTGGTATATGATTTTAGAGCCATAAACAGGCTTGCTTGAACAAAAACCATCTTATTTTGCGCACCGTTGAGTGCTGAATTCTCCTTTGCGCAGCGAATGGCATGAGGGCTCAGGTCAACTGCCACCACTTCATTTGCTTTTTTTGCTGCGAGAATTCCAAGCATTCCGCAACCAGTGCCCAAATCCAAAACCCGCTCGCCTTCTTTTACCTCAAGGTTTTCCGCGAATAGGAAAGTATCCTCAGCCGGATCGTAAACATCATCGTTCAAATCAAAAACGCATTCGCCAAAGCAAGTTCGCTTAGTTGCGTAAGGCATTTACTATGGCTCCAAAATCTTTGGGTTGCAATTCTCTTACACGCCTATCACTGTGAGGAAGCCTAAGTGCTATTTTCTCCGCTTCCTGTTTGGTTAACTTGAAATTACTTCTGATGAACGGCGAGATGGCTTTGGCTAATTTTTTGTTTCGCTGGGTGAAAAGCCACTTAATCAAGCGCAAAAACAACGCTGGATCCTTTATCTCGAAGGTTTTGGTGCGCCATAGTTTTAGGCTGAGGATAACCGAATCAACTTCAGGTTGAGGAAAAAACATGGCTTTTGGGACTACGTCAAAAAGTTCAACCTCAGCCAACTGGTTAGTTATAACTGTTAACCAACCATAATCTTCACTACCTACAGGCGCCGCTAAACGGTCAGCGAACTCTTTTTGCAAAATCAAAACTACGCAGTCAACTTTACGCTCCAAAAGCCAAGTCACCAATTGTGAAGACAAATAGTAGGGAGGAGCCGCGATGACCTTATTGAACTCTGGCAACGCCGTCTTCAAAACGTCGCCTTCCACTACCGTCACATTGCTCAAGCAAATTGTCTGTTCACGAAGTACAGCTGCAACCTTCGGGTCTTTCTCGACCGCCACCACAGCCTTGCATTTGTCAGCTAAAAAGCACGTTAACCAGCCGAAGCCGGCGCCTGCATCTAACACCACATCCTCTTTGTTTAGCGCTGCATATCTACAGAGTTTAGAGTAGAGTGAGGGCTCAATTAGGAAGTTCTGCCCCATAAGCTTGTTAGGTGTGATGTGACGGTTTTGAAGCAGCTGTTTTGTTTCCTCAAGACTCATCTGCTATGCCTTACTGCGCCCGCGTGAACAATCGGTATTTGCTGTCACCCTCAAGCTCTTCCAGAACCCGCTTGGTAATCAATTTTACTGGGTTGGGCAGTTCGGTGCGTTTCTGCAAATCCTCAAAGCTTTCAAATGGTTTGCGTTCACGGTCGTTGATGACTTGCCACATGTATTTTTTGCCGATGCCTGGAACAAGCTCCAACGCGTGCATTCGAGGTGTAATCGCTCGTGCGGTATTGAAGAAATTAACAAACCATTTTTCGCGGTTCGACACTATCTTGCTTATAACACTTGGAAGCTCTGCCTTGGCTGATGCAGTTAACTCCTCGTAACCGATTCGGCCAATAATGTATGTGACTTCTTCACGAGAATCTTTTCCAACATATACGCGGTCGCCAGGCTTGAGAAGTAACTCTTCTTTCACTAAAGCCTCCAATAGAGTAAAGAATTCTTCCCCCACGCATTGAATAAGAGCTCCCGCTCGATAACCTGCCCGTCCTGTGGGGCGAAATCCTGGCTTGCCGTGTTGAAGGAAATCTAACACGTAAGCATGCTCTTCATACCGCTTTTCCATAACAATCACTAGGTCCGTCAGCTAGACTATTCTCGCTTACTGCTTAAAAATACTTAGTAGCTTGCGCCTACTTCAACGTTCGATTCTCGTTCAAAAGTTCAACAATTGTGTGCAGTTTTGAGGTTTCAATGATTTTGCGTCCGCCTGCTAAGAAGACTCTCAATTCATCAACGGTTTCAGGCATGCAATTGATAATCTGGACTGCTTCTGCCTCGTCAAGTTCGTATTCTTTAAGAAGCATCTGCAAGAGTTCTTCAGCTTTTTCGGGGGTACACTTAGAAAACTTACCTACGTAATCGAGTGTTCGGCGTTGGAACTGGTCAAGATTTTCTTCGCCGATGGATTCCAGAACCTTCTTAACCTGTGGAAGGGTTAAGCGGCTTTCGCTTACTTCTCTTTTACTCATTTCTATCTCACTTACCAGTGTAGGGTTCTAAATGTTCTGAACGGGTAATGATTTCTTTAATGGCGTTGCCTTGGGGAACGCTGACAACGTAACCTCGGCCCCGTTTTTCAACTATGACACCTATTTTGCCGTGGAACCGTTTATGAGGCATACTCTTCTGTACGCTTGAATCCATCTTTATGATCACTTGAGAACCAGGAGTATACTCTTGAAGTATCTTTCCAATGTTTGGTTTGCCTTTTTCGCGAGTCGGCTTACGTAGCAAACTGCGAGTACCCGTGTAATAGCCTTTTGAACCTCTCATCTAATTTTCACCTTAACTATTCCATGATTACGTTGAGAACGTCAAGCTTAAGCGTCTTCGCTCTGTTGTTGAGCAAATCCGAAACGTTTGGGTTCGTGCGTCCTTCATCTCCAGATACCAATTCCTTAACGTAGAGCCCACCTTGGCAACGAATTTCCATCAGGACCCTCTTAAGCGACACCTTCTTAACTTTAACCTGATATATGTACTTTTCTCGGATTAAATCTGCCCTTCGATGCAAAACGCGAAGAGGCGTCTGCTGTTTAATACAAATGCCCGAAAGCTTCTCTATGGTGCGAAGGTCTTTTTCTGATGGGTCGTTCTCGAACTCTGCTAGCAACTGATATTCCTTCTGGGCGCCCTCGCCGTTTTTGAGGTGCCTGACAACATCCTTAGTGGTAAAACGCAGACTCGAAACCTCGACCTTTCCGACTGCGCTCGCATTTACCTGGGTTTCAATCTGCGTCAGGTCAATGAACCGTTTTTTAGGTTTTGAAACCTCAATTACAAAGGGTCTCCCGGTGCCCAGCATTCGCGCATCGATGTCTTCTCGTCCGGAAGCATGCAAAAATGCCTCCTCGCCCATCGTTGCCTCAAGCAGCGGTTTAGAGGCTAGCTCCTCTACGGATTCAGGGTATAGTTTTCCTGTTCCACCACATTTCTCGCATCCTCTACCTCGGCAGCTAGAACAGAACCACTTCGACTGTGGAATAGTGCGGACTAGCTTGCGGTATCTGCCAGCGACGAAAAGAGGGTTAACTTGAAGACGAACTGTCTCCAAGAAAGGATTAAAAACAAAGACCATGTCGGGTTTTAGGTAATCTGCTTCTTTGCCTGTACGTTTAGCAACTGCTTTGCCAAGTAAGCGTCCGAATTCATGTTTCATGCTCTCGCCGTAGCCAACGTTGATGGCGGCTTTGAATTCGTCCTCACGCTCCTCAACCTGTAAGGGCAATTCAATCCCCACAAGAAAAGTAGTAAACTCATAGCCTTCTATGGCTTGGAGAGCTTTTTGGGTTAGGATATCAACTAGCTCAAACTTTCCGTCACAAAGGCTGCATTTTAGCGCATCGTCCTTTGGCAGGCGTTTCTTCAAGTGTTTTAGGGTTTCCTGTGCTTCCCTGGAAAAACCCTTTGACGCCAAGACTTTAAGGCTCTTTATGCCCTCGACTTTTTTTTCCTGGGCAAGATCATTGGCTTGCATTGTCAAACTGACTTTCAATGCGTTGCCCCGCACGTTATTCTCCATGCTGTAGCCCAACAATGCGAACTGTCTGCCCAAACAGTTGTCACAAAGCGGGTATTTGCTGAGTATCTCGAAGGCTTTTTCTAAAACGTCCATTTCCGCTTTCCTACTTAAAACCCGGCATGCCTTTACCGCCGCCCAGTCCAAAAGGCAGCTTCTTTTTGTGCTTAAACATCTTGAGCATCTTACGCATCATGACGTATTGCTTGAGAAGTTCCTTGACTTCTTTTTCTGTGGTTCCCGAGCCGCGCGCGATGCGTTTTGCCCGTGAAGAATTCAAAAGCTTAGGATTCTCCTTTTCCGCAGGAGTCATGGATTGGATGATTATGCCCCACTTGTCCAAGCGTCCCTCAGCTGTGTTTAACATTTCTTCAGGCACATCAGAGGACATACCCGGGATCATCTTGAGCACTTTACCAAAAGGACCCATTTTCTTAACCGCCTGGAACTGTTCATACATATCTGTTAACGTAAAGTTGCCGCTCATGATGTCCTTGGCTTTCTTTTGGGGAACATTAATTTCGGCGTCTTTAACTTTTTCCAAGAGGGTTTCTAAGTCTCCCATTCCCAAGAGTCGCCCGACAAAGCGTGATGGAATGAACGCCTCAAGATCCTCTATTTTTTCGCCCGTACCGATGAATTTGATTGGTGCGCCTGTTGCTGCAACCGCGGAAAGTGCGCCTCCTCCGCGTGAAGACCCGTCGAGTTTGGTTACGATGATGGCGCCGATGGGGGTTGCTTCATGGAAGGTTTTGGCTTGCGCAAGAGCCTGCTGGCCGATGGTGCCATCGATGACCATGATGACTTCGTCTGGATGAATATTCTTCTCCAGGTCCTTCATTTCTTTGATTAGGTCTTTCTCTTCTTTGTGCCGACCCGCCGTGTCAACGATTATCAAATCTTTGTCACTAAATTGTTTTAGACCTTCCCTGACAACTTTAACCGGGTCTTTCGCTTTTAGGTCTCCAAAGAAAGGAGTGTTTGTTCTCGTTGATAGTTGTTGAAGTTGGTTGTAGGCACCTGGACGATAAGTATCAGCGCAAATCAAGCCTACCTTTAAACCTCTTTTCTGGAAGTATCTTGCGAGTTTGGCAGCGTGAGTAGTTTTTCCTGAACCCTGAATGCCGACTAGCATCACGATTTTCTTTTTGCCTGGCTCAACCTTGAGGGGAACAGGTTTGTCGCCTACGAAGCGGGTTAATTCTTCATAGACCACTTTAATGACGTGTTCTCTCCGCGAGATCCCCGGAGGCATTTTTTCGTTTAGAGCACGCTCTTCGATGCGTTTAGAGATCTCTAGCACAAGTTGAACGTTTACGTCTGCTTGGAGCAAGGCACGTTGGATGTCGCGGACAAGTTCCTTCACTGCTGCTTCGTCCACTACACCAGCTTTGAAAAGCTTCTTTATGGCTGAGGTCAACGAAGAACCTAGCTTGTCTAGTGCCATCCAGAGTCTCCAGCCTAAACATTCTCTTATTCTTTTAAATAAAGATTACACAAAAGAAGCGGGTAATAGCCCCTAAAATTTGGGATGTTTTCCAAGGGAAAGCCGTTTTGAGCAAGCGTATCCACGAAGGTGAAGCCTCAGTTTCCCCATATTAATTATTCTTCACAATTCAGACGGCTCTTCATGCATCATTGGCTTCATGCAGAAAGGCTCCAAGCTAGAACATAAACATTAATGAAACTAAAATAAAAATAAGAAACCGAGAAAAAAACTATCTATTTTACCCGGACGATTTTTACTTTTCCAAGTATTGCCCAGTACTCAATTTCTGCTCCAGCAACAAGCTTGGTTTTGAGTTCTGGCTCATCTGGGAACGGTGCATCCAAGTATTCGTAGGTTTCTAAGTCCATTATTTGCACGCCTGTGGGGTTAATAGCGAACACTTGACCGGCTCTTTTATCGATTATTGGAACCTCTGCGCCAAGATCGACTGGTTTTACGAACTGTCTTTTTTGGCCATCGAAGACGCCTATTGCGACGATTCTTGCTTTGGCTGATCCATGTTTTCCAGGTTTAGATTTAGCTATGTCTACTATGCGGCATGGTTCGCCTTCAATCATCATGTAGCCGCCTACGCGTAGTTCTCCAACATCTACTGGTCTGCTCATACGCTCACCACAGATTAATTCTATTTAATGCAATTCAGAACAACACCCATATATAGATTAAGGTTTACGCTAGTAACTGAGCGGTGGAAAAAGTGTTCAAAAGTGTGGGTTTAGTTGCCCGCTACGACAAAAAGTCGGCGCTAAAGCTAACCGAGGAACTATCGGAGTACCTGAAAGAGAGAGGTTTGAAAGTTTACGTAGAAGATAGCCTCGCCGACAAAGTTAGTTCAAAAGAAGAGTTTATTCCACTCGCAAAAATGAAAACCGATTTTGTGATAACAATCGGCGGCGACGGAACCATACTGCGAACATGTATCACTGTTCCTAAGCCTGAACCCCCAATTCTAACAATTAACATGGGCGTTAGAGGATTTCTAACAGAAGTTGAACCAAAAGACGCCTGCAAAGCCGTCGACAGAATCCTCAAGGGCGATTACAAAATAGAAAAATGCGCAAAACTAGCCGTTACAGTGGGTAAAGAAAAGTTGCCTGACGCCTTAAACGACGTTGTAGTTTCCGCCTGTGAACCTTCAAAGATTCTATACACACAAGTATTCAAAAACGGAAAACCCATCCTGAAAAGTCAGGCCGACGGATTAATTGTTGCAACCCAAACAGGCTCGACGGGATATTCGCTTTCTGCAGGAGGACCAGTTTTAGACCAAGAAGTAGATGGGTTTGTCCTGACACCGATTTGTTCTTTGACAGTGTTCCGTTCGCTTGTGTTTCCCGCTGACTCCAACCTTTCCTTCAAGGTTGAACGCCCCAAAGAGATACTTGTTTTGATCGATGGCAATTACCGTAGACTCACAAGCGCTGATGAGACCATAAAAGTCACCAAATCCACCAACATAACCTCATTTATCCGCTTTGAGACGGACTTTGACCTTGAAACAGACTTTTACGATAGGCTCCGCAATAGGTTACTCTTTAAGGGAACCTAATGAAAAGCGCCCAAAGCATTCCAGGTAGAAGAGTTATTGTTTTAGATACTTCTGCTTTTGTGGCTGGTTTTGACCCTTTTTCGCTGGGTGCTGAACAGGTTACGGTACCCAAGGTTGAGGAAGAAATCCGCAGAAACTCTATGGTTAAAATGCGGCTCGAAATGGCGATTGAAAGCGGTAAACTCAAGGTTAAAGCACCAACACAAGAGTCCCAAGTCAAAGCTGAAGTCTTTGGCAACAAGGTGGGAGACTCCTCTAAGCTGTCAGAAACAGATAAACAGCTTTTAGCTTTAGCCTTTGAAATGAAGGCTCAGGTTATACTCCTCAATTAGTTACCGACGACTATTCAATTCAGAATGTCGCCACAAAAATGGGTATAGATTTTTTGTCGTTAGCGACGTTGGGTATCAAACGGCTCTTAGAATGGATAAGGTACTGTCCAGCATGCTACAAAGAATACGCCGCCAAAGCAAATTCAAGCAATGTCAGGTCTGCGGCACAGAGCTAAAGAGAAAACCAAAGAGGCAAACGAAAAGTCCAAAATCAAGATAAGCCTATTAGAAAAGCAGTAAAAGCAAGATTAACAGTAAACCTTCTACTCCAAAGATAGGAAATACAACTTGTTTTGCCTTCACAATCGCTTTGTCAACCAAGGTCGTCACAGATTTTAAGCGTTCTTCACCGATTACTCGCACTTGCGGCACAACAAAAGTTCGGCATCCAGCAGTGCAGCCTTCAAGATTTACTTCGGCATTCTTTGCTACTTCGCTGATGTACTGAATAAGCAAGGCATGGTCCATAACTTCGCCAACAGGATGGTAACCTCGCCTTCCAGTAATCGAAGCGGTAACTGCATGAGTATCTGTTGTGAAGACTTCGCTGGCACTAAACCCCAATGCTGATAGAGCGTCAAGGATTTTTTCTCGTAGACCAGGAACCATGTTATTGCCATCCATAACTATGTAAGCTGTTTTCTGGTTTTCTACTTGAACAACTATCGCTGTGATTCCTCCTGCGCCCATGCCCGCTTTTAGGTTGAATTCTGCAGGAAAAACTGTGGCGGAGCCAACGCTGAAGGTTTTTGTTGGCATCGCAATGGCTTTTTGGAGGCACTTAGAAGCCGCCCGCTGCAACTCATCCAGATGCTCGGCTGTGTCGATTACGTTAGTTAAGCAGTTATGGCAATTTACAACCAAAGCATTTGTGAGTCCGAATTTTTTTGCTTCCTCAGTGACTATGCGTCCTAGCTCTTGAGGCAAATCTTCAGTGGTTTTAGGAGCGAGTGTAAAAGATAGGAATGCTGTGTCACCGAAGATTTGGCAGGAAGCGGTTGCGGCGCCTTCGTTGACACGGACAAGAGGAGAAGCTAAAGCGACTTGAGCCTTAAACTTGGAAAATTGCGATTACCTGTGCAGCTATCTTGTAGTTTTGCGCTTGTGAAGCTAAGTCAAGTTCATGCCCAAGAATGTCCCAATGGAACACAAGCGTTACCGCCAAACTCTTTTTCGACTTCCCGTTTGAGAAGCGAAGGCAAGAGGCTGCTGCCTATGTTTTTGAAGGGCCCTGGATGCACTTGGGGAACGATAATGGCTGCTTTGGGTTTGGAAGCATCAAACTTTAGCAGGGTAACTTCTATGTCTGCGTCTCCACCCATCGCTTCAAGATGTTTTTCGAGGGGTTCGTTTTGGTCGGTGACCCAGTTAAGTAGAAAAGCCCTAAACAGTGATAGTGCTGATAGTGAGTAGGTTTTTTTGCCTAAACGATCGATAGATGAAAGCAGCAGATACACGGCGACGAAACCAATAATTGGGGATAATACTATGAAGGGCAGAACCTGCAGGATAATTGCGTTCGAAATGGTTGCCCAAAAAACAATAAAGGCCACAATGCTCAAGGACTGGTTCAAGCAGAATAGACAGGAGCTTGCCTCCATCTAGCTGCTGTGGAGGTGGCGTTAAAAACCAAAACCCTAAGGGTAACAACCGCGGCGAAGCCTAAGAGACTAAGTTTTACCCAGAGTAACCAGCCAAACCAAAAGCTTAAGCCGACGCCCAAAAAGATGAAAACAAGCCATATACCCCAACAGACGGCAGATAATGCTAAGGTTCTTCTCATTGAAAATATAGGGTCTTTTTTGAGCAGAGATTTGCTTACGATTGTGCTGGTTATGTAAGTTATGGCGAAAAGTGAAATGCCCAGAGCTAAACTGCTTAATGAGGGAAAGAGTAAGAGGGTAGAGAGGTTAATTGCGATGATGCAGATGGCGGCGACTGCTAAAAGGGCTTTTTTGTATGATGGAAGGGAGAACATCGAGGAATAGTGTTTGGTTGCACTATCCATTGAATGATTAAGAGAACTGTCAGTCGCCATATTTCTCTCATTTATGAAACCAGTTAGCCCTATTAAAATTTAGCTTAGCGCTTGCTCGGTTCAGGACAGGAAATACATTAATGTGGTTAACATAAAAGTGTTAAAACTGCGTTTTAGCACAAAGAGCGCTAAGTGTAGGTTCCAGGAAACTGTTTTTGAGTAGTGAGAGCAGGAAACCAACATGTTTTGGCAAGGGAACTGTTTTATCCCTAGAAGGTCTATCTTATTAGTTTGCGAACTCTATGCCAGATCAAGACCTGCCCCCCTCAATATTCCACATGTTGGAGCGAAACGTGGGCAAAAAAATCAGAGTAATTCTAGACCCCGCTTACGGTTTTGAAGGCACCTTGGTGGCGGTAACACATGAGCCATCAGGAATCTGGCTTTCTGACGCTGAAGCCATCGTTTTAAGGTCAACCATCGCCCAACCTATTCCGCAGGTTGCTAGCCGGGAAGAAAGAAGCGAATTATTCTTGCATCTAAACTCTGTTCAAAGAATAGAAGTCTTGCACCCGACGCCTACAAGAAGATAAAGAAATGTTTAAGGGAAGAAAACTTTAGCCAATACAGAGATAACTATTAGTGAAACTGCGAGGACCACAAGCAACTCTGGCCTGATTTTTACGCCTTCGGTTTCTTCCTCAAAGAACCTTAACAAACCTGCACTTGCAGCAGGCATTGGACCGGTATCTTTCTTCTTTTTTCTCATACTCATTAAATATCGCTACCCTAGTTACTATGATACATGCGTAATATTCGCCTAAACTAATTAATCTTGCGCCAAACCTCAGTAATCTCGCCTAAAGTGGGGGCATTTGACTTTTGGAATATATTTGAGGCCATTAGAAGAGTCATATTGAAACAATATAGGGATGACAAGAAACCCTAATGGTGCAATATCCTACTGGTGATTTCCAGTAGCATTTGCATTCTTAAGTCTCACAATTTTTTCTTGTATACGAAAGCATCAACGAAAAAACAGAAATCCATGAATAATCAATGTTACATTTTAAAGGCACCCAAAAAATTGACGTTGAAGGTTGAGCAAGCTGCAAATTCGTGAATTCCAAGAAATGATGAAGCACCTCTATTTCAAACGTGATTCCGAACGTGGAATAGATGGAACTTTCAACTGGCTTGTAGATGAAGTCGCCGAGTTAGGTCAAGAGCTCAAAGGAACCGATAGAGAAGCTACTGAAAAAGAGTTTGCTGACGTCATTGCTTGGCTTGCATCCCTTGCTAACATCATGGGCATAGACCTTGAAAAAGCTGCCCTTAACAAATACAACTATAAATGTCCAAAATGCCAAAGCTCACCATGCACATGCACTTTCTAACCTAGACGTTTCTGTCCAAACCCCGTCACCAACCAAACATATCGCCTGTTGCCCTTCCGCTCGACAGTACCCTCGTTTTTCAGTAATCTAAGATGGTAAATTACAACACCGTAAGTCAAGCCTGATTCATTTGCAATCTTGCAGGCCGCAAAGCCTTGACGTTCAAGCAAAACCAAGATTTTGGTTCTAGCCACAAGGCCGTTATGCACATTTCTGATTTGTGTTAGATAAGCGTTAGGATGCATTTTTTCTTTGAAGTTATCATCCACCGACCAGTAGATTGGCAGTTTAACTTGAAAAGCTTTAGCTACTTGAAATCGAAAAGTGTAGCTTGTTTAGGTTTCTTGTTATCAAACATCATAGTTATCTCTTCCTTGATTAAATCCATGCGTTGCGTGTAGTACTTGGGCAAACCATACTTATCCACCAGTTGTTGAGCAGCCACCAGATACTTCTCTATTCCACCTCGATAAACCGTAAGCGTTAGTTTGCCTCCGCAAAATGGACATTTCCCTTTAAGAGGAAGGCGACGGAACTTTTTGTTGCAGGATTTGCATCGGAACCCCTGAGTTGAGAAGGCACGCAAGTTTCCGGCGATGTCACGCATAAAGTGCGTGTTCAGGACTTTAAGGGCTACTTTTCTTGCATCAACAGCGTCGATTCTTTCTCCAAGTTCCAGCTGCATGTGAAGCTTATCTATCATCGATTTGAATTCCTTATACGAGCTGTTGGCGTTGCCCAGGTTGATGTTGGTGCAGGGAGTGGTGTATTGGAAGCCTTCAAACTGTGCTTCTGTTCCCAATCGGTGACTGATAACATCCATTAAGGCGCTGGCGGGTCTTGCATCAAACTTCTCCAAAGTTTTCTTGTAGAACTCAATGGGGTAGGTGGCGCTGACGTCAAAGTCGTGGGCTTGCCTTTGCACCTCTTTAGTGTTCACAAAAGGAATAAGCAAGATGGGGGCATCCATAATTCCGCCGATTTGCGCAGGCAAATAGATGCGTGAAAAGTTTATCAGCGTATCGAGCGCAAGCATGATGGCATCTTCGTCTCCGTCGCAGTCACGACGTTTAGCCGAATGCCAAACAGGATGAGCATAAATCACATTACGGTCTGTAAAACCAACCACTCTGCCCAAAATGCAAGCACACGTGTGAGGCGCCAACCCAAAAAGCAAGTGACCAACCAAATCTTCAGCCTTCTTAACGTTATAGAAGGCAGGTTGCTTGTACACACGAGTTAAGAGGTCGTCGATGAATGCGGCAATTTGGACAAAGTATTCTCCTGCACTCCACGGAATAACGACGTCTTGAATTTTTAGTTCACAGACTTGGTTAGGGTCAGTCAAGGGTAATCCATGCGTATCCGCGAGGTATCCCATCTGATGCATCTTTTCGATCGATACACCGACTTCGGCTGGTGTAATATGTGTTAAAGGAGCGTTTGTGGCGTCGAAGCGTATGGTACCATCCTTGTAGACAGATAATCCATGCTTTGCCCGTAAGATACCTTTCTCGATAATTTCAGGGGTCTTATCTGCGTTTGTTAAGCCTTTAACGCCACGCAGCATTTTGGGCGCCTGACAGCCAAGATTGCTTGAAGCTTTGTCTATTTGTTCTTTGAAGTTTATGGGTTGCCGCTGATAGAGGACACCGTCTGTTTTACAGGTTGAGCATCCGCTGTCTTTTACTGTTCTACCGCATCGTGGGCAACTTTTCTCGTGGATGGTTTCGCAGCCACAGCTGTCGCATTTAACTTTGAGCGTGTAGGTTTTACAGTTGGGACATTTGCGTTTGGCTAACTCGACGAACACTGGACCCTGCCTTGCCGCTTCCATCAGGTCACGGTGGGAGCCACCTTTCAAACCAACTGGAAAAAGGACATGGACGTTTGGTTTCATTTCGCGGTGTTTGGCTTTTTCGGGTCTACCCATGCGTCCGCCCACGTAGGTTGGCGCTTTATCTTTGACTTGCACACCAGATAGCAGGCTCAGCAACTCCAGTACCGAAGCCGCTTGCAAAGGCTCAGTGAACCTTGGAGTGCCATAACCAAGAGTGAACGCCAAAGCAGCCGCATCCTCACCCATCAACACCACTTTGCCGTCGACGATTCTATGGGGAGCAAAGATTTTTCGAAGCAACTTAACGACATCATCATTAGCGGGTCCCGTGATTTTAGAGATAACCCATCAGCTACGGTTACGTCACAGGAAGCCAACCAATTTCGCAAGGATTCAACCTCTTGAACAGTAGATAACCCTGTCCAGAAGAACGTGCAATTAGGGGACAGTGGAACACCCAAGTTTTGGCTAAGCACTATTGCCTCTTTAACGGTGGGCTTGTTTAGAAACGGGTCAACTATGAAACTTTCCAGCTTTTCCACGGAAAGCTTGCAAGCCTCTGCAGTTTTTCTATAGTCAGTGCCATATTTTGCGAATATCGCGTTCTGAAGGTCTTTAGCCCACCATTCCTCCACGTACCCCGAGGGTGGAAGTGCCTTGTTGCAGTAGAGAAAATCGCCAAAGTCAATGAGCATGTCTCCGAGGAAGAGGATTTTTTGAATCTTACCTTTAACGTCGCCGTAATTTTCAAGCGATACACGAACCACTGAGTTATCCTTGAGCAAAACCACAGGCTGCTCGATGCTATCGACGGGCATCGTGACACCGCCTTTACCGGGCAATTCCAGACGCATCTGTGTGCCAGCTGCAAGAAACCTTTCAACCACAGCCATTGTAGCAGGATGAATACCGACGGCTGATAGCCCAGTGTTTCGTGACCTACCGTACCTTAGCCGAAAACCGCCACGGGTCGAAGGAAAAGCGAAAATCGGACGCCCCGCGATGACATCATCCATGAAGCCACCGGATTTTTTCTCGGATTTCTTCTTGAACTCTTTTAGCCAGTCCCAGCCTTGGAAACCTAACTTGTCGATGATGACGTAGACTTTTTGGGCGCGTCCTACTATGCCGTCGTTTACAACTCGGAGTGCGCCGCCACGGACGCGGTTTGTTTCAACTCTTTGCAAGTTACGGTAAGATGACACCTCAACAGGGTCGGATTCGGTGCCCGTGCATTCGACAGGAATCAGGTTTAGCGCTTTTCGAAGTTCTTCATCTGGAATGTGATACTGAAAACGCCCAACAGAACGTTCATAGAGTCGCAGTTCTTCTACGAAACGGGAAACTTCTTCTTCGGTGGGCTTATACCTGTCCAGGTTGAGTTCACGACGCACATAATCGCCCACGACCAAAGTCAATGCTTGGTCTGTGCCGCCTGCTGAACGAATAGGTCCAGCAAAATAAATCGCAAGATAACGAGTCCTGTCAGCGTTTGTTTTAATTTTAACTTGCGCAATACCTTGAATTGGCGCCGCGGTTAAGCCCTCTGTGAAAATTGCCAACGCCGTTCGAATTGCCTGCTCAGCCAACTGCTCCTGGTCCATTTGGGCGAATTTGCCTTGGGCAATCTCTTGAGCTACCTTGAATGCTATTTCTTCACGGGGCATCTTGCTGCTAAGCTCACGGATGCTAAGGGCAACGCCTTTGGGTCCAACCAAACCTTCCACCAAATCGGCGATGTCTTGAGCTCTTATGCATTCTGTTTTAAGGGCTGGATCAAACCCTTTTGTTCGGGCGCTGTCGCTTATGTCGTAGAGTTGTTTTAGCTGGTTTTCCAGTGTTTCAACGTAGTTTTGATAGCCCTTGCTGATATTCAAGTTGACAGCTCTCCCGCAAGATATAGAGGGATGGGTTATTTTGGCTTTCTAAAATAAGGAAGAAAATAGAAATTTAAAAGTACCTTCAAGATTTATCGTGTTTTTATGGCTGCGATGATTTCGGATATTCTCTTGTTTGCATCGTTTGACTCGGTGACGTTTCCCGTGACGATTATGTCGGCTCCTGCTGAAGCCGCGGTGAACGCCTGTTCTTTGCTTCTTATGCCGCCCCCAACGATCAAGGGAATATCAATCAGGTGCTTAACGGCGCGAATCATTTCAGGAGGCACAGGGTTTGCTGCTCCAGAGCCGCCTTCAAGGTAGATAAAACGCATACCAAGATATTGACCTGCCAGAGCGTGAGCTGCTGCGAGTTCAGGCTTGTTGTAGGGAACAGAGATTGCTTTTCCAACGATGCCAGCGGTTCCTCCGTCGCCGACAATGATGTAGCCCATCGAAATCGGTTCGATACCGTATTTCTTAACGAGGGGCGCTCCCAAGATTTGGGCGCCTATAAGAAAATAGGGGTCTACCGAGTTTAGCAGAGACATGAACCATATCGCGTCTGCGTGGCTACTTATTCCTGTGACGTTGTTTGGGAAAAGAATAGTTGGAATGTTCACTTTCGATTTGATTGCTTTTACAACATCGTCGAGGTGATTTTGAGAAACAAAGGTTGAGCCTCCAATCATGATGGCGGCTGTTCCGCTGTTTTTGGAGCTTTCAGCAATCTGCGAGGCTACAGAGGCAGTTACTTTTTCTGGGTCTATGAGCGTCATGTGGATTGAGCGGTCGGTCTTTATTTTTTCAAGCAAGTACCGTTCAATAGGCCCAAGCATTCAAAGGATCCTTCAATTACTCTTTTTTTATTACAGGCGTTCTTTTTTGGGTGCCGTAAACGCTGTCGGTTAACATGCAGTAAACGTCAACTTCGCCTTGTGCTGATTTAACTGGGAATTCTTCTTTAAGTCCGCAACTGCTGCATTGTGCAATCGCATGACCACCGTCTTCTCTGATAATTTCTACTCGCACGGTTTCTTTTCCGCATCTAGGGCAAGAGAAGAACTTGGGTAATCGTTTTTTTGGAATATGAACAACTTTTTTCCTTCTTCGCCCCATACAATAACCTTCTACACTCGTCTGGTAATGTTCATTAATATTTATGCTTGTCCTTAAATACTTGCCTACTAACCATCAATGTGAGGCTGCCATAGCAAGTGAAGTTAACGCCGTCCCTGTTAGAGATCGATTTTTCTGGAGACTCAAAAAAGAATCTGCCGATTCATCAAAGAATACGTCCAAAACACAGGAGCAAAAGGCATCGTTCTTGGACTCTCCGGAGGAGTCGACAGTGCAACCATCGCGGCTCTGTCGAGCCTGGCAATCGGAGGCGAAAACGTCGTAGGCTTAATGTTGCCTGAAAAGGAAACTTTTAACCAAAAAGACATTGATGACGCCAAAATGGTTGCAGAACTATTTCATCTGCAAACACAAGTCTGCGACATGACCGACGTTCTGGGGTGCTTCTACAAGAGCATTCCTGTCTTTGACCAATCCGACAGACTCTGCAAAGGAAACATCAAGGCAAGGACACGAATGATTTACCTCTATTACTACGCTAACAAACAAAACAGAATCGTCTGCGGCAGCTCCGATAAGTCTGAGACGATGATGGGCTACTTTACCAAGTGGGGAGACGCAGCAGCAGACATAGCGCCAATAATAGACCTCTACAAGACACAAGTACGCAAACTCGCAATACACATTGGCATACCCAAAGAACTTGCGTTGAAGCCTTCGACACCTGCGCTTTGGCCAAATCAGTTAGCTGAGTCAGAACTGGGAATCAAATATGAAACCTTAGACCTTATCCTCTATGGGCTTGAACGCTTCTTAACAACCGAAGACATCGCAGTTCAGTTGGGTCTTGATCAGAATTTAGTAGATAAGGTAAAAGCTCGTTGGTTGGCAAACGAGCATAAAAGAAGAATGCCTATTGCGCCCAAAATTGGGTTTAGAACTGTGGGAAACGATTTTAGGCTTCCAAGACACATCTACTAAAAGTGGAAAAATGAAAGATAAAATCAAACTTGCCCTGTGCCAGATAAGCAGTAAAAGAGAAAACAAAACCGAGAACTTGCAAAAAATTGAGAATTTGACCTTAGAAGCAAAGCAGCAGGGTGCAGATATAGCGATTTTTCCCGAGATGTGCTTGACGGGCTATGTTATTTTAGATCAAGTATATGAATTGGCTGAAACGATTCCTGGACCAACAACAAAGAAGATATCGGCGCTAGCAAAGAAAACAGGCATGCACATCATTTTTGGAATGCCTGAACTAAGCGAAAAAACCCAAGCAACAGTCTATAACACAGCCGTCTTTGTTGGACCACAGGGTTTAATCGGTAAATACCGAAAAATGTACTTGCCAACTCACAGCGTGTTTGAGGAGAAACGCTATTTCCGGCCCGGATATGAGCCAGCAGCTTTCCAAACAGAAATCGGCAACATTGGTTTAACAATTTGCTATGATGTTTTCTTTCCAGAAGTGTTTAGGCTGCCCAGATTGAAGGGTGCACAACTCATAATCTGCATTTCTGCTTCTCCGGCGGTGCGTAGAGGCTACTTTGAAATCCTAACAGCTGCCAGAGCCTTGGAAAACACGGCGTATCTCGCATACGTTAACCTTGCAGGCGTTGAGGATGGGCTGCAGTTTTGGGGTGGAAGTCGCCTTGTAGGTCCAACAGGTGACGTTTTAGCTAAAGCAAAGTATGATGAAGAGGATTTTGTGGTCTGTGAAGTCGATTTTGGCGATTTGAGGACCGCTGAAACTTTCATTCCCACGCTCCGCGACCTCAGACCGGAGCTTTATGATCAGCTAAAGCGGCTTTCAGAGCAAATTTAGTACCTCACACATATAATCGGCGCCTTGGAGTTTGGCATCACAGGTGCATCACAGGGCTGTGATATCAAGTGATTTGGATCTAAATCACGATTTTTTGGTGACATCACGGGCTTTTTTGATGGTGTCACATGTGAGATGTTGCATGTAAAAGTGTGTTTTAATGCTAGATTAGGCAGATAAAACTGTGTGCTATTTCGTTGGGAATGTTAAAAAAGGAAGTGTGGCGGGTTTGGGGCGTTTACAAAAGTGCATTTTTTGTGTAAAGTTCAGGCATATGCGCTGAAAAAATTACCGATATTTTAGCCTTTATTATGTTAATTGTACCAAATTACTGCAGAATTTAACAAAGGTCTGATATTTAGCGTTTTTTTAGTATTTTAGCGCTGTTTTGACTGTTTTATTGAGCAGTTTTGAGGGTTTAGGGCACGTCTAAAGGATAAAAAGCAGGGTCAGTATACAAATCTGTATCCATTTGAAGTATGGAGGAAAACATCGATTTGAAGCTAAAAGACGGAGTAACCGCATGGTTAAATGGGGCGTTAAACGACCCTATTGTGCAAATTCTGGCTAAAAATAGCCATTTAACAAAAACACAACTGGAAACTTTGCTCATTAACGTTTTAGCTGAGAGTATATCAGGTAAACAGCTAAAGTATGATGAAAAAGCCGCTTTAAGGCTAACGAGGGCTAAAATAAGTCGTGGATCGTTTAATAGGACCTTAAAACAGTCCAATGAAAACGTCATTAAATCCATCTACACAGTACTACTTTTAGGGTATTTGGGTGTTTTTGAGACCACAACTCTCGACCCGTACCTCGAAATAGCAAATAAACTGCACGAATATGTCGAGGCTCACCAGGACATACCTAGCAAGGAAGAGGAACTAAAAGACCACCTAAAAGTCATAGAAATCATCAGAACGGAGCTCGAAACGAGCTTAAAACGGCTTTCTAATCCATCAGAAGAGCTCCTGTGACGTCACAAATCACAGGTTATTCCATCATTTTTTGAATGTTTTTAGGAAGTAAATCACATATCACATAGGTTGAATATTCAAGGAGTTTTCTGCAAAATAAGGCCAAATCAAAGTTATTTTTGACCCATGGATAAACATAAGGAGAAGCCACTTTAGAGTTTTGTGATGTGTGATGTCATACCTAACATGTGATGAAGTCACCGATAACCTTAAATTTCCATGGAGAATACTGTGATGTGTGATGCAACCGTAAAATCACGTGCAATCACGGTTGAGTCACGGCAAAATCACAGGGGGAGAAAATCACGGTTGACCTCACAATAGTAATCTTTGGCGTATTATTGGCTGTAACAGCGGTAGCCGCGTATGAATATTACCGTCAAATACGCATGGCACACAAAGAATATGAGAAAGCTAGAGATTTCATTGAGGATATTGTGCTAAGTTTCGACCGTGAATTAAAACGTGAAGCCAACAAATTTGACACAATGGTGTCCAAAGTCGACGGCAGCCACACCGCAGCCGATGCCAGCTACCGAAAAGCAGAAAGAGTAGAGAGCAAAATCGAGCCCCTCGAAACGCAACTTAGCGCACTTAGTCAATCACAGCAAGAGATGTCACAGACAATCACACAGAACGTATCAGAAAACACGCAAAACAACATCACCATCACGTCTGGGCTGTCTGGATTAGAGATAAAGCTCCAAGACATCGTGGCTACACAGGAAGCTCTCAAAAATAGAATTGCAGGGTTCGAGGAGCAAATCCAGAAACTATCTGTTATACCACCACAGCAAGAGGTTAGAACAGAAATTCTTCTGCCGCCTGTACCCATTAGACGCGACAAAGCCTTAGCAGCTCTAACTGACACGGAGATCACAGTGCTTGAAACGCTCTTGAAAGAAGGCGCAAAGACTGCTCCGGAAATCAAAGAGAGAGTACACCTTAGTAGAGAGCATACTGCGCGGTTGATGAAGAAGATCTATGAAGAAGGATATGTCGAGAGGGAAGCAGGTAAGATTCCGTTCCGATATACTATCAAGAAAGAAATGGAAGCTCTGCTACAGAAGGCTGAACCTCCAACAACCTAACAACAAAAATTCTTTAGCTTCATTCACAAGTTAATGCTGTATTGTGAAGAAAATTGTGAACAGGTGTAAAAGGGCTTGTGAAGCTATTTTATGCGCTGCTTAATTGCCTGTGGAATGTTTGGCGCAGTCTTGTACTTGAGGCTGTTTGATCCGCCAGTCCTCATCAGCATACCTTTCACAGCCATCCTTGAGAGGTAAGTGGATACAGTGCTTAGGCTAACTGGCTCTTTGAGTTCCTGCTCATAAATGGATTGAATATCTTTAGAAGAGAACCAAATTAATGGAAAATTCTTCTGGATAACCAACTGGACTTTCTCAAAACGTGACAAAGCACGATTAGGCATCACTGGCCCTGTACTCACAGTTGGACCTTCACCGGGTGTACCACCTAGCAATTCTACAAGATCAAGTAGGCGCAGAGCTTTATCGCGGGTTACTTGACCCTCAAAAGCAATGGTATATCGATTACCATCACTGTCGAACAGCTCAACGCGTATTTTACGAGCCGGCATCCCAGATGCACCTTAAGGTTGTTCACAACTTTACACTTCACACCTTAAAGCTGTTACGGTGAATAAGAGCTATATGAAAAGCTGGTTTTGTGCTTGTATTTGCTGAATCGGCTGTTTTTGGATTTTTTTTGCTATTACCAGCTTCACAGACAAATGAATTGGCTGAAAGATTATTGTTAAGCCTTGGTTTCGGTTTTCCAGTAGAAGTATAGGGGTGGCTTATTCACTAGTGAAAGACAGAAAAAAGGTAATTTATAGGGAAAGAGGCTTAATAATGTAACAGAATTATATGTAATTCACATGTATTCACAATTTTGTGAACGTGAAATATAATAAAATAATATTTCTTAAAGATTCAAAGTTTGCTTGGAGTTGATTATAGCGAGTTTGCGGTAAATTCAAACAACTTGCTACCTCTAATCAGGTGTTTATCATGGATAAGTTGGTTTTAGGGCCACCCCTACGTTTCCTCTCGAAGTTTTTTGGGTAAAAAGAAGTTAGGAAAGCCTGAAAAAATATTTGCAGAATGTTTGTCTAATTTCTTGGATGACAATTATTAATATACTTAAACTCTTTTTACCTACAAGAGTATATATCTATATATAATATAATTAGTGTTTTTCTTTTAATGACTTTTTTCTCCAGTAGAAACGTTGGGGTGTGTCTTCTCTTGCTTTGTTTGGTTGTTAGTGCTTGTTTTCATTGATTTTTAGAATTGTTGTGTTCTAGAACCAGTTTTTTGTAGTGTATCCTTTATCTGTTCCACACGAAATAACGGTGTTGCCTCTGAAGAATAAGAGGGATGGTTAATGGGCAATTCAAGCGTATTAGATGATGTATTCGAAAACTTCGTTAACGGTGTTAAATTGTTCAAGGACCGTGAGGTCTTAAGACATGACTATCTTCCTGAAAAACTTCCGCACCGTGAAGACCAGATTAGACTGTTAGGTGCAACAGTGGCTCCAGTATTAAGAGATTCAAGATGTTCTAACATTTTCATTTACGGAAAAACTGGGACAGGAAAAACGGCTGTAACAAAATATGTTTTAAGTCATCTAGAATCCAAGGCTAAAGAGTATGGTGCACAAGTAAAATTCTGTTATATAAACTGCCGCATGACGGGTTCGGAATATAGGGTTTTTGCAAGCTTAAGCCAAAGTGTGGGTTTATCGATTCCCTTCACTGGGTTATCTTCGGGAGAAGTTTTCGACAGGTTCCGTGCAGGGTTAGATCAATCTAGAATAATATTCATAATCGTTTTGGATGAGGTTGATGCATTGATTAAGGAACATGGCGACGCCTTCATGTATGAGTTAACAAGGATAAACGAGACATTAACCAAAAGCAAGGTTGCCCTAATCGGAATATCCAACGATTTGCGCCTAAAAGAATTCTTAGACCCGCGAGTCTTCAGCTCGCTAAGTGAAGAAGAACTAGTCTTCAGACCATATGATGCCGGTGAACTCAGAAATATTTTGCTTGAACGCTCAAAATTATCTTTCCAAGATGGAGTGTTATCTGATTCAGCATTGAGCATTTGCTCTGCTTTAGCTGCAGCAGAACATGGAGATGCAAGACGGGCTTTGGATCTATTACGTGTTGCTGGAGAAGTTGCCGAACGTTTAGGTGCTAAAATAATTACTGAAGAGCATGTACGCCAAGCTGAAAAGCACATCGAGCATAACCGTGTGGTTGAAGCTCTCAATAATTTGACGTTGCATTCCAAGTTGGTGCTATTGAGTGTTTACCACCTAAACAAGCCGAGTGCTACAACCGGGGAAATATACGACATTTACAATGAATTGTGCGGTGAAATGGGCGCTGGGCTTCTTACGCAGCGTCGTTTGGGCACTTTGGTTAATGAACTTGATTCGATGGGGCTTGTGAACGCAAAAGTTGTAAGCATGGGTCGATACGGCAGAACCAAAAAGATTAGACTAGAAATTTCCCGAAGTTTGATTAGGGATGTTTTTGGCACCGATAACCGCTTTAGCCGACTATTTGAGTTTTCATCCCAAGTATCCCGCAAAAATTTAGCTGGTAACACCTAAATCAGTTAAATGACAAAACAGTAGTATGCATGGTTTGCAAGTTCACCACCGGCACTTTTCCGGGGGTGGGAACTAACCCTAACTTTTCCATATAGTCTGTCTGGTCTTGCCAACCACCCGAATTAACAACTAGCACACCACGGTAATTACAGTAGCCTAACACATGTATGTGCCCAGCATGGAAAATGTCTGGTACCCTGTCGATAACTAGGTAATCTCGGTTTTCTGGGGAAAGCATCGTTTTTCCACCGTAGACAGGCGCTAAATGGCGACTCTGGATAAGTAACCGCATTGCTTTCTCGGGGTGTTCATGGTCCATTCCAGGAATAACCGCTATTATGTCATCTAAACTTCGACCATGGTACATGAGAACTTCAACGCCATGGAGGCTTAGAAGGCATGGGCTGCCGACTGAATGGATGTTCTTTTTTCCTTTGATCGCCGTAAGGTACCCTTCCGGTATAGCTGGTTGCGGTAGCGATTTGCGAGCAGCATCATGGTTCCCTGGAGAGAGAAAGATTTCAATGTAATCCGGAATTTTTTCAAGATATTTCGCGGCAAAGTCATATTGCTTGTGCACATCGCGTATGGTCAGTTCATATTGTTGGCCGGGGTAGATTCCCACGCCGTCAACGATGTCTCCAGCGACTAAGAGATACTTTACTCGGCTAGCAATCTCCCGCATCTCTGGAGTTCCGTATTTACCTTGGAGCCAGAGTATGAATCTTTTGAAGGATTCTTTAGTGAATTTGGTGCTGCCGATATGAATGTCGGAAGTAAGAACTGCATAGACTGGTTCTTGTGCTCTCTGTTGCTGCTTTTTGCCTATTTCAGGAAAGATGATGTCTTCAACCATGAGGAGGTTGGTTCGGGTTTTGATTACTGCTAGACAGATTACTTGGTCAGGAAGAAGCATGAGGGCTTTCTTCTTAACTTCTTCAGGTGCTTTCTGGGGTACCAGCACAGTTGCGTTTCCCTGCAAGTCCTCAACAGAAAGAATAGTGTGGTTCTTTGAATCCCGCTTCTCAGTTAACATGCAAATAATTTTTAGTTTGGTTTTTGCGGGCGATTTTAATGCTTCCAGAATTGGGGTTGCGGCTTTAACGTCCATTCTCTGTCTCAGCAAGTGTTCGATGCGTTTGAAGCGGTCTTGAAAATAAAGTACGTATTCGTCGAGCGTTCCGTTTGAACTCAGTTTGCCAGTTGCATCTTCTATGATTTTGAAGTCTGCTGGTATGTCTCTGGCGTATGGATAGAATTCGTATTCATCAACAATTGTTTCTGGGGTCCTTGATGGCTCCATAACAACTTGTGGTTCTGGTGTTATTTGTAGCTCTGGCAACTGTACTTCAGGTAATAGTATCGCTGGCTGCAAGAGAGCTTCTAAAAAACTTCTCTCAATAAACATCGGCTTTTCTTGCAATTCCTGTATCCGTTCAAAAGCTAGATTCATGATGGTGACTGGGTCTCTTGTTTCGCAGTTTTGGCATAGAAACTCGAAGGCTTCGCTGTTTAGTTGATATCCTGCGGCAATTGTTGCTTGGATTGCCATCTGGAGTTTTTCTTGTGCGCTCATCGAGATCTCGCCTTGACTCATAGTCAGTGGCGATTTTTATGTTAGGCAGTTATGCTCTTGAGTTATTTACTGTTTTTTGTTTTCCACCTTGCTTATTTTAAAATGGTTCAAAACGAGAATTTTTGCTTTAGTTCTTTGGCAATTGTATTTTTAGTTAGTAAGTTATGGAAAATCAATTTAGTTTAAATAATTAAACTATAGTTTAGATATGTTATATTTTCCAAGGGGCCTTCGTGGATGAGTGAATCACGTAAAATTCAGCAAACACCAACTGGCACTTTCTTTGTTTGCTTACCCAGAGACTGGGCAAAAGAAAACGGCTTAAAGAAGGGCGCTTTAATAAATTTGGAGTTAACAGGTGAAGGTAAACTTCTTGTTGACCCTAAAAACGCGGCTGAACCTGAACCTAAAGTTGCGACTTTGGGTATTGGCCCTTTTTTGGGGCGTGAAATTGTAGGCCGGTATTTGTTGGGCTATGATACTATCAACATTGAAGCCAAGGACCGTATCGATGCTAATGCGAGAAAAATAATTAAGTCAACGGCTAGCTCTTTAGCAGGCTTAGAAATTGTAGAAGAAACAATTTGTAAGATTTCTCTGCAGAGCATTTCCCAGCAGCCCTTTGGGTTTTTACCTGAAAAAATTCTTCAGCGAAACCATGGTTTAGTCTCAGGGATGATTCGGGATGTCACTAACTCTTTCATTAACAGCGATTCTGAGCTCGCTAAGAGCGTTGTTTCACGTGACAACGAAAGCAACAGACTTTACTTTTTGCTGGTTAGAACTCTTCGGACGATTATCCAGAATCCACGGTTGAGTGACAAGCTTGGGATTACACCCATTGAATGCTTAGACTATCGTTTGGCTGCAAGCCTAATCGAAGGAATCGGTGACGCATGTGTCCAGTTTGCCTCAAACACGGTGGCGTTCAACGGAATCAAGCTGTCTGATGATCTTCGGAAGTTGTTGTTTGAACTGCAATCTGCATGTTCAGATGCCAACGAGCAAGCCATCAAGGCTTTCCTTAACAAAGATATTTCACTGGCAGAAAATGTTCGAAACCTGCGCGGGAAAATCGAGTCGACCTACTCGAGTATTGAACAATTGGCGAAGGATTCGTCGGTGGATTTGATGCCTCAGATTTTGTCGGCAGTGTCTTTTCTTAGGCAAATTTACGAGAGAAGTGTAGACATGGCTGACTTAGTCGTTTAACCCTTCTTGCTTTTCGGCTCTGCCTCTTTTTGCTTAAGTACAACCGGTCTCTTTTTATAAAACAGTTCAGTAAGGGAAAGAAATCCCTCTACCACCCAACATGGCTCCAAATAGAATGGTAAAGGGTTAAATCTGGAAGCTCACATTCCACATCAGGGAAATCTAAAATGTCAACTGTTACTGATAGAGTGGCTGATGCTCTTTACTTGTCTGGATGCTTAAAGTTCGGTAATTTCAAAATCAAGTCTGGAGCAACAAGTCCATACTATATCGACCTTGCCCGCGTACTCTCTGCGCCGCAACAACTATGCATTATTGCTGAGGCGGCCTCAGAAAAAATCAAGCAGATAATGGCTGCTGACCAAATAAACAAGCTAGCTTCTATTGAGCTTAAGGGTGCGTTGATTGTGCCAAGCATCGCCTGTAACCTAAACTTGCCCTGTGTAATTGTCCGCAAAGAAGAGAAAGCATACGGCATCACGGGCAGAATCGCTGGAGCAGACGTAAACAAAGGCGACAACATACTCTTCTTCGACGATGTCATAAGCGAAGGCATATCCAAGGTCGAAGGCATAAAACCCCTCGAAGAACTCGGCGCCACAGTTAAGCACCTTCTGGTCGTAGTTAACCGGGAACACGGTGGAAAAGAGAAACTAGAAAAACTCGGCTACAAAGTACATGCTTTAGCAAAAATCACAGATATCGTAGACTCTCTATGCATGGGGAACCATATTTCTAAAACTCAAGCCGAAAAAGTCTTGGAATACGTTAGAAATCTCCATCTTGACCGATAGTGTAGTGCTCTATGATTTTTCCAGCTATCCTGCTTGAGTAACCACTCTTCAGAAGTTCTTTTTTCAGGTTTTCTGGTTTGTCAGTTTCCACTTTAATTCCCCGACTCTTTTGGTTCAGGTCGCATATAAAGTTAACCAAACATTAAAAGCAGCCAAATGTAGGTTGCCACGCAAGGCGACCTCTATATTTATTGGCTTCCGTTTCACAAGATACCACGGAAGAACTACATATGCAGGATCAAAAGCAAATAGTTCAAGCGATGCTCACACCTGAAGCTTACCCAGAAAACCCTGGCAAAATTGAGCTTATTCAAACTCATATATCATTCGTGTTCTTAACCGAGAACTCAGTTTACAAAGTCAAGAAAGCCGTAAACTTTGGTTTCCTAGACTTTTCTACCCTTGACAAAAGGCATCTTTTCTGCAAAAAAGAATTGGACCTAAATAGACGGCTTTGCCCAGAAATATACCTCGAAGTTGTTCCAATCAACAAATCAGGAATCATTAAGATAAATGGTAGCGGCGAAACCGTCGAGTACGCCCTAAAGATGAAACGCCTGCCTCAGGAACGAATCATGACTTTACTCATAAAAGAGGGCAAAATAGACAAAAAAACAATTAACGAAATAGCCAAAATCGTTGCAACCTTCCATTCAAAAGCCCAAACCACCCCTGAAATCAACGAGTTTGGCTCCCTGAAAATCGTGAAGACTAATTGGGATGAGAACTTTGCTCAAACAACAAAATACCTCAACCAAACCCTTTCTCGAAAAGACTTCCAACTGATCCAAACCAAAATAGAGGCTTTTATGGAAAACAAGAAAGCGCTTTTCGAAGATAGAATCGCTGATAGTCGCATTCGAGATTGTCATGGTGACCTCCATTCGGGAAATATCTTTGTAACTGACAAAATCTGCATCTTCGACGCCATTGAATTCAACGACCGCTTCCGGTATTCAGATGTAGCTTCTGATGTGGCGTTCCTAGCAATGGATTTAGATTACCAAAACAGAAATGACCTTGCGGACTACTTCATTAAACGTTATCTGGTTTACTCTAAAGATCAGCAGTTAACCCTGTTGCTTGCTTTCTATACGTGCTATCGCGCTTATGTACGTGGGAAAGTCGTGAGTTTTAGACTCGATGATCCCAACATTTCAGCAAAGGATAAAGATTCAACAATCACAGAAGCCCAGGCATACTTCAAATTAGCAGCCAAATACGCACAAAACCTATAGAGCACTGCTTGGGAATTGGTTGACTACCCAGTCGGGGACGTCAACGGTCCCCATCATAATAGGTTTTTGATGGCAATCGCTACCTCCCGTCATAATCAAGCCATGTCTCTTAGCAAAAGCCACATAATGTTTGGTGGTTTCGGAGGGGCTTCTTGAATGCCAGCACTCTACACCATCGATGTAAGGCAGCATTTTTTCTTCGACTATTTGGGTTTGTTCGGTCAAAACATTTGTTAATGCAACAAGTGAGACTCCATGTGGATCGTTTGGATGCGCTAAAACAAGTTTTCCGCCCGATTCCCTGATCAGTTTTGAGGCTTCTTCTAGGTAGAGTGGAAACTTGGGGACGTCGCATTTGACTAGATATTTGTCGAAGGCTTCTTGGCGCGAACTAACGATTCCTTTTTTGACAAGATAGTCGGCGATGTGCGGTCTCCCCAACGTGCCATCCACGGATTCCTCTATCTTGTGTAAGTCTTCTTTAGTGAGCGCTTTGATGTTTTCTTTTTTGAATTCAGTGTTGAGGTTGTCGAGGATTTTTGCCGCCCGTTCCTCACGGTACTTCGCCATCAACGCAAGTTTACTCTTGAGGGCTTCATTGTTGGGGTCTAATTGGTAGCCCAAGAAATCCAGCGAAACTGATTTGCCTTCTTTGTATTTTGGGTGCGAAAAAGTGACGTTTAATTCAACGCCGGTGATGTAGCTGATGCCTGCCTTGTTTGCTGCCTCTTTGGCTTCGGTTTGAGCTCGGATGGAATCATGGTCGCTTATAGCCAAAAAACTGATTTTGCGGACCTTGGCTTCTTTTATGATTTCTTCAATGGTAAATTTGCCGTCGGAAGCAGTCGAGTGGATATGCAAATCAACGATCATAGTGAGGTTTCGTTACCTCTTCTCTTCTCCAACTATGAACCATTGGTCCTTTTCGTCATGACATGTATCGACGGTTAAATGGGTAATTTTGAGGGTGGGATACTTTTTCTTTATGGCTTCGGCGTTTACGGGTTCGAACTTGCTCTTGTTGGCTAAGTAGGCTTCCGATGTTAGGGCGTTGGATTCATACTTTTCTTTAGTTCGCTTACTAATTCTGGCTAGCGACACTTCTTTTGGGCAACTGGTTTGTAGGATAACAAAGGTCATTTTGTTTTTTGCCGCAATCTCTGCTGCGCGCTCTCGCAGTTCCTGCGTGACAAAGGTTGCGTCTAAAATCATGCCGCCCTTCTTGTCTTTTGAGGCTAACTCGTCTGAGCGTTTAAAGAGTTCATCGTAGACGGATAATCGCTTGTTCATGTTTCCAGCGACTTTTGCGTCAAAAATGTCTTCGTTTTTGAGGACTTCAAGCCGGATTAAGTCGCTACGGAGGATGGGGTAACCTTTGATTTTGGCTATTTCTTCTGAGGTTTCGGTTTTGTAACTTGCAGGTAACCCGCATGTTATCAGTAGGGTTCTTGGTTCTAGTTTTGTTTTGACAAAAGAGGCAAAAGGTTCTTTCACATGATACACCCTAGTATAGTTAGCTTGCGTTATGGTGTAATTTAACTTTTTCCAGGTAAAACAACCCTCGCCATACCTTACACCTGATGAAAGGTAGGTAAATTCTAAATAAGGAGAATCGTACACATTTGCCTAAAAGAAGGAATAGTTCATGGAAGAATTTCAAGTTAAAGACAAAAACCTCGCACCCCAAGGTCACTTACAGATTGAATGGGCAGCAAAACATATGCCCGTCCTAAATATCATCAAAACCAGATTTGAAAAAGAGAAACCACTCAAAGGCCAAACTCTAGCAGCGTGCCTCCACGTAACCAAGGAGACAGCTGTTCTCATCAAAGTGCTCCTTGCTGGAGGCGCCAAAGTCGCTGTGTGCGGCTCAAACCCGCTCTCAACACAAGACGACGTTGCCGCAGCCCTTGCAGACAGTGGCGTGCACGTCTTCGCCTGGAGAGGACAAAACACCGAGGACTATTACAAATGCATCGATAAAGTCCTCGATTACAAACCAACCATCACCATGGATGATGGCGCGGACGTCGTCGGCATGATTCACAGTAAACGCCAAAACCAAATAAAAGACATCAAAGGCGGAACCGAAGAAACCACCACCGGTGTGGTCCGCTTAAAAGCCATGGAGCAAGACGGCAGCCTCAAATACCCCATCGTAGCCGTCAACGAAGCCCTAACAAAATACCTCTTCGACAATCGGTACGGAACAGGCCAAAGCACCCTCGACGGCATCATGCGAGCAACCTCCGTTCTACTCGCCGGCAAAAACTTTGTAGTCGGCGGATACGGCTGGTGTAGCAGAGGTATCGCTATGCGTGCTCAAGGTATGGGCGCAAACGTCATAGTAACAGAAGTACAACCCACACGAGCATTGGAAGCAGTCATGAATGGCTTGCGTGTCATGCCCATGTCGGAGGCAGCTCCAATCGGGGACATCTTCGTCACCGCAACAGGCGATCTCAACGTCATACGCAAAGAGCACATGCAGAAAATGAAGGATGGCGCCATAATGTGCAACAGCGGCCACTTCAACGTAGAAATCAGCATCCCCGACTTGGAATCACTCACCAAAGCCAAACGTACAATGCGACCAAACATGGAAGAATACACACTAAAAGATGGCAGACACCTCTACCTACTCGCAGAAGGTAGATTAGTAAACCTAGCCGCAGCCGAAGGTCACCCCTCAGAAGTCATGGACATGTCCTTTGCAAACCAAGCACTATGCTCAGAATACATCGCCAAATCCGCAAAGCTTGAAACCAAAGTCTACAATGTCCCCAAGGAAATCGACGAGAAAATCGCTGAACTTAAACTGCAGACCATGGGCGTCAAAATCGATGAACTCACCGCTGAACAGAAAAAGTACCTTTCCACTTGGGAAATGGGCACAACCTAATCAAACCCTCCCTTGGAAAGCATGACAAACTTTAAATTGATTAAGCGAATACATGGCTATAAAGTGGTGAATCACTAAATGGTTAGTAAAGATCAAGCAATAGGTGGAGCAATACTGCTCGTCTGCGTAGTTGTCGCTGTACTATACTTAGTTGCATTATTCGGTTATAAACAATTAATCCAACCATGGCTTAACATAGGCTCAGCCGCCTCTGTCCAATTCTGGCTTATCGCCATACCAGTATTTGTCGCCTTCATTGCCATATTGTTCATTGGCGCATGGATTGGCTGGACAATGGCAACAACACCGCCTCCAAAACCAATCGAAGAGATCACAACTGAAATCGAAGATAAGAAAGAAGAACCAAAAGTTGAAGAACCAGCCTCATCAACAGAAACAGCAGCCACCGAAGAAAAAGCAGCAACAAAGAAAAAGAAGTAAAATCCTTTAATCTTTATCTATTTTTCCCTTTTCAGTTTTTTTTAATTTATATTCTACTGCAAATCATACTAAATCTTTCAAAATTTTTAATCTATTCACGCATTTTTTTAAGCATACATTCAACGCTGTCTTTGCAGACAAGGCAGCCCTCTGGAATCTGCTCTTTTGAAGAACGCTCACTTAAATATCCAAGATGAAACTGGCACTCTGCGGGGTTCTCTTTACTTTCGTCCTGTTTTTTTTCAGGCTGCGTTTGTGAAAGCGCTTCAAAAGAACCTTTTTCTTCCCCTTTTTTGGGTTGTTCTATTTCTAGTTTTGTGAGGCAGTATGGGCAGGCGTAATATGGCTCAGTTGGGTTTTCCTGTAGGTTCAATGTTTTAAGGGGTGTAGTAAAGGTTTTTCTGCAGGAAGAGTTTTGGCATGTGAACGCTTTCTTATCCCCCTTTTAAAGATAGATATGGATATACCCTCTCTGCCTTATAGTATTATTGCATATACACTGAAGGTCGCTGGCTACTCTACTAAAGCAGGTTTGGGCTGGAACTACCAAAGCCACTTTAACTGCCTGTTAAAGTTTTTAAAAACCATCTAATATAACCTTACGAGGTTTTTGGTTGATAGACGCACCATGGATCCTCAGTCAAATAATCCTTTTTAAGTTCTGTTGGCTCATGGAGGTCACCGCAGTAATCGATAAAGTCGCTTGAAAGTCCATAAGCTCGTGCACGGCACCCACCACATTGTGAACGGTATTCGCATGCACCACATTTTCCTTTGAGTGCATTTGGGTTCCTCAGTGCCTTGAAGATGTCTGAGTTAAACCAGATTTCTTTGAAGCTCTTTTCTCGGATGTTTCCAAGTTTTATGGGTAAGTAGGGACAGGGTGTTACGTCTCCGTTGGGATAAATCCGGCAGTAGTATAATCCTGCCAAGCAACCGCGAACCCACTGTCTCATGTCTAAGCCCATGCCTTTGGCGATGCGCATAAACTGGGGTGCACAGGAAGGTCTCACATTTAACTTGTGTTTTGCAACTTTAGCGAAGGTATTGGTTATCATTTCTTCATATTTTTGAGGTGAAATATCCGTTAGTTTAGATCCTCGGCCTGTTGGAACAAGGAAGAACAAGTGGAAGTTTTCAACACCTATTTCCTCTGCCAAACTCATTATGTCGTCGATTTGGTTGTAGTTCTGCTGAGTTAGTGTGGTGTTTACTTGAACAAGGACATTATTTTTCCTTAGCACCTTGCAGGCGTTAACTGCTTTTTCCCATGAACCTGCGACACCTCGGAACTCGTCGTGTTGCGCTGAAATATGGGAGTCTAAGCTGATTGAAACTGTTGCTATGCCAGCTGCCTTAAGTTTAGCAGCCACCACATCGTCAATAAGGCTCCCATTGCTTCCCAGCCCCATCTTCAAGCCCTTAGATGAGCCATAACGGATTAGTTCATAAATGTCTGAGCGCAAGAGCGGCTCCCCACCGCTGAGTATGAGTAGTGGCTTGCTAACTTGGCAAATTTGATCTATGAAGTCTTTGCCTTCTTGAGTAGACAATTCGTTGGCCAGTTTCTTTTCTGTTGCATTGATGTAACAGTGGCTGCATTTCATGTTGCATTCGCGAGTAACGTTCCAAGACATTACCAGTGGAACAAACCGTTCAGCCGTTTTGGCTTCTGCTGAATGTGCAAGTTTTAGGTAGAATTCGCAGTTGCCATGGGTGGCTATCAATTTAGGTTGCCATAGCGTGAACGGGAAGGGCAAGACCGTATCAAGCATGGCTTTGGCATGGGCAAAACAGAAATGCTGACAGAACAGCCCTGAAACCTTATCGTCTACACCATATTTTTCATGAGCATAGTGATGGCTTCCATAAATGGGGCAATTCAAAAACTCCATGTATCCATCGAGGGTTTCATTGCTCATAGTCATGTTTATGAAGTGGTCGCTTAGCATTACTGACTGCAGTTTTTCTCGGCGCATGCCAACTTTTAGCGTTACATCAAGGGCGATGCTAACTGTTTCTCGACCGAACTTTTCCTGTAAAGACGCCATGGCTTTTTCAAGGACAGACAAACCCTTGGTTTTGGCCAGTTCTGCTGTAACAAGTAAGCCTTTGATAGTTTCGTACTCTTGGATAAGCCGCATCCCGATGACCTGCTCTGCCCAGTCGCCGAACAGTTTCTCCATAGCTCCGCTTGCTTTGGGGTATTTGCTGTTTAGGAAGGCTTCGACTTTTTTGTTTTCTTGCTTCAGCTTTGTAAATAGTTTGATTTTTTCTTCGCTTGTCAGTCTTGGGCTTGTGGCTATTTCTTTTAAACCTAAGGGTAGGGGGGCTACTTGTTGGGTGAGTTCTTTTGCATCGGATTCAAAATCACAATAAATCTTGCTTAATTGTGTGGATACATCTGGCAGTTCAACATTTAGCTCGTCAAGGAGCACTTGGGTTTCCGACTCCATCTTTGAAACCATAGCCATGTGGTACAAAAGTGAACCAGCCATGCCTGGGTCGGCTTGTTTGCCCATTACTCCGGTGAAAATTTGGTTAAACAAACGCTTAGCAGAATCGAATTCTTGCCTTTCTATGGCGGCTTGTGCTTCGTCGAGTTTCTGTTTACGGCTAATCAGGAGTTGAGCCCATTTATGGCATTGCCTTAAGTCAAAGTTGGTTACTGCATTCACACCCTTGAACCTAAAGATTCTTTGAAGAGGGTAAAAAAAGATAGCGGTACTCCCTTTGCTTTAATGATACTGCATCTTTCCTCAGTTGAGGTTTCGATAAACTAATTAACTTCAAAACGGAAATAGCCAACTATAACAGGTGAATGGTTTGAGTTACGATTGGATTTACGCATTAGTTGGCTTTCTAATAATGCTTGGTATACTTGGCGGAATTGGGATAAACAAGCCTCGTGGAATGAGTGTTAAAATGTGGTGCGTAGGCTACTTGGCAGTTGCATTGGGGTTTGATGCCTTGGTTGTCTTGGGGCTGGTAGGGAATTATTCATGGCTCACAAACTTACTTTTGGGACTTTCCGCAGGTGCAGCTACAGGCTTAGCTCTGCATGTAATGCATCATATCAACGAAGAAGATGCCCATCCAACTTTCATGAGCTAACATCTGGCTTTTTAATAATTAGAGTTTTCAAGCAAAGATAGCTATATAGGTATTCAACACTTTTAAACCGGTAGGTAAACAACCCAAACTTTTAAGGTATAGATTATATTTTTCTAAAAGCCTTGGGATAAAAATGGAATTAAGGTGTTGACTGTTTCCGTCATAGTAGAAATATTTTTGTTCCGTTTTACGTTTTTTATCTTTTTTTTGCACAAATTTCCAAAATTTGTAGGAATTTTAATTAAGTAAATGGAGGCATGTAGTCATCCTATAAATTGACAACGTTTATATGCTGATAAGCAAAACAATCCTTTCCAAGGATGAGATATTTATGGGCAAGTCCCTTACACGAAAGATACTGGAAAAACATTTGGTAGTTGGCGAATACGTACCTGGAAAAGAGATAGGAATAAAGATTGATCAAACCCTGACTCAGGACGCGACAGGAACAATGGCTTACCTGCAGTTCGAGGCAATGGGTCTTAAACAGGTGAAGACCGAGCTTTCTGTCAGCTACGTTGACCACAACACGATCCAAGTGGGTTTCGAGAACGCTGACGACCACAAGTACCTTCAAAGTGTAGCCGCCAAATACGGCATCATCTACTCAAAGGCAGGAAACGGAATATGCCATCAAGTCCATCTGGAACGATTTGGCAAACCCGGCAAGACGCTTCTCGGTTCAGACAGCCACACAACCACCGGAGGCGGCATCGGCATGATAGCCATTGGAGCCGGCGGACTAGATGTCGCTGTAGCCATGGGCGGAGGCGAATTCTACATCACCTGCCCAAAAGTCTACAAGATAAACCTGAAAGGTGCCCTTCAGCCCTGGGTAAGCGCCAAAGACGTAGTCCTAAAGATGCTGGAGATATTCACGGTAAAAGGCAACGTCGGCGTTATCATGGAATATGCCGGACCAGGTGTTAAGAATCTCACCGTTCCAGAGCGAGCCACGATTACCAACATGGGAGCGGAGATGGGTGTCACAACCTCCATATTTCCCTCAGATGAGGAGACCAGAAAGTTCCTCAAAGCTCAGGGCAGAGAGGCAGATTGGGTCGAGCTAAAAGCTGACGATGACGCTGAATACGACAAGGTTGTTGACCTTGACCTTGGCGAACTGGAGCCTCTTGCAGCGGCACCGCACAGCCCAGGCAACATAGTCAAAGTCAGCGACTTGAAAGACATAAAAGTTGACCAAGTTATGCTGGGCTCATGCACCAATTCATCTTACAAAGAAATAGCCACCGCCGCCAAAATCATGAAGGACAAAAAAGTTCATCCAGACGTATCATTTGGGGTTGCGCCAGGCTCAAGACAAGTCCTTCAGATGGCGACAAAAGACGGTTACATCGGTGACCTGCTAGATAGCGGCGCTAGACTGCTTGAAGCAACATGCGGCTTCTGCATCGGCAACAGCCAAAGCCCCAAATCAGCAGGCGTTTCTCTTAGGACAAGCAACAGGAACTTTGAGGGAAGAAGCGGCACCGTGGACGCGCAGGTTTATCTTGTGAGCCCCGAGGTTGCGGCTGTGTCAGCAATCACTGGCAAGATGACTGACCCCCGAACAGCAGGCATAGAGTACCCCCAAGTTGATATGCCAAACAAGTTTCTTGTCGACGATTCCATGTTCATTTTCCCCAAAGACGCTGACAAAAACGTTGAGATTGTAAGGGGACCCAACATCGGCACGCCACCAGTCAACGACAAAATGCCAGATGAAATCAAAGGCGTAGTCGGCATAAAAGTGGGCGACAAAATCACAACCGACCACATCATGCCCGCAGGAGCCAGACTCAAATACCGCTCAAACGTGCCCGAATACTCCAAGTATGTGTTCGAACCACTTGACAAGGACTTCCCAAAGAGAGCAATGGACGCAAAAAAGAAAGGATTAGCTACGATTATCGTTGCAGGCGAATCCTATGGACAGGGAAGCTCCAGAGAGCACGCTGCACTGTGCCCGATGTATCTGGGTGTTAAAGCAATCATAGCAAAGTCCGTTGAGCGAATCCACGCAGCCAACCTAGTAAACTTCGGCATAATCTCGCTGTCTTTCAAGAACATGGCTGACTACGACAAGATAGAGCAGGGCGACGAGATTGAAATCCCAGACATCAAGAAGAAACTTCAAAACAACGAGCCAGTCATCTTGGTGAACAAGACCAAGAACCTCAAAATAGAGCTTGGATACAGCCTCTCGCAAAGACAAAAAGACATTCTCTTTGAGGGCGGTCTTCTTCCGTACACGGTCAAGGGAAATTAGAGGAGGAATCTGATTGAACAAAATTAAAGTGAAGAACACAATTGTCGAGATAGACGGAGACGAAATGACCCGAGTAATGTGGCAGATGGTTAAAGAAAAACTCCTTTTGCCCTATCTGGACATGAACGTTGCATACTACGACCTCCAACTCAAGAAAAGAGACGAGACTGATGACAAAATAACCCTTGAGGCGGCAGAAGCCATCAAGAAATATGGCGTCGGCGTGAAATGTGCCACCATCACCCCAAACAAGGACCGAGTAAAAGAATACAACTTGAAGCAAGAATGGGCAAGCCCCAACGGCACCATCAGAGCAGCGCTGGACGGCACAGTCTTCAGGGCACCCATCCTAGTCAAGAACATTCCGCCCGCCGTCAGTTCCTGGAAGAAACCAATCCACATCGGAAGACACGCCTACGGTGATGTCTACAAGAACTGCGAGTACAGAGTCCCAGAAGCCGGAAAAGCCGAGATGGTTTTCACCAACAGCGCAGGCAAGGAACTTTGGCGAGGAACCATCCAAGACTTCAAAGGTCCAGGCATCATCCAAGGCATACACAACACCGACAAATCCATATCCAGCTTCGCCAAAGCCTGCTTCACCTATGCCTACGACCAGAAACTTCACGTGTGGTTTGGCGCTAAAGACACGATTTCCAAAACCTACGATGCTCAGTTCCGCAAGATATTCGAAGAGGAATACCAGAAGAACTGGAAGGCAAAATTTGAAGCAGCTGGACTCGATTACTTCTTCACCCTCATCGACGATGCTGTTGCCAGGATAATGAAGACCGAAGGCGGTATGCTGTGGGCATGCAAGAACTACGATGGCGATGTTATGAGTGACATGCTGGGCTCAGCCTACGGCAGCCTAGCGATGATGACCTCTGTTCTTGTCAGTCCTCAAGGGTACTACGAGTTTGAAGCTTCTCATGGCACAGTCCAGAAGCACTATTACAAGTATCTGAAGGGTGAAAAGACCTCAAGCAACTCCATGGCTCTAATATTTGCGTGGACTGGCTGCCTCAAAAAGAGGGGCGAGTTGGATCAGACACCAGAAGTCGTAGAATTCGCGAAGAAGCTTGAAGAAGCGGCTCTTGAAACTGTCGAGGACGGCATCATGACTGGCGATTTGATGGTCGTTGCTACACCGAACCCAAAGAACAAGAACGTATCCACTGAGGAATTCATTGCCGAAGTAGCAGAAAAACTCAAGAAAAAGTTTGATTAGAGGATAAAAAAATGGCGCATAAAGCGATTAGGGAAGCTGACGGCAAACGTATGCTCGCCCGTCTATTCAAAGACTACTCCGACGGAAAATACGAAATCTCAGATAAAATTGTCACCGTCGGACCAGACACCGACATGACGAAGTTGCCGATTCAACACAAATGGCTAACCACTGAAAAATTGGTCGTTAAACCTGACCAGCTGATAAAACGCAGGGGAAAAAACAAACTTATCCTTGTCGGTGCAAACTACGAACAAGCTAAAGAGTGGATAAAAGAGAAATCCAAGGAACCAATAACCATCCACGGCAAGTTCGATGCGAATGGAAAACCCGCAGACAAAGGAACAGTTGGACAACTAACACACTTCATCATTGAACCAATGATACCCCACAAGGACTCAGACGAATGCTACCTTGCAATAATGTCAACCAAAGACGGCGACACCATCATGTTCTACCACGAAGGCGGAGTAAACGTCGGAGATGTAGACGCCAAAGCGACACGCTTGGAAGTACCCATCGGCACATTCCCGACTTCGGCGGAAATTGAGAAGAAACTTCTTGGAAAAGTCACCGCTGACCGCAAGAAACGCCTTGCAGGTTTCATCGAGGCTTTGTTCAAATTCTACGCAGACCTAAACTTCACATACCTAGAAATAAACCCGATTGTAGTGACCAAGGATTTAGTTATCCCACTGGACCTTGCAGCCAAACTGGACAGCACTGCAGAGTTCGAGAGCGGCAGCAAATGGGGCAACATAGAGTTTCCCGCGCCCTTCGGTCGAGCACTCACCAAAGAAGAAGCTTACATTGAGGACTTGGACTCCCAGACTGGGGCTTCTCTTAAGCTCACCATTCTTAACCCTGAAGGAAGAGTCTGGACAATGGTGGCAGGCGGCGGTGCATCAGTCATATACGCGGACACCATCACCGACCTTGGCTACATGCACGAATTGGCTAATTACGGCGAATATTCCGGAGACCCAAGCGAGGAATTCACCTATCTTTATGCCAAAACGATACTTGACCTCATGACTCGGAAGGCGCACCCGAAGGGCAAGTTCCTGCTCATCGGCGGTGGCATAGCGAATTTCACTGATGTGGCTAACACCTTCAAGGGCATAATCAAAGCCCTCAAGGAGTTCCAGAATAAGCTTCAGGAGAACAAAGTCAAGATATACGTTCGCAGAGGCGGACCAAACTACCGAGAAGGACTGTGTCAGATGAGGGCGCTGGGCGAGAAGCTAGGCGTGCCGATTGAAGTGTATGGACCAGAAACTCACATGACCAAGATTGTTTCCATGGCTCTGAAAGGAGGAAAGTAAAATGGCAAAGAAACAGTCAGCTAAAATTACTTCCCAAACTGAACTGTTCAACTGCAACACCCAGTCATTCATCTACAATAACCAAGTCAACGCAACGCAGAGGATGCTTGACTTCGACTACGCGTCAGGTCGCAAGACACCGTCAGTCGCAGCAATAATCAACCCTACCGGCGCAGACAGCTTCTCAAAGTTCTTCTTTGGAAAACGTGAAATTCTGATACCCATGTACAAGACCATCGAGAAAGCTGCGAAGATGCATCCCAACGTTGATGTGATGATAAACTTCGCATCCTTCAGGTCTGCCGCACCCTCAACTGAGGAAGCGCTGGCCATACCGCAGATACGGACCATTGTGATAATCGCGGAGGGAGTGCCTGAGAGGCGAATGAAACTGGTCACAGCCAAAGCCAAAGCCCTTGGAAAAGTCATCATTGGTCCCGCGACGGTTGGAGGAATAAAAGCTGGCTGCTTCAAAATCGGCAACGCTGGCGGCACAATCGAAAACATCATAGACTCAAAACTTCACAGACCCGGCTCCGTGGGATTCGTTTCTAAATCCGGCGGCTTAAGCAACGAGGCATACAACATCATCGCTCGGAACACGGACGGCTTGTACGAGGGCATAGCTATCGGCGGAGACACCTACCCAGGCTCCACACTGCTTGACCACCTTCTAAGGTTCGAGAAAATTCCTGAAGTTAAGATGCTTGTGTGTTTGGGCGAAGTAGGCGGAAGCGGCGAATACGAGATTGCTGAGGCGCTTAAGAACAAAAAGATAACCAAGCCGCTGGTAATTTGGGTCACTGGAACATGCTCCAAGGCGTTCAAGACCGAAGTTCAGTTTGGGCACGCAGGTGCAAAAGCGGGCTGCGAAGTGGAAACCGCTGACGCAAAGAACGCTGCTCTCAGAGCTGCTGGCGCCATAGTTCCCAACTCATATGACGACTACGACCAAAAGATAAGAGGAGACATACGAGAGCTTGGTCAAGAAGGGCATCATCAAGCCAAAGCCAGAACCCCCAGTGCCGAAGATCCCGATGGACTACGCCAAGGCGCTCAAAGAAGGACTCATCCGAAAGCCCTCCAACTTCATCTGCACAATATCAGACGACCGAGGAGAAGAACTGCTCTACGGCAAGATGCCGATTTCCGAAGTCTTCAAACAAGACATAGGAATCGGCGGGGTACTCAGCATTCTATGGTTCAAGCGCCAGTTTCCTGAATATGCAACAAAATTCATAGAGATGGCAATCATGGTTACTGCTGACCATGGACCTGCAGTGTCAGGCGCCCACAACGCCATAGTTGCGGCTAGAGCAGGAAAGGACCTGATTTCCTCGGTTGCAAGCGGTATGTTGACTATCGGTCCAAGGTTTGGAGGCGCCATAGATGGTGCAGCCCAGATGTTCTCTGACGCCTATGACAGGGGATTAACTCCTGCCCAGTTCGTTGAGGAGATGAAGCAGAAGGGTGAGAACATTCAGGGCATCGGGCACTTGATAAAGAGCGTAAATAACCCTGACAAGCGGGTGACCATCATGAAGGAGTACGCTAAAAAGCACTTCAAAGCCACACCGCTCCTAGACTACGCCCTCGAAGTGGAGAAGCTCACTACAGCCAAGAAAGACAACCTCATCCTGAACGTGGACGGCTGCATCGGAATCTGCTTTGTTGACATGCTGCGAAACGAGATGCCAAAGACTGAAGCAGATGAATACATCAAGATGGGTGCCCTAAACGGTTTGTTCGTGGTGGGCAGAACCATCGGCATGACGGCGCACTTCCTAGATCAGAAGCGGCTCAAGCAGGGTCTCTACAGACATCCATGGGACGACATTACCTACATGACAGAATAAACTAATACAGGAAGCGGCAATTTTTTTATGCTAGCTGCTTACTGTTCTGTTCCTTTAGCCAAAGAATCTAGTTTTTCAACCGACAGTTACGAGATTTGAGTAGTCGCTTTTGCTGATTCTAGTTCTATTAAAAGTTACTTGTCTATGGAAGATTTACAATTTGCAGTGTTGGTTGTATGCCAAGCATCTGAGCCACTCCAAATGGTCATTTCCAGAAAGCCACTCAACATGAGGCTTTTCCGCGCTGTTCATAGGCTCGATACGCACGAAATGACGACCATTAGCTGTCCTAAATAAAACAGCCTTAAAATCACCAAAGTCACTAATGCCCTCAGCAATCTTTTCCATTCTGTTATATCCGCTCATCAGAAAAATATTCTTCAAATTGCATATAAAATTAACCTAAGTATATGCTACCAACCAATTCCTGCATGAAAAAATAGAGCCGGGGAAGGGATCTGACTCTCGAGTTTGAGGGGGTATCGCCAACCAGATTGTTTTCTCCGCAGCTACCTTCCTTCTTTTCTTTCTTAGGGAGAGTTTGGCAAGGAACTGCCCTACAAAGCTCTGGATTGCCACCACTGCCCAACGTCCTTTTTAATCCAAACCTGTGCTTTTTCTTTTTTGTTCTTTGTGTGTGTGGTGCTAATAAATTGCACACCACACTAGTGGGCTTTGGATTTGTTTGCTTTTTTGGTTTGGGCTTTTTTTAGGTTGTTGTTTGAGTGTGGGGAGAGGGATTGTTCCACACAGTCAACATGGATGCTATGTTGGTGTGTGTGGGTGTGAGTGTGGTTGTATGTTGACGAATCCATTTTTGTGACATTTAGGAGTTCTTGTAAGAAGAATGATTCTGTGCAAACCAATTTTCTGAGGCCAAAATGGCGCCGGGGAAGGGATTCGAACCCCTGCGAGCACGAAGCCCACCAGCTATCTTGCCATTTTCTGGCTTTAGCCCTCTTTTGTTTGATCTCGAGGCTGGCGCGATAACCACTCCGCCACCCCGGCTCCAGCCTAAACATTTGCAGTTGTGGCTAAAAGAGTTTTCATTGGAGACTAATATTATTCAGCTCAGTTTTCCTTGACGGTGCCCTTGAGAAAACAGCTTATTTCCAAAACGTGATCCGTTTCTTACAACCCAACCTTTTACATAATTGTCTTCACAACGGCGTCAAATTGGTACAAGGAGGGAGATTAATGACGGACTCGGGAGAAGATGCTGTTGCTGATGCTGCTGCAACTGACTTCTGCACACCAACTGTTGCATCTTTCAAAGCTAAACCCAAATTAAGCAGCTTAGCCCTAACAAAAACGATGGTTTAACTTATAATCTCTGAAATCCTAATTACAACCCAACAAGTAATACATTAGCAAACAATCCATTCGGAACAAAAAAAATAATCTTTTTGAAGAAATCTTCATCTGTTGCAAACGATAGCTAGTTGCAAAAAGCTAATCTAGTACTGCTAAATAACCTGAAAGTGTCTGAATGCTTCTTCAACAGTTGTACCCTCCTTTTGCGTTTTTGAAGGCAATGTTTATAACCCCTTTTACTATTTGGTAGAGGCGCGAAGCTGAAGTACTATGGGACATCGTAAAACTCATGCTCCAAAACATGGTTCACTAGCATACTTGCCAAGGCATCGTGCGAAGAAACCTACAGCACGAATAAGATACTGGCCAGAAATCAAATCTGACTCTCCTAAACTCTTAGGTTTTTCAGCAGCCTACAAAGCGGGCATGACTTATGTATTCACTATTGAGGACCGTAAACGTTCTCCTCATTTCGGTAAAGAAGTTGCGCGGGCAGCAACCATACTAGAAACGCCACCTATCCTAATCTGTGGCATTAGAACTTACACTAAAACACCATACGGGCTCCAAAACATCTCAGAAGCCTGGATGAAAGACCCACCAGCCCTACTAGACCGAACGCTAGTTCTACCAGACAACTTCAACACTGAAGCGATGCTTGAGAAACTCTCTCAAAACCTCGAACAAACAAACATAGTTCGAGTCATCGCCGCAACTCAGCCATCACAAACCAGTCTCTCAAAGAAAAAACCAGAAACAAGCGAAATCCAAATCGGCGGCGGAACAATCGCCCAGCAATTCGAATACGCCAAACAACTATTGGGCAAAACAGTAACCCCTGAAGAAGTGTTCAAAGACGGACAATACGTAGACGTCGGCGGCATAACAGTGGGCAAAGGCTTCCAAGGTCCAGTTAAACGTTGGGGAGTAACATGTCTGCAGCACAAAGGCAGAAAAACCAAACGTGGCATCGCCACTCTTGGTCCGTGGAACCCGCATCACTTAATGTACAGCATTCCAAGAGCAGGACAGATGGGTTATCACCAACGCATAGAATTCAACAAACGTATTCTAAAAATCGGTAAAGACGGCAAAGAAGTTACAGTTAAAGGCGGATATGTCCGTTATGGCGAAGTCAACGGACCCTACATCTTGATCCAAGGCAGCGTACCTGGAACAGAAAAACGCCAAATCCGACTAAGAGTTCCAGCCCGTCCACCAACAGAAGCACCTGAAGCAGCACCACAAGTCACATATATCTCACTGGAGTCCCCACAAGGAAAATAGGAGAAATAAGCGATGACACCAAAAACAGCAGAAATCTTTGATTTACAGGGCAAAGCAACGGGCAAAATTACCCTTCCAGGAGTATTCTCAACCCCTCTAAGACCAGACGTGATAAAGCGTGCAGTCTTAGCTATACAATCAAACAGAAGACAGCCACAAGGCAGAGATCTGATGGCTGGAAAGAAAACCACCGCAGAATCACGCGGAACAGGCAGCGCAACCGCAAGAGTTCCACGTATAAAAAGCGGTAGCGGAAGAGCAGCTTTTGCTCCAAGCACCGTTAAAGGAAGACAACCTCACCCACCAAAAGCAGAAAAACACATACTCAGAAGCATCCCCAAGAAAGAAGCAAAATTAGCACTTACATCAGCTATTGCCGCCACAGCCCAGAAAGAAACTGTAACTTCCCGTGGACATAAAACCGGAAAAGTCCCCCAGTTTCCATTGGTGATAGAAGATGCCTTTGAAAATTTGACCAAAGCAAAAGAAGTCGAAGACACATTTGCAAGCCTTGGTATTGATGAAGACTTAACTCGTGTAAAAGATAGCCGTAACATCCGCGCAGGAAAAGGCAAGCGTAGAGGCAGAAAAATGAAGCAAGCAGTTGGACCACTAATTGTGGTTGTTGACGGTAAAAGCTTGGTTCATGCAGCTTCTAACCTTCCAGGCGTTGAAGTGACAACGGTAATTAACCTTAACACTGAAATGCTTGCACCAGGAACTCATCCAGGACGATTAACCGTCTGGACCAATGGGGCAATCGAAAAACTAACCGCTCTTTATGGAGAACAAATCTAATGGACATTAATGACATAATCATCTTTCCGTTGATGACAGAATCCGCTAGCGTAATGGTTGAAAAAGACAACAAGCTAATCTTCATAGTCAACCTTAAAGCCAGCAAAGCAGACGTTAAACGCGCTGTACAAACCCTCTACGAAGTAAAAGTCAGCAAAATAAACCTGCTTGTTACTCCTCAAGGCGAAAAGAAAGCGTTCGTGAAGCTAAAACCAGAATTCAGAGCTTCAGACGTTGCAATTAAACTTGGAATACTCTAAATATAAAGAAGGCATGACTTATGGGAAAACGAATTCGTGTTCAAAGACGTGGTCGTGGCGGAAGAAACTTCCGTGCCAATACTCACAAACGTGTTGCTCCAGCAAAGTATCCACCAATTGCTCCAAAACAATCCTTTGAAGCTTCAATAATGGGCACCATAACCGAACTTGTACATGATCCAGGTCGCGGTGCACCTCTATCACTAATCAAATTCGAGAATGGCTTATCAATTTACACAGTTGTTCCTGAAGGCGTTTTCACAGGGCAACAAATCTGCTTCGGCGGAAAAGCTCCAGCTGAAATAGGTAACATTATACCTTTGGGCAAAGTTCCTGAAGGAACAATAGTTTGCGATCTTGAGCTCCGTCCGGGTGATGGAGGAAAAATGGCAAAGTCTTCAGGTGCATACGCAACTGTTGTCGGTCACACACCTCAAGGTACGATGATTCGATTGCCTTCGGGGCGAACTCGCTATGTTGACGATTATTGCTTATCAACTGTTGGGGTAATTTCCGCTTCAGGAAGAATCGAAAAGCCGTTCCTGAAGGCAGGCGAGAAATTCCACTTAATGAAAGCAAAAGGCCATACTTACCCACGTACTAGCGGTCGTAAAATGGTTCCTGCAGTTCACCCATACGGAAGCAGCAAACGCAGCTCTCGCAGATGCACTACAACTTCGCATGGTGCTCCACCAGGACAGAAAGTCGGACTCATCGCTGCACGCGGTCCAGGTCAAAAGAAGAAACGGGCAATACGGTAAGGAAACTATAATAGAGGACAAAATCAAGTTTAGGAAAGATGAAAGATGCCGAAAGAATTTAACTATCGTGGACACAGCCTTGCCAGTCTAACAGGCATGTCTATGGATGAATTCATCAATCTGCTTCCTTCACGCCAAAGAAGAAGCCTACAACGAGGATTGACAGCGGAACAACGCATACTGCTCGAAAAACTTCGCGAAGCCAAAGAGGTAACAAAACAAGGCAAAGACGTCACCATAAAAACACATGTCCGAGATCTAATCATCTTGCCTGAGATGGTGGGCGCCAAAATCGGCGTGCACAATGGCAAAGATTTCGTTGCCATGGACATCAAGCCAGAGATGATTGGTCACTACCTTGGAGAATTCGCAATAACCAACAAACCCGTTAGACATGGAACTCCAGGTATCGGTGCATCACGTTCTTCGATGTATGTACCGCTAAAATAAACCACTTTTCTTCTGTTTTTCTTTATTCTTATTTGCTTTGCTGATGCTTTCTTATACCAATATGTTGCTTCCTAAAAACTATACTTCCTTATGTAAACACCTAAACTCTAAACAAGGAAAGCCTCTTGCCACCTCAATCGCTGGAAGAATGTGGACATGTAGAAGCGTTCCATTTTGATCCACTTTAACATGTGAAGCACAAATCGAAAAGGATAAAGGAACGTGACAAAGCAAACAAGTTTGCTTACTGCATAATGGATCGAATTGAGAAGTATCGTTGGTGCCACAGAAGCTTTAATTTCCCAATCTAGCCAAAGATTGCTGGCACTGCGGCAAAAAAGTTTAAGGGCTTTCTTTAGGCACTGTAGTCTCGTCCTTCAGGCTTTGTGCTTACTGGTTTTCCGGCTTCAGGAACCTGTGGCAGCGGAATCGGCGGCGGAATGTTTAGCGTTCTTGAGACTAATACGGATTCGATGAAGACAACGTTGGATATTGATTGCATGATTATTTGAGCCGGCGGCTTTTTTTGGTCGTAGTCCTTGAGGATTTTATCCAGTTCGTTTTTTTCCCCGCTAACGAAAGCGTTCCCCTTTAAGCTCAATTGAGCAATAGACGGATTATAACCAATCGATAAAACAAAAGGCACTTCTAAAGATTCGTCTGGTTTCTTTTCCATGCCCACAAGGTTAATGTTAGTGCTAATCTGGATGGGCGGGATTGGCTTTCTAATGTCCCAGAAGCGCTCAGCAGAAATACTAGTAATAACTACGTTCACTCTAATCATGATAGGTCAAAAAAGAATAATTGCGGTTGGAAGATTTAAAACTGCTTATTTCTGTTTGTAGCGTGTAAAGCCACAGTGACCGCAAGTGTACCTGTCGTGGTGGTCTCCCATAAAGTATCCTGGACCACACCGCTCGCAAGTCGGACGTGCTCTAGAAACTTTGTCGCCTTCCGCCTTGTACATTGCGTGGACACCCTTCTCTTCTTTGTGTTTCTTTTCACGTTTTCCTTTCTCTGCTTTTTTCGTTGGTGCTGTTTCTGCTGGAGTTGTCGCGCCTGCTGGTTTCGCCTCTTCTTTCTTGGTTGCGGGGGTATCTTCTTTCTTTGGAGGTGCTGGTTTTGCTGGTGCCATTATGCGGTCGCCTCTTCCTTAGGTTTCTCTGGTGGACTGTTCCGTTTGCGGATATATTCGGGTTCGACGATTTTTGCCTGATTAACAGATTTGTAGACGTTAGCTACTCCGACAGTAATGCTGGTTCCTGTTTTTGTGCGCATTTTTTTAATGAAAACTACGTCGTCGCTGGTTTGCAGTTCGATTGCTACAGCTTTCTTTACTACTAGTCTTTGAGGAGTTTTCTCTTTTGGACCAGAAACGATTGTGAAAGCTACTTCTTTCCGTTTTAGAAGCGGATTATCCTTGGTTGAATCTATTTTGACTTGCATTAACGTTCACTTAAGGCGTAAACTCATACAATATTCTTCTTATTTAGCTTTTCGAAGCTTTCATGGCGTTTAGGAACTCCTTAGCCCGAGCTTTCCTCTCTGAAGTGACTTTAACAACCACAACGCCGCTATACGGCTGCCCATAAACCACAAAAGCGTTTTCAGGTGCAAACAAAACTGCTATAAGCGTAAGCAGGTCTTCTTCGCCTTTAACCACAATGTGCGTGTGCTCCCTTTCCTCTAAGGCTTTTCTAACCGCCAAGATTGCCTCTGGCGCTATTGTTCCTTGAGGATTATCTACATAAACGGTTTTTTCCACACCCTCTTCTTGAGGCATTGCCTTGTCTCTTAAAGAAACATTATCGATAATCGTAAGTTGCGGCTCAATGCCATGTTTATGTAGGTTAAGGGAAACAACGTCCCCAACAGAGATTATTCTCGACGGCTTTTCCTTTTTGATTAGTTCATTCATTTTAGCCATCGTTTCTTCAGCGGTGCCCTGAATAAGGCTGCCGAAGGGCTCTTTCAGTTTTAAACGAAGTTCTGGCGTTAGAATGTACGCTGTCGTCATCCTCTGAACCTAAAAAATAGAATGCTCGGTAAGTTATGAAGCTACCGTGGACACACATAAGAGTTTAGCGGACTTTTAGGGCGTATCTGCCTTTCTCTTTAATGTTCATCGCCTTTGCAATAGCTGAACTTTTAGGGTCGAACATAACAACTAAGCCGCTGAAATCTTCACTAAAATTGGTTGACTTGCATCTTCCGCAAATGTTGTCCTTGGTTATGTAATGACAGTTTGAACATGCTTTCTCACTCATTTAGCTTTCAGCTCCTTTTTTGCGGCTTTTTCTATGCTTTCAGCTGCTTTCTCTTCAGGTGCCGCTTTCCCCTGATCCATCTTGAGCCAATCTAACTTGCCGAGGAAAGGTTGCCTTGCAGTTACACCGATCTTTCCTGAACTTCCAATTCTGCCAAGAGACACCGCGGTTATTCTGACACGGACTTGGTCGCCTGTGGTTAGTTTCCTTTTGCTTTCTTTCCCGAGCAGTACACCTTGCTTTTCGTCGTATGAAATGTAGTCGTCCATGAGTTGTGAGACGTGAAGCAGCGCGTCGACGGGTCCGATGCGGACAAAAGCGCCAAAATCAGCGATTTCAACCACGTCGCCCTCAACGACTTCTTGAATAATCGGGTAGAATGCTAATAGAGAAAAGGTTACTTTGTGGAAGGTTGCGCCGTCGCCAGGTATAATTTTGCCGATTGGGCTAACTTGTATACCTGTAACTGCTATGACATAACCTAATTCTTCATCCACGATTCCCTCGTACTTCTGCTTTACCTGTTCGCGGCCAACTTTTTCAAGTGGCTTACCGAAGGTTTCCGGTGGAATGCGGATAGTATCTTGAAGAGTAATTAGTTTGAACATACTATGATATCAACCCGTCAACGTCTAGACGCGATTTTTGTCTCACATAAATCACTGGCACACTTATATCTCTTAGCTTCCTCTTTAATTGTATATCGTTCGTGAACACCGGAGAACTCCATTTCTTAGCAATCCTTACAATGGCATCGTCAGTTGTCAACCCTTCATCGTCTTCAACAGGCACATACTTGCATTTTTCTGCAAGCTTCAAAGCAAATAGGGCTTCCCTGCGGATCTTAGGTGAATCCTTGGTTACGAGCATCTCAAGCTCACGCTTAACAGGCGAGAGAAATACGAACTCCACTTTTCGGTTCAACAGTCGTTTGAGTTCCTCAAAGATGTCAATTTTAAACTGCAACGGAACAAAGAGAGCGTTGGAGTCTAAAATTACTTTTAACGGTTCATTTCTTCTAGGCGTTGAAGCCGACAAATGGATACTCCTGATTCTAAGCTTTCTTTTCTAGTCTTAATACGTTTTGTTTGGAGGCTTTGGCTTATATTTAGTATTACTTTAAATAGATAGAATAATTGATTTGAGCAAAGCTAGGTGAATGTAGTGATTCGGGAGAAATCATGCGGTGCCGTCATATTCATCAGACAAGAAAACCATACCAAATATCTCTTGCTTAATTATGCAGCGAGGCATTGGGATTTCCCCAAAGGCAACGTTGAACCAAACGAGACTGAAAAAGAAACAGCTCTCCGGGAACTCAAAGAAGAAACAGGCATAAGCGATGCCCAGTTCATCGATGGCTTCAAAGAAACCATAGCCTACTTTTATCGAAGGCAAGGTTTAACGGTTCATAAAGAAGTCGTTTTTTTTGTTATGGAGTCTCACACAGATAAGGTCACCTTGTCTTTTGAGCACATAGGCTTTGTTTGGATGGATTATTCGCAGGCCATGGAGAAGTTAAATTTCAAAAATGCTAAAGATGTGTTGCAGAAAGCATATGATTTCCTACAAAAAAAGGGAATAGTGAAAGATTAAACCTTTCTTTATCTGACGAGCCCATATCCGATGAGTCTCCACCTAGCTGTAATCTTTCTGCTTATGGCAACTCTGGAGCCTGGCAGGGCACAAATCGGTCTTGTCAACTTTACTTTAATCATGTTCTGCTTGATTGAGATTACTTTACCAACGTTCACAGCAGAGCCAACATGGAGCAGAAGGGCTTCGTCTGGGTTGATTTTTTCTACTTTCTGTAATTCTTTGGTTCCTACTACGCGTTCCAACACATGGGTTTCCAACGTGAGTTCGGTTAATGTTGGTGGAAGCTGACCTGTTTTTCCTACGATGCTGCCTGTTAAGCCATCAGCTTTTGAGTATGAAGGGTCAAGTAGTGTTCCAACTCCGACAAGTCCCCCACATGTGGCTTCCTTTGCGTCTTGGTTACCAGCTTGGAGACTGATAATTTCGCTAATTAAGGGGTCATAGACTGTTTTGCCTTCCCGTTCAGCCATTACGCCTGGGCGAATTTCTATTTCTTCTCCTACAACGAACTTGCCTTGAGCTATGGTCCCACCGATGATGCCGCCCTCTAATCCCTCAATGGTCGTTCCAGGCTTGTTAATGTCAAAGGAGCGTATGACAAACATCATTGGAGGCTTAGTTTCATCCCTCTTTGGAGTTGGAATGATGGTTTGCATGGCTGTGAGGAGTACATCGATATTTATTCCGCGTTGAGCCGAAATCGGAATAATCGGTGCGTTCTCTGCGACCGTGCCTTTGATGAAGTTTTTTATTTCCTTGTAGCTTTCTAATGCACGCTTCTCGTCTACGATGTCGATTTTGTTTTGAACGATAATTAGGTTCTTTATGCCACTAACTTCCGCAGCTGCAAGGTGCTCTCGTGTCTGCGGTTGAGGGCACGGTTCATCTGCTGCAATTACCAAAATTGCACCGTCCATAATTGCAGCGCCGCTGAGCATCGTAGCCATCAATGCTTCGTGTCCAGGTGCGTCAACAAAACTTATGGCACGGACAAACTCTGCTTCAGAGTTGCAGGCTTCACAATAGGGTTTGATTGAATAGTTTTTTGGGGGTTCACATTTGGGGCATTTGTAGATAGGCATGTCGGCGTATCCGAGTTTTATAGTGATGCCCCTCTTGAGTTCTTCACTGTGTCGTGACGCCCAAGTTCCAGTTAACGATTGAACCAAAGTGGTTTTCCCATGGTCAACGTGACCGATGGTGCCGATGTTAACTTCCGGCTGCTTAGGCAAGGCTTTACTAGTGTTACTCATAGGATTCTTCTTCTTTCCAATAAATACTAGCGAATAAAGGATGAATTAATTATGCGAGTTTATAAGGTTTAAGCATGCACAAAAGCAAAATTACTGTTTAGGTGCTTGCTCGACCTTAGCTTCGGGCGCTTTTGCCGCGTTGGCTGGTCTCTCAGTGATTTTCATGTTGATTTGGGCGATTTCGTCGGTAATTATGTTTCCACGGACTGTTTTGCGTTTTCTCTCGCCTTTCTTTTTTGGGCTAAAACCTGCTCCGCCACTTAGCACAACTCTTCTGCGTACACCACCATGAACGTTTCCCCTCATAGGAACGCCGTCTTTGTCGGAGCCACCTAAAATCTGGACTGTGTGTGCTGGTAAATCAACAACTGAACCATCCATAGTTTCTCCTACTCTTCTACCTATGAAGGGTGCTGCGCGTGCTTCTTCAAGCTCAACTACTTTGGATGTTCCAGCTTGGGGATCGGAAACTATTACCTTAAACTTTGCCATAATATTCTCTCCAGCGGAGTATGAAATTGGCTGCTCTCTCTATTAAGGATTTATGAAACTTTCACCTCTCAAAGACCATTTTTAAGCAACTTCAGATTATTCAGGTAAAAGTTTTAATTCGACATCGAAGTGGTTTGTGGCTATGTGGCGGCTAGGGTTCTTCTTTCACGAGATAGCGTTTGGGCTGTTAAGCGTCTTCATACCCCTCTACCTAGTCCTTTTCAAGGACACCAGCATTCTTGGCGGTCCACTTGTCGCGTTGGGTGTAATGACTTCAATTGCGATATTCTGCTCTATCCCTGCATCATTTCTGTGGGGATACCTCTGTGACGCCACACGACACTACAAAGCGTTCATTCTTCTTTCATTTCTATCCTCAGCCATCATTCTCTTCTTGATGGCGCTACCTTTTGCCCAAAGTGTTGTCCCCTTCGTAATTTTGTACGTTGTGATGCAGGTTCTCCATGTCTCACACGAGGCACCAAAAAACGTTCTCATAGCCGAACACTACAGCCGCGAAGATTGGGAGAAATCTTACGGTTTTTATGAAGCCGTTACAGAAATTGGTTTCATTATTGGGCTAGCAATTGGATTGGTAATGGCTTTCCTAAGTTCAACTGTATTGGCAACTTACACGCTGTACTTATGTAGCGCTTTGAGCGTAGTTGCGTTCATCCTCTCTGTAGCTTTAATTGCTGATCCGTTATTGATTTTTGAACGGCGCTTGGTGGGCATAGAGAGAACCCTTGATTTTGCTTCTAGAGGTATGGAATCATATAGTTTGCGATTGAAGGGTTCGCTTAAGAAGGAAAGTTTTCCAGGGTTCGCCTTTGCGATTGTAATATTTTCACTATCGACAAGTCTCTTCTTTACACCCTTGCCCATCTACTTAAAAACGATCTTTAACGGTCAGTCAAGCATGGTTTATGTCTTCTACATTCTAAATTCGATTGGAGCAACAGCAGGTTACTTCTTAATCCGTAACCGTGCAAGGTCGATGGACCTAAGGAAACAAATGCCGCGGTTCGTGCTCTTCCGTGGTCTGCTTATCTTTTTGTTTGTAGGGGTTATCGAGTTTGCTTTTTTGCCCACTATCATGACGGGGATTCTTCTTGTTTTCATGGGTTTTGCATTCGCTATGTATTACATAATGATGATTTCTCTCTCAATGGAACTTATTCCTCAGGGGAAAGCAGGGTTCTTTGATGGTTTTGTCGGCTTGGGTGCAGCGATCGGGGCCTTCCTTGGACCTTTCCTATGCAACATTTTCTTAAAGATGGGCGTGACCCAAAATTTTCTTCCTACTTTTCTAATTGCAGGTGCGCTCTTTTTTATAGCATTCTTAATACTAAAAATCTTCGCGATTAAAAATTAAAAAAAGAAAAAGTGAGTGAGCCTTTGCTCGTTTTTTTTAGGTTTATTCTGTGTGGACTCTGTATAAGTCTACGTCTTCGCGCATGCTTGGTGTCAATTCGAGGAAGTCTCGAACTGAGCGTTCGATGTCTTTGGATTGCGTTACGTATCTGCCAACGATGAGTATGTCTGCGCCTAGATCTAGTGCTTCTTTGGCTGTTTCTGGGACGATTCCGCCTGCAACTGCGATTAAGAATTTCTTGTTAGGAAATGCTTGACGTATCATCTTTATTCGTTCTAGTCCGCAGCTTCTTCCGCTTTCTTGGTCGATTCCTCGGTGCAGGATGACGATGTCTGGAAATTCTTTGATTGATTTCAATTTGCCGAGGACGTCTTCTACATTTAGCATGTCGATAACTGCGTAGATTCCTAGGCGTCTGGCTTCCTGTACTGTTGCATCTAATGTTTCTGGTGGTGCTAGGCCTGCTGCAACAACTGCATCTGCGGTGTCTTCATATGCAATGTCGACTTCAACTTTGCCAACGTCAAGGGTCTTTAGGTCTGCAATAATGAATTTGTCTTTGGCTATTTGGCGTAGTTCGTTGATGCCTCTTGTACCGTAGCGTTTGATGAGTGGTGTGCCGACTTCAAGGATGATTCTGTCGCTGCCTGGAAGCGCTTGGATGACTTTCTTTGCCCCTTCAAGTGAGGGTGCGTCAAGTGCAATTTGGAGGTATGGCGGTCTCCAAAGGCGTGGTACGCGGAAGCCCATGATTGGATGCTTTGCACGATCTTTATCGTAGATTATCTTTTCAAGTGTTGGATACTTCTTTAATGCCCGTTTTAGCGCCATTTTTGTTGCACCATAGTTGTACTGGTATATCTTGCGGTAATCAGTTGCTTTTGGATGGATGAAAACGCTGCAGATGATAACCCATTCATCTAGTTTATTTGCTGGAATTATCCCTTCTTCGGCTGAATCAGCTATTGCTTTTGCGACTGCGGCTTGGGCTGGGCCGAAAATCTTTCCTGTGTCTTCCATGTTTTTAATGGTGACTTTTGGCACGATTAGTGTGTGTGGTTTTGGTGGCAGGTTAGGTCTGATTACTGCTAGAACTGGTGTGTGTCCGGCTGATAGCTGTGTCATCCCGTTTGCGAATGCTTGTCCAATGGGTCCGTTTTTGTCGCCTATCATTAGGTCAATGTGTGCAACTTCGTTTCCTTCTCCTAACAGCGATTCTCCGATTAAGTATGTTGGACCTGAGTTTTCCTCAGCTTCGTCATCGATTGTCGGCATACGGTCAACGATTTCTTTGAAGTCGACATTGAACTCCTTTAACCATGAATAAATAGTATCTCGGTGAATGTCCATTTCTTTTGCTGTTCCGACAACTGTCGGTTTTGTCGGCTTCCCCTTAGAACCAACTTCTTTTTTTGCTGCTTCAGTTAACATTTTTATGAGTTCGTTACGTGTTTCTGGCTTTTTAATGTCTGCTCCCGACATTATGTTTTCCTCAGTCGCTCTTTGAGAGCTATGTTATATATTAAAATGTCGGAAGGTCTTCAAAAGAATAAGTTTGGTTGATATAGTTTTAGCCACCGGTTGCTGTTTGCTGTCTGTTTTTTTGTGGCGATAATTTTTACCATTATTTTCGTCGCTAAATCTTTATATCCCAACACGGGAATTAAAGCCCTATTTAACGAGGAAATTCGATGTCTTGGACTGACTGGACATTACTATGCTTATTCATAGTTGGTTTTTTGCTGTTTCTAGTTGGTGCCAACACCTATAATGCAGTTGTCGGCTACGGGGGCATATACCTGTTTATCGGTTCAATCATAGTTTACCTTGTAGTTTACATCTACAAGGAAATTACGAAGAAAAAGCCCGCTCAAAACCCGTAGAGACTGCCGTATTTTTTGTTAAGGTACTGCAGGTATGGTTCTGAATCGAGGTTTTTTCCCGTTGCCCGCTTGATTAGCTCTTCAGGGTCATAGAGTTCGCCTTGTTGGTGAATCTTAGTTTTTAGCCAACCGTTAACGCTCTCGAGTTTTCCTTCGGAAAGATGGTTACACCAGTCAGGCAGGTCGCTGGTTAAAGCAGCGGTTATTTGTCCACTGTAAATGTTGCCTAACACATAGCTAGGGAAGTAACCGAACAGTCCACTTGCCCAGTGCATATCCTGCATCACACCCTCCGCGTCGTTAACGACTTCTACGCCAAGATAATCCTTGTACTTCTGGTTCCAGGCTTCTGGCAATTCATCAACTGAAATTTTGTCTGAAAAAAGGTCCCTTTCAAGCTCAAATCGAATGATGATATGGAGGCTGTAGGTTACTTCGTCTGCTTCGATTCGGATTTTTGAGCGTTCAACCTTGTTTACGGCTTGGAGGAACGGGTCCAGCTGGAGGTTACCCAGACTTGGTGCTGCCTGCTTAATTTTAGGTAGAACGCCTGTCCAGAATTCTTTGGAGCGTCCGATGATGTTTTCGTAGAATCGGGATTGCGATTCGTGAATGCCAAATGAGCATGTGGAGCCTACGGGTTGGTATTGCCATTGGGATTTGAGGTTTTGCTCGTAGAGTGCATGCCCGCTTTCATGTAATACGGAAAAGATTGAGCTGGCAAAATTGTCAGGGTAATAATGGGTAGTTATGCGCACATCGTCATAGTAGCCCGTGGTGAAGGGGTGCTCAGTCTCATCAATTCTCCCCCCAGCTTCCAAGGAAGTGGTGTCGTAGCCTAATGTCTGAGTTATTAGCTGAGTGATTCTGCGTTGGTTTTCAACTGGCACAGGTATATTGAGGATTTGCATTGATGGTATGGTCTGGCAGCCTTCAACCTTTGCAATTAAAGGCTTTAATCCCCCTAATAGCTGGTCGAATGTTTTAATTATCGTCTCTGCTGGCATTTTGGGCTCAAAATTATCCAACAATGCCTCATAGGGCGTCTTTGTTTGCTTGACTTTCATAAGGATTTCCGCTGCTTGTTTGCTGAGGTCTAACAGTTTTTGTAAGTCAGCTTTGTAGAGGCTAAATTTTTTCTGCGCTTTTGCTTTCTTCCATACGTTGACTGTTATTGCTTCCTGCATGGCAAGGTCAGCGACAAGTTTTTCCGGCAGAGCGGTTTGTTCTTGGTAGTTTTTGTTGATGAGGTACAGGTTGCGTTTCTCGACTTCGCCAAACGCTTGGTATCCTGCGTCTGCTTGGATTGAGTTTACGAGTTTTCCTATTTCTGGGTTAGTCCCTAATTTGTGGTGAATGCGGCTTAGAAGTGCCAGTTGTTGGCTGCGTTGCTCCGCAGCTTTTGGCGGCATATAAACTTCCATGTCCCAATGGATTATGCCTTCAGCCGTTGAAAGCACCACAACATCCTTGGTTATTGACAAAAGTTCCCGATAAGCCGACTCTATGTTGATGGTCAATGCGATTCTTCCTAAGTGTTCATTGATTGGCATCTTTATTTACTGATAGGTTGAAAAAAAGCGCACCCCTCTCTGCGACATATCCTCTATTAGAATAGCGTGAGTTGAGTAGCCGCAATTTTGGGCAAAACAATGTATCAATTTCCATATTTCAGGCAATCGTGGTAATTTGCTTACAAAAGTCTTTTATCTACCCTCAATAAATGCGCTCTATTGAGGAAATAAATAAAATGAGTAGCTTGGAATCTAACAAAACCTTAGCTGGCATCGGCTCAATACTACTAATGTTTCCATTTCTAAGTATCGTTGGCATAATACTGGTTTTCGTAGGCATGAAAGGCTTATCAGAATACTACAAAGACGACCGCATCTACCATGACGCTCTCAGAGGTCTCGTCTTTCTAATCATCGCGGCAATCGCCCTCGCAGTAATGGTGCCCGTATTCATACTCGGCGGTGCCTTCAGTATCTTCGTGTTGGGTCCACTTGGCGTAGGCTTTGGACTGATAGCCTTCTTCTTGTTAATTGTTGTTGTATTCATTTTCTACCTGTTAGCTGCAATGAATCTAAGAAAAGCATTCAATGCTCTTGCAGAAAAGTCAGGCGAACACATGTTTGAAACAGCTGGGATGCTCCTATTCTTCGGCGCAATACTCACTATAATACTAGTGGGGTTTGTACTGATATTCCTCGCTTGGGTATTCGCAACAATCGCGTTCTTCTCAATCAAAGTCCCATCGGAACCATACAGTTATGCTCCTCCACAAGCCGCTGCACCTACAATGCAAGCAACACGTTTCTGCCCCAACTGTGGCGCACCCCAAGACCCAAATACAACCTTTTGCCCACACTGCGGAAAACAACTCCCCCCACCTTAGACCCCTCTGTTTTTTTATTTCTTATTTTGTTACTGCCAAATGTAGCCACATCAGTTTAAGAGATAACCCAACTCGCTTTATGCTGAACTGGCGAAACGGAATAAAAAATTCAATTCCTAAAAAAGATAACAGCCAGGGTTAGAATGGTGCTCCGGCCGGGATTTGGACCCGGGTCGCCGACTCGAAAGGCCAGTATACTTGACCGGACTATACTACCGGAGCGCTTAAACTAGAAGCATCAAGCAGAATGCGATTTCCCTCGAATAAACCTTACCCTTCCAGAACCACCGTTTAGCTAGCTGGCTTGTTCTGTTTGGGTTTTTTTGGTGTAAACAAAAAAGCCGTTATTTGGTCGACGAGTTTAGCTTGGTTTGTCGATGTTTTTTCGAGGTCTTGGATTCTTTTTTCCAGGTCGTTTGAGATAATTTTGCCTTCTATACGGTTAGCTGAGCGGAACATAAGCAGCATCTTGAAGACTTCAGAGATTGCTTGTTCCTGTTCACTGGTTGAGGCAGGTTTGATTCCTGCGACCACAGACAACAAATCGACGTAGTGCTCTTTGATTTTTAGTTCAGCACTAACGGAGGGGTCTTTTGGGAACGCTATGCTTAGTGGTGTTTGCTTAGCGAGTTCTGCAGCTGTTGGAAAACGGATGATTATGTCTCCTCTTATCCAGGAAGAAACAAACTCGGTGACAAACAAGTGTATCTCCTTTTGCGAATACAGCAACGACGGCTCAGCTTTTACTTCTGGTTTCCGTTTGATCCTGACGCTGATTATTCTTTTGTCTTCTACAGGTTCCTTTGACACGTTGACTTCCTTCTCACACTAAGCATTTACACTTATTTGTCTAAGCAACACCTAGTATTTAAGAAAAAGTGTTCCTAGCTTTAGAAAGAGATTTTGGCTGCAGAAGGAATCTTGCCTAGGATCTTGGCGGTTGCTTTCTCCACTTTGGCGCGGTCGATTTCGTTTGTGTAGACGCGTAGGATGTTCATGAAGCCTTTGAGTGTTTCAAAAATCTTTGAGCTTTCACTAAGTCGTTGGAGTTTTTTTTCGCCTGTTTGCCCCTTGGTAAATACTGGTATCTCTGTTGATTCCATGAGGACTGCGTGATGATAAGGTACAGACGGCACGGTTGGCACGTCGATTATAACTGATTCTAACTCTACGCCTGCTTCTTTTGCGATTTCACTCTGAATCTGGAGTCTATATGTTTCTCTGCCGAACAGACTTGAAATCATTGCGTCTTTCTCGTAGAAAGTCCGCTCGTAGGCGCACTTGAGCATGCGTCGTTGCTCTAGATTGCCAATGATTTCGCTAGATGCCTTGCATTTCTTGAGTTCTGACCAAACTGTGTAGTCGTCCAGCGCTAAGTATTCTTCAGGAGTCTTGAAAGCTGTTAGGCCGAGTTCACCATTTGCTTTGTCCATAGCAGTTGCAAGCATGATTTGAGCTGCTCTTCCAACCCGGTGAAAATAGATGCTCTTGAACGATTCAATGCGTGCAATCATGAAAGCTTCCAATGCTGACAATGCACCTAGTTCGACAGCCAAGTTCTCGCCCAAAATGTCGAGTGCATGTTGAAGGCGATAAACATCTATGAACCCGTATTCGGCACCTGTATGGTAGGTATCTCGGACGATAAAGTCTTGTTTGTCAACGTCCACGGCACTGCTTATGATTTGGTCAAGAAACGCCCTGTTTTTTTTGTGCAATTTTCCCACCGCTAAGCCTGCGACTTCTTTTGGGTTGTACCCCATCTTTGAGAGTTTATCGCCTACTTCGCTCTTCTCGACTATCCATGAAGTGATGTCTTCATGTGTCTTATCCAGGTCTTTTATGAGTAGGTGCTCAAAAACATGGGAAAATGGACCATGTCCAGCGTCGTGGAGTAACGCAGAGATTCGGCAAACATCCACTTCTTCGTCACTTACTACGCGTGAAATATTTGGGTTCTCAAGCACTTGGCCCGCGAGGTACATAACGCCTAAGCAATGTTCAAAACGTGTGTGGTTGGCACCTGGATAAACGTATTCGGAGCCGGCCAGTTGCCTTAGTCTTCGTAGACGCTGCATCGGGTAGGAGTCAATGATGTTCTTTTCATCTTCTGTAATGTACACATAGCCATGTACGGGATCCTTGATTTCTCCCCAGTAAGCCTTAGGCACAAGCACAACCTCACAGTTGTAAGCTATATTTAGGTAACTTCCATTAATGTGTAACGCTAAGTAGCCGAAGTGACAAACATGGGCAAAAAAGGCATCTTCATCGTTATCGAAGGATTAGATGGAAGCGGAAAAACCACTCAAGCAACTCTACTGGCAAAAAAACTCTCCCAAAACTATAGCGTAATGCTTACGGCAGAGCCTAGCCAAGGCAAAATAGGCACTTTTATCCGCAAAGGCTGCCTCTATGAAGACAAACGACTGCCAACCGAAGCTGAAGCTTTGCTCTTTGCCGCTGACCGTATAGAACACATGCAAAAAGAGATAAAACCCGCATTAGATGAGGGCAAACTTGTCATATGTGACCGCTACGTTTACTCATCGTTAGCATATCAGGGCAGCGCAGGGCTAAGTCTGGATTGGATTAAAACTATTAATGCTCGGGCGTTGCAGCCGGATTTCAGTGTTTTCATCGATGTAGCTCCTGAGCGTGTTCTGGAGCGTTTGCACCGAAAAAAATCGGTGATGGAGACATTGGAAACGCAAAAGAAAGTTAGAGATGTTTACCTAAAGTTTTTTGAGAAGGGCGAATTGGTGAGGGTTGACGGAGATAAACCCAAAGAAGTTGTGGCTGAAGAACTGTACACTGTGGTTTTGGGTTTGCTTAAGGTTTGCAAGAATCTTGTCTCTTAGTAACCTGCTACTGACTTGAAAAACTGATAATAGGATCTTCCACATAGGTAAAAAAGAACTGACCTGCTTTTCTGTAGTTTCTGTGCAAAATCGCTAATAGGCTCCTAAAAGGCTCCAAATATGCCTCAAAAGAAAGGGGTGAGTTGGCGGTTTAGTCTTCTCGCCACTTGAACAGTTTAACTGCCAAAACGAAGATAACCAACGTTATAACCCCGAGGACAGCAATGTCAATAACTGCACCGCCAACATTTCCGTAAACCATGGCGTTGTTTAAACCTTCAGTAACATAGAACAGCGGTAGTACATGGGCGAAGGTTTGCAGGTAAGCGGGCATGCTGCTTATTGGGAAAAAGGTGCCTGCAAGGAACATCATGGGGAACGTTACGATGTTACCTATGACTCCTGCGGTCTCAGGGTTCTTGGTGACTGTACCAACCAGCATACCGAGAGCTGCAAACAGCGTTGGACCCAAGACCAAGAAGGGAATTAGCCAAAGTGATAACGCAACATGAGCGCCGAAAGCGAAGATGCCTACACCCACCATCAGTAAAAAGCCAGCGATTGTTAAGACAATGTACCAAATGACTTTAGAGGCTAACCACTCCATCTTTGTAAGCGGTGTAAGTGAGAGTTGCTTGAATAGCTTTGTTTTCTTGTACTCTGAAGAAATGTTGACCAGCGAGAACATTGGGCTAGTAAGTATCGAGAAACCGATTAAGCCTGGAATCAAGAAGTCGATGTACTTTGTTTGTTGAGTATTCACAGTTGCAGATGTTAGTCCTATCACCATTGTTCCGTTGAAGCGTTGCAGGTTAAAGTAATTGGCATATCCATTGACCGTTCCGCTTACTATGCCACTTGTGCTTGACGTTGGATTGCCATAAACAGTTATGTTTACCTGTTGGCTCAATGCATAATCTAAAGTGAAGTTTTGAGGAATTAATATGCCATCTGACGCTGAATGATCCGCTAAGTACTTTGAAAAGTTCTCTGAAGGATCAACAGTAATTACTGTGATTGTACTGGATTTATTAAGTGCTTCAAGGAAGCCCGTACCAAGGTTTTGCCCCGTAGGGAACGGTCCTGTGTCCAAGTTTTGAGCATATACATTGACGTTCCCAGTGCTTCCTCCTGCGAAGATTGCGCCGAAAATCAAAATTAAAATGACGGGGAAGATTAAACCGAAGAATAATCCGAACTTGTTTCTGAGGTATCCGCGGCTGAAGACTTTGAAGTCCGAATAAATTCTTTTTCCACTTACCATTCTTTTAGCGCCTCCGCTTTTTACCGTTTTTCTCTTTCGATGATGCCTCTCCTTGCTCGCCAAGGGGTTCATTCACAAGTTTAACAAAAACGTCGTCTAAGCTGTCTTGGCGCGTTTGGATGTCACCCCATTCCAAACCTGACTGCTCTGCAGCTGCCAGTGCTGCGAGAGCATCGATTCTCTTCTGTAGCGGAATAGTTATTTCCCCTTTGGCTTTGTTGTAATCAACTTTTAATTCTGTGTTGGCTTTAATGTATTCCGCGAGTTTTTCGTTCCCATGAATCTCTAGCCTTTCCCCTGAGCCGTGCTGTTGAATGATTTCTTCGGTAGTTCCCATCGCTACTATGCGCCCATGATCCATTATAGCTACTCGGTCGGAGAGTTGTTGTGCCTCATCTAGGTAATGGGTGGTTAAGATGATGGTTTTGCCCTTGGCTTTTAAGCTTCGTATTACCTCCCAAATGGCTCGTCTTGCGTTGGGGTCTAAGCCTGTGGTAGGCTCGTCAAGGAAAAGCAGTTCTGGCGAGTTAACCAATGAAAGCGCAAGACCTGTCTTCTGTTTCTGCCCGCCTGATAGACTATCAAAATTGACCTTGGCGGATTCTTCAAGAAGGACTTCCTTTAGAATCTCGTCGGGATTAACTTTTATGTCGAAGAGATCAGCATAGTATATTATTGCTTCTCTTGGAGTGGTTTTCTCAAAGAACGTAAATTCCTGCGGTATAACGCCTATTTTCTTGTGCAGTTCGTAGCCGTTTTTCCACGGGTCAAACCCGAGGACTTTGACGTCTCCACCGTCTCTTTCACGCAAGCCCTCCATGATTTCGATGGTTGTGGTTTTACCTGCTCCGTTTGGACCGAGTAGACCGAAGACTTCACCTTCATTAACTGCAAAGGAGATGCCGTCTACTGCTTTTAGGTCTCCGTAGTGTTTTTTTAGGGATGTAACTTCAATTGGTAACATTTTGGATTAGTTCCTTGTCTTCTCAGTTGTAAATTGCTGCCTTTTCTAAGCAGTATTCTGTTAGAAATATAACTTTCGGCTGTAGTTCATAAAGAATTTGCCTACTTGATAACCTTAGAAACTAAATACTTGTTTTCCTGAGGGCTTTTCTGTTCTTGCTTGATACCTCGTTTAATTTGTTGAAAATAAACGTGGTCAAATCTTCAGGTGAAATATATCTTGGTCCACGTTCATGAAAAACCTGAACTTCAAACGTGCCCTTACTGAAAATGGTTCTTAGCATATAATAATCAAACTTTAAAGGGGTCTTTTTTTCGCCTTCGATCTTGTAGTAGCGGATAGAGCAGAAAAAATCCATCGAAGCCAATCGCTCCTTCGCCAAAAAATCCAACGTTCTTTTAAGTTCTTCCTTGTCGATGAAGTTGAAGTTTCCAGATTCTGCCACTCCAAACTCAAAAATCACCTTTCCCTGTGGCACTGTTGGGTTGGCGACTTCCTCAAAAGTAAATTCCCTATGGTTAACCTCGTAAAAAAACTGGATTAGGTTTTGTTGAAGCAGTTTGTTTGAAAGGGTCGATGTAAAGGTGTCGATTCTATGAATGCCTGTTGGGAAGTTTTCGTAAAAACCCAAAGTCAAATTTTGTGCTCAGCCTTTCATTTTTTTAATCTTTTCGACACTGGTTAACAGTTCACTGAGTGCGACGGTAAGTTTTTGCAGTTCATCGATATCTTCAGCTTTCTCAATTTTGCCTTGGATATCCTCTATCTTCTTCATCAGGGTTGCTTCAAGCTTGTCATAGGCTGTGGTGGGTGCAGCGGTTTGTTTTGGTGCTTCTTCACCTTCCTTAACAACGACGACTTTTTTCTCGTCTTTCGCACACCAGAGTGTGCCATCTTTAAGTCTAAACAATGGAGATGAACAATTTGGGCATGAGAGGTCAGTTAAGGTGGCGCCTTGTAGCAGCAGGTTTGCTCCCCGTTTAACAAGTGTGTTATCTGTTCTCGGTTGCATATAGAACCCCAAAGTAAATACGTATCAATGCTTATATAACTTGGTCACTGCCATGGTGCATTGAAGGGGAACTATTTATGGTGCGCAAGAAAAAATCTGATGAGTATGAAGCAAAGATCCAGCAAGCGTTAGTCGTTCTTGGCGAGGTCTCGGAAGACAGTACAACGCCGCGAAACATTCGCCGTTCCGCAAAAGACGCCATGAGTGCCCTGCAAAGCGCCGAATATACCCCTGCCGTTCGTGCTTCAAACGCTGTGTCGATGCTCGACGAGATTCTGCAGGACCCCAACATGCCGCCCTATACTCGGGTAAAACTCTGGAATGTCATGAGTTTTATTGAAGCCATAAAAGACTAACAGAATCTAATTTTTCGAGATTCTTATCATTTAGAACTTATCATTATTGTTTTTGCTTAGCTAACTTCTTAACTTCCTTATACGAGCGGGCGCAGTGCATGCAACAGAACGCCATTTCTTTACCATCGATGACTTCCCTGTATGCTCCTTCGTAGACTTTGCAGCCACAGTGAGCACAAACGTACATGCTTGGTTCAATGGCGATTGCAACTAGTTCGGCGAAGCGTTTGAAGAGTCCCGTGCAAAGTTCCCTGCCTTCCTCGGTGAGTTCGAAGATTTTGCGCTCTTTCTCACCCACGGGTTTTTGGGTATGTGTGACTAAGCCTTTTTCTTCTAGTTGCTGGAGAAATGGGTAGACTAGGCTTGGACTGACTTCCTTTTTGACTCTTTTTTTGAATTGGTTAATGATGCTGTAGCCGTGAGCTGGTCCTTCGTAGAGTATGGTGAGTATGTAGAAGCGTGAGAAGTCGCTGATTAACTCGTCGATGTTCTGGGGTTGGGTTTCTTTTGGCATTGTTATCTTTGATTATTGGGTTGTTTTGTTGTATTAAATGTTTATTAGATATATCTCAAAAATACACATAAAGCCCACATACTCAAGGTGAAAGCCATGAAAGTCGTTGCTTTACAAAACACGCCCCAAGAAAGAGACGAATGCTGCACCAAAACAAAAATCCAGTGGCTAATCACCACAGAAATCGGGGCTCAAAATACGTTGAAGCTTTTTGAAATGGATTCTGGAGGCTACAGCCCCCTGCATAAGCATGCTTGGGAACACATTGTGTACGTCCTGGAAGGAGAAGGCTTGGTTTTTGACGGAGAAAAAATGCAGCCCATCAAAACTGGCGACTCTGTGTTCGTTGCTCCAAACGAGTTGCATCAATTCCAGAACAAAAGCCAAAAAACACTAACATTTCTCTGTATAGAACCCTCCTCTAATGAATAAATCGCTTCCCATCTGAGACGCTGTAGCTAAAAATATATGCCTAGTTGTTACATCTACAGTTGGGTTCCAAGGGGGCAAAGTTCCTTTGAAATATGACGTAATAATTGTGGGCGCAGGTCCAGCTGGCATCTTCTCAGCACTAGAGCTGACCGAAAAATCAAACCTAAACGTCCTTATCCTAGACCGAGGACCAGACATCGACAAACGTAAATGCCCATCCAGCCGAGGCTTCGAATGTGTTCATTGCGAGCCATGCTCAGTTCTTTCCGGTTGGGGTGGAGCAGGCGCTTACAGTGATGGCAAACTCACACTCTCAACGGAAGTTGGCGGCTGGCTGAACCAGTACGTTTCAACCAAAGAACTAGCTGAACTTGTCTCGTACTGTGATAGCATCTACATCAAATTCGGCGCAAGCGAACAGGTCTTCGGGGGAGAAAACGCAGAGATAGATGAAATCGAAAGGAAAGCATCACTTGCGGGACTAAAGCTTATCAAACAAGAAGTCCGGCACATGGGTACAGACAAATGCCTCGAAACCCTGCAACGAATGCGCAAGCACCTCAACGGCAAAATCACTTTCCAACCTAAAACAGAAGTTAAAGGTCTCATCGTTAACGACCACACAATTCAAGGTGTCGAAACAGTTAACGGCGAAAAAATCTTGGGTAAATATGTCATCATTGCCCCTGGCAGAAGCGGTGCGGAATGGCTCCAAACTGAAGCCCAAGTTAGAGGACTAAAGACCTTTAACAACCCAGTTGACATCGGTGTGCGTGTGGAACTTTTAGCTTCTGTGATGGAAAACCTCACAAAAGCTCTCTACGAGCCAAAGCTTGTTTACTTTTCACGGTCCTTTGACGATCAGGTGCGTACTTTTTGTGTATCACCATACGGAGAAGTCACAACTGAATCATACGACGGTGTCTTAACTGTCAACGGTGGCAGCCACGCAGAAACAAGAACTGCCAACACCAACTTTGCCATTCTCGTCAGCACCCAATTCACTGAACCCTTCAAAGAGCCCATAGCATACGGCAAGTACATTGCTAGACTCTCTAACTTGCTCAGCGGCGGCGTCATGGTACAGCGACTAGGCGACCTTGACCACGGTAGACGCAGCACACCTGAACGACTTGCCCACAGCGTTCTAACCCCCACACTCAAAAACGCAACTCCAGGAGACTTAAGCTTCGTCCTGCCATACCGATACCTAACCGACATACGCGAAATGCTACAGGCACTAGATAAAATTGCGCCAGGAGTTGCTTCACCTGAAACTCTTTTGTACGGAGTGGAAGTCAAATTCTACAGCTCTCATCTCCAGTTGAACCACGCTTTGGAAACAAAAATCCAGAATATGTTCACCATCGGTGATGGCGCAGGCGTAACTCGTGGTCTTATTCAGGCGTCAGCTTCAGGAGTCATCGTTGCAAGAGAAATCCTTAAACGTGAAAAACTGAAGGCTTAAACAGTATGGCTATAGCCCAAAATATACGATGTTCGCATTGCGGTGCCCCAGTGGAGTTTAAGCCAGGCGAACTGGTGGCCACATGCAAATACTGCGGCTTCACAACCGTAATTGAGACCGGTCAAGCCTTCACTTTTGACCACTCTGTGCTTTTGAATAGTTACTCTGAAGAGCAAGTTGAAAATTTGGTTCGTGATTGGATGCGTTCTGGCTTTATGAAGCCGGGGGATTTAGCGAAGAAGGCAAAGATAACTGAGAAAAGCCTGGTTTATTTGCCTTTTTGGGTTGTTTCCGCTGAAGCTACCACTAAATATAAAGGGATTTTTGAGCGAATATCCCCCGCAATTGTTAAAGAAGGCCAGATTCAAAAAGAATATAACTGGCTGATTTTAGCCCAAGAAGCGTCTAGCTTTCCCACAAGAGAATACAACGTTCCACTAACAGGCAAAATTCCCTTTGATTTCAGAAAAATTGAGGGTTTTGCAAAACTGCTTAACAGCGAAATGACCCGCGAAGAAGCTTTAGAGCTTGCAAAGCAACAGATTGAATCCCTTCACCGCTTTCTGCTTCAACAAGACATAGATAAAATTGTCGAAGCTACAACCACCATTGACTTGAAACAGATGGTTTACTTGCATGCCCCTGTCTGGTTCATAAAATACGAGTACAAAGGCAACAGCTACCAAATGATAGTTGACGGGGCAACGGCCATGGTTTTGAAAGGCGATATACCCTCTTCCAAGTTCTAATTAGCTTTAATAAACTTTAAGAGCAACCCCTTTTTTATAACGAAGTACAAATATTGGAGGATTTAAGAATTGAGCGAAAATAAAGATGTATATGCACAGGCAAAAAGTCAAATGAGGCTTTCAGAACGCATAGCAGCGGCGCTACCGGGGTTCCGGGGATACAAAGAAAAGGAACTTCGACGCGAATCAGACAAACTGATTAGAAATAATTTAACTCTCAAACTCTCCAAAGATAAAGACAACGTCCGAGGCATAGCCCAGAGAATCGCAGATAAACGTTACCTGGATGTTTTGCCCGACATCGATAGGTTAACAGCCAAGATGGACCGCATAACCGAAAAAGTAAACCATGCCTCATACGGTTACTCAGGTTTCTATGATATAGTCAAAATCAAGGAAGACAACCTTGACCGAATGATAACCTTCGATAACCAACTCCTCGACGAAGTTGACGCCCTAACCGCGAGCATAGATGATCTAAAGGTTCAACTTTTAAGCGGAAATTACTCAAACCTCAAAGACAAAATCCAAACAATAGCAGACAAATTTGAATTGCTCGAGGACACGTTTGATAAAAGAGAACAAGTAATCTTAGGAGTGACACAGTAATGCCACAAATAATAGAATGGACAAACGCCGGCGCAGACGCCATAGTCTGGCGGTACCCAAGCGAAGACATCACCTGGGGAGCCCAACTAATCGTACACGAATACGAGATGGCTGTGTTTTTCCGAGACGGCAAAGCCTACGACGTATTCGGTGCCGGCAGACACACCCTAACAACCCTAAACCTACCCATACTAACAAGTCTACTCACCCGTTTAGCTGGCTTCGGCGGCAACAAACCCTTCAAAGCAACAGTACTGTTCATCAGCACCAAAGTCTTCGCCGGCAAATGGGGCACAAAAGCACAAACCACCGAACTCGCACCGCTACAGACCTATGGACAGTTCTGGTTTAAAGTCGGAGATGCATCACTCTTCGTTAACGAGGTAGTTGGCGGACAAAACGCCTACGACACAGCTTCAGTCAATGATTTCCTGCGTGGCTTCCTAAACGAGAAAATAATCGATGAACTCAGCCACTACGACCTCATCACAGTCTTCACGCGCCTAGACGAAACATCCGTAATCGTCAAAAACTCACTAATAGATTATTTCAAACGTGTCGGAATCGAATTAACCGACCTACGCTTCGAAGGCATCGACACCACTCCAGAATACCGCGAACGCCTCTTCTGGCTCAAAACTGGACAAACCGCACCGGGTGACGTGCTACGCATGGAAACCGTCAAGAGCGCAGCGGCAAGCTTGGGTCAAGGAGGCGGCTCAGGAGCCCTAGGAGCAGGTATGGTGTTGATTCCACAGATAATGAACCAACAGGGAGCACCTCAAGCTGCACCTGCAGCGGCACTCGTTATCTGCCCCAAGTGCGGAGAAAAAGTTCCAGCAACAAGCAAATTCTGCCCCAACTGCGGAACCAACCTAACCCCGCCAACACAGCAAACCATGACTTGCCCCAAATGCGGCAAAACTATCCCAGCCAACAGCAAGTTCTGTCCCGAATGTGGGTTCAAAATCGGTTAGGAGAAACAACTATGAGCAATAGCGACCGTCAACTGTTAAGCTTTGGCGTATTCCTAATCATCATTGTAGTAGGAATACTACTGGCTGTTACAGGAGCCATTGACTGGGACTTGTTAGTTCCATTTGTTCTGGTCTTGTGCGGTTTATGGGCAATTGCTTTAGGTGGCTTGCGTACCGGTAAACCACAGAAGTATGAACGCGGAAGCTTTAGCACAATGGCTGGAGGCTCAGGTCTGATAGTTGTCGGCGCTGCATGGTATTTATTTGGCATCAACTGGATCTACTCGCTGGTAGTTATCCTGCTGGCAATCGCAGCATTAGCAATTGCAGCCGCTCTAAAACACAATTAGTCCTCTCTTGAGCCTTTTTCGGCTCTAAACATTTTTCTACACCCTTGTACAGTCATGATGCAGAAGGTAACAGTATGAGTGAAGAAACTATCGGTCACGGCACATGGTACGACATGATGGCTAAGAAAGTCATCGAACGAGAACAGTCGCTTAATCGAGACATGAGCAGAATCCGCACCGAGATGGGATTGGGCGCCTCAGGGTTCCCACACATCGGCAGCCTCGGTGATGCATCGCGCAGTTATGCGGTTACATTGGCGCTCAAGAACCTGAATTGCAATTCTGAACTCGTTGCCTTCTGCGACGACAAAGACGGCTTGCGCAAAGTTCCCGCAGGACTCTCCAAAGACATGGAAAAATACCTTGGATACTCTGTCTCAAGCATACCTGACCCGTTTGGCTGCCATGAAAGCTATGGCAAACACATGAGTTCACTGCTGCTGGATGCCCTAGATAAATGCGGCATAGAATACAAGTACTACTCAGCCAAAGAAGTCTACGAAAAAGGTTTACTTCTCGATGAAATTCGAACAATTCTTACCAACGCCAAGAAAGTCGGCGAAATAGTCAAAGAAGAAGTAGGTCAAGAAACCTACACTGAGGTTTTACCCTTTTTTGCTGTCTGCGAAAAATGTGGGCACCTCTATACAACCAGAGCCTACAAGTTCGACCCCAAAACAGACAAGGTCACTTACAAATGCGAAGGTCTCGAAATTAGGGGTAAACTCATTGCTGGCTGCGGTCACGAAGGTGAAGTGGACATAAAAAGCGGTCAGGGCAAACTCACATGGAAAAGCGAATTTGCTGCACGTTGGAAAGCCCTAGACATTAGGTTTGAAGCTTACGGCAAAGACATCGCTGACTCTGTACGCATCAACGACCGCATCTGCCGTGAAGTCCTTTGCTTTGAGCCACCATCTCATGCAAAGTACGAGATGTTCCTCGATAAGGGCGGCAAGAAAATTTCCAAGTCAGCAGGTAACGTCTTTACACCGCAAGTATGGTTCAATTATGGTTCTCCACAATCGCTGCTTTTACTCATGTTAAAGCGGTTCGTGGGTACACGTACCTTAGATGTCTCTGACATTCCAGCGTACATGAACGAGATTGACTTCTTAGAGGATGTCTACTTTGGCAAAAAACAGGTCAGCGAGAAGGAAGCAGCCAAACTCAAAGGTTTATACCTGTACTGCCACGTGATGAAGCCGCCAGCTAAACCCAGCATTCACGTACCCTATAACCTCATGGTGTTCCTCGTAAAGATGGCTCCCAAAGAATGCCTAAACGACTATGTCACAGAGAAACTCCAAAGCTACGGCTACCTGCAGAAAAATCAATCTTTAGACGAGGGTTTGAAGCAACGAATGGACGTATGCCCTGAACTGGACACGCGACTTCGAAGAAATCAAAGAAACCGCCATCGAATTAACCGCTGAAGAAAAGAAAGCCCTCACTGAACTTGTCGCCAAACTTCAGATCGAGGATGACCCAGACAAAATCCAAAACGTCATCTTCAACGCTGCCAAAGACAACGGCATAAAACCAGGCGCTTTCTTTAAGGTGCTCTATCAGATTTTGATGGGTGCACCGCAGGGTCCACGTCTTGGTCCATACGTGCTTGCTATGGGAAAACAAAACGTCATCGCCGCAATGCAAAGAGCACTCAGCAAAAGTTAAAGAAATTTTCCAACTTTTTTGTGCAAGTAAAACCATAGCTTTCTTATTCCTATAGGCTATCAAAAACTGAGTGTAGGCTCTACAAGTGCAACAAAGCAGATGCATACCAAACCAGAATTAACTGCTATTCTGGTAAGAGTCTCAATAATGGTTTTTACATAATTCCGGTTAAAGCTATAAAAACCAGCCGTATCCACTTGACTTTTTTTTACTTTAGATTCTTGCCACTCGAATCTGAGTAAAGAGGGGGCTTCTCTCGAAACTGTTATAAATTGTAAGCAATCATATCTAAGCTAATTGGGCAAAGGGTACACACATTCAAAATGCGCGAGTGTTTTTACCATCGCTCAATTAAAAAATAGGAGAAAAGAAAAATGCAAAAACTAAAGAATAAAACAATGGCTATTTTGATTGTAGCAATCTTAACAATTTCGATGGCAACTTCAATTACACTAATACCAAAAGCTAGCGCACATACACCACCTTGGCAAATTCCAACATACATGTATGTTAGCGTCGCACCAAACCCAATCGGTGTCGGACAAATGGTCAATGTTAACTTCTGGTGTAACGCACCTCCACCAACCGCAAGCGCACAATACGGTGACAGATGGACAAACTTGACAGTGGTCGTCACAAAACCTGATGGAACCGCACAAAAATTGGGTCCATTCAAATCTGACGCGACAGGAGGCACATTCACCACATATACGCCTGACACGGTCGGTAACTACACCTTCCAAAGCTTCTTTGGAGGCGAAGTACTGCCCGGAATAAACAACCCAGTACCCGGAACTATTTCAAGCAACGCATTCGTTAATGACACCTTCTTACCTAGCTCCAGTAGCAAATTTATTTTAACAGTTCAACAAGATCCAATACCTTACGAGCCAAATGCGCCATTACCCACCAATTATTGGACTCGCCCAATTTATGGTGAGAACAACGCTTGGTACACAATAGCAGGCAATTGGCTTGGTCTAGCACAGTCAACCTTTGCAGCAACTGGAATGTACAACCCGATGGCAAACTACAATCCTTACACTACGGCACCAAACACCGCCCACCTACTCTGGACAAAACCAGTAGCCTTCGGCGGAATAATTGGAGGCGAATTCGGCGGAAGTGAAACAGGCAACTACTACTCTACATCTCAATATGAACCAAAATTCGCTCCAATTATCATACAAGGCATCCTATACTACACCCTCTATCCTGGCGCCTCAACCTATCCCCAGGGGTGGACCGCAGTAGACCTACATACTGGAGAAACACTCTGGACCAAGAACATAAACACTGAAGTTCTAAGATGCGGGCAAATACTTCAAATGATTACACCTAACCAGTACGGTGCCCTCGCATACCTATGGACAATCCCAGTAGCAGCAGCAGGCTACCAAGCAGCAGGAAATTTCATGTCCATGTACGATGCAATGACAGGTAACTACATACTAACTATCAAAAATACGCCCTCAATGCAACTCACTGAAGATGAACGCGGAAACTTGATAGGCTACTATGTCAACACCACCGGAAGTCAACGGTCACTTTCCGTTTGGAATTCTACCAGGTGCATTAACTTAGTAGGAGCCAACTACGGCGGTGGAGCACCTGTTGCAGATCAATGGATGTGGAGACCTCCATACAACACAACAATCGACTTCCAATTGGGAGTTCAAGCATCCTATCCAATAGTAACCACAATTGACAGTGCACCCATCTCTCTAGGACTTTCTTCGATTACAGACGGGGTGGCACTGATGACACAAGCAAGCATTGCAGGTAGCTCTTTCTTCCAGAACGGATGGATAATTGAAGCAGGCTACGACCTAAGTACAGGACAAAAACTCTGGGGGCCAGTAAACCGCACAGAAGTAGTAGATTCAAGAGTAATCTACGGCTCAACAACAGCAGGAAACGGCATTTGGGTAGAATTCGACGCTGCAGCGCTAACAGCAACAGGATACAACCTCCGCACAGGAGAAAAAGTGTGGGGACCAAAACCACTGCCAAACGTTAGTCCATACTCATCCCTTGGCCAAAACAACGTTGTCGCTGATGGAATAATCTACGATTGGACCTATGGCGGGGACGTCTACGCTATTGAATTAGCAACAGGAACCTTCCTTTGGGAATACCATACACCCGCAGGCGGTTATGAATCACCCTATGGAATAGAGCCTCTGTGGACCTTTTCCGTGGGAACAGTCGCTGACGGCAAACTTTTCCTTCCAGAAGGACACATGTACAGTCCACCACTATTCCACCAAGCACAACAGCTAGCTTTGAACATCACTGACGGAAAGGTCGTTTGGAGTATTGATGCTTTTGATGTCACCAGCGCACCAGCTATCGCAGACGGCATTATGACAACTCTAAATGCTTACGACAACCAGATCTATACCTGGGGTAAAGGTCCAACAGCTATGACTGTTACTGCACCCGACGTTGGCGTAACAACTGACACTCCAATAACCATAAGAGGCACAGTAATCGACAAATCTGCAGGCACACAGCAACAAGCTCAAGCAGCAAACTTCCCCTATGGCGTTCCAGCGGTTTCTGATGATAGCCAAACTGAATGGATGGAATACGTCTATATGCAGCAGCCATGTCCAACAAATGCAACCGGCGTTCCAATCAGCATCAATGTTCTTGACTCTAACGGCAACTACAGGCAGATCGGCAGCACAACAAGTGATGCAAGCGGCATGTTCACATTCACATGGAAACCTGACATATCAGGCGAGTACACTGTCACCGCTATCTTCGCAGGCTCAGAATCATACTACTTCTCTTCCGCAGAAACATCCTTCTACGCAAGCGAAGCAGCAACAGCAACCCCCACACCCACACAAGCAACACAATCCATGGCTGATCAATACTTCATTCCAGCAATCGCAGGTCTATTCGTAGCCATAATAGTCGTTGGTCTATTGATCATCTTGGTCCTTAGAAAACGACCATAAAAGCTACCAACAAAATAAACAAAATTAACATCCCTCTTCTTTTTTTGGTTTTCATAACAAAGAAAGATTGAATAAAATTTCAGTTCTCTTTAAGGTTATAGTTTTGAGCTTCAATAGAGTACCAAATATTTTTTGTTTGACATTAGCGTTTATATTGCTCGAGTGGGGAGTAATCTCCTCATAAGGGCTCGTCGTCTAGTACGGATTAGGGCACCGGCCTGCGGAGCCGGACATCAGGGGTTCAAATCCCCTCGGGCCCGCCACCACTTCCCGTTATTAGCTGAAAAAAACACTTTTCTCTTAGAAACGGAAAAAACTAGCAAGACATTTATCACTATCAAATAGATAGGAAAAGCCAACTCAGCGAATCCCCAAGTTGTTGACACTAGAAAGCTTGTCATCGGACTAACTATTCCAATAATAAAGGGCCAAGCAGATTCTGTCTCTGGGTTGCGCCATCCCTTAGTAAGAGTTGGAACTGCGGCTAGTGCATCGCTAACAATAGCAAAGATGATCGCCAGATTTGGGCTATTGGTCAGGAACCAAAGGACAATAGCTAGTCCCGATAGTGTTCCGCAGAGGTAATCGAACGATGAGGTTTTCCAGTATGCTTTCTTACTGAAAAAAGAAGCTGTAAACACTAGAAATGGAGAAAAACCAGACATAAAAACTGGAATGACTGCCCAACTTACTCCATTGGAGATAGCGGCGGCGGATGCTATGAAAGGAGCAATTGACCACATAAACCACGTTACCCTATTTGGTTTTGTTTGACCTTTAAACATGGAGCGTATGTAAACTGAGGCGCCAAGTATAGTCGCAAAGGCAACGATAAATACAGAGTACTCTAACATCGCTATCTAATTGGGCGCTTTTGACGTTTTTGGTTTGCGGTAGCTTGGATTTTGTTCGCTATTTGATAAAGCAGGTTGCTTGTTGCTATTGCGAAAGCTGGGATCGCTGGCAGAATGTACCATGACAGCTTGGTTTGGGCAACGGTAAACACTAAAAGCACGATGCCCATCCAAGCTAAAAGCAATGTGTCAGCTTTCGAACGCTTAAACACCGAGTTGAAAAAACAAAGGCCCGCTGCAAAAGGCAACAGAATCGCCCATAACCTCTCATTGTCGATCAAGTAGCTAAAGTAGAAGAGGTAGTTTCCGGTGTGTCCTTCAATCGGGCTGATTGTCCGCGTTAAACCGCAGTAAATGACAAACCAGTTCCAAAAGGTCGAGCCAAAACTGAGAAACATATAGATTACCCAAGGGGACAGAAGTAGAAGTCCAATTCCCCAGAAAGCCGTAAAATGCTTTGTAAACAGGAAACTGATGCTTCTTCTTGTCACAACGAGATAGGTAAAAACTGTTAACGGAATAAGCAGAGCTTCTACTTGTTTAGTCAACAGCGCCAAACCGAAAAACAAGCCGCTTAAAACTGTATAGCGGCTAATCTTTTGTGTTTGCTCGCTTAACATAAAAAAGTAGATGCTAGCCAAAATGAAGAACACAAACGCAACATCGGTCATAGCGTGTCTAGCAAACAGGAAAAACGTTGTGAACGTTGCCAAAACCATGGCTGAAGTAAACCCAACAATACGGTTGTAGAGTCTTTTTCCCAAAAAATATACAACAACAAGTGTTAACGCGGCAAAAATTGGGCTCCAAAGCCTTGTAGCATCATTGCTTACACCGAAGGCTTGGTAACTAAGAGACATAAGCCACATGTAAAAGGGCGGCTTGCCAATCCAAACAGCCAGCCCCCCAAACGCGTAAGGTGTTAAGTAGTCTCCGCTTTTAACCATGTGATATGCCCACTGCGAGTACGTTTGTTCGTCTGCAGCCCAAAGCGGACCATTGCCCAGATTTATGAAAAATATTGTGGATATAGCCAGAATCGCCAAAATGCAGAGGGTATCTGTGTGCACTGATATCCAGGATGTTTTTTGAATTGGGTTGTTGCTAGCTTCAGAGTTTAGTTTCGCCTGTTTATTGGCGTAGATAAAGCGTAGAATTGTGTATGAAATTATCGCTGCCACGACCAAAGCTATAGCATCGAAGACAACTGTCGCCCACCCAGATATGTTGCTGTTAGTCGATTGTGAAGGTGGGTTTTCAGAGGTTAACGTGTAGGCGTAAACGTGGTGGTCATTGGAGCCAACGTAGAGGATTCCATTCGAGATAGATGGCGATGAATCCACAATGTTACCTGTGGCAATACTCCATTTTTTCTGCCCATTAGAAGCATTAAAACAATAAATGCTGTAGTCTTGAGAGCCCACATACATGTTGCCGTTAATAATTGCAGGCGAAGATCGAACCCAAAACCCAGTTGAAGCCTGCCAAATTTTAGCGCCATTGGAAGCGTTAAGGCAGTAAACATTGTTATCTTCCGAGCCAACATAGACGTATCCATAAGCGACGGCTGGGGATGAATCAACGCAATCTCCTGTTTGGTACTGCCAAATCTTGTATCCTGTAGAAGCATTCAAACAGCAAACATAGCCATCGTATGAACCGATATAGACGCATCCATTGTACACGGCGGGCGAAGAAGTAACGCTTCCCGTGTGCTGTTTCCAGATAAAATCGCCAGTTGACGCGTTTAGGGCATAAACATGGAAGTCGTCTGAGGCAAAGTACACTATGCCCTCCAATACCGCAGGCGAAGAGTTCACACGATAAGAAAGTGGGAACTTCCAAGCTAAACTGCCATCAGAAGCGTTGAAAGCGAAAAACCCGCTTTTTCCAGATCCCACAAAGACAAGACCGTCTACCACTGCAGGTGAAGACTGCGATTCTCCGCCAACCATCGAAATCCAATTAGGCATCCCCGTCGCGAAGTCTAAACAGTAAACCCATCCGTCATCCGAAGCAAAATACACTCGTCCATCGTAGACAGTAGGAGATGACTCCACTTCAGCGGCGGTTGGAAATTTCCATTCGGGTTGCCCATTAGAGGCGTTGAGGCAGTAAATGTTGTAGTCCTTGCTACCGATAAATACGTAACCTTCAGCGATTGCCGGGGAAGACGCTACCGGTGCCCCAGTTGTATAATTCCATAGAGGGATTGCCGAGTTCGCTGGAATATTGCTGGTTGCGTAGCCGCTGTGGTTTGGGTCATGTCGGAATGTTGTCCAGTCGTCGGCACCGGGGCTGGCACTGGTAACTGGGGCAACTGCCAGGGATTGACTCAGAAATAAAAAAATGAGCGTGGTTAGCATCCAATCGTGTTTTCTTCTGCCCACTTAGTCCCAAGCCCAGCAACAACCCATTTTGAGGCATATAATATATTAAATTATTCAACTGCGAAGGAAATAAAAGAAAAAGCCTGAATGTGGAACATTGGTTGCCCCCTAAAGGGGACCATAGATTTTTCCGAACAACTAATAAAAAAATGTTAAAATGATAAAGAAGGGGGTTTTATTCTCTGCTTGAAAGCACTATGATGTAGTCTGCTGTGTCAGCGCACATGTCTGCTGCTTGCTCGATAAACTCGATTAAGTCGTCGAAGATAACCATTGCACCGCAATTGATATTTGCCCCATACTTGACAAACAGACTCTTGGATTTTAGGTATTCCGCGTCGATGGCATGTTCGATGTCGCCGACTGCTTTTGCCTCTTTTATGGCTTCGTTGGGGTTGGATGAGATTTTCTCTATGGCGCCTCTTAGGGTTTGAGCGGTTTCAACAAGTTTTGAAGTCATGAAAACAGTTTTTTCTGTTAGTTCTTTGGGGATGTCTGCTTCACCGAGCATTTCAAGGCATCTTGCTGCATCTTTGGTGTGGTCAGCTAAGGTGTCTAACCGTTTAACAAGGTGCAAAAGATCCTCACGGTAATCGGCAACCAATGCAGCACCCTTGGACAACTCCATGAATACGTCCGTGCGAAGTGTGTCAACTTCTTCTTCTGCCTTGTAGAGATTTTCGATGTATTTTCTGGCTTCTTTAAAGTTCTTCTCAGAGAAGCTTTTGGTTGCTTTATGCAGCCAAGTTACTGTGTCAAAGGCTTTTGTTATCTGTTCATGTGCGAGTTCTAGGCCTCTGGTTTTGCGGCGTTGCTCAAACCAATCGTAACTTTTCTTTTCCACCAACATCATCTCCAAATTTAATAAACAATAAGTCCTGCTTTCAAATATAACCCTTCTCTTAATTCTTGTTTTTCACCGAACGTTAGCATCTATTGCCAAAAGCCAATCTGTTAGATCTGCCTTCTTGGTTAATGCTTGCTTCTTATCACTCATCTTTTGTCTTCATTATTCCAGCCCCCTCAATTAACACACATATTATACATGGTTAAAGTACCATGTAGCTTCCGGTTTTACGTGCTGCTTTTTTTGTTTCTTTGTTTGCACGGCAATCCCTGCCAAGAATACCCTTCTCTGCCCTATTTAGAATCCCCAAATAATCTATAGAGAACACTTTATTCTATAGTGACTTTTAGTTGTCTAAAACGACTTTTGCCAACGCGACTTTATCCTCTAAACTCTTCATTACGGTGTTTGTTACTTTCACTTTGACTCCAAGGTTTTCAATCCTGCTTTTTGCAGCTGCATCCTTGCTGTCTATAACAAAGGTGTCAAGGAAATCTGCATAAAGTTGTGCAACGCCAAAAGCAGAAACCTCCAAGCCTAAAGCACGTAGCATCTTGTCTGCAGGACCCTTAATGGGCATACCCGCAACAATGGGGCTAACCCCAACGACTCTTGCCTTTGTTCGTTTCAAGGCTCTTTGATTCCATCGATTGCAAGAATGGTGCCGATGCTGACGACTGGATTGCTTGGGCAAACAACAACCACTTCAGCATCCAAAATCGTTTCCAAAACCTCTGGTGAAGGCTTTGCCGTGGCGGCGCCGACAAATTCCACGCCTAAAACCTCATCTTTGCATTGTCTTTTAACAAAGTACTCCTCAAAATGCATTGAACCATCCCTTGTTATTACCCTGGTTTCAAACTTGTCGTTTGACATCGGCAAAATCTTGACTTTAAGCCCTAAATTTTGACAAACCTCAGAAGTAATTTGCGATAGCGTGAAGCCTTGATTTAAGCGGTTGGTTCGATAAATATGGGTTGCTAAGTCCCTGTCGCCAAGACCAAACCATGTGTCTAAGCCCTGTTTTTTTAGCATGTCTAAGCATTGGAACGTGTCACCCTTGATTCCCCAACCCTTTTCCTCATCAACAATGCCGGCTAACGTGTAAGTAACAATGTCGATGTCTGGTGAGATGTGTAGACCGAACAGTTCGATGTCATCGCCTGTGTTTGCGATAACTGTCAAGTCTTCCTCTTTGACTAGTCGGGTTAAGCCTGTTAGAAATCTGGCTGCGCCAACTCCACCTGCCAAAGCCGCAATCAAGTATATCACATCCAGTTTAGGGATGATGGTTTTCTTTTTCTGAAACCCAGTACTGGGAAGTTGCGCCTTGTTTTGTAATGATATGTTCTTTCTTGAAAACGGGCACTTCACTCTTGTACCTCTCAACAGCTTCTCGTAAAACAGGGAAAACGTCTGTTCGGTGTGCGCCTGCGACTGCCACGTAAACCAAGTCATCCCCCACTTTGAACTCGCCAAGAAGATGGTGAATTTGAATGTTCACTATTCCCGGTTTCTTAGATAATTCTGCACTAATCTTTGTGAGCACTTGGTCAGCTTTTTCCTCGTAGGCTTCTATTGTGAGCCCTTCAACCGTTTCTTTTTCCGACTCAAGCGTTTCCCCCCGCACTACACCGATGAAAAGTCCGATTGCCCCTGCTTTGGGGTAGTTTGGGTCTTTTTTGATGTTGTCTATGGCGTCTTGGGCGTTGAAGGTTCCTTTTTCATGCACACCCGCATTGGTCAAAACTTGCGCTCTCCAGAATAGAAAATACTAAAGAGTTCTGTCTAAAACTGTTTACGGTTAAAAGCTGCAAAACAAAAAATAAAAAAATGCTTATGCTGGGGCTGGTGCAACTGGCGCTGGAGTTGCTTCTTCTGGTGTTTCCGGCAGTTTTGCTGGTGCAGAGATGAGCTTAGATTTTCTTATGCCGACATGTCTTAGTGGTGCAACGAGTTTGGCTTGGTTGTAGATGTCTGAGGCGATTTTTCCAAGGACCATTTCTTGTACGAACTGGTCAAGGGTTAATGCTGCGGCTTTTTCCTTGATGGTTTTTTCCATCATGGTGCGGATGATTTTTTCCTGTGAGGTCTTTATTCGTGAAAGGGTCAGGGCTGAAACGGCTATTCTGAGTTTGTAGCCGTCTTTTGTTGTTAGGTTGAATAATCCGTCAACTTTGGTGGTTCTCCTTCTGACTAAGCTGCGTAGGTAATCTCTTGAGTATTCATGACCTTTGAAGAGTGTTCTTGCAGATTTTCCTTCAATCTGGTTTATCTGGAACATCATTTTGAGGTAATGATGAGAAAAGTCCCCTGTAATATCGTATAGGGTTGCTTCGACAACTCTGCCGATCATCTGTGATTCTTCTTGGGCAGGTATCGAACCTAACTCTATGTTACCAAAGAACGATGGCGCAACCACCATGTACCATGATTTTCCACGCCATTTATCGCGAACATGCTTTGTTGATTTTGAAGACACGTTTATTTCTCCAAACGTGCCACAAGATTCTCAACGAAATATTAAAAGGTTTATGGTTTTTTGCTAATTTTCTCTCTGTTACCCATGTACTTTCTTAGCACTTCAGGTATGTTTATTGTACCATCCTGATTCTGGTTGTTTTCTAGCAAAGCAACGATGGTTCTTCCTGTTGCTATGGCTGTTGAGTTCAGGGTGTGGACGATGCCCTTGGGTGGTGCGCCTTCTTTTTCACGGTACTTAATACCCAGTCGTCTGCCTTGGTAATCGGTGCAATTACTGCAGGAAACAACTTCACGGTAACCGTTCTGCGCTGGCATCCACGCTTCAATATCGTACTTTTTCGCTGCAACGGTGCCAATATCGCCAGTGCAAACGTTAACAACTTGATAAGCTAAGCCGAGTTTCTGCAGGATTCCTTCAGCGTTCTCCAGAAGTTCCTCGTGGAGTTTTGGTGAATCTTCGGGTTTGCAGAAGATGAACTGTTCGATTTTGTTGAATTGATGGGTTCGGAAGATGCCCCGTGTGTCTTTGCCATGTGCTCCTGCTTCTTTACGGAAACAGGTGCTGATTCCAGCTAGTTTAACGGGCATATCTTGTTCTTTTAGGGTTTCATTCATCAGCATGGCAGCCATCGGGTGCTCAGATGTCGCAATCATGTAGAGGTCTTCGCCTTCTACCTTGTAAAGGACATCGCCAAAGTCACCCAGAGAAGTTACTCCTTCGTATGCTTCCCTTTTCATCATGTAGGGTGGAACGATTGGTGTGTAGCCTTTCTTTGAGAGTTCCTCGATGGCAAAGCACATCAAAGCCATGTCGAGCATGGCGACTTCATTTTTAAGGTAGAAAAACCTTGCACCGCTCACTTTCCCAGCCCGTTCCATGTCAATCTGATCTAATTCGAGTGCCAAGTCAATATGATTTTTTATCGGAAAAGAGAAATGTGGGATATTACCCCAAGTCTTCATCTGCACGTTATCGTTTGAGTCTTTTCCCGGCGGAACCGAATTATCCAGCAAGTTTGGTAACCGCAAAAGGTACTCATGGATTTTCTGTTCCTGGTCAACGACCTGTTTCTCTGTTATTTTTATTTTCTGGTCTGTATCTTGTGCTCTTGTAAATTCGTCGGTGACTTCTTGTCTGGCCTTCTTAAGTTTAGCGATTTCTATGGTTACGAGTTTTCGGTCGTGGCGCAGTTCGTTTAGTTTAGTGTTGTTCAAACGCCACTCTTTATCTATGGCAATCAGTTCATCAAGCATCTGGAGGACTTCTGGGTTGCCACGCTTAGCCAAATTAGTTTTCACAAGTTCAGGGTTATCGCGGATAAGCTTGATATCTAACATCGGACTCACACGGAATAATTCTCTAACTAACTAAATCAGCTATTTAACTTTACGATACAAACGCTGATGCAAATTCTATGCCACACTTCTATATGTTGGTTTGAGGCATTTATGGTCCTTGTATAAAACAAAAATTGAAGGCGTGGGGGAATCACTTTTTTTTGGTTTTGGGAAATTAGAAATTATCTAAAAAATGGAAGAAGATATGATTGGGTTTCTAATTTGTGTGTCCAGTTTACTTTTTGGTTAAGGTTATCTCCATTGTGGAAACCATTCTGGACTTGCTCTCTCCCTCACGAGGCGGCATCTCGGCTGTTCCGATTGCAATCTTGCTAACTTTAAGGTCTTTAACGAACCGGTTCCTTGTTATTTCAGCTACATCAACTGCGGTAGTTATGGCTTGACCTCTTGCTTTCAATGTGATCTCTTTTAGGTTTCCTGCGGAGAGGCTAGTGATGATTGCCAGAACATAGCTCATTGGAGGTTTATTTCCTACAAAGATAACATCTGCATTTTGAGTCATTTTGCTTTTTCTCCCTTTTGTTTGCTTTGTGTAACGTTGCTGTTATGCGCTCTGTTGCGCGGCAGAACGCCACTGCCAAAATATGCAGGTTCTTCCTTATAAGTCCATTGAAAAGTCACCTTTTGACGAATAAATGTCCAACAGACCGCTAAGAAAGGCTTTTCTACAGCCACCCCCTAATCTGCAATAACACTTTGTCTAGTTGAGAGAAACCACTTGCTTACCAAACTTAAAAAACAAATCCAACAAATGCTCACTTCACAAGCAAATGCCGCACACAAAATAGGCTTAACCCCCAACAAAATCAGCACAATTGGCTTTATCCTCGCTTTGGCTTCGGCAGTTTCATACGGTTTAACCACATCTCAGTCGTCGTTGCTACTTATAGTGGCGGTGGTTTTGCTGTTGGCTTCAGGATTTTGCGACACCCTCGACGGCATAGTAGCCCGAACCTTCAAGCAGACAACTTTGTTCGGAGGATTCTTCGACTCAGTCCTCGACAGGTATGCGGATGCCGTAGTCTACGCCGCCATAATCATCGCAGGATTAAGCAATGCCGTGTGGGGACCCATTTGGGGCGTAGTCTGGGGTTTAGCAGCTCTATCAGGTTCCATGATGGTAAGTTATACCCGTGCAAGAGCAGAGGCAGCAGGCATAAAGATGGAGTCAGTGGGTTTTGCTGAACGTGCAGAGCGTATGCTCATTTTAGCTGTTGTGTCTATAATTGCGTTCTTTTGGTTGCCCGCTTTAGGTTACGGAATAGCCGTTTTGGCATTGTTGTCAAACTTCACAGTCATACAAAGAGCGCTATATGTTTACAAGACTTTGAAGAAAAAAGCAGCAGATTAGCCGCTTAGTATCTTCTTTTGTATCCTCTTGAATGGCGTTCGTTTTCGGCGCGGACCTTAACGATACCGCGATGAACTGCGCAGGAAATACAGTAGAATTTTGTGTCTACCCAAGAGGCTAAGTATGTGCCGCTTTGTCTAAGTTCTTTGGCAAGCTGCGGCTCAACAAAGGACACTCGTCGAGTGGATCGTTTTGCTTTGTCTCGTGGCACCGAAGCCCCGCAATTTGCGCATTGAACTAGAGTACTGCTTCCTTTGTTTCCTTTTGATCTTCCTCGGCTTTTTCGTTTAACGGGCATTATTTTGACCTCTTTCTTTCCTAATGTTCCATTTATTGCCTTAACTATCTTATATATCTGACCGTAATTTTAGGAGAGAAGCAATGTTTGCGTTCTTATCAATCTGGGGAACAATTTTTCCATCAGGCGAAGTCATCAACGTAGTCACTCCGGGACCGTGACCTGCTGTGACACAGTTTGTATGAACAACCACTCCAACAGAAACTGCGCCTTGACGGTAAATTCTGCCAAACGAATGGTCCGCGTCTATGATGGCAACCAAATCGCCAAGCCTCAAGCTCCCCAACCCATATTGCTCTACGACTCCGCTGTCGAATAGTTGAATGTCATAGTCGCCAGAGTTAACTTGGTTTGCGCCTAAACCTGAACCCATAATCGCTGCCGGAACAATATGAGTAACAGGCACTTCCAGTTTGGCACTGTTGGATTTGGTGTTCCATGCCTCAAGCAACCTTGGGTCCATGTTTAGGACTTTTATGTCTGGAAAATCCACAAGCTTCAAACCTATACCATACGCTTTGATGAGTATTCGGTCGCCAGGCACAAGGTTCTCTAAAACCTCCGAGGGAAAATCAACCAGTACGTGTTCTATTCCTCCGTGCTTTCCCGTTACTATTCCTTTTCCACCCTTTGCATCGCCAGTCGTTACTGTTGCTTGGTTACCGACGCATGAGAGCACATTGAAGGCAGTGTTTGCAGCTTGTCCTGAACGTGCGTCATTTTCTTTGTTTTCTACGCTAGCGCCTGGTTCCACATGGTCTGCTTCCCAACCACAAGCAGAGTCGCCGATTCTAAGGTTATATGTTATGCCACCAACTCCTGGTAACACCAAGGGTTTTCCTGTTGCTGACACATTATAGACATTGCGGATAGTTGGGCTAGCGATTTCTCCCATAACTGAGATTTTTATAAGTTTTTCACAGTTAGTTTTCAGCATAAATTGGTCCTCTTGTGTGCTTGTGGTCTATCCACGTGGGCTTTAATAAAACTTCATAGCTAATTTTTAAGGTTAAGTAACTCTTAAATTATGCATTTCTTTTATGTTCACATAGAAGCCGAGCTTAAAAAAAGATTATTGGAGCGAATTTAGTCATGTCTGAAATTGGGTTAAGAACTAAAATGTTGGTTAGAGACGTAATGAGCAACCCAGTTGTGACCATGGATGAGGAAGAAAGCTCAAACAAGGCTGCTGCCAATATGGATAAGCATGATTTAGGCGCTGTCATAGTCACCAACAAAGCAGGAAAATCAATCGGTATAATAACTGAAAGGGATTTGGTCATAAGGGTTATAGCTAAAAACCTAAAGCCAGATACAGTTAAAGCTAAAGAAATCATGACCACTCCACTGGTTACAATTGAGCCTGAAGCGACAATAAGTGACGCTGCCAGAAGAATGACACGCCTTGACATTAGAAGGCTCGGGGTAATCTATAAGGGCAACTTGGTTGGTATCATCTCAAGTAAAGACATCTTAGGTGTTATGCCTGAGCTTATCGAGGATATGCAGGAGCGATCCCGCATTGAAGGCGAAGCCCGTACGGAGGAAACCGAGGAGGCTCCACTTTCGGGGTACTGTGACCGATGTAACGTCTACTCGGAGAGCCTAAAGGAACGCAACGGAGAAAACATCTGTGACGAATGCCGAATAGAACTTGAACAAGAAAAATAGTTCTCTTCTACAAATCTACAAAAACTGCGTTTTCTCTTTCTTCAACAAGGTAACTTTTTAGCTGTTTATAAGCTGGTCCACCAAGGACCTCACCACTTATTATATTGAACTGTGAGTAGTGCCATGGGCATGTGAGGACCTCTCCGTTGAGTGTACCCTCCGATAGAGGCGCCCCGGCATGTGTACACCTGCCATCCAAACAAAAAACCTTTCCTCCAAGATTCACAGCCAAGATCTCGCGTCCCCTAATTTTAAATGACCTCAATTCACCTATGGGGAGACTGTTTTTGTCGCATAATTTAACAAACATGTTTTATCCTTCTAAGGGTTTGATTGGGTTGTGGCAGTTATTTCTTGATGTTTGTTGATGTATTCGGTTACTGCTAAGACGAATTCAGCGTGGCTCCAAAGCAGCGGGGTTGCCGATATAGGTTTGCCAGAGTAGGGGTCAAGTTGCTCGGCTAGAGCTCCCGTAGGCAAAGAATGTTTGGCTGTCCACTTTAGGAAATCCATCGCCTGAATTAAATCACCCACCGATGTCGACGTAGCTATGTACCATCTAGCGAGCCTTAGCGTGGAAATAAACCATGGGTTTCCAGGGGTATCAGGCGACACACGTCTGTAACGGTCATTTTGATACCTCGCCAACCCGCCAACGTCTGTTTTGACGCGTAGGTTGCTGGCTAAGGTTTCCATGGTGCTCTTGACCCTTACATCTTTAGCATCCAAAACCTCGTAAGCAAAAACAGTTGAAACGCTGCTGTCCACAGTTATGTCCCTTTCACCGTTGGGATAGATGCCCTTTATGAACCGTTTAAGCTGAGGGTCATAAAGGTGTTTAATCATTGCTTCTCTAATCTGGGCAGAGGCTTCTGTGAGGGCATCTTGCCTATTGCTGTCATAAAATACCTTTGCGAATTTAGCTGCGGCATCAAGAGCTGCAACAACCGACGCCACAGTCGAGGTGAAGACGCCTACTTTTTCCTCCCACTCATCAAACGTAGGCTTCGGTAGCCCAGTGTTGGGATCGCGGTAGTTCATCATGAAATCCGCTGCTTTCACCACGAGACGGTCGTAGACTTTGGTAACGAACTCTAAATTGCCGTTTCTCTCATAATATTTCCAGAGCGCATAGAGCACGCTTGCGGTTTCATCTTCTTGAATTGGCAACTGCAAATTACCCGTCGAATCTATCAATGCGTGCCAAGTGCTTCCCAATGAGCCATCGGGGAGGTACTTATGGCGAAAAAAGTCGTCCTCACCCATCACTTTGTGGCAAAATCCAAAAAACATGGCTGCCACGTCAGTGAAGCCTGCGTTGGTGAAAGCTAACGCGGCCATTGCGCCGTCTCGTGGCCAAACATATGAGTAAGTGTCTCTTTGAATCTCCATTATCTCCGAATCAAGTGAAGCTACAAAACCGCCGTGGCTGTCAACGTGGGTTCGCATCAGAAGCAACGACCGTTTAAAGAGGCGGGCGACTTCCCAGGGCAAAATGTTTAGGTCAAGTTTTAGTCGGTTTAGCCAGGCGCTCCAGTAATTTTCCACTTCCAGAAGCATCTGTTCAATCCCCACACCTTTAACCTCAGCATTGAGGGCTGCGACTTCACTGAGGTGAGTACCGCATGCAATCCAATAATGAATTAATCCATAACCATACGGCGGAATCTCCAGTCGGAACGACACTGCAGAGTCAACCGCACCCTGGGCAACGGGGTTGCTGCTCAATTCGCCGTCTTCGCAGTCTCGCCACGTGCCCTCTTTACCTTCGCCTTCTTTGTGTCCCACTGCGTATTGGTAGAAGCTTTTTCCGCCTGTGGCTCCACCGACTAGAAAGTAGCGTTTGCCCTTGTAATGGATTATGGCGCTTGTGGTTGGTTCAAAAAACGCAGTGTCACCTGCTTCGTAGCCATAGATATGGAAGTCTTGAGAAAAGAATAGACGGATTTCTTGTTTGTTGTCTAGGATGTTTGAGACTTTTATCTTTCGTAGAAAGACGTCTTTGGAGTTGTGGATGGCGTCGTTGACTTCCAGCTCTACGCTATAGGCTTGTTTTCTTATTTTGTATCGGCTGGTGAGTGTTTCAGGCAGGTAGGACATCGCTATTTCCCAGCCGTTGTCTATCCATTCGAATCTGCCATCTACCCAGATTCCGAACCTGAACTGGTGACCAACCGAATGGTTCTCAAGTCCAACAAAAGGAAAATAAAGGTCTCTGATTGAGGCTTTATCATCTAAAGCAACTGCAAAACTTCCATTGCTAACCAAAACACTCCGTGGCAACAAAAACAACCCCTAAGATGCTCATCTATAACTTGTGTTGATCTATAAATAAACTTTAATTACCAATCCACCCGCTATTCAGTAGATCGTGAATGCTTTGATTGTTGATTCTGTCTTCACAAATGCCAAAGCGTACCTCCTCGGGCAAATCGTTGACTGTAGCATTGCTATTGAAGAAGGCAAAATCCAAAAAATCGGCAAAGAAACCCAAATGCCAAAATCCGACCAAAAAACAGACCTCCATAACCTGCTTGTGTTGCCGGGGTTAATTGATGAGCATGTTCATCTGCGCGATGAGGGCAGGGCATACAAGGAAGATTTCGCTTCTGGGACAGCGGCTGCGGCTGCTGGGGGATTTACAACGGTTTTGGATATGCCAAACAACGACCCAGTCACCATGAGTATCCAAACCTTGCAGAACCGCATGAGAGTTGCACAAAGAAAACTCCTCGTCAACGTTGGCTTTTACTCAGAATTTCCTCAAAAACTGGATGACGCAGCAGATATTGTTGCGGAAGGTGCAGTTGGATTCAAGCTTTTCATGGGTAACCAGACAGGCGGCTTAAACATTGATGACGACCAAGCCATAATGGATGGAAGCAAAGAAGTCGCTAGGCTTAAGATGCCTCTGACAGTGCATGCTGAGGATAGAGCAATGCTTGCGGCAAACGAGGAAAAGCTCAAACAAGCCAAAAAAAGTGGAACTGCTGACTTTCTGAGGGCACACACCGAAGCAGTCGAGTTAACAGCAATCCAAAGGCTTCTGAAAGTAAGCGAACAAACCGATGTGCGACTGCATTTCTGCCATGTTTCAACCGAAGAGGGATTAAACGCTATTTGGGAAGCCAAAAAATCTGGCAGAAAAGTAACATGCGAAGTTACCCCAAACCACCTGATGCTGTCAACTGATGATTTGAAGGGTTATGGGTCGATGGCGATTATGGCGCCTCCGCTCCGCAGCAAGCTCCATGTTGATAGCCTTTGGAAAGGAATTGAAGACGGTTCAGTTGACGCAATGGGCTCAGACCATGCACCCCACGCTCAAAGCGAGAAGTCAGCCAGCAACGTCTGGGATGTAAAAGTCGGCGTGCCTGGACTAGAAACCACCCTGCCTATCATGTTAACCCAAATAAAAAAGAACAAATTAACCATAGTCCAAGCAGTTCACCTTCTTGCTGAAAGACCTGCAGAAATTTTTGGCTTAAACGACCGAGGTCGATTGGAGCAGGGCAAAAACGCTGACCTAACAATTGTGGATTTTAACCGCCAATTCAAGATTGATGCGTCCAAATTCAAGTCTAAAGCAAGATTTTCTCTTTACAATGGCTGGGATGTTCAAGGCAAAGCGATAAAAACAATCGTAAACGGGCAAGTAGTCTTTGATGAGGGCGAAATTGTTGCGAAAGGCGGATGCGGTTTGATTGTTCGGAGAGGCAACGTGTGAAGTTCCTTGCGGATGGGATGCTTGGGAAATTGGCGCGTTGGCTACGAATGTTAGGACATGACGTCATCTACTCGGCCCAGTTTAATGATTCAGAGCTTTTGGAACTCGCGAAGAAGGGTGAGCGTGTTTTGTTGACGAAAGATCTGGAGCTCTATAAACGGGTCATCGGCAGAGGACTGGAAGCCTACTATGTTGAGGGTAAGATTGAGTCAGAGAGATTGGCGGAAGTCGGAAAACGGTATAACCTGCAGTTAACAATTGATATGGACAGGTCCCATTGCCCAGTATGCAACACAAAAATCAAAGTAACTCCTAAGGAGCAACTCCGAGGCGAACTGGAAAAAAACACGTTCACCTACTACGACAAATTTTGGAAGTGCCCAAACTGCAGCCAAATCTACTGGCAGGGAGCACACTGGACACAAATCAACAACACATTAAACCAAGCAAGATTAAAACTTGAAAAGGCTAAAAGAAAATAATAATGGCGCTTAAGACAGCCATTTTAAGGGTATATCTTGGAAAGTTCCATCTGGCAGAGTTCTACGGATAGTGATTGGCAAGATTCCTGCGTCAAGCTCAACTAATGCGATGTCAATTGGGTTTGTGTTTTCTGCTGCATCTACCAAGATTGGTGCTCCCATCGAGATTTGAAGCGCACGTGCGCCAACTATTCTTGCTTTCTCGAAGCGAGTAATTTTTGGGGGACCTACACTAATTTTTTGTTCTGACATTTTACATCATTCCGCCTGGCATTCCACCCATACCGCCCATTCCCATGCCGCCACCTGGCATTCCTCCTCCTGGTGGCATCGGAGGCGTCTTCATTTTAGCGGTGGCGATGACATCGTCAATTTTGAGAATCATGGTTGCGGCTTCGGTTGCTGATTTAATGATTTGCTTTTTGACTGCGAGGGGTTCGTAGACGTTTATTTTTGTCATGTCTTCGACTTTGCCTGCGAGAACATCGACGCCTGCCCACGTTTCACCTTTTTCGTGGCGTGTTCGCAATTCTGAAAGAATGTCAACTGGGTCTAAACCTGCGTTTTCCGCAAGTGTGGTAGCTATTGATTCGAGGGATTCTGCGAATATTGTAATTGCAAGTTGCTCTCTTCCTTTCACGGTTTGAGCATACTTTTTGAGAACACTTGCCATTTCCATTTCTGGAGCGCTTCCACCAGCAACGATTCTTGGCTCTTCAATTAGGTCTCTGACGACACAGAGTGCATCGTGTATTGACCGTTCCGCTTCTGCAGTCATCCGTTGAGTTCCACCCCTGATCAAAAGTGTAACGGATTTGGGGTTCTTGCAGCCCTCAACATAAGTCATCTTGTCATCGCCTGTTCTTCGTTCTTCAACCAAAGCGGCGAAGCCAAGGTCTGAAGCTGTGAGTGCGTCTATGTTGCTGAGTATTTTTCCGCCTGTGGCTCTTGCAAGCTTTTCCATGTCTGATTTCTTGGCTCTCCTAATTGCAATTACTCCTTTTCGGGCAAGGAAATGCTGAGCCATATCATCGATGCCTTTTTGGCAGACTACCACATTGGCACCTGTAGCTAATATTTTATCAACCATTCCTTTCAGCATTGCTTCCTCTTGATTTAGGAACGCCTCAATCTGATCTGGGCTTTCGATGTTAATTTTTGCATCCATTTCTGGTTTTTCATTTTCGATTGACGCATCAAGCAAGGCGATTTTTGCTTTCTCTACTCGCTTAGGCATGCCCGAGTGAACGATTTCTTTGTCTAAAACTATACCGTAGATTAAGCTGGTAGCCGCCAAAGACTCGCCTGTTTTCTTCTCAACCTTCACATCGTCAACATCTGCTTTGTAGGTGCCATTGCCTTGTTTTTCGGCAACTGCTAACATCGCTTTTACGGCTAAATCAGCCAGGTAATCTTTGTATTCAGCGACGATTTTGCTGCCCATGGCTGTTGCTGCAGCCTTCTTGAGGTAATCTTGCGACTTTAAGTCGATGGGAATTGCTATTTTTTCCAAAGTTTCTAGGGCTTTGTCAGCTGCTTTTCGGTACCCGTCAATTATGATTGTTGGGTGGATGTTTTTGTCGATTAACTCTTCAGATCTGCTTAGGAGCTCACCTGCAATTATGACTGCAGATGTTGTTCCGTCGCCGGCTTCTTTGTCCTGTGTTTTGGCGACTTCAACGAGCATTTTAGCAGCTGGATGCTGAACATCCATTTCATCAAGGATTGTTCTACCATCGCTGGTAATTGTTACGTCTCCGAAGCTATCAACGAGCATTTTATCCATGCCTTTTGGACCAAGTGCGCTTCGGACGCTTTCCGCGACAACCTTCGCAGCCATAATGTTGCTGTGTTGTGCTTCTCTTCCGCGGGACCTCTTTGAACCTTCTTTCATAACCAGAACAGGTACACCGCCAGCTTGTGATGATGACAAATCAAGTAACCTCCAATAATGCGAACAACAACAAAACGTTACTATCCATATAAGTTTTTCTAGTCAAGCCATGTCGAACAAAGCTTAGCTGAGCCGTTTTTGCATCATTGATTCTTTTTTGTGCTGGGGAACGTTTGTGTGCGACGTTTCGTTTTTGCGGGGCTGGTGTTTATACAGTTTGTTTATACAAAATGATTATACAACTGATGCTTTTAGCCGCCTTCCTATTTAAAGGGCAAATCTAGGTCAAGTGTAATCGCGATATCTATCAAGTAGACCCACCTCCATAACCAACAGCCCCTATAAACAATTTTGGGCTTCGGAAAGCATGATTCTGAAAGGTGAACATTACTTTTAAGTAGTACTTCTAGGTGTGTATAACTTGGGCTGAAGTATGACTGCAGAAGAACTTGTAGTTACAAGAAAAGGACAAGTAACCATACCCATTAAGCTACGGAGAAAATTCGGCATAGAAGAAAGTTCCAAAGTCACAATCGTTGAGGAAGGCGGCAAGATTGTTATAAAAAAACTCCCAAGCTTCCTTGACTTGGCAGGAAGCGGTGCGGGAGAAGCAACCGTTGAAGAAGTAAAGAAAATGCTAGATGACATGAGGGCAGAAGATGGCGACTAGCCGCGTCTATGACACGCGCTTCTTTGTAGAATACTTCTATTCACCTGACAAGGAACTGGTAAGAAAACTAATAGAAGAATTCCGCTCCAAAAATGAAAAAATGGTTTCCGCCCTAACCATACATGAGTTCCATCGCCTTGTATTAAAAACTAATGGCAAAGAGGTTGCAACTCTGAGAAGTAACGCCATCCAACGGGATTTCCAAGTCATAGACGTCGACTACTCGATTGCAGTCAAGAGCGCTGAATTAAGAAGCAGACACCCGATGCCCATGGCAGACAGCGTAATAGCCGCAACCGCCCAAATCGAAGAGTGTTCGCTTTTTTCCGATGACGCTCATTTTAAGAATATTGAAAACCTAAAGTTAGTCTGGTGCAAATAGTAGTCAACCAACTTTATGGCAAGTATTCTAAAAAACACCATAATCAATAATGAGCAAATGGCTAGAGAGGCACTCAATCTTCGAGGGGTAATAAAAAACATGAAATTGCCTGAATACCTGTCTGGAAAAAAGTATGTGGAAAAAACCCATATTAAGAAAATTAAGAAGTTCAGAAGTGAAACATATCGTCAGTCATTCCCTTGAGGCATAGGATGACTGTACGCCGTTTGGGTCTTTAGTTTCCTTTGCATTCATTTTGAACAGACTTGAAGATGGGTATATTCCGCGATTCAGTAGTACACTTTATAGTAAGTCAAATTAGTAATCGGGCATGCGGAGTCTTCATCGACTACCTAAATGGCGGCGTCTTAGACTATTCTTAGAAGTCTAGTAGACGGATACTTTGGCGACGCCCGATATCTTTAGCAGATCAGGGATTAATTCTCCGGGAATTTTCTTCTCCACAATCAGAGTTAATTTTGGTTCAGGCGAGAGTTCAGGATCGTCCACGATTGCTTGTCGGATGCTTAAGCCTGCCCTGTTAAGAATCATTGCTGCGTTGGAGAGAATTCCTGGAGACTTGGCGTTTACCGGGGTTATTTCTAAGACTCCAAGGTTGAGATGTTTGGCGATTTCTTTTAGAGAGTGTCCTGCTGGGCGGATTTCTTCGAAAATCATCTTCAACTCGGGGTTTTCTTTTATCGTGTTTAAGGTTTCATTTACCGTTCGTCTGTCGACACCTGCTACTCTTGCGATGCGGACTGGTGGAATTTCGATTTGGTTTAGATATATTTTGTCGCCCTTGGCGCTTAAGCCGTTTTCTATGAGGACGCGTGCTACTTTGAGGCGCTCGGGGTATGCTTCGAGTTGGGTTTTGATTTTGTTCCACATTTTTATCGCTTATGTCTATTTCTGTTCTTTAGGTATAAATGTGTTGTTTACGCAAAACAGCTCGCCATGTACATAACTGTACAAAAAAGCCTTAAATAAGACTTTAAAGAACACTTCTCTACTAACCGAAAGGCGAAATAGATTGCCCGACAAAAAAATAATGCTCAAAGAATCAGACATACCAAAACAATGGTACAACATCGTGCCCGACCTGCCACACCCCCTCCCGCCATTCATAGAAGCGGAGACAGGCAAACCAGGCGTCGGCATAGTCCCCAGAATCTTCCCTAAAGAAATCATCGGACAAGAAATCAGCCAAGAACGCTGGATAAACATCCCCGATGAAGTAAGAGAAATCTACAAAATCTGGAGACCCACTCCGCTGTTTCGAGCACTAGGTCTGGAGAAAGCGCTCAAAACACCGGCTAAAATTTACTATAAATATGAAGGCACAAGCCCCTCAGGTAGCCACAAAACCAACAGCGCAGTTCCACAAGCCTACTACAACATGAAAGAAGGCATAACAAGAGTAACGACCGAAACAGGCGCTGGACAATGGGGCTCAGCTTTATCGTTTGCAGCCGGCATGTTCGGTCTCGAAGCAACTGTTTACATGGTCCGCGCAAGTTTTGACCAAAAGCCATACCGCAAAGCCATGATGAACGCTTTCGGCGCCAAAGTTTACGCCAGCCCAAGCAACCAAACAGCATCCGGACGAAAAATCCTAGCTGAAGACCCAGAAAACCAAGGTTCACTGGGCATCGCAATAAGCGAAGCAGTAGAAGACTCACTGGAAAGCGAAAAAACAGGCAAAGAAAGCAAACTACACCATAGGAAGCGTGTTTAACCACGTATGTATGCATCAAACCGTGGCAGGATTAGAAGCCAAAAAACAGATGGAGATGGTAGACGACTACCCAGACGCAATCTACGGATGCATTGGAGGCGGAAGCAGCTTCTCAGGTTTAATGTGGCCCTTCTACTATGATAGGGCTTCAAAGAAAGCACCAAAGCAAGCCAAGTTTATCGCGGTTGAACCATCAGCTTGTCCAAAAGTTACGCGGGGAATATATACCTATGATCACGGTGACACAGCAAAACTAACACCGCTTGTACCTATGCATACGCTGGGACATGACTTTATGCCTGCCCCAATTCACGCGGGCGGACTACGTTACCACGGCATTGCACCAACCATTAGCGTGCTGGCGAAAGAAAAACAACTAAGCACCTTAGCAGTTAATCAGGTCGAAGCGTTTGACGCTGCTAAAATATTCATACGGTCAGAAGGCATAATTCCATCTCCAGAATCAACGCATGCCATTAAAGTAGTGATTGACGACGCTCGCCAATGCATAAAAACCAATGAATCCAAGACATTGCTATTCGCGTTAACAGGCCATGGCTTCTTTGACATGTCAGCTTACGACGAATACTTCAATGGACATCTACAACCCTACGAGTATCCAACAGCCAAAGTAGCGGAATCCATGGAGAAACTACGGAAGCTCTATCCATGGTTAAATGAAGTCACAAAGCAATACATCGGCTGCGAAACCTACTAAACCTCCCAACCCAACTATTTCTTTATTCTTCTTTTTATTAATCCTCCAACTACTAATACGTGATGTGCCATCATTTGAACGCAACAGAAAAACGCTATTTCAACTAAAACTGTCGGATTCATTGTTAACCCAGTTGCAGGCATGGGCGGCGCTGTCGGACTTAAAGGCACAGACGGCAAAGCAATTCTCAACCAAGCCATAGCGTTAGGCGCCAAACCAGTGGCCACGCAGCGAGCTGAAACGTTTCTGTCGGAACTTGCCCCAGTCAAAGAACACCTAAACCTCATCGTTGGTGCAGGCGACATGGGGGAAAAACAAGCCAAAAAAAAAGGCTTCACCTGCATAGTCGTCGGGGAAGCAAAAAAAGAAACAACGTCTGAAGACACACAAACCATCGCTAAAGGCATTGTTGAGGCGGATGTGGATTTGCTTGTTTTCTGTGGCGGAGATGGAACAACTCGAGACGTTTTCAAAGCCGTCGGCGTGAAAGTGCCTGTTTTAGGCGTTCCAACGGGCGTCAAAATGCATAGCGCCATATTCGCCGTTAGCCCCCAAGCTGCGGCGCGAGTAGCTATGACTTATCTGTGGCGTGGGCTCCCGCTAAGAGAAGCTGAAGTTATGGATGTGGATGAGGCAGCGTTTAGGCAAGGACACTTATCGGCTGAACTTTTCGGCTACATGCTTAGCCCATTTGAGCCGCATCTGATTCAAGGCAATAAAATGGCAAGCCCAATGACCGAGAACGAGGTGGAAAACCAAGCAGCCATAGCCCTCTACATAATTGAAGAGATGAAACCAGACATCCTCTACATTGTTGCACCGGGAACGACAACACGTACAATCGGCGACCTCTTAGACCAGAAAAAAACGCTCCTTGGCGTCGACCTCTTCCAAAACAAACAAATAATCTTACAGATGTTAACGAAAAACAAATCCTCCAAACCTTAACGGAAAAGCTGCCAAGATAATTGTAACGCCAATTGGTGGGCAGGGCTTTATTTTCGGCAGGGGGAACCAGCAGATAAGCCCTAAAGTCATTCGCCAAGTAGGCTTAGACAACATAGTTGTGATATGCGACTAAGAGCAAATTAGATCGGTTAGAGAGTTTGAGGGTTGACACTGGCGACTCGGAACTGGATGGGCAGTTTAGGACTCGTGGAATCAGGGTTGTGACTGACTACAAGACCACAAAAGAAATGCCCGTTGAGTAGTCACCGTCCCCTTTTGGAGAAAAATAAAATATACTCGCCTACATAGTATCCTTACAAAGTGGGGCAAAGACAAAGTGATTTACATTAACTTGCCAAAAATCGGCGAAGAAGAAATCCAAGCTGTAACCAAAGTCATGCGAAGCGGCATGCTGACCAGTGGACTCGGCATGGGACCTGCTGTAACAGAGTTCGAGAAGGGCTTCGCCAAAATGGCTGGCGCAAAATATGCAATAGCAGTTAACACTGGCACTGCCGCACTCCACGCAGCTGTTATGGCTGTTGGCGTAAAACATGGGGATGAAGTTATTTTGCCCAGTTTCACCTTCGTAGCAACCGCCGAAGCAGTTGCGTTGGCAGGAGCAAAACCAGTTTTTGCCGATATTGACCCTAAAACCTATAATTTGGCACCTTCAGCGGTAGAGAAGGCATTAACCAAGAAAACCAAAGCCATATTGCCCGTGGATTTGTATGGTTTCTCAGCTGACATGAAGCCACTGCGAGAAATCGCTGATAAGCACGGTTTGGGTTTGGTGGAGGATGCAGCTCAAGCTCACGGGACAACATATGTGGGGAAACCTGCAGGTGCCTTTGCAGACGCCGCTTGCTGGAGTATGTATGCAAGCAAAAACATCATGACAGGCGAAGGTGGTGTCGTAACAACAAACAACGACCAAACCGCTGAGACGATACGGATGATTAGGACACATGGCGAAAAAGCCAAGTACGCATCGCTTATTCTTGGAACTAACTATCGTATGTCGGAGATTCAAGCTGCAATCGGCAACGTACAGCTTGAACGATTAGGCGGATTTTGTTTCTAAACGACGCCAAAACGCACAACAGCTAACAAAGGTTTTGGAGAAAAACAGCAAACTCGTATTGCCCTATGAAACAAAAGACAGACTGCATAGCTGGTACCTCTACACCGCACGACTAAAAGACGGAACAGAAACCCAACGCAACACGCTTTTGCAGGAACTCAAAAACAAAGGAATCGGCGCAGAAGCATACTACGTTAACCCAGTGCATCAGATGCCGTTCTACCGAGAAAACTTTGGAAGCTCCAAACTGCCAGAAACAGAGAAAGCTTCAAAACAAGTATTCTCGTTGCCAATTCATCCAGGAGTAACCGAAGACCAAATAAATTTCATCGGAGAAACCGTCCTAAGCCTCCTTTAGACAATTTACCGCAAAGCTGATGGGAGTGTAAGAGTTAAATTGCACTTCACGTACTATAACCTCTGATTTGCAGGAATTATTAGGTTTTCTTTAAGGGGTATGAACATTTGAGTAATGAAGAAGGCGTTTCCCGCATAAAAATAAAGTTTCTCATTGAAGGTTTAGGTGAAGCCGAAGGCGAACTGGTTAGGTTCCTTGCACCAAGAACAATCGACACCATTGTCCGCAAGCTTCCACTCGAAGGTCGAGCTGCAATCTGGAAAGAAGAAGTCTACTTTGAAATACCAATCAAGATGGGCGAAGAAAAAGCCAAACCAACCGTGGAAAAAGGAACCATTGCTTTTTGGCCCATGGGCAGCGCATTATGCGTTTTCTACGGCAAATCCCAACCCTACAGCCCCGTGAGTATTCTGGGAAAAGTTACTAACAACTTGGAGATTTTTAAGCAAGTTAAAAGCGGGTTAACAATAAAGGTCCAGTTGTCAACTGCTTAACTAGAAAACAAGCGAGCTATCCTTCCACATTTCAAGAAGCCGCTCACACTCTTCTTTTACGCTATTATCCTTAGTTTTCTCTTTAAGCACCTGCAAAAACTCTATGCGTTTTGCAACTGAACGTTTCTCCGCGTTGCCACCATAGTAGAGTTCGCCTTCCAAGTACTCTTTCATGTGGTAAGCTTTCTGGATAAACAAGCTGGCGGCGTCCACCGGGTTCTCGACTGCGAACTTGTTTGCCCAGATGGCGACTTCGGTTTCTCGCAGTTGAGTTATGCCGTCGATTTCTTGGATTTCTCTTATGTACGCTACAAAGAAGTCGTAGTACCCTGCCGTTTTGATTAAGTCGAGGGCTTGATTGACTTTCTCCTTGAACTCAGGTTTGCCTTCAACTGTTAAGTTGTGCTTGTAGCCTTGGTCAACAAGCACTTTAGCCGTTTTTACTTCTTCTGCAGTGTAGACTCTTTCTGGAAAACTCAATAAACCAACTCCAAAATATTGAATAAAATTAACTAAAATGAGAGTAAGCTTTGGCAGTTATGCTGCTGGCTTGTAGATTTTGATGTTGTGGCTGCCGGAGACGAGCTGTACTGCACCGTTTGCTTCGAGCTGTTCTAGGAAGTCTTTTGCTGCGCTTATGCGTATTCCGTAGCGTGTTGCAACTGCGTATGGTGTTAAGACACCCATCTTTTTGATTTCAGCGATGTTTTTGCCGTCTTTAGCGTCTGGAACCATGATGCCAACCGTTGTTTTTCTTTGTGGCGGTCCAGCTTTCTCTTTCTTCTTTGCTTCTTTTGCTTTGTCATCGTCTGTTTTAACCTGCTGCTTCTCCATCTGCTTTATGCCAAGCTTCTTTTTTCCACCCATATTTTCACCTTAGATTATTTTGTCTCCATCTTTATTGTGGTTGGCTTATTTCAACCTTATGTTTCGCTTTCCACTCTTTGATTGGTACGCCAAGTTTCTTTTCTACTTCAGCGCGGTGGATGGAGTTCATGGTGCAGAAAGGTATGATTCGTCCGTCTGGTACAGCGTAGTGGATGACGCAGCGTTGGACGCGTTCAAGGTCAAAGTTGTAGGGATCCATGAAGTGCATTGAGGAAATCATGAGTGCGCTGCGTGCGAAGTCGCCTAGTGATTTGTAGTCGCCGTTCATGAGAACTTTGAGTACGTATTTGCGTAGGAAACCGAATTTGATGTGGCGAGCAGAACCGACGAGGCGGAGTTTGGCTTTGCTCTTGTTGCCTTTCTGTGCATCATCGTAGACGCGTTGAGGGTGGCAACGAATTTTTCGATGTTGCCGTAGCGGGTGATTGGGGTGATTTTGCCGTTTTCGATGAAAACAAAGGTTGCCATGCCGCAGTGTGGATGCGCTGTGAATTCGACGTAGCGTTTGTCTTTGATGGCGCCAACTGCTTTGGAGACTGGAACCACTACTGGGACAGGGTAGAAGTCCTGAGCTTTTATGTCGCCTTGGTTTGTTCTTCTACTTTGCGCATGAAGTCTGGGATGGTGATGCGCATTTTTTCTCGTTCTTGCTGTGGCAATCGACCGCAGAGATGAAACTGGTTGAACGTTTATGCATCGGATGACGTCGCTGTTTTTGGCTGCAAACTTGATGATGTCGCCAAGTTGACTGTCGTTGACGCCTTTAACGAGGGTGACAACCAGGACGACGCTGTTCAAGCCTGCTTGACGAAGGTTCTCGATGGCTTTCATCTTGATGTCAAGCAAATCGACGCCTCGGATGTACTTGTAAACGTCGGGAGTTAAGCCGTCAAACTGCAGGTAAATGGTGCTGACGCCTGCTTCTTTGAGTTGTTTGGCGTATTCAACGTCAGCTGGCTAGGCGTAAACCGTTAGTGTTAACTTCAACGTGGTTGAAGCCGAGTTCTTTGGCTTTGCGGATGATATCTAAGAGTTCTTTGCGTATGGTTGGTTCTCCGCCGCTGAACTGAAGCGCCTGTGCAGGTACGGGTTTGTTGTTGCACGCAGATTCTCAAGCATGCCTATAACCTGCTCCAGTGTTGGTTCATAAACGTATCCTGCTGAGGTTGCGTTGGCAAAACAAACTGGACATTTTAGGTTACAGCGGTTAGTTATGTCGATGATTGCCAGTGCAGTGTGGGATTTGTGTTCTGGGCAGATGCCGCAGTCGTATGGGCAACCCTGTTTTTTCTCGGTGCGGGGATTCTCCATGCCGTCGCCGTCATAGCCGGAATTTTTCAGCGCGCACGTATTGGTCGTAGTCTGACCAGTAAAGTTCTTGTGAATGGCCCATGTTCGGGGCAGGTTTTTTTGATGAAAACTTTGCCTTCGTCCTCATAGATGGTTGCATCTAGTGGTTTGAGGCATTCGGGGCAAATGCTTCTTGTTGGTTTGATATCTTTCATGTCAATTTTGCCTTCTTACGTGTAAGCGTTAATTTCGAAGTGCTTAAGAGCAGAAGTGATGATAATAAGGTTTCCAAACGTTTCCTAAGGTGATTGAGGGGAAAGACATGTCATTAAACGAGGAAACTCGAGTTGCTCTGCGTGAAATGGGCTTAAACGCCTACGAAATCGACGCTTACATAGTGCTGCTGGAAGGCGGACAGATGACGGCGATGGAAATAAGTGAACAAGCCAACGTGCCCTACAGCAAAATGTATGAAGTCCTCAACTCCCTAAAAGAGAAAGGCTGGATAAAAAGCAGCGAAAGCCGACCCTTCAAATATTACCCTGTGCCACCTCTTGAAGCAACACGGTTTACGAAACTGCGGCTTGAAGACAAATACGTGAACTGGGAAAACACCGTTGCCGAAACCCTCCAGCCGCTCTACGAGAAAACGGGAACTCGTCGAACGCCCGGACATGCTCATTCTGCGGGGTCAACAAGCAGTTTTGACCAAGCTTGAGGAAGTTTTCAAAAAAGCAGGTGTCGAAATTGTGATTGCAGCTCCCGAGTTTGCCAAGCCCGTAATTGCTTTGGCTGAACCGTTGTTGGGATCTGGCTTGAAGAAAACTGTCAACGTCAAGTTGATGGCGGCTGGCAAAAAGGAAGATTGGTTGTTCCTCAAAAAATTACGGTTTAAGTGAGTTGCGGATCCGCGACCACATGTTTGGCGGCGGCATAATCGCTGACGGCAAAGAAGCCATGCTGTTTCTGGGCGAAGACAAACCGACCCTTGTTATCTGGAGTAACCATGTGGGCTTAGTGGGGTTTGCACGAGAGTACTTCCAGTTCCTATGGGACTCCTCAGAAACCGCCTAAAGCTCAATAATGCTAAATCAAACATATGTTATAGGCAAAATGGAAGCTAAACAAATTATGTCATGTGGGTTTCTTTGGTGGCTTTTTAGTTTTCATTGCTACAACCAATGGAGCAGGGTCCACAACCACTGTCCAAACTGCTACAACCATGTTGGAAAAACGCATCCACTACTACTACAACCAAACAAACTCCAAAAAACAACCCAAACAAAAAACATAACCTAAAAAACAACCAGAAAAAAAGCTTGCGCACACAAACCGCCTTCAACAACAACCAAAAAGAAAACCTAGAAAAAGTATTGCTATTAGTGCGGAATTAAACAAAAAAGAAGAAAGGGAGAAATGGTTAAGTTGTGAGCTTACTTATTTTCCCATGATTTTTCTAGCGGCGATTTCTATGTCTTCCGCTTTGATGGTTTTTCTTCCAGCATGCATCGCAAAATCGAGTGCTTCTTTGGCGATTTTTACGCCGATTTCTTCTAGTGCCTTTGCGAGTTCTTTTGCTGCTGCTTCACTTACTCTGTCAGCGCCTGCTTTCTTACATAATCTGTGCATGGGAGCTACGGCTATTTCTAATTCAGTCATATCGACATCTCTTTCGCCTCTTTTTCTCTTTAAGGCAATATTTAACCTTTGTTATCACTTTTTTCCCTAAATCACCCTTAACCATAAAGCATCCGTTTAAGGAAAGAAAAATTATAAAACCTTCAATTATGAATATAGCGCTGAGCAAAGATGAAACTAATAGACGCCCATGTTCACCTCTCCGACGCAGAATACGCCGGACACATCGATGAATTAATAGCGGATGCAAAAAACTCAGGTGTAGCAGCTTTAGTTACAAATTCAATGGATCTAAAAACCTGCCAAAACGACATTAAATTATCTGAAAAATATCCCAACCTCGTTTACCCCGCATTAGGTATCCATCCCTGGAACGTAAACGTCATAGGCGAAAGTGAACTCCAAGAGACTGTTGACTTCATTCAAAAACAAAAAGGCTTAGTTAAAGCCATAGGGGAAATTGGTCTAGACTGCAAGTATGAAACGGTTTGGCAAAAGCAAACTATGGTCTTCGACAAGATGCTTCATTTAGCTGAAAAACTTGAGTTGCCAGTAATAATTCATTCCCGTGGAACTACGGATATTATCGTAGAAATACTGGCTTCATATGAGCTTAAACGGGTTCTTCTTCACTGGTTTAGCCACCCTATGAGCGCCCTAACAAAAGCATTGGACAAAGGTTACTTCATTACTGAAGGTCCGCCCGCAACCTACTCTAACGGCATCCGAGAGGTCGTAGAAAAAACCCCCCTGACCAACCTGTTAACAGAAACCGATGGTCCAGTCACCTATTGGAAACAACCCTTCAATGGACAACTAACTAAACCCTCATACATACGCAACGTTGTGAGCGCAGTAGCAGAAATCAAAAAAATGAAAACCGAAGAAGTTGCCGAACAAATAATCAAGAACTTTGAAGTCTTCTTTAACATAAAAATAAACTAACGAACCACTTTTTCTTCACCATTTACATCGCAGTTTATCTGTAACTTAATTCACATCTTTAAGGCGCAAACTTAAATTAAGCCTATCCTCTATTGAGAGTTGCTCCTACGTTTTTAAACGTCGGAGAACTAAAAATCAATAATTCGGAGGAATAATAACTGGGAAAAGTAAAGACAGATCAGGTTAAAAAGCTGGGCAAAGCACTAATGGCGCAGTTTCCAAGCAAATTCAACACTAGCTTTGAAGAAAACAAGCATGCAGTTGACGCTTTAACCAAGGGAACAACCACACGCATAAGAAACCAAACTGCAGGCTACATAACACGCACCATTGCGTTAACTCAAGCTAACTCAGCAGCTGAATCTGAACTCGAAGAACAAGAAGAAATGGCAGAGTAAGTCTGGAAAGAAACTCTATGATGGATGATTACAGGAAAGGTTGGGCCTTAAGGTATCTTCGTGAAGCCAAAGCCGAACTGGAAGCAGCACGAAAAATCCCTTACATGGCACCTGGCCTGATTGTGGAAGCCATCAGAAAAGCCCGAAACGCCATCTACTACAGCCTCGGCGAACCAGCATTCATAGAAATACTCATCCGTGAAGAGGTAACCAAGAATCCCGCCACCAACGATTCTGTCTTAAAATTTTTAATTGAGATTGAGACAATTGTTCAACAGATTTCGCAGCTTGAAGAAGTCAACGGTGACGCCATGATGAAGCAGGCAGATTCAATCGTTGACATCGCAACCGACATCGTTGAAACCCTAACACAGGAAAAAATGGAACGCTTTAGTTAAAATTTTTAACCAACTTCAATTATTCTACAATTTGAGTGAGAAACTGGTGTCTTTAACAGTCAAATTTATCGGCGCGTTACGTCACCTTTCAGGAAAAACACAATTCACCGTCAACTTCCAAGACGGAATATCCATAAAACAGCTAATCGAAACAATCACCCAGCAACTACCAGGGTTGAAGCATACATTCAGTGATCAGGAACTAAACGATTCAAGGTCAAACTCGCTAATACTTGTTAATGGCAGAGAAATCAGTGTTCTAAACGGTTTAGAAACTAAACTTTGCGATGGAGACGAAATCGTTTTTGTCCCCGTTGTGCACGGCGGTTAAACAATGATAACGTTGACCAGCGACTTTGGGTTAGAGGACCCATACGTGGCTGAAATGAAAGGCGTAATCTTAACCCTAAACCCAAATGCCATAATAATCGATATAACACATGGTGTTGAGAAATTTAACATTCTAATGGGTGCTTTCATGCTGGCATCAGCAACACCATACTTTTCCAAAGGTACCGTGCATTTGGCAGTTGTCGATCCAGATGTGGGCACGGAGAGACGCGCTATTTTGGTGCAGACTAAGCAGGGCTTTTTTGTTGGACCAGACAACGGTATTTTGATGTTAGCTGCCAAAAACCAAGGAATCGAGCACACATACGAACTATCCAATCCCAAGTTTATGTTGCCTAAGGTTTCAGCTACTTTTCATGGCAGGGATATTTTTGCTCCAGCCGCCGCATATTTGGATATAGGTGTGAAACCTGCAGAGTTTGGCCCAGAAGTAGCTGACGAAGTTATGCCCGGGTTCACCCGAGTAAAAAGAGAGGCTGGCTCTTTAATCGGAGTAATCTTGCATATAGACGGCTTTGGAAACATAATTACAAACATATCCCAGAAAGATATGGTTCAAGCAAAAACGGTCAAGATAAAACTGCACAACATTTCTCTAACTATTACTTTCGGGAAAACTTATGCCCAAACTAAACCCCGAGAAGCCATAGCGCTGATTGGCAGCCATGGTTTTCTGGAAATAGCTCTAAACCAAGCTAGTGCAGTCGAAAAGTTCCATGCCGTAGTTGGAGAAAAAATCGAGGTTACGCCGACTTAAATTTCATGTTTTCCACAACGTCCTCTATGGTATCCACAGGATTTTCTAATTCTGCAAGTTTTTCTTTTACGTCAAATCGTTTACCCAAATACTTCTTTGCGTAAGCAAGCACTCCCAGCTCAGTTGTAATGAACAATGGAAAACCCTTCTTTGCCAAATAGGTGTTTACGTAAGTCTTCGCCATGTCGGAGATTGCTATGCTGGGAACCCCTTGCAATGCTGCTTCTTAGCGATTGTCCCGCCATAACTAACTACTAGATCAGCGTTCCCAACCAAACTCGCCAAATCCTCAAAACCTGCTTTTGCCCTGAAGGCGTTGCCTTCTTCATTGTACCGCTCGATTAAATGCACATTTCCCAGCGACGCAAGCTTATCTGCCAAAGTCTTTGCGTTGTCTTGCTTTCCGCCTGCATAAGCCGCTTTTGTCTCTATTTGCCTAACAACTATCAAGGGCTTCTTTAACCCTGCAATTTTGGTAGGCTTAAAATCCTTTATCCATGCGACCTCATCTACTCCCTTGAAGGAGACCACGTTTTTAGAACAGTAAGTTCTTGTGAAACTCTTGGGCAACGCCTCCGAAACCACTACAGTATGAGCAAATGGTATTGTTAGCCTGTTGGTGGCTAAGGCGTGGGGGGTGTCAGCGGTCAAGATTATTGGGATTCCTAAGCCGAAGGCTGTGCGGCAGAGTTCAACAGATTGATGCGCGATGGCGATGTCTGGTCGGTTATCTTCAAAGAGTTTTGCGAATTTTATTATTCGTTCGGCGCTCTCTTCAAGCCTTGATGTAAGCGTTGACGGGTTGTATTTGCCAACGACTATGGGTTTTTCTCCGAGAATTTTTGCGAGAGCTACTGTGTCTGGGTGTTCCCTTGTCGTAAAAATAAATTTGTGGTCAGCTTTTCTAAGTCGCTTCCCAATCGCAACGCCATATCGGGTGTGTTTGCCAGTGCATGCGTCATACCAAATTTTCATTGTTGCACCTTTCTCTGAGACTTTATGAAAGCGTCCCGTTTGGCTTCGTATGCCTCTAAAGACATTACCATTTTAGCAGGGGTTCCAGCCACAACCGTTTTAGACGGTACATCTTTAGCTACAACGCTTCCTCCGCCAACCACTGATTTTTCTCCAACCGTCACGTTAGGCAATATGGTTACTCCCCCACCGATTGCAGCGCCATTCTTGATGATTGGGGGGTTCAAGAAGCTACTTTTCGGGTATTTGTCGTTTAGAAGACTGGTGTTTGGGGCGATGAAAACGTTGTCGCCTAGCACGCAGCCGTTGGAGATGGTTACGTGTGCTTGGATGTTGCAGTTTTTGCCTAAAACCACGTTTTTACCAATGTCAACGAAACTGCCAATCATAGTGCCATCGCCGATTTTAGTTCCGTCTCCAATCACCACGTAGTTCCAGATGGACACTTCCTTGCCAATCTCCACGTTGGTGCCTGTTATGATGCCGGTGCCTTTCTTTGGATTCTGCATGCTTGTCCTTTCGAGCTCCAACTTTAAATAGTTTAACATTAACTTGAACTCTCCAATGAATGGTGGCGTGCGTTTGGTTAAAGAAACCGTTTTGATTGTTGGTTTAGGCGAGATAGGCCACACCCTCTTCGCGCTGTATAGCGAAGCTAACGAAAAGTTCTCGGTTTATGGTTTAGATTTAGACATGAAGAAAATGAAACTGCTCAATCAGAGCAAGGATAAAGTTCCAGAAAAAGTTGACGTCCTGCAGGTTTGCCTTCCATGCAGTAGCCAAGAAAAATTCGCCGACACAATCAAAAGCTACGTTGACCAGTATAAGCCCAAACTCACAATCATCAACAGCACTGTTCCACCCGAAACCACCCTCAAAGTTGCGGCAGCCTGCACGTGCCTTGTTGCCCATTCACCTGCACGAGGCGTCCACATAAATGCTGAGCATATGGTTTGGGAAATGAAACGCTGGACCAAATACGTCGGCGGCGCAGATGCAGCAGCATCCAAAGCAGCTAAGGTGCACTTTAAAAATTTGGGCTTAAAAGTTAAAGTTCTCAAAAGCTGTCGCGAAACTGAACTCGCTAAACTATTTGAAACAACTTACCGCGCTTGGATGATTGCGTGCTTCCAAGAGATGCACCGTATTTCACGGGCTTTTGGCGCTGAATTTGATGAAGCAGTTGACTTCATTGAGGATACCCACAAAGAGCGATTTGATAGGCCAGTGATGTTTCCGGGTGTTATCGGTGGTCACTGCCTCATCCCCAACACTGAGTTGCTGCTCAAAAGCTACGACTCAGAGTTCCTGCGCCTAATATTGGAGTCAAACGAGAAACGTAAAAAAGAAATCAAAGACCCGACAGTTAAAGCTGAAGCGGACAAGGTTGCAGCAAGAGCAATTGCATTGGAGAAGCGGCTTGCAAGACCAAAAAACGTTATCTTAGCTGAGAAAACTCGGTCAGAATGCATGTAAGTCTCTTCTACCAAAATTGACCCTGTCCCTTTACTTAAAAATAGCTCAAGTTTTTTTAGAGGATTAGATCTGTTGTTCGTTTTGTGGCTTAAGAAAATGCGCCTTAACATTTGGAAAAAACATTGGAAGTAGGCGTCTGGGGAATTTGCTGGACGACTACTTCCAAGTTAAGACGGTTAAACTTTTTTCTTGACAACCTGGATTTACCAAAAAAGGTAGGCCCTCTTTGAGCCTTCTAATGCTGTTGCATAATTTTGAAGTTGCTTTTCCTCCTCAACAGTGCAGGTTCGCATGCACCCAAAACCAAGCAAAGAGACCCTCAAATGAAGCAGGAGACTGCAATTAATGCTCTAAAGAGTTTAAGTCTTTGCCAATATTATTAAAACAACAATAGACAACAAAATATAGAATACATCCCTGCATTTTTTGAGTTAACCCGTGGTAGAACTGAGGCTCACTTGTTAGAGTTTTTCTATAACTATTTCTTTTGTAAAGCCTGCCAAAAATTTCACGTTTAACTTAGTGAGATACCAAAATGTCTTGGCGCTTAAATTGCTTAATGCTGCAAACGGCGTAAAAATGAACCTTGCAGCCATCCTTCTAACTAACTTGTAGAGTCCAAAATGTCCATACCTTCTGTAAGATATGCCGATGGTGACGTAATTTTTGGATGTGCCCAGATGTGTTGCGCCAAGAAATGGTAGAACTCTCCAGATGTAGCCTGTTTTTTGAACGTATCGTTTGAAGTATTGGTCCTCTCCGAAAAACAGCTTTGGTGGGCTATAGTTTTCCATAAGTGCTCGTCGGATGATGATGTTATTAATGTGCGGGTTCGTGTCTAATTTGCTTAGGTTGTATACTGTGCCGACGACACGCTCGTATGCAGCAACATGCTTGTTCTTGTGAACTGCAACCGTGCCTATGGCGCCAACTTTGGGTGTGATTGCTTTGGTGACTAATTGGAGCCAATTTTCGGGCAGGAGCATGTCGTCATCAACCATCGCCACCCACTCGGTGTTTGCCTGTAGAACTCCATGTTTACGTGCAATACTGAGAGGTTTTTCGTGTGTGTTGATGATTTGCCCCGCGCATGGCATGTGTGTTAGTTGGCGCATGAGTGTTGGGTTAGCCTCATCTCTTGAAGGCACCACAAAATCGACTTTCATGTCGCTGTCGGAGCAGGTTGGCATAGAGGCATAATGTTCAAGCTTAGGTTAAATAGTTTACCGCAACATACAAAACGCTTAATCTGGACAGAGAAAAAGCTCACATGTTTAAGATTTTGACTGCTTTTTGTGCAGCCCGCTTGTAGCTTTTCTTTGTAATCATGCCTTTCTGGATGCCGTTTAACAGTTGCAGAATCATTCCCTGCTTGACGTGCTCCACCATTTGCTGCTCACTGATTCCAGGGAGGTGCATGCAATTGCCGATTTTCACGTTGTAACTGGCGATGTCAAACTTTTTAGCTATGTCATGGAGTTTTGATCCGATGATTGGGTTGGTTATGGACCATGAAATGTATTCTATTAGGTTATCTCGCAAGCAGATCCTTGCAAACTCTAAGGTATTGTTGACTTCCTCTGGAGTTTCGTATTCGAGTTTGTCATTTGTCTCCCACGCATTGTAGAGCATCAAGAACCCGTAGACTTTGATGTGATGCTTCTTTAGCAGCTCAAGTGTTCGTATGTTGTCAGCTTGTGTTGCGTTCTTGCCAATTCCCTTCAACACGCGGTCGTTAGCTGATTCTAACCCGATGTGCACGAGCCAAACGTGGATGTTATGGAGCCTTTGGGCTAATTCATCGTTTAATTTGTCGGCTCGCAGATTGCATTGAAACGTAATACCTTTGAGGTGAAGCTTTTCTATTTCGTTGCAGACTTCAAGGCACCATTTGATGTCAACATTGAAAGTGTCTGAACGCAAATAGATTTCCCTTATGCCTCTGCGATAGAGGTAGTTGATTTCTTCTGCGATGTTTTTGGGTGAACGCTGCCTTATCCAGGGCTTCTCGAGTTTCCATACTGGATTAGAGCAATATGTGCAGTAGTTGGGGCAACCACGAATTGGAAGAAGGTACGCCATACGTTTCTTTCTGCTTACGGCGACGTCGTAGTTTTCGAAGTCTATCATGTCCCAAGCTGGGAAAAAATCTATGTCTTTTAGAAGTGGTCGAATGCCATTGTTTTTCTGCTTGTTAACAGTGCCGACAACGTCTATTATTGGTTGGTTAGCTTGGGCTCTTTTGAGTAATTCGGTTGTTGTTTCTTCGCCTTCACCAACGATGCATATGTCGATTGGGGTGTTTTTGAGGACGTCTTGGGGGTCAATGGTTGGGTGGGCACCGCCTGCAATCATCAACATATCCAAACCCAACTCTCTCACTTTGGCTATGGTTTCAAAAGAGAGGTCTCTTCGGGGTGTCGTGAAGGAAATCGCGTAAACGTCAGGTTTAATTTCCTTTACCCTCTGGAGGTGTTTTTCCATTGAGAGGAATGGTTCAAGATAAGTAAATTCCACATTTTGCAATCGGGTTTTAATATAGCCGATGATGTAGAGGATTCCTAGGTTCGGTGACTCCGTCACAGCTTCTCCTTTAGATTCAAGACCAAAGGGGGGTCAGCAAAAACAACCTTGAGTTTCTTCTCAATAGATGCTATGTTTTGTTCTTTCAACGAAACATCCTTACATTAACGAACTTTCGATGGTTGTGTATATATTTTTGCATTTGCGTTCGAGCTTTCTGGTAGATCTTGTGTTGTTGATCACCCCGACATGGAGAGTTTAGGCATGATTGAGATGTTACATAGGGCGTCTGTCTTCGTTGTTTGGCTATGCTCAGGTTAAGATATCTTTCATAGGTCATCAGCCAAGTTCTTTTTTGATTTCAGCTCTAAATTACAATTTTTAACGTTTATTTATAAACAATTGTTGTTGAAGTCTTTATTGGCAAAAAGCGGTTCCACTTTTCTTTGAAATCAGCCAAAGAGGTCAGGTACTCAGTTGAATCAACCTCTCCGCTTAGGGTTTTACTCTTATGCTGACAACTTATTTGCATGGCTAGAACATCGAAACCCATAATGTAAGCTTGCATGCAAAAATCTGCATCATAAAAGTGAAATCGGAATCTTTCATCGAACCTCAAGCCCTGTCTGAAAACTGATGCGTGAGCAATCAGACATTGTCCATCTAATGTTTGGACAAAAGCATCCTTATCCAATGGAATACCAATGGGCTCGTTGGTCGTTTGAATTATTTGCCCTAAAAATTTTGAACTTGCCAGTTGTACTCCTATAGGGCCGTATATTGATTCTGAATCTTTCAGCTTTAATCGCATCGTTAGGTCCTCTCGTAAGATAAAATCTTGGTGGCAAAAAATAAACCAAGTTTCTTCGCCCAGGTATCTTTGAACAGTCTCGTTGTAAAATTTTGGGAGCGGTTCATTATCCACGTTTAAGTGATTGATTATCTTTTGAGAAGAAACATGAGTACTTGAAGCAAAGCACCTCTTGAAAATCTCTGGGCTGTTGTAGACAACAACAAACTTTATCTCTGCAGAGTCTAAGTGCTTCTCCATTTTCTTTATCCACGCTTCACCTTCAAGTGGGATCTTAAAAAATCTTTGAAGAAATCTCTCAAAATGTAGTAATCTACGCCAAAGATGCGTGTTCTGAAGGTTTTTTGGGAAAATTTTCCCGCTCCTTCCGCTGATGGGATAATCAATGCTATTTGAAAACTGGATGCTTTCAAAACCGAGGAATGCCGCGGCTTTCTGGAACCAACGTTCATCAAAATAGTTGATGTGAAATGGTGCTTTGGCCTTGCCGCTCCATCTGTGAGGGTACCGTACAATAACTTTTCTCTTGGCGACCCGGCACATCTCTTTCAGCATAAGAAAAGGCTTTTTGACTTGTTCGATGGTATAAGCAGAAAAAACTACGTTAAACACTTCATCCCTGAACGGCAGATGCATAGCGTCAGCCATGATAAAGTTGTCTATTTCCTTTGGAGACTTGCAATCTCGGCACAAGTCAATATTTACGTTTCCTCTTGGAGTATTTCCTGATCCGATGTCAAGCATGTTAAACTCTAAGAGACCCTCATCTGTCATGCGGTGGTTCCCATGTTTGAAACGAGACTAACTCCGAGACTTATTAATTACGCGCTACTTTCAGTGATTGTGACAAGCGCGTTTATAGTTGTCCGAAGACTCTTAATTTGCTACTGGCTGCTTAAATTAAATCTTTGATTTAGCTCATAGAATTATCTGAATACTCGGAAACTTTAGTGGAGTTAATTTTAAATATTGTTCAGCTACTTTTGTTACTAATTATGATTTCAGGCTTTATGATCGTCAAAGATGTCCTTGGGCAAGGTTACCCATTTGTAGAAGCTATTGCTTCAGCACTACCCATCTGTGATGAATTTTTAATTTCGGATGGGTATTCTACTGACGGTACTTATGATATTGTTAAAAAAATCTCAAGCTTAAATTCTAAAGTTAAAGTTTACAGGTGCAAGTGGCCAGATAAAAAAGACCTAACCGTGTTGGCTGATGTTACAAACGAGGTGCGGAGCAAATGCCGCTTCAAATACATTTTTTCAGTCCAAGCAAACGAAATAATTCATGAGCAAAGTGCACCCTTCATAAAAGCTCTGCCAGACATGCTTCCCACTATTGAAACTTTCAGTTTTCCATATATACAGTTACTGAACAACTACAAGCTTACCGAGGAGTTTAGGCTTAGATTTTCAAAGAATCTTCCCCGAATTTTGGCTATGGAGGATGCTTGGACGCTGGGGACAAGCAACGCCTTCATCAGATCTAAAAAGTTACGGAGTCTTCCTAACCCGGGAAGGTTATTCTCACATATTAGCAATGGTGTAAGGTATGTTTATGCCAACCCCTGCATGGGGATGCTTTCAAGAGCAATTTATCTTCCAAAGCCCATATTCAGGTATTGGTCTCTTTTTCCCAAAAACTTTTTTGACAAATATGAAAGACACATCAAGCTATTCCAGTTACCCAACTTAGGCAAATCATTTGATTTACTACAGCCGCATATTAATAATCCTGATACTTTTTGGAGGCTTGGTTCTAAAGTTTTGAAACAAACAGGGTTCAAAGAGAGCCTATTGTATCCTGAGGCTTATGCCTTTGTTAATAGGTCGGATCATCCTGCCATTATTCAGGAGTTCATTTCCAATCCGAAAGCTACCCAATACTATGTAAGAGATCAAATGTTTGAGTTACTGAGTAAACTATAAATCGGCCTAGAAGAAGAAAGATTGTTTTTTCGCTCTATCTAGTATTTTCAGAGCTTGTTCCATGAATATATCCTAAAAGCAAGCAAAATCGGATGATGGGATAACTTAGTATTAATCTTGAATCGTGCATTCTTAAAGCCATTTTGAAACTAGAGATTGGGGATTTAATAAATTTTAAGAAGAGATTTGTCAAGTCTTCGTTTTCATATAAATTAAAGCTTTTTAGGCGGGCGTAAATTTGAGGTAAGCTTGAGCCGTAAAAGTAGTAATGCTTAAACTCGTTCAAAACACCGCCATAATGTAAGTGCAAGCTTCTGACGCTATAATTTACTTCCCATCTATACCCCTTTGACTCAAGCAAACGAAGAACAATAGTATCAATTCCTGCGAAGTTGGCTTTCGGGAAGCCCCCCACAGCTTTCAAGGCTTTGGTGCTCCAAATGGTGTTGTCCAAAGTTTTTCCATATCCACCGTAAAAGTCAAGGTCCTTTCGGGTCAAATCATAGGCTTCAATGCTATAGCAGAAATTGTTTTTAGGCAGGAAACGCAATCCACAAACCGCAGCGATACTTTCCTTGTTCAAGATTAAAGCAGAAACTTTTTGCCACCAATCACTTGCTAAATACAAGTCCTGTTCGAAACTGCAGAAATAATCAGTTTGGACATTCCTAAGCGCGGTGTTAGCGCCGTCGCTTATCCCTTTGCCTTCATTTTTTATAACTGTCCAACCATACTTTACTGCGATTGCAACAGTGTTGTCTTTGCTGTCATCGTCTACAATCAGTTTATGATTAACAACGTCCTCAGGAACGACTTTGTTAATTCGGTTGAGGACAAGTGGTAATGTTTTTGCACCATTGAAAGTCCACATTACCAAGTCCACTTTCAATCTTTAATCTCCCACAACTGAGTAATTATTAGAAAGCGAAGATTTAACTTAATTAACGTTCTGTACTGACTAAAGGAAGCTTCATAACTCTGTTTTGGCGTTTGGCGAGGATCTCGCGGAGATCTTTCAGATTGTATATCCATCCATTTAGGTTGATTTTTACTTCAATAAGCATGTCTTTGTTATCTCTGAGCTTGATTGGAATTCTGTTTTTAACTGTAGTATTTCGTACTATGAAAGGGCGGATAATTCCTTCGTACGGTAAACGTTTTGCAATCCACAATACTGGGAAATTTAGAAGCATGAATCGTATCGAGTTTCTTCGTGCAATTTTACGAAGGTATTCACGATTAACTGTTTTCATTGATGCCCTATTTTGGTGAACAGCCTTCACGGTGGAAACCATGTAAATTTTGTATCCGGCTTTTCGGGCGCGTATGCAGAAGTCGGATTCTTCATGTCCAAACGGTGAAAAACCAACGTCTAACCCCCCTATCTTATCAATAACGCTCCTCTTCATCAGGAAGCATGCCCCTAAAACGCAATCAACGGGGTAAGTTTCAGGCAGGTTAGGGTAATTTTCCGGTTTTAGCCATGATAATCCTTTGGTGTCTAGTTTTGTACCTATGTATTGTATTCTTCCATCTGCATAAATAAGGGTGCATCCGACGATCCCGACTGCGTTTTCGGATTCTGCGGCGGTAACCAGTTTTGTTAACCAATCCCTTTGAATTATTTCAATGTCGTTGTTTAGAAGTAGAACGTATTTTGGGTTGAATTTTTTGATGGCGTAAGCGATTCCCTCGTTGTTTCCGATGGAGAAGCCGTAGTTTCTGTCTAGTGCCGTTGTGTCAACCCGAGGGAACTTCTTTTTCACCCAACTGACGGAGTCGTCTGCACTTCCGTTATCTACAACGATAACTTTGTAATTGGCATAATCTGTTTTTTGCTGAATCGAGGTTAAACATGTTTGCAGGAGAACTTTACTGTTCCAACTTAAAACGATAATTGAAACGGTTGGTGCATATTCAATGATTTCTTGAGCATTCGCTTGTTTCCTCTGCTCTCCTGCTGGGGGTGACTTTTGGTTCATGACTTTGGTTCGCCCAATCCGTGTTATCTCTATCTATACTTGAGTACCTCATAAAACTCTCGCTGTCTCCTTTTTAATTAGGAAATGTAGATTAATTAAAGAAGCAACAATAGTCAAGAAAGAAATACTGTGGAAGTAACTTGACGCGGTTCCTTATAGTTCAACCATACTTGGACATTTACGGGGGAGGCGAGAGGGTTTGCCATAACGTAATCAAAACTTTGCTTGCACACGGGCAACATGTGGAACTGTTGACTTTGCATTTCGATGCTGGTCGTTACAGGGATGTTGCAGGTGAAGAGTTTCCAAAGGAAGTCGCTGTTCACTCGTTGGAAAAAAGAGTTGAGGTTAAACCGCCTTTTACCATTTACAAGCGGCACCGTGCCTTTGTGAAGTTATTGAAGGGGTACCGTAGCAGCTTAGAATATGACTACTTGTTTTCTACGCAGTCCTCTTCTCCGTTTGAGCCAGTTTACCTCAACAAAGCCAAAAAAAACATTGGCTACGTCCATTTTCCAGAAACACACTTCGACTACTACCATTCCAGCATAAAAAAGAAGGCATACCTTTGGCTCTTCAAGAGGTGGGTTGAACAAGGTATAGGTAAACTTGACTTGGTTTTCTGCAATAGCAACTATACCAAAGAGAACATTAACTGCTACTGGAAAAGTCATGGGGTAAAGGAGCCCATCGTGGTCTATCCACCTGTGAACTTGGATAGTTTTTGGTGCGATAAGCCTCTTTCACAAAGACGAAAACGAGTAACCTATATAGCCAGATTTATCCCCAGCAAACAGCATGGACTAATCAAGAAGCTTGCGGCTGACTTGCCCTCATATGAGTTTGTAAGTATCGGCGGAGTTACAGATTCAGACAAGGAATGGTTCAGTAACTTCTCACAAACGTTACCGCAAAACTACACACTGAAGGCTAACTTATCCCAGCTTGAACTCGTTAAAACTCTTCAGGACTCTCGAATTTACACGCATTTAATGGTTGGGGAACATTTCGGGATAGCGCCGATGGAGGGGCTGGCAAGTGGCTGTGTCACGTTGGTTCATAACAGTGGGGGAATGAAGGAATTTATCCCTGAAGAGTTCCGCTGGGAAACATATGATGACTTGAAAGAAAAAATAGTCAAGTATATGGAATCAAACGACGACTGGGCAAGTAAGCGAGGGGAACTTTGGAGCAGAATCACAGACCTTAATCCAGAAACTTTCCAAAAAAACATTTGGGTCCAAGTTGAGAAGCTGATTAGTAGTCCAACATGATTTTTTCCAAATCTACCGACTGCTTCTGTTGTATTGTTTTTTTTTGCACTTGATTTTCTCGTTGCCACTCAAAATGTCTTTTCTATGGCAGATGTTTTATAACTGAAATAACACTAAGGTTGGCAACTGAATAAACAATGATGAAGTTAAGAGTAGATGTCGATTATCCTTATCCTTCTAGGGCTAAAAGTTTCCTGTACTTAGCCTTAGGAATCAAAAAAGAGAGGCGTAACGATTACCTCAGACACTCTCACATTATTGCCAGAATGATTAACGAATCCAAAAAACAAGTCATGGTTTACTGGTTCTTTACGCCATACACTATTCCAGACAAAAAACTGCTTGATTTGCTGAATCCAGACAAGCATGAAGTAGCATTGCATGTTGCAAAAGATCCCTACAAAGAATGGAAAATTTTGGAAAACGAGACTAAACGAACAGTAAAATTTTATACTATTCATGGAACCTCAAGGTTGTTTGCTCAGTTATTGTGGCGGCGCAAGATTGGGCAACGGCAAGCTCAGGTTCCGAGTGATTTTCCATTAAAATCCTTCCATGATTTTCCCACTGAAAGTTTAGATTCTGTACGTTATTATCACGATTTAGAGGAAACCAAAAAAATTGCTGAGGAACGGATAAGTCAAAACCAAGTTTTATCTGTTCATCCGGAGTGGCTTTTTAAAAAAGGCGAAAAAAACCATAGAGGACCATACTACGACGTGTTAAGGAGCATCCTAGAAGTAGACAACGAATTTGATACGATAAGTATACGTAAGAAGTTGTCTATTAAAATTGCTCGCAACTTCAGAGAATACGAAAAAAATGTTGATCCAACCGATAACCTGATTCGTAAGCTTGACGAAAGAAGCGTGGACATTTTTACGTTCGTTGAACGAAAATGGTGTTGCCCCATCTCTAATCCATCAGACACTTGGACAAGAACCGACGATAACATCGCTTTGCTGGAAATAAAGGATTATGAAAGCTGGTGGAATGCAATTGGGAAGAAAACACGCAACATGGTGCGTAAAGCTGAGAAGAGCGGCGTAAAAGTCACCGTTGCTCTGCCTAGCGATAAGTTGGCTGAGGGGATATGGAAAATTTACAATGAAACGCCGATTCGCCAAGAACGTGCATTTCCACATTATGGTGAGCCCCTTGAAACAGTTGCGGGTAATATGTATGCAGCCAAAAAATCCACTTTTATCGGTGCGTATCTGACCGATGAACTCATCGGGTTTATCCAAATACTCTACGGCGACGAAATAGCCATAATTTCCAACATACTTACGATGCAGAAACATTTAGATAAATCCGTAAACAACGCAATGCTCGCAAAAGCGGTTGAAATCAGCGCATCTAAAAGCCACCGATGGCTCATGTACGGAAGAATTGGAAATCACCCCTCACTTGACAAGTTCAAAGAGAATAACGGCTTTGTCAAGTACCCCATTATCCGCTACTACATACCCATTACTCACAAAGGCCAATTGGCTATACATATGGGCTTGCATCAGGAGCTCAAAGATGCCCTGCCACAGTCGATTAAGGACCCGCTTATTCCAGCGTTTAATTGGGTAAGCAGGAAAAAGATGTATTTGAAACTTGCACGACACAAATGACCTGAGGCTAAAAGTCGATTCAAAGTTAAATTAAAAGGCTAAAGCAACAGGTCAGCTAGAAGTTTGTTTAGTTCTTCTCGATTTTTGATGCTTCGAAAAATCGCTTTCCCACTCGAATATAGCCGAAACGATGCGTCCTGGAAGGTTAATTCAAAAATTATCCCCGCAATCTTGTTCTTAAGCGTAGCTTTTTTTAGGATGTTTTCGATGGCTTCGTCCTTCTTTTCGTACTTGAAGATTACAATGACGTCTTTTTCTGCCCCACATGTTCCTTCGACCCGTGCCACGTAATCGTCGATGGTTGCCATTAGAGTTGATCGAGCTCCTTTAGGATTTCCACGAAACGGTTAACTTCCTCTTCAGTATTGTAGACGTAAAAGCTGGCTCGTGCTGAAGATTCCAACTTGAAGACTTGATGCAGGGGCTGAGCACAATGATATCCGCTGCGCATCATTACACCGTAATTATCGAAGAATAATGCTACATCATGGGAGGATAAGCCTTTGACGCTAAAGGGTATTATTCCCAGTTTATTTGTTGAGTCGCTTGGTCCGTATATTGTGACTTTGCTGCTTTCCCTCATCCGCTCAATAGCATACTGAGTCAATTCTTTCTCATGGCTCAGCACATTCTCCATTCCTAAACCCTCAAGATACTTAACCGCAGCACCTAAGCCAACCGCGCCTGCGATGTTAGGTGTTCCTGCCTCAAACTTCCAGGGCAACTCATTCCAGGAAACGCTGCATCGCCCCTGACCTTGATTGAACTCGACTTCTCTTATCATTTCTCCTCCACCCTGGAATGGACTCATTTTCTCGAGCACTTCTTTTTTGCCGTAGAACACTCCAATACCTGTTGGTCCAAGCATTTTATGCCCAGAGAACGCCAGAAAATCCATATCCAAATCCTGAACATCCACTGGCATGTGGGGCACAGATTGGGCGCCGTCAACCAACATCAAAGCGCCATTATCGTGTGCTACTTTAGCTACGCGTTTTACGTCATTGATTACGCCTGTAACGTTGGACACGTGGCTTAAGCAGGCAATTTTTGTTTTGCCGCAGAGTTTACCTTCAAAATCATCATAGTCAAGTGTGCCGTCAGGGTTAACTTTGGCGTATTTTAGTGTGAAACCCTTCAGTTTAGAGACGATTTCCCATGGAACAATGTTGCTGTGATGCTCCATTAGCGAGACTAAGACTTCATCGCCCTTGCCAAGGTTATTCAAGCCCCAGGAATAAGCAACCAGGTTAATGGCTTCAGTTGTGCCTCTAACAAAGATAACTTCGCTGGAATTTTTGGCGTTGATGAATTTAGCAATTTCTATCCCTTGATTTTTCATATAAATCTGTTGCTTCAAGCGAGAGCGTGTGGACCGCGCGGTGGACGTTGCCATTGTGGTTTTCATAAAAATCTGTGACGGCGTCGATGACTTGGCGAGGTTTCTGGGTGGTTGCGGCGTTGTCAAAGTAGATTAGGGGGTTGCCGTTTATTTTCCGATTTAAGATTGGAAAGTCTTGTCGTATCGCTTGGGAATCTATGATTTTTTTTCTGCCTCAGGCTTTAGCCTCTTAGATAGTGTCTTTGCCAGTTCTTCTTCTTCTAACGCTTGCTTTTCCTCGAAAGTGTGCTCTTTAGGCAACCAGCTTGGTGCTTCAACATTCCTCTGTGTGAAGTACTGTCGTATTGCCCGTTTCAAGGCGCCAACTGCTAGGACTCCGCAGTGAAATTTGACGTCTGGTAAACCGCCGATTTCTTCCACAACGCGCTTCCACGTTATGTCTTTCCATGCGGCTTCCAAGCTCATGCACTTTATCATTTCAGTAACGATGCTGGATGTAGCGATGTTGGCGGCGCAGCCGTAGCTTTCGAACTGTGCTTTCTCGATGATTTCTTTGTCGCTGATTTTCAGGTAGAAAGTTATCATGTCTCCGCAGGCAGGGTTTCCTGCAACGGCGACGACTGTGGCATCTTCCATTTTGCCAAGGTTCTTTGGGTTACGGAATAAATCCATGATTTTTGGGTTATACGGTAATGGCATACGTGACATTTTTAATCTACTCCTGTTGAGCCGACTATCCCTCTTATACGATTGACAGCTGTAGGTAGAACTTTCAGAACGTAGGCTATATCTTCTTCTGTGTGTGCGCGGGTGACTTTCATTAATATGCTGCCGTGAGCTTCGCTATAGTGGCGTCCGATGGCGACTAATACGTGGCTGGGTTGAAGCAGCCTTCGACTACATGCGCTTCCGCTTGAAACGTAGACACCGTTAAGGCTCAGTTCGATTGTTAATGCTTCGCCTTCTGCACGAAGTATGCTTACGTTGGCGTTGTCTGGGGATCGTTTGTCTCCTTTTGGACCGTTAAAGCGCAAATCATCAAGTTCAGCGAATATACCGTCAACAAGTTTGTCGCGCAGTGTCCGCATTTTTGTGGTGTTCGCTTCAAAGTTCTCAAAAGCAAGCTCCGAAGCTCTAGTGAAGCCGACGATTAACGGGGTGTTTTCGACACCTGGCCAAAGTTTTTGTGTGCCGATTTGCCCTTCGAGGATACGCTCCATGTTTATGCCACTTTTTAGGTACATTGCGCCCATGCCTCTTGGACCCTGAATCTTGTAGCTGCTCAATGTGGCTAAGTCAACGTTTAGGCTTTGCACGTTTAATGGTATTCTGCCGTATGCGTCTGAGGCGTCAGTGTGGAAGAGAGCATGGGGGTTTTTGGCTTTCACGATGTCCACGGCTTCCTTGATAGGCTGGATTGTTCCAATCTCGTTGTTTACAGCTGAGATGCTGACCAGTATTGTCTCGCTGTCGACTGCTTCTTTGAGTTTCTCCAGGTTGACGAAGCCTTCGTTGTTAACGGGGATTTTCTGTGTTGTAAAGCCGAATTTCTGCAGCATCTCGGCTACTTGGAGCACGTTGATGGGTTCGATTTCTGAGATTACGATTTTTTTGCCCTTGCTTTTCTGTGCAAACGCTGAGCCCATGATGGCGAGGTTGTTGGCTTCGGTTTCGCTTGGGGTGAAGGTGATTTCTTCGAGGTTCTTGGCACCTATGTACTTGCTGATTTTTTTGAAGCTGTTCATTATGACTTCGAATGCTTCCCAGCCGGGTTTGTGTGTGAGCGTTGGGTTGCCATACGCTGTCTTATTGAAGTATGGCAGCATAGCGTCTACTACTTCTTGGGGAACGATGCAGGAATTTTCATTGTCAAAGTAAACTTCATGTGTGATGCCCTCATGCAGTTTGAGGAGCTCTTTCACGTTTTCAACCATACAGTATCCTACCTGAATTTTTTGGGACAGATAAACTCGTTACTTGCTAATATCTAGTTCAAATAGAAAAATGTAGCTGAAAAAACTGTTTCAGCTAAGGCTAACACTATTAATCAGCATCTTCAATATTGATAAAATATCAACTGACGGCGAGACTAAAGTGAAGATTGCAGACTTATCTGTTCCAGAATCAGTTAAAGAAGTCCTATGCGGTTTGGGGATTGCAGAGTTGTTTCCGCCCCAAGAAGACACCATACGGGCAGGAGTGCTTGAAGGCAGAAACATTGTTTTAGCAAGCCCCACTGCTTCTGGAAAAACATTGATTGCGGAACTCTGTGGTCTTAAACACGTGCTTGAGAAGGGCGGCAAAGTCATCTACCTCTCACCTCTCAGAGCATTGGCAAGTGAAAAGTTCGAGGAATTCCAAAAATACACTTCAATCCGTAAGGTTGATGGCAGAAAAGTCTCTGTTGGCATGAGCACAGGGGATTTTGACAGCGCCGACAACTGGCTCGAACGCTATGACATAATAGTTACGACCAACGAGAAAGCTGATTCGTTGCTTCGTCACCGCGCCAAATGGATGGACAGCATCTCGCTGGTTATTGCCGACGAAATTCACCTCTTAAACGAGGCACAACGCGGACCAACATTGGAGATTGTACTGGCAAGGCTCCTGCAAGTAAACCCTCACATACAAATCTTAGCCCTCAGCGCAACCATAAACAACGTCGACGAAATCGCCGGTTGGCTAAACGCCAAGTACATCGTTACGGAGTGGCGCCCCATAAACCTCAAAGAAGGCATTATGCTAAAAGAAGAAATCCAATACAAAGACGGCGAAGCAAGGAAAATCGAGCCTGAAACACATCTGCCAATCGTAAACCTGGTTTTAAACACGCTGCGGAATGGTGGGCAAGCCTTGATTTTTGCTTCAACACGCAAGAACGCGGTTTCCGCGGCAAAAACAGTTGCCAGCCATATGGACAAAGTGCTGGTGCCTAAAAGCGGCTCCAAACTGGTTAAGCGTACACTGGAGGAACAGGCAAGGGGTGTTTTAGAGAAGGAGGCGAAGAAGATTCTAGATGCCGGTGAGCATACACAGCTTAGCGAGGAACTTGCCGATTTAGTTCGCTGTGGTACAGCCTATCACCATGCAGGCTTGTCAGGTGCCCACCGCAAAGTCATAGAGGACGCGTTCAAGGAGCGGAAAATCAAAGTCTTAACTGCCACACCAACCTTGGCTTGGGGCGTTAACTTGCCCGCCCGAACAGTCATAATCCAAGACTACCGCCGTTTCGAAGCCGGCTTGGGCAACTACCCCATAAGCGTGCTCGACTACAAGCAGATGGCAGGACGCGCAGGTCGACCAAAATACGACAAATTCGGCGAATCTGTCCTGATTGCCAAAACCGCCGACGAAGCCGACTACCTGATGGAAAGCTACGTGCTGGCTAAACCCGAGCGGATTTGGTCTAGATTGGCAGTGGAGAAAGTCATCCGTGCCCACGTTTTAGCGACGATTGCCTCGGATTTTGCACACACCGAACAAGGTATTTACGAGTTTTTCGGCAAAACCTTCTACGCTTACCAGTACGACGTAAAAGCTATCCAAAATGTCATCAACAGAATTCTACGTTTTCTGCACGATGAAGAGATGATTTACGTTGCTGGCGATAGTATATTGGCTACCAAGTTTGGCAAACGGATAAGCGAACTCTACATTGATCCTTTATCTGGTGTAATAATCAGAGATGCCCTTCAAAGAAAACTACCCCTATTAACCGAGTTCAGCCTACTGCACTTAGTTGCTCATACACCAGACATGGGACCAATCATGCGCCCTTACCAGCGAGAAATGGACAACCTTGTAGTGCAAACTGAAGACCACAAACAAGAGCTCTTCGTTGAAGTCCCCGACCAATGGAGCGACCATATAGGCTACGCTGACTTTCTGGGTGAAGTCAAAACTGCAATGGTGATGAATAATTGGATTGAGGAGTTGCCGGAGGAAAAGATCATTGAACGGTTCAACGTGCAACCGGGAGACCTTTACCGAACCATCGAAACCGCCAAGTGGCTTCTGCACGCCATAGACGAGCTTTCGCCAGCGGTGGGAACAAAAAACAAAGAAGTCTCAGCACTAAGCCACGAGTTGGTCGAGCGGGTTTCAAAAGGCATAAAACGTGAACTGTTACCCATCGTGGCATTGGAGGGTTTGGGCAGAGTCAGAGGACGTATAATCTTTAACGCAGGCTACCAAACCATCGAAGACCTCAAACACGCTCCCATCGAAGAACTCACTAACCTGCCGTCTGTGGGTCCAAGGTTAGCCAAGAAAATCAAAGAGCAAGTCGGCGGCTTCGTAAAAAAAGAAACATGGGAAAATCTAGGGAAAGCCCCCGATGAAGCTGCCCAGAAAGGCTTGTTTGACTTCTAAGGATCCTTCGCGAATTTTTCCGCCTGCTTAACTGCCGTTCCCAAATAGTTTTTGGGGTTTAGGGCTTGGTCAATTTCTTTCTCTGAGAGTTTGTTACTGACGAGTTTGTCTTCTTGGAGAATCTGCTTGAATGGTTTCTTTTCAACTGCGCTTTTTATAGTGAGTTGTCTTAGTAGCTCGTGTGCTTCCTGTCGGTTTACACCCTTCTTTGCGAGCGTCATCATGACGGATTCCGACATGGCGCGTCCCTGCGTTAACGCGAGGTTCTGTAGCATGCGTTCGCTGTCTATGCGCAGGTTTCTGACAATATTGCACATGAGGTTCAAGATGTAGTCGAGCAGTATTGACGATTCTGGGAGAATGAACCGTTCCGCAGAGGACTGGGTTAGGTCGCGTTCATGCCAAGTAACCATATCCTCTAGCGCTGGAGTACTGAGGCTTCGGACGATTCGAGCTAAACCACAGACGCGCTCGCATGTCTCTGGATTTTGCTTGTGTGGCATAGTGGAGCTGCCAACCTGTTTTTTAGCTTCAAAGGATTCGAATAATTCGCCAATTTCTGGTCGCTGAAGCTCACGGATTTCAGTTGCGAAATTTTCAAGCGAAGAAGCAATCATACCGTAAATACAAACGAGTTCTGCGTAGCGGTCGCGTTGGACAATCTGCGTTGAAATCTCGGCTGCAGTCAAACCTAAACGCTTCATGACGAGCTCTTGGATTTGCTCAGCATGTTCACCTAATCCTGCTTGTGTTCCGACGGCGCCGCTAACCTTTCCCGTTAAAACACGCTTTTTACAGTCTTCTAACCGTTCGAGATGCCTGTTTACCTCATAACCCCAGACTGCGAACTTGAAGCCCAAGGTAATCGGCAAAGCGTGTTGGCCATGGGTCCGTCCGATCATGACGGTGTCTTTGTGTTCGGCGGCTTGTTTCTGCAAAATTTCCTTATACTCTGTTAGCCTTTTCTCAAGAACCGCTATAGCATCTTTAAGCTGAAGGGCATTAGCGGTGTCGACGATGTCGTAGCTCGTTGCGCCCAAATGCACGTAGGCGCCGCTTTCCCCACATACTTCCGAGAGCGCACGCACCAGCGAGGCAATGTCATGCTTAATCTCCTTCTCAATCGCCTTCACACGTTCAACCTTGACGTATTTGGTGGATGCCATTGAAGCGATTTTTTCTGCGTCTTTCTTTGGGATGTTTCCGACTTCAGCGTGAGCTAAAGCCAAAGCCGCTTCAACGTCGAGCAGTTTCTGTGTGCGCGTTTCTTCGTCAAAGATTTTAAGCATTTCAGGCGTTCCATAACGCCCGGTGTCTATGGGTAAGATTGGCAAGTTAGCTTTCCTCAACGTCTAAGGTATGCCGATTAAAGATTAATGTTTTGTGAAAAAAAATAATTTGCAGAAATTATGGGGAATTAATGGCTCTTGTATTGTAAGAAAATTAATGTTTAACCACACACACTAGTAGTGTATTAAGAGTATTTTGGCGGGTAGAAGAAATGAAAGTTACAGTTGCAGTGTTAGATAAGAACGGCGATGGTGCTGTTGAAACAGTTCTTAATGTATTGAATTCGTTTGATGTTGGTTTACCCTCGCATTTTGGGTTAGTTTCTCCTAAGAAAAGCCTTTTCGAAAAGAACGTTGAAATCATAAAAAAACAAGGCTTAAAATCATCAACCGCCGCAGGGTACGTAACTTCAAAGCCTAAATCAAACAGTGATTATGAACATTTACAGTTGGATGATACCGCGCTGCTCTTTGAAGGCAGAGTTTACTCGACCGTACCGAAAACAGCTGTGCTGGAACAGGTTGCAAAATCGCCCCTTCACTGTGAAGCCACCCTTCAAACACTAATGCAGCAAGCAGACGGAGACTATTCATTCTTTATGCTGAAGGAGGGGTGGGTTGCTGGTGCAAGAGACCCTATTGGAGTTCAACCTCTATATTTCGGCGAAAACAGAGACATCGCCGCCTTTGCCACAAACCGCAAAGCCCTCTGGAAACTCAGAATAGAAACACCCGTCTCTTTTCCGCCAGGAAACCTTGCGTTCGTTAACAAAGAAGGCTTCAAATTTAAACCTGTAAAAACCCTGGCTTTCAAAGAACCCAAGCCCGTAACAATTGATGATGCCGCCAAAACCCTTCAATCCCTTCTTGAAGAATCCATCAAGCGGCGGGTACACGGCTCAAAGGAAGTCTCAGTTGCGTTTTCTGGGGGTTTGGATAGTAGTTTAGTGGCTTTTTTGGCAACCAAAAACGGAGTTAAAGTTAATTTGTTTCATGTAAGCTTGGAGAATCAATCGGAATCCGAAGACGCCATCGAAGCTGCGGAAGCGTTGAATTTGCCGTTGCAGGTGGATTTGTACAAGGACTCTGACGTGGAAACAGTTTTGCCTAAAGTGGTCGAGTTAATCGAGGAACCTGACCCAGTTAAAGCAAGCATTGGCGTGCCGTTCTACTGGGTGGCAGAGAAAGCAGCGGAGGCTGGTTATAAAGTCATGTTGGCAGGGCAAGGCGCGGATGAGTTGTTTGGAGGCTACCAACGTTATGTTAAAGAATACTGCAGCAAGGGCAAAGAAGTTTCGAAAACCATGTTTAGTGATGTGCTTGGACTTTATGAGAGTAATCTTGAACGGGACTTGAAGATCACTGGTTTTTTTGATGTCGAGTTGCGTTTGCCCTTCGGCGCCTTTGACGTTGCCGAGTACGCATTGACTTTACCTTTAGACTGCAAATTTGAGCCAAAACCTGACACCTTAAGAAAGCTGGTTTTGCGAAAAGTAGCCCTGAATGTCGGAATGCCTAAATCGATAGCGGACAAACCTAAAAAAGCCGTACAGTACTCCACAGGAATCAACGATGCAATGAAACGCATAGCAAAGAGACAACAAAAAACAGTTAATCAATACATAGTTGAGCTGTTTCAAGAATCCAAAAACAGCCCCTAACCTCAAACGTGCAATTACCTTTTTGGGCAATTCTGGATATTCACAGCCTTGCTCTAAAAAGAAGAGGAATTGTTTGTGCAAACAGCTGTCTTTTCTTCTCGTCGCTAGTTAGAAGTACTTTGGTAATCTGATTAATTCATGCTAATGACAGTGTTTTTCTCGGTTTTTTGGTTGTTGTTGAACGTTTTGTGTCCACAAGCGTTTTTTTGGCTGTTTTGTAGGTTTTGTTTTGATGTTGGGTCGGTTTTTGGGGTTTTTTGGTAGACGTAATAGTTGTGGTGGCGCTTTTTCAACATTGTTGTAGCAGTTTGGACGGTGGTTGTGGAGTGTGTTCCATTGGTTGTGGCAAGCCTCTTACATGATTAGAATACTTTGCGAAGACTGTTTGAGTAAGTTAAATCAAGCTAACAAAAGTAGGTTTAAATTCATTTGCAAATAATTAACTCGGTTGAGGGTGGTCTCGTGGAGAAGATTAAAGTTTTAGCGTTCGCCGGCAGCTTAAGAACTGGTTCATACAACAAAGCTCTAATCCACGTTGCTGTAGAATTGGCACCCGAAAACATTTCTATAGAGGTTTTTGATTTAGAGGGCATTCCACCGTTCAATCAAGAGTTTGAAGCTAATCCGCCGCAAAAGGTAGCTGAGTTCAAGGAAAAAATAAGAAACGCCGACGCCCTACTAATTGCCACCCCCGAATTCAACTACTCAATCCCAGGTGTACTCAAGAACGCGATTGATTGGGCTTCAAGACCAAAAGCAGATATGCCTCTTGAAGGCAAACCCGTAGCAATCATGAGCGCTTCCACGGGAAGATTCGGCGGCGCAAGAGCTCAATATCACCTGCGGCAATCTTTCATCTTCCTTAACATGCACCCTGTTAACCGCCCCGAAGTCATGTTGTCAGATGCAGCTCACAACGTGGATGCAACGCGGAAGAGTAACCAATGAGCAAACACGTCAGCTCATCAAGCAGTTGCTGGATTCGCTGGCTGCGTGGACAAATAGGTTGAGAGAAAAGCCATAATAAACTATCTTTAAACTGTTTTTATGTTGACTCAGCAAAGCCTTAAAATGGTTAATCTCTACGTTAGGGTTTGGGTGCCTACATGAGAGTCATAGCTGACTTGCACATTCATGGGCGTTACAGCCGAGCCACAAGCGAACAAATGAGCATACCCCAAATCGCCAAATACGCAAAAATCAAGGGCTTAAACCTTGTCGGCACAGGCGACTTCACCCATCCACAATGGCTAAAAGAAATCAACGAAACACTCATACCTGAAGAGCGACTCGGGCCTCTTCAAATTAGCCAATACAGATTCTCCTGTTCGGTTTATGCTTGCAAACTGAAGTCTGCACAATCTTCGATTATAAGGGAGAATCAAAAAAAGTGCACCATGTCATACTTACTCCCTGGCTTGAAACCGCCGAACAAATCAATGAGCGCCTCCAAAGCTTTGGCAGTTTGAGCTCAGATGGACGACCCATCCTAAACGTTTCAGCACCCCAACTGGTAGAGCAGGTGATGGAGGTTTGTGGTGATAACATGGTTTTTCCAGCGCATGCTTGGACGCCGTGGTTTAGTATCTTTGGAGCGTTTAGTGGTTTTGATACTGTTGAGGATTGCTACCAAGACATGACCAAACATATTCATGCGTTGGAAACTGGTTTGTCGTCTGATCCAGCCATGAATTGGCGCCTCAGCAAACTCGACAGATACGCTCTTGTTTCGAATAGTGACTGCCACAGTTTTTGGCCTTGGCGCATCGGCAGGGAAGCCAACGTTTTCGAGCTGGAAAACTTCAGTTACGAACAAGTCACCGGCTCCATAGTTGCCAACGACTCCTCCCGCTTCAAGTTCACCATAGAAACTGACCCTGCCTATGGCAAATACCACTGGACGGGGCACCGAAACTGCAAAGTATCCCTCTCACCTAAGGAAGCCATAAAATTCGGCAACGTTTGCCCGGTCTGCCGCAGAAAACTCACCAAGGGCGTTGAGCAACGTGTCGAAGAACTAGCGGATAGACCAGTCGAGTTTAAGCGTGAGGGCGCCCCTGGGTTTTTGCATTTGCTTCCGCTCTCCGAAATCATCGCGACGGTGCTTGGGACTGATTCGCCGTCTACGCAGGCGGTTTGGAAAAAATATAATTTGCTGGTCGAAAAATTCGGAGACGAGTATTCGGTATTGATGTCTGCGCCTTTGGATGCGTTAGTTCAGGTTGTTGATGTCCCCACTGCCCAAGCAATCGTTAAGGTAAGGGACGGCGCCGCTAAAGTTACGCCTGGATACGACGGCGTCTACGGACAACTGGTTTTAGGTCTCGATGCACCGCCACCAGTCAAGATTAAACCCAAGCTGGTTCAGGCGATTGTTAAGCAGAAAAGCATGAGTGACTTCTGGTAAACCCAAAACGGTTTAATTCTCCAAGAATTCTAGATAAAACATAAGGACAGATAAATTTGAAGGATCTTCTCAATAAAATCAACAATGTAGCCACCCAAAAGTTTGGAGCAGAATACGCCGAAGCCAGAGCCCAAAAAATCACCAAGACTTCCCTGACCCTAAAGGAGGAACGCGTGGAAGCCGCCAAGCAAGGCATCGAAAACGGTGTTGCCATCCGTGTGTTGGTGAATGGTGCCTGGGGGTTTGCCTCTGTGGGCTCGTTTGACGGTGCTATTTTAGATGATGCGGTTACGGATGCATGCAGGATGGCAAGACTGGCAAGCGAGAGATTGAAGACACCCATTAAGCTTGCAGCCGCTAAAGTAATTGAGGACCACGTTGTTGCTAAGCCAAAGAAGAACCCAGCGGACGTTGTGATGGAGGATAAAATAAAAACTGCCTTTGCAGTGAACAAGTCAATCTTGGGTTTTGACGAGCGGATTAAGAGTTGCTCAGTGGATTATATGGATTTGATGGGTAATAGCTTTTTTATGAACAACGAGGGCACATACATTGAACAGGATAAGCTGTTTGTTTGGGCAAGAATCACTGCTTCAGCGCAGAGCGAAGGTGTCTTCACGTTTAGTCGAGAGGAAATCGGCTCCACAGCAGGCTACGAACTTGTTCGATGAACAAGCGCCCGAGGTTTTAGGCGTAAAAGTTGCTAAACTTGCAATTGAGCAGTTAAACGCTAAATCCCCCCGAGGAGGAAAGTTCCCGGTTGTTCTGGGTCCTAACGTGGTGGGGGTTTTTGTGCATGAAGCGTTTGGGCATTTAGCTGAAGCAGATTTGGCGCTTTCAGGTGGAGTTTTAGCTGGGAAATGCGGCAAGAAAATCGGATCAAATTTGGTTACTTTCTGTGACGATGGCACAGTTGAGGGAGCGTTTGGCACATTCAAGTATGACGACGAAGGTGTTCCATCCCAGAAAACATTGCTCATAAAAGATGGGGTTGTGACGGGTCTGATGCATAACCGTGAAACCGCCCAAAAATTCAACGCTGAACCTACTGGAAACGCACGAGCTGAGGACTTTCGAGTGGAGCCAATCATTCGAATGCGTTGCACATACATGGCGCCAAGAGACCGAACTTTTGAAGAACTGATCGAAAATGTCAAATCAGGTTATTATTTTAAGAGTTTTAGGGGTGGGCAAGCTAACCTTGACGGGACCTTCCAAGTTGGTATCCAAGAAGGTTACGAAATAATAAACGGCGAATTAGGTGCACCCGTCCGCAACGCCTCAATAAGCGGAAATACCCTTGAAACCCTTCATAAGGTGGATGCGGTCGGTAAAGATTTCCTGTTGGATCCTGGGCGATGTGGCAAGGGGCAGATAGCATTTATCAGCGATGGCGGTCCACACATTAAAATCAGCGAGGTGGTTGTCGGTGGTAGTGCTTGAAAAAAACACAATGATAAACATAGCAGAACACGCCGTAGAGGCAGCCCTAAAGATGGGAGCCCAAGAAGCGGAAGCCTACACCTACGAGGGGCAAGCCACAAACATCGGTATCGAACTTGGGCAAATCAGCAAGACAAACCGGATAATCGACCGTGGCTTAGGCTTAAGAGTAGTCGCCAACAAGGCAATCGGCTTTGCCTACACAAACATCCTCGATGATCAGAAGGCTATTGAGAATGTTGTTGCTGGGGCGCTTGGTGCTGCGAGGGCAAGCAAACCCGACCCTGACTGGAATGGACTGCCACAAAAGAGACCTTACTCCCAGACGGCGAAGACTTTTGACAAAAAAATCGTGGCGCTTACCCCCGAAGAGCTGGTTAGCGTTGCTGCAGCCATGTTGGATGCTGCTGGTCAGGTGGATAAACGTGTACTTCCAATCGAAGGCGGCGTAGGAGCAGGATACGTTTCAGTTGCCGTTGCGAATTCGAACGGCGTAGCAGCCTTTGATCGGGGAACGATTGTGGAATGCAGTTTGGCGGCGTTGGCTAAAGAGAGCTCAACGGTAACGCCTATGTGTTTTGAGTTTAACGCTGCAAGAAATTATAACCTTGATCCTATTTGGGTCGGTAGAGAAGCGGCGAAGATGGCGATTTCCGCATTAAAAACTAAGTCTGTCGAAACAAAATCGGGTAAAGTCATCCTAACCCAGTTTGCGCTCCAAGAGCTCTTAGCCTACACTGTAATCAACGCTATAAGAGCGGACAGTGTGCAGAGGGGGCAGTCGCCCTTTAAGGGAAAAATAGGGGAAAAAGTGGCTTCCGAGAACCTCACTATCTTTGACGATGGCTTGTTTACTGGCGGGCTACGCACAGGACTCTTTGACGGTGAAGGGATGCCACATCAAAAAACACCTGTTATAGAGAAGGGTGTTTTGCGCAGCTTCCTGTACGATAACTATTCAGCCAAGAAAGACGGTGTCGAGAGCACTGGGAACGCATCAAGGGCAGGGTACCTGTCAACCCCCGGCATCGACACAACAAACTTCCACATAATCCCTGGAAACAAAACCTCGGATGAAATTCTAAGCGAAGTTGACGATGGCTTAATAGTCTATTACCTGCAGGGTGCCCATAGCAGTAATCCTGTCAGTGGCGAATTCTCGGTGGTTGCAACTCCAGCTTGGAAGATAAAGGATGGAAAAATAACCCATTGCTCACGCGGCGTTATGTTGGCGGGCAACATCTTCGAACTGCTAAAAAACATCAGTGTGGTCGGTGGAAATGAACGGCAGATGGGGCAGTTGATTTCGCCTTGGTTGCAAGTTGAAAATGTTCGGGTGATTGGGCAATAGCCTCTCTCAGTTTTCTGTTTATCTAAGCCCAGAAGCTCTTGGAGTACTCGCCTAAAACGCCCTCATATATGCGCTTGGTCTGCTGAGCGATCTTTTCCCAATCATACTTTTCTTGCACACGTTTGTACGCGTTATCTCGGAGTTGTTTAGCGTAGTATCCGTCGAGCAAGACCTTTGTTATGCCCCAAGCCAATGAATCAGGGTTGTTTGGATAAACCTTCACTCCAGTAACGTCATGCTCAATGATTTCTGATAAGCCACCAGTGTCAGAAGCGACAACCGGGCTCTGCGCCGCCATAGCCTCCAAGGCCACGATGCCAAAGGGTTCAAAAAGCGAAGGCACAACCGACACGTCAGCGCACCTCTGCAGTTTAAGAAGCGACGGCTCATCCAAAAAACCTTCGAATAACACTTTATGCTCCAAACCCATACTGCGCACGATGTTTAGCAGTTGTTCTTTCATGTAGCCGCTGCCGACGATTATGAATTTAGCGTTAACTTTGCTTAGGATTTTTGGTACAGCGTTAATCAGGACATGGATGCCTTTCTCGTAGACTAAGCGTCCGACGAAGAGGATTATTTTTTCTTCAGGCAAAGCAAACTTGCCCCTGAACTCCTTTAAGTCTTCGTTGCCGTCGTAGTTGTGAGTGTTAACTCCATTTGGAACCATAACTAACTTGTCGCTTGGCAACCCGAAAACGTATTTTACATGTGAAATCATGTAGTCGCTACAGCAGATTACTTTCCACGCCTCGTAGGTTAGCCAAGCTTCAGTCTCATGAATCATCTTTTCAGTCGTGGTGTGCAATCCGTCTCGTCTGCCCATTTCAGTGGAGTGCATTGTTGCAAGCAGGGGCTTTCTGAAGACATGCTTGAGTCCGATGCCTGCGTTTGCGACAAGCCAGTCATGGGCATGGAAAACATCGATTTTGTCAGATATTTTTCGTGTTAAAGCGGCGGTTTCCTTTTGCATGTTCATGTTCATTAAGTAAACCCATGTGGCAAAGTCGGGTGCTGGGTTTTTGTAGGAGTCAACTCGGTAGACTTCTACATCATCGATTACTTCATGGGCAGGTGCGCCTGGGAAATCACAGGTTACTACGTAAACTTTTACGTCTTGTTTGGCTAAATGTTTGGATAAAAAGTAGATGTGGGGTGAGATGCCACCGATTACTCTTGGAGGATACTCCCAACTGAGCATCATAACGGTTAGGTCATGTTTCATTCTCTCTTCTTTGCCTCCGCCACTTTGCCGTACCATTTTTGGAATTCTTTACCTAAGGAGTCAGAATCTGCCGAAATAACAGTTATTTTTTCTTTGGGCACATCGTATATTCTACATACTTCCTCTTTCATCCACTCAGATTTTACGCTTATCCTTGAAGCCTCATAGAATCCGAGCCATTCGATGCTTTTTATCGCCATGTTGTAAGAAGCGTTCGCGTTGGGTGAACGCTGGTCCTCTATGCTTTCAATCGAGTAGACAAACGGAAGGTCCAGAGCGTTTTTTAGGGTAACAGCTGCCGGAATAAAGTGCCAATCGAAAACGTCTATGAGGTCAATGTGTTTGTGGGCTTCATAGTAAATGTTCGTTGCCGCCCGTTCAACTTCTTGGTTTAGAGTCAATACCCAAGTTAAAACGCCTATGTGAGTACGCACTGGATTGGCTACTCTGAAGGTTTTTACGCCGTTGGCTTCTTGGGTTTGACCAGTTGCAGAATCATCGTAAGTTACTACGTTAACGTCAACTTTGCTACTGGCAAGTTGACCTGATAGAGCGCTAACGTAACCAGAGAGTTGACCTACCACCCTTGGCGGGTACTCCCAGGAAAAAATGACGACACGCATATTTCCACTACGTAAAGAGCGAACAGACCTTAATTATGCCTCTTCCATTAAGATAGTACCTTTTCTTGCCTTCATTGTCATAGAAGCTTTCAGCAAAACCCTCAGACTTGTACTGGTCTAGGATGCCTTCAATTTCGCTTGTGTCTTTCTGCAGAAGTCGTGCTACTTCTTCGCCTCGACGCGCTAAATCAGCGGCGGTAGCGCACAAATTGTGCAGTGTCTGCAGAACCTTATCTGGAAACGGAAGCTCTTCTCTCATATTTAATGCACCGTGCCACCAAAGAGTAAGGTGACTTATCTTATAAACGCATGCGAGTCAGCTTTTCTTAAAAAAGCTGGGTTACATCCTGCACTTCCTTACTTTGTGCAATGTACCGCTTTTTTGTAGCGTCAACCATTGCTTTCCTAAGTTTCTCGCCTTTTTCCCCTGAAGCATTAATGGATTTAAATTGTGATGCTAATTTTTTATCTCTAAGTGAGCTTTGCGCCCAACTTTCAAAGTCGCCGTTGCCTACATGGAACTCTATGGCTTTGGGGTCTACTTCTTCTAGTGCTTTAATGAAGCCTTTTAGGCTCCAAGCCATCATGCCAGTGTTACAATCTTTGCCGACGCCGGTGTAAAACAGGAAAGGCTCATTTGCTGTTAAGAGGGCAATCCGCAGTCTAGCTTCAAAATCATTGAGCAATGTTTGTGCAGCTACGAAAGCATCCATGGGCGATTCGTATGGGCTAAAGTAGGAATGTACTTCTCCTGGGCCGCCTCCTGCAGTGAACATGTAGTAGAGGTGGTCGCTTGTTTGGAAGTCACGCCACAACCTCAGAAACTCTTTGTCGTCTGCTTCTTTTATCAACGGCTCCAATCTTAGTAGAGTAGTGTAGTATGCCCACTGCATAACGTTGCCAAGCCACCCTGACTGGTCACGTTTAATGTCAGCCCACGAAACTGTGCCTTCGGCTTCTGGAACATCGATTTCTCCTGCAGAAGCATGCTTTTCCACCACCTCGGATGGAGTAGCCATCTGTAAATGTTCAAACTTGAGAATCTCGTCTGGAAGGTGCTGGAGGAAGCTGTGGATTCCTGTTTCGGGCCAATGATGCTCGCCAAACGTTTCGTAGTCTGGGAAGATGTTGATGCATTCTCCCTTGGTTTCGGCAAGCCACCGTGCATATTTGTCTGCTGTTAGCGGCCATTCTGGCCACCATCGGGCTGAGAACCTAAACCCGATGTCGTCAGTCAACTTGTAATTTCTTAGGAGTACTCGGATTTTTTTTGCGCCTTTAGGCGTGTAAATGTAATTGGGGGATTTTTCGCCCAGAATTTTTTCTACGCCTTCGGTGTAGATGCCCTTGTAGCCGATGCTTTCAACGGTTTTGGCGATGGTGTTGTTGTAGAGTAACTCTGTGTTTTCGAAGACTTGAGGCGTGTAACCCAAAAGGTCTTTGATGGTTTGTTTGTGCATCGCAACTTGTTCGATGAATTCTTCTTTTTCAGGGTAGAGGCTGGCAATTGAGTGATAGTAGGTTTGGTCAAGAAACTCCGCGCACCCCGAAGCTGCTAGTTGTCGAAAGCTTTCCAGCAGGTCCTTGTCAAACATTTCGCATTGCTCAAGGAAAACGCCTGAAACACTAAACGAGAATTTAGCTTGTCTATGGCTATGCTTGTGTCTGTCTATTACATCTAGGATTATCTGGTTTGAGGGATAGTAGCATTTGCGTGCGGCTCGTCTAAAAATTTCTGCGTCAACTTCGTTGTCAAAGTAGTAGTTGAACAATTCATTTTTGGATAGACGCCTAAAGATTTTACCTTCCCAGAACAGGTTTCTTCTCAGTCTGTGTGGCTGGTGGACTTCAAAGACGAACACAACATCAGTCATGACTCATAAGCCTCTAATCATATCAGACCTTACAGGTATTTCTAACTTATCTCTGGGTTTTCCGTGGTAGTTGTGGCGGAGAAGTCCCCTATACACAACAACATCAAACCGATTGCCCAAAACAATGGTTTTCTCCATCCAAGTCAAGGTTGAGCAGTAATCTGGTTATACAGACACCACGCAGCACCTGAAGTAGCGTTACTAATTTCACCATTATTAATGTGCCTTGAGAGAATAGCAAACTTTAACTTCAAGTTTAATTAACCCTAATTTCGTGCGAGAAAATCAATTTCTTACTCTAATATCTTCTGCTATTTTGTTACTTATGACTTACTTGTTAGTTAATTTCAGTACTGCACAGATGCCGTCGATGATGAGTCCTACTCCTGCTCCTACTCCCACGACAAATAACTCGGGAGTCTTATTTGTTTTAATTGGAACAGCAATCCTTGTATCCGTAGCAATTATTGTCATTTATTTTTTCTATGCAAGAAATAATAATAAAAAAATAGACAGATTTTCTGAATCCAAATCCACGGCAATCAGAGGAAGGCAACCAACAGGTGATTCAAAAATAAGTGCCAGCGAAAAAGTTTCAAGACCTTTCAATGTCTTCCTATGCTATAAAAAAAGTTCAGGAAAAGATTATGCTGACCATTTGAAAACAGGGTTAGAAGAGCTTGGATTGCACACATTTGAGGACTACAAAGACATACCTCAAACTGTTGATACGGAAGAAGGTTGGGCTAAGGTTCGTGATAAAGCATTGGAGGAAAGCAAGTATTTTGTCCTCATCATGACTCCTGGCTTTAATTTGTCATCTGAAGTTGTCAAAGAAATAGGCATGGCAAGAAAACTAACCAACAAAACCTTCGTTTTCTTTAGACATCGAAGTATGGGGCGAAACATAGTCGTTAATTTAGGAGATGAGGTTTTGGACATTGGAAAACTTGAACAAGTGTCTTTTGAGTCCAAAGAAGAACTGCTACGGCTTGCGCATAGCATCCTTTTGAAAGCTTAAAGTCCTCCGCTCAAACTCAAACTATCTAAATGAGTTAAATTATGGAAAAATTTTATATGAAAAGCCGTTGACTACCAAGATATGACACCCAACAAAAACAGTAGGGCACCAGTCAAGCGCAAATCCAACAAGACACTGTTTCTTGCAATCGGCATAATAGCTATAATTCATAATCGGCGTCGGAGCATACATCCTGTTAGGTCAATCAGCAAACCAACCAGCTAACGCGACGCCAACTCCTACGCCTACTCCAGCACCGACTTCGTCAACATCGCCTTCGGCTACACCTACCGATCCCCATTATGTCAACCCGACAAAAGTTCTCTTCAAACCTCCGTTGGAAACATAACCCTTGAGTTGCGAAGCGATAAGCCAATAACAACTGCTAACTTCATAAACCTCGTGCAACAAGGAAAGTACGATGGAACAATTTTCCACAGAGTCATTGCAGGCTTCATGATACAGGGCGGCTCGATCAGTGGCTCCACCCCAACTATAGCTGACGAAATTGGGAGCAACAATCGTAATATTGCGTACACAATAGCTATGGCGAAAACCAGCGACCCTAATTCAGCAACAAGCCAATTCTTCATAAACGTTGCCGATAACGGAAACAACCCCATAGACCAGGCAGGAACCAAATTCGACGCAGTTTACGCAGTCTTTGGAAAAGTGGTCGAGGGTCAAAGTGTCGTTGATGCAATAGCTAACGCCCAAGTTACCGCAAATCCATACACACATGAAAACAGTTCCCCTGTGAACCCTGTCACACTAATAAAAGCTACAATAATATCTTAAACAGATCTAAAAAATCAGCTTTTACTTTTCTTTTTTATTTAAACATTAAACCTTTAGAGTTAATCCAATGTAGCATTTCTTTGGCAATAGGCATAATAGCTATAATTCTAATTGGTATTTGAGATTAAATTATGTCAGGACAAACAGTAAATCAACCTGAAACCAAAGTTCTACTCCACACCAGCATGGGCGATATAACCATCGCTCTACGCAACGACATGCCAATAACCACTGGAAACTTCAAAAACCTCGTCCAAAAGGGAACTTACAACGGCACAATCTTCCACCGAGTCATCCCAGGCTTCATGATTCAAGGCGGCGACCCAACAGGCACCGGATACGGAGACCCATCAATACCTGAAATCCGAGATGAATTCACAAAAACCAACCGCAACGACAGAGGCACCATATCAATGGCAAACGCGGGTCCAAACACAGGAAGCAGCCAATTCTTCATCAACCAAGTAAACAACAACTTTTTAGATAGCAAGCACCCTGCCTTTGGCAAAGTCATCGCCGGAATGGATGTCGTCGACAAAATCGCTAAAGTGCCAACCAACCGAACGATAAACCCTTAACAAATGTCACAATTGTTAGCGCGACAATCTTGCCTTAAACAAAAAATAAAAAGTTAAAAATTAACTACTTTTTCTTTTCTTCTTCAGGTTTAGGCTTAGAACCGATTTCTACAACTTGGATGCTTATTTGGTATTTCTTGCCGCCTGCAACCATCTTTCCTGTTCCGTAGTAGCCTCTGCTGCCTGTTTTGAAATTTTTCTTGTCGAGGATGAAGTTTTGTTTTTCGCCGTTTAGCTGGATAGTTGACATGTTTACATCGTTACTCATTTTAGATCTCACCTATCTTTACTTCTTATCATTGTTCTGTTGCTTTTCACCTTTTCGCTCTGAATTCTGGGACATTTTGTTTTTAGGCTACTTTTTTATTTTCATTAAATCCAAATCTACCAGTGGCACTGAACATTTTTTTATCAAGCGTCTTTCTGGAAAGTTTTTAAGCATTATATTAATCTTAAGAGTTCATACTAGTGAATCCATATGCGAAAAATACCAAAAAGCGAAAAAATCATCGGTTACGCCTTACTGATCCTAGGTGTCATTCTGTTGCTTTTCTCAATCGTCGAAATGGTAACAGTCTACTACGGTTATGCTCCTCCTCCAAAACTCTTCAACCTCCAAGACATTTCCCTACCCGGAGATAACGGATCGAACATATCGTTAATTCAAGGCACCCAAGCAAGCCAGTTGCCTAACCTGTTCTTCTGGTTTATTCTTATGGGGTTTGTCTTGCTTGCAGGAGGAAAAATCGCGTCATTGGGCGTTAGCATGATTAAAGATATCAAAGTCGAAATAAGCGAGCCAATGAAAGCGCCTGCCGAAGTACAAAGCGCCTAAATAAACAAACGTGACTGCCCATGGATTCTTCAGCAACCGAATACATCAAAATTCTTCTAGATGTCTTGGTAGCTGCAATAATAACCGTGGTCCTATTCTTTATTGTTCGACGATCAAGAAAGGAACAGACATTTGTCGGGTACACAGCGCGATCAGTTGAGGAAAAGTACACAGGATATGTTTTGCTTGCAACAGGTATAGTTGTTATAGTTGTTTCAATCTTCGAGTTAATTGTGCTCTTAGAGGGCAATTATTACTCGCCTATACCGTTTGGCTTAACTGACCTACAAATGACCACAGGCAACCAAACTACAGCTGTTGCTTCAGGACAGCTTTTAGGGCTAGGCTTCGGCATATCCTTTTGGCTGTTAATCTTCGGTGTTGGCGGAAGAAAACTGGTATCCCTTGGATTGGATATGCTGAGGGGCAGAGCAATAAAGATTCGGCGAACCGTTAAAACCCGATAATTGAAAAGAGAAAATGGTGCGGTCGCCGGGATTTGAACCCGGGATCATTAGCTTGGAAGGCTAAAGTCCTAAACCAGACTAGACGACAACCGCTCATGTTTTGCTGATTAAGGCTGTTTTTGGGCTTATTTAGGTCATGGGCTTCTTTGTTTGGCTTTGACCTATTTGACCTCTTGTTGCCTTTTCAGATGTCAGAGAGATACCTTGAGTTTTTAATAAAGTTTTCAGAGATTCCAAGTTTTCTATCTTGCGATAGGTAAATTGTGGCTTGTGGGGCACTGCATCATCGTGGGAATAATGGCGAACCCTGTGCATATCTGATGGTGCCAGCTTTGTTTAGAAATAATTGTGCCAGTCCTTCCTTCTGACATTGAAAGCAAACTAACTTTAGGCATTTAATCTTCATACAGATGCTTCCTAACTTGGAGCTGACCTGAGTGTTAGAGGAAATATTTAATGACCATTAAAAAAAGTCCTTTAGAGCTAAAATCATCAATGTATACAAACCTTAAATTCTAAAAGAAAACAAAGGAGCTATTATGAGGTTAGATAGAAAATCCCAGCTTAAATTGGTATTTGCATTGGTAGTTGCTGTTATCTCTGTTATTTTTGTAGCTAGTATACTTTATTTTGCAATAGGCACAAAGGGTAATCTTATCAGTACTCATTCTCCTTATACTGGAGAAGGCGGTAATGGTCAAAGTTGGAACTCAACTATTAAGCTATACCTTGAAAATGTTGGGGGTGGACCATCAACAATTAGTGACTTCGTGATTAATGGTAAGTCCTATAGCAGTTATACTCCTGTTCCTTCAGTTAATCCATCTATAGAGAATGGGTACACAGTATCTCCTTTTCAAAGTATTACATTTACAATAAAACTCATTAACCAACCATCTGCATTGTACCAAGGTGCAAATGAATTATATGTTTTAACAAAAGATGGTCAGAGTCTAAAAATATACCTTGGTAGTTAATTATTGAATAATTCAAACCTACTTCTAAATCCGCTAATCAGCTATTAGCAAAATTACTTATGTTTGTAATTTATAGTAAGGATTCTATGCTGAAAGAGATTGCTATAATTCTTGGGGCAATGGGTTGGTGCATTCAACAGAATTGGTTATGTTGGTACTCCAGAAGAACGAATAATTGTTAATCCAGTTTGGCAAGCTACTTCTCAATTCTATGTTGTGAGTAGTCTTCCATATATCATTGTAATAGTTGCTGTTGTGATTGTAGTCATTGAGGGCTTATTGGTTTACTTCAAGAAATACCATAAAACAAGTAACTAACTAAGCAAAGTTTTCTCTGAATTACTTTCAAACTCTAAAAAGGCATGAAGCAAAAATCTGTTGGCGATAACTTGTTGTATCCTTTTTGAAGTCACACATGTTCTTATTCGCTGGTTTAGTTAATAATTATGTTGGAGAGCAAAATAAATGACTGTTGTGAAAATTATTGAGCTAATTGGAACTTCACCAAATGATTGGGAAGATGCTGTTAAGAGTGCTTTAGCACAAGCGGCAAAGACAGTTAAAAACATTAAATCTGTTTATGTTAAAAGCTGCAAAGCAACAGTGGAAAACAACAAAATTGCAGAATACAGAGCAGTAGTCAAAATAGCCTTCGTTGTTGAAGGAAGCTAAGGCATTACAGTGTTCCTTGCTTTTTTCTTTTATAAGGCAGAAGCTATGTTTTTTCCTAAGTAAGTCTTACGTCTTAGTATCTTTCTAGATGCTTTTTCGTTTTTGACCTATCACTGCTGTCAAGCAAACTTGGATATAAAATGCAAGGACACAGATTAGACTGGTCAAGAATTGTGGATTTCATAGAAATGGTTACAACTATGGCACCATATCCTTGTCTCTTTTAACTACATTATAATAGGGCTTGTTTCTATAGCCAAGAATAGTAAGAATAAATCTATCCATTAGGTTTCTCAGCTCCATTAATGATATAACTTTGTCTACAGTAGCTGGAAACTTACCTTCATGAGCGATACTATTCCTGCAGCTTGGGTAAGTTTCAAGTTCACTCTCAGTTACTGAGAAAGAGAAATTCCTGCACATTCGCCTAATTTTTTCTTTTAAACCACCTTCCTTGAAAGATATTCTGGAAAGTGATTTCCATCTTCTAAAGTAGCCCTCTAAACATTCAAAAGCTGTAGTTGAAAGAAGATACTCAACTTCGAGCGGTGAATATATCTTGGATGTAGTAAAGAACTCAACAAAATATGAAAGCCCTAGATTGTCTTTAAGGTCTACATAATTTTGGTAAGTGATATTTATGAAATCCCTAAACTCATATCTATCTTGAACTGAGCTATCAATTAGATAGGGCCAATTTGAATATGTGTAAGTTTTTCTTGGCAGCAATACAGTCCTGCATAATTTACCATCACAGTATATGTCTTGGTATAAGGCTGTAACATAGTTTCCAGTTGCTATTGAGAATAAACCCTGAAGATTCTTGCATATTTGTGTACTTTCTTCCATATCCTCAGGCTTACATTTAGTTTTCAATTCAGAGGTTATGCACACACTTTTTTCTTCAATTAAAACTTCCTTTATTTTCTCAAAGTCTGGTAGTTGTTCTAATGAAATATCCTTTCCATTTATACGCCATGAAATTTTTCCAAGGCGCCAATTTGACCCTTCCGTTATTCCTTCTGTTCCATAAAAGAGTAAGTTTGAAATTCCAAACCTCAACTCTACCTCTTGGTCTTCATCCAACTCCTTGTAAGTTATTTTGACATCATGAAAAATATGGAATGAAAACTCTCCTTGTGAATTAACAGATTTCTTATATATTTTCTCTATTTCAACCATATAATAGGGGTAATTGGATGATCCTGAGAATTTAAATGGACCAAAGGGCATGGCTAATAGTTGAAATATTTTTTCCTTAGCCATTTCAGTTTTTAAATACAAAATAGGTTTACCGCTACTTTCAAATTTAAGGCTAAACTCTCCTTTAATAATGCCAATATTAGGAATAGTTACTTCTCCAATGCCTTGATATTCCCTCAAGTTACTTCCCCAAAACTGTATTCCATTGCTTTGGTATTTATTACTTAAGATTACTCTCAAACTTGCTATTGCTTCTAAAACTCTTCCGCTAAATTCATCAATATTTTCCTTGAGATAATGTCTGGCAAAGACTGTTCTTGGGATTCTGCCTTTGAAGCAAATCTATCTCTTCACTCATTAACCCATTCTCAGCCATAAACCTGTCTTCCTTAGTTGAGTCGAAGCAAAGTTTTCTCTAGTTGTTTACAGTAAGTGCTTACCAGCTATACATGACTGATGCATTACATACTGGACAATGTGAATGACCAAAAGAATCAAATGTTATCTTGGTTCCACTTTTTAGTTCATGCTTCGGATTCCCTAAACAATGGGCATCCTTTTCTAGTTTATACTCGTGGTCCACTTCTAGTCCCTCTGTGAAATCATTTTGAATTATACTGACTTAATTGTTGAGTGCTCGTTAAAATATTGAATAAATCAGTTTAAGTAACTTATGATTAAAATTTTTTAGCTTAAAAATTTGGTTTAAGTTTTTAATTGCAAAAGCGTAAAAGCTAAACCGAAGGGCATAGACGCTAAAGTTCGCCTTCGCTCATTTTTATTCACCAAACCATTTAATAAACCACTTTTCTCTTGCTATTGTTCTTTCGTTCATTGCTTCACAGGTTGCTTTCCAATCAGGGTTTTCGTTTTCTGTATTAACCCATTTTTCGGTGAAAAGTGGCATTTCTTTTTTAACTTCATCTAAAATTTGTTTTACTTTAGCATTTGCAAGTTCAGGAGTATTATACCCTTTGAATGATAATTGTTCAATTGGAATTAATTCTTCATAAAGTCTGCCTTTATTCATGTTTTTGCGCCTCTTTTACTTATTTGTTTAAAATAATTTTAAGCATTTGCATTTAGGTAGAAATACTGTTTTGATAGAAGAAGTAGGTCTTACGTCTCAACTCTTTTTGTTGGCACTTTTGGATGAATGAACTCTGAGGTAACTTCCTCTAAGTTGAGCTCTCCGTTGAGAAGACACTTCACTATAACATCATGTTTCTCATCACTTATTTTGGCCCCAGTTGAAAGAAGCATGTCTTGTAGAATGACTGAAGGACTTGAAAAAATTAAGAACTGTTCTATTTGAGAACTCATAATCTTTCTTCCTGATATTTGGAAAGACAAATTATTATTATATGGTTGCACATAATGAGTGTTCAATTCTTCAGATGAACAATTGAAAAGACGAAAACGTCTCACACTTTTTTTGGTACCAACATAATACTTGATAGCTAAAAGATAGAGTGCCATTCTTGCTCTAATTATGTATAAGCTGCGATAACACAAAAACTTTGTCCAGCGACTAAGAAGAGACGAAAGTTTTCTCCAAGCTATTTTCTATTTAAAATAGGTCTTACGTCTTAGTGTCTTTTTGGCTTTGGAGCTAATTCATAAATAGCTTGTTAGACTATTTTATTTAAGAGGTATTTTTTTTGGACTTTAGAATAGCAGCAGTTGTAAGTTGCTGGTTGGCTGTGGCTTTGATAGCTTCTGTTTACATGCTGGTCTTTGGAAACTCGATTGGAGATCTTCTGTTTGGAGTATTGCTCCCCATTGGAGCACTAGTTTTTGTAGCATTTATAGTAACAATAATTTTGTTTTCAAACAAAGAAGAAAAAACTTAACTTTCAACAATTTTAACAACAACGATTTACTTATTCTCTATTATCCCAAGGTTTTAACAGCTAAACCGATCTTACGTCTTAGTTCCTTTCTAGATACTTTTTCGAATTGAGTGTACCTACCCCAATTCTTTTTTTGTACCATTTTTTTACTTTTCGAGAACAAGAATGCTTTGTCTATTGGCTTAGGAAGTAATGCTTGCACCCAGTTGGAAGAAGTGAGGTTGGGAGATGGATGCAAGCATCACACTATTTTTTCCCTGAACAATAGCCATGCGCTATCTCCACTTAACACTTTTTGAGAAGAGAACTTTACTATTTTGCAAAGAAGAAAAAGAAACTCTGAACCTATTCGTGGGATGTTTGTAAAGTGAAAAGGGAATAAATTTTGTATTTCAATCTTGGCTTAAGCTTTTTAGTGCAAAAAAAATTGCAGAAAAAACTATTCTATCTCATGATGCAAAAACTTAAAACATCATAGCACATAGCATATTGAGCAATGGAATTAAAAACGAATGATAAAACAAATAGTCACCATAGGCTACATTGTCCTTGCTGTTCTATTAGCTGCAATCGCATTTAGAGGTTTCATGAATGACCTTCTTGTGGCATCGGCAATAGGCGTTATTGTTTTCATAATCGTTATAGTTGCTGGTTATTACATAACTGAAAAATTATTAGATATAGATTAAGAATTCCCTTACAGTCCTTATAGTTATGGTTCTTTCAATTTTATTCTCAGACGAAATAAGTTTATCCGGTTTAAAACTCCGTAAGTCATCCGTGAAATTCCTGTTTACGAGACGGAAGAGTATATCTTGCTGAAGGTTCATGCTTAACAAATAGTTAGGTTGAAAAAATGAGCTCAGCAAAAGAGAGAAAAAAAATTCCCGGTAGCCGAATGAAAATCCTAACTAAAGACGCAAAACAAATGGTAAATGGGCCATACTACTGCCCAAAATGCAGAAAGGAATTGCTTCAGATTTGTGCTGACCTAAAAAAGAAAGAGGTCTACGCAATCTGCAAATGTGGGCTTGAGTGGCCTCTGACTTATGCGCCTGTTTTTCAGCCTATTGATTATTACAACAAGTTCCGTGACGCATGGAAAAAACAAAGCTACGGCATAATCAAACAAAAATAAACTTCTCCCGACTTAATGTTTTCAACTAAACGCATAGCAAAACAAATTGTCTTTAGGCATGAACTTATTCGATTATAAATGGAGAAAACGGTTTGGTTGAGGAGAAACTTGACTTTAGCCGTAGACTGCTGGTTTGGGGAAACCTTGCACTTCTCGGATGGGTTTTTCTAGCATTCTTTAGCTTGTTATTCTACAATTTTCTTTACTGTTGGCTCTACCTATTTCTTTTGCTTTCATGATCTATGCGGTTCTGCGGCGGTGGAGCTGAAGCAGTTGCTATAAATGCAAAGCTGCACGAGCGGTTTTGGAAGGTTGGCTGGGGCGTTTTTCGAGAAGGAATACGTGAAAAAGGAGAGTGTGGGTAAAAGAATTGGATTGGTAGCTTTTATCTATGCGTTGCTGTATGTGCTTCCAACTGAGCTGCTCTTATTTCGCTTCTAAACTCGGTTTCTTACCTTAAAGTGTTGGTTCTAGCTTGCCTTTTAGCTGTAACGGTTTATAACTTGACCACTTTGTCTAAGCGTTCGACAGTAAACAAGAAATCCTGATTTGGGGCAAGTCTTAAACGGTAGACTGCAAACTGTTTCCAACATCGAAATGGTTAAGATAGGCGGACTTTAGCTGAAACAAAAACAAATCAAACTAACAGTTTTCATAATTTTAACGCTAATAGTTTCTGTTTCTATAACTTTTCCTCTTAAAGCATCAGCACAGACCGATGGTTACTACGATGAATCGTTCGCTTGGGACTATAATGGGCAACATTGGACCTGGAATCTTAGTATTCCAGTAGACCTATACAACGCCTACAAGTCGGTTCCCATTTCAACTCGAACAAGCGATGGTCCAGCAGGCTACGGTTTTTGCACCACAACCAAAGATGCCTACGTGTTAAGCTTGGCTAAAGAGTTGAATAACACCGCAAACGACCTTGGATATAATTCCTTTGATACAATTAGTTTTGTGTTGTCTTTTGTACAAAGTTTACCCTATACATCTGATTCGGTGACGACGGGGCGTGATGAGTACCCGCGGTTTCCGATAGAAACTTTGGTGGATGATGGTGGGGACTGCGAGGACACATCCATACTTTTTGCGACTTTAACCCTCATTATGGGGTATGGAACAGTCTACATTAATCCTACCAACCACTATGCTGTCGGCATTCTAGGAGACAACCTTCATGGCACCTACTGGACTTACCCTGAAGGCTCCAACAAAACCTACTATTACTGTGAAACTACTGGGGACAATTTTATGATCGGGCAGTTGCCTGATGAATTCAAAGGACAAAGCGCCTACATTTACCCCATAAATGAAAACAAACAGTATATTCCCACCATCACAGTGGCACCTCCTATTACACCAAGCCCAACCGATTCACCCTTTCCTACCTTACCAGACCAGACGACTCAACCAACCCCCAACCATTCGACATCTCCCACAATCCCCGGACCAAGTGTTGAGCCAGTTCTGCCGCTATCATTCAACTTAATCTCAGACAATCCGCTGTTCTTTGTGCTAATAATGTTCGCAATCGTTGTTTCGATCGGTGTTGCAGTCTGGTCGGTGAGAAAACCAAAATCGTTACCAGCGCAAACGCCCACGTTTGCTGAACCGAGCAGTCCACAAGCAGTGCCCGTTGACTTGGAAGGGAGCAAGTTCTGCATTTATTGCGGTTCAAGCAACAAAACATACGCTGCTTTCTGTGAGAAATGCGGAAAACAAATATCCTAAAACTTTAGCCTAATTGATTTAAAACATTTTCAGCAAACGCATCTATCTTGGAATGCACGTAGATTACAATCGCGCCTTCAAGAAAAATTATCGCCGAAAGAAAAACTGCCAGAACCCACGTTAAATTAACGAATGCTTGAGCAGCCGCTGAATCCACATTGCTACCAACTAGGACTAACCAGCTCCAAAAACTGGATTGATGCGTATCCAACACTGTGTTTAGGTCGGTAGCCATCCACACAATTAAGATCACAAGGACAAACGCGAAAGCACAACCGATTAGAGTTATGTTTTTCCAGTCAGAAGCCAGCATCGATGAACAACTTACCCTTGCTCCATCACCTGATGGCTCCAAGTTTACTTTAACGATTTTCTTTGCGGTTTTGGGTGATACTCCCCAAAGCGAGCCCTGCCTAAGGCAGATTTGTTTGTGCGGCTCTTCAGACAGCACTCTGCAGCCCTTCTCAACAAGAGCAGTTTTTAATTTTGGATATGCTTCTTCGATTTTCAAGTTAACCGTTCGTTCAAACAAGGGGTCATCGTAAATCCATTAGCAAACGGTTACTATTTTGGTTTTTCATCGTTCTTGTAAAGTCGCTTCTGATACTGCGAAGACTTGAACTTAAAACCCCTAACCGGCTGGCGCGGCATGGCTCGTTGCCTTTCAAGGTTCTTGATTCTTGCATAGAGCTTTGACACTTTCGTCTTTGACGGGATCTTTGATTTGAGCCTATGTACCGGTACAGGTGTGAAAGGCTGGGTAATTTCAAGTTTTTTCTGCCTAGACTTTTTGAATGACACATTACGTACTTTCTTGAATACAACATGACCCTCCTTGAGGTTAACCTCCTGAACTTCCCATCCAGCATCCAACCAAGCCTTAGCATGGATACTTGAAGACGCATTGCTCCACCAGGCAACATCTCTGTAAGCAGCCATAGGAAGGTTACTTCCGATTAAACCATCAATACGTGCAAAGGTGAGCTTAACGGTGTTAGTAAATGCAGCTCTAAACTTTAGATGACCCTCAAGCCCAACCCACTTTGAAACAGTCCTTGGCGAAACTATCCGTCTAGCACAATGAAGACAAAGCATCGTATTCGGATCACCAGTTGCAACGTCAGGCGTCATGCAGTCTCGGCAGAACATTTTCTTACATCGTTGACACTGCCGCATATACGTTGTGCGCATTACTCTGCCGCAGATTCCACATTCATCTTTTATGATATCTCACCCTCAAGCGAGAACGAAAATCACTTATACCAACTGGTTTTTGGGGATATTAATTTTCACTGGCTAAAACGCATTTTCTGATCAAAGAAGATATTTAGCGAGAAACATTCTTCTAACAGCCGAAAAGGCATTTAGCCTTTTATGACTGCCAGCGGGACCAGCCTTGCAACCTTGGTGGCAATCCCCACTTTATCGCTGACGTCCGCAACAATGTCCACGTTCTTGTATGCTGGGTCAGCTTCCTCAGCTAACACTGAAGCACTTGCTGCACGAACCACGATGCCCCGTTTCTCCAAGGATGATTTAATGTCTCCTCCCCAGAACTGGCGTTTTGCTGCTGAGCGACTCATCATTCTGCCTGCACCATGCGCTGTAGACCCGAAAGTCAAATCCATGGACTTTTGCGAGCCCACCAAAACCCATGAGCTCGTGCCCATGCTGCCTGGAATAAGCACAGGTTGCCCTTCACTGCGGTAATCTTCTGGAACATCTGGGTGCCCAGCTGGGAAAGCGCGTGTTGCACCTTTGCGATGAACCCACACCTTCTTCTGCGTTCCATCGATGTTGTGGGTTTCCACTTTGGCAATGTTATGGGCGACGTCGTAAACGAGGTTTAACCCGAATTTTTCTGGGTCTTGTCCGTAGACTTGCTGGAAACTCTGGCGGACCCAATGCATGATCGCCTGCCGATTTGCGAAGGCGTAGTTTACGGCGCAAGCCATGGCCTCGATGTAGTCGCGTGCTTCGGGGCTGTTCCCGGGGGCGCAGGCTAATTCTCGGTCAGGTAGGGCTATCTTGTATTTCTGGACAGCGTGCTCCATGACTCTTAGATAATCTGAGCAGACTTGATGACCGTATCCTCTGGAGCCGCAGTGAATCATAACAGTAACCTGACCTTCACCTGTAATTCCGAATGTTTTGGCGGTTTTGGGGTTGAAGATTCTGTCGACTTTCTGGATTTCTAGGAAATGGTTTCCTGAGCCCAAGGTGCCGATTTGGGTTAAGCCGCGGTTTTTCGCGGTATTTGAAACCTTGTCAGGGTTAGCGTTTTTCATTTGTCCATTTTCTTCGCAGTGTTCCGCATCTCCTGCCCAGCCTAATCCACGGTCGATAAGCCACTGTACACCTTCAACTGCTAATGTTTCTAATTCTCGTGGGGATATGGTGAAATCTTTTCTGCGACTACCAAGGCCTGAAGGAACGTTGCGGAAAATGGATTCTGCCAAGTTAGCCAGCTTAGGACGCACATCTTTTTCTGTGAGCGTTGTTGATAACAAGCGAACGCCGCAGTTTATGTCGTAGCCGACGCCGCCTGGGCTGATGACGCCGTTTTCATAGTCTGTTGCTGCTACGCCGCCTATGGGAAAACCGTATCCCTCATGCCCATCAGGAAGCGTGATTGCATGCTTATAAATGCCTGGCAACTGCGCCACATTTGAACATTGCCAAAGTGTCCGATCAGTCTGCATCTTTTCCAGCAGCGCTTGGTTGGCAAAAATCATGCCTGGAACCTTCATCTCAGGCTTATACTTAGGAATCTGCCACATGTAATCGTTAACTTTCTCTAACGGAACCCGCTCAGGAACGGCTCTACTTTCACTTTCACCCAAAACTCTTTCACCGTTGAAACAAAAAGTTTAGCGAGGTTATAAAACGTTTATGACCGAGTCTTCTCAAGTTTTTGTCGGCTGTAATCGATGAATCCTCGAACGCAGTTTTCCAACATTGTTTTTGAATAAATTCGATGGGATTGTATAAAACCGATTATTTGGTTCATCACCTTATCTTCTTTGATTATTCTGTCACGGATTACCTCTAAACTCTGATTTTTCTTAACCCCATCCTCTGCTATGTCTGCCCAAAGTTGAAGCTGAACCTTGTAGTCTTTGAGGCGTTGAACAGCGTCCGCGGCTTTTCCGAAGTGGCTAAAGTATAACGCGGTGGGTTTTAGGCTGATTAGTTTATCCAACGAAGTCAAAGCTGCATTAAGATGGAAAGGCGGCGGAGTAGTCGGCACAATGACGTCGAATTCAGGAAGATACGTGCCAACGGCGTCTCCAGGAAAAACCCCTCCATTGAACGATTCTTGGAAACTCAAGTTATGAGATGCGTGACCAGGTGTTTCTATAATGGTTAATTTGGCACCATATCCTAAATCAAAATAGCCCTCAGTCATCGAAATTAGCCGCTCTTTCGGGACAGGTTCAGGTTTGCCGAAGATATCACTGATGAATCCAAGGACTGATTGAGATGATGGCCAGAGCCGTTCAGGATCAACAAGGTGGGGTGCTCCGCGGGGGTGAACGATGACTTTGGCGTTTGGCAGCGACTTGAGTAGCGTGCCTGCACCGCCTCCGTGGTCAAGGTGGACATGGGTGACTGCGACATACTGGACGTCGTCAAAGTTGATGTTTAGCTCCCTTAAGCCGCTGAGCAGATTTGGCACTGAAGATGTAGGCCCAGACTCTACCACAAAGGGCTTTTCGCCAGTTATAACGTAGCTGCAGATTAAGTGATCAAAGCCGCCAGTCTTTAGCTCCACCATGTACAGGTTTTTTCCTACTTGTTTAGTATGCAACCGTTACACCTTTGTGTCGTTGTTCAGTGTCTTGTAATAATCATAAATATTGCCCACAATAAACCTTAATTATGTATCTCTAGTGTAAGAATGAGACTAACGGGAGTATAATCAGAATGTTGAAAGCCATCATCTTCGGAGCCCCTGGCGCAGGTAAAGGAACCTATGCTTCACGTCTTCAAGCCAAACTCGGCGTTGACGTTATTTCGATGGGAGACATTTTCCGCGAACTTGTTAAGGAGAAATCGGAACTTAGCAGCAAAGTCAAAAGTTACATGGAAAAAGGAGCCCTAGTACCAGACGACGTTGTTGTTGAAGTGTTAAAAGCTCACTTGGCTAAGATCTCTAAAGGAAAAGGCTTCATACTCGACGGATACCCACGCACGCTTGACCAAGCCAAAAAACTTGACAACATAACAAAAATCGACGTCATCATGCAGTTAAACGTTCCCGACTGGATAATTATTGAACGTTTGTCCACGCGTAGAATCTGCAAGAACTGCGGCACAGTCTACAACGTAAAATTCCTAAAATCCAAAGTTGAAGGTGTCTGCGACAAATGTGGTGGACCCCTCTACCAACGATCGGACGACAACCCAGAAACTATAAAGAACCGACTCAAAGTCTACCAAGAACAGACAAGCCCACTCATAGTGTTCTACAAGGAAAAGAAAGTTCCCTTCATAGAGCTTGAAACAAAAACCTTGGATCAGCCGCCAGAACCTATGGTTGAAAAATTGTTCACGGAACTAAAGAAGCTGAAGTTCGTTTAGATGTCGAGGATAAACTCCAAAATTACCCGGTCCACTTCGCGGATAACCACCATGCGGTGGTAAGTTACTGCTTTAACAGCGACCTTCTGCGGGTGCTTTTCGGGGTTAAATTTTTCTCCCCAGATTTTTGCTTTAAACTTGAAGCTCTCAGCCGTTTCTTTCCAATCGGCTATTTGGAATTTTGAGTACAGCATGTTTTCAGTTTCAAATTTGACTAGAAGCGCCTCAAGCCAGTTGTAGAGGAGCGCGTATTGGTCTTCTGCTTCCACTTCAACAGTTCCTTCTTGGGACTGGGCGATTTTGGTGGTGTCGGTCATTGTCTCAAACATGGAAAGCGCCGCGTTTTCATAGGCTTCCTCCATTGTTTTTCCGTGTGCTTGAACATAGACGTCTGCTGTATGCTCTAGGAACTCGAATTTTCCAGCGAATTTGTCAGGTTTACTCATGCACTAAGACCAACTCTAGAATAGAAGGAAAGAAGAATAAAAAACAATTGCTAAGAAAAAAAACTAGAAGTACTTTGTTGCTTTTTGGATTGCTGCCCCGGTTAATTTTGCGCTGTTCTCGATGTCTTTTAAGCTGAGCATACCCACGGGACTGTGGATGTATCTTGTGGCAATTGAGACGTTTCCGCTTGGGATACCTTGGCGAGTGATTGAGATCCTTGCTGCATCTGTACTTCCCAGTAAGCCTGATTCAATTTGATAGGGAATTTTTTGTTCTTCTGCAGTTTCCTTGAGCCACCGCAAAACCTTTGGGTGGGTGATTAATCCCGAATCGGAAATTGTAAGCGCAGGTCCTTTACCCATCTTTACGCTTGTATCAAATTCCCTTACGCCTGGAACATCACCGGCGATGGTGACGTCTAAAGCTATTGCTAGGTCTGGGTCAACACCGAAGGCTGCTGTTGCAGCTCCGCGCAAACCGACTTCTTCTTGGACAGTGCCGACAGCGCAGACAGTACAATCAGTTTGCCCCAGCAGTTTTAGGGTTTCAACCATCGTTATGCATCCAGCACGGTTATCAAATGCTTTGCCCATCGCTACGTCGTTGCCCAGTTTGACGTATTTTATGTCGAAGGCTATTGGGTCGCCGATTGCAACGCCAAGTTTGGTTGCGTCCTCTTTGTTTTCTGCGCCGACGTCGATGAAGAGGTCGTCGTAGGTTATGATTTTTTTGCGTTCTTCTTCTTTTTGGATGTGTGGCGGTTTGGAGCCGATTATTCCTGGGAGTTGTCCTTTTTTGGTGAAGACCGTGACTTTTTGGGCTAGAAGAATACGGTCGTCTATGCCACCCATCTTGGAGAATTGCAGAAAGCCATCTTTCGTAATTGTTTTCACCATTAAGCCGACTTCATCCATGTGGGCTGCCAACATGATTTTTGGTGCTTTGGCTTTGCCCTTTTTTATGGCTATTACGTTTTCCATTTTATCCACTTGGATTTCGTCAGCGTACGGGGTCATGAGTTGAACCATCAAGTTTCTAACTTGTTCTTCTCTGCCTGTTACTCCACAGGCATTGGATAGTTTTTCTAGGTTCTGGTTTATGGACAAGGTTAGTGTGCCTTCTTAGGTTTTATGGTTAGAATTCTGAGGGCTTGATTATTAAATGGTTGCGGTATAGAAGGGTTTGGATAATTCTTAAATCGTTAAACTGCATTCACAAACAAGGTAAGGTGTAAAAATTGGCACAACAACCACCAAGTTATAAAACAGTTTTCGTTTTCCTCGACACAGACAAGTACTGCAGTCCATTCGATATGCTCGTAGCCATAGACGCATTCCCAGACTCAATGATATTCAAGTACGAAAATGTAACAAGCGAAGATGCCCCAAAAATTGTTTTTGACCTGCTGTTTCCGCGTGGACCAGAAGGTGCAAAGCACACCAAGGTCTTCATCAACGGAAGCAACTTTGAAATGGTTGAAAAAGTAGTTGAGGCAACACAGAAAGCCATGAAGTCAGCCCCATGGGGAAACAGCATAATTGTTGACCCAAGAGGGGGATACTCAACCGCCGCAGCCGCAGTAGCAAAAACATTCGGAGCCGCCATGGAGAAAGGCTTCGGATAGCTTAGAAGGCAAAAAAGTCGCCGTCTTAGCTGGCACAGGACCAGTTGGACAGACAGCCGCAAGAATCTACGCTGCAGAAAAAGCCAACGTAACCATCACCAGCCGTTCACTCGCAAAGGGACAAGTAGTCGCATACAAAATCAATCAGGAATGCGGCGCACAAAGAGTCACAGTTGTCGAAGTCACAAAACCCGAACAGACAGCTGAAGCGATCAAGGACGCTGAAATTATGCTCTCAGCAGGTGCAGGCGGAATCCAACTTCTCTCAGCAGCAGACCTAAACGATAGCCCCAACATGCAAAATCGTAGCAGACATCAACGCAATCAAACCACTGGGTGTCGAAGGTTTAGCTCCAAACGACGACGGCAAAGAACTCAAACTAGGCGTTTACGGCATCGGCGCATTAGCCATCGGCAAGCTCAAAATCAAAACCGAGATGGAAATGATTAAACGCGCAACCGCCGAGCCATCGGGACTATTCGACTACGCAATCGCCTACACCATTGCAAAAGACCAAATCCTAAAGAAACTCGCAAAAGCAGCTGCCAAATAACGCAGCTAACATTTCTTATCTTTTTGTTTCTTATTTTAGAGTATTAAAAAGAAAAGAGTTACTACTTGAAGGCACTGGCGATTCTGTTGCAGGCTTCCATTATGCGTTCTTTGGGCTGCGTAAACGTTATGCGTGCGTATCCTTCGCCGTATTTGCCGAAGCCAACTCCTGGCGTAACAGCCACGCCGGCGTCGAGCAGTTTGGCGGCAAACTTCATCGAATCGCCCTTGCAGTTAACCCAGACGTAGAATGTTGCTTTAGGTTTGTCGCATTTGTAGCCGATTTTGCAGAGGGTTTCTACGAGGAGGTCGCGGCGTTCATGAAGGGTTTGGTTGTTTTTCTTTAGGAACTCTGGCGGTTCACGGCTTGTGTAGGCTTCTAAGGCTTTGACGGCGACTTTCTGCGTGTACACTGGCGGTCCCGAGTCGATTTGGGATTTAACTTTAGTTAAGCCGCTGACAAGTTGCTTGTTTCCGACTGCGAAGCCGATGCGGTCGCCTGTCATGTTGAAGGTTTTTGAGAGCGAATGAAACTCTATGGCAACGTCCATTGCGCCATCAATTTCGAGGATGCTTGGGGCATGGTAGCCGTCGTAGGTGATTTCCGAGTAAGCGTTGTCGTAGCAGAGTATTATGTTGTTGTCCTTGGCAAACTCGACTGCCTCTTTGAGGAATTTTTTGTCGACTGTTGCGGCTGTGGGGTTGTTTGGGTAGTTGATGAATATCATTTTGGCTTTTGCTGCGTCAATTGCGTCAAAGTCTGGTCGGAAATTGTTCTCTTCCAAAAGTGGCATAGGCACGGCTCTGCCGTCGCAGAGGATTGTGCTACCATTAGCGTACACAGGGTAAGCTGGGTCAGGCACCAAAACACGGTCGCCTGGGTTTATGAATGCTCGGGCAATGTTCGCAATGCCCTCTTTGGAGCCTAAAAGCGCCACAACTTGATCGTGGGCTAAATCAACATTGAAGCGTTTCTTATACCACTTCGACACTGCCTGTCGGAAATCTGGTTCGCCCTGGCTAAAAGAGTAATTATGGTTCTTTAGATCGGTTGCTTCTTTCTTTAGTGCTTCGACAACGAAAGGTGGCGGTGGAAGGTCAGGGTCACCAATGCTCAGCGAAATCAGGTCTACGCCTTGCGCCTTCTTTTCTTTAATAGTTTTTTCTATTTCCGCAAACAGGTAAGGTGGCAAACGCTTTATTCGGTCTGCATACTCAAACATCAAGTTTATGGCTCCTTGAATAGTGTGCCTTCATAAACTTTCTCGGCTGCCCCGATCAGGAAAACAGTTTTTCCTACTTCCACTTTTAAGTCGCCGCCAAGCACGTGAACGGTAACTTTGTTGACGACTTTTCCCAACTTGTTTGCAGCCGCCACGGCAGCACACGTTCCAGTTCCACATGCCAAGGTTTCTCCGCAACCGCGTTCCCAAACCCGAAGATTCAGCTCGTTCTCGTTGAGGACCTCGACAAAGCCCACGTTGGTTCGTTTTGGGAAAGCCTTGTGATTTTCAATTTTTGAACCGACCTCTTCAACTGGAAAGCAGTCGATGCAGTCAACGAAGATTACGCAGTGAGGGTTACCCATTGAGAGGCATGTTACCTTGAACTTTTCGCCGTCAACATCTAGGTCGGCGTCAATGCATGTGCCCTTCCCCTTCATCGGTAGGCTACTTCTTTCCCAGCTCGGCTCACCCATATCTACCTTGACTGCGGCGACTTCTTTGTCCTTGAGAGTAAGCCAAACATGTTTTGTTCCTGACAGCGTTTCCACAGTAAATTCTCGCTTGGGCACTATACCGTTTTCGTAAAGGTACTTGGAGAAACACCGTATACCGTTGCCGCACATTTCAGCTTCGCTGCCGTCAACATTGAAAATTCGCATCTTAGCATCGGCAATTGTTGAATTGCAGACGAAGAGAAGCCCGTCAGCGCCAACTGAGAAACGCCTCTCACAAAGCCTCTTTGCCAACTCCGGCGCCTGCTTGTCGCTGATTTTTCCATCGCGGTTATCAATCACGATGTAGTCGTTGCCTAAGCCGTGCATCTTCCAAAAACGCATACGCTCACTCTGCCATCCGCTGGCTAGACATCAAATCACTCAGTTGTTCACGTTGCCTAACCACAACTGCTTTGCCCTGTCGAATCATAACTTCCGCGGCACGGGGTCGTGAGTTGTACTGTGAACTCATGCTAAAACCGTAAGCTCCTGCGTTGAGAACTGCCAGCAAATCGCCTTCCTCAATCAGTGGTAACTTTCGGTCTTTGGCTAATGCGTCGCCTGACTCGCAGATTGGACCCACCACATCGTAGGTTTCTTTGTCGGCTCGTGCAACCTTGTTGGCGACTAAGATGGGGTGGTAGGAACCGTACATTGTTGGTCGCACTAGTGTGTTAAAGCCTGCGTCCACGCCTACGAATTTCTTGGAAGGCGTCGCCTTCACGGTGTTAACGGTGGTTAAGAGGATGCTGGCATCACAAATAAGGAATCTTCCAGGTTCAACACACAAAAATGGCTTGCCAAGACCGTATTCCTTGACTTTGCTCTTGAATGGAGCAACAATTTTGTTTGAGAACTCTGTTAAGTCTATTTCTTTGTCTTCTGGCTTGTAGGGAACTCCTATTCCGCCGCCGATATCGATGAACTCAAATTCTATTCCTACTTCATCGTGTACCCGTTTTGCTATACTTAGAAGCTTTTCCACTGCCAACGCATAGGGTTCAATATCCAAGATGCCTGAACCAATGTGCATGTGAATGCCGAAACGCTCAACACGCGCTCGCTTAGCAATCGCATACGCCTGAATGGTTTCTTCTTCCCAAAGTCCAAACTTTGAATCGGGACCCGCAGTAATGCAATGACTGTGATGCCCGGCGCCGACTTCGGGATTAACACGTACAGACAGAATTTGTGGCACAGCAATCTTTAGTAGCTTATCCAGCTCTGATTGGGAATCGACGTTTACAGTGATGTTTGCGTCGGCAAGGAACTTTAATTCGTCGTCTCGAACGCTGGTTCCAGTGAATAGGATTCGGTCGGGTGTGAATCCACTGCTTAAGCCCATGAACACTTCGCCTGGACTAACGGTGTCTAGGTAGGCGCCTTCTGACTGCAGAATCTTTAGCACCGCTAGGTTGCTGTTAGCTTTGGCAGCGTAGTAGACGCGCAGGTGCTTGTAGTTGCTGATTAAAGCGTTGTAAAGGCGGTTGTAGTTGTCTCGGATGCGTTTCTCGCTTAAAACGTAAAGTGGTGTATCGTATTTTTCAGCCAAATCCTTAACTGAGAAACCGTCAAAGAAGAGGCTGCCTTTTCGGTCTTCTAAGGGGTCACGAAGCTTTCTCTTAACCATCCACTACACCAGACTCTAATGTTACTACTGGAATTGCATTTAAGCTAAACCTTTAGCCACATACAACTCTGCGCTAAGAATTCCTCCGCCTGCCGCGCCCCGAACCGTGTTGTGCCCTAGGCACATGTACTTGAAGGTCATAATCGGGTCTTTGCGAATTCTGCCAACGACTACACTTTGCCCGTTGCCGGTGTCTCGGTCGTAGCGTGGTTGCGGTCGGTTCTTTTCGTGGCGAACAACAATTGGGTTTTGCTGGAGCAGAGGGCAACTTTAGCAATTGGGGAGCACCCTTGAAGTCCTCGAATGCTGCCTCGATTTGCTCAAGCGATGGATCCTGGTCTAGCTTTACGAATATGATTCTAAGTGTCCATCCTTTACGTTAACTCGGTTGCAGCTTGCGCTAAGCTTGAAATCAGCATTTTGTACATGCTTTGCCGTCGAATGAGCCAAGAATCTTTAGGGCTTCCGTTTCCATCTTGTCTTCTTCGCCTGAGATGAAGGGAACCACGTTGTCGATGATATCCAGTGAAGCTACGCCTGGGTATCCTGCACCGCTGAGAGCCTGCATCGTGGTAACTATGACTTGCCTTAAACCGAACTGCATAAGTGGCTTTAGAGTAATTGCCATTTGGATGGTGCTGCAGTTTGGGTCAGTCGAGATAAAGCCTTTCCAGCCCCGATGCCTCTGCTGAACCTTTATAAGCTCAGCGTGGTCAGGATTAATTTCCGGGATGATAAGCGGCACATCTTTTTCCATTCGGTGAGCACTTGCCTTGCTAAACACCGGATACATGGCGGCAAATTCGCTTCAACTGGACCAGCCAAATCACCGGGCATAGAAGAGAAAACTAGGTCTACGTCGCCTGCCCTTTCAACAGATGCTACATCAGCATTGACTACGGGCATTTCAGCGATTTCTTTAGGCAGGTCTGACTCCATCAGCCAGTTACAAGCGTCCTTGTATTTTTTGCCTGCTGACCGCTCAGAAGCGGCAAGCACCTCAATTTTGAACCATGGGTGACCTTGCAATAGTTGAATGTACCGTTGTCCAACGGCTCCGGTTGCGCCTAATATGGCGACTTTACGCTTATTTGACATGTTTATTTTTCTTCCTTTGCCCTTTTCACTCTGTATGTTCTCGATAAAAAAGTTAATGGTTTTGTCTGGTTAAGATAAACCTAAAACATCAGCCATGTTGTAGACTTTAGGCTCATTCTGCTTGCTTAACCATTCAGCCGCGAATACTGCACCCTGGGCAAACACGTTTCGAGAGAAAGCAGTGTGTTCAATCCGTAGCATTTCGTATGGTCCCGCGACGATGACATCGTGAATTCCAGGTACCCCACCTGCACGAATTGCCACCGATTCGAGTTCTGCTGGTTGCCTTGGGCTGATGCCTTCCCTGCCATAAACCGTCTTTGTAGTAATTGCGGGTCTGGGAAACTATTTGCTCAAGCTTCTTGGCTGTACCGCTTGGTGCATCCTTCTTGCCCGTGTGGTGGATTTCGCTTAGGCTGAAATCATAGCCTGCTGGGAAAGCTTTGAGTGCTTCTGCTAATTTGAAGAGTATGTTGACGCCTACACTGTAGTTTGGCGAGAACACTGCTGGAACTTTGCCCGACATTGCGATTATCACTTGCCGGTTTTGTTCTGGTGTGAAGCCTGTGGTGCCGAGGATTATGCGTTTGCCGAAGGTTAGCGATTGTTGGTATGTTGAGGACGTCGGCGGCTGGTAATGTGAAACTTATGTAGACATCTGCGTCCTTGGCCGCTTCGCTTAGTTTGTCGGAGCTCAGGATTTTTGTGTCGGAATTAGCTATGTTTAGTTCCTTGAGGGTCTTGCCTATTGCAGGAGTGTTTGGAGCTTCTATGGCTCCGACGATTTGGTGTCCTTTTGCAGTGGCTTCAGATACGATGGCATTACCCATTCGGCCTGCAACGCCTGCTACACAGAGCTTAAGCATAGTACAGCCCCTCAAGGTATTTCTCGTTGTATAGTCGATCTTTTAGGTCTACATCAAAGTGGTCGGCAATTGGCTTGAGGACCTGCGGGTTGGCTTCGTAAACTTTGCGTGCATTAGTGAGGACCACTTCTAGGCCTGCATTGGTCATTTTTCCCAAGGGTTGCCTGCAGGGTCCAGACGGCATACCTAGGATGTTCATGAGTGTCTTGTAGGCAAGGGGGTTGCGGGCTTTGCATGCGACGGGTCCGTAAGGTGTTTGCTCAGTTGTTTTCACGGTTACTATACTGAAGAGTGGTTGGAGTGCTTGTGAAATTACGCTTGCAGCTTCCTCGTTTCCATCACTTATGTAATGTACCATGTCGACTATTGCGCTTGGAGCAATATTGGAAACCACGGATATTACGCCGCTTGCGCCGATGTCGGGTGAAATCATCATCGTATAGGTTTTGTCGTCGTCGCCAGAGAGGATGTCGAAGTCTTCTCCACAGAGTTGCCGGGTTAACTCCATGTTCTTGAGGTCTCCTGTGGCTTCTTTTACGCATCGAACGTTAGGATACTGCTGGTGAAGCATGGCTAGGTCTTGTGGGTAGAGTTGTGTTCCTGTTCTGCCTGGAATGATGTAGGGGATTACTTGTACTTCTGGGAACTGCTTGGCGATGGGCTCTATGTATTCTCTGCGAATCTCCATAGAACTTGGCCCGTTATAGTATGGATCCACTAAAAGGACGCATTCTACACCGAAGTCATAAGCGTGCTGTGTTCCGTCTATGGCTTCTTGGGTTGAGTTGCTTCCAGTGCCGGCTATGGTTAGGCACCTGCTGCTTGAGTATTCGTGTACTTTTTCGATTGTTTTGGTGTGTTCGTTCCAGTCTAAGGTTGGGCTCTCGCCAGTTGTGCCGACGGCTAATATGCCTTTGACGCCGTTTTCTATCTGGAAACTCTACTATTTGTTGTAAACCTTCGTAATCGACTTGGCGATTACGGTTCATGGGAGTTATTAGAGCTGTATAGCAGCCACTGAATGTTACCATTTTAATTCCTCTTTTTATGGAGAACATTGGTTTGCTCATTATTTAAGTGTTACGTTTTCAATATTTTTTTTGCTAATAACGTAAAAAATATGAGATTATTAGCTTGATTTACTTGTCAGATTAGCCTTTTTCGGAATCAATCAACGGGGCTACATAGTAAGCGGTAAAAACACCATCGCAGACACCATAAATAAATCGCAAATAATCAACCGCGTTACAAAGCCCAACCGCCGAAGGAATAACTTGCATATAATTGTCTAAACGCAAAATCTCATCAAGCAGCCCGGACTCCCTCTTCACTATTTTAGCTCGCAAGGTATAAGGTCCCGACTGGAAAACAATGTTTTCTCCACGTAGAGGCTTGCCTTTTCTTATATCAATTGTTTTTTTACCCTGTTTTAGCCAGCTGAATACTTCTTTTCTAACGTACAGAAGCGGCAAATCTGAAACCACAATTTTAGAGCCTAACAGCTAGAACATAAGCTTTCAGTAGAAAAACGAACCCGAGTCTAATTTAAAATAGGAAAAAATGGGTTGAAACGTAGAAGATAGCTTGCTGGTTTACCCTTTGCCTTTCTCTTCTTTACCGAAGTACTGAGTCCATTTTAGCTTGCGTGCATCGCGTTTGAAGGATAAGCTGCTTTTCTTGCATTTGCTAGAATCGAACCAGAGGATTGAGCCATCGTTTTTAACGCACATCATGCCTGTGCCAGCTGGGAAATCAGCACCACAGAACGAACATTTTCTCGGTTTTGGCATGACAAATTCTCCAGGTTATTTTATCTTGTAATTTTCTTTGCTTCTCTTTCTGTTTCTCGCAGCATCAGAATATCTTGTGCTCTAACTGGTCCTTTAACGTTGCGTGTGATGATTCTGCCTTTATCTTTGCCTTCCATTATACGGACGCGAACCTGTGTGATTTCGCCTGTTACGCCTGTGCGACCTATAACTTGTATAACTTCTGACGGGATAAGTTCTTCAGCTGCTTCTTTACTCATTACTGAGTTCCTCGTTTAACCTGATCAATTCGTGAAACGATTTCTTTGAGCAATCCTGCTGCTTCTCCTTCTCTGATAATGCAGGCTGCTGCGCATGGAACGTCGATGCCGATGGATTTGCCGAGTTGCTCTTTGCTTGGAACAAAGACATATGTGATTTTTCTTTCGTCGCAGAGTAGTGGTAAGTGTGCTATGACTTCTGGGGGGTCAACGTCTTCAGCTATTACTACAAGTTTGGCTTGTGAGCGTTCTACCGCTTTGGTAGCTTCGTTGGTTCCTTTCCTAACAGATCCTGATTTTGAAGCAATCGTTAGGGCTTCATAGGCTGCATCTACGATTTCTTTTGGGACTTCATATTTTACATAGAATGGTTTTGACATATTAGCCTCACCCTTTTAAGGCACAGTCTTATCCACTCTTCCTGTTTAATAATCTTTCGACTGGAAAATCGGATACTTGTTCTTTCAGCTTATATACCATCCAGAAACGTTTAAATCCCCAGTTACGGCTACCTACATGTTTTCGAGAGGGGAATTGCGTTTGCAAAGGTTGGGCAAGGTTTCAAATGTAACTCCATCACGAAACATGGTCGTAAAAGTAGAAAATCCCCCGAAAATCGGATTTGAAGTTGTCGATGAAAACTTAAACACTGTCGGAAAAGTTTTTGACATTATAGGACCAGTTTCAGCCCCTTATGCAGTGATTAAAACAACCATTAGGGAACCTGAGAAATTAGTGAATAAACCAGTGTACTTGCTTCTCTCGAAAACCAAACGGAGCAAAAACAGATGAGTAGAGCTAGCAAGTTACAAGAACAATCAAAAGTAAGTCAAGATCAAGTTGCCCCACCAAAAGTGGAACCAGCCAAAGTTCAAGTATGCCCTGAATGTGGAAGCACCCGACTTATGCGCGATTATGAATGCGCGGAAATAGTATGCATGGACTGCGGCTTTGTTGTAGCAGCTAAAATAGCCGACAGAGGACCAGAATGGAGAGCGTTTGATGATGAACAGAGGTCAAAGAGAACACGCGTTGGAGCTCCCCTAACATACACAATTCATGATAAAGGATTATCAACAACCATCGACTGGCATGACCGCGACATCTACGGCAAAAGCCTCTCGCCAGGCCAGAAAGCACAGGTTTACCGCCTAAGAAAATGGCAAAGGCGCATCAGAGTTTCAGACGCAACAGAAAGGAACTTAGCGTTTGCACTCTCCGAAATCACAAAGATTTCCAATAACCTAAACCTTCCAAAGAATATTCTTGAAACAGCCTCAGTTATCTACCGCAAAGCAGTAAAAGAACGTCTCATTCGCGGCAGATCAATTCAAGGTGTTACCTCAGCAGCTATCTATTTAGCATGCAGGCAATGTGGTTTGCCTCGAACCTTGGATGAAATCTCTCAGGCTTCAACAGTTAATAAGAAAGAAGTTGGGCGAAGCTACCGTTTCCTAATCAGAGAACTAAACTATTCGATCCCACCACTGCGGCCAAGCCAATACATAACAAAGTTCTCCAACCAACTCACCATGCAGGGCAAAGTAGAAGAAATCGCTCACAAAATCTTAGCCTCAGCCAAAGAACTCAAACTTACTTCAGGCAGAGGTCCAACAGGTATTGCAGCTGCAGCAAGCTACGTAGCATCTGTATTGACTGGTGAGCGTAAGACACAAAGAGAAATCGCCGAGATTGCACAGGTAACTGAGGTTACTATCCGCAACAGGTACAAAGAACTTGTTGAACGCATGATGTTCCAAATAAGCATCTAAACCTCACCATCTTTTTCACTTTTTAAGGCTCTAAAAATGGATAATTCCGACGCACTTATTGAAAGACCAAAGATGCAAGAGTTAATTGATAAACTTGAAGAAATCCAGTTGGGTTTTAGACAAAACCTTAACAACCTGCATCAGAAGCTGGAGTTGCTTGATTCCCGGCATGATCTGCAAAATAGCCTTGAAAGTATGAGGAAGGATGCTCAGACAAGAGCCAGCGATCTTGAAGTTGAAGTGAAACGGCTTCGTGATGACCTCAAGTCCATCCGCGAGCTTTTAGGTTTAAACCTGGAAAAATACAATTCAGGCAGAAGTTGATTGTGGATAAGCAATTTTTTTAAGCACGCACGCAGCTAATGCTAAGTTATGCCCTATAAATTCACATTCGACCTATCCAAGGTCCCACGGTTCTTCTTCACAGAAATCGCAATGATTAGTTACCAGAAGGGCATGCATAAAAGTTTTCTAACAACACTCAACGAACTGATCCTGAAGTTTAAAATTCAAGAAGCAACTGGACTCAACCTCTCAGACGCAGTTGCTTTGCTTCAGGACCTGATCGATCTACAAGCCATCAACTGTATGGAGAGAGGCAGGTTCTTACAGACCAAGAAGAGAGCAATCTTCCTGCCCCATTGTTCCAGAAAATATATGGATAATCGATGCAAAGCATCATTTAACCCAGACATCCCGAGCTATGCATGCGCACATTGCTCTGAGGATTGCATGGTAAACAAGGCAGACCAGTATGCCAGAAGGAAGGGTTATGACGTTTACTTGTTACCTGGCGGCTCTTGTATTCCTAAGATACTAAAAAGCCGCCATTATGAAGGCATTGTTGGTGTTGCATGCGGGGAAGAAATGAAAATTATGGGACCACTTCTCAGTGGCATGAACGTCAGTGGACAAGGCATACCTTTGATAAAGAATGGTTGCGCCAGCACTGTTTTTAACATGGAAACGCTCCGAAAGATCCTCTGAGTCCAATTGATTTCTTGATCATAAGTTTAGCTGCTCGCAAAGCTTATAATGCCCACTTTTTCGCCCTGCAGAACTTACGGTTCAGTCAGATGGACACTTGTAATGGGCGTCCGATCAATTTCACCCATACTTTTCATTTGTTTAACATTCAAATTTTCAATAAAAAGTCCGTTAAATGCTTATTCCACTTCAAGGTGGATATGCTAACATAGAGCCTAGTAGAGTCTGATCTTTTACAAAATAAAGAAAAGTAAAATTGTTACTTTACTATTTCTCGTTTCTTCCAGCGCAGGTTCTTGCCCTTGCACTTTCTGCATTTCAGCGCTGTTGCAGCATTGCGTGAGCCACAGTCTCGGCAGATTTTCATGTACAACCGGTGCTGCTGCGCGATGGATTTCTTTACTGGGTCTAATATTGGCATTTTAATTGTACCTTCCGTTTAGGCTAACTCTTTGATGGCTAAGTATCAAATATACCTTTTGTCTAACCTATTTGATTACTTCAATTGTAACATAAGAGCGAGTATCCTCAATGCCATCAATACTGTAGAGTTTCTTTAGGATTTCATCGAGGTTCTCACGTTCAACAATAATTAAAGCATCCACTTCGCCTGCAATGCGAAACGCCCGGGATACTGCTAGTTCATGGATTTGCTCGTAAACATGGATGCGTTTGATGGGTGAAACTTTGAGGAGTATGAAGGCTGGTGTGGTAGACACTCCTAGAGCGCTTAAGCCTTTTTCAGTGACGTCGATGAAGCCTCGTCCTGTGCGTATGTAACCGCGGTTTTTTAGTTTTCGTAAATGTACGTTTAATGCTTGTCTACTTACGCCCAGCTGGTTTGATAGTTCGTCTTGTTTAACCCTTAGAGTGTAGGTGTTTGTGGATTTGCCTTTTTCGTAGAGGGTTTTTAGCAGTTGGATTGAACGTTTAGTTAATGGTTCCAATTTGGTCACTTTTGTGGTGTTTTGTTAAGATAAACCTTTACAATAGTTACATACTTCCTTAATAATCTGACTGCTAAAACTAAAACCTGATTTTTCCTCGACGTCAAGAATTAATGAAAATAAGCCAATTTCCAAAAACAGAAACACAAACCGACACACCACAATGTATTTATTTTGAAAAAAAGCTTAAGTCAAGCCACTTAAAAGTAAACTAGGAGTGAAGCGGACCCGTGACAGAAAACGCCAGTGCAGTCTTAATCGGCAAGAAACCAATAATGAACTATGTCCTTGCATGCATCACCTTTTTCCACGGCGGAGCAAAAGAAGTCAGCATAAAAGCACGCGGAAGATCCATCAGCCGAGCCATCGACGTCGCCGAAGTTGTTAGACACCGATTCCTTCCAGATGCCAAAATAAAAAGCATAAGCATCGGAACAGACCAGTTCTTACCTCAAGACCAAGAAGACGGCAACACGGCAACCAACGTCAGCACGATAGAAATAACACTAACAAGGCAATCACGATAAGCTAAACTCCTTCTTTGCAGGAAAAACGACACCAAATGAAAACAGAACTATGCAGTTTCTGCCTAAAAAGTGGCATACTATGCCAAAAATGTTCAGCCAAAGTCAAAGCTGGCGAAATCAGCGATATAGACCTGAAAGTAGCTCGCATACTGCTCTCGCTGGAAGAAAAATATCCTTCCCTGCAAAACGTCTGCTTCTACAAGGCAGTTGAGGTTGAAAAAACCCTAGCCATCCTCGTTGGACACGGAGATGTCCCTAAACTTTTAGGTTACGGCGGCAAAATCGTCAAAACCCTCGGCGACGAAACAGGCAAAAACGTCCGCGTCTTAGAACACGGTGTTGACGACCGCAAATTCCTCGAAGACCTCTTTGTACCCTTCAGCATCTTAACCATCAACACCATCTGGATTCCAGACGGAACCACCGAAACACGGGTAATTCTTAAGAGGAAACGTGGCGCACAGCTACCCTTTGACCTTAAAGCATTAAAGGAAATTGCCAGTAAAGTACGTAAAATGTCCTTACGCGTTGAAATTGCAGATTAAGGTTGGCAAGCAGCATGAACTTGGACTCTATCGGCGACTGGGTTAGAACTCACTATACTAGCCAAATTACACCGGAAACAGACAGTCAAGAGGTTACTCTTTTTGGGTGGGTCCAAGATATCCGTGACCTTGGCGGAATACGCTTCATAATACTACAGGACCGCGAAGGAACAATCCAGCTTACCATCCCTAAAAAAAGAATCCGGCCTGAAGTCTTGGCAAAATCTGATCTCTTACAAAAAAGGTTCAGTCTGGGCGTTAAGGGAAACGTTAAAAAAACAAACATGACACCCAGAGGAATAGAAGTTATTCCTAGCGATATCAAGATTTTCAACATAGCCACCGAACAGTTGCCCCTAGACATCACTGGCAAAACTCCCGCCCTCATAGAATCTAGACTGGACGCAAGACCCTTGGACTTAACCCAAGAAAAAAGCATTGCCACATTCAAAGTTCAACATACAGCGCTCGAAGCCATACGCAGCTACCTTTTTGAAAAGAAGTTTTTGGAAGTTCATACGCCAAGAATCATCGCTTCCGCAACCGAAGGTGGAGCAGAATTGTTCAGCATGGACTATTTTGGGCAAAAAGCCTACCTTGCACAAAGCCCACAGCTCTACAAAGAAGAGTTGACAATCAGTTTTGAGAAGGTGTTTGAGGTTGGACCGTTTTTCCGCGCTGAAGAGTCACACACCAGAAGACACCTAAGCGAGTTTACCTCAGTTGACATTGAGGCGGCTTTCGCAAACGCCACCGATGTTATGGCTCTTCTAGAGCAAGTGATACACCATGCAAGTACCGTTGTTAAAGAGAAATGTGCCAGTGAGCTTACGGTGCTTGGATACAAGTTTGAAGTACCACCCATTCCATTTAAACGCTTAACCTACGACCAAGTGCTAGAAGACCTCAAAGCACAAGGCGTTACAATTCCTTGGGGCGAAGACATCCCAACCGAAGCCTTCAGAGTTTTAGGCAAGCTCTACCCATACTTCTACTTCATAACAGATTGGCCCACACACGCCAAAGCCTTCTACATCAAGCCACGCGAAGACAAACCCGAAATATGTGAAGGCTTCGATCTGATGTGGCGCTACATCGAGTTAGTTTCTGGAGGAACAAGAATCTCCCAAAAAGACCAGCTGATACAAAGGCTAACGGAGAAGGGTCTAAATCCAGAATCGTTCAAGTGTCACCTGCAAGCCTACGACTATGGAATGCCACCGCATGCAGGGTGGGGGTTGGGACTTGAGAGATTAACGATGATTTTGACTGGAAACAAGAACATCCGCGAAGTTACCCTTTACCCACGAGACAGAGTACGGCTAACGCCATAATTACCTTCTGGGTTCCCCCCCTAAACGCTATTTTTCAACATGCTTATAATGCTAAAAACGCGAATACAGCCAACCTCTTAGGTTCTTGGACCCTTCCCTGTATCTTTTCTGCATAGATATTCTATTAGGCTCCAAATCGAGCAGTGGTGCAATATTCTTTTATGTTCCTTAAAGACTAAGTTAACTTTATGCATGAATGGGCACTAGCTGAAGCAGTCTTGAAATCTGCAGAACAAGTCGCTGAGAAGGAAAACCTGAGGGAAGTTACGGAAGTTACCATTAAAGTCGGTGAACTCCAGCAAATTGAGCCCCCAATTCTACGTTTTGCACTAAACCAGCTCAAGCCGAGCTCCTTTAAAAAAGCAAAATTTCGTATCCTCAAAGCAAAATCAACGCTTAAGTGTAGGGTTTGCGGTACCATATGGGAGTTTAGTTTTAGAAAACTCGATAAAGCCGCTGCTGAAGCCATTCATTTCGTTCCTGAGGTCGCTCACAGTTACATTAAATGCACAAAATGTGGTAGTCCTGACTTCGAAATCATCAGCGGGCGAGGGGTCTGGTTGGAAAACATCCAAGGGGTAAAATCTGAGTGATTGATCCACGGACAAGCGTAATTACAGAGCGTTTGGCGCATGTTGAGCGGATTGTGGCTGTTTCCAGCGGCAAGGGCGGTGTCGGAAAAAGTATGGTGGCAACCGCATTGGCGCTTTCTCTTGCGCGGGAGGGTTGTCGGGTGGGTTTGTTTGATTTGGATTTCACAGGTCCATCAACCCACATAATCTTGGGTACACCATCAAACCTGCAGCCGAAAGAAGAGAAGGGTATCGTGCCGCCTAATTTTGAGGGTTTATCCTACATGTCACTGGTCTATTTTGTCGGAGACCATCCTGTCCCATTGCGAGGCGTCGACACTTCAAACGCGCTCATTGAGTTACTATCGGTTACCCAATGGGGAACTCTGGATTTTTTGGTTATCGATATGCCTCCAGGAATTGGTGATGCAGTGTTGGATTTAATTCGGCTAGTTAAGCGCATAGAATTCCTAATTATCACGACATCGTCACTTTTGGCGTTTGAGGTCGTCAAAAAACAGGTCTCGTTGCTGTGTGAACTCCACATGCCAATTGTCGGGATCGTGGAGAACATGAAGATGGATAAGGCAAACGCTGTCGAGTTGGCGGCGCAAAAGTTGGGGTTGAGGTATCTGGGCACAATCCGCTATGACGCAGCGGTTGAAGCGGCAATTGGGAACCCCCAAAAACTGCTTGAAACCGCAGTTGGAAGAGCAATGGAGCAAATCAAAAAAGCTGCAACCGGTCAAAGAGGGAAATGAGCTGTCCTGTAAAGCGGTAATCTTTGATTATGTCGGAACCTTGGTTAACTGCAGAAACTACACTATTGAAGCCTCAAAACAAAAACTCTACAATACGTTGGTAACTGAAGGCTTCATTGTTTCCGAGAGGAATTTTTTGGATGCTTACAACTTGTCCCACGAGAAATACCGTAAAGTACGCTACGAAGAGTTAAGGGAAGTAACAAACGCAGTTTGGGTTGCAGAAGCCCTCTGCTATTTGGGCTTTGAAGTCAAAGCTGACGACGCTCGTGTTAAAGCTGCCTTAAACGTTTTCTTCCAAGACTTCATAGATACCCTTGAACTAAGAGAAGACGCAAGAAAACTGGTCAGACAAGCCAGAGAGCACTGTAAGGTGGCGTTAATATCCAATTTCACTTATGCACCAGTTATCTACAAAAGTCTCAGAAAAGTTGGGTTAAGTGGGTTCTTTAATGTGATTGTGGTTTCTGAGGAAGTGGGCTGGCGGAAACCAAGTCCCCAAATATTCGAGCATACCCTAAACAAGCTGCAGATTCAAGCCCGTGATGCAGTCTACATCGGTGACAACCCAAACGAAGACATTAAAGGCGCCAAACAGGCAGGACTAAAAACCGTCTTTGTCCCCTCACAATTTAACTCCTTAAAAGACCTCATTGATACCAGAGAGGAACCAACCTACACTGCAAAAGACTTGAAGACAATTTCTCAGAACCTAAACCAAATCCTTACTGCATAGCCTTATTCCTTGTTGAGCATTTTCTCTTTATATAAGGAGGCTGTATTTTTGTTTAAGCAAGAGAGTGCTCCCATGAGGTTAAGAAGCAGCATATTTGTTTGCCTGTTGGTTTGTTTTATAATGTTATCTTTTGCAGCGGCTGTTGAAGCCGCACCTTCTTTGAGCCTGAGCTTTTACAAGGACAACGGTTACGGCATGGGCAACGACATTAATGGATTATGGACACGTTAACACACACGTCTCCCAAGACGTCTCATACGTAGAGTTTTACGTTGACGACCAACCCCAATTGAACGATACTTCCGCGCCATTTAGCTGGTCCTTTAACACCACCAATTACACAGAAGGCTTGCACGCTATCAAGGCAGTCGCATACAACTCTTCAAACGAAACCGCAACCGCCGTGGCTGAACGCAACTTCGTCGGGTTCCCATGGGACTACATTGCGGAAATAATAGGGGTCATTGCTGTTGTGTTTGCAATTGCCCTTGTTGTTTCAGTCTACCGCATTAAGCAAGCAGCAAAAAAGAAAAGAGCCCAAATGGGGTAAAACAACAAAAAAGAAAAAAAATTAGATTATTTTGGTTTGAACCGCATTCTCCAAAGCAACAACGCCTGGCAGTTCTTTGCCCATCAAGAATTCGATGAGTGCTCCTCCTGCGGTGCTTATGTACCCGATTTTCTTGGTTAAGCCGTATTCTTGGATAGCTGCGATGGTGTTTCCGCCTCCTGCAAGGCTGTATGCTTTGCTGTTTGCGATGGCTTCGAAGACTTTTTTAGTGCCGTAGTTGAATTCTTTGTTTTCGTAGACTCCCATTGGTCCGCTGACAACGATTGATTTGGCTGACGCAATGATTTTTGCGTATGCTTCGACGGTTTTTGCACCTATGTCCATGATGGAGTTTTCGGTTGGCAGTTTGCTGATTAGGATTTCTTTGCGTTTTCTGTCGACGTCTAATGCGAGGTCCAAAGGAACCATCACTTTGTCGAGGTACTGCTCTTCCAGCGTTTTGATGCCTGGAATCAAACCTGTAAGTTCCTTCTTTGCTAAGTACGCCATGTTGTCTTTGCCGAGGTCAACGCCTTTTGCTGCAAGGAACAATTGCCCTGTTACACCGCCAGTAAGCACGTAGTCTGCTACGCCTTTGCCCAAAACATACTTGCTAATTTCCAAACTGTCGTCGGCTTTTGCTCCACCCATAACGTAAACAGATGGTTTTTCTGGTTTTTCCAATGCTTTGCTGAGAGATTTTAGTTCGCGTTCCATTATGCGTCCCGCTGCAGACGGCAAGACTGCTGTGAAACCAACCATGCTAACGTGTCCACGATGAGCTGCGGCAAAAGCGTCGTTAACAAAAAGGTCTGCAAGCGGCGCAAGGTTCTGTACAAGCTCGGTTTTGCTGGCTTCTTCGGGTGTTGTGCTCTTGGTTTCTTTATCCCAGCTCCGAACGTTTTCCAAAACCAGTATTTCTCCACCTTTGAGCTCTTTGATGGCGGCTATGGCTTTATCGCCGAACAAGTCATTTACATATTTTACTGGGCATTTGAGGATTTTAGCCAAAATTTCCGCATGTTCTTTTAGTGGTGTATAGTCTGGGTCTCCTTTTCTGCCTTGATGAGCGAGGACAACGGTTTTAGCTCCTTTTTCGGCGAGTTCTTTGAGAGTCGAATCAGCGTGGGCTCTAATGCGTACATCACTAGTGACTTTCTTTGTAGCTGGGTCAATTTCCGAGTTAAAGTCAACTCTAACAAGGACAACTTTATTCTTAACCTGAAAATCGTCTATAGTTTTGTATTTTGCCATGTAAATCTCACTTCTCAACGATAACTAACTAAAAAAGGAAAAGAAAGGATGGATTTAAGTTTGTTTGCGGCTGTTTTAGAGGTTGGCTTTTTTGCCAATCATTTCGATGAAGTCAACCATGCGGTTGCTAAAGCCCCATTCGTTATCGTACCATGCAAAGACCTTAACGAAGTTGCTCTTCTCACCTAGAACCATGGTTAAATCCGCATCGAAAACGCTGCTGTAAGTGCTGTGGAGCACATCGGTGCTGACGATTGGGTCTTCAGTGTACTGCAAGATGCCTTTGAGTTCGCCTTCCGCGGCTTTCTTCATGGCTGCGTTGATTTCAGCTTTTGTCGTTTCTTTGCCTAAAACTGCGACTAAGTCAATGATGGATACGTCTGGGGTTGGGACACGCAGGGAATAGCCGTTCATTTTTCCAGCACAACTTGGCAAAACTAAGCCGATTGCCTTTGCGGCTCCAGTACTAGTTGGGATGATGTTGATCGCTGCAGCTCTCGCACGCCTTGGGTCTTTGTGGACTATGTCTTGGATTTTCTGGTCGTTAGTATAGCTGTGGCATGTTGTCATGAAGGCTTTCTCTAAGCCAAAGTTATCGACTAAGACTTTGCTTATTGGGGCTAAACCGTTTGTGGTGCAGCTCGCATTTGAGACGATGTTGTGTTTTTCGTGGTCGTATGTTTTGTCGTTTATGCCTAAGACGAAGGTTGCGTCTGGGTTTTCTGCTGGGGCTGAGATGAGGACTTTTTTGGCTCCTGCGGTAAGATGTTTAGTTGCGCCTTCACGGCTGGTGAATAAGCCTGTTGATTCGACGGCTAAGTAAACTCCCAAGTCTTTCCATGGTAGTTGTAATGGGTCTTTTACGCTGAGGCATTTTAGTTCTTTTCCGTTAACAACTAGGTCGTTTCCTTTTACTTCAACGGTACCTGGAAAACGTCCGTGCACTGAATCATACTTGAGCAAGTGAGCATTAGTTTTTGCATCTGCCAAATCGTTGATGGCTACAAAATCGATTTTTGCGTTCTTTTCTATGGCTGCTCGGTAGAGAAGTCTTCCAATTCTTCCAAAACCATTGATTCCAACTTTAATGTTCGCCATAACAATTCACCTATACATGTAAAACTCTAACAATCAAACATGACTTTATTAATTTTCCGACCGAAAAAACTGCCACAGCAAGCGTAAACTCAAATGCTCGAGAAAAGCTATAGCCCATTATATAAAGACAAACTAGGGTTTTTGAAATAGAAGGCTAAAGATGGTTTAGTAGAGACCGCCTTCCTTAAAGTAGTGGTACTCTTCTTTTTGGGACCGAAGCTTCGTACGCCATCCCTTTTGAGTTGGCACCGTAGTTCATTTGCGTTTTGTTTGGCTATTTCCCCCTTCTTCTCTAGGTAAGAGATGATTTCCTCTGCTTGGGCTTCCGTGTCACAGCGACGAATAAAATCTACGGCTGAAGGGTTGAAATGGCGTAGCTTATCAGGTGTCTCATGGCAAGACTCTGACTCTTCTTGGTTGCAGACTTCACATTCCTCGCCAGTGGCAGCTTCTTCAGCTTCCAACGGGTTTTTCCGTATGCTGTTGATTGGAACTTTAACTTCTCCTGCTTCAAGTTCCTCGTAAAGGTGTGGGAAGATTTTTTTGATGGATTTTTTATCTATTGCCATACTGCATCAGTTTTACAAAAATAATATCTGAACGCTCCCATTTATTTTCTTTTTTGAAAAATAATCAGTTTATGCAGGGATGAACTGTCGAGTTGGGTTGGTTTCAAGAACTCTTTCGAGGTCCTTAATATTTAAGCCTTTGAGCTCGTCGCCGAAGGTTTCGCATTTCCTTTTTCTTCCTGCTTCTTCTCGGCTGCGGGCAACGATTTCAAGTCCATGTTTGGATACGGTTTCAGCGTAAATGTGAAATGACTCCAGGGTTACTCCACGCTTATTGACTGTTGTCCACGCAGTTTTCTGAACCTTTATGCCTCCACCTTTAAGGATTTTTAGGATTTCTTCAGGGTCATCGGTATAGACAGTGATGTCGATGTCGCTTCCTTGCTTAATCGTCCCACGCCAAACGCTTCCAATTAATACGGGGCAAAACCCGCCCAGAAGACGCATTATCTCTAAGGCTTCTTTGCGCATCTGGACTAAGCGTTCGCCTCTTTTTGCGCCCTCGTTTTCCTCAGCAATCTTGTCCAATTCGAGGGCTACTTCAAGGTTAGAGGGCAAAAAATGAACGCCGAACGTTTGGGCTGCTTTCTCTTTAGCTTGTTTGTACTCTTTCTCCGCCCCAAAATACAGGAGTGTGGCGGCTTCTCTTGCGACGCGCTGCTTTAAGTCAAAGTCGTCAGTCAAGGCTTTTACCGTTTCACGATTGTCTCATACAGCTCCACGGTTTTCTCCGCTATTTTGCTCCACGTGAACTCTGCCAAAACCCGTTTTCTACCGTTCTTACCTAGCATTTTCATCCTCTCAGGGTTTTCAAGAGCGCTGATGACTCCCCATGCGATGTCTGAGGGGTTGTTTGGGTCTATGTGGTAGCCGCATTGTTCTTCACCGCAGCAAATCACGATTTCCCGCATACCGCTCACTCCAGCCGCTCCAACCACGACTGGTTTTTCCATGCTCATTGCTTCGAGAGCTACTATGCCGAAGGGTTCATAGAAGCTTGGGAACACTGCTATGTCGCAGGCTGCATAATGTTGAATACGTTCCTCTTCTGGAATGAAATCAAAGCAGAATTTGACGTATTCGTCCAGTTTTGTCATTCGGGTTAAGTTTGTGAGGTATTCTTGTAGGTCACCGACGCCGACGACGACTAATTTTACTTTAGGAATCTTGGAGATGATATGAGGCATTGCCAAGATTAACTTATCAACGCCCTTAACCATAACGAGACGTCCGAGGAAAAGAATCATTAACTCATCGTCTTTGATGCCGTATTTTGCCCTGATTTTCTGGATATTTTCCTTTGAAACGTTCTCTGGCTTGTATTTTTGGGGGTCAACCCCATTGTAGCTGACCTGAATCTTTTCTCTAGGAAAACCCAGCTGGACCAATTCATCTTTCATCGCGTATGAGACTGTGACAACCATGTCAGCCATCTTGCCAGCCCTTAACTCGATGTTGCTAACCACGCTCGAACCATTACCTAGGGTTCTGCCCTTTTCGGTGGAGTGAACGTGGAAAGCCAAAGGCAATCCCGTCTCGCGTTTAACTGTGATTCCGCCCATGGCTGAGAGCCAATCGTGTGCTACAACGACGTCGTACTTCATGCCTTCTTTTTTAATGAGTTCGTTAACCAACTTGGCTGCTGAAAGATAATTGTAGACCATCAGTTTACCGAACAAGTGAATGCCCCGACCCCACTTCCGTATGTCCTCTGCGATTACATCGGGCAACGAATCGGATACGTCTATGTGGAGTGGACGGTGGATTTCTATTCCGCGCCAAATCTCCCGGGTCGGCAAGGACCCGGCATCGTCGTTCATTGTGAAGACGGTGACGTCATGGTCGTTTAGAACGAATTTCCTTGTGATTTCAGCTGCGTAGGTTCCCAGTCCACCTACTATTTTAGGCGGATACTCGTAGACAAAAACGGCAATCTTCATGTTCTTTTAGTCACCATTTATTCATTTAGCATTATGAATCTTTGTACTAAAGCTTTACTTATCTCTGCTAACTACTCGGAACCAACCAAAAACACATCTTTTAAGCAAAAAGTTTAGGAAAAGTTTGATTAGACCGTTCTACATACCATTACCTGAAGGTCTGCCTATGAGTTTATCGCCTATTAAACAAGAAATACTGGAAACCATGCTCCTAAACGGAAAACCGCAGAAAGCCATGGACATCGCTAAAGAAGCCAAAAAAGAGTATCAGCCCGTCAACATGCACCTTTTAGGACTTATCAAAATGGGGTATGTTGCCATGCCTGAGAAGGGACTTTACGCTATTACAGAGAAAGGGAAAAGAGCACTTGGCATACCGGAAACAACCAAAGAAAAGGCTGCAGCAATCCTGGCTTACGCACCACATGACAAGGCATTTAACTTCTACGTCACATTTGGAAAACCCCTGAGTATCCATGCTCATAGTTTAAGGGACTTCGCCAACAAGCTTGACCGCGCTGACCTAGCGTCAGTTGAGTTTCATATACAACGAAGCGATTTCGAAGCATGGTTCAAAGGATTGGGTGACGAGGAATTAGCCAAAAAGGTAGCACTGCTAAAAAAGAAAGTTGCTGTAACAGAAGATCTTCGCAAACAACTCCACGATATTGTTGAGCAGCGGTACCTTGAGTTGGTAAAACTATCCGGTCAAACAATCCCAACGGAAGAGGACCACACTCACAACAATACACATTAACTGAAACTTTTTTTAGATTCTTTTTAGCTACCTTTGATAGGAAAAAGAAATTTCTTTGCCCAAAAAAAGGGCGTTTAGGTTATTTGTTTGTAAATTGGGTGGTCTCTGAACTTCAAGTTGGTCGTTGACCACTCTAGGGTGCCACTGGGTAGTCTTGTGCAAATCGATTGGACGATTGCGCCGCCAGCAGTGAACCGTACTCCGTCAAGCATTTCCCCTTTTGTGACGCCTGAAGCTGCAAAAATCATTTCTTTGCCCTTTGCTAGCTCGTCTTCGGTGTAGGTTTTGTTGATGTCAACGCCTGCCGCTTTTAGTCTGTCCATTCGTTTGGCGTCGTCTTTTTTGTCTCTCCAAACTTTAACGAGCATTGTTCCACCTAGGCATTTCACTGCGACTGCAGCGATTGTTGCTTCTGCTCCTGCGCCTGCACCAATCAACAGGTCAACGCCTGAGTCAGGTAAGCAGGTGACGATTGAGCCTCCGATGTCGCCGTCGGCTATGAGGATAATTCTTACACCCATCTTTCTCAGTTTTGCGAGCAATTCGTCGTGTCTCTCACGTTCAAGCATAATGACCGTGAAGTTTGCCAAAGGCCTGTTTTTCAACTTAGCTATGGTCTTAACGATTTCTTCAACTGACATATCAAGAGAAATCTTGCCCTTCGATACGCCGTCGGTTGCAACTTTGAAGTAGTAGCCGTCATCTGGCAGAACCTTTAGGCATCCGGCAGGTGCACAACACAATGCTGAGATGGCGTCTTTCTTTCCTTTGGATGTTGCAGTTGTGCCATCTACTTGGTCAATTATGAATTCTACTTTGGGGCCATTTCCGGTGCCGACTTTTTCCATGTAGCTGAAGGCTGGGGCGTTGTCTTTTGGGCCTTCACAGCAGATGACTTCTCCATCGACTTCGGTTTGGCTTAGGACTGCTCTTGAAAAGTCGAGTGCAGTTTGATCTACTTTGTCTGGGTCTCCTTTGCCTATGTGGAGTGCAGCTCCTAGTGCTCCGGCAGTGGTGATTCTTGTCAACGATGGCGAAAGTGATCTTAGTGAGGTCATTTCTTTTTCTCCTTTTTGCTCTGGCATTCTTTTAACCATAGCTCGGTGAACTCTTGGTAGTTCTGAGCTACTTTTTCAACGGCTTCTTTTCTGGTGATTTTACCAGCTTTATGTTCTGCCAGCGGCTCCCAGAAAATTGTTCTGCCAACCGCAAAGCCAATGACACCTGGGATTTTTGCGCCCACCTTAAGCCACTCCTGAACTTTCTCTTTAGATTCACCGCGTCCCAAGGTAATGACGCCTACTTTTCTGCCGCCGCTCTGCGCCTGCTTAACCACGGCTTTGGCTGATTCTGGTTTATCCACGCCTTCCAACTTCCAAATCGCTGGCTCAACGCCTGCATCCTGAATCTCTTTTATAGAGTCAACCATGAGTTTGGGACGTAATTCTTGGTCATATTTCTCTTTTGACCCGCCAAGCTTTGCAAGCTGTGTTGCCATTGAGGGTACGATTAGTTCGAATAGGAACGGTCGCTTTTTCTGTGATAGATAATCGCTGAGTTTTTTCAGGCGTTGCAGTTGCCTTTTGTTCATGGTTGTGTCGCCTTCAGGGTTGTATCTAACAAGCACCTTCACGAAAGTAGGGTCGAAGTCTTCAATATGTTTACCAAAATTTTCTCCGTAATCAAAGTCAAATTCATCTTGACCTGACTTCTCAACGGGCATCGCAAACATTAAACCGTCTTTTTTGGCCTCACGCAGAACACCTGTGCCGAACTCTTCATCCACCAGTAAGCCTGCTATTTCTTTTGGGACTTTTTTCTTCGTGGCTAGTCGGAAGCCTTCAAAAATTATTTTCTTGTAGTCTTCGATTTGCCGCTTTTCTTCAGGGGTTGGTTGACGACCTTTTATGCCGAACATTTTTTCAAGGAAAGACGCTCGATGGTCAAATGCTAGAATTAACAGCTCTTTTTGCGACCAATCTATCACATAAGTCACCGTGCTTGTATTTTGTGTGTCTCTCTAATAAAGCGTTATTGCTGGAGTCGATGCAATTAGTGATTCCATGCAACTTTTCGTCATGAATAAACATGCAATTCGTAATTAGGATTCGCGCGCTGATTTTTTTTTATAGAAATCATGAAATAACTAAACCGCCCATAATTGGTTCAGAGGCATCTGCATGAGCGAAACACGAGTAGTCACCGTAAAATTGCCCGAAGAAGTCTATCAGGAAATGGCACTGCGCATCCCTGAAGGCGATAGAAGCAACTTTATCCGCGAAGCCATTGCTGAAAAACTCCAGAAAACACCCAAACCCGATACCCTATTAGCGCTGCAGGAGCGGATGAGCAAAATCGAGCAGGAATTTGGTCAAATCCGAAAATACCTCGCCGACCTAGAAATTCTCACTTTTCAACATGGAAAAATCGACCCGTACACTTTCTGCCTTGATGAGGTAGACCATAAAATCATGGAGTATCTGATGCATTACAAGTCGGCGACAACGCCGGAACTTGCAGAATACGTTAAAACCAACCGCTGGCTCATCTTGAATCGGCTGCAGAAAATCCAGAAAACCAGCAAAAAACAAACAGGAAAATCGATAATCGAATACTACGCTGGCGAACGGTCTGGTAAGAAGAAGGCTTGGTGGATAGACCAAGAGTTAATCCAAGAATAAGTTATCTTTAAATCGATAAGTCATGTTTGTTTGGCGTTGTGGGCTCGTAGTCTAGCACGGATTAAGGCATCGGCCTCCGGAGCCGAGAATCCTGGGTTCAAATCCCAGCGGGCCCGCCATTGTTTTAGCATTTAAAGCTTGATTTGCGATTTGATTTTCGTTATTAAAATTTAACGCTGTTGCAATTTTCTGTAACGCTTAGCATAGCGCCCTAAAGCGGCACCACTAATTCGGTCAATTGAGCCTTTTTCTTTTAACCCGCAACGGGGGATATGGACATAAGTTGGACTAATATTTTTGGATTTTTTAGGAACAATTCCCGTATAAGACATAGAAATGGTTTCGCTAACATGCTTGCACACTCACATCCACACTGTTCAACATAGGTCCAATGTTGACTGTGTGGAACAAACCCTCTTTCCACACTCAAAATACGATAGGAAATCAACCTGAACTAAGAAAGCAAACTTTTGCAAAGCCTCAAGTGTGGTGTGCAATTTTAGGACGCCACACCCACACACAAAGAGAAAAACGAAGTAACTGGCACAAAAATAAATACGCTAACGCCTTTAAGCAGGGGCCAAAGAATGAGCCGCGACCAGCCGCTAACAAAAGAGGCGCTAGCGAAGGTGCAATTACTTACAAAGACCAAACAAACCTCAAAGCCACCAGCTCTCAGTGATTAGCAGCCATTAATTCAGCAAGCGGCAACAAGATAAATCCGTCTTAGGGCTATCGAACCCCAGCAGGCCCGTCATTTTTGTTAAAACAGGTTTCTTATATATTTTAAGATAAGTTGCGGCTGGTTGAATGCCGTTTTGAGCGCTTTCCCAGGATGCTTGATGTGGCCTAAAAACGATAGCTTCTTGTATTCAGCTAGAGCTTTTGCAGCTATCTCTTTGACTTCCAGAGGGGTGAACTCGTTTGTTGTGATAAGTGGCATGCCTTTTGGCTGTCTTGCCTCGGCAAATGCGTTCCAGGTAAGGTCTTGTTGGATGTAGCCTTTGGCTTTGCAGTCCTCATAAAGCCTTGTTCCATACGAGGGCGTGGCCATGAACAAATGCATTCCAACGTCATATTTCCGCTTCAGCTCAAGTGCAAAATCCACTGTTCGCATCATGTTCTCCTTTGTTTCGCCTGGAAAACCGATGATGTAGAAGGCTCCTGTCTTCAGCCCGATTTGTTTGGCGTCTTTTGCGAATTGGACCACGCGGTTTAGGTCCAGGCTCTTACAGATTACATTATCGAGGACATTCTGGTCGCCTGATTCTACACCCACAAAGATGCTATTGGCTCCTGATCGTTTCATCTTTTTTAGCAATTCTATGTTTAAGCAATCAGCGCGGACACCGTTGGGGGTTTCCCATCCGATCTTGATTTTTCTCGTGATTATTCCATCGCAGATGGCTTCAAACCGTTTAATGTCTAATGTGAGGTTGTCGTCTTCAAAAAAGATGTTTTTAACCTTAAACTTGTCAACCACAAATTGAATGTGGTCCAAGACGTACTGCGCTGAATGCGCCCTGAAACGTTGTCCCATGTGGAGATGCACGGCGCAGAAGCAGCAGTTAAAGGGGCAGCCGCGGCTGGTAATCATGGATATGGCTCGGTCTTGGAAACTACGATAACCGACGCCTTCAGGCGGGTTTAGGTAGCGTTCCATGTCAACTAAGTCGTAAGCGGGGTAAGGTAACTCATCCAAGTTATCGATAAGCGGTCTTGATTTATTGACAATAATTTCTCTTTTTTGGCGGTAAGCGATACCTAAAACTTCACCGAGGTTCTTTTTGCCTTCAAAAGCTTGGGTGACTTCCAGCATGGCGTATTCGCCTTCACCCGTAACCGCTATATCTACGTCTTTGGCTTCTTCAAGGAACTCTTTAGGAACCAACGTGACGTGTGGGCCGCCCACTACTGTTAGGATTTTTGGGTTTACTTGTTTCGTTAGGTTGCTGATTTTAAGCGCGTTGCCGATTTGGCTAGTGAAGGGTCCCGCGATGCCGACGATGTCGGGGCGGCGTTTTTCTATTTCCTGTTTTATCAACGCGGCGGGCAAGCCGACGTTTATGGTTTCGTTATCCTCTTGAAAAACAGAGCCAGCCCCGATGAAGGCGTCTAGAATCTCCACTGGGTAACCCGATTTCTGTAGCACCGAAGCTAAATACATTAAACCAATAGGCAAGTTGCCTGCGGGCTGTTCAGAACCTGGATAAAACGTCTGAGGCGGATTGATTAGGAGCACTTTCATTAGTTGAACCCAGCGATTAGTTAGTTGATATGCTGGGATTTAAATTAGTTTATTATGGTCAATTAACTTCAGCAATCATATTATAAGTTGGTTCATGTATAATTGGCATGCTGGCTCATCTTTTTCCAAGGTTAGTTGGCATGTTACTGCTAAGCCACTACAACATAGCTTTATGAGCGTTTGTTCGGCTCTATACTTGTTAGCTTTTCCGTAATTTCGTAGGAGGTGAGTTTTTTGAGTATTCGAGCTGAAGAAAGAAAGGGTAAAATGACCGTTGCTGAAGCAGGCAGGAAAGGGGGAGAAAAAACAGCCTCAACACACGGCCGCGAATTTTACGAAGAAATCGGCCGCAAAGGAGGCGAAAAAGTCTCTCAAGAAAGAGGTCCTGAATTCTATAGTGAAATTGGTAGCAAAGGCGGTTCCGAACGAGCTAAACAACACGAAGGATCAGCCGAAGCAGAAGGCAAAACAAGCCTAGAAGAAGCTGGTCACAGAGGAGGACAGAGAGTCCGACGACTAATCCAAGCAGGAAAAGAGCATTAGGAAGAATAGGCTTAGCCTCGCGAAAAGAGCTTTTCCTTTTTTTAAGATTTTATTTATCTTTAAGTGTAGGTGACTTTTCGGAAGAAAAAAAGGAAGGCTGACAGTCGAAGAAGCCGGTAGACAAGGCGACTTGAGAACTTCTGCGACTCACGGTGAAGAATTCTACACTGAAATAAGTCGCAAAAGAGGAAAGATTGGTGCTCAAAGGTGGACAAAGAGTTCGCAAACTTATTCAGGAAGTAAAGGAGCACGAAAGGAAGCAAATACCCATCTGTGATTGATCTTCTTTTATTTTTCTTTTAAATCTTGATATATACGTTGAAAGTGAAATAAAACTCATAAACTTGATCAACGGCTAAGCGAAGATGAATCGATCAAGGCGGACCAGAAAATGGGAAATGTTGAAATAACTTCTTGTTTATTTTTTATTTATGAAAAAGATTCTTGTTCTCTATTATAGTCGAACTGGAAATACTGAAAAAATGGCCAATGCTGTGGCTGAAGGGGCAAAAAGCGGCATTGGTGTTGAGGTGGAACTAAACTTTCACGTGGATGCTGAAAGCTTGGGTTCCTACGATGCCATACTTGTCGGTTCACCAACATACCACCATGATATGCCGGTTGATTTCAAAAACCTCTTTGAGGAAGCAGCTGTAAAAAAGATAAGTTTGAAGGGCAAGATAGGCGCCGCGTTTGGTTCCTATGGGTGGAGCGGAGAAGCACCAAAGCTTATCGTGGAGATTATGAAGTACAAGTTTGAGATGGAGATGGTTGAAGCGCCCCTAATTGCAAAATACGTACCAGACCAAAACATGCTAAATGCCTGCAGGGCTCTTGGAACGAAAGTTTCCGAAAGCTTGATGAATCGGACTTAACACTAAGCGATAGGAGAAAAGTTTATGGAAAAAAAGAATGATACTCTTCTTGATTTTTTGAAGAACCAAGTTACAGTTGAGAACGAAATAGTGACTTCTCTTGAAAAAGCAATCGTTGACATGAAGAACCCGGCTGTTAAAGGGGTTTTGAAGGGTGTATCTTTGGATTCGGTTAAGCACGCGGAACTCTATTCGGCAGCCCTTACTTTGTTAACAAGTGCTTCTACTGCTCTAAACCAGGGGAATCTTGATGAACAAAGAGAACTTGTCAAAAAACACATCGCGATCGAGGCAAAATTAATCAAGGTGCTTCAGCAAAAGATGCCAGAAATTGAAAATGAAAAGGTAGTGTTCCTTCTCAAAGCAATATTAGAAGATGAGATCAGGCACCACGCAATGCTCAAGATGGTTCTAGAAATTATCGTTCATGGCGAAACGATAACTGAAGCTGACTGGTGGAAGATGCTATGGGAGAACGTTCCGTTTCATGGTGCGCCCGGTGGCGGTTAAACAGAAAAAGAAAGTAACTTATTGTTATGCGTTATCGTTGCTGCTAATGACTTGTTGTGAAGAGCACCAGGTGTCTTCAACTATCTGCTGAAGTCCAGTCAAAACCGTAGCTAACATTTCGCCTTTGATGGTTAAACCGTAAGCTTTGGGGGTTTTTCTTATGAAGACAAGTTTTTTGCCTTTCAATCCCCTGAGGTACTTGTAGGTTCTTCGCATGGACAGCCCTGTTTCTTTGGCAAGTTTACCAGCAGAGATTCCTTCGGTGCTAAGGGCGTTATAGACTTTGCGTTCTGTTTCTGCAAGGACCTCTTTGTCTGAGTCACGTTTTGATTTAAAGAAAAATATGTAATCTCTCTCTTCAGGGGTTTCTATTAAACCAACTGAGCGTAGCCGTTTTAGAATTCTTGAGGCTATCTTTGAGGAAATCAACGTTTCTATTTGTTCAAAGGTTTTGGGACCTGAAAGCAACTCTCGTAGAAGTGTTTCCTCATAGCATTCGGAGTGGGCTGGGAGCACTTCTGCAAATTCAGGGAAGTCGCCAAGCAAGTTTGTTAGGCGTCCGCCGAATGTTGTGGCATAGTATTCGTCTCGTGATTCGGTTGCTAGTCCAACTGCCATTAAAGGTTGAAGGTATTCATCGTTTATGGTGTCTTGGCTGTGTGAATAACCATTTTTCTTAAGTTCCTGCTGGAGTTGGCTGACTGAGTATCTGCCGTTAACGATTGCTTTTAAGATGTGGAGGCGTGTTTCGTTTTTTAATACGTTGAATAATTCTTTTATGTAGTTGGGGTTGTCCATGGTTTCTCGTAGTTTTCGGAGTTCGTTTTTGAGCTTGTAGACTTGGCAGCGGGTTATGCATTCTAAGGGTGATGTTGGTGCGCAGTTTCTACATTCTGAGTCTAGTGTTTTTAGCATCGTTATTAAGTCGCGGTTTTCACCCATTCGGTTTGGTTGTAGGACGTTACCCATTTGTTTGTTCTCCTTTTTGGCGTATGCGGGGCGGGTGGAGGTTTGGGTTAGGTGTAAAATTGTTTTTTGTTGTTACCCGTCTTGACACGCGTCATAAAATATGACAATCGGCATATTTAAATACATTTTCCCCAGAAATACCCTAATTGGTGCACAACTTGATACTACCATGCGAAGTAGGAGTAAAAACAGTTTTGCCGGCAGTAAAAGCGGTAATGGCAAGATCCATCGTGGAAAAACATGGCTTAAACGAAAAACAAACCGCCGACATCCTGGGCTTATCGCAGTCCGCAGTCAGCAGGTACGTTGGACGGGAAAGAGGCAACCTTCTTGACCTCGAGGGCACAGCTGAAGTAGTAAACCTAATAGACCAAATGGCTACACACCTTATAGAACGACCCGACAACAAAACAGAATTCCTAAAACTCTTCTGTCAAACATGCCAAACTATACGGGAAAAAGGCTTAATGTGCACACACTGCCAAAAAGAAATGACCCCTGCCTGGGCGGAAAAATGCTCCTTCTGCAAAGAATTGCCGTAATTAAGACTTATTAAAAACGGTGTTTTACCTGTTTTTGAAAAACTTCAATTAATCAAGGTCTATAAGAGGAAAATGGGTGAGTCGGTCAGGCTTCTTACTACGAGTGGAGGCAGAACACACTTCATCTTGTTAAAACTCAGCGAAACTTTATGAATTGGTTTTTAAAGGGAAGAATTTGTTTTGACCCAGAATGAAATTAGCGATATTCTAAAGAAAGCAAAAACTATAGTGGTTGTTGGGTTATCCCCTGATCCGGAGAAACACAGCTTCGAAGTCGGCCTTTACCTAAAACACCATGGTTACCGCATCCTACCAGTAAACCCCCTTGCCAATGAGATTTTGGGTGAGAAAAGCTACAAGAACCTACTTAGTCTGCCGGAAGAACTCCAGAAATCCATAGATATCGTAGACATCTTCAGGAAGCCTGAGGATGTACCGCCGATTGTTGAGCAAGCCATCCAGCTCAAAACAAAGTTTGGTAGGCCGTTGTTGGTTTGGATGCAGTTGGGCATTATTAACGAAGAGGCGGCTGAAGCGGCAAGAAAGGCTGGGTTGATTGTGGTCATGGATAAGTGCTTGATGGTTGAGCATCACAAGTTAACGTAAATGCGATTATGCAGCGCCCAGCAACAATGAAGCAACGGTTGCGATAACTACGATTGCAAACGTTTCCATTAATGTTATTTTCCAGTTGACCCGTGTTTTCTTTGAGCGGTAACGTACCAAAAAGATACCTACAATTAAGCTAACTAGGATCAGCGAACCGATTATGTTGAAGGGAGAAGGCAGTAAGATGTAGGCTGCTATAGGGATTATGCCTGCGATGAAAGTTGTGGTACCGCAGATAATCGCTGCATAAAGGTTAGATCTGTGGATTTGTTTGCCCAGTAACGTGAAGAGTTTTTGCACCAAGAGTAACGATTTGTCGCGTTCTTTTTTGTCTGGAATATCACTTAAGCTGTAGTTCATGAGCGTTTGAAGTGTCATGATGTCTGAGAGGTCTTCTGTTATGCCGCCGAGGAGGAAGCTTGAGAAGTTAGTGATAGCGACTGCGCTCAGGGTTAGGAAGGCAGCGAAGATGACTGCGCTCATGTTGTTTAGGAAGCTTGATGTTGATGTGAGTGTGGCTATGAAAGCGGATAGGATGACAACTAAGCTTGTTACGGAGCCATCGACTAGTCCAGCAACGACTTCCATGATGGGCTCTTTTTTTAGCAAGAGGCTTTCCCATTCTTTGCCCAGTTTTTGTCCCTGCGCCGTCAACTGCACCATGTCTTCTTTTTCTACGATAAGACCTTCAACCGACATTTCTTTTAATGCCTTATCGAGTTCGTTCATTTCAATGCAGGCATAGTTCACGCAGACACGGTCAATTCGTTGTTTCAGGTTGACCTTTTTTATTCTAGCGCCTTTGCTGAGGTTCAACAGCACAATGACTCGAATAACATCGGGTAACTCTTGGATTTCAAAGGCCACTAAATGGTCACCATTGTACCAACAATCACCAAACTATCTTTGAGCGGCTAATAACTTTTTGCGCCATGGAATCCCCAAAAAGTCAGAGCTGTTGTCTTGTTTAATGTGTTAATGGCTTGAAAAAAAGGTATAGTCTATGGTATTTGCTCCAAGGCTTTTTGTATTTCATCGTATTTTGGTTCAATAAGGGGTTCTCTGAAATCCAAATGTAACGCACTATGCCTCGCTCGTCGAGTATGAAGATTGAACGTTTAGCAACTGTACAATCTTTAAGTCCTGCGAAATCAGGAAATACCAGATTCCACTGCTTTATGACCTCACGCGTGTAATCTCTCAGCACTGGGAAGGGTAGACGGTTTTTTTCTGCAAACGCTTTGTTCGAGAAGGGGTTAGTGACGGCTACACCTATGACTTGAGCGTTTAAATCTACTAGTCGTGCCATGGAATCATGGAACTCACAGACCTCTTTGGTACATGTTGAGGTGAAAGCGCCTACAAAGAATGCTAAAACAACTTTTTTCCCGAAAACTCATGGAGGCTTCGAGGTTTCATATCTGTATCGTGCAAACTAAAATCTGGTGCTTTGTCTCCGACTTTAATTTGGTTTGCGATAAAATCAGTCCATACTGATAAAAAAAAGAAGTTAAGGCTTGTTTAAATGGTTGATGTCTACCCGAAAGTGAAGGCTGATGGACAAATCTTGTTTAGGATGCATATTTCGCATTTGGGTTTCTTTGCCATGCAGATTTGTCTGCCGTGGAAAATCAGCAGGTCAGTGAGTGGCATCCACTTTTCTTTAGGGGTAATCTGCATTAGGTCTTGTTCAATCTTGTTCTGTTCTTTTTGCTCCGTTAGCCCGAGCCTTTGCGAAAGCCTATTTACATGAGTATCAACCGCGATGCCAACTGTTATCCCGTAAGCATTGTACAAAACGATGTTGGCAGTTTTGCGTGCGACGCCTGGAAGCTCAATCAACTCTTCCATTGTTTTGGGTACGTGAGAGTGAAATTTTTCCACGAGAAGGCGGCAGCAGTTTTGGAGGTTTTTGGCTTTGTTGTGATAAAAGCCAGTTGAGTGGATGTCTTGTTCGAGTTCTTTTATTTCTGCTTTGGCGTAGTCTTCTGCGGAGCGGTATTTTTTGAAGAGTTTTTGTGTTACTATGTTAACTTGTACGTCAGTTGTTTGTGCGGAGAGCATGGTTGCGACAAGGATTTCAAGAGGATTGGTGTAGTTTAGGACGGTTTTAGCGTTTGGGTACTGTTTTTCGAGGAGCTCAATGGTTTTTTCTGTCCTTGCCTTGGGTTCGAGGTATACTTGTGGGGTTTTCAGGTTGTCATTCTCCAAGAAGTTTGATTATTGATATTGTTTAGCTTCGGATAAAAAAGTTTTGAATGTGTTTGGTTGATGCTTTTGTATGTTGGACATTTGTTTAATAGTTATTTGCTTTAATGTAAATATGCAAATTAATACTTTTATCTCCGTGCATAATGTTTATATGGTTTTCAATAAATTGAAAATGTGTCAAATAAGTGTTGGTGGAAGTGTGTTGAACCCTACAAGAATAACCGTGGCCTTCGACAAAACGACAGCCGACTTGCTGGAAAAAATAAGCACGGAAGCCCAAGTCTCCCAGAGTGAAATAATGCGTCGCGCCCTAAAATTCTACAATGAAAACAAACAACTCGAAGACCCTGCCACTAGGAAAAAAATCCACGCATACCTCGACATGCTTCTAACAGGCGAACACATAATTTTAGACATTGACCACTGGCTAATGTTTCTACATCTCATCGCTTCCTCACCTGAGAAGGAAAAGTTCTGGGCAGAACACAAGGAAGTTGCACGTGCCCACTGGGAGCAGCTAAAAACAAAGGTACACTCACCAGAAGAAATGTTGTCCAGGCTTGAAGTCTGCAACTTTTATCGGCTAACCAAGAACGCTACCAACGACTACACGCTGGTATTGGTTTCGGAGGTTTCTAAGGATTTCATCAGAATTTTCCTTGAGGAATACTTTACTGCTATGGGTGTTAAAGCTGAGATCAAAGAAAACCTCACTAAGTTGAGGGTTACTGTTAAACCTGCCAACACGAAAGCATAAATGTACAGTTCAAAGTAAAATAACTGGGCGTTTTTCCAGTATATCATAACTTTTATGCACAAATCTTAACTATATTTATATTTTATTGAACATCTTACTCTAATTACCAAAAGGTGTGAGAAAAAATGATAGAAGCAACAACCAAATCTTTGGAATTTTAGGATTAAGTTCCATCTCAATAGTCATCTTATCCTTCTTCAACATGATATATTTAGCGAAGAAACTCGGCTGCAACAAAAATTCCCTAGGGCAATAACCCTTTAGCACCTTCTTACACATTAACAACTATTTTAGAAAAATTTTCCAATAATCCAAAAATGGTCTTCCCCAAAAAACTTTTTACCCTTCAATCATCTAATTCAACCTTCACTTAGGTGAACAAGTTGAGCTTAAAATTAAAAGTCGATGGAAAAGACATTCCTCTAAATGAATTTGTCGAAAAAATCATGAATGGAACAATAACAGGCGCAGTATCTTCCCTGAAAGGAATAAAAGGAGACTGGAAAAAAATCGAAATAGAAATTCAAAAATAACTATTTTATCCTTTGAATTCCACTTTGGTTTCTATTTCTGCGAAAAACTCTCTTTTAGCTTTACATATCGGGCAAACGTAAGGTGGATCCTCGCGGTAAACCACGTAGCCGCATTGTTTGCAGTACCATAACTTCTTTTTTACTTCGGACTTGGCTTGCAGTTGCGTTGGGGGTTTTTCAGGTGCTCCCAAGGTTTGCGGTGCGTCTGTTTTCTCTCGAGAGATGGGTGTTCCATATGCGCGTGCCATTTTCTCTGTTGGTCGGCGTTCGGGAACTTCGGGCAAGTTCTGGCTTTCAAAGACGGCTTTGTTCACGTAGAGGCGGCAGTAGCATGCGCCATATTCAGCGATGTCGGGGTCGCGGTAGTCGCAGGGGCAAATTATGTCTCGGTCAATCTCAAGGTTGCCTTTTGCTAGTCTGCAGGGGCATGAGGGGTAACCGTATCGGTCCTCATTGGTCTTTAAGCCTTCTAGAAACATCTGCAATAGGTCAGATTGGGGCGTTAGGTAATAGCCGTATGTTTTTGCGTCGGCTTCGGTTCTTTTTCGGGTCTGCTCAAGTGTGGTCAAGGCCAAGTGCCTCTTTGAGCAAGTCCTTTCGGAAACCCGTAATTACAGTTTTATCATCAACGATTGTTGTTGGGTAGCTTAACACCCCGCCCTTACTGGTGATAGCATCATGAGCTTTGTTCTTGTCATTGTCATCGAGCAAGTCAACATCGACAAACTCGTATTCGACATTGTTGTCTTTTAGGTATTGCTTTGTCATTTTACACCAAACGCAAGTGCTTAAAGCATAAATGGTAACCTTATGGTTATTTTTTTGTCCAGAAACTTTGGAGAACTGCATAATAATTCTACCCTTTAAAACTTTAGATTAAGCCGCATATAACTGTTTAGATCTACCTAAATCGATATTATGCTGGTTGGAGGTCGCCGAAAGCATTCTGAACAACCTCATTTAGTGCAGGGTGAATATGCATACCCTGAGCTATGGGTCCAAAATCCCCTTTTCCTATAACCATCGCATTGACGATTTCTTGGATGAGCACTGACGCTTCGGGACCAATTATGTGGGCACCAAGGATTTTGCCTGTTTCCTGCTCAACGATGACTTTTACAAACCCTTCGGGGAAACCCAACGCAGCCCCCATAGCCGTGTCTTTGTAGAGTGCTCTACCGACTAAAATCTTGAGTTTTTGCTGTTTAGCCTCTTCTTCCTTTAACCCAACGGAAGCAATTTGAGGGTGAGTAAAAACTGCATGTGGAGCAATTGACAAGTTCACTTTTACCTTGTGGTCATGGATAGCGTTGTGCCAGGCTATGCCTGCTTCATAGTTGGCGACATGCTTGAACATTTCTTTGCCGATAGAGTCGCCGAACGCAAAAATGCCCTTCTTGTTGGTCTCAAGGTACTCGTTGACGACTATGAAGCCTCGTTCGTCCAGTTTTACTCCTGTCTTTTCAAGTTTAAGGGATGCGGCGTTGGATACTCTGCCCGTTGCAACCATTATGGCTTCGGCTGAGAACTCCCTGACGCTACCGTCTTGGCGGTTCTTAGCAACAAGCACTTTCATGGCGCCTTCCTGCCTTGCTTCAAGCGCTTCGTATCCTGTGAAGATTTCCATACGCTTCTCCAACTCCTTCTTGAGTAAATCAGAGACTTCGGGCTCCTCCTCAGGCACCACCCGGAAAGGTCGTTGGATTATAGTGGTTTTTGTGCCGATTGCTGAGAAGAAGTGGCCGTACTCCATCCCAATGTAGCCTCCTCCGACGATTAAGATGCTCTTTGGTGGTGACTGCAGTTCCAGTACTGTGTCGCTTGTCAAATAACCTGTTTCCTCGATGCCCTTGACTAGTGGGATTGCAGTATGGGTTCCTGAGACGATGAAAATAGTCTTGGCGGTAATAGTGTGCGTGCCCACTTGCATGGTGTAGTCGCTGATGAATTCGCCTTTTTCTTGGAACCATGTTAAATTGGGGGTGGCTTTGACGGCTAAGGCTTGATGCCCGGAGTCATGGTTAACAAGCGTATGCATACGCGTCATGACATTGTTAAAGTCAACCGAGTTCACGGTGGCGTGGATGCCCAACTGGTCAGCGGTTTGAATCGTGGCAAGGATGTCTGCGGGGTAAATCAGCATCTTTGAGGGCACACAACCCACATTTATGCAGGTGCCGCCCATTTTTCCCTGCTCAATTAATGCTACCTTAAATCCTTGTTCAACGGCAACCGAAGCAACCAGCATTCCAGAACCTGAACCGATAACGATTATATCAAATTGCTCCATAAACATGTCTCAATATCAATAAACGAAGAATCGAACGCAAATAAACTTTTCAATGCTAAATCCTTCTGCTGGAAAATCTTTTATGCAGGTTATAGGTAACTGTTTTATTGAGGATTTTTAATGGCTAAAAAACCAAAGACTGCAGAAGAGCAAAAGAAAAAAACAGCTTATTACAGCAAAAAAGAAAAGAAAGCCAAAGAAGTCAAAAAGTAGCTTCTTTGCCTAAAAACTTTGGTAGACACCGTTTGTCGTGAACGGCGTCGAAGCTTTCTAGTTCATCCTTTTTTAGTGGCCACGCGATTCTTGAGACTAACCCGTTTAGGCTATAGGGCAACCTGATTAAGCGGAACTCGCCAGAGGTTACCCAGTCGTCGATGTGAAAGCCAGCCTGTTTAGCTTGTTGGGCAATGTTAAGCCGCTCATTGGTGCTAAGCCTGTAAGCTTCGGGATTTAAAACGTGAAGGTGAAAGCCCCTGCCCGAATAGACAACCACCAAATCCGAAAAACGTTCAGAGAGAAACTCGTAGAGTCCGGTTGCTTCCTTCTTAACCATGTCGAACTCTATTTTGCAGAAGCTCAATCCCTGCTTTCGCTTCATCTTATCTGCCAAGCTGCCGTGGATAGGGCAGGTTATGTTTTCTGGGTCAAGGTCAAAGGCGAGTTCCTGACCAATCTTGTTGTCTTTTATATCGTAAATGTTTCGGTCGTAGTAGACGGCTTCGGGCAAAAACTCCAAGATTTGCTGGCGGATATCTTCAATACTCTTGTATTCATCAACTATTATGGTTGTTGAGGCGTCTTGCTTGTATTTTTCTGGGTAAATCTTGGTGTGCCTGCCTATGATTATGGCAAACTTGGTGTTGCCAAGTCCACCTCTGAACCACTCTGCTACTTTTTGAAGGTTGAATTCTTGACTGTAGAATTGCTTTCGCTCTTCAAGAGTTGCATACCTCAGTCCAGCAGGCAGGAAATATTGACTCATACAAACCACAACCATTAACTCTGACAAACCAAAATGCTTTGCGGAACCAAAAAAGTAGAAAGCCTAATATCCTTTGTTTTCTTGACTTTATTAGGTGAATTTTTTGCCGATAGACCCTGATTTTCAAACCAAACGACAAGTTGTAAGTGAACATAATGGACACAAAGTCTGGGGACCCATTGAAGCCCCAGAGAAACTTGGAATCCATGGAACAACCAGCGCTGTAGACTGGGATAGTTGCCTCGGAGACGGCGTATGCATCGATGTCTGCCCTGTTTCGCTCTATGAGTGGGCTGATTCGCCTGGACACCCGCTATCCAACCGAAAATCTGACCCAGCGCGAGAAAAAGACTGCATACAATGCCTGGCATGCGAAATGCAGTGTCCGGCTGCTGCGATAAAAATTACTCCGCCCCCATAGCGAGCAATCGCTTTTTTTGTTTTGATAAAAGTGTTATATTGGCAGACATGCAATTAACTGCTAAGTGCTTTGCATATGAGTGGGGCGTCAAACGGTAAGATTATAGTTGTTGGACCAGCTAACGTTTCGCTGAAGATAAGTGATGTTACTGAGGAGATTATTTCAGGCATAATGGATGATGGCGTTGTTGACGTTGTAGGAGCTGGCGATGCCATGTTTCTTGCCTGCTCTGCCATAAATTTGTCATGTGAAATCGCTAAAATCTACATCAAGCAGATAGGCTTCGGCTACCTTGAAGACAAACATCTGGGAAAAACAGCGGCGATTTTTGCGCACCTTGGCCAACAAGAGTCGGCCGATTTCGAGAAATTGGTCGCCGAAGAAGAGAAGGTAATGGATAACATCGGGGACAGAACGGTAAGCGTCGGTCACGAAATTCCAATGGAAAAACTTGTAACCCGAAGCCTCATGGCGCTGGCAAGGTTTGATGAGATAAAACTGATCGCGGCGGGTGGATCTATAAACGAAGCGGTCTCTCTAGCCCTTAGGTTGACTGCAGGACAAATATCAAAAGACCCTGTCGGCATTAAGCTAATTTATATTTACTCTATCAACATGAGAAACGACCCTGCCAAGAGAATTTCAGCAATATCTATCTATCTTCAAAAAGGAATAACCACAGAGCCTACTGACTTCGTAAAAAAAATAAAAAGCGAATTGCCTGCCTAAAGAAAAAAGGGTAAGCAGACGCTTACTTTACGAGGCTAAGATTCTTGTTGACGTTGTCCCAGTTGACCAAGTTCCAAAAAGCTTCAACAAATTTGGCGCGGTCGTTCTTGTAGTCGAGGTAGTAGGCGTGTTCCCAGACATCGAGAGCCATCAAGATTTGGAAGTTAGGAAAAACGTTAACGTTATGTTTTTCGATCTGCATGATGAGCGGTCTTCCAATGCAGGGATGCACGGCAAGTACTGCCCAGCCTGAACCCTCCGTGCTTGTGGCAGCCATCGTGAACTGTTTTTTAAAATGCTCGAAGCTTCCAAAGCCCATGTTAATCATGTCAGCAACTGTTCCTCCAGGTTGTCCTCCGCCGCCTTTGCTTGCGGGTGCCATGTTCTCCCAGAAAGTTGTGTGTAACATGTGACCGCCGATATGAAATGATAACTCTTTTGCAAGCGCTTTAATGTCAAGGGCTGTGTTCTCCTGATGAGCCTTATCAATTTTTTCAAAGATGGCGTTGGCGCCGTTCACATAGGCTTGATGGTGTTTGTCATGGTGGAGTTTCAGTTGTTCCTCAGAAATGTATGGTGCAAGCGCATTGTAATCATAGGACAATTTGGGTAGAGTAAAAGATTTTATTTTTTCCATAAAAATTTCACCAAAATCAAACATTTCCAAAGCAGAAAACAACTAATATACTTTACCTTGAAGCATCTTGGGTACATGGTATAGCTTATTACCTGCTTGTTACTCTACTATTTTCCAGTGAATTTTATGGTTAAAACTGATGAAAACCTAAAAGCTGCCTTCGCAGGCGAATCCCAAGCTAACCGCATGTATCTGGCGTTTGCCAAGAAGGCCGATGAAGAAAGCATGCCTCAAATCGCTAAGCTCTTCCGTGCTGCAGCGGAAGCAGAAACCGTCCATGCACATAACCATCTACGTGTTATGGGTCAGGTAAAACCAACCCTTGACAACTTGGGCACCGCTGTTTCTGGCGAAACCTACGAATTCAAGCAAATGTACCCTGACTTCATTGCAGAAGCCAAAAAAGAAGGCAACAAACCCGCGCTATTGAGCTTTGACTATGCCAACAAAGTGGAGCAAATCCACGCAAAACTCTACCAGAAAGCCATCGACTTCCTGAAAAACAAAAAAGATTTACCAAAAGCAGACATGTATGTGTGTCCTGTATGCGGCAACACCTTTGAAGGCAACATACCTGACATGTGCCCAATTTGCGCGACACTTAAAGAAAAGTTCATGAAAATAAATTAGGGAAAATTAGACTTTGATTTTTTGGGCTATTTGTTGCCCAAACTCAAAGCATTTTTTCAACTCTTCTGCGGTAGGAACCCACTTAAATTCGACAATTGGTTCCATGACGTCGAATCCTGCTTCCTTAGCCATTTTAACCATGCCCCGCACTGCGCCGCCGCCCCAACCATACGAGCCGAAGAATCCCCACAGTTTGCCTTTAGGCTTAAGTCCTCCGATGTAGGTTAGGAATGAACCCATTGATGGGAACATGCCATTGTTTAGTGTTGGCGAACCAACAAGGACCACTTTGGCGTCAACGATTTCGGTAACTACGTCGGTGTTGTCTGTGCAACGGAGCTTTAGCAGTTTCACTTCTACGCCTTGGCTGGTGACTCCGTCTGCAATGGCTCTTGCCATTTTGTCGGTGCTGCCCCACATCGTATCGAAGACTACGACGACTTTTTGCTTGGTGATTTTACCTGTGCACCAGTCCATGTAGGCGTTAATAATTTTCATTGGATCTTTTCGCCAGATGATACCGTGGCTTGGCGCTATCATGTCGATTGGGAGTTTCATGGCGACGACTTCCTCGATCTTCTTAACAATAAGCGGCGCAAAGGGTGTGAGGATGTTAGCATAATAGGTAACGGCTTCCTCCATCAGTACCTGTTGATCAACCTCGTCGTCAAAGCGTCCTGAACTTGCAAGATGTTGCCCAAAAGCGTCGTTTGGCATAAGGATTTTGTCCTCGATCAGGTATGTGAACATGCTGTCGGGCCAGTGGAGCATTGGCGCCTCAAGGAATGTTAGAGTTTTCTTTCCAAGTTTTAGTGTATCACCTGATTTTACGGTTTCGACTTTTTCGAATTCGGCCCCGTAGTGTTTGATTAGTTCTTCTTTGCCTCTTACTGAAGAGAGGATTTTTGCATTTTTTGCCAGTTTCGTGATTGTTGGGAGGCTGCTGGAGTGGTCCATTTCCACATGGTTAACTACAATATAGTCGATTTTTTCAAGGTTGGTGTGTTCGTTTATATGCTCGATAAGTTCATTGCAGAATGCCGCCTTCACGGTGTCTACTAAAGCTGTTTTTTCATCCTGAATAAGGTATGCATTGTAGCTGCTTCCCCGACTTGTAATGTAGCCGTGGAAATCCCGTATATTCCAGTCAACAACGCCAACCCAGTTTACTCCATCTTTCAAAATGACTTTAACCATTTTATTCTTCTCCAAAACTTCAATTAACAAAGAAAAACCTTGAACCTCTTATATGACTTTCGTTTCGAAAATCTCCAGTGAACTCTAAAGTTATATGTCTGAAACTACAGAGTTAAAGATGAAGCCAGAGTGGCAAGGTTTTGGAGGCAAAAAGGTGAGTCTACTACCTGACGACAAAAAAGAACTATTAAAAAATGACTTTAAGGAAAAACTAGTTGACCCTGTAAAAATCGTCATGTTTACGCAGGAGATTGAATGCCGATACTGTGCGGATACTAGAAAACTCGCCCAGGAACTTGCCACTCTTAGTGACAAGATTACTACTGAAGTTTACGATTTTATGGCTGATGGCGCCAAAGCCAAAGAATATGGCATAGATAAGATTCCTGCACTGGCAATACTTGGTAAGAAGGATTACGGCGTTAGAATCTACGGGATTCCATATGGATATGAGCTTCAAACGCTCATTGAAGCGGTTATTAACGTTTCAAAGGGCAAAACGGACCTGTCGGATAAAACCAAGCAAATTATAGCTGATGTCAAATCGCCAGTTCACATCCAAGTCTTCGTCACCCTAACGTGTCCACATTGTCCAACCGCTGCGGCAGTAGCCCATAAGCTAGCCATAGAAAGCAACATGATCAAAACCGATGTCATAGAAGCCGGCGAGTTTCCCGATTTAGCACAAAAATATAACGTGATCGGAGTTCCAAAAATAATCATAAACGAGACCATAGAGTTTGTCGGGGCATTCAACGAAGACTTGTTTGCGGAGCACGTTCTGTTGGGTGCATTCCAGCCTTCTCAGCCCACACCTGCAATTATAAGTGACAAACTAAACATTCAATAACCGTAAAAAGTACAAAGTCCTATCGCGCTTTTTTTTCTGCCTGGCATAATCTCTTATATTTTGTTTGGAGGCCTGCTGGAAGCATTTGTTGTCTGATAGAAGAAAACAAGAGTTGTGCGTGCATTTTGGGTGGGTTTGTTTTGGGTTGCTTTTTTGATTTGGGGTTTGAGACGTTTGCAGGTTGAGTCTATAATAGTCTGTAGTAGTCTGTAATAGTCTATAATAGTCTTTAATAGTCAATAAAAGTCACAGAAAGCCAGGAAAGGTTCAGAAAGTCTAGAAAAGGCAAGCTGCTAACTGAGCGAGCAAGTTTTAGGCAAAGTTGCAAATGAAATTCTAAGATGCAAAATTGTGCTCGCCTCTTGGAACATGAAAGAAACAAAAAGAAAAAAGCATTTAGGCTAAACCTTAGGTTTTAGCAGTGGTCGTGGCCGCAATTGCAGCTGTGTCCTGTTGAACCTGAGTTGCCAGTGAATTTTGCTGGAGACTTGTCGAAGGTTGCTTTGCAGGAGGGGGAACAGAAATAGTAGGTTTTGCCGTTGTAGTCAGATTTGAGTTTTGCTTTTTTCTCGTCCACCATCATTCCGCAAATTGGATCTTTTGCCATATTCATTTTCACCTCACATTTCTGTTTACTGTTTTACTTTGGTTGATTTAAACTTAGCCAACTTTAGCAGTGCCGAGTTGCTGACCACTGTTAGGCTACTTATCGCCATGGCGCCTGCAGCATACATTGGGTTAAGTAAGCCTGCGGCTGCGATTGGAATCATAACAACGTTGTACGCGAAGGCCCAGAATAGGTTAGTGTTAATTTTCCTCATGGTCTTCTTACTAAGTTCCACACCCAAAGCCACATCTCGCAGATCGTCCCGTATGAGTACTATACCGCCTGTTTCCTTCGCAATGTCAGTTCCGCTTCCTATAGCGATTCCGATGTCAGCTTGAGCCAGTGCGGGTGCATCGTTTATTCCGTCACCAACCATAGCCACAACTTTTCCTTCGCCCTGCAACTTTTTGATGGCTTCAGCCTTCTGCCATGGCAAGACGTTCGCTATGACCTGAGATATGCCCAGTTGCTCGGCAATTGCTTTAGCTGTCCGCTCGTTGTCACCTGTGAGCATGGCAACTTCCAAATGCATATTTTTTAACTGTTCAATTGCTTCGGCAGCATTCTCCTTTACTGTATCCATGGCAGCAATCAACCCAGCGACCGCGCCATCGACTGCCAATATCATGACGGTTTTACCCTGAGCCTCCAGCGCTGAATGGTCCACCTCAACCTCACTGATAGTTACGTTTTGTTCCTGCATCAGCTTGCGGTTCCCAAGTAACACATTTTTGCCTGCCACTATACACTGGACGCCTCTGCCGGGTAACGCCTCAAAACTGTCGGCTTTAGGAACAGTTACCTTTTGTTTTTCTGCTGTGTTCAGGATTGCTTCCGCCAAGGGATGTTCGGAGCCCTTCTCTGCAGCACCTGCAAACTTTAGCACTTCAGGCTCAGTGTAGGCATTGTAGGTTTTTATGTCGGTTACGCTTGGTTCTCCCTTCGTTAAGGTGCCTGTTTTGTCGAATACCACCGTGGAAAGTTTCCTTGCTTTTTCAATGTACTCTCCGCTGCGGAGTAGTACGCCGTATTCTGCGCCTTTTCCGACACCTGCAAGGATGGCTGTCGGAGTTGCAATGCCTAAGGCACATGGACAAGCTATCAAGAGCACAGCTAAGAGCGCCAGAAATGCTGTTGTAAAGCCGCTTGTGAAATACCAATAACCAAAGGAAATTGCCGCGACAGTGAGTATCATGGGTACAAAGTACCCGACGACTCGGTCTGCAAATTTTTGAACTGGAGCACTCGACGCTTGGGCTTCTTCGACCAAGTGAACGATTTGGGCGAGTGCGGTTTGGTCGCCAACTCTTATAGCCTGGATAGTTAAAACGCCCGTCTTGTTGATGGTGGCGCCGATGACTTCACTGCCAACGTTTTTCTCCACTGGGATGCTTTCACCTGTTAGGAGCTTTTCGTCTACTGAGGAGTAACCTTCTTTTACGGTGCCGTCGATTGGAATTTTTTCACCCGGCTTAACTAGGATTATATCGCCTTCTTGGACTTCGATCTATCGGTAAATCGACTTCTTTGCCGTCTTTGATTACTCTGGCCATTGTCGGTTGAAGCTCGAGGAGTTTGCGTATGGATGCGGCTGAGCGGCGTCGGATTAACTCTTCGATGTATCTGCCTAACAGTACAAAGGCCAAGATGCCGATGGCTACTTCCATGTATCCTGTACCGGATTGAGCGGTGGTGGGTAGGAAGAAGATGGTTAGGACTCCGTAGATCCATCCTGTGAGGACTCCGAGCGTTACAAGTACGTCCATGTTTATTTTGCGGTTTCTGAGCGACTGCACAGCACCCTTGTATATTCTATAACCAGCTATCCAGACGATGGGTGTTGAAACGATGAATATTATTATGTCGTATATTCTTAGTCCACCGACCACTTCAAGGTACATTATTGCAGTTATGAGACCGAAGAGTGTAAGCACTTTTAGAAGCAAGGCTGCTATAGCGCCAGTCAAGGTGAATGTGACTCGGCGTTGCATGGCTTTGAGTTCTCTTTCAGGTGCAGTGTAGACATCTAAGCATTGTTGGCTGCAGAAGTAATAGGTTCGGTCGCCTATTTTGGCGGATAGGGCGGTTTCGGTGTCTACATCCATGCCACAGACGGGGTCGCGTACTTTCATTTTTTTCATCTCTTTTTGTTATTGTTTATGGATTGTCTGTTTAACAATATAAATGTGTCTGAAAAAGATATATCTTGATCATCAAATATGCAAGAAATTACCAAACATACTAAACAGAACAACAAAAACCGAAATTACAACAGCCACTACGTAAAGTAACTTAGCAACCAAAATAAACCTCTCCGACTCAAACTTCCCCACCCCATGCAACTGCCGAAAAACCAAAACTACAAAAGACAACCAAAACACCCCAAAAAGCCAACCGGCAAAAACATCGCTCAACCAATGAACCCCCAAGTAAACCCTATCAAAACCTACAACCCCAACCACCGCACCCAAACCGACCCCGATCAAAGCCCTCGAACGGGTGCCTTGCCAATGTTGCCATGCAAAGTAAGCCAGAACTCCCATAAAAACGATGACGCCTGCACTGTGGCCGCTCGGATAAGAAAAGCCAGAATCAGCAATAATAGCATTTGCGGGTCTAGCGACATGCTCTACACTTTTCAAGACAGAAACAAGCACGGCGTCGCCACCCATGGCTCCTAAAAGCAACAGACCCTGCACCTTGTAATTTTTCAAGTAAAGAACACCTGAAATTATCAGAGAGAGTATAACAAGGCTGGTTGTGTCAAAGATTATAGCTACGCCTGTAGCCAAAATCGTTAATACTCCAAATTGGATTGATGGCATCCAAAGGTTGACTGAAGTGTCAATAGAGTGGAAACTTGTTCTGAAAATTGTTACGAGTAAGAAACCCAGAAGGAAAACTAGACAAGCGATGAATTTGACGCGTTTGTTTCTTTGAGTCGTATTGTTCACTTAGCATCCTGTATTGAATGTAGGTAAGAACATAAAAAAGCATTCAGGTAAAATTGCTCTGTGCATCCTTTGATTTATTCGATTCTTTTTATGATGTGATACCCAAACTTTGTCTTGACTGGAGCAGAAGTTTGACCCTTCTCAAGTTCAAAGGCAGCTTTCTCAAATTCCTTAACCATCTTGCCCCTTGTGAAGGTACCGAGGTCTCCTCCTTTCTTTCCAGATGGACAAAGGGAAACTTGCTGAGCTACAGCACCGAATTTTTCGCCTTTATCTAGGCGGGCTTTGGCTTTGTTTGCTTCTGTTTGTGTTTTGACCAGTATGTGGCAACAATGAACTTTGTCTGGCATAACAGGTTAGAGGTGGTTTTAACATATATCTTTTACTTGAGGGTTTGTATATTTTGGGCGATGCTTTTGTATACGTTGCTTGGAGTAAGATTTTACCTGAAAACCGTGGATTGGAACGTTTTGGCTACATCTTATACGTGCTCAGATGATACTAAGGCATGAAAATTTACAAAAAAATGTCAAAACATCAATTCTTTATTTTGCCTCGCTTCGAACTTCGAAGTACCAGGCATGAGATATTGTTATAACAAAAGCATCCAATAGCATAGCTATGCAATCCGAAAATGCGGTCACAAAAATAGATGAAGAACAAATCCTCGACGAGGAAACCGCAAGACAACTCGCCAGAGTAGTTGAGTTCCTTCTAAACCTCGAAGATTAACAAAAGCTTTCCACGTTTTAGGACTTCTAAAGTACCTCAAAAGCTCTTAGAATTTAGCTTATTTTAAAAAAATGTTTGACTAATAAAAGGGAGACTCACTCAACCTCAGATTGAGCGATTGCTGAGAAACTTTTTGGTTTACTCGATTACCTGAATTGCACCTTCAGGACATTGTGCTTCACATGCTCTGCAAACTAAGCATTCGCTTGATTTGCTGGGCACTGACTTGCCTGCTTTGATTTCGTAGACGCCTACAGGGCAAGTGTTAACACAAGTTTCGCATCCAGTGCACTTAGGATCGACAACAATTTTTACCATTTTTGTCTTACCTCTAGGTTATTTTAGCTCAAAAGCTGATGGGTAAAATAAAAGGGTTTAGGTGTTTTACCGTGTTTTTTCACGTAGCCTCAGCAGGATTCCGTTGATGGCTGATTCAGCTTTGTCTTTTTGTTTCTGGTAGTCTCCGATGTCTCTTTTGTAGGCTTCAATCGAAATTTCCCCAGTACTTTGGCGCGTATCTAGGCTCTTTATGTTTTCTTCTGCTTCAGCTAAGTCTGTTTCCGCCAAGTCAAGTTGCTTAACCAAATCTGCGTAAGTTCCAGTTGTGCCCTTCAGTTTTTGCTTTGTTCTCTCTATGCTTCTATCTATGCCTTCTAGGCGTGTTTCAACGGCGTTTCTTTGGACTTTGTATTGTCGTCTTGGGATTTTTCCCTTCTGTGCCTTTGCGTCCATCGATTTTAGTTCAGCAGTCAACTGTTTTTTGTCTTCGTATTCATCTATGAATTCTTTTATAGTCTCAGCAGTTACAGCTTGTCCCATTTTGATGCCGACAGCTTTTTGTTGCGTCGGTGACATTGCCTCCTGCTCTTTAACAGATAAGCGTTCGGTTTTTTCTGCGTATGTTTCCTCTTTAGGCTTTCGTCTTCTAACAAAAAAAACTGTTACGCATGTAACGACTGCAAGTAATGACGCCCAAAAAGTCACTCTGAAAGATATCCATACTGGGTTGTAGTTGTAGGCCAATTGTATGGTGTTTTGATGGGGTGCAAGATAATCTACGTAGCTTAAGCCATCTTTGGTCAGTGTAAGAGTGTCTTGGTATGTGTTTCTTGTCAAGGTTGACGAGGAATCCAGAGAAGATGCCTGTGGAGTAACGATGGTTGCTCCTTCAGGCAAGGTAAATGTTATTGTTGCTTCGTTAACGAAATATGTGGTTTGTGGGAAAAGCTTGAAATCTGAAAGAACATAGTTGGCACCTTGAAGAATTGCGCTGGGCAAATTGTACTGTGCCACCAACACTGTTGATTGTCCGCTGGCTAAAAACGTCGATAAAGTTGCATTAGCTAACTTGATGTTGCCGCTTGTTGAGGTAACCACGTTAGTGGCTGCCGTGCCAAACTGGTCCTCTACGATTATGTTTGTTGCTTCAAGTGGCAACGCTAAAACGAATGCACTTACAAGTGATGTGGAATTATTGATGATTCGGTAGCTGTCCGAAGCAGTCACTTTACCTGTCGGATCGATATTTACTTGGCGGTTGAGGTCACTTATCGTGGTTAGCTTAAGGGTTCCAGATGGAACTTGAAAGGTCGCTGTTGCCAAAGAATACGTGTAGGCTGGCAGGTTAGTTTTTGTGTAGGTATTACTGTTAACATTTCCGTCATCTTTGGCAATCGTTATCGTTGTAGGCGTACTTGGGAAAGTAATTGAAACGTCGCAGGTGCCAACATTCTGCGCCAGACTTGGGTACGCTGGAAAATCAAGTTTGTCGCTACTGGTGTCTTGTTCGGTTATGAGTTGGTTGGATAAGACAAAGGCAACTGTGAAAACGCTAGGTGAGTTACCGTTAAAATCAACGGTTGCTCCATAGAATCCGCTTTGGTCGCCCAACTGCACACCTAAATTCAATTGGTAACTGTGAGTGTCATCGTATGCTATGCCCTTGAGAACAGCTGCGCTGTACTTGTAGGGCAACCCAATCATAAATCCATCAGACACTTGACCGGAAACGTGGATTGTTTCCAAGATAACCACTTGGCCAGAATACATGATTTGCACCTGGTGGTCTACTTTATCGATGGTGTAGCCGCTGGTTTGGGCAGAAACAATTCCATATGGCAAAACAACTGGCAGAATAACAATTAAAGAGAAAATCACGAGTAATAGGGTTGCAGTTGTTCGTTTCACTGAATTCACCAGACGTGAAGTTTCTTTAATGTTGGGTCATCCTGTTTATTTACTTTTATAGTGAACAGCGTTGTATTTAGGGCTTAAGAATAAATGAAAACTCTTCATAAACTTGGAATCCTAAACAGGTACAGCCCCTAATTTGGAAACAGATCAGAGTTTCTTTAGAGGCTTAGAGCTGTTATTCGTTCGAGTGTTTTTAGTTTGCTAGCTACTGCTTCTTCTGAGGGACCTTTTTGTTTTTGTGTGGTTGTGGATGTTTTCCCTAGCACTTCTTCTCAGGTGCTGTTCTATTTGTTTTTTTATGTTCAGTTTGGTTTTTGGATACCGTTTGGTTGTGGTCTGAGAGCTTTTTTCTTCACATATATGTTGGCTTGGCTGGTTGCGCATGTGGGGCATTTTGGCGTGAACTGGTTGTAGTCACATAAAAAAAAGTCAAGAGTGCTCCAAAGAGTTCAAGCTCTTAATCTACTGTTAGGAGTCTTGTGTCTGGTTGGGAAGCAAAAATTTGTTTGTTGGTAGCGGGGAGTAGATTTGAACTACTGATCTCTGGGTTATGAGCCCAGCGGGTTAATCCTGGCTACCCCACCCCGCTACAGGTTTGACGTTATTTTTAGGATTGCATCCTATTAGTTGAGGTGTCAAATATTAATAGTTTCTTTTTCATATTCAGCAAAAGGATTTTAGTATCGAACATTCTTTCTATGGACGGATGGTTTGCTTTGGATAAGCCGTACTTACGTAAACTCTCGGATCCATCGCTTGAAAACCCAATCTTTGTTCAGGGTCTTCCAGGCTTCGGAAACGTCGGTAGGATTGCAGCACACTTGCTCATAAAATTCTTCGACGCTAAACCCTTCGCTGAGTTGTATTCTCCGACTTTTCCAGACTACGTTGCCATAAACCCCAAAGGCATCTGCCATCTACCGCGTTACGAGTTCTTCTATGCCCCAATGGAGAAGAACAACCTGATTATTATGACCGGTGAAATTCAGCCCTCCTTTGACGATGTAGTTGCGCACTATACTGTTTGTGATTCGGTGTTGGATTTTGTTGAAACTTTGGGTTGCAAATTCATCGTAACCATGGGTGGTGTGCCTATTACTGAGGATAAGACTCAGGTTTACATTGCTGCTACTTCGCCGCGGTTGGCGACGGAGTTTATGGAGAAAGGTGCGGTCATTTACAGTAAAGGTAGAATCGTGGGCGGAACAGGGCTCACGCTTGCGTTGGCGAAGGAAAGAAAAATCGACGGCATTAGTTTACTTGGTACAACCATGGGTTTTAAGGCTGATAAGGGCGCTGGGTTCTTGGTTTTCAAGTTTTTGATGAAGGCATTAGGAAAAGAGATAAAAGAAGGTTTAGTAGAAAACAATGCACCTGAAGAGTAGGAAAGATGGCGACAATGACTGAAGATAATGAGAATGTTCAAGTTAGCGGCATAGAATCAAAATTCATGAAGGTAGCAATGACTATTGTCGCGGTGTTCTTGATTTTTGTTGGTCCAACCTATATTCCGTTCCTGATGTCGGATGTACTTAAGGTAGATTATATTGCCTCAATAGGACTAGGCGCTGTTCTGTTCATATTTGGCTTAGTAGTGCTGATTTACCTAATCGGGAAGAAAGTAATCCAGTAAGGTTTTGCCTCAGATACCCTAGGGTGCATCATCAAATCAGCTAATTAGGTTCTTCATCGGCATCCCATAAGGACAGAACCTGTTTTATTAAGTATTCTTAGTCCGAAGCGCTGGTTGTGCGCCATATTTTAATAACCCTGGTTGAGAAAGAGATAACCATGAAAAATTCCGAGTGCACAATCTACATAATGTTCAAGGACAGGTGGCTGCAGAAATTTAGAAAAGAAGCAGACGGATGGAAAATGACCAGTCGAAACGGAACCGTTCGCCCTTGCACGGCAGAACAATTCATTTCTCATCTTCTTCCGCCTTTAGCTGGAATAAAAGGGCCAGACGTCACCGTCAAAGTGGAAGCCCACGCCCGAATCCAAGTTTAGCGGCGTAGTTCTTTAATCAAAGCTTTTGCTTCCGGTGTTAGCTTGGGTTTGGTGCTGCGGCTAATAACCAAGAATAAAGACCCGATAAGAATCAGCGCTGCCCCAAAGAATGCTACGCTTTCCTTTGGCAAAAACCCATAAGAGAGACCAAAGGTTATGAAAATCATTGCAACCCCCATAACAACCATTATCCAGTTGTTCATGGCGGCGGTTGACTGAAGAGCAAACTCTTTCTTTCCAGTATCAGTTACAAGAAAATAACCCTGTTTCTCCTCAATCATTCCCGCGTTCATAAGGTAGTTCCAGTCATAGTGGAAATGCCCATCGGACTTGTAGCCTAACACAGAGCTGATGTTGGATTTTACGCCTGGCTCAGCTTTGATTTTGCTGCTTGGGGCAGAATAGATAAAGTAAAGCAGTTTTGTCCTTGGCGACTGCAGGTCTGCGTTTATTCCACGGGACTTCGTCAAATTCAACCCTTGCATCTGATATTAGGGCGGTTAACATAAAAGCTTCGCCCTGCGTTTTTCCGAGTTTTCGGCTAAAAAAGGCGTTTGCTTATGACTCTAACCCTTAGAGTTGCTGCTCTAAGTCTTTGAACTGCCTTGGAGGTTTTCTTCGAAATGTTAGGGCTATATCCCGAATCCGCCTTGTATGCAAATCAGGAAAATCAAAAAACATGGAGGAAAAAAAATGAACGTAAACTTTCAATATAGCAAAACTTTGGCAATAGAAGGGTCAGTCCTTCTTCTACTTGGCCTAATTCCAACAGTGGGTTGGGTACTAGGCATAGTCGGCATAGTCCTACTCTTTAGGGCAACAAAAGAACTATCATACTACTACCAAGATGAAAGCATCCACCAGAACGCGTGGACCGGCCTCAAATACTACATAGTCGCATTAATCGCGGCAGCAGTAGCCATAGGCGTAGGCGTCTTTAGCTTCGCAACCACGGGGCTATTTGCAGGCGAACCATTTGCATTCACAGCAGGCATCGTGGGCGGCATTGTCGCAATCCTTGCAGGGCTAGCAATCGCATTCGTATTCTACATACTTGCAGCAGTACATCTAAGAAAAGCATATGAGACGCTGGCGCAGAAAACAGGCGAATCATCCTTTACCACCGCAGGTACACTGCTCTTGATCGGTGCCATATTAACAATAGTCGGTATCGGATTAGCGCTGATCTTTGTCTCATGGATATTCGTCATAATTGGCTTCTCCACAATGAAGCCCAAAGAGTATCAACCCTTCAATGGACAAACAAACGGCTATGGTTACACTGCTCCGCCAACACAGCCAGAGCAACCAACAACCACTGCTACTCAACCATAAAACATCCTGGAGAGGAAATTGATGACCATGCAAACTGAAAATGAAGGTTCGCAGTGGGGTAAATTCCTAAGAAAGCACTGGGTGGCGTTTGCTGCTTTTGTGGCAGCCGCCATCTTGGCTTTTGCAGGCGCAGTCTATGTCTTTGTCTGGTTCACAGGAAACGCGCAGTCGACAGGGTTAGTTCCAGCAGCACTTGGCATGTGGACGATGGGAAACACAATTGCGTTTATTCTTCATGCCATCTTTTGGGAGCTTGTCCTGATCGGAATCCCCGTAGCTATAGGTGCAGTTGCGGCTTGGCAGTGGTGGAAAAGAGTCCCGGATGCAGAAAAGACTGGTCTCTCTTGGAAGGGGTCAAAATCACGCGATGCTGGAGGAGCAATTTCGCCGTTGCTTTTCATTGCCTTCGCTCTCAAGGTCTATGTTGATGGAAACTGGAATGCTGCAATCTCAACTTACACCTTGGACTATGTCGTGGGTTCAATGGTGACGATACTGCTATGGATAGTTGCCATCTTTGCGATTCCTGCAACAATAGGGATCATCTGGTGGATACGCCACGGGATGAACAAAAAACCCTAAACCCTTCTTTTTTTGTTGACGGTGATCCCTTGTCGATTCAGTGCTTGTTGCCAGAATAACTAGTCTGTTTTTAATCAGCATCTACCGTAAAAAAAACAAAAACATTTTCAGCCTCAGCCCGTTGGTTGTTCTGCCTTGGCAAGTTTTTTTGCTACACTTACCATAGAAAACGGGGAAATATTGAGTCTGAATATGCTTTCTGAATACATAATGCGTATTAAATATGTAAGAGAGAATACCCTATATGCCTGACAGTAAACGAAGCAGCCCCGAAGCGCCAAGAGAAAAGAACGAAGAAGCCAAAAGAACAACAATAATACTGAAAAGAGCGAACGTGAATTCATCGAGTCGCTAATCAGGGAAGGCAAAGAATCCGGCATAAAACCGTTAATATCAAAAATGCTTGACATCTACAAGAGCATGATGATTTATGATTGGCGTTTTCCTGGAGAATATTACTGTGGCATAAGCCGAACAGCCTTCGTAAACGTCGAACTACTAAATATCCTCACCCAGCAGATACCTAAAGAAAAATGGCCCTTGGTAGGTGAAAAGATTGGTGATGCCTTAAAAGTTTCCATACAGTCAACGCTGGGCATAGATGCAAGCAAACAGGAGAATTGGGTAGCTGTCTTTAATCGGTTAAAAATTCAGGGCTTCGGTGACCTCTACCTAAAAGACAAATTCCTGCTCCTGAAAACACCGTTTATTCATGATTGCGAGATTTGGAAGGGTATGATGGAAGGGTTACTAAGTGTAGAGTTGCAAACACGGAATTCGGTGCCCCCGATGGTTTTTGAGATAACAAAGCGCAAACCAAGCATTATTTAAAATCCGACAGTTAAATATTAGGAAACAGATTTATTAGGAAGACAGACGTTCAGGTGTCTTCCAGTGGTATATGATGAGGGATTGCGTTCATACAAGGCGATTGCCTTCATTGAAAGAGTAACAACACTTGGCTATTTGAAATTAGGCGCAACCCCCCGAAGACCCGTTTTGTGCAGACAAAATCCCATTAGATACCTCTCTAAAAATTTAGGAGAAAAAATTTATGGATAAAATAAAATTTGCAATCCCAAAAGGCTCTCTAGAAAAAGCGACCGCGGAGTTCTTTTCTAAATCAGGATTCAAAATTGGCGGAACAGAACGCACATATCGCCCAACTATAAACGATCCCCAAATCGAAATGAAAGTTCTAAGACCCCAAGAAATTCCCGTTTTCGTCAACGAAGGCTTACAGGACATAGGCATCACAGGGGAAGATTGGGTTAAAGAAAACAGAGCAGATGTCGAAATCCTTCAAAACCTCGAATATGGAAAAATCAAACTGGTCATCGCGGTACCAAAAAGCGTTCCAGAAAAAAGCACCGTAGGCGAGTTCATGGAGTCAATTTGGAGCCAGGGCAAAAACTTCCGTATCAGTACCGAATATCTCAATATAGCCTCAGAATACCTCAAGAACACACCCCAGTACAAGAAGCGGTTTGGCAACGTCGATCCCATGATTGTGACGCCTTGGTGGAGAAAAGGCGATAACGCAAGAGCCAAGATTTTCCTGTCTTTTGGCGCGACTGAAGCTAAGCCGCCAGAAGACTCTGACTGCATAATGGATGTAACCGAAACAGGCACTACAATTGAAGCTAACAACCTAAGAATCATAGAAACCGTTCTGAAGTCGTCGGCTATACTTATCGCCAACAAGAAAAGTCTCGAAGACCCCGAGAAACGAGAGAAAATCTACGATATAGTTGCTCTGTTAAAAGGTGTCGTGGATGGTTCCAAGAGAATCCATATATTTGTCAACGTAAAAAAGGCGAATCTTCAACGATTGCTTACTGAATTGCCCGCATTAAAGAACCCGACCATAGCGCCGCTCGCAGACGATACATGGGTTAGCGTAAACACCGTTATCGAAAAAGACTGCTTAATCGAGCTTCTGCCCAAGATACGTCAATTAGCCCAAGGCTTAGTCGTTTATGAGCCGCGGCAGGTGCTGGCGCTCGACGAGATAGCACGGAGAAAAGAAGGTCAATGCGCGAAGGATTCTCGGTAAAAGTTTTAGATTCAAAACAGTTACCTGTTGACTGGTTCAGAAGGCAGCAGGCTGACCAAAAAGCTACACAAGAACTCGAAAATAACGTTAAAGCAATAATAAACCAGGTCAAAGCAGACGGTGACAGGGCATTAGTTGAGTTTGCCCAAAAATTTGACAAAGCGGAACTTGACTTGCGCAGTCTAAGAATTAAACCTGCAGAAATCAAGGAAGCTTACACAAAAACCAGCCCCAACCAAATCTCTGCCCTGAAATTCATGAAAGACAAAGTAAGCACCTTCCAAAAGCAGCTCCTCACCCAAATCGGCATCAAAACCACAAATGACGGAATATCTGTTCAGACTGTTCTGCGTCCAATAGAAAGTGTCGGATGCTATGTCCCCGGCGGACAAGCCGCTTATCCAAGCTCACTCGTCATGACTGCTGTTCCAGCAAAGGTCGCAGGAGTTCCACGAGTAGTGGTGTGTTCACCATCCGACGTTAATGGGAAAGTAAATCCATTGGTTCTTGTTGCCGCCGACATTTGTGGCGTAGATGAAGTTTACAAGGTGGGAGGAGCCCAAGCCATAGCAGCATTAGCGTATGGAACAAAAACCATAAAACCTGTCCGCAAAATTGTTGGCCCAGGAAGCAAGTATGTGACCGCAGCGAAGGTTCAAGTTTCGACGGACGTGGCTATTGATATGCCCGCTGGTCCAAGTGAAGTTCTCGTTTTAGCGGATGAATCAGCAGATGCGAGGTTAATTGCCTATGACATGATTTCGCAGGCTGAACATGGCGGCGACAGCGTGGCTGGACTGATAACAACTTCAGAGACGCTTGCTAAAACAGTCGAGGAGAACCTTGCAAAACTTGCCGGTTCAACGGATAGAAGCGAAAAAATCTCTGAATCACTAACTAAATATGGCTTCATAATAGTATGCAGCGGCATCGAGGAAATGATAAATTTATCTAATCAGTTTGCTCCTGAACACTTAGAAGTTATGACTGCTAATGCCAAAGAGTTAGCGGAAAAACTTGTTGCAGGTTTAATCCTAATCGGACCCTACAGCCCCGTTGCGTTAAGCGACTACGGAAGCGGAACAAATCATGTCTTGCCTACAAACGGGTTTGCACAGTCGTTCTCAGGATTATCGGCTTTTGACTTTGTGCGACGGGTAAGTATAGTTGAAAGTGGTCGAACTGGCTTAGAAAGAGTAAAGGACAGCATCAAGGTAATGACGGAAGCAGAGAACCTTCCAAACCACTTCAAAGCAATACAGGCAAGGTTTGAAAAATGAGTGAATCCTACAAGAAATGGCTAAAACAAAAGCTCGAAAAGCTCCAAGCAATCGAATGTTATTCCCCTGGAGCAACGATCGAAACAGTAGCAAAGCAACTAGGCGTCTCTACAAGACAGATAATTAAGCTGGATTTTAACGAGAACCTGTTCATGCCAAGAGTAAAACAAGCTAAACTCGCGAAAGAGGTGGCTGATGAAATTGATTTGCGATTGTACCCCGAGGACGAGGAATCGAACCTTCGGGAGAAGCTCTCTGGTTACATGAAAGTTCCAAAGGAATTCCTCGTAGTCGGCAATGCAAGCGATGAATTAATCGACCGTATCATAAGGCTCTTCGTTGAAAAAGGCGACAGTGTAGTCTCGTTTACGCCAACTTTCTCCGTTCCAAGGCTCTGCGTTAAACGTCAAGAAGGCGAATATATCCAAGTGCCGCTCCTAAGCAGCCTGCAACTGAATGTTAAGGGGATGCTGTCCAAGTTCTCTGATAAAACAAGGCTCCTCTACCTTTGCTCACCCAACAGCCCAACCGGAACCCAGTACAAACCCGAAGATATTGAAACCTTAGCCAAAACTTTCCCAGGAATAGTCATTTTGGATGAGGCATACGGCGAATTCGCTGATTACTCTTTTGTGCCAAGGATACAAGAGTTTGAGAACATGATTATCCTGCGGACCTTCTCCAAAGCATTTGGTTTAGCGGCGCTCCGGCTTGGTTATGCAGTGGCAAACCCCGAGTTAGCAAAGATTTTAACCGAAAAAGCACCTCTACCATACCCAGTTAGCGGTTTCACACTTAGAATGGGCGCTAAAATGTTGGATAATGTTGATTTGATGATGGATTCTGTAAGACAAGGGAAGAGTGAGCGGGCAAAACTGATAAGGGCACTAAATGACATAGAAGGTGTACAAGCCTTCGATTCACAAACCAACTTTGTGTTGATGAACACACAAAAGCCCTGTGAGATAGTTAGCCAGAAACTGCTTTGGAAAGGAATCATGCTCAAGAAATGGGGCAAAATCTTGCAATACAACAACTGCTTCCGCGTCACGGTGGGCTTGCCTGAAATGAACGCCAAACTGATCGAAGCATTAAAGGAAATTGAAGGGGAAGATGAATGAGGAAAGAAGAAGTCTACCGGAAGACCAAAGAAACCGAAGTAAAAGTCCAATTGAACCTTGACGGGGAAGGAAAAGCCGTAGTAAACACTGCTGTGCCCTTCTTAGACCACATGCTCACTTCACTTGCTACCCACAGCCTAATCGATATAACCGCCTCGGTGAAAGGCGATTTAGTGCACCATTGCGTCGAAGATTTAGCCATAGGCTTAGGCGAAGCACTCAACAAAGCCCTAGGTACGCGCGAAGGCATCACACGCTTTGGCAACGCAGCCGCTCCCATGGACTGTTCATTGGCATTTGCCGCTGTCGACTTAGTTAGGCGTCCTTACTTCAAAATCGATCTCAAACTTCGAGGCAAAAAAGTCGAAGAAATGCCCACCGAAGACATAAATCATTTCTTCGAATCCCTATCCACTGCCCTTCAGGCAAACGTTCACATCTTCGTTGAGTACGGCAGCAACGATCACCACAAAGCCGAAGCCGCAACCAAAGCCCTTGCGTTATCACTGCGTCAAGCCATAGCTATGGACCCTCGACGGAAAGGTGTGCCCAGCTCTAAGGGAGTTATTTGATGCCGAACGCGGTCATATTCGACTATGGCGTAGGAAATCTCCTCAGCCTAAAAACCGCATTGGAAAAGGCAGGTTTAACTGCGTCAATTGGCACCACAGCAAAAGACTTAGATAAAGCAGACGCCATCGCACTGCCCGGTGTTGGAAGCTTCACTGCAGCGTCAAGCAAACTTGACTTAGTCAAAGAAGCTCTCCAAACTAAGATCAAAGGCGGAACCCCGATCCTTGGAATCTGTTTGGGCTTGCAGCTCTTCTTTGAGACAAGCCAAGAAGGACCAGGCGACGGATTAGCACTCTTCAAGGGCAAAAACATGCAGTTACCCAATACCGTGAAAGTGCCACATATGGGCTGGAATACCCTTAACATCGTAAAGCCAAACGAGCTCTTCGATGGTATCGCCGAAGACACCTTCGTTTACTTCGTACACTCGCTCTATCCAGTGCCCAAAGACAAAGAAATCGTCTGCACAACAACCGAGTACGGCACAACCTTCACTTCAGCGGTAGCCAGCAAAAACATTTACGGCACCCAGTTTCACCCTGAAAAATCAGGCGATGTCGGACTTAAAATTCTAAAAAACTTCGTTAAAACCGTAGTTAAGTGATTAATATGCAGTTGATTCCAGCAATCGATTTGATGAATGGCAAAATCGTTCGGTTAACCCGCGGTGAAGCCAAAACCGCCAAAATCTACGAGAGCCAATTCGGCACTCCAGTTGAAGCCGCTAAGCGTTGGCGAGATGAAGGTGCAAGTAAGTTGCACATTATTGATTTGGATGCGGCTTTTGCAATTGGCAACAATCACGCGACCATCGCTGAGATCGCGAAAAACGTAAAGTTGCCTATTCAGGTCGGTGGTGGAATACGCAGTTACGAGACTGCGGAAAAACTCTTCGAAACAGGCATAACCCAAGTAATACTTGGAGCATTAGCTTTCAGCGACCCCTCAGCTATTGGCAAAATCCAGAAAAAATTCGGCGTCGAATCTGTTATCGTTGCCTTAGACAACAAGGACGGGCAAATTATGGTTGAAGGCTGGAAAACCGCAACCGCTATGACCGTCGACGACGCACTCGAAAAATACACTATGCTTGGTGTCCGCCGTTTCCTGATAACTTCAATAGCCCAAGATGGCATGCTCAACGGTCCAGACCTGCAAACGCTCAGCCAAGCCGCCCTGTACCCCAACGCCAGAATCGTCGCGGCAGGCGGAATTGGCAGCATGGGCGATTTGGCTGCTCTCAAAGAAATCGGAGTGGAAGGCGCTGTCATCGGAAAAGCCCTTTATGAAAGACGCTTCACGTTAAAGGAAGCTATACAAAAAATAGGAGCATAAAAATGCCACTAGCAAAACGTATAATTCCATGCCTCGATGTTGACCACGGAAAAGTGGTTAAATGCATAAACTTTCTCAATCCAAAGCAGGCCGGCGACCCAGTTGAAATGGCAAAACGCTACTCAGACGATGGCGCCGACGAACTGGTTTTCCTCGATATAACTGCCTCTTCCGAGAAAAGAGACATTCTGCGAGGTGTCGTTGAAGGCGTTGCCAAAGCAATCAGTATTCCCTTTACTGTTGGAGGTGGGGTTCGCAATGTGTCAGATGCACGGCTTGTCTTGTGTAGCGGTGCCGACAAAGTGTCGGTTAACACAGCAGCTGTGGAAAACCCCAAAGTTATAACTGAATTAGCTGATGTTTTCGGAAGACAATGTGTAGTCACAGCCATCGACGCCAAAAGAAACCGGACGCCCAGCGATGACAAAATAATGGTTGATACTGGCGAAGGCAAAGTATGGTTTGAAGTGGTCACTTACGGCGGTAGAAAACCCACAGGCATCGATGCGTTAGCGTGGGCAATTCAAGCCGAGAAGCTTGGTGCAGGCGAGTTCCTCGTGACATCGATGGATAAGGATGGTACAAAAGATGGCTACGACATCGAGTTAACCCGCGCTATCTCTGAGCGCGTAAATGTGCCTATCATCGCAAGCGGCGGTGCAGGAGTCCCCAAACACCTCCTTGACGTACTCACCGAAGGCAAAGCCGACGCGGCATTGGCGGCGTCAATCTTCCACTACAACAATTACCCCGTCCCAGTTGTGAAAGATTACCTTCGCAAAGCGGGGGTGACAATTAGACAATGACAACCAACGAATTACTTGAGAAATTGGATTTCAAGAAGGGCAACGGACTGATTCCAGTAGTAGTCCAAGATGCCAAAACAAAGGTTCTCTTGATGCAAGCATACGCCAACAAGCAAGCAGTCGAACTAACCTTGAAAACCAAGAAAGCCACCTACTGGAGCCGATCGCGTAACGAACTATGGGTCAAAGGAGAAACCTCAGGCCATACCCAAAAAGTAATCTCTGTATCAACCGATTGCGATTTTGACTCATTACTTTATGTTGTTGAACAGACTGGACCTGCATGTCACACTGGCGAATACAGTTGCTTCTTCAACAAAATGGTATAAAAACAACTTCCTTTTTTATCGGAAAGCAAACTTTCTCTAAATTCTTCATTTGATTCACGTTTTGCTTTGGGGTCTTCTTAGAAAGGAGACGGACGGGTTCAAAGAAAGCATTCTCACCATTTGAACCGTTGTCGCTCAATACTTCTCAAGAAGGAATCCTGACAATCTCTTGTAGTCAATGCTTTTAAACAAAAACCCTCTTCTATTCTCTTGTGGAATTCTTATGTCTCTGCATGAAGCCATGCTCTATGAGCGACAAAGTGAAGACAAAGTAAAATGTTGCCTATGTGCAAGGCGTTGCCTGATCAGCGACGACTCAACGGGGTTTTGCATGGTAAGAAAAAACCAAGGCGGAACCCTCTACACCCTAAACTACGGCAAAGCCGTCTCCGCAGGCGTAGACCCCATAGGTAAAAAACCCCTCTCGCACTTCAACCCTGGCGCATTGGTCATGTCGGTTGCTGCTGCCGGCTGCAATTTCCGCTGCCAATTCTGTGACAACTGGATGATAAGCCAAGACCATGAAGTCGCAGGTAAACCCTTTCCGCCAGAAGAAGTCGTAAAATCAACCAAGAACGCTGGATGCCAAGGCATCAGCTACACTTACACTGAACCCACCATCTTCATGGAGTATGCATACGACAGCGCCAAACTTGCTCATGAAGCAGGCTTGTTTAACACGTTTGTCAGCAACGGCTACATGACTCCTGAAGCTGTTAAAACCATCGCGCCCTACTTGGATGCAGCCACCATCGATTTTAAAGGCGGCGGGGACCCTGACTTCTACAGATCCGTCATGTCGGTGCCGAGCGTGGAACCAATATATGAAACCCTAAAAGAACTCAAGCTTCAGGGGGTGCATGTAGAAATCACCAATTTGGTAGTTCCAAAGATAGGTGATTCCATGGATAGAATCCGAGAAATGGCCAAGTGGATAAAGAATTATTTAGGGTCCGATACCCCACTCCATCTCTTGCGCTTCCATCCTGAGTACAAACTAACGACAACTCCCGCGACAAGCGTGAAGGAAATGGAACGCGCCTACTTAACAGCTAAAAACCAAGGGCTAAACTACGTTTACATGGGAAACGTGCCAGGGCACCCTGGAGAGAACACTTATTGCCCAAACTGCGATACAGCCGTTATCAAACGCAACAGCTTCGATGTCACTAACTGGAATCTAACCAGCGATATGAAATGTCCCGTCTGTGGGCATGCCATCCCCATAAAAGGCAAACTATACCAAAACAGTCAACGCTTCCCATATGCGCTCTTCTAACCTCAAAGCAACGGCTGCTTAGGAGCTGGAGTCTTTGGGTTTAAGCCTTTATTAGGACAAACCTGAACTGTCCAGTTGTAGCGTGCCCAATCAATGACTAGGTATATCGCATTGGCGGTTTCAACCAATTACTGGAAACCATACAGCAACCACCCTAATAAAATCCTAAACGCCATAAAGGACAAGGTTGAAGATGGCGACTTTGTTGTAGTTTCCGAAAAAGCAATTTCAACCTCCTTGGGAAACATGGTTGATGAAGGCACCATCAAACCTAGTTTGGTGGCTAAGTTTTTAGTGCTTTTCTGGATGCGTCTTATCTGGGGTTATCCGCTTGGAATGCTCTGCGGTTTTGGACAGAGACTGCTGAAGCGACTGCGGGATTACCCTTTGGAGTCTGGGAGCCGTCACAAACAAGTTGCCATGCAGTATGCGGGTTTCTGGCAGGCGCTGATGTTTGGTTCGGAAGGTGGAATCGACGGGTCAAACCTGGCTTACTCATACGTCAGTTTGCCATTAAGGAATGCGGACGAGTTAGGGCAGAGACTCCAAAACCAAATCCGACATCGACTGCAGAAAAATGTATGTGTAATAATTGCCGATACCGACAAAACCTACAAATTCCGAAACTTCTTTTTTACCCCAAGACCCAACCCGCTCAAAGGTATTCATTCTCTTGGCTCCAGCAGCTACCTTGTGGGCAGAGTTTTTAAATTCAAAAAAAGTTCAACCCCTCTTTCTGTTGCTGGCTGTAACCTCTCGGCAAGCGAAGCGCTAAAAATCACCAACATCGCCGACAAAGCCCGCGGTCCAGGTTCGGGCGCGACCGTTTGGGATATGGCGGCAAGGTTCAAGGTTGATATTAATGATGTTAGTTGGGAGATGCTTGAGGCAATCGGGCACAAACCCATTGTGATCGTTAGAAAAATATGTTGAGAAGGTTAATACGGCACAAAACAAATACTCGTTAGACAGAAAAGAGTCTTCTTTAAGAGCAACAGATAAAAACTGGGTCTGCAAGCACATAGCGGAAAGACGGGATGGAATATGGAAGAAACACTTCGGAAGATGGATGCGTTCTTTAACCCACGTTCAGTCGCAGTTGTCGGCGCAACAAAAAAAGTCGACAAAGCAGGTCACGTAATCTTCAAAAACTTTGCCACCAACAAGGAACGAGGTGTCTTTAAAGGTGAACTCTACCCTGTCAACCCCGGCGAAGACTCGATTTTAGGCTTCAAATGTTACAAAAGCCTCTGCAAGGTTCCAGGCGAAATCGAATTAATCGTTGTTATCATTCCAGCAACAGTTGTGCCCAAGGTCATGGAAGAAGCCGCAGCCAAAAAGGTCAAAACCGCCATCATCATCAGCTCAGGCTTCAAAGAAGTTGGCAACAAAGAACTCGAAGACCAAGTGACAGCCATCGCAGCGAAAGCTGGCATCCGCGTTTTGGGACCCAACTGCCTTGGCGTTTACTACTCCAAAACAGGTATCGACACCCTTTTTCTGCCAGAAACCAAAGTCCTAACCACAGGCGAAGAAGTTGTCGCAACGCCTCGTCCTCTGCCAGGCAACATCGCCATGATTACCCAAAGCGGAGCGTTCGGAGTTGCAGCATTGGACTATTTGACTGGGCGCCAGATGGGCGTCAGCAAATTCGTCAGCTTCGGAAACAAATGCGACGTCACCGAATCCGACATACTCCACTATCTACTCCACGACAAAGAAACCAAAGTCATCCTTGTTTACCTGGAAGATGTTAAGGGTGGACGGGAATTCCTCAAAATAGCAAAGAAAGTTACTTGCAAAAAACCCATCGTTATAATCAAGTCGGGCAGAAGCGCAGCAGGCGCAAGAGCCGCAGCATCCCACACAGGCGCCATCGCAGGCTCAGACAAAATCTATGATGCAGCCTTCTATCAGGGGGGAATAATCAGGGCACGAGACATGGAGGAGTTCTTTGACATCGGCAAAGCCTTAGCCATGCAGCCTCCAGCCTTAGGGAAAAATATTGGCATCTTAACTGACGCAGGTGGACCCGGTGTAATGACCGTTGACGAATGCGAAGCTTTAGGATTAACTGTGGAACGTTTCTCCGAGGAGACGTTGCAGAAATTCCAAGAACTTAAAGATCAAAATATCATCCTAAAGATTGCTGCTACCTCAAACCCAGTGGACCTAACCGGTTCAGTGATCGATGACATGTTTGTTATGGCAGCTGACTTGATGTTCCAAGACCCGCAGATCTGTGGTATAATCCTTCTTGGGCTTCATCACATGCCTGGGCTGCGAGAGGTATACATAGACGGCATAGTGAAAATAGCCGAAAGCTATTGCAAGCCCATAGTCATGTGTGACATCGGAGAAACAGAAATGGCCCTCTACACCCGTTCACGCTTCGATAAGCTCGGTGTTCCTTCGTTTGAATCGCCTGAGGATGCGGCACGCGCCATGAAAGCATTGGTAACATATGGCTCATACCTCAAAAAATCCGGCTGCGCAAACGAATACTTGGAAGCATTCAAAAAAGCATGTGGCCCTAAACGTTAACTGATACAGCCACCAAGCTGCCATCCGCCACCTTGAGGCTGCTGCGTAGGTAAACGGGCGCAATAACCTCTAAAACATCGCTTGGATAATTGGGCATAATTGGAATTACGACTGCACACTCCAACCCATCTATGGTTGCCCTGAAGAGCAGCCCAGAATAATAGCCTGTTTGCGGCTCAACCGTCAAGCTCCCTTCGGTCTCTAGCAATCCTCGCTTCTCAACCTCTTTTCCAAGCAAACGCAGGTTTAAGGTTCCCAAATACGGAGAAAAACCCAGCTTTTCCTCTACCTGCCGCTTAAACCAAGGCAACTCTACGAATTTTTTGCCCTTGCCCTCGCCCGAAAAAACAATACCCGTAAAAACTATCTTAGGCAAAAATAAGCCTTCAAAAAAAGAGGCTTACTCTTTCAGCTCTTTTAACCAATTAGCGACCGACTTGAGAATTGGGTCCGATGTTATTTCGACGACGGGCACAATCATCTTTTCTTTAGTCTCGATGATCTGCTGGTACTTGGGCATCATCGCAAACCCCACAAAAGTCCAATAGACCTTATGTTTCTCTAAAAGCTCCTTAGCAACTATAGCGGTTGAAGCTGTAAGTGGAAAATACAGAAAAACTACACCGTCAACCCAGTACAACCCCGCCAACTTGCCCCCGGCAATCACTGAAGTAAACCGCGCAATCTCTTCAGGGCTGTTGAAACGGGTTTTCTCCATGATCACAATTTCTTGAAATGGTTCATAAGTAACAGCAACGCTCATAACTTTTCACCGATAACTACCTAATTGTGTCCGCCGTTCCCTTTATAATTTTGCCATCAACTCTCAAGGGGGTAGGTTAGCAATGGTGTAAAATTAGCTAATTTGCATGTTGGAAATCGGCGCCAAGTTTTAGGGGTTACTGTTGCAAAAAACAATCGCTTTCAATGTCGAAGTGTGGTTTCTTTAGAAAAAGTTATAGCGTACGTGGACATTAAGCCATAACTAAATCAACTCATCGGATGGTTATCTATTGCCTGAAATTCGCGTAGCACTCGTTGGCGTTGGCAACAGCGCTTCAGCCCTGATTCAGGGAACCCAATACTACAAAGACGCAAAAGAAGACACAACCGTGCCGGGACTTATGCATGTAAACTACGGCGGCTACCACATACGCGACATCCGCTTCGTCGCCGCTTTTGAAGTTAACAAGAACAAAATTGGCAAGGACCTAAGCGAAGCCATATGGGTAAAACCTAACTGCTGCGAAAAATTCTCTGACGTCCCCAAACTCGGCGTCACAGTCTCACCAGCACCCATCCTTGACGGTGTCGCACCCCACATGCGGGAAACCTTCAACGTCTACGACGACACAAAAACCCCAAAAGATAGCGTCGTTAAAATACTTAAAGAAACCAAAACTCAAATTCTTGTCAACTACCTGCCAGTTGGCAGCCACGATGCAGTCCGATTCTACGCGCAATGCGCGATAGACGCAGGATGCGCATTCGTGAATTGTATGCCTGAATTCATTGGTTCCGACTCAACCAAAGAATGGCCTAAAAAATTCGAAACTGCAGGGTTGCCAGTTTTGGGCGATGACATCAAAAGCCAAGTTGGCGCTACAATTCTGCACCGTACACTTGTCAGGCTTTGCCTAGACCGCGGTGCCATTGTGGATGAAACTTACCAGTTGAACCTTGGCGGAGACACCGACTTTCAAAACATGACAGTCGAAGGGCGTCTTAAATCTAAACGCATCAGCAAAACTGAAGCCGTCACCAGCCTCGTACCCTACCCTCTACCAACAAGAATCGGACCCTCAGATTTCGTACCTTTCCTTAAGAACAAGAAAATATGCTACCTATCGATTAAAACTCGCGCGTTCGGTGACCGACCCATAACCATCAGTGCAAAACTCGAAGTTGAAGACTCACCCAACAGTGCAGGCGTGGTTATTGACCTTATCCGCGCAGCAAAAATCGCTTTGGACCGCAAAATCGCAGGCGCGCTCCTGAGCATGCCTTCATATGCGTTTAAGCATCCGCCAATCCAAATCCCCGACTCACAAGCTCGACAATGGACAGAAGATTGGATAGAGGGCAAACGCGAACGCTAAACCCCTTTTCTTCTTGATTAAACCTTTTATGTTGGATGCTAATCTGGTAACTTAGCAACATTTAGAAGGTTCATGTCATGGTAAAAGTTGAATCGTACGAAGTACCAGAAGGTCTCTATTTCTGCTAAAGATTTTGAATGGGTTAAAGTTGAAGGAGACAAAATCCGCATGGGCATCACTGACTATGCGCAGAAGTCGCTTCGGGAAATCGTCTATGCAGAATTGCCCAGTGTCGGAACAGAAGTAAAACAGAATGAGCCATACGGAACACTCGAATCTGTGAAAGCAGTCTCTGACCTTGTTGCAGCCGCAAGCGGAACCATCCAAGAAGTCAACGATGAAGTCCAATCTAAACCCGAAACCCTAAACGAGGACCCCTACGGCAAAGGCTGGTTAATCGTCGTTAAACCCTCAAACCTGCAAGCCGAGCTCGCCAACCTTATGGACTTTGACAAAGCCGTAGAGTGGCATAAAGCCCAAGCCCAATCCAAATAAAGGGGAAGGAAAATGGCGCGACGCGTAGTCGTTATCGGCGCTAACGCTTCAGGTGTTGAAGCCGCCTCAGCTGCACGTAAAAAAGACCGCACAGCAGAAATCACTCTGATTACTCAAGAGAAAAACGCTGGATACTCACGCTGTGGCTTGCCCTTTGTCATCGGCGGACATATTGCAAATTTTCACGATTTAATCGTTTACCCACCAGCATATTTCCAAATGCTAAAGCTAAATCTGCGCAATGAGACAAAAGCCACCGCCATCAACACCAAAGAGAAAACCGTAACCGTCGCCACCAAAGAAGGCACGACTGAAGTTTTGCCATACGACAGCCTCGTAATTGCCACTGGCGCAGACTCATTTACCCCTCCCCTCAAAGGCAAGGAAAAACAGGGTATCCTAAGTCTCCGAGGTATTGAAGACGGCGAAAAAATCGATGCAGCCGTAAAAGCAGGCGCCAAATCAGCCGTAATCATGGGTGCTGGTCTCATAGGTTTAGAGGTCGGCGTCGGCTTAATGGAGCGAGGATTAAAAGTTACCATAGTGGAAATGCTGCCGCAGATTCTTCCCCAGTTGCTTGATGCGGACATGGCTAAGCTGGTACAAGACCATTTGCAGGAGAAAGGCATGATTATTCTCACTAGCAAAGGCGTCGAAGAATTCTTGGGAGAAGACAAAGTGACAGCTGTTATGGCTGGTGGAGAAAAAATCGAAGCTGACCTATTCATCAGCGCGTTTGGCGTTCGAGCTAGCACAAAGCTTGCCGTGGACGCTGGCATACCTTTAGGCGAGACACGAGCAATCAAGACGAACGGCAGGATGGAAACCGACGTGAAAGATGTCTACGCCGTCGGCGACTGTGCAGAAGCCCCAAACATCATCACGCACCGACCAATGTGTGCACAACTCGGCACAATCGCAGTCCGCCAAGGCAAAGTTGCAGGCGCAAACGCTGGAGGCGACTACAGCCAGTTCAGCGGCGTTTTAGCTTCAGCAGTAACAAGGCTCTTTGACATTGAAGCGGGCAACACAGGCTTAACTGAAACATCAGCTGCACGTAACCGAATCGAAGTCGTCACCGGAGCAATAAGCAGCAAAACTAAAGCAGACTACTTCCCAGGCGGCAAATCCATCAAAGTCAAGCTCATCGTCGAAAAAGAATCTCAACGGATCGTTGGCGGTCAAGTCGTAGGCGGAGAAGAAGTAACGCAACGTATAAACTGCCTAAGCTTCGCCATCCAAAAAGGTATGACTGTACGCGAACTCGCCAAAGCCGACACCGCATATGCACCGCCGCTCTGCGAAACATGGGAACCAATGGTGTTGGCTGCAGAAATGGTCCTCATGAAACTACGCTAAAATTTTTCTTTATTTTTAATTTTTTTTAAGAGAAAATTAGAAAGGGACCAAATAGGTCCGTTGTGGTGCATTTATGCTTGCTGTTTTTTGGGGCTTGTGACTTTCTGTAAGCCCTCGGCAACTATGAACAAGCCTACCAGTACGATTACTGTTGGGATTAGTGGTAGTGAGTAGCCGATTATTCCTGCGCCGCCCAGTGCGAGAGCGATTAATCCGATGAAGAGGCTGAATTTGCTTAAGCTTACGCCCATGTTGAGTCGTGCTAAGTTGATGGCGACCAAGATGATGCCTGCGCCGACTGCTATGTATGAAGCGACATCTATTGTGTAAGCGATGGATGCGAGCCAGCCGATGCCCAGTACTACAAAGAATGCACCCCAAGCTACGCCGTTTAGGAGTTTGTTGTTCATACCGTTTTTACTTATGTTCTCCATGTTTTCACCTCCTCCTTCAAATTTACTTTAATGCAGGCCTAGAGGCAGCCGCATCCGTCTACAGAACCGCCATTTGCTTCTTCTGCCCCAGCTATGCCCGCCAAAAATTTGTCTATTTGAGTGATTGAGTTTTTCCGAACTACTCTGGCTACGCCTATTGCTTCGAGGATTTCTTTTTCTTCCACTGCGTTTTCTTTTGCTTTTTTTAGGAGGGTTTTTAGGCAGGGTTGGCAGTTTGCGACTACGGCTGCCCCGACTGCAATTAGTAATTTTGTTTTGGTTTCCATCTTATTCCTCTGTTAGTTTTCTTCTACTTCCTTTTATGGTGGAGAAAACTATTTAACAGTTCTCTGACAACTCCTTACCAGAAGAGAGGAGAAAAACTATGTCTATCTCGAAAACCACTTCCAGAGACAGAATGATAGCTCAATTAAAGGAACTGGAACTTTCAACCTATGAAGCCACAGTATATGCTGCACTAATCACTCATCCGACCATGACAGCAAGCGCACTTTGTAAAGAAACAGGCATCCCAGACACAAAAATTTACTACGCGTTAGAGGGACTTAGCGAAAAAGGAATGCTTACAGTTCGAGTGGGCAACCCCAAAATCTACCGGCCAGTACCTCCAAAGGAGGCAATTGCTAACCTTAAACAACGGTTAACTGAGAGACTTAATGAGAAACTAAAAGAAGCCGACGTCCTTGTAGACATGATTTCACCCATCTATGAAAGCGCCGAAAAATCCGATGAGCTGGAAGTTGCCTACATAATTAGGGGGCAAAACAACCTCATAAACCGGATGAAAGCATTGATTGAAACGGCACGTAGAGAAGTCACCTTATTTGTTTCATACCCCGCCCTTTTCAAAGACCTTAAGCCGTCGCTTCAGCAAGCACAAGAAAAGCGCAGAATCAAACTTAACATAGCCATGACTGAAGAAATGCTAAAGACCGAGGACTTCAAAGGGTTAGGTGATGTACGCCAGCTCTGCTGCCCTGTTACGTTACTTATCTCCGACCTGAAAACTTTGATCACGGTCTCCGACTGGGTCGAGGAATCCGCTATGCTGTCGCAAGACCAGAACCTGATTCGCGTAGCAAGAGATTACTATGACAACTCACTGTGCTACACAAACTAGACATAAGAACAAAAAAGGGAAAAAATGCTTTAGCAGCCTTTTTTTATTTTACACGGTCTAACACCTACAGAAGGTTACCTCAGCATATCAGATCAGGTAAGCTTCTGTGATGTATCTTCGCATTACCCACTGTGTTTGAAAGTAGTAAGCAATTTTTGCGATAGAGTTCTTCATCAATGTAATCCAGATGTCCTTTTGCCTGTAGAATGTTGGACCAATTAAGTACTCAAGTTTGCTGTAGAGGTCTTGGAGTTCTGCTTCCCTTCTTTCACTCTCGATTAACAGCTCTCTGGGGTGTGGACCGATTGCCCAGCCCGTCACACCTTCAATGCAGCCTTCCGTCCACCAACCGTCCAAAACACTAAAGTTTATGACACCGTTGTGGGCAGCTTTCATGCCGCTGGTTCCAGATGCTTCCATTGGCGGCAGGGGCGTGTTGAGCCAGACATCTACGCCTGAGGTAAGTTTGGCTGCTGTTTCCATGTTGTAGTTTTCAAGATAAACTATGTCAATTTCGTCTTTGAGTTTAGTTGCGTAGTCGTGGATTTGCCTTATGAGGTCCTTGCCGCCGGTATCATTTGGATGGGCCTTTCCGGCGAAAATCATCTGAAATTTTTCTTTTCGGTTAATTTCTTTAAGCCTATGAAGGTCTGAGAAAATCAATGTTGCGCGTTTGTATCCCGTTGCTCTTCTCGCAAAACCAATTGTTAGTGCTTCTGGATCCAGTGTTATACCTTTGGCTTTTTCAACGGCGATTAACAGGTCTGTTTTCGCTTTAGTATGCGTGTCCCAGACTTCTCGATTGGGGATTTCGCTGGCTTTTCCAAGCAGTATAGGTTCGTTAGTCCAGCCTGGGATGTACTTATCAAAGAGTTGCCTAAAGTACAGGTTTGTCCATGTGTAAGAGTGAACGCCGTTGGTGACTGCTCGAATATAGCGACCTGGAAAGAGCTTTCTGGAGTAATCCACATGTGCTAATGAGACACCGTTGACGTATTTGCTTAAGTTCAATGCGAGATAAGCCATGTTTAGGTTTTCGTTGCCCGCATACTGCTTCATATCCGCCAGCAAGTATTCTTCGCCTAGGACTTGCTTAATCAGTTCATACGTGAATTGGTCGAAGGCGGCTTCGACTGGGCTATGGGTGGTGAAGACGCAGAGGTTTCGAACTTTTTCTTCATCCATATTGTTTTCTCTGAGGAGTTCAAGTGTTAAAAGACTCGAGTGGCCTTCGTTCATGTGGTACTTTCTGATTTTGAATGGCAGGTTTTTTAGCATTCTAGTTCCGGCTATGCCAAGAACGATTTCTTGTTTGAGTCGATAGCGTTTGTCGCCGCCGTACAATGAGTCTGTTATTCTTCTGTCTTCGGGGGCGTTTTCTTCCATGTCTGTGTCTAGAAAAGAGAATGGGCACCATGCCGCCTGTGATGCTCTGGTATTCGTAGAGCCAAGCTTGCACCTTAACTGTGCGTCCTTCGATGTTTACGGTGACTTTTTTGGGCATAAGTGTTAGGGTTTTAGCTGGGTCCCATTCGTCGGGAAATTCTAGTTGATCGCCTTGTGGGGTTAGTTTTTGTCTAAAGTAGCCTTTTCTGCTTGCCATGGTAATGGCAACCATTTGGAGGCGTAAGTCTGCGCTGGATTTAACGATGTCGCCTGCTAAGACGCCTAAGCCGCCGCTGTAGGTTGGCATGCTGCTGGATATTCCTATTTCCATGGAGAAATATGCTATTCGTGGATCTTCCTGGAAATGTCGTCGGCAGTTTTCGCTGCAGAAGTTGTATTTTTTTCCGCCGAAGTTATCGCTTGCCACTTCAATTCTTGTTTGTAGGTTCTCTAAATCGATTTGAATTCCGCAGACGGGGCATCTTAAAGATCCTGAAGTATCCAACTGTGAACCACTGAGGAAACGGCGGTTCCCCGATTGATATAGGTATTGATAGGTGCTATTCTATTTGTGATGTTCCTGGTTGAGTAAACGGTTCAGTCATGCCGACGAGGAGTTTGCCGAATGTGTTTATGTGGTCTTCTTCTTCCGCCAAAATTTCTTCCAGCAACCGCCTAGTGGTGTAGTCGCCTTCTTCGGCTGCCACTTGAATTGCCTGTTTGTAGAGGGTGATGGCTTTTTCTTCGTCCTGTTCATTCTGTTTGAGCATTTCGATTAGGCTTCCGCGCACGAAAATTGGGTCAGGTTTGGTTGTGGCTACGCCGTTGAGGTAGTCTAAGCGTTCGGCTAGTCGTTCGGCATGTTTCATTTCGGCGATTGCGGTTTTTCGGAAAATGTCCTCTACGATGACGCCGTCGGTGCCTGTAACTTGAACATGTTGCCACATGTATTGGATGCTGACTTGGAGTTCGCGGGCTATGCCCTTGTTTAAAAAGTCTAAAAGTTTTTGAGAAGCCAAAATTATCCCTATAAAAAATAGGTCAGTTCAATATATAAACTGATTTCTAGTCAATCAAGACTATAGCCAAAAAACATAATAGGTTAACTGACTCAACTCAAATGTCTGTGTCAGTTATGAAAACGCTAATAATCTGTTTTTCTTATCACCACAAAAATACTGAAAAAATCGCTTCAGTGTTCGCCAAAACACTTGAAGCTCAAGTAAAATCGCCAACTGAAGTTGACCCAAATGAACTCTCCGATTTTGACCTCGTGGGTTTTGGTTCAGGAATTTCCTTTGGAAATCACTACAAAGATATGCTTGACTTTACCGACAAGTTACCCAAAGCGACAAACAAGAAAGCATTCATCTTCTCCACCAGCGGTCAAGCAAACAATGGACCTAAATTCCACAAGAAACTTCGAGAAGCACTTGAATCCAAAGGCTTCAACATTGTTGGAGAGTTTAATTGTGCGGGCTTTGACACTTATGGGGCTCTAAAGATTTTTGGCGGCATACAGAAGGGGCATCCCGACGAAGATGATTTAAAACAGGCAGAAGCTTTCGCGTTAAGCCTCAAGCAGCCTTCAAAGGCTGATTCTTAAAGGGAAGTGAAATAGGATGAAAACTCTAATCGTTTATGGCACACGGTACGGCGCAACCGCTAGCACATCTGCAGAAATTGCAAAAGTCCTCCAGTCAGAGGGTTTTGATATTAAAGTCGTAAATGCGAAAGAAGAGAAAATCAAAGACATCTCGCCCTATGAGCTTATTATCGTTGGCAGCGGCATGCAATTCGGAAGGTGGACAGGTGAAGCTGAAGATTTCCTGAAAAGATTCCAAAAAGAATTTGCACAAAAAAAGGTTGCGCTTTTTATTTCAACCATGAAAACAGTCACTGAGCGGGAAGGAAAAACAGAAGAACTAGAAAAAACTCGAAAGATGGAACTCGAAGACAAAGTCACCAAGTACAATCTTCAACCGATAAGCTTAGGCTTCTTTGGCGGCGTTTTAGACTTCAACAAAATGAACATAATTACAAGAAAAACCGTAGGTTTCCTTAAACCGCAGCTGGAAAAGGATGGCTTCAAAGAGTCGCCCTCTGGTGTGTACGAGTTGCGTGATTGGGAAGAAATCCGCACATGGACCAAAGAGCTAGCGATTAAGGTAAGACAATAGCTTTTTTGTCAATTTTTCAAACGTAGGATTTTTATCCTATAAGTTCAACATAGGCAACTAAGTGAGTAAAATGAGGAAAATCCTAAAAATAATCATAGCAGTTTTTGCATTGCTAATAATCGTTGGAGTATCCAGCTTAGGTATAGTATTTCTGGATGTTGCAGGCAGCTTAGCCACAGATACACACCCGCTCCCTAATGGCGCTCCAATCGGGCAAGCAATGGTTGTCTATGACCCAGGTCTTAGCGGCGGCGCAAAAGACGTTGCAACAAAGATTGGCTATGACTTGCAAACTGCAGGCTATAATGTTGTTTTAGCAGGTGTCAAAAGCTCTACCGCAGCAAACATCACAGGCTATAACGTAATTGTAGTGGGTGGTCCAATCTATGCAGGGCAAATCTGCAAGCAGTGTACAATCTTACTTAGATGCTTTCAATCCACCAGTAACCGCAATAGTTGGTGTGTTCGGTTTTGGTAGCGTTAAAATCGATGACTCCAATTCAACTTTGGTCCAAAATGAAGTTGCTCCTCTTCCCAGTGGCAGCACAGTAAATTTGAGTGCCACCGTAAAGGTGGTTTCAGGCAGCGACGTAGATGCAAAATGCCAAGACTTCGTCAATCGCTTACTTATGTAATCCCTCTTTTTTGTAGTAAGCAGTTAACAAAATTCTTTAGCCAACTCAGCCTTATTTTGTCTCGAAGGTTATGGGATGAGACAGAAACTGACTTTGATAACATTTGGCGTAACAGATTTGGAGAGAGCGGTTAATTTTTATGAGAAAGGGCTCGGATGGAAAAAATCCGCTCAGAGCACCGGGGACTTGGTGCTGTTTTCTCTTGGCGGAATGGCTTTAGCTTTGTATCCAAGAAAACTTCTTGCTGAAGATGCCACGGTTGATGAGGCAGGTAGCGGCTTTTCCGGAGTGACCCTTTCTTATCTTGCAAAAAGCGAGGCAGAAGTAGATACAGTGTTAGCTGAAGTGGAAAAGTTGGGCGCAACTGTTGTTAAGTGGGCTCAGAAGGTTTTCTGGGGTGGATACAGCGGCTACTTCAAGGACCCCGATGGTCACTTGATTGAAGTTGCCTACAATCCGTACTGGGAGTTAGATGAGAATGGGGACCTTAGGCTACCTCTTTAATATCTTGCTGCCCTGGTAGCGTAGACGGTTCTTCATTAGAACTTTTCTTCTCTGTATCTTCAGGCTTCTTTGTTTTATCCTTAATTAGGGGAATAACGAATTCAAAAACCACAAGCAACAGTATAAGCCCAATAACCACCGGTAGCCCCCAAGCGTTGTTTCTTAGGAAAAGAGTAATCCAGCCAAAGTATGGAATACGCATAACGACTTTACCTATCACAAGATCCTGAGGGACACCTTGTCCAGTTTGCCAAAGCGTGTGAGAATCGTAATCTCCAGCACTTGGCGGCGAAGGCCACTTAGTCACTAGGGTTGCCGTCGCCTTTTGTTTGGAAGTAGATTGTGCCATTGACTGTGTACGTTGCTACTATCCGGTGAACGATTGGTGTGGATGTTGGGTTGGTTGGGTTTTCGTAGACGATGATGTCGCTGTTGGGGTAGTTGGCGTTTAGGTCTTCGGGGTTGACTTTCTGGATGATTATTATGTCGCCTACATGTAGGGTTTGAGCGAAAGGATGGCTCCAGCCGTTGCAGGCGGCGTCGTAGGGAACGCACATGCTGCCGCTTTCCACAACCCTGACTGGAACAGACGTGCCGAGAGCCAGTTGTAAACCGAAGAAGACCCCTAAAACCATAGCGATGATCACTGCGATAACGATTGCCGATTTAACGTTCTCGTTTCGCCGGATTCTTGTGATTATGCTCAATGTTCTACCTGTAGTTGTTGGTTCCTATAGAAAAAAGAAACAGCATTAATAAACCAGCTTCTTTGCCCGAAAAAATCAAACAATAGTCCTGTCAGACTTAGCTGAATTCTATTGTTAAATTCTGGTTTTTCATATTTTTTGTTTCCGTCTTTTGTTGTGATGTCTCTTTTTTTCCTCTGAGCACTGGAATAACGAACTCTACAATTACCAACAAGAGTATAAGGGCGATGATTAGTGGTAGCCCCCATGAGTTGTTTTTCAAAAATAATGTGATCCAGCCCAAGTATGGTATGCGTAGAATCACTTTTCCTTCGACGAGATTCTGTGGAACTCCTTGTCCATGCCCATTGTAGACATTGTTGTTTGAATCGTACATTGAAGTTAGTGGTATGGCGGGCCATTGTTGTTGGTTTCCGTCTCCTTTGGTTTGGAAGTAAAGGGTGCCGTTGATGTTGTCGACTGCGACTATGCGATGTACTATGGGGGTATCCGAGGGATCCGAAGGCTTCTGGTAAACTATGATGTCGCTGTTTGGGTAATTGGTATTCAAGTCTTTGGGGTTAACTTTTTGAATAATTATTATGTCGCCTGTGTCGAGGGTCCGGTCAAAGGGGTGCTCTAAGGTTAGCATGAAATCGTTCCAAGAATAAGGCGGTCCAGATATGTGATTAAGAGGAAGACTCATGCTGCCGCTTTCTACTACTCTTATTGGAACTGCTGTGCCTAGGGCGATTTGGACTCCAAAGAAAACTCCTAAAACTACTGCGATGATTAGTAGAATAACCATTGCTGACTTGAAATATTCGTTTCGCCGGATTTTTGTAAAAATGCTCAATTTCTTGCCTTCAACAATTAACTCTTAAACAAAAATAAAGCACCACTAATAAATCACTACTTTTCACAGGACAGCAAACAAAAAATAGTTCTTGATCACGCTTTCATTTTGATTGTGGCATGCTTAGAAGTAAATGGACTCAAAGAGCCTTTTTTCTAATAATTTGTATAATGGGCTTATTTGCGATCCTTAGCTCAACCATGTCGAAGAATCCTGTGTTAAAACCTTTCGCCACCAGCCTAGGAACACCTGACGACTTGCTGGGTATAGTGGCTTCTGCCTCAACGATCCCTGGCATACTAGTCAGTTTACCCGCAGCGTCGCTCTCCGATGTGTTTGGCAGACGAAAAGTCCTCTTGTTTGCTGCCTTTGTTTTTGCTTCTGCACCTTTTTTGTATTTAGGGGTTAATTCTTGGTGGACGCTGGCGCTTGTGCGTTTTTTCCATGGGTTTGCAACAGCAATCTTCATGCCTGTGGCTGAAGCCACAATTGCAACGCTGTTTCCAGCCAATCGTGGGGAACGCATTTCACTTTTTAATTCTTTCAGCGCCGTAGGCAGAGCTGCGGCGCCGTTTTTAGGCGGCTACATACTGTTTGCAACCAGCAAAAGCTTCTTTACCCTTTATGTTTCAGTCGGCATCGCTGGAATAACCGCTTTTGTCATTGCCCTGTTTTTCTTGGCTGAGAAAAGAACATCTGCAACCGAACTCGCGTCTGAGGTAAAGTCGCCCAGAAAAATATTCAGCGGCTGGTTAACTATAATCAAAAATACCAGCGTTTTAGGAGTCAGCTTTGTTCAGGCAACCCAGTACTATGTGTTTGGTTCAGTCGAGTTCTTCTTAGTTGGATACCTAACTGACGTGGTGAAGTTGGATCTTTTTTCTGTAGGAATCATAACAGGCAGCGAGATAGTGGCGCTTGTTGTTGCCCGACCGCTCATCGGCAGAATCTCAGATAAGATGGGCAGGAATAAACCAATATTGGCAGGCATCGTAGCCAGCACTGTCTTAGTTGCCGCAATCCCTTTCACAACGCAGTTTCCTCTGCTACTTTTGTTATCAGTTGGTTATGGGGTTTCTTTTGCTACGGTGTTGTCATCAACTTCGCCTATGGTGGCCGATTTGGTGCCAGCTACTTTGGTGGGCGCTTCGATGGGGTTCTTGTCAACTATGATGGATGTTGGACAAACGATTGGGCCAATAGTCAGCGGCGTAATCTTTGCAACTAGCCTACATTATGCAGGATTATTCCTTTCTCTTAGCTTTCTGCTGATAGTTTCGATTGTCATATTCGTTTTGCCGAAGAAGAAAAACTGAGACTGTCCTCAAAACTGTTTTCTTTCAAACAATACGACAGCTACCGTAAGAAGGGCAACTGAGACTGCCGCCGCTAAACCAATGGTGAACAGGTCTGCTTGAGGCAGGTTGAGTAATGTGGGAACTAGTGGGATGACGGATATTTGGTTTCCTCCGTAGATGACTAGTATGGCTCCGACGAGCACTGATGGCGCGGCGACGCCGATTAGTACGCCTGCCGAGCAACTCACTGCAACCATGGAGAGGCTTATGGCTAAGGACTGAGCGATGTCTTTGGAGACCGTTGCAGCGAGTGTACCCGAGGTAAAGTAATCTGCAGCTACACCCACAAAGATAGCTATTAGACTTGCAACTGCAACACAAGTGTAGACGGAGAGGAATTTGGAGAGCATTATGTCTCTTCTTTTTAATGGTCTTATCAGGAACAACTCGTAAACATGCCTGTTCTTCTCGTTAATTATGGAGACCGCAAGCATCACTGCAGCCAGGGTTCCGGCTAGACTTGAAACTATCAGAGCAGAGATAACTGTGAAGGGTATTTCTTGTCCCGTGGTGCTGACCTGTATGAAGCGGAACAGGAGAGCAACGATGGGCAAGCCTATCCAGAGGAAAAGCATCACCTTGGACTTGTAGAAGCCCCGCAACTCGTCAACGTAGAGTAACTGTAGCTTCATGCCTTCTCCTCCTTCTGAACATAGTTAAGGTAGATTTCATCCAGCGAAGGCGACAACATACCTATGCTACTTATTCGAATGCCCAGTTCTACTATTTTTTTGACAATGTCGTTGAGGACTTGGTCGTCGTCGGCGCCCGCTTGAAGGTAAACTAAAACTTTGCCCGGCGAAGGCTGTTCAACCTTACTCACATTCTTAACCGTGCCAAGCATCTGCCACTTATCGCTCGCGTACGAGAGGAGCACTTCGACGATTTTTTGGCTGTAAAGCTGATTCTTTAGCTCATTCATGGAGCCAACCATCTTTATTCTTCCCTCGGTTAAGAATTCCAATTCGGTCAGCCACATCTTGAACATCACTTAGAATATGTGACGAAAACAGGATTGTCGTGCCGCCCTTTGCGAGTTTTAGAACAATCTCCTTGAATTGGTGGCGGCTCAAAGGATCAAGTCCGCCTAACGGTTCATCCATAACTAAAAGTTTGGGGTCATGTAAAAGCGCCTGTGCTAAACCAACTTTCTGGGTCATGCCGCCGGACAGCTGAGAAATCTTTTTGTGCCGCACATCCGCTAAGCCCAGTAACTCCAGGGTTTTGGGGATGCGATCCTCAACCTCTGCTTCGGTAAGTCCAGAAAGTTTTCCAAACGTCTTAAGCGCATGGTTAACGGTTCGCCACTCTTGGAAAGCCACACTTTGAGGAAGGTACCCAAGCAACTTGTGCGCCTCAAGCTTCTGCTTTGGCAACTGGTATTGGCCTATTTGGACTTCTCCCCAAAAATCGTTGATTAACCCAACCAGAATCTTCAAGGTAGTTGTTTTTCCCGCACCGTTGGGGCCAATGTACCCAAAGATTTCTCCTTCTTTAATTTCAAAAGACACGCGGTCTAAAGCGCGAAGGCCAATGTAGTCTTTGGTTACCTCCCGAAGTACCACACATGCTTTGCCGCTTGGAGAATCGTTAGCCATCTTAATCAGCTGTTGTTCACATATTCTATGCTTTCTCTTTTTATGCTCTTCGAAAGAAATTTCTTTTTTACTCCCTCAAAATTGATGGCGTCGCTCTTTAGAGCGCTAACTATGAAAGGACCTGCTAAGCTGAGAACAATCAAAGAAACCGCGGCATAGTGCCATGTTTGGAAATAGCTGCTTACAGGCGTGAAAACGTTGAATGGGAAATAATGCCCAACGTAATCGACCTTGAAATCAATCAGCGGATAAGGTTCTGAATGATTAAGAAACACCACACTCTCCACCAACGAAGCAAACAGTAGAGTTAGACCAAACCCGGCAAGAAGCAACTTCACCTTTCTTTTGCCCACCGAACCCACCAGCAACCTGCCTTTATCAGCCAAAGACGCCGCAAGTAAGCACAGAAACGGCAAAGCCGCATAGTTGTATTTGAAAGCGCTAACATAGGGCACTAGCAAATGTCTTCCAAACACTAAACCCAGATCCACCCCGACGATTGCCAGAATGGTTACGGCGCAAACAGCATCCAACCACAAAGTTTTGGCAAACAAGCGCCTAAAAGAGACCGCTAATACCAAAGAGAAAACAGCAGCCGCAGGCAAAAACCATCCTGCGCTCTCGACAAAAATTCGGGGCAAAAAGACCAAAGCTGGATTTATGATTAGATCTGGGTGCGTGAAGTCGCTTGGCACGTAAACTCCGAAAAAATTCTGGTTGGCAAACCCGCCAAACCACACAGCCTGCAGAATAAACGATGGTATCAGGAAAATCAGCACTTTCTTTGGCGTAAGATTGAAACCGCTTTCTTTTCCCTTAACCAAAACCAAAAGCAAGAGGGGAACCAACAGAAAAACTGCAAACAGCTTAGTCAAAAACGCTAAAGCGAACAATAATCCCGAAACGGCAAGCCACTTCTCAGAGTTCCACTTAACCGCCAAAACTCCAAAAATCAGGAACATCAAACCCAAAAACAGGTATTGAGCGTCAATCAGGTAGATTCTTGCCATGAACACCTGCCATGGAACCATCCCAAACAACGCCGCAGCCACCAAACCCGTTCGTTTTCCATACAGCAGAGTGCCTAAGATGTAAACGAGGGCAACACTTCCAAGCCCCAATGCAGTTACAAAACTCACAGCGTTCACATACGACAAGCCGAAGAGATGTAGAATTGGCGCTGTCATGTAGAACGCTAAGGGTGCTTGATCAATCATAAGTCCAGTAGTGACGTAGGGGAAACCCTTTGTAACTACGCTTGTGGCAGCTTCAAACTCAGTCTGGGCATCCCAATTAGTGTAGGTCCCCATAGACGCTAAGATGATGAAGGCGCCGATTAGAACCCCGATGAATTGGTAGTGCTCGCCCAAGAATGCTCTGAAACTTTTTGTCCCCAATTCAACGTTCCCAACAATAGCATACTTTAATGTTTAACATTTTAAAATTTCCCCAATCAACCCATAACCACGTTCGGCGGAGACCTATTGCTCTGACTTTGAAAACTTAACAGAAGTGAAGAGTAAGTTGCTATATTCTGCTTTGAATTCTGGTTGTTGCAACCCATGCGCGGCGTGCAGTTGCAACAACAATTGCAACAACAACTTCTCCCGCAAAAGGTATAATGACTCTTTGTTATTTCTGAAAGATGCGTCCGTGTTGTGTTCTGCTGCGAGATTTTGAAAGTACCGTTTCGCCACGTTTGGTCACGTCGCCGTCAGATACCAAAGGGACATGTTTGATTATACGTGGGGGTGGGATTTGAACCCCTTCTGGCCTCGAGGTGTCACTCGCAAGCACTTCTTTTCTTTGTGCAGATGACTAAAAAGCGAAACACAATGGAACAAAAAAGCAGCCGCCAAATACTTTATTATTACCGCATCCTTAATCGCCAATTGTCCGTATAGTTAAGTTCATCAGATAGAGGGAGCATTAAATGTCATTAATGGCTGGTATTATAATGAAGTCACCATTTCCTGAAGGAGGCTTGAATCACGGAATTCTTTGACCTTATGAGCATCTCACACCGCTATATGGAGATACTCAACCCTTCTACGTCTGAAAAAATCATCCAACTCGGCAAACTGCTCAAGTTGAAAAAAGGTAGTCGAGTTATCGACTTCGGTTGTGGTTGTGCCGAACCTCTCACTCTCTGGGCTGAGGAATTCGGTATTACCGGTATTGGCATCGATATATCCAGGGATTTCTGCGACCGGGCCAGGGATAAGCTGGTCAAGAGAGGGTTGTCGGGCCAAATCGAAATCGTATGCTCCCCCGGGGCTGACTACGTGTTCGAAGAGGGGGCTTTCGATGCCGCAACATGTATTGGGTCAACTTTTGTTTTTGGCGGCTTCCAGCAGACAATCCAGGCGATGAAGCGGGCCGTGCATCAGAATGGACGCCTCGGCATCGGTGAAACTCACTGGCTTAGCAATCAAGTACATCCGCAATATGCCCAAAAACAGACAACTACACACACGGAACCAGAACTGGCTCAATTTACCCGAAACGAAGGCTTTGAACTCGAATATATCATCCGTTCCAGCCGCGATGACTGGGACAGGTACATTTCGGATAGTTGGTATGGACTGATACGTTGGCTTGAAGAAAATCCCAACCACCCTGATCATGAACAGGTATTCAAACACTTCCGTACTGACCAGGATGATTATTTACAGTTCCAAAGTCAATATATGGGCTGGGCTATGTACTGCCTCGCCCCTCTGAAATCTCATCTGCCAGGCGGTCAATTATAATATGAATTTTGATCCTCATG
>CAVYRC010000006.1:0-49616 GCA_963770845.1 Candidatus Bathyarchaeota archaeon | reverse complement strand
TTTACGACACAGGACTCGAAGATACTCCTGAAACCCTAAAGAACGGCACAGTTGTAAAAGACGATCTTAAGGACGCATTCCAAGCCAAATACCCATGGATAACTGTCAATTTCATTGCATTAGGAACCGGCGCTGCCATAGCTCAAGCGCAAAGAGGCGACGCAGACATGCTACTGGTTCATTCTCCCTCTCAAGAATTGACCTACCTCAAGGGCGGCTACGGTGTAGACCGCAAAATAATCGCATACAACTACTTCGTAATTGTTGGACCAGCAAGTGACCCCGCACACATCAGCGGTTTGACTAATGTAAGCCAAGCCTTAGTAAACATCTACACCGCAGCACAAACCCCTAGGAGCAATGTTCTTTGGTTCTCCGAGAAACGATGCGTCTGGAACAAACACAAAAGAGATATCCCTCTGGACAGCCGCAGGCTATAACTATACTGGACTCACAAATACAACATTGAACGGTTCATGGTTTAAATCTACTGGAACAGGAATGGGACAAACGTTACTGGCAACAAACTACTATGGCAGCATTGGTGGATATACTATTGCAGACACAGGAACGTACCTATCTTATTCTACCGGGGTGATATTCAGCTGAAAGTGCTAGTCCAAGGACAACAATCCTTGCTAAACGTATACAGCGCAATAATTGACGATCCCAGAAACGCTGCTCTAACAAATACAAACTTTGCCGCTTCTCTATTATTCGTTAACTACTTGGTGTCTCCTGAAGGTCAACAGTTGATCGGTAACTATGGTGTAACAGTCTACAACCAATCGCTTTTTACTCCGTTTGTACCGTTAGCCAGTGGCGCTGTTTCCAACGATACGGTGTTAGGCTGGATAAAGAGCTACGCCTATATGAGCTCTGATACAGTACCAGTAATAAGCGCAAGTGGAACCGAATGCCCAACACAATACCGCTACAATGCAGGCGACCTCTTTTCAGCGACATATGACTTCAGTGGCTAACTTCAATGCCAACATTTCGATAAGCACTCCAAACTACTACGTTGCTGATAAACAAAAAATTGCACTCGCGCAAGCAATGACAACTCCAAGCAGCAGTAAAGTCAACAGGACATAAAGTTAGGAAAAACTAAAATTTTATTTCCTTTATTTTCTTTGTGATATGCATGGCTGATATTATCGTTGGAGCTTTCCAGCAAGCACTTAGTTTAATCGCAAGCGGAGACCCTGAAGTATACGCAACCATTTACAGAACAATATATGTTGCTCAGGCTTAGGAACTCTAATGTCGTGTCTGTGGAGTATTCCCCTCGCAGTAGCTATAGGTCTATACAATTTCAGAGGAAAATGGATCATCAAAGGCATCTTCAATGCTTTAATCGGCATCCCTACAGTGGCTCTTGGACTGCTTCTGTTTTTGCTTTGGTCACGACAGGGAGAATTCGGCTTCCTAAACCTTATGTACACACTCAACGGAATAGCAATCGGGCAAGCAATACTTGTTACCCCAATAATCGTCAGTTTCACCGCTAACGCTCTAGGCAATGCTGATGCTCAGCTGAGAGATCTTGCAAAAACCTTTGGCGCATCAGGCTTTAAGAACAAACGTGACACTTATTCGCGAAACTATCTGGTCCATGATTCTTTCCATTACTTCAGCTTTCAACAGAGGATTTGGTGAACTCGGAATAGCAACCATCATAGGTGGCAGTTTAGCGGGTGAAACAAGAGTTTTAACCACTTCTATCGCTCTTGACCTAAACCGCGGATTCTTCGACATTGCTATGGCATATGGTGTAATCCTTATGGCAATAGTAGTTGCACTGGCATTAACCGTAAGCCTGATTGAACGGGTCAAAGATGAACGTAGCGAAATTAGAAAATTCTTTTGTGGAAAGGGTTATTCGGAGGTTAGAAGTGAGCATTAATCTCCAACTATCCGATATCAAAAAATGTTACCGTAGCGTTAAGGCGTTAAATTCGGTTTCATTAGAAATGGAAGGCGGCAAAATAATTGTATTCCTCGGAGTCAACGGTGCTGGAAAAAGCACCCTTATGCGCATCCTATCTGGCTTAGAGAACCCTGACAGCGGAACAATCCTCTTCAACAACCAAAACACAGATGCGAAAACCTTGCGCCACATTTCAACTCTGGTTTTTCAGAAAACCATCATGTTCACAATGAACGTCTACGACAACTTGGCATACGGGCTTAAAATAAGAAGGGTCCCAAAAGAGGAAATTGCCAAGAGAATACCTGAAGCACTTCAGGCGGTTAGGCTTTCAGGGTTCGAAAAGAGACGAGCAAAAAAACTATCAGGGGGCGAGCAACAAAGAATCGCATTAGCAAGAGCATTTCTGCTTGACCCGAATGTTTTGTTTTTGGATGAGCCCACAGCAAACCTTGATCCAAACAGTGCAACCATAATTGAGAAGGCAATAATTGGCAAAAAAAGCAGTCAACGAATCATTGTTATGGCTACTCATAATCTCAACCAAGCAAGGCGAATGGCTGATGAAATAGTCCACATTCACGACGGCGAAATAGTGGAGGTTGCCAAGCCAGAGGATTTCTTTTTGAACCCTAAAAGCGAAATAACCCGCAAATTCATCAAAGGCGAACTAGACTTCTGAAGACACCATAGCCCTAATCTTTCCAACTTTTAAAATTGGAAAGCCCTTCTTTTTTCATTGTAGCTAAGAAATGCTCCCGTTCTGATTGAGGCAGCAAAGCGCAGACGCCTAGTTGCCGTTCACCTTTTTCACGTTGCCCTTCAGTGGTTTCGTCAAAAACGCATCTTTTATGTCCTTTGATTAAAAGAATACACTTAACATTTTTATCAAATTCACAGTAAACTTTACGACCAAGCTTGCCCATTTCTGAATACCTTCCAATGTGTGTTAAACATCCAGTTTTTCCCTTTTGTCGCAAACTGCGCAGACATCAAATATCCATACAGAAGGATAAATTGGAATTGTTCATCAATCATTGGGCTACAGCGTTTATATCGATTTATTTCTTCCGCAATAAAAAGCCCAAAAGCAAGCAAGGTAAAACTCAATATTTGGCGTAGCCTGTTAGTTGTTGTGAATAGCAATTGCTCGCTGCAACTACTAAAGAAAAAGTCCTGCTGAGTACCTTTATATGGCTTTTACCACATAAGCATAATTAGAATGCTTAGCAACAAAAAACATACGCTCTCATGCAAAGCCTGGCTTGAATACAAAGGAAAACCCCTAATCGGCAAAGGCGGAGCAGAAATCCTCGAAACAATAGATAAAGAAAACTCGATTTCTAAGGCGGCCGAGACGTTAGGTATGTCTTACCGGTACGTCTGGAACTACATACATGAAATTCAAACAGTTTTGGAAGAGCAGATTGTTGATACTCACAAGGGCGGCAAATCTGGCGGAGGCGGCACAAAACTGACTGATTTAGGCAAAAGTTTGCTGTTTGAGTATAAGCAAGCGGAGATTTATTTGGATAGAGTTTTGTCTAATCCTGGATGTTTGGAGGTGAAAGGTTTGAAGTTAAGTGCACGTAATCAGTTTAAAGGAAAAGTAGTTGCTGTCGAAAAAGGAATTATAACTGGGAAAGTTAAGGTTGAAATTAAGATGCCGGTGACTGTTACAGCGGTAATTACTAAAGAAGCTATTGAAGAATTGGACATTAAAGTGGGAGATGAAGTTTCTGCAATCGTGAAGTCAACAGAAATTATGATTGCAAAATAATTTTTTTTATTCTACTACATACCTGTATGTTATGTGTTCGCCGGCAGTTGTGCTTTTTCTTGTGATTTTCAGGATGTCGCCAGGTTTTGCACCTATCGCTTTAACAGCTGGGTCACCTGACTTGATCTGTGGCATTTGGTAGGGTTTGACTTTAAACTGTACAAGAAGTGCGTTCTTTTCTTTTTCGCTGAGGATTTCGTGGAATGGGACAAGTGCATGCTCAAAGATGTCGAAAACTGGGAATGACTTGGGCAGTAACTCCACTTTTTTCTTCTTTGCACCCAGTTTAACGGCGTGGGTATAGCGTCCTTCTGTGACCACGATAGCGCGGTCAAGTTCTTTTTCCTTCATGACCTTGTAAAGGGTGTTCATAGCTGCTATGCCGACCGTGGCTTCACCTAGAATGCACCAAACGATAGCTTTCTCTTTGTCCTGTGGAATGTCGATGATATAGGCGTATGCGCCTTCAAACTTTTCTTTTTCGATAAGCTTGTATTTTCTTAGTTTTATAAGAACTTCCGCTTTCCGTTCTTCGATTGTTTCCATTTTGGTGCTCAAACCACAAACCTCAAAGATAGAATACTCGCAACCTAAAACAAACATTTACCCTTAAACTTTATGGTTTATAAAACGTATATTGTGTCCGACTTGGTTTTTTTTCATTGGGGAAAACTCAGAATTCTTGTTTTTTTGGTTGGTAGAACAACAGTCTGAAATTTTGGAAAATCGTTTGTTGTTGTTCTCTTGGGTTCTGGCTTTCTGATTTGGGTATATTTAGATTGGTTGATTGTTGCAACTTGTGTGGAGGGAGCGGGTTGCAACAACAATTGCAACAACAACTTCTATTCTACGTTGTCGATTTGGGTAGTTTTTTCGGTTCTTTGCAGTGTTTTTGAAAAGCCAACGTTTAGCAGGGTTGGTGCCAAATGTTGTTTCACCAAACCGTTCGGGTAGAAAAATTTCAATAAAGCAGTATCACCATCAAAGAATGAAAATTTGCGTTTAGCCTTTTACCAGTTTGTAGCCCACCTTGTTTCCCATTCCGTACTTGAAGGCTAAATTGATTATCAAATTTCCCATAGATTCTAGGGCGCGTGCAGTTTGTAGTGGTCCACAATCAACTGGGTCAAAACCGATGTCTTTGGTTAATTGTGCCACGGTTTGTTTGGCTTTCAAATCATCTCCAGCGATGAAAGCGGTTAATTGTTCACTGCCAACCTTTGCGGTGCTCTGGTTTATTGCGAACACGGTGTTGAAGGCTTTGACTACTCGGGAATTGGGCAGTTTCTTCTGTGTTTCTTCAGCTGTGGAAGTTGTGCAACTTATTCCCAAATCCATGTGTGGTCCAATTGCATTCATAACGTCGATTACGACCTTCCCGTCGGCGTAAGGCTTTATGGCTTCTCTTGCATCGTCCGCGTTTTCATGTGGCACGGCAAGTATGATTATTTCTCCCCATTTTGCTGCGTCAGCGACTGGTTCTACTGGGTCTCGGTGGCCAAACTTTGTTTCATGCTTTTTGCTTAGACCTTGGCAGAGTGCGCTACCGACGTTGCCTTTTCCAATTATTGCAATTTTCATATGTTATTTTCCTCAATTGTCTAATTTAGCCGTGGTTTTTTAGAAGTTGTGATTGTGGTGTGCCTACAACAAGGGCTTCTATGGGAAGCATGGGGATTACCGATAGGCAAAAAACCTCTTGAAAGTCCTCTGGCTTAGGGCGAAATATTTTCTGGTAAATCCCTTACATGTTAGGGGCAATAGCTATTTATTAAAATGAATACTTTACTCTTAGTGATGATTTATGAGTCAAAATCAAATGTTCTGTTATCAGTGTGAACAAACCGCCAAAGGTACAGGCTGTACGGTTGCAGGTGTTTGCGGAAAAACCGCTGATGTCGCTAACCTCCAAGACCTTTTAGTCTACAAGTTGCGAGAACTTAGTCAGCTAGTCATCGAAGCCCAAAAAACAGGCGTTAGAGACGAAAAAATCGGCGTCTTTACTGCTGAGGCACTTTTTGTAACGTTGACTAACGTAAATTTTGATCCCGAAGTCATCGCCGTTTACATAAGAAAAACCGCAGAGATACATGACCAACTGCACAAGCAGCTAAAAGTCAAAGCAGACTATCTGCCTTTAGCACCTACCCTCGAAGGCATGATTGCTCAGGGAAAACAGCATGGCATAAACTCTGACCCCACAATGGACCCTGATCTCCACGGGTTACAATGGCTGCTGACCTATGGGCTTAAAGGCGTTTCAGCCTACGCATATCACGCTTACTTATTGGGCAAAAAAGACCCTAAAGTCTTCGATTTCATTCATGAAGGATTGGTGGCTCCTCTCAACAAATCTCTTAGCGTAAACGACTTTGTCGGCTTAGTCTTCAAATGCGGAGAAATCAACATCCAGGCTATGGAACTGCTAGACGCTGGCAATACTGAAACCTATGGCCATCCAGTCCCAACTAAAGTGCCGCTTGGACACAAGAAGGGCAAAGCTATCGTTGTCTCAGGACACGACCTCATCGACTTAGAACAAATACTAAAGCAAACTCAAGGCACCGGCATCACCGTCTATACGCATGGAGAAATGCTTCCCACACACGGTTACCCAGGACTCAAAAAATACCCCAACTTCTACGGACACTACGGGACCGCTTGGCAGAATCAGCAAAAAGAATTCGCTCAGTTTCCAGGTGCAATCTTAATGACAACCAACTGCATCCAACGTCCGATCGAAAGCTACAAAGCTAATATTTTCACTGCTGGACCCGTTGGCTTCCCCGGAGTACCTCACATAGAGGGCACAGATTTCTCGCCGGTAATCCAGAAGGCCTTATCATTGCCAGGTTTCCCCGAAGACGTCGAAGGCAAAACTGTCCTAGTAGGCTTTGGCAGAAACGCAGTTCTAAACGTTGCTGGCAAAGTTATCGATTCAGTTAAAAGCGGGCACATCAAACGCTTCTTACTTGTCGGTGGATGCGACGGCGCAAAACCCGGACGTAGCTACTACACAGAATTCGTCGAAAAAGCACCAAAAGACACGATCATCCTTACGTTGGCATGCGGCAAATTCCGCTTCTTTGACAAGGAACTAGGCACGATCGATGACATACCACGTTTACTTGACATTGGGCAATGCAACGATGCTTACTCTGCAGTTAAAATCGCTTTGGCATTAGCAGATGCTTTCAAAGTCGGAGTCAACGATCTGCCATTGTCAATAGTGCTATCATGGTATGAACAGAAAGCCGTAGCCATACTGCTGTCACTACTTTACTTGGGCATAAAAGACATGCGAATCGGACCAAGCTTGCCAGCTTTCATAACACCAAACATCCTAAATGTGCTCGTTGAAAAATTCAACATAATGCCAATCAAAACACCCGACGAAGACCTCAAAGCAATAATGAAATAGACCATCCCCTATCCCTTTTTTAGGGAACTTTCTTTTATTTTCTCAGCCATAATTATTTCAAAAAAGACAGCAAAAACACTTTATTTCAGTTGCTAGCCTAAGGGGAGGCGAGGAGAAGTGGTTGCCTAATTCACTGTTTAGTACTAAAAGTAAAGCCGTCTTCTTCACGATTTTGGCAGGCGTTCTATGGGGCACGTCGTTTCCCATAATCAAAATAGGGTTAAAAACAATTGACCCTTTTGCTTTCGTTTTTTGGCGTTTCTTAGTATCCACCGTAACCTTAGTCATGGTTATGTTGCTTCTCAGAAAATTAGAGTTCAGGATAACGGACAAAAAAATGCTGGTTTTTTTGGGCGTTGCAAACGCTGCGGGTTACCTACTCCAATACGTAGGGATGCCTTACACAACCGCGGCGAAGGCAGCTTTATTTATCAACCTTAGTGCCATGTGGGTTGCGCTTCTTAGTCCCAAGTTGCTCGGAGAGAGTTTTTCCCGAAAGAAAATTGTTGGTGTTTTGTTTGGGTTGATGGGTGTTGTTTTTGTTAGTACTAACTTGGATTTTTCAACTATGGGTCAGGGACAGCTGGCTGGCGACATGTTGCTTATCGTTTCAGGCTTCGCTTGGGCGTTATTCATGATTTATAACAAGAAGCTGAGTTATGAATTCAACTTCGGGAACGTTTCAATCTATGACTTGGGTACTTATCTTAACCTTACTCTCTATTATGCCGTTTACGGTTTTGTCGGGACCTGGCTTTTTTGATCTATCAGGTTGGGCTTGGTTAGCCATCTTTTGGACTGCGATTGTTTGCTGGGTCATACCTTACTATTTGTGGCTTGAGGGGCTAAAGCATCTTTCAGCTTCCACTTCTACAGTTCTGCTTTTATCGGAAATTGTAGTTGCCGTCATCGCCTCAGTGATTGTTTTGAAAGAACCACTAACCGTTTTCTCTACTGTCGGCGCCTTCTTCATCGTTCTTGCTATAGCGCTTGTCTCACTTAGAGACAAAATGAACGCTGAAAAAGCATAACTGAAACATTTTGGTCGAATGCTTAAGTTTAAATACATAAAGCCCGAAATATTTGGGCTGGGGAGAAACAAAAAAATGGCAAAAATATTAACTGTAGCTTTAGTTGTAATAATGCTCGTAGTAGGCTTCGGCGTAGGATTAATCTCAAGTCCATTTCTTTTAGCGCAAAACTCGTCAACAACAGATTCGGTCTGGAGCAATCATTGAGAAGACAAAAGTTATCAAAGTCGGCACAGACCCAACATGGCCACCATACCAAATGCTGAATAACGAAACACTGGCCGAATCGAAGGCTTCGAAGTTGACTTAGCAAATGCATGTGCACGAAGCTTGGGATTGACAATTGAATTGGCAAAATGTTGGCTTCGACAACATCATCCTGTCGGTTCAAAATGGTCAGCTTGACATGGGTGTCAGTGGCTTCTCTATAACCCCAGAAAGACTCGTCCAAGTTTCTTTCACAGTACCTCACAGCACCACCGAAGGACAAGTAGTAATGCTTCAGAGCGTAATGGCTGCCAAACACATAACCACTCTAAATTCGCTTGCTGACTTCAAAACTTTAGGCATTAAGGTAGGCGTACAATCTGGAAACGTTGAGCAAGAAGAGCTCCAAAACGCAGGTGTAGATATAGCAACATGGAGTGACTCCGCATCACCATTCCAAGACCTGGTCAGCTCAAACCCAAGCGTACAAGCAGTATACGCTGAAACACCCATCACCACCTCATGGATCGCCCAATTTGCAGCGCAAGGACATCCAACTCGCCGTTGCATACCAGCACCCATACTATCCAGTAGCATTCCTCACTGCCAAAGGCTCACACACTCTTCTGGACAAAATGGACGGCGCTCTAGTACAACTTATCTACGATGGAACAGTGGACCAATTGAAAGCAAAATGGCATGCATAACCATACGTGATTAGTATTGGACGTTTGGCAACAACTAATCTTCCTCCTGGAAGGAGTACCATTAACTCTTTCCATTTCTATCATTTCTTTTTTAGCTGGTATAGCAATCGGTTTGCCATTGGCGTTCTTGAGGGTTTATGAAAAAGAAATCAGTTTTGTGGTCGATGGTTACGAAAAACTTTTCCGCGGAATTCCTGAAATCGTTTTGATGTTATTATTCTATTTTGGTTTGGGGCCTTTCTTTCCAGTTCCATTTGGTAATGCCTTCTTCGTAGCAGCCTTCGTTTTGGGACTAAGAAGCGGAGCGAATCAATCACAGATTTACAGAGGTGCAATTCGTGGCGTAGGAGACGAACAGATGATTGCAGGTATATCTGTTGGTTTGTCTAAGTGGAGAGCAATCTGGTACATCATGGTTCCTCAAGTTTTCACTTTTTCCACACCTGGTTTGGGAAGCGAATATGCGTCTGCTCATTAAAGACTCAGCTTACGTCTATGTTATCGGTGGCTTGGCAGAAATAATGACTCTGTCATTACGACTAAAAAGTATACCGCCAGGTGATGTTATCACACCATTTGTTCTTGCTGCCACTCTATACATTGTACTAACCTTTCCCATTGCCTTCTTGGCTTGACCGGTGGGGTAACAAGAGAAAGAAATAAAATAGGATTGTAAAATAAATGACCGAATTTGTGATGGAAGCAAAAAACGTATACAAAAGTTATAAAATCAAAGGTCGAGAAAAAAGCGGACGCAAAGTTGATGGAAGCAGTCAAAGATGTTTCACTGCAAATTCGAAAAGGTGACATTAAACTAATCTTTGGGCCTAGCGGGTCTGGAAAAAGCACATTTTTGCGGTGTATGGCTATGCTTGATAAGCCAGATCAGGGCGAGATTTACCTTGGTGACGAATGCTTGACTAAACCAGGTGTTGACCTCAATAAAGCACGTGCACGCATCGGATTTGTGTTTCAGCATATCTATTTGTTCCGTCATCTCACTGCTTTAGGTAACGTTGAGTTAGCCCTTAGGCAAGTGCTAAAACTCTCAAAAGAAGAAGCCCGTAAACGAGCGATAGAAGCTTTAACTGAGGTCAAAGTCTGTGATTGCGCTAATAAGTATCCCTCCCAAATGTCAGGTGGACAAGCACAACGCGTGGGGATAGCCCGAGCCATAGCCCGAAATCCAGATATCATACTGCTCGACGAACCCACATCAGCATTGGACCCGGAGCTCACTGGAGAGGTCATCGATACACTTAACCGATTTAGCCAGAGAAGGCACTACTATGCTTATTGTAAGCCATGAAATGCCTTTTGCCGAAGAAGTAGCAGAAGAAATGATATTCTACGACGAAGGCAAAATTGTCGAAACTGGACCTCCCTCACTTTTCTTCAATGCACCAAATACCGATCGAGCAAAACAGTTCATGACAAGAATCATTAATAAAACCACAAGGTAACTATGAATGTTTGAATTCCTAGTCCAACCCCTGTATGAAACGTGGATCCTGCAAGGGCTACTGCTAACCGTGGGAATCACACTCTTCGGAGTTACTTCGGGGTTAGGATTGGGAACACTGTTGGCGATTGGCGACATTTATGGTGGCAAATTTGCGAAGAGCTCCATCTCCGTCTACGTTGAATTTTTCAGAGGGAGCCCTCTCTTTGTGCAACTATTAATTGCTGTCTACACGGTCCCTGCGATACTCAACATCCAGATAGATCATTACCTGGCGGCTTTCCTGGTTTTCGGATTAAACAGCGCTGCATACCAGAAAGGTTACATGAAAGGCTCAATGCAAACCGTACTAGACGACCAGATGGCGGCAGGTCTATCCGTGGGAATGTCCAAAATTCAGACGCTTCGTTATGTTATTCTGCCACAGGCCTACCGTATAGTTATTCCATCTTGGACTAACGAGTTCTGTTCTTTAACCAAAAGTACTGCCACAGTAGCGTTTATAGGCTTATTCGATTTAGTCAGTGCTGGACTATCTATTAGGATGAGGACTTTTGAAATTCTTCCAGTGTGGATTGTTATTGGAATAATCTACTTGGTGTGGATTACCGGGTTCTCAAAGATAATGGATATTATTTATGAGAGAAAGAAAATACCTGGTGTAGAATTAGATATGCAGTCTTAAACCTTCAATTTTTTGACTATCCACGCCATGTTCTTGCCCAAATCATCCATCGTTTTTAGTCCTTCTTCATCTTTCTCAACGTCGCCCTTGCCTAAGCCTATGCCGATGTTCCAGTATGAAGAGCCTGGAACAATCATTTGGTTGATGAGGAAGAAGTGGTTTATGGCGTCGAAGGTTGGTATGCCACCTGCCCTGCGCATAGCCACTACTGCAGCGCCAACTTTGTGTTTAAACAAGTCCCCGTTTGCCCTGCTCACGAACCCAGTACGATCGATAAGTGCCTTCGTTTCCGAAGTCATCATAGAAAAGTACGTGGGAGAACCGAGAATTATGCCGTCTGCGGAAGCCATTTTTTCGATGTAGTCGTTGACGTTGTCGTTTACGATTTTGCACTGTCTATTCTGAACTTTTCGGCAGGTTCCACATGCCGTGCAGCCATGGATTTGCTGGCCTGCGAGCTGGATTAGCTCAGTTTCTATGCCTTCAGCCTCAAGAACATCAAGGACTCGACGGATTAAAATTGCAGTGTTTCCATCTTTTCGTGCGCTCCCATTAAAAGCAACGACCTTCAACATAAGAAAACCTCTAATGTAATGTTAAAAGTAAAGGATAAAAAAGTACCGAAGTCAAACCTTACGTTTTGTTCGTCTATAAATCAGCAGGGCGGTAATCAACACGACTACCACTAAAACTGCCAAGGCTATTGCTTCGAAGGGCATTTTTGCTGAGGGAAAAGGCAGTTTAACCGGACTCTGCAATAATGGATATCGGTCCTGATTCAAAGCGTCGACAACGTAGGGAGCGTCGCCTACGCCATCGTTGTTGCTGTCAATGCCGTTGTAGTTGCTCCAGAAGTTGCCTTCCTTACCATCATCCCAATTATGCGGCGGCTCAGACCCATTTATCGAGTCGCATCCGCATCCGTTAAGCTGCACCACATTGTTTTGGAAGTCGTTGTGGTTAACTTCTATGTCTGTGGGGACAGATGTGGTTAGTTTGTTGTTGAAGCCAAAGAAGAGTCCCCGCTGATTATTGGCAATGTAGTTTTTTGTGATGGTTTGGTTTGAACCTGAAACTAAAATGCCCACGATGTTGTCGGAGAAGTTGTTTCTTGTTACGGTGTTATTTTTGGTCCAAACATACATGCCGATGCTGAAGTTCTTTATATTTAGGTTCTCAACTGTGATACCCTCTATGTTCTTGCCTCCAAAGTCTACTCCTATGATGTAGTCTGTGAAGGTTCCGTTCGGGTCCTGGTTTGGACCATTCCCAACAATCCAATTGTTGGTTGCCGTGCCGTTGTAGGGTCCCCGTAGAGTATAACCTGCGCCGTCAAGCACTATGTTGCTTTTCTGGATTATGATGCGGGCATAGAGGTCGTCTGTGAGGGTGTAGGTATATCCATTCTGCGTAATCAGAGATGTTGAAGGCGAAACTGATCCGTCTGCAAGAATAAAAACCGTTGAAAACGACTCTTGAGCGCTCGCAGGCTTGACCAAAACAGTTGGTGATAGGGCAAGCACTAAGAAAACTGCCGCTAAAACCAGCATTTTTCCCATACCTAAATCTCTCATTATTCCATCCCAACGCTATCTGACTTATTTAACCAATTCCTTGATTTGCAGACTGTTTTCCCGACGAGCTTGAACTGTAGGCAATCCTCGTTGGGGCACATCTCAACGCAGCGTAAACAGTAAATACACTGGGAAGACGCGACGTCGCCGCTTTTCTTCTCGTAGACTTCCTTGACTTGCGTAGGGCAAACCCGCTTACATATGCCACATTTGGTACATTTCTCCTCAACCTTGTTTAGCCGTACACCGCTGATCCATTTGAAGGGTGGAAAACGGTTAAACAACGCAATTAAGCCACCTAATGGGCAGATTCTACACCATGAACGGCGGAAAAAGAACGCTGCCACAGTAACCAAGCCCAGTATGATGAGGTTTGTGGAGGTAATGTAGTAGCCCAGTTGCCAGAACTGCCCCGTGGTGCCCTGAGTTATCCAATTGGTTCTCATCAATCCAACGCTTGTTTCTGACAGGATGCAGAGGGGTTTCATGGGGCAAACTTGGCAAAACGGCGCGGAGAAATAAGTATAGACAAAACCGCCTTTCTGAGTTCCACTAATCAGTTGGGTGCCGGTGAGGGCTTGCGAAGCGAAAACCACGCTTAAAACTATGATTAATGCCAATATGAGGTAGCTGAGTTGATGGAACCGTTCGTTAAATTTATCCGAGAAGTTACGCCGTTTAATCTTGAGAGCTTTCCTCAGACGTGTCATCAAATCTACATATAACCCAAAGGGACAGACCCAGCCGCACCATACTCTACCTAAAAGCACCGCTGCTAGAATGATTACACCGAAAACCACAGCTAACCTTTCTAAGCCAGCTGAATCATAGTGTACTCCCCAGCCGCCACCCACATTAAAAAACGGGTAAATGTAGGCTTGAATCTGCCATAGAGCGCATGTTGAAATTCTGCCGCATGGGTAGAAGCAACCAAAGAAAGGTGCAGGAAGCCCATCGGGCATGCCTACACCAAACACGTTGGTTGCTATATCGATTTCATGGGGGGCGATTTGAGCCGCTGGAACTGGTAAGCCATAGTGGTCGATGAATATGCCTGCGAAAAGCACAAAGATTAACCCTATTTGGATGAACAAGCGTAGAGAACTAATTTTTCTGGTTTGGTTGCGTGTGCCAAAATAGAGCGCGACTGTCCCAACGCTTAAGAAAGCAGCGGTTACGCAGATGATGCTCCAATTGGGTTTCCAAGTTTGAGTTGTGACGGGGCTTGGCGCTGGAGCATTTGGGTTCTCTGGGTCAGTAACTTGGGCAAATAATCTATCGCATATGTGCCCATCTATGGCGAAAATGTTCCAGTACCCTGCCATATCTAGTCTTAGATTGGTTGAAAAATTGCCGGTCACGGGATCAGTTAACGGGTATTGTTCTATGAAGCTGTAGTCGGGTCTGGTGAAGGCGATTCTTACTGTTTTGTTTTCTGCCGGGGGACACACCTGCCCTGTTACAGTGACAGTTTGGTTTAGAAACACTTGGGTGCGGTCGATATCTGCGGAGATATGAGGACCATAACAGGCGTCAGCAGGGGCAACTTGAACGCTAAAAAAGTAAACGGCGACTAGGACTGCAATAGATAAGAAGAGGAGCGTTCGCTGTTTAATATTCACCCACACCCATGCAAGTCCATACGAGTGCTTTATTCATATATCTTTTCAAACAACCGCTAACTTTTTTTCCAATAGTTGTTCTCATTTGAGTCCAAATTGACTTTGAAATAAAACCTTTTTCGTCAAGGTTCCTTGACTAAACTGCTATTTTGAGTTAGAGAATTCTAAACAAAACTAAAGTACATACATAATTGATCCAAAGGCGTATTTTGTGCCAATTTGGAACTCATTGTAGAACCTGGGAAGTAGAACATAGCAATCTCTACGCTCATTAGTATGTTTAAAATCGACATTAACGAAGGATTCTCACCGAATAGAGGTTAGTCTAAGTGGTATGCTTCTTCGCCATGTTGGCTCAAATCTAAGCCTTCATCCTCTTCTTTGGGACTAACCCGCAGAGGCGAAAACACGTCAACAAGCCTCAAAAGCAGGTAGGAACCTGCGAATGCGAAGGCAGCAACAACTGCTACAGCGAGCACTTGAACGCCAAGTTGTCCTGGATTACCGTAGAACAGTCCTTTAACCGCGGGGTTAACTGCGGCAGTTGCAAACAAGCCCACCGATACTGCGCCGATGATTCCGCCGATTCCATGGCAAGCGAACACGTCGAGAGTGTCGTCGATTTTTGAGCGACCCGCTCGCCAGTTGGCTACTAAGTTAGAGATTATGCCTGCTGCTAAGCCGACGATAACTGCATCTGTGAAGTTGATGTAGCCTGCAGCTGCCGTAACTGCTGCCATGCCGCAGACTGCCCCTACAGAGATTCCGATTGCAGACGGCTTCCCTTTAATTAACCAATCCAATATCATCCAACTAACCGCTGCTGCAGCTGCCGCCAAGTTAGTTGCAATAACTGCGGAAACAGCAATGCTGTCTGCTGCAAGTGCGCTACCTCCGTTGAATCCAAACCAGCCAAACCATAGTAGTCCTGCGCCTAGGATGACATAGGGAATGTTTGTGGGTTTAAACTCAGTTCCCATCGCTGGAGGGCTGGCGTTTTTGCGGTCGAGGGCTTTCATTTGATCTTTCCAGTAAACACAACCTTTTCTCCTACCAACGATCAGAGCTGCAGCCAAAGCAGACAAACCAGCCGCAACATGAACAACAATGCCGCCTGCAAAATCCCAAGCACCCAAAACATGTAGCCACCCGTTAACGTTCCATAACCAATGAGCAATTGGTGAATAAATCAGCGTTGACCACAAAATAACGAAGATAAGCAGAGATTTGAAGCGAATTCTCTCTGCACACGCGCCAATGATTAGAGCTGGTGTGATGGCTGCGAATTTAAGTTGGAAAGCGAAGAATAGGATTTCTGGAATGCCTGCTGCGTAGGCTGAGTTAACGGTGTTTATGGTTATACCGTTTAAGCCTACAAGCGATAGATTTCCGATAATGCCACCGACGCTGGGGGCAAACACGAGGCTGTATCCCCAGAAGAACCATACTAAGCTGACGACAGCGAAAATAGCGATGCATTGGACCAGTGTTGAGACCAGGTTTTTTCTGCGGACCAAGCCTCCGTAGAAGAAGGCTAAGGCGGGGGTCATTAGCATGACTAGGGCTGTTGACATAAGAACCCATGCTACGTCCGCTGGATTGTAAGACATCTCTTCCCCTTTTTTATGCTTAGTTAATCCCCATTTTTGTAAGAACCAATATTTAAACTATACATTCGCATCAAATAGAAGGTGAAAAATCGATAAACGTTCAAACTTTGGCTTTCAAGCGGTATGTTCACGCAACAATTTTTTAGGTGAAGCCTGATAATCGCAAAATTGTCCAAAAAAACGATGTTAAAAAGATATCTTGTCTAATTAAGAAACGCCAAAATTGCGAAAGAATAAAAAGGGAAAAATTGAGCGTTGGAAACGCTCTACTCTAACTGGTATGCTTCTTCGCCGTGCTCGCTTAGATCTAGACCTGCATCTTCTGCTTGTTCGCTGACTCTTAACGGCGAAAACACGTTCACGAGCTTCAACAGGGCATAGGAGCCGAAGAACGAGAACGGCACCACAACCCCTACGGCTATGAGTTGATTGATGAATTGACCTACGTTTCCTTCGATTAGACCGCTGAAACCGCCGACTGCCGCAGACGCAAAGATACCTGTACCGATTGCACCGACAATGCCGCCTACACCGTGGCATGCAAAGACATCCAATGAATCATCGATTCGTGATCTGCCTGCTCGCCAGTTTGCAACAAGGTTAGAGATGACTGCCGCCTGCAAGTCCCATGATTATGGCTGCCATAGGGCCAACATAACCTGAAGCTGGTGTTATGACGACTAGACCTACGACTGCACCGACTGCCATGCCGACTGCGGATGGTTTTCCTTTGATTAGCCAGTCCATGAGCATGAAGGCTACTGCGGCTGCTGCTGCAGCTAAGTTTGTTACTACCAATGCTGAGACTGCGAGGTCGTTTGCTGCCATCGCGCTGCCTGCGTTGAAGCCGAACCAGCCAAACCACAATAGTGCTGCGCCTAGCAAGACGTATGGGATGTTGGTTGGTTTGAATTGTGGTGGAGTTTTCTGCTGATCGATTTCCTGCATGTGCTGCTTCCATGGCACTGGACCGCTTTTTCGTCTGCCAATAATAAGTGCCGCTGCTAGAGCAGAGACACCCGCTGAAATGTGGACGACTAATCCACCTGCGAAGTCGATGGATCCTACTGCTTTGAGCCAACCTGATGGATTCCATACCCAGTGTGCGATCGGTATGTAGATGAACGTTGACCATAATATTATGAATATTAGTAATGATTTGAAGCGGACTCTTTCTGCACAGGCGCCGATAATCAAGGCGGGTGTGATGGCGGCGAATTTTAGCTGGAAAGCGAAGACCAGTAGTGTGGGGATGGTTGGTGCTAGGGCAGGAGTAATGTCATGTATGGTTATGCCGTTTAACCCTGCGAGGGATAGGTTGCCTATTACTCCGCCGATGCTGGGTCCAAAGGCTAGGCTGTAGCCGTACAGTGCCCAGATGATGCTTATTACGGCAAAAATGATAAAGCACTGAGCGATTGTGGATACGAGGTTTTTCTTTCGCACTAGGCCGCCGTAAAAGAAGCCTAATGCGGGTGTCATCAACATTACTAGGGCTGTTGCTGCTATAACCCATGCTATATCTCCGGAGTTTGTAGTTATTGTTGCACTCATTTCTTAAATCACCATTAGACATATGTTTAGTATTTTTTATAATTACTGTGCAAGTATTACGTTCAAGTATTTAAGATTATCCATTTGAAAAATAATAAATTGAAATGATGAATAAACGTCTAAAATAATTACAAATAATTCCAAATTCATCCAATTCCAACCAACAATTAATCAAAAAATTTTAAATATATCCAAAAAAACTTTAATCAGTAAAACAAACAACCAATAAACAAAACCCATCGCTTCTTGCCGAACAATTACATTAAATAATACATTTACTTGAATTTTACTTCAAAAATACTACAAATATGTATAAAAATTCCAAATAAACTCAAAGTAAGCTAAAACAATTTGATGGCCATTTCGACAATTGATAAACCAGATCTGATTTTTGACAGCTCAAAGGGAACCAATGCGCTAAAAGCCTCAATCAGCAAAAAACCTTATAATGGCACAGCCCCTTCTTTGCGTGAAAGGCGCATAAGACTATGAAGTTTGGCACATTCACATTTCAACCTGAAAAGCCGCAAGGTTTTGATTTTCATGTTTTGCGAGTTAAACCTGAAACAGGTATAAGAATAAAGCCAGAATCCGACATGTATAGTAACCTAGCAGTTTTCGCGGACACATTAACTGTACAAAATCATCCTGACTGGGTTTCGCAATCACAGCTTGGTCCAGCCAAATTCGGAAACAACAACTTCAACATCTATTGGAGCGTTGTATGCGCTACTCAACCTGAGTACCGTGAGGAACAACTAAGATACATAGCAGAAGTCGATAGACAATCAGCTGGCATATGGCTAAACAGCCAGTACTTCGCTGACCATGACCACTGCACATGTCCCCGCTGCAACGAAAGGTGGCAAAAAAGTGGTCTTGGCTGGCTTGAATGGCGCAGAAAAGAAATCGACGATTATATGGAGCAAATTCGGGATGTAGTCAAAAAAGAACTTGTTTTCTGCCTCCAACCTGACCCGGTAAGCTCTTATGAACGCTATGGCGTAGATTTTGATGACTTTGCCAAATACGCTGACAAGTTCTGCGTTGTAATGTTTAGCAAGAACTATGCAACACCTTGGTATTGGGAAATGCTTGCACGCGGCTTCAAAAAACTGCTTAAAAAAACCTTCTACATCAACCTTTACGTTTATGGTCCAGGCGACAACCCCAAGGACGTGCCAACACCCGATGAGCTGCTGACTGTAACTGTTCGATGTGCTCGAGGAGGCGCAGATGGGTTCCTCTACTTAACTGACGGCGCAAGCCAAATGCTGGATTTCCAAAAAGCAGCAGTCGAAAACACCCAACTGAGAGAGCGGCTTAAGAGTTTTGGCGGAAAGCAAGTGCAAGAAGTCCTTGAAAAGGTTACTAGCTGGGAAAAAATTATACAATAATTTTATTCTTTTCTCTTTAAGCTGCCGTTATGTTTTTATCGAGTCCCGTGTAAGCAGATATTGACAATTTGGGGATGTTTAGTTGGATTTTATTTCGGAGCTCATCAAAGCTGCCATAGCGCTTTTCATAATTGTTGACCCATTAGGCAACATTCCCATATTCGTCGGGTTAACTGAAAACATGGCTGATAATCAGCGAAAAAAAGTCTTCAATGTTGCCACGCTCGTTGCCTTTGTCCTTCTTCTTGTTTTCGCGTTTACAGGTAACGAAATTCTAACAATCTTTGGAATATCCATAGAAAGCTTCGAAGTGGCAGGCGGCATCCTACTGCTCATTATAGCTATCAGGATTCTGATTTCAGGTAGCATGCATGAACATGCTGAGACCCCGGAAAGTGTGGGTGCAGTTCCCATAGCTATACCTCTCCTCGTGGGGCCAGGAGCAATCACCACTACTATATTTAATCTTCAAGTGTACAATACGGCTGTAACTATTGCCGCGGTCGTCATCGTGCTGTCTATAACATGGGTTATTTTAAGATTCATCGGCAGGATTTACAGGTTTTTAGGCAAAACAGGCTCAATCGTTATAGCCCGGGTCATGGCGCTCATGATTGCGGCGATTGCCGTACAATACATTCTAACTGGAATCACCCACTTTATGAGTCTAACTCATTAAAGTTTAACCTTCATTAAACTCCTCGTTTCAACTTCCCTTTTATCTAAATAAATTCTTATTCAGGAGCGATGCGAAAAAAATTCCGCTCTTTGGGGTATCCTTTTGATCTGCACCCAACAGGTTTCTGCAATGAACCTCTGTTAGGCTCTTTTAGTCTTGTTTTGATAGAAAGAGGAATTGTTGATGCAAACAGCAGTTTTTTTTGTCGGTTGTTAGAGGCTGCTTTGGTGTCTGATTGATTCGTGTTAGTGGCTCTTTCTTTTTGGTTGTTGTTGAAGGCTTTTGTGTGCACGACCTCTTCTTTTGGTTGTGTTTTGGGTTTTGTTTTTTGATTAGGTTGTGGTTTTGGGTTTGCTTGGTTGTAGTAGTGGTTGTGGAATGGCTTTTTCAACATGGTTGTAGCGCCAAAACCTATTGGTTGTGGCAGTTTTTATGGTGCTTGTGGGCTGTGTTCCATTGTTTGTAGCTTTCAGTTAATTTCAATCCTAAGAGTTCAATAACTCTATACCTCTTGGTGGCAACTTGCCCCGAACCCTCAACAACAAAGCCCCTTGCTAAACCAGCAAGTTCCAAGCAAAGTTACACAAAGAAAATCGATAGAAACAAAATTATCCCGCCTCTCGAAGCCAAATAGGTTGTCTCTAACACCTGCGTGTTTTTCCAATATAATTTTTGGGTAAAACCAAGCATTTTTCTTAAAACCGAATTAAACAATAAATAAAAGCCCACTCAAATGTAACTCCAATGTGAATGCTATGCGGTCTGAATGTTATAGTTGCAAAAAATCTTTTTCCGGTTCAGGTTTAATCGTAAGTATAAACAGGAAGGAACAGACATACTGTGCGGATTGCCTTTGGAAGCTTCAGAAGGAATACGCTCAAAAGAAGAGCTGTGAAAACTGCGGATACTTTGACGAGGAATCCTGCGAGAAACGTGGGAAAGCATTGGTGCCAGTGAAGGCTGGGTTTAGCACTTATTTCGTTGAAGCAGAAACCTGCCGAGACTTTTCCACCGAGCAAAAAACGAGCTCAAAAAAGAAAAGTGAATTGTCTGAGGAACAAAAAGAAGCAACATCCCTTGCTAAAAAACTAGCAGAGAAAGGGCAAAACCTAACCTATTACTGCTGCCACTGTGGGGCACCGCTCAAGATAGGAGCAAAATCGCCTGAACTCCAAAGTACCTGTCCAAGATGTCAAGGCGACTTGGAAATAATTAATCTCGCAAAGTTCATCAAGCAACACAACCCCTAAAACCACAAAAACATAAAAGGCTTCAAACTAAACGGGTAGCCGACCTTGTGGAAGAGGCCACGGTTAAGGATCCAAGCGCTACCTTTGAAAACGCTTATTTGCCCAGTCGCTGTAAGCTTGTTAGGGAAGCTTTTGGTCAGCAACAATCAGAAAACCAGCGGCGTTTTGGCCAGCAGGTCAACTTTTAGTGTCCTTTTCTCCGTTGTCTTTCTAGATAACTTAGGTTTCGCCATAGTCGTGCCCTACCTGTACTTTTACGTACTTGCACTCGGCGGCTCAACTTTACTCTACGGTATACTCTTAGCCTCCTACAGCCTGATGTCCTTTATCTTTACCCCAATCATTGCCCGGTTCAGCGACCGATATGGACGACGAAAAATATTGCTCGCCGCGTTGGCAGTTTCCAGTTTAGCCTACTTTATCTTTGGCGCATCACAGGTAATATGGTTGCTGTTTCTGGGTAGGATGCTGTCGGGAACCACCGCCGCCACTGTACCTGTTGCTCAAGCATACGTTGCAGACGTAACCACTCGAAATGAACGATTAAGGTACCTTGGACTGTTAGGTGCAGCGGCAGGTTTGGCTTTTATTTTGGGTCCAGCAATCGGCGGCACACTCAGCACCTTATTCGGCTACGGGGTACCATCTTTTCTGGCGTCTGCCTTGGCATTCACAAACTTGGTTTCAGCTTATTTTCTGTTGCCCGAACCAGCAGCCTTCAACATAAAGAGAACGGTAGTTTCCTTTGGAGCCTTACTTGGTGTTCTTAGAAAGCGGAAAATCGCTTTGCTCTTGGCTGTTTACTTTTTATTTTTTGTTTCGTTCGTTTTTCTGCAGGCTGCTCTTCCGCCGTGGTTAAAGACAGTTTTCGGTTTCGGTGCATTACAGACGGGCCTGATTTTCTTTTTTGTCGGCGCCGTAAGTGTATTTACCCAAGCAGTACTGCTGCCAGCGCTGAACAGGAAGTTTAGCCGATTGAGTTTAACTTTACTCGGTATCGCTTTTTTAGTCATAGGGCTTGCGGCTTTGTCAATAGTGGCCAATCTTACTGTTTTGTTGACTATTGCCGCTGTGGTTTCATTTGGTTTCGGAATCCAGATCATAACCCTAAACACCCTAATTTCAACAAACACTCCTGAGAATGCACAGGGCGGAGCATTGGGGGTTGCTTGGGCAATTGCCGGCCTTGCGCAGACTGTTACCCCTGTTTTAGCTGCGAGCGTATTCTCTTTTGGAGTTTCAGCGGGGTTTGCTGGTTTGGCATTCGTGATTTCAGCATTGATTTCTGCTGCAACGGTGCCTTTGGTTTTGATTGTTCAAAAAAGCTTCTAAATAGTTATTATTGAGATAGATGGCGCGGGATGTGGGAATTGAACCCACGCGGCCTTTCGACCACAGACTTAGCAGGCCTGCCCCATACCAGGCTTGGGGAATCCCGCACGCCTTGATTTGCCTGTTCTATACCTGATTTAGACTTTCTTAAATGTTCATTTGAACACCAAGTGGTCAGTCTCAGCAATCTGAGTATAAGGTAATTTAATTAAAGTTTTCTGAGCATTTAAACAACTGGTGTTACTTAGCTGTTGCTCTGCGTTTTCTTTAGGCTGTTGGTGATAGTGGAACTTGCTCTTGCCATAATCAGCCTTGCCTCCATAATGTCTAACTCTGTAGTAGCTGCCTAATTGCTGAAGATAGCCTTCTTGTTTGCATACTTCACAGATTATTCTCATACAGATGCTTCCTCAGGCTTGGAGCTGGCATGAGCGCTAGAAGAGCTATTTAATGACCACTAAAGAACAAATTTGGGGCGTATTGAAGTACCAAAATTACTTATGCTTATAGTTTAGAGTATTGTTATGCTCAAAGAAGTGTGCATTATACTTGCAGCAATAGGTTGTATATTCCTGATAATTCCACTTACTTTGCTAGCTCCTTTCTATGGTTCAACTGTGTTTGGCATGCCCATGATTTTTCTCATCATTGTTCTAGCTTACGCTAGCTATGACGCTAAGAAATTAAGAGACAAAAGAGAGTATGACTTGTTATATTCCTTTGTTCTAATCCTAATTGGTGCCATTGTGATATCAACTATTATGCTCTTTTTGATTTACCCCTTCTTTGTACCTAAGTACTATCTTTAGCTTATGCTCTAAATATGCTAATCAGCTAGGCAGATCAAGGTAGTCTGAGAATATAGTCTTTGGTTATCATCTATGTTGGATTATAAAGATAATCTGATTCATTAAGTGTAACTTTGAAGTTGTGATGGCATTTTCCGCAGTCAAATGCTTCAATAGTAAAGCTATAGTTCTTCAGTACCCTAGAAGGCTTGATAACTTCTTTACCGCAACTAGGACAATGAGTCATTGAACGTCAATCTTCCTCTTGGATGAAATAAGAATATGAATGTTATGAACTCAGAATATACAATAATAGTACTTCAGTACCTATCGCTTTGCGTAAAATTGAGGTCTATAACAAAGAAAACTGCTTAACGGTATGATGCCTGTTCATTCCTCAAGTTTCCTTTTGGGGGCTTTTTGTTATATAGAGACTTATTTTTTTTAATTAAAATGTCAGAAGTCTTACCGTTAACTTAATTCTCATTGTGGACTTCAAATAAGTTAAGATTTCCATAAATCTCACTATGTCTCAATGTGTTGGTTAAATGCTGGGTTATTAAGGAAAATCAGAGAAGATGTGCTTCTACAAGATACCAAGTAATAATGACTGTAGATTTGTTAATCAAATCTGATGAAACAAGACATTATTCCACCACCAAAACCTATCTAATGCGAATCTAGTTGATGAGTCATTGAGCTGCTTTCCTCATAGTTTAAAAGGATGACCTGTTTTAGTATTCACATACAGGTTTTTCCTGTAAACATAAAATTGTGTTGGTGCCTGAATGGGGATTAAACTATCAAAATCCGATATAGCGTTCATAAAACAGTTGCCCGTTTGCCGCCTAGCAACCTCAACCGAAGAGTGCGAGCCAGTAGTTAGGCCAGTTTGGGCTGTTTTTGACGGTGCAAACATCTATATAGCATCTGACCCTGACACACCAAAGCTTGAGCACATCGAAGCAAACCCTCAGGTCTCACTTGTTTTTGATGACTATGATGAAAAAAACTGGTCCAACATCAAAGGTATCCGTGTTCAGGGCGAGGCAGAGATTATGTGGAACGGCAAAGAATACCGTTATGCCTATGATCTGTTAAAAGAGAAGTATCCTGAGTACGCAAGTCCTGAAGGCAGCTGGAAAGAGGGCGATGTACCCATAATTAAGGTAATGCCGACTACTTTTAACAAGTGGCACCAAGGAAACTGGAAAAAATAGGGACTATATATTTCCAGTTTAATTCATTATCCAACCACAATTAGTGGTTATTTTGTCCATTGATAGTTTGAGAACTCGATAGAGTCAAGGATTGTCTGGGAAAAATCGCTGTTGTCACATTGGTCGGTGTACATTACGAATCCGTCGTAGGCAAAGAAATGCATGTTTTTTCGGCGGTAAATAATTCTTGGTCTTGCTATTCGGACGAGTTCTAGAAAGTTTTGTTTGTCAAATTTTACTCGATAAGAGCTTGCGTTCATTTCGCTTACAACAGTTGCTGCTTCCATACTCATCAACCTCAATTGCAAATGGGGCTATAGGAATTTAATATTTACCTATATAGAGAATATAGTGACCAATTTTTTTAGTCATCGAAAAGCTTATCCCTAAAACGTTACACATAGCATCTGAGGGCTGAAGGATGTCTCTTGAATCAGGTAGAAAATTCGGGTTAATTGCCAGTTTAATGTCAGTTATCTTACCAATTGTCGCCGTAATAGGCACGGTTACCCTCATTATATCTACAATCGTTTCAGCTGCATCAGGGCACAGTTTCCACGTCCTTTTTTGGGTTTTCCGCCGGATTTACTACATTCTTAATCGCTACGGGAGCCATCGGTGTCATTGGGTTCGTCTTGTTTATGGTAGCGATGTACCGCTTGTCACATTACTACAATGAACCGGCATCTTCAAAAATATCCTGTACGCCATTCATCATAAGCATAATCTCAGTGAGTTATTCTTATGCTACTGCAATTCACAGTTTTTGCATCTTTGGCAGGCAGTATTCCACAAACGGGCACTCCAGCGACTTCCGTACTTTTTACACAATTTATCATCGCTTACTTAGCAGTAATCGGCGTATCTCTTGTTTTCGGAATAGTTAACGCTGTACTTTACATGCGTGCCTTCAATAAGCTAAGGGAAAAATCTGGAGTAGATACTTTTAAGACCGCTGGATTGCTTTACTTGATCGGTGTATTGTTAACAGTTGTTTTAATTGGCGGGTTATTGGTTTGGATAGCTTGGATTTTCGCAGCAATGGGCTTTAACAGGCTTAAAGTAGCTCCTGCTACAGCGCCAACAGTTTCCTATCTTCCCCAACCACCCCTATCAACCACTATGCAAGACCAAACGTTGCCCCGACTGTGGCACAGAAAACACCTTGGACTCCTTTTACTGCCGAACCTGTGGGAGACCACTGCAATAGACGTTGCCTCAAAAGAAGCGAGTTATGGCTCTTCCCTTCATTGGCAAATTTTATGCCTATAAAAAATCTTATATCTTAGTGGTTTCTCCTTTTTTGTTGAAGTTGTGATTATATGGCAGTTAAAATATCGCCAGATTATGTAGACCTTCTAAACAAGGCAGTCGAACGCGAAATTCAAGTTTCGCTCCAGTACATTCTTCAACATGCAAAAATGGAGAAACTCGTACGAAGAACAATCCCCGAAAACATCCTTTTAGATAAAACCACTTACGATGCGGTTGGAAAGTTTCTGCGTGAAATCGCCATCCAAGAAATGAAGCATGCAGCCTCGATAATGGAGCGCATATATTATCTTGGGGGAGCGGCATCAACCAAATCGGCAAAAATCACCGTTGGCGACAGTATAAGCGAATTCGCCAAACTGGGGACAAAAGCTGAAGAAGAAGCCTTAACTCTCTATCGCCAAATCATCGAGATCGCTGGGAAAATGGGTGATTGGGAAACCCGGGAACTCTTCGAGAAGATTTACGGCGAAGAAGAAGGGCACCTTTTCAAGTTCCAAGAGTACACCAAGTTCCAAGACGAAAAAGATGAGCCAAGCAAGGTTCCGTTACCTGAATGGCGCAAAATCTACACCGACGACTACTTCACGCTCCTAAACAAGGCAGTTTCAGCAGAAATCACGGGAATCCTCCAATACACGAATCAACATGAAAAGGCTGCATTCCTTGCACTAAGAATGAAGAATACAGCACTTGAAACGGTCACAGGAACCAACAAAGCTGAGGTCGTCAGCAAGATTCTCAAAGGCGTCTTCATGCAAGAGATGGATCATTTGGAAAAAATCAGCGAACGCATCTACCTCCTCGAAGGCGAAGCTGCATTCAAACCAGACCCACTACCGGTTGTCGGTGAAACAGCGCAGGACTTTCTGGTTTTAGACCATGCATTGGAAAGCAGCGCAATTTCGCTCTACCGCCAAATCATTGCTGAGGCACTCAAACGCGGCGACACCAAAACAAGACGCATGTTCGAAGACATAATTGTTCAAGAAGAAGACCACTTCTGGACCTTTGACGATTTCGTAAGATAAAAAAACCCATCTCATCCCTATTTTTTAGGGCTTTATTTTTTTTCTCCCTTTTCAATTAGTTTTCAAGATATAAGTGACTCCAAAAAACACCAATAAAACCTAACCGCCATAGGGTTTTTTGGGAAAACTTAAATCTTTAATCTTCCACAGAGTTAAGATAGCAGAGGCAAAAGAGGATATGAGCCAAGAAAATCAGCCTCGTTGCTTGAACTGCGGAAAACTTTATCGACGACTGCAATTGCATTTGCCCATACTGCGGCGAAACCACAAAATGCAAATGTTGCATAGGACACGATAAAGCGACCGGCGGCGGATAAACTCCGTCAACAAAGAAATTTTCAAACGTGAGAAAAAATGGCAGTTGAAAGTATAAATTGGATGGCAGGCGGCCCACAGGGAAGCGGCGTTGATTCAGCGTCAACCATATTTGGCAGAGCCTGCGGCTACGGCGGCTTGTACGTTTTTGGCCGAAGAGAATATCACTCGAACATCAAAACAATGCATAGCTATTTTCTCCAACGCATATCCAAAAAGCCTACACTCGCAAACATCAGTGATGTAAATTTGCTTGCGGCTTTTGATGCGGAAACAGTTGTGCGACATATTGGCGAAGTCGTGAATGACGGCGGCATAATTGTGGATTCACGTGACCTAAGCATCAATGTCCTAAAAGATATTGTAACATTCTCAGAGGATTACAAGACCCAAATCCAAGCTTTCATGAAGGAGAACGGCGTTGGCGAAACCGTCAACGACTTCGTAAACTACACCAAACAAAAAAACATTCAGGTCTTCGCCGTCCCCTACATGGATTTGCTTAAACAAATCGGCGAAAAACTCCACATAGAACAAATAAGCACGCTTCAAAGAATGATTAACGTCTTAACAATCGGCATATCCTTTGCACTACTAAAGTATGACCATAAACTGGTGGAAGACGCGATTAAGGCTACTTTTCACGAAAAAATCGCTGACATGAACATCGCAGCAGTAGACACCGCTTACGACTACGCAGAAAAAACCTTCAACATAGGCAACTTTAAGCATAAACTTGAGAAACAACCCATAAAAGAGAAAAGAATTTTCTTAACAGGAAACCAAGCAGTTGCCATGGGCAAAGTCCTAGGTGGCTGCAGAGTACAAACATACTACCCCATTACACCAGCAGCAGACGAAAGCGAATACTTGGAATCCCACGAAATCCTCAAAACCAAAAAAGGAGGAGAAGAAGCCATAATAGTGCTGCAAACGGAAGACGAAATTGCCGCTGTAAATTCTGCTTCAGGCGCTTGTTTAACAGGGGCTCGGGCGGCAACCAGCACGTCTGGTCCAGGGTTCTCTTTGATGGCTGAAGGTTTAGGATGGGCAGGCAACAACGAAGTGCCCTTGGTAATAACATATTATCAGCGTGGTGGACCAGCAACTGGGCAGCCTACAAGGCACAGCCAGCAAGATTTGCGGTTTGCGATGCATGCGGCTCACGGGGAATTCGCAAGAATAATCTTGGCGTCAGGCGATATTGAGGAATGTTTCTTTGATGCAGCTGAAGTTTTTAATTTAGCTGAGAAGTATCAGGTGCCAGTTATTCATTTGCTTGATAAAGGTATGGCGAATTCATCGCAGACTTACCCAGTTTTCGACTATGCGAAAGTAAAACTTGACCGGGGCTTAATAGTAGGCGAAAAAGAGTTGGAAGGCAAAATTTACAAACGCTTCCAATTCACAGAAACAGGCGTATCACCCCGAGCGTTTCTGGGAACAAAGAACGGCGTGCAGTGGTACAGCGGCGACGAACATAACGAAATGGGCAACATAAACGAGGAGCCAATCATAAGACGAAAAATGATGGATAAACGCCTCAAAAAACTCGAACTAATCGACAGGGAAGTGCCATTAGAAATGAAAGTAAACTTTTTCGGAGATAAAGACTCAGAGAACATTGTGGTAAGTTGGGGCTCACCTAAAGGCGCCGTAATTGAAGCGTTAAACCAGCTGAAAGATGAAGGTGTCAGCTTAGGCTTCATTCAGGTACGCATGGTTCATCCTCTTCCCTATGTCTACTTAAAACGGATGCTAGAAGGCAAAAAACGCATAATTGATGTGGAAGACAACGCAACAGCGCAGTTGGGAGGCTTAATAACTGAGCACACAACTATCAAACCAACCCACTACATCCTTAAGTACACTGGTCGTCCCATGATGACAACCGAAGTATACTCTGCAATCAAGAATATCCTGACAGATCAGGCAGCCGAAAGGCAGGTGCTCGAACTTGGCGCATAAACCATCAGAATATAAAACGGACAACTATGTTGATTGGTGTCCAGGCTGCGGAGACTATGGAATACTGAGCGCATTGCAGATGGCGCTGGCAGAACTTAATCTTGAACCCCACAACGTCGTGGTTGTTTCAGGCGTAGGTAACTCTTCTAAAACCCCGCATTTTGTCAAAGTCAACGGCGTTCACACCCTCCACGGGCGGCTCTTGCCTTTTGCTATGGGCATTAAGATTGCCAACCCAAACCTCGAAGTCATAGGTGTAGGCGGAGATGGCGACGGGTTGGGAATTGGCGCGGGACACTTTGTTAACGCTGGCAGAAGAAACATCGACATGGCCTATTTGATTTACAATAACGGCGTCTACGGCTTAACGAAGGGACAGGCATCGCCTACTCTCCGGCTTGGGATGCAGACAAAATCTTTGTCCAGACCAAACATCAACAACGCTATAATTCCAGTTGCCCTCGCGATAACGGCTGGCTACACATTTGTAGCAAGGTCCTATGCTTTTGACGTTATGCACCTTAAGAACACGATTAAGCAAGCCGTTGAGCATAAAGGTTTGGCGTTTGTTGAATGCTTGCAACCTTGCCCAGTGTACAATGACATAAACACTAAGGATTGGTATGCTGGGGAAGACCGCAAAGACGCCTCGGGCAAACCGCAGTCAAGGCTATACAAGCTGGAAACGGCAGGTTTTGACCCTGTGGTGCGCGACGCAAGCGAGGAATTTAAGAAAAAAGTAGCTGGCTTAGAGAAAGCGCAGGAATGGGGAGACAAAATACCGATCGGCGTTTTCTACAAAAACGAGTTGGAGCCAACTTTCCAGGAACGCTTTGCCAAACGCATCCCCTTCTACCTGCAGAATCCGCCGGCAAAACAGCAGCTAAAAGACGAAAATGGCGCTTCTACATTGGACCTTAGCGAGTTTATGGATGACCTAAAAACAAGTTAATGGTTTAGGATTAAAGAAATGTAAGGAGCTTCTCCTTTCTCCTCAAACCACATATCGTTAATACTGCTTATAAATGGCTATTTCCACACTCGACATATATCGACTAAGGCGCCTTTTCCAGTTCCTCGTTGACGTAGCAGGCTTCAGTGAACCTTGGAGTGCATACGCAGTAGAATACGAGGTCGGTTTTACCCGTGTTACTTATCTTCTGCGAGGTTTGAGGTGGAATTATAACTACATCACCGACGCTAACGTTGGTTGGTTCCAAGCCTCCGATGGTAACTCTCCCATACCCGCTAGTTATCAAATATATTTCCTGTACACCGACAAGATGATGTGCCAGAGTTGTAATTCTGGGCTTTACTGTTGCCCGGGCGATTGACACATCTTTGTCGCTGTAGTTTTCGGCTATGTAGCAGTGTTCGGGGGTTAAATACTCGTTTGGGGAGGTGGATTTTACGATTTTGGGCTGCAAAGTTTCACCGTTTTCTTGTGTTTGGTTCAGTGAGATAAAAGGTAACCATTGGATATGTATGTTTTTAACTATATTACTTGCGTAAGGTTTAACCAAACTAGTATTTGCTTGAATTTGGGTTTTTTTGGCGGAATTGGGCTTTTTTTGACATTTTTTATTTTGGGGTTTTTGTGTATTTTTCATGGTCTTGTTTGCGGGCTTGTGTGTTGGTTTGTCTGTTTGATGTGAAAATGCCTTATATATGCGCTAACTGTAGTGTGTAGATTAACTCCCTAACACTATGCATATACCACAGCAATGAGTATTGTTAAGCATGAGATGTCCATACTGCAACTCAGAAGAATCAAAAACCCTTGAAACTCGCGACTCAATAGAGAATACCACACGCCGCCGAAAAGAATGCATAAGCTGCGGCAAACGCTACACCACCTACGAATACCTCGAAACCATCGAACTAATGGTACGAAAAAAGGACGCACAATTGGAACGCTTCGATGTAAACAAAATCATCCGCGGTCTTCAGAAAGCATGCGAAAAGCGCCCAGTTACCATGAGCCAAATCAACGAGTTAGCAGGGCAAGTGCGAGCGGATCTTATGCTTAAAGGCACTGAGGAAATTACATCCAGAGAAATCGGCGATTCAATCATGAAACACCTAAAGGGTGTTGACCGCATCGCCTACATCCGGTTTGCTTCAGTTTACAAACAGTTTGAAGAGCCTGACGATTTCAGGAAATTACTCTTAGAAGTGAAAAAACAATGAAGTATGTCCTAAAACGTGATAGTAAATTAGAACCCTTCGATCAAGAACGAATTACGATTGCCATTTGGAAAGCTGCAAAAGCAGTAGGCGGAAAAGACAAAGAACAAGCCAAACGCATCAGCGACGAAGTTGTAACTCTGCTGAACAAGCAGTATGGCGACGACGGCGTACCCACAGTTGAGGAAATTCAAGACCTTGTTGAAAAACGGTTAATCGAAAACGGCCACGCTTCAACAGCGAAAGCCTACATCCTCTACCGCAAACAACACACCGACATGCGCGAGTTAGCCTCCCTTTTAGCTTCTTCAGACATGGTTGACCAGTACCTTGAGGTTGAAGATTGGCGCGTAAAAGAAAACAGCAACATGAGTTACTCACTGCAGGGACTAAACAATTACCTCTCATCCACAGTTATCGCCAAATATTGGATAGCCCGAATCTACCCACAGCAAATTGCGGAAGCACACTTTTCAGGCGACTTGCACATCCACGATTTAGGCGTACTTGGACCCTATTGTGTCGGCTGGGATGTAAGCGATCTGTTACTTTCAGGTTTTGGCGGAGTATCCGGAAAAATAGAGAGCAAACCCGCAAAACACTTCCGCACAGCACTCGGGCAAGTAGTAAACTTTTTCTACACGTTGCAGGGTGAAGCGGCAGGTGCCCAGGCGTTCAGCAACTTTGACACATACCTTGCCCCATTCATACGATATGACCACTTAACCCAAAAGGAAGTCGAGCAGGCGCTGCAGGAATTCTTCTTCAACATGAACGTACCTACTCGCGTGGGCTTCCAAACACCCTTCACCAACCTTACATTGGACTTAACGGTTCCAGACTTCATGAAGAACGAAGCCGTACTCTATAACGGCAAAGTCACCCAAGACACCTATGGTGACATGACTAAAGAGATGGAAATGTTCAACTTAGCATTCGCCGAAGGCATGCGGCAAGGAGACTCAAAAGGGCGCGTCTTCACCTTCCCGATCCCAACCTACAACATAACCAAGGACTTTGACTGGGACTCACCAGTTTCCCAAGCCATCTTTGAAGTCACCGCCAAATACGGCGTCCCCTACTTCAGCAACTTCGTAAACAGCGACATGAAGCCAGAAGATGTCCGTAGCATGTGCTGTCGCCTACGCATAGACAACCGGGAACTCCGCAAGCGTGGAGGCGGATTCTTCGGTGCCAACCCATTAACAGGCAGCATTGGCGTAGTCACTCTGAACATCCCGAGAATCGGCTACTTGTCCAAGAACGAGGATGAATTTTTCGAACGACTTGAAACTTTGATGGAGACTGCCAAGCAAAGCCTCGAAATCAAACGGAAAGTCCTTGAAGCATTCACTGATAACGGCTTGTATCCGTATTCACGACGTTACCTGCGACATGTTAAGGAAGGCTATGATAAGTTCTGGAAGAATCACTTTTCAACAATCGGCATAGTCGGCGTTAACGAAGCCATCATGAATCTGCTGGGAGAAAACATTGCCTCACGTGATGGTCAAGCATTCGCTTTGAAGATGCTTACTTTCATGCGTAAACGCCTAGCAGACTACCAAGAGGAAACAGACTGCATATACAACCTAGAAGCCACCCCCGCAGAAGGCACATCCTACAGATTGGCGCGCATAGATAAAAAACGGTACCGAGACATCATATTCGCCAACCAAAAACAAATAAACTCAAACCACGCGGAACCATTCTACACCAACTCTTCCCAGCTACCAGTGGACTTTTCAGGCGACCTCTTCGATGCGTTGGAGCACCAAGAAACCCTACAGTCACTCTACACAGGAGGCACAGTGTTCCATATTTTCCTCGGCGAACGCCTGCAATCTTGGAAATCAGCCGCTGAACTCATCAAGAAAGTCGCGTGGAACTCAAAGCTACCCTACTTCACCCTAACGCCAACGTTCAGTGTTTGTCCCACACACGGTTACACAAGCGGCGAGCACAGACAATGCCCAATCTGCGGAGCAACAAGCGAAGTCTACTCGCGAGTCGTCGGCTATCTGCGTCCAGTTGACCAATGGAACGATGGAAAACAAGCAGAGTTCAACATACGCAAAACCTTCGACCGCTCAACCGTTATGGCTTCGGCGCCTTTAACTGTTTAAGGAGAATTTTTGGCAGAATGAAGTTTAGTGGATTACAGAAAGTAAGCCTCGTAGATTACCCCGATAAGATAGCTTCGGTGCTGTTTACTCCTGGCTGCAACCTTCGATGCCCATTCTGCCATAACTGGCGTATTGCTGTTGACCCGCAACCGCCGTTTCTGCAGGAAGGCGTAGCATTGGAGCTTTTGGAGAGCCGCAAAAAATACGTTGACGCTGTAGTGGTAACTGGTGGCGAACCATGTATGCATAAAGAACTGCCAAAATTCCTTGCGAAACTTAAGGAGAGGGGTTTCCTGGTGAAGTTGGATACAAATGGCTTCTTCCCAAACATACTTGAGGAATGCTTAGGCTACGTGGACTATGTAGCAATGGATGTGAAGACCTGTGTTGACAAGTACAAGTTGCTTGGGGCAAAAGAAACTACAGGACTTATGCGTACCCTGGAAATCCTCAAAACCGGTAAGGTGCCCTACGAATTCCGCACAACCACGGTTCCAGAACTCGTAACCGCACAGGATGCCATATGCATCGGCGAAATGGTCAAAGGCTCAAAAAAACATGCACTCCAACAATTCGTCCCACAAGACACCTTAGACAAAAGGTACCAAACCCTCAAACCCTACGCTCCAGAAACAATCGAGGGCTTCGCTAGAATAATACAACCCTTCACCGAAAAAGTTGTCCTTCGAATTTAATTTTTTATTATCTTTTTTGTTTCTTGCTATTAACACTTCTTACTAGAGTTTACTCGATTAAGAAGGGACATAGTTGAAGCTTTTTTTTATCGAACTTCTGATAATTGGAGTCTTAAAAACCACAGAAGTCACAACAAACAATTCCCATTATGTCTTTAACAGACTTGAACAAAAGAAAAAAGGGTAGTCGGTTAGACGTAGTTTAGTCTATTTTCCATTTTTTCGCTATCTTTACCACAAGGAAAACAATGAACGCCACTATGATGAAGGTAATTAGGGCTACTAAGAAGTCACCGACAGCAAAAACCTGTCCTGCGTAACCTACAGGTGGATTTCCACTAGCATCAAAAGTAGTCGACGGAACACCAACCTTCAACGTTGATAAATTCGACATCCCAGGTAACACCAAGCCAATAAGCGGCATAACAAATCCTTTGACCAGCGCCTGAACTACCCCACCAAGATACAAGCCTAACACGAAAGCAACAGCCAAGCCAAGAACCTTATACTTTGCCAAGAAATCTTTGAACTCATTCCACAAGCCTTTAGGTGGTTGTGGTGGTGGTGCTTTTTCGAGGGCTTCTCTGATTTTTTTTAGTTCTATTATCATTTCGTCTTCTTTGCTCAAATAAAATCCCCTATCTTTAATTCACACTGTTCAGCTTAAAAAATTATCGCTCAAGATCTATCTTGAACTCTTACTTGTGATTGCAAATTTACTCCCACAAAACCATATACACATCTGAATGATTGAGAACTTGAACAGCAAGCATCGCGCCTTTTTAAAAGGTTCCAAGTCATGAATCGAAAAGAACTTTATAGGATTCTTAAAACTGCATTCCGGGATTGGGTAGACGACAATGCTACCCTACGAGCTGCGGCTCTCACCTTTTTTATAATCCTGCCCTTGCCAACTCTTCTTTTGATTGTAATAGCTATTTTTGCTCAGTTTTTCGGTCAAACCCAAGCAACCCAAATTCTCGTAATGCAAATATCATATGTAGGGGGACCTGCCGTTGCAGAATTATTTAGGCAACTGCTTTCAAACGCAGGCTCACCGTTCATTTCAGTTTGGACCGCAATTGTTGTTGTTGGCTTCTCAGTCGGGGGCGCAATTGGAGCTTTTTCAGTTTTGCGAGATGCGATGGATTGCATTTGGGAAGTTAGGGTACCTAAAAAACTGCCGTTGTGGAAACGAATAAGGCAGACAATTGGTCCGTTTGTTCTTGTTTCAGCTCTTGGATTAATAGTCGTCTTATGGACTGCAGTTGCAGGCAGTTGGACTAGCTTGATAAAGTTTTTCTCGATAAATGGAACTCTAACTTCAATCGCAGTGGCTTTAGTTCAAATAGTATTGTCCTTTCTGATCGTGACCTTGCTTTTAGTGATTATTTACAGAATGATACCTCAAGCGAAAGTCCACTGGCAAGATGTAACGTTAGCTTCTATAACAACCGGAATTGCATTCACCGTAACTAACTATATTTTTGGAACATACATTCAAACCTTCACAGTTACCACTGTAACGGGCGCAGCTGGTGCACTGTTGATTATTCTGATTTGGATTTTTGTATTAAACCAACTTGTTCTTTTTGGCGCGGAAGTCTCCAAAGTTTATGCCACTACCGTCGAGCCTCATGCAAACCAACATCTGCCCGAATCTGACGAAAGAATAATCCTATCCTCCGAGAAAGCTGGAGAAATAATTGAGGAGAAAACAAAGGATGAATTTGAAACCGGACAAGAAACCACGAAGAATTTAATAGGCAAAAAACCTGAAGATAACGTGCGGAAAAAATGTAAACTTGCTTAGCGTTTGAGAAAACGGTATAGTTTATTCTTCGACAGATAGGCAGGCTATTTCTGTCTGAGAAGAAAATAATTCTTGCAAGTTTCGCATTGATGTTGTGCATTTTTCTCTGTTAATCGATTCGAAATATTCCGGTTCCCCGAAATATGGAGTTGTCATCGTCTAAACCAAAGTAGGTATACAATCTTTGTCCTTTTTCGGTCAGGATATAAACCGTTTTTGAATCCACATTTTTTTCTCTGATAATGTCCAGTTGGACAAGAAAATTGAGAAACTCTTTTGAGAGATTAAAATTAAGGCCTGCTTTGCGCATTATTTGTTGTTTTGTTATTGAGTCCCCATGGTCTAAAACTCTAATTACGGCGAGGTACATCTCCATTCTAGACAGCGCCAACTGTTAGCCCCTTTCATGGAAAATTGGTCTATACGACTATTAAGCCTTTCGACTTAAGACTCTCATCATGAGAGATAAATAGACATTAAAAAGTCAAAAAAATACATAAAAACATATTCGACAAGCTACTTTTTATGTTCGGTTGTAGGACTGGATCTTGACGAGCTATTTTTTCCCAAAAGTTCGAGGGTCAATTTGCGTACGTTTGCCATCCTTATCTACCACGTACATGTGGAAGTCGTATTCGTTGCAGTAATTCTTGAATTCAGAGTATCTTTGTATGTTGCCTTCGAACATTTCAGGGGTTGCTATTTCGCATATTCGGGTAATGCAGCCTTTCTTTTCAGCTTGAACATCTGGAACGTAACCTTCAGCTATGGCAGGTGGCTTTGGGTAGCCCTCCAAATCCGCTTTAACTGTCCAGTTTGCCCGTTTTAACTCTTCAGCGACCGCTCGGACACAAGCATCGTGGCTATCTTGAGCTTCATCTTTTTTCTCCGTCAAACTAAGCATCCTCAAAAGGATATAACTATCCGATTTAATTAAGGTTCAAAAAAATCTGTATCTATTGTATCTGAACTATGAAGGTTGATATGGTGGGCCGAGGCGGATTTGAACTGCCGACCTTTCGATTATCAGTCGAACGCTCCAGCCAAGCTGAGCTACCGGCCCCCATTTTGAGGTGACACAAATCTAATATTATGTGGGTTTATAAGAATTGCCGTAAATCTTTTAATGCAACTCCATTATTGAGTTGTAGGGTTCAGTTGGGTTCGTAGCCTAGCACGGATTAAGGTGTCGGCCTTCGGAGCCGGAGATCGTGGGTTCAAATCCCACCGGACCCGCTTCAATTTCATTCTTACTGTTTGTTATTTTAAGGCGGTAATTTTGTAATTGTCTTAGGTTGTTGTCGAGTAAACATTGTTTTAATAACAAATCTTAAATCTGCCTTCCTTATGCATAGAAAAGTGAGAAGGAAGCGATAGCATGGTAGATCTAATCTTAATCTTAGCAATAGTTGTTCCTTTAGTCGTAATATTGTACGCGTTAATTTCGTCTCTGTCGAATTGTGAGACCCACAGAAAAAGGATTAGTTGAACGGCTTCGGCAAGTACCACCGCTTCGTTGAGGGCGGCATAACATTCCTGGTGCCCTTCGTAGACCGCATAATAAAAGTAAACGTAACCGAACGCATGACGCCTGTGCAGCGCCAAGACGTAATAACAAAAGACAAAGTCTTCATGGGCGTAGATGCGGTAGTCTTCTACAGAATCAAGACAGAAGAACAGTCAGTAAAAGCATCGCAGTATGCCGTGGCAAGTCTTCGCTGCCCAAATCGACACCCTTGCCCGAACAGTGCTAAGAGACATCATCGGCGGCATGGACATGGCAATCGCAAACACATCCAGACCTATAATCAACGCCAGTCTCAAAAACGCCTTAGACGAACAAACTGAAAAATGGGGAATCGAAATCGTTCGTGCTGAAATCAAAGACCTTGAGCCGCCAAGAGAACTCATCGTATCTATGGAGTCTGTGCTTAAAGCAGACAACGACAGGCAAGCCGCAGAGAAAACCGCCATAGCCCAAGCAACATTGGCAAGCGGACAGAAAAACGCCGCGATTCAAGTTGCAGAAGGACAAAAGCAAGCAGCGATTCTTTCATCTGAAGGTCAGAAAATTGCAACAATTCAAATTGCTGAAGGAGACGCACAAGCAACCAAGTTGAGAAACGAAGCTTTAACTACTTACTTCAAGGACAGCGCCATCACGTTTAAGCAGCTAGACACGATTTCCGCTTCATTGATGAATAACACAAAGATAATTGTGCCCGAAGGCAAAGCAATCTCGCTGATTCTAAATGAGCAAGAGAACCTCGCAAAAGCAACTATAATTCCAATTCCGCCGCCGCCAACCCAGAAAAGCGGAAGACAGATGTAAAAACGCTAATAGGCTTTTTTGAAGCCTTCTACTCTTTTTGTTTTTTGAGGTAATCTTTTATCATTAGGTCATGTTCGAAAGCCAAGGGTGCAGGCAGATTTGTTAAGTTAAATTGTTTGATTTCTTGTATTTCGCTATCTTGTTTTTTGGTTTCTCCGCCGACAGGTTTGACTACGAAGCAGGTTGGGTAATATTCGTATTCAACGTCGTCTTTGATGCCTTTTTCAAGGTATTCACCTACTTTACTTACGATGACCACATCGAGTCCAGTTTCCTCCTTAACCTCCCGAACAATCGTCTGCTCGACGACTTCGCCAGGGTCCATTCTGCCGCCAGGCAACGCCCAGTAACCCTTGAAGGGAACAGTGTTGCGTTTTATCAGCAAAATCTTGTTTTCGGGGTAAGGTATTATTGCGGTTGAGGTTTTACCCGTGTACTTCTTCATTTTCTATCCATCCTATGTTGTTATTTTGTATCTCCAGTTGATTACTATGGTTGCAGCGAAGATTATGATGCCTGACGAAAACAACCAGTGGTCCTGAGAATGGAATAGACGAATTAGGACCAAAAAAGATGCTCCAAACAGTACCCCCGAAAACCCAGCGCAGCACCGAAAACTGCACTAAGCCAAGAGTACCTTCGCATGTGAGAACTCAAGTTTTTGGCTGCTATTGCTGGCACGATGACGAGGAAACCAACAAGCAATGTTCCAACTATTTGAATGCCAATTGCGACAACGACAGAGACGAGGAAAAGGTAAAGCAAGTTTACTCTTGCAACATTGATGCCTTTTGAGATTGCAAGGTCCTCAGAAATCATCGCCAAAACCAGTTTGTCATAAATGAGTTTCGTTAGGACTATGGCTGCAACACAAACTAGCTGCTGCGATCGTTGTGCTAATAAGTGTAACTTGGGAAATGTCGCCGAAAAGTGCTTCTTCAAGTGCGTCTAAATTCATTCCCGTAAAGTCAAAATTCCTATTGCCAATGCAAGAGTGAACATTGCGCCGACGAGCGCTTCAAAAGAGATTTTTGTTGTTCTCTGAATTTGCCATATTATTGCTGCTGAAACAAACAAAAATGCAAAAGCGCCTAAATATGGATTAAAATGAAAAGTAAGTCCAATTGCTAATCCTGGTAGTGCAACGTGCGATAATGCATCTCCGACCAGCGCCATTTTCTCCAAAACCATCAATGAACCCAAATAGCCTGCTGCGACTGCCAACAAAGATTGATAGAAACAAACTGTAAAGTGTGGTGTCGAGCATTTTGCTCAGTTTTCTCCTCTTTCGGTTTCAACGCAGACTGTTTCACCGTAAATCTGCCTCTGGATTTCGGGTTTGGCTATTTCCTCTGCTGGTCCACAGAAGGTAACGCACTTGTTTAAGGCAAGCAAAGCGTCACCGTATTCTTGGACGATGTGTATGTTGTGGGTTATTAGGAAAATCGTTATTTTCTGGGTTTTTTTGATTTCGTTGAGCATCAGGTAGATTGGTTCTTCGCTGTCCATGTCAACGCCTGTTGTGGGCTCATCCAAAAGCAGCACGTTTGGGTTGTCGTTGAGTGCCCAGGCAATCAAAACCCGTCGCAACTGCCCGCCAGATAAGACACCTAACCGCTTGTCTAAGATAGTGTTATCGTTCAATCTTACCTTTCGAAGCGAGTTTTCCACGTCAACTCCATTTCCAATTGACAGAAACTCTCTAACTGACATAGGAATATCAGAAACCGCCACGTATTGGGGGACATATCCGATTTTTACTTTTTCTGTCCATTCAATTGTGCCCGTGTGTGGGACAAGGTTTAGGAGTGTTTTAAGTAGGATTGTTTTTCCTGCGCCGTTTGGTCCCAGAATAGCCAGGGTGGTTCCTTTCTTTACGTTGAAGCTGACGTGGTCTAGTAAGAGTTGGTTCTGTAGTTTTACGCCCAGATTCGAAACTTTCAATATGTAATCGTTGTCTTCCGCCACAACAATCATCCTTTCATGCTGTAATAATCGGCGCTATTAACGCAGGTAGTATCTGTGTAAGGAGTGCAATAAGTTTTTTGAGCATCCGAACGCTATACTGTTAATCGGTTGCTTAAAACTTGCTTCTCCTTATCTGAGAGCCATCCCTGATGGTTCAGGTAGATTAAGCCCTTCTGGATGCTTTCTACATATGCATTGTCTTTTAGAAGGTTATTTCTTTGACCGAAGTCGTAAAGTTGGTTTTCAAACATGCTATCTTCTTTGGTTAACCCTTGAACACCGCCTATTAAAGTCGCTATTGCTTTAAAACGTGTAGCTAAACAGGTCTTTGAGTTTTGACATGCCCAAGGCGCCTTTTAGTTTTGCTGAAAAATCAGGTGCGTTAATCGTTGAAGGAGGAACAGTAAGGTAGCGTCTTGTTAAACCCATTTCATAACACGCGACATAGAACGGAATATAAAACAAAACTGGGGCCTTCAAATCTTGACCTCGTAGACCTAACCCTGCAAAATTAGCCTTAATTGCCTCACTTAGATTGATGCTTTTATTCAAGCTTTCGATTACAGGTTTTTCTTGCTTGAACATTTTCTCGGTTTCAAACCTGAAACTAAGCTTTTTGGCTTCGCTGGTGGCTTCAAGTTCCACTATGGGCTGGCGAGCTAACTTGATTTCGGCATCAAGCTTAAAATTTATCTCTGATATTTCCTGAGCTTTTTGTTTACTTTTCTTTTTTAGGTTGTCTTCAATATTCTTGAGTTCTTTTTTGAGACCTTTAAGTTCTCTTTCTATTTGCTTAATTTTTTCTTTCGATCTTTTCTCGTAGATTGTGTGTTTTTTTGAAGCTTGTTCTTTTGCTTTACGCTGGTGGAGCCTGATTTCTCCTTCGTTGCTTTCGATTGATTTTTGGGTTTTTACCTTGAGTTTTTCGAGGCTTTCAAGTTCTGCATCGAAGCTTTCCGATAATTCTTTAATTTTGCGGTTGTAATCCTTGTTTAGTTTGACGATTTGGGGATTAATGAGTTCTTCTTGAGCTTTGATTTTGGCATCTGCTTCCTCTTTTGCAGCTGCTGCTTCATAGTCAATCTCGGTTATGTATTGACTTGTTGTTTTGTTTACGAGCTTTATACATTCTGGAAGCCTCTCAGCTTCTTCTCTTAGCTTGGACTGTAACTTGTCAAACTCTGATATCATGGAGGCGATTGATGTTTCTTCAAGGGTTGGTGAAGGCAAAGCCATATTTATCTGCAAGTTTTCCTCTGTAGTTTCCTTGCGGTAAACGTTAAACTCATTCTTAAAAGCTAAATCAACAATTAATCCTTTAAATAAGAACTGTCTATCTTTCACCGACTGCTGGAAATAGTTTCCGTGATTAGACAAAAACACACTATACTTTTCTCTTGGTCTCGAATTAGCCTCGAAACTTTCCATAAATGTTTTTGCAGGCGGAATCTCGACGTAAGACACTCTGTAACTATATTTGGAAAATCCGTCGAAAACGAAGATAATGTCGTTTCTTGGAAACAGCCATAGCGGGTAGCCAGATTTGGATAGAAAAACTAGTTTTTCCTCCTGCTGCCTCGTTATCAAGCCGCCGCCCTTGTTTCTCGCTTGTTCTGCGACGGCGAAAACGGCTGCTGCCTCAGCCTCAGGCGGGTTACTTTTCTGATTTGAGAAAGGCAGAATGAACCGTTTAGTAGCTGAGGCAAACATTGGCGTCAGTCAAGGGTATAAAGGGGTTGCTTTTTTAAAACTTGCCCTTAGGCTTGGCTCTTAAAATAGTCGGTTATTCTCTTTTGGAAAAGCGCTCTCTTTAACAGCTCACTCTGCAGGATCCAACGTTGCATCGGAATTTCAAACCTGCCGCTTATGAACTGTAGGGATTCGGCTAGATTCTTGAACTGGTAGGGTTTTTGGCGCATAGCGTTTCGCACGTTTTCTCGTACTTGCCAAACACCGATGGGCATGATGTATCCTGGTCGGGCTTCTCTTAGAACGATGGCGGTAGCTTGGCGTCTTTCTTTGGTGAGTTGTTCGCAGACGGCTAAACGTGCGGAGTAGTAGCATCCGCCGATTTGAGCGTAGGTTGTGCGTCCGCTGTTGCCTTCCCAATCGGAGAAGATCGCGACGCTTGTTCCGGCGGGGTTCCAAACTGTACCTGGGTACCATGCTTCCATGGATTCATAGCTCCATTGGGCAGGTATCATAAGGATTTCAAAGACGTTGTCCATGTAGATGGATTCGTAGACTCGGTACTCGTTGATTTCTGGGAAAGTTTTGACCTTTTCTCGCAGATTCTTAGAGATGATGTCGTCGACGGCTGTTATGCTCCATCGTGTTGGAACCAGACGTCGTTTCTTTTCCACTCCAAAGGCTCCGACGCTAAAGGCTTTCTGGATTTTGCTTACAATTACTCCTCGATTGTAGAGCTCCACCACTGCCTGTGTCGCCCTCAAATCTGTGTCGTAGTAGGCTTTCTCGATTTTGTCGTCGTAGCGTGCGTTGCCGACGTGGAGGTCGCGGATGGGCGCTGAAGGACCAAACGGCTGCACATCATCGTCAAGATAGATGGAGCCTCGGGGCTTCTTCGTAAGATTAAGTTCGATGTCAACACAACTGTCTGCGAGAGCTAGCTCCCGCGTTTGATCTAAAATCTTGCCTCCATCCATAAACTTTGTCACATTAACCCGATGTTTCCCGCGCACAAGCAGACTGCGAAAACCCACAATCTCATCCATCGACTTTCCAAACCATCGCTCAGGCAAGTCATAAATCCCAGTATCCTCGTGTACCGGCGGTACAAGCGGTCCAGCGTAGACGTTTGGGTAACCAATTCTTCCAATGAAAACGCTTGGTGGCGACATTCCATCGATGTCTTCAGTAGCCATTAATGGTACGCTTTTGAGGAAATAGTTGACTTTTACCATAATTGGGCATCGGGTTTTGCCGCACAGTGCTCGGGCTCCTTTGCAAAGGATGCAGAGGCTGTCGTTTCTGGCGCGTGTTGTGATTTGTCGTTCTTCGACTGCGTTTTTGTTTACTTTTTCTATGATGTCCAGTAGCCAGTTGTTGGGTTTTGCCATCGGTTTGGGGTTTCTGTGTAAGAGTCATGTATGTTTGAATATCTGGTTGTGCTCTCATATGTTTTTTCTGCATGAAAATGTCTAAAATGCTTCGTTTTTTGTACCTTTTTTCCGGGATTGTTTAGGGTAAAATCTAAGAGCCTAGAAAATTAGCGTTAAAACCTAAAAATCTTCTCTACCTCAGTTTTGTCAGTCATAGAGTCGTCGGCTAACTCTCTTGAGGAATAAGGCTAGTCGTTTCGGAAGTTTAGGTTTTGCTTCCTTTAGGCATTCAAAAAACGTTTAACACTAAAGCGTGAGCTCGCAGATAATAATAATCCTGACAAACAATCGTCAGTTTTCTAATTTGCAGATTTGGTATATGAAAATAGGTGCAACTAATTGTATCTTGATTTATTGAACGAATTTTGATTTCGTATTCTTAGACAACATATTGAATTGCGGTTTCTGGACGTTGCACTAGGATTTGCTCTATTACACTTGGTGGAGAATTATGCTCATGCATCCACTCGGATAATCCCTTACACTGGTTGGGATTGCAGGAAAATTTCTTCTGTTTTCCATTCCATGACTGACAGGATGCACAGGGAATTTCTTCTTGGTGTTCCATGACAATCATGGACTTATTGTTTCAAGCTTATTTACCACTTATGAAAAGAAACTCTTGAGTATCTATCTGTATTTAAAATTCCCAAAAATCGTTACTACAAGAGTTATAGAAGAGATGGCGCCCAGGCCGGGATTCGGACCCGGGTCCTACGGGCGACAGCCGCATATACTGGACCGAACTATACTACCTGGGCAATTAAGCGCCGCAACACATACACGATAATTTAGTTAATTAAGCTTTCTCGGGATTGTTTTGAACATTTAGCTCTAAACCGCAAAGTAATGTTTTAGGTAAAGGATAGTTAAGCGGCAATCTTAATACTGTTTGGCAACCAATTATCTGTAAAATGTTTGAGGGTAGATTGGAATCACTGCGAAAACAGCTTACACGGCGGTTCTGCAACAGTATTGGCTTGCGTTAGTGCTTTTACTGTTGGCTGTTGCTGGGTTTGCCTCAGGCATCATTGCCATAGCCGCAGCCTTTGTTTTCACTTTTCTGGTTCCCGGCTTGATTGGTTACCGTTTTTTTCATTTGAAATCCCATGAAATTTGGGCATTCATACCTCTTTTCAGTGTCTTAGTCTCTGTTCAGCTAATTTATTACGTTTCGTTGGCGGCTGGTTACTCAAGCCACACCATACTTGCATGTTTTTTGGCTTTGACAGCAGTGTATACGTTGGTGGTTTACAGGAAGGGCGAACCGCTAAAACCACCGATGCTGCTAAAAGTGCGGCAGATTAAGAAAACCAGCCTGCTTCTTTTCGCTGTCATATTTTTGGTTTCGCTTGCCGTTCTTAGCTTTAGTGTCTGGCGGGGTAACCAATACGGCATAATCCTTACGGGCTCCAATTGGCAGGACACACCTCTCCACTACGAAATAATAGAGAGCCTAAACAACGGCAACTTTCCACCCCAAAACCCCAACTACGTCGGTACCCCCCTAACTTACCATTACTTTGTTGATTTCCACACTGCAATCGTTGAGAAAATGTATGGTTACTTACCTACACTTTTGCCTTTCCTGAACGTTGTATTCATCGTGGTCTTTGCACTCGCTATCTACGCTTTGGCAAGAGGATACGGAAGAAAAACCGCGGTTATTGCTACCTTTTTAGGCGTGTTCGGTTGGGGACTGAGCTATTTCGGGTTGTTTTCAGCGTTAATCAACGGTCAATTTACTCCAACGCACAACTATATTTTTGACTATGGCGGCATGTTTGGTTTGCCCTCAGTTTTTGATAATTTGCTCCAGCAGCGACCGATGTTGGTTGGGTTGCCTGCGTTTGCTTTAGTTCTGGTTTTGCTAAGAAACATGGAGGACAAAAAAAGAATCCTCCTAGCAGGGATAGTTACTGGTTTAGTGTTCCAGTTCCACAACATTGCGTTCTTCTGCTGCTACGTTGCTTTCGCAGTTAGTGTTCTATTCAACTTTAAACGCTTTAACCTGAGTTTTCTATATTTTTTGGTGCCTACACTTTTGGCTTTGCCCTTTATCTTGGTAGATGGACCGCCGTTAACTGTTGCTGTAAGCGGTGCTTGGATTGCTAATTTTGCTAAAAACCCCTTCATCTATTACTTTGTGAATCTGGGTGTACCTTTTGCTCTGGCTCTTGCCTCCTTTTTTAGGCGGGGTCATGAGGAACTCAAAGCCACGCTCTTGATACTTGTGTTGATTCCCAACGTGTTACTCTTGACGCCTAACCCATGGGACATGTACAAGTTCTTCATGTTTGCCTGGGTGCCCATCGCTGTGCTGGCTGGTGTGGTCCTATCTAAGGTGTGGGTGCGAAAGTGGCGGATAATAGTTTTAGGGTTGGTTTTGTTCTCAGTCATGACGTCGGCTAGTGTGGTCCTATACAATGTCGACACAGCTTTCCTTGCGGTTAACTGGAGCGAATACAATGTTGGACTGTGGGTTAGGGATAATACACCTCAGAATTCAGTGTTTTTAACGGATACTTCAATTCATGCTCCAACCAGCATGATTGGAGGGCGGCTTCGCGTGTCATCTTACATAAATTGGCCTTATGGTCATGGGCAACCTTTGGATCAGGTTTTTCAACGCGAGAGCGACATCGATTCAGCCTACAATGGCACTGAAACCCAGTTGGCAATGGTAGTCCGAGAATACAACGTGTCCTACGTGTACGTTGGTGCCGAAGAGGTTTCTAATTATCCAGGATGTATAGCGCACTTTGACGGGGTAAGGTGGCTAACGCAGGTTTACACTGATGGAAATCTGAAAATATACTATGTGGATTGGGCGAAGATGGGAACATAGCACTTGTAGTTTGTCCATTTAGTGGGCTGGCAAGTTTTAAATATAAAAACACACAAAAAGCAAAGCATGACAACCAAACCCAGTTTAGGCTTAATCCACAAAATTCTCATAATTTTCGTGGCACTCAACATTATCGGCGACATCGGCAATGTAGCATTCTGGTGGGCTAATCCCTCTTCACGCGACGCCTCACTCAACACAGGCTACATAGCTTCAGTTGCAGGCAATGGTGGTGCGTTGATTGCGGGAACAGTAATTTTGCTGGTGGTTTCAGCAGTTTACGCTGTAGCTTTGTTTGGGTTGCTAAAGAAGATGACATGGGCTCCTCTCCTAGTCATTGCCATATCCGTCGCTAACCGAGTGATCGCATTGCCACTGTACTTTATCAGCCCAGCATTTGCATTCTGGGCAATTTGGACAGTGATAATAGTAGTCGTTTCGTATCTTGACTGGAAAAAGCTAAAAGCGTAACCATAACCACTTTTACTCTCTTTTTGGGTTAAGACTGGTTCTTTGGTGTAGTTTGATGTTTTTTGCCGCTTATGTAAGTAATGTCTATTCTGCCCATGGTTGTTTTTTCGATTTTTTCAGGTTTAATTTTAGCTAATTTTGATTCTGGATTTAGCGCGACTTGACGCACAAGAATCTCAAGGGCATGGAGTTTTTCAGCGTGTTCAGAGATTAGGCTTAACTTGCCGCTAAAATGCACCGAGGAGTAATTATAATCGCATTCATCGGTGACGCCGAAATCCAGCACTGCTTGTCCCCAAACGTTTGGGTTGGCTTGGGCATATACGAGTTTTTTACCTTCGGGTGCACAGTGGAAGTAAAGGCAGTTGCGGGTTTGGTCGTAACCATGGTTTAGCGCTACTAAATAGGGTTCATTGTTCATGCAGAGAGCTATGGTGATATAGTTTGTTTTTTTCAGAACCTGCCGCATTTCATCTTGGTTGGTGATTTCCCGTTCTTTGCGTCTAACATGAAAAGACATGCTTTGATTCTAGTCGTAAAAGTAATATTAACTTTTTTCGCGATTCAGCCTATGGTAAGTATTGATGAGTTTGTTTTTTATGAAGCCTACCACGTCGGGTGTGAAGATGGCAAGCGCTGCCAATGTGAAGTTTAGTGGGAAAACGTATGGGGCTTCAAAGAGGTTGCCGCCGTAGGAACCGTTGATGTTCTGAATATAGCCGATGAATTGGAATAGTGACCATGCCCCGGTCTCTATCCATGCGCCGCCGAGGCGTGCAAGGTACTTCTGTTTTCTATTAAGATCCTGGTTTTTGTTTTTGTAGAAGACTTCGCCTGCCACCGCTCCTGCCCCTCCTGGGAAGAAAGCGTTAACTAAAACCTTTTCAACAATGTTGCCCGGCACAAAGGGAGTTGACCATGGGGGCATAAAAGCGCTTAGAATCGGTAGGTGGATATTGCCGGTTGCAAGTCGAATCGTCGCTGGAATAGCGTAGATAAAGGTGCCGCCTAATTGCCAAACCCAAAACCGCCTGCTATAAAATGTGTTTACAAGGGCTCTTAGAGACATAGCTCTAAACTAACTGTGCAAGTTTTAAAAGCCTTCCCAAAACTCGCTTGCGTAAAGATTCAGCGAATCGTGATGCAATAGCTTTTTTAGTATTTGTTTCACCCTTATTTTGCGGTGTATTAGAACGGAAGAAGCTGATGTTTGGACTCCTATGGATGGAGACACATTCGTTACTAAAGACGGTTTTATCATGAACACGTTTGGGTACGAGCACCCTGACGACCGAGTTTTCGCGTTTCTCAAGTATATCCCAGCCCAGTACAAGGGGCTCTTCGATGTTGAGATGCTCACAAGGACATGGCGTTTTGGCACAAACCCCCTAACTAGCCAACTTTTCCGCGCTGAAAAACTATACACTGCCAAAAACTACCAGACGTTCATCGAAGCCTTCCGTAAAACCTTCCCCAGCTATCTCTACTATGACCAGACGCGTAGCAAGGAACTCATAACTGCGCCGCTCGAGGCAATTGAGCAGGTTTTTGTGCCTAAAGACCGTCTGGTTTGGCTGCAGAACCTAAAGCACCCTGATAAACTCCAAGCAATGTCACTTCAATTAATCGATTTAATCTCCAAGGAGTCAGGTGTACATTGTAGCGACTTGGGCATTCATGGCTCTATCGCTCTGGAAATGCATGCGCCAGAATCGGACATTGACTTTGTTGTCTATGGAACCAACAACTTCCGAGTGGTCGAAGAAGCCATTCAAAGGCTTGTAAACGAGGCCAAGCTCTCCTACATCGCTGGCAATCGGATTGAAGCGGCCCGGAAATTCGTGGGCAAGTACCAGGGCAAAATCTGGATGTATAATTCAACTAAGAAGCCTGAGGAAATTAAAACCAAATTCGGCGACTACACCTATACCCCACTGGCTCAGCTACGATTCACCGCAACGGTTTGCGACGACACCGAAACCATGTATCGCCCAGCAATCTACAGAATCAGCAACTATCAACCCCAAGACCCCCAAAGCGAAATCAACATCGAACAGATTCCAACCCTGGTAACTTCAAACATTGGGTGCTACCGAAACGTCGCAAGAGCGGGGCAGCAGATTAAGGTTGCAGGAACACTGGAAAAAGCCCAATCCACAAAAGATGGCAGCGTGTTTTACCAAGTTGTTGTGGGAACAGCCACCTCGGAAGAAGAATACATATGGCCAATCTGAGACTACGCGACCGCGACGCCATCCAAACTGCCGAAGGCTTGATTTTCCGTGTTTTCGGTTACAGCCACCCAAAAAATGCCTACATTTGTGATGCCGAATATGCTTCATCCAAGATCTTTCAGTCAAAGGATCCCCGTGCACCAAGAACAGGCAGAAGCGAACTCTTCTACAAGTTCTACAACGACGAAGGCATGAAACTTGTCACCAAAAACTATCCGCAGTATCTTGTTAATCATGAAATGCTTGGGCTGAAAATCGTTGGGGTAGATCAGAACCTTATTGAAGAAGCCAGACAACCTCAGCCGCGCCTCCAAGAATTGCTCAAGACAGGACCAACCGACCCATTGTTAGCGGCAATGGAACGGGTCCTTGGTATTGCAACCAAAAATTCAGGTGTATCGACACAGAGTTTCGGTGTTTTCGGGTCCATGCTGCACGGCTTCCATCATCCAAAATACTCAGACATCGATTTTACAATCTATGGAAAATCAGAAAACGCTAAAATTTGCCAATTAATGGTTGAACTTTATTCTGATTTTAATTCGGGTTTGCGAAACGAGTTTGAATCTGAAGATGCTATGAAGGGCAAAGACTGGCGGTTCAAGAATTTTAACGTAAAAGATTTCGTTTGGCATCAACGTCGAAAGATGATCTATGGCTTGTATGACGACACTAAGCATAGCGGCAGAGTCATCAAAGCCGAATTTGAACCCGTAAAGAACTGGAACGAAATCCAATCTGAATATGACGCGAAAGCCCGCATCGTGCAAAGGGGCTGGGTTAAGCTAAAAGCCCGCGTCACCGCAGACGATGAAGCACCATTCATTCCGTCAATCTACGGCATAGAACCCTTAGAAGTTCTGGCTGGTCCCAAAGAGGCACGTGAAGTAAAAAGGGTTTTCAGTTACATGGAAGAGTTCCGACAGCAGGCACAGAAAGATGAAACCGTAATTGTTGAGGGCAACCTGGAAGAAGTCCAATC
>CAVYRC010000005.1:0-74007 GCA_963770845.1 Candidatus Bathyarchaeota archaeon | reverse complement strand
TTGTGTCATAACTCTTAAGCCAATATAAGCACAGGCTTGCACACTTAGCAGCATAATAAACAGCTCTATAAGCGGGTAAATATCCAAAGAAGATATGTCAACTGGTCTTGGCTCTTGCTCTTTGTTTTCAGACTCTCCTGGTGTGGAACTCAACTACAAATATCTCTCCTATGATAGTGCGTTTCGTCTTTATTTCCTAATTCTTAATAGAAATATGTTGTTTTAAATATTTTTAGAGAAAAAAGAAAATGAATAAAAGAAACTCAATTCAATTAAGCCTGCACCGAGTTTGGGATGGGGCTTGCTGTTTTTTCTTCTTGCAGCTTCTGCAGTTTTTCATAAAAACGCCGGATTATCTTCTCAGTAGTTGTCCCGTCACCAAATGGGTGTTAAGACGTGAAAACCTTAAACCCGCTTTAATTTTTGGAATTTAACATCTATTTCTTCCCTTCGCATTTGGCGAAATCTTCTTTGAATTTCTTAATTCCAATTTCAGATAGCGGATGATTCCACATCTTTGCTAAAACATCGGCTGGTATTGTTGCAATATGTGCTCCAACTTTTGCTGCTTCTAAAACATGAATCGGATGCCTAATACTTGCAACAATAACTTTTGTCTTAAATCCATAGTTCTTGTAAATTTGCATTATATCTCGAATTAAGTTCATTCCATCTTCAGATATATCGTCCAGTCTTCCAATAAAAGGCGATACGAAGCTTGCACCTGCCTTTGCTGCAATTAACGCTTGACTTGCACTAAACACTAGTGTTACGTTTGTTTTAATTCCCTCTCTCTTCGAGAATTTTTGCAGCCTTAATTCCTTCCTGAGTAAACGCAATTTTTACCACAATATTTTTTGCCCATTTTGAATATGCTTCTCCCTCGCGAACAATCTCATTGCACGTATCTGCATTTCCTTCAACCGAAATAGGTCCCGTTATTACTTTTGCAATCTCGGCAATTATCTCTTGTTGACTTTTTCCGCCTTCTTTTGCAATAAGTGTTGGATTCGTTGTAACTCCATCGACAACTCCAAGTGCAGCTGCTTTTTTGATCTGTTCAATATTTGCAGTATCTAAATAGAATTCCATAATTTTTCCCTCCAAAATTGATATCATAATAAGCAATTAAAACCCTTCCCCATAATTGGCCTGCAATTCTTTTTTGTAGTTCTCTCGAACGAATTTTGCAATTCCCTCTGAGTCAAGCCCATATTTTTTCATAAGTTCAAGCGGTTCTCCTGATTCGCAGAACATATTTCTTATCCCATGACGCTTTAATGTGCATGGGGTCGACTTTCCTAATTCGCTTAAAACTTCTGCAATTGCTCCTCCGAGTCCACCTGTTATTTGATGGTCTTCAACGCTAATTATCAGGCCGGTTTTTTTCGCCCAAAATTTGATCGTGTCTTCATCAATTGGCTTAATTGTATGACAATCAATTACTGCACATGAGATTCCTTCAGATTCAAGTTTCTCTGCTGCAATTATTGACTCATATACTTGTGGTCCGCATGCAAAAATTGCTGCATCTTCTCCGTCCCGGTAAATATTTGCCTTTCCAATTGTGAATGGTGTTAAATGTGTAGTAAATGCAGGCATTTTCTCTCGACATGACCTAATATAAACTGGATTTTTTGTTTTGCTTGCTTCAATCGTTGCTTTTCTTGCCTCTTCAACATCTGCTGGAACAATGACTGTCATATTCGGAAGAACTCGAGTAATTGCAATGTCTTCTAATGCTTGGTGAGATGCCCCATCTGGTCCAACTGTAACTCCTGTATGTGAACCATGTAATTTTACTGGCACATTATTATAACAAAGTGAAACACGAATCTGATCCCAATTTCTTCCAGGCGAGAAAACCCCATATGCAGAGATAAAAACCGTTTTTCCCGAAGAAGCAATTCCTGCAGCGACTCCTGCTAAATTCTGCTCAGACACTCCAACTTGAACAAATCGATCTGGATACTTTTCCGCAAACCAATGCGTTCTCGTACTTTCAGAAACATCGGCAGTCAATACCCAAAGATTTGGATTTTCAGCTCCAATCTCAACTAATGCTTTACCAAATCCATCCCGACTTGGTTTCTTGTTCTGAGGAGCATCAATATTTTCGATCAGACCCATTTGCTTATTTATTTTTGATGAATTTACCATTTAAACACCATAAAATTATTTCCAATTTGCTTTTGTACTTGTCTACTCCCTCTCTTCATTTCCGTAGAACTTTCTTTCCTGTTTAGATCTTCTAAGGCTGTTATTGCTTCTTTATCGCCCGGCGATTTTCCGTGCCACTCGGTAATAAATTCCATGAATGAGATATCTTTTCCAGGAACGGTATGTGCGATTATCATCGTTGGTTTATCGATTATCGTTTTCGCTTCGTTACACGCTGAAATAATTTGTTGAATATTATGACCATCGATACTAATTACGTTCCATCCGAATGCTCTATATTTTTCTTCAAGTGGTTCAAGTGGAAGAACATCTTCAGTAAATCCATCGATTTGAATATTATTTCGATCCATAATTGCAACTAAATTTCCGAGTTTAAATTTAGATGCTAAAAGTGCCGCTTCCCATATTTGTCCCTCGTTATGCTCACCATCTGAACAGACACAGTAAACCCGCCAACCCTTTTTTTCTCTCTTTGCAACAAGTGCCATTCCAACTGCGATCGAAAGTCCCTGGCCAAGAGGACCTGAACAATTCTCGATTCCGGGTAACGATTCTCTATGAGGATGCCCTTGTAGTCTTGATCCCAATTTTCTAAGGGTCATTAACTCTTCTTTTGGGAAATATCCTGCCTCAGCGATTGTAGCATATAGTCCCGGACAAACGTGTCCGTTTGATAAAATAAGTCGATCCCGACCTTCCCAATTCGGATTTTTTGGGTCTTGATTTAAAACATTAAAGTAAAGTGCAGTAAAAACATCGGCTAAACCCATTGAGCCTGCAGGGTGACCTGATTTTGCTGCATGAAGCATTTTAACAATACTTTGTCTAATATTATTTGATAGTAAATAGAGTTTCTTTATATCGGTGATTTTTATTGCTCCAACTCCAACCGATGGACTTAGCGCAAGAAGTGTTTGTTTTGGAGGTTCGGTAATAAGTTTTGGTGCTTCAACTTCTACGGTTGTTTTCTCCGAACAAGTTTGCCATTTATTTCGACCTCGTATTCCCGACTCGTAGATATTCTGAACTGCGTCTGGAATACTTTTTGCCATAAAAATTGCACTCGATGCCGCAAGAATATTTGCTCCTGCTTCACTAGCGCTCTCGGAAGTTTCGGGATTTATTCCTCCATCAACTTCAATTTCGAGATCTGGGAATTTCGCTCGAAGAGCCTGGATTTTGGATTCGACTTCAGCAATGTACTTTTGACCGCTATAACCAGGGTTAACGGTCATAATTAGAACTTGCTTGATGTCTTTATCATTGATGTATGGATAAAGTTTTTCGATTGGTGTCGACGGGTTAATGGCAAGACCTATCTTTCCACCGGAAGCGCGCGTTTTTTCTATTTCACTCCAATCAAAAATAGTCTCAACATGAATTATGTGCCTATGTTTTCCAGGAACTTTTGAAATCCAATTTTCAGGATCCTTAACCATCCAGTGGAATTCGTAAGAAATTCCTGAGGGAAGATTTGTTAAACTTTCAAGTCCGATGGTATTATTAGGGACAAAAATGTTGTCCATGATGTCTATATGAACAGTTGTAACGCTTGGCTTAACTTTTTCGATCTGAGCTATCAATTCTTCTCGGCTTTTTACTAAGATTGCTGGTATTACTTCTACGTCCATCTGGATCAACTGTTAAACCTGAATTTTTCTTACTGTTTGCTTAATATGACTCGCTAATTTTTTGAGCACGCGTGTTACAAAATGGATGCCACTAGCTTTTAAGCCTTCATTAATGAAGCCATCAAATTTTATCCATGGCCATTGATGTTTTGACTGCTTGGCCTCTGTTAGGATTTCTCGCTTTTCATCTTTTCTTCCTTTTGTGTTGTGAAACAAAAAAATATTGTATAGACAATACTTTATCTAAGAGTTGAATCATATGCCATTTAGAAATTATTGTAGACCGTTACTTTAGAGTACGTTTGTTTATTAATATACAATATTGTTTCAACGGGGTTTTTAACAAACTACAGAATGGCTAATTGATTAACAGCAGCCACTTGGGGTGTTACCATAAAATTAAATTATAAGCGGATTGATAAGCAATTCATCCCAAGATAAGATGAAATAAACAGAAATTGAGATCTAAATTATTCCAACGAAATCATTAAGTATCAACGGACTATTCTAAAGCCACGAATATTTTGATCTAACAACTTTACATTTAGGGCAGATTGCTAAAATGACTTCACCTTTAACGATCATTTCTGGTTGGTCTATGCAGTTGCATTTTAGACAAGTACAAACTGTTGAGTCCATATTTTTTCACTCATTTTTCCTTTTTAAGTTTGAGTTTGGTTTAAATTCGTTAATACAACATTCATTCGAATATTGTGTCTCTTAGAAAATTCTTCATTTCTAAGAGTAATCAATTATTCAATTAGAAGTATTATAAAATTTTTTCGATTGAGCGTTAATCTGATCGGTTAGCGACTCAAATTTATTAATTTTTTGTCTTTTCAGGGGTTGTACCACCCCGAAAATTAGTCGATATTCTTCTCTATTGTAAGAAGTCTTTTAGCCGCTTTTTTATGCTTACTACTCCTGCAGGACTTGGCACACTATCACTAACAACGACTTCTTTTGCCCCTGCAGCTCTAATCCTATCAAACGCACAACCCACTAGTAACCCATGAACTGAAGCGCAAATAATTCGCTTGGCTCCTCCCTTTTTACACACTTGGGCAGCCTTAATCATTGTCTCTCCGCTAATAATCATATCATCAATTAAAATAACATCTCGACCAGCTATATCTGCATCGAGTTTTTCGGAAGTAATTTGCCTAAACGCAAGTGGTCCATAGATATATTCACCAAGGGTTTTTTCCATACTGACCCCACCCAATTTTTCAACGAAGTGAGCGGCACCTTGATCTGGTGCAATAAAAACAGGATTTGATACTCGTGGTCTAACATAATCTAATAAATCGTTAACAATCGATCGACTCTCGATATTTAAGCCGGAGATATTCTTTTTAATATCGCCTGGTTCTAAAAAATGACAATTAAATGTAATAAGCTCATCGAGACCAGCGTTAGACAATAATTTGACGATCATAGTCGCAGAATCAGTTTCTCCTGGTCTAGAAATCTCATCCTGCCTCGAGTAAGGAAGATATGGAATAATTGCAGTTACTTTTGCTGCAAATGGTCTTACTGCGCTTAGAATTTGTAAAAACTGCAAAACGCGCGAATCTTGGTCTGGGTAGCATCTATGTAAAATCACAACATGTTTTTCCTTTAATTTTGCAATCTCAGGAATGTAAATATAATTCTCGCAGTCATGGAATTTCTTTATCTCAATATTTGGCTCCGCGAGATCAAGACAATTTGGACTCACTAATAGAAATTTTTCCATGCCTCTAATTCGCTAGAAAAGTATAAAAAGCCTACTATGTTGGATTGGCAGATAATAGGTCGTAGGAACCATATTTCCAAGCGATGAAATTTCTCGGGAGCGCTATGAAAACGATAATTGTCAAAGCGAAGGTGCGCTCAACTAGAAAATCAATGGTTCACAGAAACCTTATATCAAGCGAAGAAACTGCTAAGGTTAGCCAGCTGCGAAAGTAAATAGGAAAGGATCCGATTAATTATGAGAATAGCGTTTGATCTTGATGGCGTTGTCTTGAATCAAGAAATGTATAGTCTAAAAGCAATTGACTCTTGCGAAAATGAACAAAAAAGATCAGAATTAATGAGGTGCTACTATTCGCACAGAAGCATTCAGCTAAACCCCGTCGATTTTCTCGCAGATGATGACGAGTTATTTTTTATTACTGGTCGGTCAGTTTTGGTCGAAGATTTAACAAAAAAATGGGCAAAGAAGTACTTCCCAATGGCGACGGTCATAGCAACACGAACAATACTTCCAAGTTCAGACAGTGATTTGATGACAAAGAATTATGTTAATGACGGGATTAAGGAATGGGGCTTAATTCAGGCTGAGAGAAAGGCCAAGGCTCTTAATGACAATAGTATCGACGTATTTTTCGAGGATGCTCCAGACGTCGTAAAGCATCTTAGGCGATTATGCAAGAGTACCAAGATTGTACAGTACGGCGGCAGATTCTAATTGTTTTAACTAAGGTTTTGGAGTATGGTTTGATCAGATGAGTCTTCACCGCAGAAGCGATGAAGCAGATGCCTAACTGCCAGCTTTACATGGAGATAGCATCCAGACCCAAAGATTAGCGGGTATATAAGATCTCGGATTTTTGAAGGAACATCCAAAGGCAGATTAGAACCCAAGAGCGGCTAACGCAGTGAAATATTAGAATTAGCACACACGGCTTTTCCTGATTTAGTTTGCAAAGAATTATGCTCGCTCACAAGAACGGCTAAATGTAGCAGAAAATAGATACGTCAACATGCTTCCACACTCACACCCACACACTTCAACATAGCGTCCATGTTGACTGTGTGGAGCAAACGCTCTTCCCACACTCAAACCACAACAGAAAAACAACCCAAACCAAAAAAGGAACCCTTTCCAAAGCCCCCAGTGTAGCGTGCAATCTTAGGGCTCCACACCCACACACAAAGAACAAAAAAGACTAGCGCAGGATTGGATTAGAAGACGTGGGCAAAGTATAAACCAGTCTAACTAAACAGGCTCCAAAGAACCTCTAACCGCTTCATTAATTCAGGAACGCGCATGCGTGCTGCACCAAGACCCTTATGATCGGTAATCTATCCCAGCTCTTAATACGACAAAACTCTTCAGGCAATGTCTTCCCGAAGTGTAGGCAACCCCCAAGCTTTTCAGGGCATTTATGCCGCACTCATGCCAAACTCTCCCCCAAGAAATAAAGAAGGAAAGTAGTTGCGGAGTAACAAAATGGTTGACTATACCTCCTCAAACTCGAGAGTCCGACTCCCACTCTCTGCACCAACATATCAAAACGTTAAAGTGTTCCAAAAGACGTTTCTTTTGGTAGAAAAACTTATCTTTAACATACAATACAAACCAGTCAAAACAAAGATAGGTTTTCCTTGAGTAGGATGTAGATAATGTCTGAACATAAACCTGAATGGCCAGAATCCGGCGACTTGGTAATTGCCACCATCGAAAGTGTGATGGATTACGGAGCATACGCTAACCTAGATGAGTATAGCAGACGCGGTTTTCTCCATATCAGCGAAATCTCCAGCGCCCGCATAAGAAACGTTCGAGACTTCGTTCGCGAAAACCAAAAAATGGTCCTTAAAGTTCTCCGCGTAGACGTCGAAAAAGGACACATCGACCTATCCCTAAGACGAGTAACCAAACGCGAAAGAATCGAGAAAATTAAATCCTGGAAAAAAGACCGCAAAGGCGACGCACTACTACATGCAGTAGCCGAAAAAACAGGGTTGCCGATACATGAGGTCTATCAGAAAGCCGGGTCAATTCTTGAGGAAAAATACGGCTTATACGACGGCTTCGAAAAAGTGGTTAAGGAAGGCTCAGAGGTCTTAACAAAGCTCAATATTCCTGAAGACCTCGTTAAAATCATTGTTCAAGTTGCAGAGGAACGCATAAAAATAAAAACAGTAAAGGTCAGAGGCGTCATCGAGGTTCGCTGCATGAAACCCAACGGAGTTCGCTGTATCCAGCAGGCATTCGTAGGCGCTAAGGAAGCCCAAGAGGCAAAAGACGCTAAAATAGAGTTTTCAGTGATAGCTGCTCCAAAATACAGCGTTGAAGTTTCAGCTGACAATTGGAAACGCGCCGAAGAAGTGCTCGACAAAGTAAGCGAAAACGTAGTGAACAATATTACTAAAGCCGGCGGAAATGGAACCTTTAAACGAGAAAAATAGAAGGTGAGAATACTTGACTAATCCCACTGAAAAGATAGAATGGGGTAAAGTAGAAAAGATCGGTAAAGGCACTAAGGCAAGCTATGATTCCGAAAAGAAAGTTTTGACTTTCTGCTTCGAGAGGGGTCCACAAACTTCCAGCGAAGTTTTACGGCAGTCACGCGAAGTTTTGATGAACGAACTAAAAGAATTGGGCTATGTTAACCGCATGAAGTACAACGGAGAGGTAACAGCAGAGAACGTAGAGGAAGCAGATGTAGTTTTGGTCAAGAAAAACCATAAGCTTCTGATTCGTCTAAACAAAAAGCAGGTCCAAGAGAAAACTCCTTCTGCCTCAGAATCATCCAAATCTAAGGAAGAAGGTCAAAGCAACATAAAATTCCTATAAAATTGACCAATTTAGCTTCAGCCGAATATGCCTTTTTCTAGTTGGCTTTTGGGAAAACAACTAAATACTTGAGTTAGGCAATGTTTAAGCTATGGCTTTCAAAAAGAAAGGTTCACATAAAAATCTCTACCTGACCATCACACTTATAGTTATACTAGTTGTTGCCATTGTGGCAGCATATTATGCAACCCTACCTCCCCCAAAGAGGGCGACTGTCGGTGTCCATGTTGGTGACAGCTTTACCTATAGCATAACAGGAATATCAACATTGCAAAGTGAAGAGGCAACAATGAGCCCCGGGTTTGGACAGTACAACCAAACAGACTACTATAAAGTAACGGTTGCAGGAATAGCCGACACAAATGTATCTCTAAGTACGGTATGGCGGTTCCTAAATGGGACAGAAGTGCCTGGGCAACTAACGATTAATCTGACAGACGGCACGGAAAGCGTCGAAAACGGGTTCTGGGCTATTTACTCAGCCAACCTAAAAGTAGGTGATCCGATACGCCCTATCGACGATAGGTTGACCGTTAACGCGACTGATACAAAAACATATGCTAACGGCACTCGGGAAAGAAACTATTGGTTTATCGAAAACCAGTTTTATGACATCAACGACCCAACACAGGGCACACTACGCTACGACTTCACCGCTGTTTACTTTGATAAAGCAACAGGCATGCTTGTCAACTTAAACAATATAACTGCTTACAACAACCCCTTGAAAACCGAAGCCATCAATTGGAAACTAATCAGCTGCACAGTCTGGGACGTCTAAACGTTTTTCAATATTTTATCAATTAGGGGTCACAGACATTTTACTGCCCGAACTAACAATGCGCCTGTCTTATGTTTTTCAATGCTTCGTAATTGTTGGTTATGGTCAAATTGAGAAGGGGAAGCTAAGTTTCGCATGCAACCACGAGGGATTTAGAGGTTTTAACGGAAAAAATGAAATAGTTAGGTATTAAACATTACATCAAGAGGCATAGCGATTGTCGTTCAAAACGAAAATGCAGAAAGCAGAAAAAAGCAAGAATTCACGACTGGTTTTGGCGTTAGATTTTCCATTCGAAGCTGCTGTAAACCGAAAAAAAATATTGGAAAAGGCGCAAAGGGTACTCAAAGCTGTTCACCCCTACGTTTGTGCTGTTAAAATTAACCATCATCTGACTCTGCCCCTTGGCACCTTTGATGGCGTGCAGGAACTTGTAGAGCAGATACGCGGTCAGGGAATGCTTGCAATCATGGATGCCAAAGTCAACGACATCGGCAACACCAACCAAATAATCGGTGAGTACTATTTTGCTGCAGGATTTGACGCAATAATCGCTAATCCCTTTGTTGGTTGGGAAGAGGGCTTAAAACCGCTCTTTGACGTTTCAAAACGGCTCAATCGAGGCGTTATACTTCTCACTTACATGAGCCACAAGGGCGCAAGTGAAGGCTACGGACAAACAATAATCGACCCAGAAACAGGCCAACAAATCCCCCAGTATGTTTCTTTTGCCCGGAAAGCTTTGAAGTGGGGTGCTGACGGTGTCGTGGTTGGAGCCACGGTGCCACAAAAGATTGCTGAAGTCAAGCAGATACTCGGTGAAAAGGTTGCCATTTACTCGCCTGGTGTGGGAGCACAGGGCGGAGCCGCGGAATCAGCGGCTAAAGCAGGCGCCAACTACTTGATCGTCGGAAGAGAAATAACTAACTCGAATGACCCAGCGCAAGCCGCACTTACGCTTTTTGATTCAATAAAGGGAATATAGTTGAAGTTTTATCTGCGCTTGTTTTCCCAAAGCTCTTTTTTAAGCAAGTCACGAACCGAAGACCTGATGACGCTGCTTCTGCTTGGGTACATGTTGGCTCGGACCAACTCATCTAAACCTTCCAGGTAAGCCTCTGGTAATAGCACTGTTACTAATTTCAATTTGTTTTATCCTCCTCAAACTATATCATGCATATAACATGTGGAAAATATAAGAGTTAGCATAGCAAACCATAGCTGGTCACAATTGCCGAAGCTGATTTAGAGTTCCAAGAAAAGTTCCGTCCAAAAGGTAAAGGTCTGCCTCGTCAATATCTACTGCTTCCGAACGCAAAACAGGCCCAATTAACTCTTCTCTGCCGATTTCTTTTCGTGGTCTGGTTTCGTTTATAGGTCTGCCGCCTAGAAAATCGTTAAAACTGGGCATTATGTATAGTTCCGCTGCTCTAAGCTTGACCCCATAATGTTTCCTCAGGGTTTCCGTTACTGAACCCTCCAGTTTTACACCAACTTTCTGCAACAAAATCTTGGCTAAACCTTCGCTATCAACAGTAACCTTCATCCACACTTGCCTTGTCATCCTGAAACCTGCTGGATCATGGAAAACCACCACAGGGTGAAGATGCCCCATGACCAATGTTTTACACCCCAAAAGCGCAGGTGAAGGCCATTTGTGACCATGAAAAACACCAACGTCCCCGATTACTGTCCCAGAAGCCGGCAGAAGCTCAATGCTCTCTGGCAACAAAGGCTCCAAATTTGCGTCATGATTACCCCGCACAATAGCTACGTTGCCAATTGTATCTTGGAGTTTTCTGAAAAAATCTGGAATATCTTGCCGCTCGCCAAACTCATGCGAAACAACAGTGTATTTCACGTCACCAAGAATTACCAACCTATCCGGTCTGTGTTCGCAAATAATCGCTGTTAGCTTGTTGAGTATTTTGGGTGTTTGGCTTGGCACGTGGATGCCTTTTTCTTGAAGCTGCATTTCCCAGCCCAAATGCGGGTCAGCTATAAGCAAAGTTTTGGTTTTATGAGATTTTACTAGAGCCGCAGGGTTGGGTAAGAGCAGATTTAACATCAGGGCTTAACCAAGCTCACGATTTTTCTATGGATCTCTAGGTTAGCTGAAGCTATGAAACTTAACTTTTGCGTGGGATCCAACTTGACATTCAAGGCTTGATTGTCTGGGGTGGATACTATGCCACCTGCCTCTTTAACTATGAGGAACCCTGCGGCAACATCAGTGGTGCGGATTTTTCCCCGCAAATCGATAAAGGCGTCCGTTAAACCGTCTGCGACAAAGCAGATTTCGAGTGCGTTGGCGCCAAAATGCCTGATATGTTTTGTGTTAACAATTAACGCGGTGACTTTCGATACCACCTCTTTGGCTTTATATGTGTTTAAGTCCAAACCAACGACTGCATCATCCAAGGACACAACCTGGGAGGTTTCGATTTTTTTGCCGTTTCGAAAAGCACCCATGCCTTCAAAAGCCGTATACGCCACATCGTGGACAAGATCAACAACCATACCTGCATAAACGTTAATAAGGTTTGGTTTCTGGGAAACGGCAATTGAAGAAGCATAGAAGGGTAATCCATGCACCAAATTCGTTGTTCCATCGATGGGGTCAACAGTAACAAAGCAGTCATGAGGCTCTGAACCGTACTTTTTGATGCCTGACTCTTCACTGATTAAAGTGAAAGAAACGTCATGACCTTTTAGTGTTTCAACGATTGCAGTTTCCGCGGCTAAATCCACAGGCTTCATCAAGTCGCCGCCTGCACCCACACCCAAATTCGGCTGAGGCATCTTCAGGTTTTTGAGGCAGGGTTTGATAGCTGTTTGCACGTTGTTTTTACATTCATGCAGGATTTGTTGCCAGTCCTTTTGGTTTCTCATCAGTCAACCTTCATTTTCTATATTACACGTCAATCTGATAAGAATATACCCGAACTTATCAGCCAACATATAGAGACTGTTAGAAACTCTTTGCAGGACTGAGATGGGGTGGTGTGCATTGGCGTTTTCAGCGGCCATCAGAATCTTGAACTTTAATGCTTAATCATAACAATCTATGCAATACTGCATACTAAACAATCGCTAAACACCGATTTAGGCTCTGAAAAATATTTTAGCCTTATTATGCAAAACTTTATAACAGCGCCGAACGTTTTGGTTTCTAAAAAGGTAGAAGCAAGATGAAATTCGGCACATACATGTTTGAAGCAAAGAAAGTTCCAGGCTTCGACTATGACCTTTTCCGAGTAAAACCTGAAGTAGGCAGACGAATGCCGCCTAAAGCTGACATGCACAGCAACATTGCGATTTTTGGAGACAACGTAGCTGCACGTATCCACCCAGACTGGATCAGCCAATCTGACTTGGGACCAGCATGGAGAACCAACGACAACTTTAACGTTCGCTGGGAAGTCCTCTGTGCAACACAACCCGAACACCGCGCAGAACAACTAGACTATATCGAAGACGTCGCACGCAAAAGCCAAGGAATCTGGCTAAACAGCATCCACTTCGCAGAACACGGCCACTGCACATGCCCACGATGCAAAGACCTACGGAAGAAAAGCGGTTTAAGCTGGTACGAATGGAGACGCAAAGAAGTCACCGACTACATGGCACAAGTAAGCGACCGCGTACGCAACAGAGCAAAGAAAAAATTCGTCATCGGTGTCCTTCCAGACCCAGTTACAAACTATGAACGCTTCGGCGTCAACTTCGACGACCTCGCACCACTAACCGACGAATTCCTCGTCGTTATGTTCAGCAAAAACTACGCTACACCATGGTACTGGGAAATGCTCACTCGCAACTTCAAAAAACTCTTCAAAGACGTCAAGCTAAACATTGCACTCTACGTCATCGGGCCCGGCGACGATCCAAAAGAAACACCAACTCCAAGCGAACTCTTAACAGTCTCAGTCCGCATGGCACGCGCTGGATTAGACGGAATCCTATACCTCACAGACAAAGCAGCGCAAATGCAAGAATTCCAGAAAGCAGCAATCGCACAGAAAGATACACGGGAACGCCTAATTAGCTACGGCGGAAAGCAAGGTCAAGAAGTCCTCGACCTAGTCACAAGCTGGGAAAAGCTCTTCTAAAATAAGCTAAACCATTGCAGGCAGAAAAAACCTGAAGAGTGGTGAAGACCACCAGGCTGCCCTTTTTATTTAATCTATTTTATTGTATGTAGCCCAAGTTTTTGTTCTGTGTTTCGTTTATTTCTTTCATTGATTCGTAGTGGGCTTCTATTAAGATTTTAAGGGCGTCAATGTTCTTTTTTATGTCTTCTACTTCGCCACTCTTCTGCAAAACCCCTGATTTTACAAGTTGCTCATTTATCTTGCTCACCGAAACTTCAAGCACTTTAACTTTAAACGCAAAAATCTGCAACGTATAGAGCAAGCTTAATTGAGAATTCAACCGTTCTAATCGATCTAATTCAAGCGTTTTTCCTATGAACGCTTTTAATCTTTGTTCCTGAGACGCCAGCGGCGAAACAAGAAGACCCTCATAAACAGCTGTTTGTTTTGCAGTGGCTTCCTTGGTTTCGTCCACGACTTTCTGTATGCGTTTCGCTGTTTTATCCAGCATTTCTAAGATTTCATCCAACCGATTCCTCTCCCCAAATCACAGTCAACTATGCTTTCATGAGACTGTGTGATCAATTATATATAATTTAAACCCGACAAATCGGTCTTTTGATAGTTAAGCTTTTAGGCACTTCATTACATAGTAAATTTAGTAAACAACACAGAGGAATATTATGCCATCATTAGCAAAAAAGAACGCCGCAAAAAAGAAGAAACACGAAGAAAAAACCGGAAAGAAGTAGCTCTTTACTTTTTTTAACGCTACTTTAACCGAAAAAACCTAAACATATCTTTTCTCTTTATCACAATACCATCTTTGATATTGCTGAATGTAACGGATTGGGCTTCGGCAGTAGGGGCAGGTCGGAGTTTGAGGTGGAGGCGGCGGCAAAGGCATCTCGGTTTGAGTAAGGGGTGCTCCACATGAAGTGCAGAATTTTGAACCAATACTGTCAGGTGTACCGCATCTTTGGCAGATAATCCTCGTGGATGCTCTCTGCGTTTGTTGGGGGATAGAACCTGTTGTTGTCGGCGTGTATTGTATTGCGGCTTTAGCTTGATTTATAGCAGCTTCCCACTCTTGATTGTTGGCTCCTCCTCCGACGACGTAGGCGTGAACTGGCTTCTCTGAGTTGAGACTTTCAACACGGATGTATGCTTGACCGAGTTTCTTTCCAGCTTTCACCCAAGTAATGTTTTGCAGAAGCGTAAAATAACTACCCTCCTGTGTTGCGAGTTCGTCGATTTCAGCTTTAGAAACCCTTTTTTCAATTGCTTGGGCTGCGAATACTCCGCCCAGTGCCCACGCGGCGGTCCTGGACGCGCCTCCTTTAGAGATGTATAGGAGTCTTTGGTTGGTGAGAATTAGTGTGCCAAGTTCTGCAAAGGCTCCTGCTTTCAGACCAACGGTTGGCGGGGATTCGGATTCATGTGCTTTCACGCCTGCTTCCTGTCTTATTATTACCTCTGTCTCTGACAAGAAATAAATCCTCTTCTTCATAGTCGAAGAATTAGCGTTTAAGCATATCGATTAGGTTTTTGTCGGCGTCCCCTTCAAGTTTTATCGGTTAATTATTTTGAGAATTTTTGATATGTCTTTGCTTAGCAGTTTCTGTTGGTTTTCTTTGTACTGCGAAAGTTGCAAATTTGCTAAACTTTGTTTTATGGTGTCGTTGAATTTGTCGGTTGCTTTCAGGATGATTTCTAATCCTTGAATGGTTTGCCTTGCCGTAATAAATTTTTTATCCACACAGCAGCTTAGGTACTTGCTGATTGTTTTCCCAAACTTGCCCTCTTTATCCCATCTCATATTCTCCGCAATCAGCATTATGCCCAGACTCCGCTGGTACGAATTGTCGCTGTCCAGCTTCTTTTCCAATTCATCCCAATACTCATACACAGCTGAGAACAGACGGGAATATGCTTGTAGAAGCAGAAAGGCGTTGTACCTTAGCATATCATCTTTCTCGTTTAGTGTTTCAACTAAAAAGCGGATGTCGGTGGCAGTTAGGATCTTTGAGAGGGCTAGAATTTGATCTTTTGTAACTGTTTTCAATCTTTCTGAATTCAACGTGTACCACACTCAACATTTCTTTTGGTTTCGGCTATAAATTTTGTCCCGACACAGGTTTGTGATAACGAAAAAAGAGCTAGACTTGTTGGGGATTGCGGAAGCTGACACATTTACTGTATTAGCAGAGTTTTTTTAGTCAAACTTTCTTGACTAAACCGCTGACTTCGGTGCGTTAGCTTAGTCAAGGTTTCTTGACGAAAAACGCTTTAAGACCGCGGCTTCATGGCTATTTCGATGGGAAATGAAAGCCTTCAGCATCATAATTCTGGCAAGTCTGATCATTTCTGTTTTAATCATTGTCTCACCCACACGCGGTTATGACGAGCCTTCGGTTGGCGTCAAGAAAGGCGATTGGATAGAATATGACGTTAACATAACGGGCAATCCTCCCGCAATACATAGAAATGTTACATGGATGAGAATAGAGGTTCTGCAGGTTAGCGGTACATCGTTTCCGGTGAATCTTACTGTTAGATTCGCTAATGGCACATTGGACAGCTCAATTTGGAAGTTTAACTTTACAGAAGGCAATACGGAAGGGTGGGTAATCATTCCTTCGGATCTAGGATCAGGAGACACATTCTTTGATAACTTTTCAAAAACAGACAAACACATAACAATTCAAAGCCAAGAACAAAAAACAGTGTTAGGCGCAACCCGAACAGTAACATACGCAAACGACACATACAGAGATAAGCAATGGGACAAAGCTACAGGAGTCTTCATTGGTTCTTCGGAAATTTTCAGAAATTGGAGTGCCTACGTAACTGCCGTAGGTACAAATATGTGGAATCCCCAGATTCTGGGACTAAATCAGATCGCATTCTACGCTATAGCTGGAGCAAGTATTGCACTGGCAACTTCGCTATTGTCTTTAGTATTTGTCATAGAAAGAAAGAGGCGTGAAATTGTATGAGTGTTGCTGAGATTAATCTGGTTATGCAAACCTTTTGGACAGCTCTGATCTTAGTAAGTATGTGGTTTAGAAAAAAAGGCAATTATCTCGTACATGGGATAATCATGATAGTCGTAGTCGGCGCGACGTTGATTAGTTTTTCTTCAGTCTTGCTCATGACTCCCCCAACCGGCAATTCTATGGAAGTATATTTCAGTTCTCCGCTGAAAATGGCTGAATTCATTTCCCATGCCGTTTTGTCAATTCCAGCAATATTCTTTGGGGTTTGGCTAGTTGCATTATGGCGTCCCAGGTCAACGTCATTTGCAGCCAAGAGTAAGAGGATAGCTCAAATAACATCGATTTTATGGGTCCTATCGTATGTTGCCGGAGTTTTGGGTTTTGTTGCAGACTACACCACCTTCTTTGGGTAAACAACAGTTCTTTCTATCCTTGACAACTAACTTTTATTTTTGTAACTAGTAATTGTGCTGTTAACTGTACCTAAGCTCGTGCTATGCTGAAATGCCATTTAGTAGCTAACTAACCCCAGCGAGTTGGCCATTGTGAACTTTGAAAGAGCTCTGTTCGAAATATCATGAAATTTTCAATTTGTGGAGGACTTTCAAGAGAATCCTTGACTTTTTTAATGGCTTGTGAAAATACTTCTTTTTCGGAACTGTCTAAAGACTCTACATCTGCCCATAAAGTTAGAATTGTTGCCGAGTTCAAGTCTTGAGAGAGCATCGATATGGAGCCTCGAAAGCCCTTAGTTTTATGGACTAAAGTGTTTAACAGATGGTCAAGCTCTAAGAAAGCTTCTTTACGTTTATCTTTTTTAAAATTCCACTTACTCATTCTGGCTAAAACCATGAGAAAATCACCTGAATATAATTAAGGTGTTTCTCTCTTAAATAACTTAACAAATAAAGAGCGCATGCATATCAAAATTTTCAATTTAGCAGCTCAAGAATTGGCAGGAAACGAGGGTTGAGTGAAATAACCTCTAACGCAACGCTTACGTCTGTAAATAACTTTAAGAATAATGGGATTTTGAGTTGGCGATTTGAATTTACCGAGGGGATTTGAACCTAGGTAATATGGAGGTATAATCCGCAAAATTCCTTTGTTTTTCTCTTTGTGTGTGGGTGTGGGGCGGTTTTATAAGTTCATTTAGTAGCAAACAATCGGGTATCAAACTGCGACTGACCGCAGAAGATGAACTGTTCAACAGGAGGCGGAGCTGAAGCGCCAGTGGACTGGAGGCTTTGAAGAACTGATCTCTTGGTGTAGCAAAGCGCTCGCGCAGAGAGGCCAAATCAGTTTATTATTTGATTACTCGTTGGATGTCAGTGAAAGCGTCAAAGTCTTTGTCAAAGGAGTAGATTGTCTGTATGGCTTGTTCTTTCATGAGTACATATGCCAATGCATCGTTGACGCCAACATCATGATCTTCTGCTATAGATACGGCTTTAATGTAATCCTCTTGGGCTACTTCACAGATTGAAATGTTTTCTCGGTATAGCAACCCCTTTTCTAATAGAATAGCTTCTTTAGACGGTAGGTGGTCCTCTAAAACGTTGCAGACTTCGCTGAAGTGGACAACCGAAGTGGTTACTTTTTCTCCTTTGCTGATTCTGGCAACAATATTCTTGGCTGCTTGCTTTATTTCTAATTCGTTCGGTTGCAGTTGCCTTTTAGTTTTGAGAAACGCATAAACAAACACGTTAGCATCGACGTAAGCTTGGGACACTTCATTTGCCTCTCAGTTCTTTGCGGACTCTGTGCCAGTCTGCGAGGTCTGTTTTTATGTCCACGTCCATTTTGTCGAAGTATTTGGTGAGGTCAATTGCGGTAAAAGGTTTTATTTCGATGGTGTCGCCTTTGGCTGAGACGATAGCCTTCTTGTTCTTGAGATATTTTTCACGCCAGACCTTTGGTAATATGATGCGTCCCTGCTCATCGACACCTTTAACCTCCACTTCCAAGTTAATCACCAGAAACCGAGTAGTTTTGGGAGAATAAAGATTTTTTGGTGGACTGGGGGGGATTTGAACCCCTGCTAAAGTGGAGATATCACCCGCGCATCCCCTTTTTCTTTAGTTCAACGAAAAACTTGGCTAGGAGATGAATATATGTTAAAAGAAAAAACTGTTACTTGCCCGCAATGCGGCAGTCAAAGGTCATACAAGGACGGAATTAGGTACACTCCCACTGGAGACATTCAGCGTTACCTTTGCCGTGAATGTGGCTACAGGTTTTCTTAGCTCTCGGGCAGGGGGTGGGAAGACACAATCTCCGTCTTTCACCTACAGCACAAACGCATGGATAAGGAACTTTCGGACGCCAACGCAAGAAAATCGCCTTCAAACTCAAAAACCCAAGACTAACCAAATAACATTCCACACCTTCCGCCACTGGAAAGCAACAATGGAATACCACAAAACCAAAGACATCCTACACGTCAAAGAAATCCTTGGCCACAAATCCCTCAACAACACCATGCTATACACGCAACTCATAAGCTTCAAAGACGACGACTTCACAGCCACTGTTGCTCACTCCGAAGAGGAAGCATGCAAGCTTATCGAAGCAGGATTCGAATTCGTTTGCGATTACAACGGAAACAAAATCTTCAGAAAACGCAAATAGCCAACAATCACCCGATGACTGGGGTTTGTTGTAAAGCATGTTGAAGTGGACTGGGGGGGATTTGAACCCCCGACCTCTTGAGTGCAAGTCAAGCGTTCATGCCAGCTGAACTACCAGCCCGAGCACTTTCTCGAATCAGATACGTTTCCTTGATATTTAGGTTTTGCCAGCTAAAGACGATTGCTTAAAACGTTATATCCCTAAAACAACAAACAATGTTTAGGAGGTTTAATGTTGGAACTAAAAACAGTAAAGATTGATCCACCCAAAGAATGCAACACTATTGTTGGTATGGCGCATTTTATAAAAACCGCTGAAGACCTCTATGAAGCCCTAGTGAATTCTGTTCCGAACATCCAATTCGGCCTGGGTTTCTGCGAAAGCTCAGGACCCTGTCTTGTCCGCCATGAAGGAAATGACCCCGAATTAAGACAGTTGGCAGCAGCGAAAGCCTTTGAGATTGGTTGTGGTCACAGTTTTCTAATATTCATAAAGAACGCTTATCCACTCAACATTTTGGATAAAATCAAGAAGGTACCCGAGGTATGCACCGTTTACGCTGCTACAGCTAATCCGCTTGGAGGTTATTGTTGCTGAGACTGAGCAGGGCAGAGGCATAATCGGGGTTGTGGATGGATTAAAGATTAAGGGTATAGAAACCGACAAAGACATTGCTGAGCGACGGGGGTTCCTGAGGAAGATAGGTTACAAGTTGGGCTAAATGCATTATTTTTCCCAAGATAGCACGGTTTGGAACAAGGAATCGTCGATGTTGCCGCCCGTCAAAACCAACGCTACTGTCTTGCCCACAAGTAAATCCTTATTCTCCGAAAGCAACGCCACGGGAGTAGCGCCCGAACCCTCCAATAACCTGCTTGTCGTTTTCCCAAAGCAAATAAACCGCGTGCCTTATCGATTCTTCCCTAACCAAGAACAATTCATCGACGTATTTTTGGATAATCCCAAAGGTTATTGAGCCCTTCTCGACGCCTCCTGAAAGCCCCTCTGCAATGGTTTTGGGTTCATGCCTGTGAGGTTTAACGATTTCGCCTTTCTTTAAGGATTCAAACATTATTGGAACAGCCGCAGATTGCACACCTAAAACCTGCACGGTTGGCTTAAGGCTCTTTATGGCTATGCTGATTCCCGAGATCAATCCTCCCCCACCGACTGGCACAACAACTACATCGACGTTTGGCAGCTGCTCCAAAAGTTCTAAACCGATAGTTCCATGTCCAGCTACAATTAATTCGTCGTTGTAGGGTGAAATGTAGAGTTGCCCTTCAGTCTGGGCTATTTCTTTGGCTTTACGTTCCGATTCAGGGTAAGTGTCGCCAAACAACAACAACTCTGCTCCATACTGCCTTATGCCATCCACCTTTATCTTCGGCGTATTGGTTGGAACAACAATTTTCGCCTTAAAACCTAACTCTTTTGCTCCAAAAGCCACTGCTTGCCCATGATTGCCCGCAGAAGCCGTTACCACACCCTTAGCTTTATCTTCTGAGGTCAGGTTTAGTAATTTGTTTATGACGCCTCGGACCTTAAAGGAATGTGTAACCTGCAGATTTTCAAGCTTCAAATACACTTCAGCCTTGCAGAGTTCACTTAGGAACTTCGACTGTATTAGGGGCGTTTGTTTCGCGTAGGACGCAATAGTCTTTTGGGCATTTTGTATATCTTGAAGTGTAACCATTAGTTTTCGCCTAAAAACGATCTTTTGCTTGCCCTAAAGGTAACTACCATAAACTATTTTAGGTTACTTAGGAATCAAACTTTAACGGATTTAGCGATGTGTTTTTATGGCTTTAGAAAGAAACATGGCTCAGCTTGAAGCTTACAAGCAACAACAGTCAAGTGAACAACAAAACCTTAAAGATAAAATGGGTAAGATTAAAACTAAAATTGCTATAATAAGCGGCAAAGGCGGCGTGGGAAAAAGTACCGTCACCGTGAACCTTGCAACTTCTTTTGCGATGCAGGGTAAACGCGTCGGAGTTTTAGATGCAGACATCCATGGACCCAGTGTTCCTAGATTGCTTGGCTTAGAGGGGCAACAGGCTAAGACCAGCCAGACAGGTCTTTTTCCCGTTGATGGACCTTTAGGCATGAAAGTTATGTCAATAGATTTCTTCTTGCCTGAGCAGGCGCCGACTATTTGGCGTGGACCCCTAAAGATGCGGGCCATCCGCCAGTTCCTTTCAGATGTTGATTGGGGCGAACTTGATTTTCTTTTCATCGACCTGCCGCCTGGAACAGGAGATGAACCCTTAAGCATAGCTCAGCTTTTACCCGATATCGACGGCGTCGTAATAGTGACAATGCCCTCTGAGTTGTCGAGTTCAATTGTTAAGAAAGCAATAACATTCGCCCAAAGACTAAACATGCCTATCATCGGTGTCGTGGAGAACATGAGTGGATTTATCTGTCCACATTGCAAGGAAAAAATCGAGATTTTTAGGTCAGGCGGCGGCAAAAAGATGGCTCAAGAAATGGACGTAGCGTTTCTAGGAAGCATCCCCATTGACCCTGAAGTCGGTGTGGATTCAGATAAAGGAACACCATTTGTGTATTCGCATAAGGATTCAGCGGCTGCGAAGGCTTTTGTTGAAATTGTCAAAAATGTTGAATCATACTTGAGAAAGAAACAAAAGTAAAAAGAGTGGAGAGATTAAACTCCAGTTTCAATTTTTTTTCCGTAGTTAACTACTCTTTTGTGAGAGTAATTTCTATGGTTGAAACCATCCTGGACCTGTTTTCGCCTTCTCGTGGTGGCATCTCTGCAGTGCCGATTGCGATCTTTGTCACTTTGAGGTCTTTTATGAAGCGGCTTCTTGTGATTTCGGCGACGTCAACGGCTGTGGTGATTGCTTGTCCTCTTGCTTTTAGGGTAATTTCTTTGTTTACGCCTGAAGAGAACGCGGTTATGATGGCGAGCACATAGCTCATTGGAGGTTTGTTTCCGACGAAAATTACGTCACTAGCTTTTTCTGTCATTTCATATCACTCCTTTTTTTAATTGATTTTGCGATGTAGCTCAATAATAACTTGAACTTCCTAATAAACCAAATTCAGTAACCAGATATGCAGGCAAGGCGTCGATAGAAAAGTTGGCAAAAATCCTTTCATACAGATTGTGATTTTCTATATTATTTGCTTCATGATTTGCTGGTTGTTTGTTGGGAAAAAGCGCTATGGTTTTATACCTCAACCCTGAAGGGAAGAGTGAAAGCTTGGAGAATTACTTCATGTCTGTGTCGCCTGGTCTAAGGGAAGTTTTAGCGAGAAGAATCGCTGGAGAAATAATTCTTTCAAGCAAACCAGGTTCAACCATGAAGAAGTGGCGCGAACTCTTCGCTGTTTCCCAAATCAACCTCTCCGAAGCCATGGGGCTCTCCTCTTCAGTCATAAGTGACTATGAGAGCGGCAGAAGAAAAAGCCCAGGCGCCAAATTCATCCGTAGATTCGTGCTCTCGCTTCTACATATTGACGAGGGCAAAGGCAGCCGATTCATCCGCGAATTCGCTAAACTAACCAGTTCACCCAGCATGGCAGTTGTGGATCTCCGCGAATTTCCCATACCTGTCAGGGTGGAGTACCTGTGCAAGGCTATCGGGGGCGAAGTTGTGGCTTGCAAAGAAAAATACGTAAAAGAAATCAACGGCTACACCGTCATCGACAGCAGAAAAGCAGTTGAAGCATACTCAGGCTACGAGTACACGCAGCTTTTTGGCGCCTCAACCGAGCGAGCCCTAATATTTACGAACATTGAGGCGGGATGTTTACCAATGATGATTGTACGTGTCAGCAGCCTTAAACCGCGCATTGTTGTTTTCCACAAAACAATGCCTGATGAGGAAACCATTAAGATAGCTGAGTACGAGCAGATACCGTTGATTTACTCCACCTCGCCCACTCTTGAGCAACTAGTTAAGTCGCTACGTAAACTCTACCGTATAGCGTTGCGTGTCAAGCTTGGCAGGCGAAAGGTGCGTCCGCCACCAAAAATAAGCGCGTAAGTTATGATTTTTGCATCTTTTTCCTATCGTGGCTTTCTTTGCACTGTGGGAATGAATATAGATTGTGGGCTTATATGGATAAGTGGGAAAAAGTAATGGCTGAGACCACTGTTAAAATGGATGAAAAAGGCCGAATCATCATTCCTATGTCGTATAAGAAAAACAGCCCAGCTTAAGGAAGGCACTTCAATGAGCATAAAGACTAAGGGAAAAATGATTATTCTTGAGCCTATTGAACCTGTAGCCGACAAATATTTTGGTGCTTTCAAGGTAACAAAACTGGCCTGAAAACTTAGACTTGGACGAATATGTGGTCGAGGTCAAAGAGAAATGGCGCAAGAAAAACGATACTTAGATGTCAATATTTTTGTTTATTGGCTTACTAGTCATCCTACGTTTGGCGAAATAGCCCATCAATGGATAAAAAACATCGAAGAAAATGATAGCAGGACAATACTGTTACCTCTAGTTTAACACTTTACGAAACACTTGTAGTCATAGCTGGTTTAACTGGCAAAAATTTGAAAGACAAAATCCTCGTTTCAGGAATAATTAAAGCTATAACAGGTATCAAAGGGTTGGTGATTGAACCGCTAAAACCTGAAGACTTTACTATAGCGGTAGATTTGATGAACGACTTCAATCTTGATTATGAGGACTCCGTGCATTTGGCTGTAGCCATAAGAATTGGAGCAAAAGAAATAATTTCAAACGATAAAGACTTCAGATCAACTCCAATAAGAGGAGTTTTTAAAACTTAAACAGCAATAACTCGGAGAGCATCCCTCTCTAAAACAATGAACACCTAAAAAAGGTTAAGTGCCCACATTAAGTTATCCTTGCATTTTGAACCTTAGAATCGCCGCTATGCCGCCGAAAGCGTTCTTGAGCATTTGGCCCTCTTCGGTTTCGCTCGAGATGATTTCGACCTCAGTGTTTGAGAGCTCTGCGAGTTCTGCCAAGTCGTCGACGACATCTTTCTTGTCCACTATAGTCATGGATGGAGCTTTGCAGGCTGCACAAGGCTTCCCAACCAAGTCCTTCTCGAAATCAGCCACTTGTTTGCCTTTAACGGTGTGCTGCTCTTCGAAGCCACATGCGCCGCATTTAACTGTGACGCGGACCAAATCCAGCTCCTCCGACATCAGAACCATCCGCACTGCACCTGACTGGAGTAGTCGCCGCACTTCACCTTCACCATAGGTTATCAAGCCTGTGTCGTGGCCGACTTCGTAGAGGAATTTCTGCATGATTTCCTTTTCCTCGATGTAGCGGACTTTACGCATGATTTCAGGCGCTTTATCCACCACTTCCTTAACTCCTTGCTCCTCCACGTAAGCTGTGTCGATTACCTCGAGAATTTTGTTCTTCAGTTGATAATTCAGGTAGTCGCCTTTTTCAAAATCGTATTTTGTAGGTCCTGGTCCACCGAGAATAATGCCTTTTAGCGTGTCAATTGGCAAAAATATATCGTCAGCATGCGCACCTACACGTGTAAAGTACTCGTTAAGCTGCATATCCCTTAAGCGTTCATATCGCCTAGCTGATTGCCCACCTGCCTTAGTTTTGCCTGTAACACCCGAATGCATCTGTCGCACAATCTGCATACGTTTCCCCTGCAACGTGGCAATCGTGGCGTTGTTGGCGTCTACCAGCAAGATACCGTAGGTTTCTTTCTCTCGTAGCATCTCCTGCAAATGTTCAGTGTGGAAACGTGAATCGCATCGGTAGAGGAAGATTTTGATGGGTTCAGGCGGAACGATGACGTAGGCTTCCATGCGTTCGGTTCCGGGCGCGGCGCCTTCGGCCAGTAAGTGCTCCTGTAAAAACTACTATACCCTTTTGACCTGGGTCTTTGAAGAGTTTGAGTTTCTGCTGAGCTTTAGTGATGGCGTCTAACACGTTTTTGCGTGTGACGTTGGATTTGATGTTGCTGGCTGTGCCGTATTCGTTGCGCAGTAGGTTGAGGGCGTCGCTGATTTGTTTGCCTGGAGGCACGTAGACTGTGATGAGTTCAGTATGGCTGCCCTCTTTGTTGGCAAGGGCGTTTAGTGTTTTTCTTAGCCTGAATAGTTCAAGGGAGCTTTTTTGTGCGGTACTCAAATAACTTCACGGATTTCTTTAACTTGATAACTAACGTTAAAAGGAATCAAATAAAAGTTCCGACTTAAAAAAAGGAAGTTTAGGCTTTTGGTTTAGCTGGCGGGGTCTGCGCTGGCTCAGGAGCGGGTGCGCCTATGGCGTCTCGCAGGTAAGCCTTGAACGGCCCAAGTTTTCCACCATAGTTGCCAGACGAAATCTTTACAACACCTGGCACGGCGACAGCTGCTGTGACACCTAACTTTCAGGGCTTTCTTGATAGCGTCAAGTGATAGACCGTTCACGACAATTTCGTAGACGCAAGTGACGCCTTCTGGAACAACAGAATCAGGCACAAGCGTACGCAAGGTTGGGCAGTACGGGTGGTTGGTTGATGCTTTTAGTTTGTATTTAAGTGAGCCTGCTTTGCTTCCGGCGCGGCAAACTCCTCCTGGAAAAATCATGATTACATCAGGAGCGCCTGTTCGGATTGCCTCGGCTGCTGCTTCACTAGCTTTAAGCCCGGCTTCTTGGGTTTCTGCAAAAATCATAAAGTTGCCGCCTGCAATTGCTTCCATGGCGCCAAAGCCGTCTTCAACGATAAAGTTGCCTTCCATAACGGGGATTTTCCAGCATTTTCTTCCGCCAACCATGGCTTTTTTCTGGAATCCGTCGCCGAAGTATCGTAGGCTGCTGCCGACGTTAAGGGTGCGTTTACCCGTTAAGCCGTTGAAAGCCGCGGTTGTTGGGCAAGTCAGGGTGCATTGACCTATGCGTTCCATGAGTTGATGTTTGAGTTCAAATCGGTCTCGATTGTAAATTTGAATAAGCACACCAGGCCGTTTGTCGGGTGTCTGGTCTGCTGGAACCGCTCGTTCAATTGATGCTTCTGCAGAAGCGGCGATTACGCTTGTGGCAAACCCTGTGGTTAAGCTTGCAGCGATTTGTGCCCATTTCTCGTTTTGAGCAGTAATCAAGACTCTTCCTGCCCACAACGCGAACATTTCTGCGAAGGTGTCTTGGACCTTCACGATGTTGCCTGAAGGCGATTTTACAAGGAACATTTTTTGGTTTTCGTCGTAGCCTTCGATTTTAAGCTGGTTAGTGTTTGATGACATGAAGGAGACCTTGCAGTTGAGTTGGGAATTGTATAATTTAAGAGTTTTCATGGTTTTTGAGGTTTCAACTGCTTATTTTTAGGCTATTACAGCATGTTTAGAATAGGCTAAATTTGTTGCTGGCGATGTAAAAACTAGAACTAGAGATAATAAAATCAGGTTTTCTTATTTGACTGCGGCGTTTTAACCAGGGTTGACTTGTCAGTTGTTGCCAACTCATAAGTGGCTGAGTTTTTTATGGCTTTTTTTGGGCAGGTTTCGGCGCATTGGTAGCAGAAGACGCATTTAGATAGGTTAAGTTGGGGGCGTTTCTTTCCGTCAACCTCAACCATTTCAATTGCTTTAGCTGGGCAGTCTCTGCTGCATAAGCCACAGCCGATGCATTGGTCAAAGTCAAATATTGGCTGACCGCGAAAATCGTCCGCTAACTTGGGCTTCTCAAAAGGGTACTTGGATGTGGCTGGCTTAGCGAGGGTTTGCTCTGCTACTTTTTTGGCTATTGCTGGAACATGTATTTTTTTCACTAATTGACATCCCTGTTGTGGTTCTAGAGAAACTACTTCAGAACCTTCTAACTTGAATTTAATTTGCTGTAATATGTAATGTTTGGCGGATTCATATTCATTGCTGAAAACAGTCAGCGCATCTAACTCGGAGTTGACTCTTTAGCTACTTTTTCAAGGTGCTTTTGATTTGAAAAGATGACATGCAAAAAGTTAGTCAAGAAACCTTGACGAGAACGCTTATAACTCCACAACAGCCCGTACTGAAACAGTGAGATAATGCAGAAAAACGCTATAACAAGACGTAAGGGTAGAAAACGATTTGTACTATTCTGCCTTTGCCGCGATTATACTGGTGGGTTTACTATGTCTTCAGCCTACCGTTCAACCTGTGAGCGCTCAGCAACAGTTGATTCCATCTTTCTTCGACGACTTTAGCGCCGAGTCAGCCTCCTGGCAGTATCTAGGACACGCCTACAGAGACACAACAAACCAGTACATGGTCCTGACCGAAAACGTTGACAGCCAAGGTGGAGCTGCATTTTTGAATGTTCCAGTTCAGGGTCCGTTTACAGCTAGCTTCCGTTATAGAGCCGGCGGCGGAATCCTCAATGGAGACGGTTTCTGCATGTTCTTTTACAAACAAAAATTCGATTTAATCGGTACAGGCGGCTCCTTAGGCTTCAGTCCATTCCACCTAGCTGTCCCAGGCTACGGTGTAGAATTCGACGGTTTTAAAAACTCAGTTATAGAGACCCCGACTTCAGTAGACGCTCCATTTAACCCCTCAGATGGCGACCCGTCTGCTAGCCACATCGCTCTAATAAAAGATGCTACAATTAACCACTTAGCTTACGTCAACGATTCAAGAGCCACAGACTACAATTGGCACAACGTTACAGTCAACGTTGAATTATCATCCATCGAAGTCTATGTCGACCAAGGCCTCGTTCTCCACTGGAGTGGAGAATTCGAGCGAACCTACAACGGGTTTGGCTTCGGAGGAGGAACAGGTCACGTCACCGGCTGGCACATAATCGATGATTTCTCCATATCCTCCACCAGTTTGACAATTCCGACTCTTACAACATACTGCATCAGTTCCATGACACAGTCAAGCTTCAAAGTGAAAATCAACGGTGACTTAACTTTTAATGGCGTGCCTATCACAAATGTACCTCTTTTGCTTTCTTACAGCGTTACAAATGGGAATTCTTGGCAAGACCTTACCAGTGTACATACTGGCTCTGACGGAAGCTACTCTGCTCTATGGATGCTTCCTGTCACAGGCGACTACATGTTAAGGACTGTTTACAGAGGCAACGGAAATTATTTAGGCACAAGTAACATTGTCAATTTCTCTATTGAGCCATTCAATGAATACAGCGTTTTCTCTGTAACTTCAAACTCAACCCTCTCAGAATTATCTTTTAACTCAGCAAACAAAGAGCTGAACTTTAAGGTTTCAGGGGACCCTGAAACAACAGGTTATGTGAGCGTTTACATACCAGAAACTGTTTTAAGCGATATTTCGGGTTTGAAAGTTTACTTGGACAGCAACCAAATACAATATACTGTGCAACCTCAAAGTGAAGGCTGGCTCCTCTACATCATATACCATCACAGCACCCATACATTCACAGTTGATTTAGGCTCATCAAGTGCAAATCCCACAACACAGACATCAGAGCTTGACATAGTGAAGACAGCAATCTTGGTGTTTATGGGCACCCTTGCCGCCGTAGTCATAGTTGCTTTATTGTTCTATAGGAAGGACAAAAATCAACATGATAACTAATTGAGAGACGACGACATTCCTACAATAAAGAAAAACTGCCCTTAGGCAAAATTCTGCCAATTAACTGCACAAGCTTTTTAGGGCGTGCTTCCTTCGCAACTTGTAATCTTAGCGTTAGAATTGTTTAGGTGCTGTCTACGAGCCAATCGCATTCAAAAAACCCACAAGAGCTGATTCGTTCATTAGGCGTTAATCCTGACAGGGGCTTAACGGACCAAGAGGCAGCACAACGGCTAAACCAATATGGAAAAAACAGCTTGGTGGAAGAGCACGAAATCCGTTTTTTGGGGATTCTGCGAGAAGAAATCACTGAACCCATGATTCTTTTGCTCATAGCGGTCGGAGTCCTCTACAGCATACTAGGCAGCCTAACAGATGCCTTAACAATAATCGTAATAATCATCGTCCTTGTTTTAGCCGAGGTCTGGAATGAATACCGAGCTAAACACTCAATCTCAGCTCTGAGGCAACTAGCGCCACCGACTGCATTGGTGCTCCGAAACGGTCAACCAGTGGAAGTGCAAACATCGTTTTTAGTTCCAGGCGACATTTTACTCTTGAAGGTGGGGCAACGTGTCCCAGCAGACGCCAGGCTTTTAGAAGCCTTTGGCTTAGAAGTTGATGAATCCTCGTTAACGGGCGAATCGTTCCCTGTTGCCAAAGACCCTTCAGCAGTGCTGCCAGCTGAAACCCGAATCCCTGACCAAACAAACATGCTTTTCACAGGAACCGTAATCACCCGTGGACGGGGCAAAGCGATAGTAACCTCAACGGGCGCAAAAACAGAGCTTGGAAGAATCTCAGGCATCACTAGAGCTGCAAAGGAACCCAAAACCGCCCTCCAACTTGCAATGAAACAGCTTTCTAAAACTCTGGTTTGGGTTGCCCTCTTCTTTGCCATTCTAATACCCGTGCTTAGCTACCTTAGGGGTTTGCAGCCTAGTCCCGGCGAAGCCGTGCTGTACGGTTTGTCTTTAGCGTTTGTAGTTATCCCCGAAGAGCTCCCAATCATCATAACCATGGTTTTAGGCGTCGGCAGTTATGCGCTGTCAAGAAAAGGCGCCATAGTTAAGCGGTTGCGTGCGGCTGAGACTCTCGGCAACGTAACTGTAATCGCCACCGACAAGACGGGAACCATTACGGAGAATGAAATGCGGGTTGAGCACTTCTATTTCGACGGCAAAGTAACCTCGACAGGCGACTTTAAAGATAACGAAAAGGCAGCACTGAGAACCGCGCTTTTGGCAAGCGACGCCATACGCAACAATGTACCAACCGCAACGTTGGGCAATCCTATGGCACAAGCAATCCAAGAACGCTTAAAACAGGCTCAAATTGACGTTCAAGCCGTTTCAAAAGATTGGGTTCTAAAAGACGAATTAAGCTTTGATGTTAAACGCAAACTCGCCTCCTACGTTTACCAGTACGGCAACTCCAAAATTGTCCTGTCCAGTGGTGCACCCGAAAAAATTCTTGAAAACTGTAGCCATATCCTGCTCCGAGGAGAAGAATCGACGCTAACCGATAGCTTAAGGAGTGAGATGCTCGGGGCAATAGCTCAGATGGCACGTTCCGGCGAACGCCTGCTGGCGTTTGGATACCACCGATTACCTGCTGGCTCGGCGTCCAACAAAGAGAACCTTGAACAGGACATAGTATTTGTGGGAATCGTAGGCTTCATCGATCCGCCACGCAAAGAAGTCAAGGGCGCAATACAAACCTGTAAGGAAGCAGGCATAAAAGTCGTCATGATTACAGGAGACCACCCGGAAACCGCAAGAACCATCGCCAGCCAAGTCGGCATAAACAGCGCAAACGTGTTAACGGGCGACGAAATCGCAAAGATGACTGACGCCGAATTGAAAGAGGCGCTGAAGGACACGTTTGTTTTTGCTCGAGCTACCCCTGAAGACAAACTGCGTTTGGTTCGGCTGCTTAAAGAGAACGGCGAAGTCGTGGCTGTCACAGGCGACGGAATTAACGATGCTCCAGCCCTTAAAGAAGCCCACATCGGCGTTGCCATGGGCATCCGAGGGACAGATGTAGCAAAAGAATCGGCAAGCATGATTTTGACCGATGACAACTTCGCCACTATAGAAACCGCTATTAAAGAAGGACGCAAACTGTTTAGCAATCTGCGAAAAGGCGTCCGCTACTACCTCGCATGCAAAGTTGCGTTAGTCTCCATTTTCCTTATCCCAATAATCCTGGGAATTCCCTTGCCCTTTGCTCCAATCCAGATTATAGTGCTTGAACTCTTCATGGATCTCGCGGCATCGGCAACTTTTGTGGCTGAACCCGGAGAAGCAGGATCTATGAAAAAGCCACCCATTGACCCCAAAGAGAAGTTCCTAAACAAACCCCTGCTAAAACACCTGTTCCTAGGCGCTTTGAGCCTCTTCATTGCGGTCACGGCAACTTATCTGTTCGCCTATTACACGAGTACCAACGTTACTTACGCCCGAACGGTTGCGTTTGCGACTTGGATGTTCGGGCACATCTTTTTGGCATTCAACTTCCGCTCAGAACAAGAGCCACTGATTAAGGAAGGTTTGCTTTCAAACAAAGTCATGCTGCTTTGGGCACTGTTAGCTTTTGTAACTTTGCTTTTAGGCACCTCTCTACCGCCTATTCAGGCCGCTTTGCAGATCACAGGTCTGGGCTGGCAAGGTTGGGTACTCGCCATTGCGGTCTCGTTTATAGCGACCTTCTGGATGGAACTAGCGAAAATCCTCGGGAAAACTACGTAAGACATCAGCTACTCTTATTAGTGATTCTTTCTTTGGCACACGAAAAACGCGATGCTTAATGGAGCCCCAGCCTTCCCAACCCTCACAAGTTAATTTTTCTGTTGATTTAGTCCGCACTGTAGCCATAGTAATGGTTGTTTTGGTTCACGCCTCTGGGTTTCCCTACAAAATTCCCGGAGTAATAGACTCCGCAGTTATGGTGAACTGGTTTACTTCTGACATTTATGGCGCCATCGGCTATCTTGGAGTACCCTTGTTTGTGATGTTAAATGGCTCTCTGTTGCTGATTCCTGCGAAGTCTGATGAGCCGATGAGAGTGTTCTTCAAGAAACGGTTCAACCGTGTTGGGGTGCCCTTGATTTTTTGGACAGCGGTTTATTTTATTTGGAGTTTTGGTGTGCATGAAATCCCGTTTACACCCTTCAACTTTGGGCAGGGCTTGCTCTCAGGTTCATACCCCATCTTGTGGTTCCTCTACATGCTTATCGGATTGTACTTGGTCACGCCGTTTTTACGCACACTGGTGATTCATTTAGACCGCAAAAAATTCACTTTTCTAATGATCCTTTGGTTTGTCGGCACAATTTCAGTTCCCTTGATCCATACATTCACTGCTTTTAGCTACAACCCGCTGACTTTTGTTTTCACCGATTGGGTAGGATATTACCTTTTAGGAATCTACTTGCAGAACACAAAAGTTCGGTTATCAATGGTCTACCTTGCTGCTGGTTTGGGGCTTCTGGTGGCGTTTTTGGGTTCATGGTTTGTGACCGCATTGTATGGCGAACAATACACGGGTTTTTTCCATGGCTACCTAAGTTTCAACATGATTATAGCTTCCGCTGCCTTGTTTCTTATCCTAATCGGTATTCCAAGGACCAAAGTTGAAAGCGGCAACAGTTCCTTTAACCGTCTGCTTCATTGGATTGGGCAGAATACGTTGCCGATATACTTAGTTCATGTCATCGTTTTAGAATCGCTTCACCTTGGCCTTTTAGGCTTTTATTTGCCCTATACCCACAACCTTTTGATAGATGTGCCTGTTGTCGCGTCTGTTACTTTTGTTTTATCGAGCACAATCATTTATCTCTTAAAGAAAATTCCATATGTGAGCAAACTCATGGGTTAACTCGTCAAAACACCACGGGATTAGCGTTTAATTTTTTAACCCAAACAACATAAATGGAACAAACAAGCGAGGCAAAAATCATGCCCATAAAGTACTACGAGGCTCCAGAAATCAAAAAGCAAGTTGACCAGTTAGCAGAGGAATGCGAATTCTACCATGTTGTGCCCCAATTCGTCTTCTGCGTCCGAAGCAAAGGCTCAAAGGCAAGGCGCACTATAGCGAGGATTCATGGATTGGGCAAGATCTGGCAGGGCGTCCTGAACCTTCCACCATCCTACACCATCGAGGTCATTTCAGAGATTTTTGACAGAATGACTCCCGAAGATAAAGAGCGAACTTTAGTCCATGAACTTATGCATATTCCCGGCGGTTTTTCTGGCGGTTTTCGACCACACAAAGGTTACGTTGAACGAAAAATGGTTGACCAAGTCTATAAGAAACTGCAAAGTGACAGAGCCGCAAAACGGCAAAAACAGCTTTTTTCCTGATTTTATGCAACCTTTTTTGGGTTAGATTTTTAAGTTGGGCAGATTGGATTATAGAAGTTGGGTTTCTGGAATCGAAAGATAAAAAAAGCATGTACAAGCTATTAGTTGGCTAAGCAAGAAACTTTGCCGAAAAATGGTGTTTACCTCAAATGAAACACGTTATGAAAAGTCTAAAGCACAACGGCATCTTCGTTCCGCCTTACGACCTTAAAGGGTTTAGCGTAAAAATTCAGGGTCAAACAATCAAACTAACCGAAAAAACTGAGCCTATGGCGATGGCATGGAGCCGCAGAATCCTATCAACCACCATACCACCCCCAGACAAGGTTTTTACAAAGAACTTCATGAAAGAATTTCTCGAACAACTTAAAAAGGAAAATCCCTCAGCAGGCTACTTGAATACTTTTATCCCCAAATACCTCGCCTGCATCGATAACCCACCCACCACACAAAACAACGGGGGCTCGCAGGTCAACGAAATAGATTTCAGCCAAGTAAAGAACTTCATTGTTGACGAAAAAGCCAAGAAAGAAGCCATAAGCAAGGAAGAAAAGAAGAAGCAGGCTGAAGAACGCAAAGTCAAACGTTTAGAATTCAAAGAAAAATACGGCTACGCTGAAGTTGACGGCCAAAAGATAGAGATAGCCAACTGGACTGCTGAGCCATCATGCCTTTTTGCTGGACGAGGCGATCACCCGCAACGGGGTAAATGGAAGGAGGGTCCAAGCGAACAAGACATAATTCTTAATTTACCGCCTGACATGCCAAAGCCAGCGGGCAACTGGAAAGGAATTGTTTGGGAACCCAACAAGATGTACGTGGCAAAGTGGGAAGACAAACTGACCGGCAAAATCAAGTATGTCTGGTTCTCTGACACTGCGTTTCTCAAACAGAACCGTGAAAAAGAGAAGTTCCAGAAAGCCGAAACCTTGGGCAAACAAATTAAACAGATTGAAGCTCATATCCTCAAAAACCTGACTGGCAAAGATGAAACCAGGCGCAAGGTCGCAACCGTGTCGTGGCTGATTTTGGTGCCTAACATGAGGGTTGGCGACGAAAAAGACCCCGACGAAGCCGACACCGTAGGTGCAATAACGCTAAGAAAAGAACACATCAAAATCGTAGGCGATACCCTGCACTTTGACTTTTTAGGCAAAGACAGCGTAAGGTGGGTTAAAGAGTACAAGGCGCCGCCTGAAGTCATTAAAAACATCGAGTACTTCAGCAAAACAAGCAAAGAATACCTCTTCGAAGGCATCGACTCAAAACACGTCAGCCGTTTCCTCTCGGAGAAAATGCCTAAACTCACCGCCAAAGTATTCAGGACCTGGCGATGCACCAAAACCGTCCGAGAAGAACTTGAAAAGAGCGGTGTAACCAAAGAAGACCCTGACTACAAGAAAAACTTCGCTGCGAAAATGGCAAATTTCAAGGTTGCAGAAGTTGCAAACCACAAACGAAAGATTCCGCCTACCTTTGACCAGCGGGTAGCCGACAAGGAAGTAAATCTTAAAAACTTGCAGGAATTGCTAAAAGCCAAAAAGAAAGAGGGCAAAAAAACCGAAGCACTCGAAACCCGCATTGAACGCGCCAAACTCGACTTAGAATTAACCAAGCTAACCCGAGAATACAACCTCGGCACCTCACTTAAATCCTACATTGACCCAACAGCGTACGTGAAGTGGGCAAAGAAAGTCAAGTTTGACATCGAAAAATTCTACCCCAAAACGCTTCGGAGCAAATTCAGTTGGGCATTGGAGCATAAGAAAGCTGAAGCGCCATGCAACTCTGAGTGTATAGCTCCATGAGCATCACTGAAACCAAAGACGGCGTAATCCTCACCATTTTTGTCAAACCCAACTCAACCAAATTCAAGGTGGAGATGGATGGAACCGAAATAGTGGTTTACTCTACAGAAGAGCCCGTCAAGGGCAAAGTCAACAAAGAAATTATAAAAGAACTCTCAAAGCTATTACATGCCAAAGTTGAACTTGCATCGGGAGCTACTTCTAGAACAAAAACAGCTTTTTATCAAGGGCATAGATAAGCATAGGGCTGAACAACTCTTAGAATCAAAACTGCCTGAGTGATTGGATATATTCCAAAAATCGAAATATCTCTTATAAGCAGAAAACAGGTATATTCCTATTCAAGAAAGGAAAGAACAAAAAGAGAGGGGGACTAACCCCTCACCTTACCCCCAATTCTGCATCCAAAACAACTTCATTTCTTCGTTTCTTGAGTAATTGGCTGTTTATGCTCAAAGCCCTTAATAACCCAGAACCCATTTTTCTCTATTTGTGATTGGCAATGTGTGAATTTAACGTAATAATTAATGGCCAAGTGCATTTCAGAGATGTCATCTACAGCAAAGTCGATGGCGAAAAAATAACCGTTAGAAACATCATGGGCGAAGCCAAAGAGTTCAATGGCTTCAAAATTGTCGAAATTGACGTCCCAAACACTAGGCTCGTACTTTCGGCCATAAAAGAGTAAAAGAACTTCGTTTTCCGCTTTTTTGGCTACTTTGTTTTCGGGCTTACTTCATTTCTTTTATCGAAATGACGACCTTGCATTTCCTTTACATTTCATGTTTTGCCGCTTTGACGTCCTTTACCCATTCCTCGGCTTTGACGTCCATCAGGCTGCTGAGTTCTTTGGTCACTTTTTGCGTTTTTGACTTCTTCTCAGCTATAAGATCCTCAAGAAGCTGCTCCACAGCCCCCTGTAGGTCAACTCCAAGCTTCTCAGCCTCATCTTTCAAGCTTTTTTTGACCCTAACACACACGACCTCAGTCAATGTATACACCTAGAGATAAGGTATACAAAATACCAATAAAACTTTAGAGTCCACAAAAGAATTTGTCTTTTATTGTCTTACCAGCCCAAGATTAATTTGAATATTCCAAGTGCGATTCCCATTGACACTATTGCTCCAAGCACAGTCCCGAATATTAACGGAGGATAAAATTTTCTTGGTTGAATACAAAGTAAACGGCCAACAACTGCTACTTGCATTGGTGAGAGCACAAAGACTCCAGCAATTATGCCGAGCCAAGCATACTTGTTGATGAGTCTTTGGCCTCTAGCTGTTCTTCTTTCAATCCAGCTTCTCCAACCTTTCTTCCACTCTAACAATCTGTCGATTAATTTTGAGGCTGCAAGAACCGTTAGAATATTGATAATCAGAGTGGATACAAAAACCAGTACGGGGTCGAATCCAACGGCGACGCCATACAGCATACCTCCTGCGCTTTCAAAAACAATCGCCAACACGAGGTAGATGAAAATCTCGTACATTCATGCACCTTTTAACAGATTACTGTTTTGGGCTAATATGGCTTATCTTTAATTCATTTTATTTGGATAGTGGCATTTTGTTCTTCAGGTATTTTATATATTAAAGCAACTAGTTAACATAGAAGCAAACTGCAAGCCAGCTATTTGGCAAGGAAAGCATGAAATGAGTAACATGGAAAAATTCGATCGTGACTTAACAACTCTTCTTTGCAGGATGAATTTTGATTCTACTCCAGAAGTTGAAAATAAACTTAACATGCTAAAAGACTGGCTGATTAAGCTTCATAGAGAAAACATTGTAAAAATAAACCACTCCGTTATGGAGTTGGTCTGTGCCAAGTACCTTATCCAAAAAGGCTACGAAGTCCAAGTAGAATACCCACTTAACTCCTCTTTGACATGCGATTTGTACGGAATAAAGGGTTTAGGAAACCTGGTTGTTGAAATCGAAACAGGCTTTATCCCGCCCGAAAACGCGTTGGCACCATTGACCTATACAACTGCGAGGTTGGCAAGCAAGATTATTCGATATAGTAGCTTTGCAGGAAAATTTGCGCTGGGTGTTCCACCGCATTATATCTTGCCTTTTCCACGAACCTTGGCTAAACCTCCCCGAAACCGTTCTGATCAGGAAATTGAACAGATAAAAAATCTCTGCGATGCTTATTACCAAAAACCGCCTGTTACGCTTGAAGAAATCCGCAATGCTCGAATACAAGAAATCTACATCATCGACATCGACCGAGCAAAAGTTCAGGAGATAGACCCAGAAACCTACCTCAAAAGGGCAATGCAGAAAGGCGTAGTTCCCGATTACATAACGCAATCTGAGGAGTAACTAGCCGCAATGTCGTTTTACGTTTACATACTGCTCTGTATGGATGGAAGCTTCTACACAGGCTACACAAATGACCTGCAGCAAAGGACAAGGCAACATGAAAACGGCAAAGGCGCAAAATACACCAAATCGCATCCCCCCCAAAAAGTAGCTTACGTGGAAGTTTTCGGGTCAAGAAGTAGCGCTATGAAGAGGGAAAAGGCAATAAAAAAGTTGAGTCACCAGCAAAAACGGGACCTCATCATTTCCCAGAGCAAAAAATAGTTTTAGAGGCTCATTAGCGCAGTCAAAGCAGCACCCGTTATTACTGGAATTAGCACGTTATCGTTTAGTGGCAACGGCAAAACCTCAATAGTCATGGCAATGGCTGCCCCAACTAAAGCCAACCATGGCGAAACAAAGAAAGTTCCCGCCAAGAACGCCATGAAGAAACCTGCCAGAGAACCTTCCCATGTTTTTCCCTTGTTAAAAGGCAAAGAAGTAGAAATCAACCCGCCGAAAAGCGAAGCCGCACTATCCCCAAAACAAAACATCGCAATAGCGGCTCCTGCTGCATGGGCTGGGAATAAAAGCAAAGTCGTCACTATTCCAAAAGCGAAGTAAAGAGGCGCCGCAGCAAAACCATAAAGTTCAGACTGGGAAGCAGCATGACGGGTAATCGCAGAAATCAAGGGTAATTCGCGTCCTTCTAAGCGCCTTAGTTCAGAAATTGTGTAGACGATGGAGATAAGAATGATAATTGCTGCAACTACAGGAACAGTGATTAGTCCCGCGATGACGGGCATAAAGAACCCTGCAGCGTGGATGTCTTCTCTAACTAAATCGTTGATCGATGGAAAAGACCCTTTATGTTTTTTCCCGTCAATTACAGGAAGAATATTTAAGAGTTTACCGTTAACTACCCTGTCAGCTTTCACGCGGATAATAAAATCCGCGTTAAACCCAATTTTTAAGACTTGGGGAGCAAAAATGCAGCGGTTGTTTCGGTCATCAGCTACAACTATACAATCCTTCAGCTCCAAGTTTTCGGTGCTTAAGATTTTGGATAGAATTTTCATTTTCCCTTCAGGTTCAATGGCTTCCCCACTTATTTGACCGGTTAACTTTCCGTCTTGGGTTTCAACATCGATGCCGAAGGCGTATTCTGCACCCAAGCAGTCTGCTAGCTTTCTAACGGTAACAGTTGGCAACCCTGAGCTTATCAGGGCGATCTTGCAATTCCTATCTTTCAGTTGACAAACGATGCTTCGCAAAAAGGGGGTGGCAGGAATCTTGTCAAATATGCATTGAAGAGTTTCAAGTTCAACTCCTTTCAAATTGCTGAAAACATGCTTGAATGCCGATTCTACCTTTAAAATGCCTGCTTTGTAGAGAAAACCGAAAAAAAACATCTTAACCAGTGTAGCGAACCCTGAGGTTTTTCCCACTTCAAAAAGGAAGCGGTTCTCAGGGATAAGCACTCCTTCAACGTCGAAAACTACAAGTCTGGGCTTTTTTGGTGATGCCATTTCTATCTAAACTCGCGATTTAGCGTTGTTTGCTCTAAGAATTGGCGGCTGCTAAAGATAAAATTATCCTGTCACCGTACACTTGTGCTCTTTGTTTTGTAGCTCCAAAGGACATCCGCCGCCACAAACCTGCAGCTGCTCGCAATCTTTGCATTTTTCCTCAACGTATTCTCTTTTGCGCAACTTTTCTGCAAGTGGGTGGTGCCAGATCTTTTCCCATGGTTCAGTTAGGATGTTTCCGAGGCTTTCAAAGTAGCTTTGGCAAGGGTAGACATCGCCGTTTGGTCCAACACAAGCGTTTATCATGGCAGCTGTGCAGGTTTTTACTCCTAAACCCGACTGGACAGGGTCGAAGTGGCAGTACTGAGTTGGGGTATACCAGAGGAATTTGAGGCCGACCATGTGGGCTTTATGCCGTATTTTTGGGAGAAGCAACTTTAAATCGCCAGTTGTCAGAGCGAATTCTTCGCTTGCATCAGGAGCCCTTCCAGAATATATCAGGCTATTGCATCCGAAAGCATTCACATCAAGCCCCTTAATGTAATCGATGGTTGTTAGGAAGTCATCTGAGTTCTGCTTGCTTAGCGTAGTGTTGGTTGAGACATAGATCTGCGATTGTGTTGCGTTTCGGATTCCTGCTACAGTTTCTTTCCAGCTGCCCTTTTTGCCAGTCATTTTGTCGTGAACTTGGGGTTTGTGCGATTCAAGGGTTATTTGTACAAAATCTAGCCCTGACTTCTCAAGCAAATCAACATATGCCTTGTCCTTGAGTTTTCGGCCATTACTAATCAACCCCGTAACCATGCCTTTTCCTTGAGCGTAAAGAAGCAGCTCAGGTAAGTCCTCTCGCAAAGTGGGCTCACCACCTGTGAAGGTTAAGATGAAAACGCCGATTTCGCCTAATTTATCGATGACATTTTTCCATTGAACGGTTGTTAATTCAGGAGTTTCATGTGGACCGCCTGCATAGCAATGCACACAATCGTTTTGGCATCTAAACGTCAAGGCTAAATCCATGCGTAGTGGCGCTGAATACTGGTAGGTGAACGGTTCTTCCTTCTCAATATCAAGGTAAGAGACTGGGTCGATCTTTTCTGTCTGGGCCATTGTACTAATAGTGTAAACGAGCTTCTCGTAATCTGTTTTCGCTGTTTCAGCTTTTACGTGGTACATGCGGCGAATCTTGGCTAAAACCTCTTCTTGCGGTAAACCTTGCATGAAATAGTAAGCAAATGATGTTGCTGTGTGGTTTAGGTGTAGGACTGTGTTGGCGTTGATTACCATGACTCCTTGCCCAGATTGTTCAATGCGCAGTTGAAGCGACATTCCTGCAAACTTGTCTTTTCCACGGTAAATGTAGCGTCCAACCGGAACCTTTTGTTTACCTAGAATTTTCTTTAAAAAACTCATTTTAATGTCCTCCTCCACCTGCACATGCACAAGCACATGAAACGCAAGCGCAGGCACAAGCACAGGCTGCACACGCACAGACACTATCAGATTTGGGATGTGAGGGTTCGTGGGAAGCTTTTGGCGGAGGCGGAACGATAGCGTTGGCGAATTTTTCCAGGTTACCGACTATACTGTTCGATGTGCCCTCTACGGCTGTGGCGATGTTATTGGCGAAGTCTGCGCCTGGAATCTGTGGCGGTGGACCTGATTGCGACGGAACATTAACATTCGGAGAGTAGGTGGGATGAGGATGGTATGTTGTGTAGCCGTACCACCACCAGAACCAGAGTGGATTTGGCTGAATAACTCGGTCTCTGAACACGGTATCTGTGCGTGCCCGCTGGTTGGGATCTAGCATCAGCCAGAGCAGTTGCTCATCGTAAGCGTTCGCTGCTAACTCCACAGTGCCAGCTTGCTCCACTTGAGCCCAAGCTTCAGTTGCGATTTTCCGGTAGTAATCAATGGTGTCTTTTCGGCTGTAACCCTGCAGTTTCTGCTCCACCGAATCCCTGAGAAACATAATGGCTTTAGCAAGTTTCTCTTCGTCTAGTGTGCCGTCAACTCTGAGTGAGTTTAAGAAATCTATCTCGTAATAACGCAGAGGATTCTCTGGAGTTCCAGTTTTGTTTTCGTATGGCGCTAGCACTTTTAGTTTTAGTGAGGGTTTGGTTTCCTGTGCCCAAACAGCCCTCTTCTGTAGCAGGCTGTAGAGAATTTCAGTTACTATTTGGGGTGGCTTCAAATCGAGTAGGAAGGATGCTTCTACAGCTGTTAAGCCGCGTCTTATCCCCAATGTTTCCATACCCAACTTTGGCGAAGTATATGCGCTTTTACCTGCTCTTACCACTAAAAATAAAACGAAGATTGCGAACAAAAATCCAAGAACCCCGATTATGACGCCATAGCTACCAAAGTCAAATCCTCCGCCGCCTGATTGGCTGGGAACATAGTTAGGCATAAAACTGGCTGGGAAAGAAACGCCGACCAAGAACTGTTCATTAGCTTGGATGACTGGTTTTTCCCAGTAAACCGCCAATCGCCCCTCAACAGTGGCAGTACCGTTGTAGAAGGTCTGGGTCGTTTTCACGTCGTTTGTTGTTACGTCGGGCGGCAACACAATCTGTATTCGTACATCGCTGATGGGTACATCTGATATCCACTGGGGAATGAACTGCATGCCATAGTTGCCGGGGTTTTGTGTGTCGTTGCTTATCATGCCTGCAACGTTAGTGGTTACTTGGAACCAGATGGATTGTCCAGCTGTCAAGCGTTGGTTTAGTGTCACGTCAACTCGGTAATCACTGCCACTGCTGGCATCGACGACTTGCAGGTTGTTTCCATATTGATCTACTGCTTGTCCAGGGGTGAAGTCGCTTTTTGGTTGGCCAACATAGAATCCTCCCATACTTCCCGATGTAACAGATACGGAGATGTTGTAGGTTAAGTCTATAGTGCCGTCTTGGTTGATGAAGACTTGAGCCCACTCATGATCCACGCTATAGACTAAGTTTTGAGCGTTGACGCTGCTTGCAGCCGAAACAGCCAACGTAAAAGTTAGTAGAGCAATCAGGACAAGAAATTTGGGCTTTACCATTTTGGCTCCTCAGTAACCTCAAAAGTGGTCCCGCAGTAAGGACATTTAACGTATGGTACACCTGAGACAATTTTGATTTCGTTAGCGCTGATGCTACCGCCGCAATTTGGACATTTGATTTGTGCCGCTTTCATTTGTCCAGAGATTTCAAGTTGTTGGATAACCGTTTTGGCTTTGCGAGAAACGAAGTAGACGCCAACAATCACAGCTAAACCAACGACGAATAATATAGCACTGGTTAAAACTCTGGATTGTGCAGCCTGAGCAGTAAGTCCAACGTACGAAGAAGCTAATGCAAAGATAACTGCGAAAAAGAACAGAATCGCAGCAGCTATGCCTCCAAGGATAGGTAATATTCTCATAACTAGTTGCTATGTAAGGCTTGAAGATTTAAACCTAATCCCCTGACTACCTCTTGTAAAAGTTTTACAGGCACAAAAATTTTATATTAAATTTGAAAAGATTAAGCCTGATTGGAAAATACGTAGTTTTATGGTATCCATCTTGTTTTTACGTTTAGTGTTTTGTAGTGTGGATCGTCAGTTAGGACATATTCTGCTTGGCCGGTTTTTACGTATGAAGCGATTAAAGCGTCTGTGAGGGGTACGTTTCGATGGGTGAGAAGCAGTTCTCCAGCGATTACTGCTTGTTGTTCGTCTAACTGCTACTATTTGCATCCCTTGTTCTTTTAATATTCTTATGCGGGTTTTTGCGGCTTCTTTGCCAATTTTTGTACCTGCGACTTCCATAAATTCTGTCAGAACAATTGTGGGTACGAAGAGGTTTCCTCGGAGTTCTCGCTGAAAAAATTCCCTGGTTTTTGTGCCTTCCTCTTGGTCGGTTGGGAATTCCATGGTGGATTAGCATTCGGGTGTCTGTTACGCCTGTCAACGCCAGTCTTCTCCGAATGCTCGTCAAGTTCATCGATGATTTTTTTTGAATTCTTCTTCGCCAACTGGTTCACCGGGTTCTAGGGGGGTAATGGTTTGAGTACAATTTTGTCCTCTTCGGTGGCAATTTCTAAAATTGCGCCTTCTTCTATTCCGAATTTGTTGCGTATTTCTTGGGGGATGGTGACTTGGCCTTTATGTTTAACTCTAACGCGGGACAACTTAACCACAGTCATACTTATTTACAGTCAAACTTAAGAGGTTTCTGCTCGAAAGCAAAAAATTCACACGAGCTGTTCTGGAGATAGCTGTTGCTGTAGGATTCAGTTTCCACACTCTTAGGTTGCCGACATTCAAGAAACGATAAGATTTTTGCGGATTTGGTTATTCTCGATTATTCAAAGAGAAAATAAAGAAGGGGAAAAGTGGCATCTACTACTCGGTTGGCTTACCGTCATATTCTTCCGGGCTCGAACCGATCTGAGTCTGGTTGTCGTACCATATTGTCATCGCTAGCTAGCTTTTGCTACGACCAAGCGAGGTCGAAGCGGTCAAGGTTCATTACCTTATTCCATGCCGCTACGAAGTCGTGCAGGAATTTCTCCTGGGAGTCCTCGCATGCGTAGACTTCCGCTAAGGCCCGGAGTTGAGAGTTCGAACCGAAGATGAGGTCAACACGGGTACCGGTCCATTTGAGTTCGCCCGTTGTGCGATCACGACCCTCGAACACGTCTTCGTCTTCTGAGGTTGCCTTCCATGTCGTGTTCATGTCGAGCAGATTCACGAAGAAGTCATTGGTGAGCGTCTCTGGTCGCTTGGTGAAGACACCGTGCTGGGACTGTCCGAAGTTGGCATTCAAGACACGCATACCGCCAACGAGAACCGTCATCTCAGGAGCCGTTAGCGTCAACAGTTGTGCACGATCAACCAGCAGTTCCTCTGCCGATACGGCGTATTTGGTTTTGAGGTAGTTACGGAACCCGTCTGCAACCGGTTCAAGAACGGCGAATGACTCCACATCGGTTTGCTCCTGCAATGCATCCGTGCGTCCTGGCGTGAATGGAACGGTTATATCGTAACCGGCATTCTTCGCAGCCTGCTCGACACCTGCGCATCCGCCCAAAACAATTAAGTCGGCGAGCGAAACCCTCTTCCCACTTGACTGCGAAGCTGTTGAATTCCTTTTGGATTCCCTCAAGGACCTGCAGCACAGTCTTTAGTTGAGCCGGCTGGTTGACTTCCCAATCTTTTTGCGGCGCAAGACGGATACGAGCTCCGTTCGCACCTCCGCGTTTGTCAGAGCCGCGGAATGTGGACGCAGATGCCCAGGCGGTTGAAACCAGTTCCGAGATTGACAGGCCAGATGCAAAGATTTTGCCCTTGAGGTCTGCGATGTCCTGCTCATCAATTAGCTTATAATCGACTGCTGGTATTGGGTCTTGCCAGATCAGGTCCTCCGCTGGGACCTCTGGGCCGAGATAGCGTGAGCGGGGACCCATATCGCGGTGGGTAAGCTTGAACCACGCTCGGGCAAAGGCCTCTGCTAGCTGATCAGGATTCTCGTAGAAGCGCCTTGCAATCTTCTCATAAACTGGGTCGAACCGCAGGGCGAGGTCAGTGGTTAGCATGGATGGTGCGTGACGCTTTGATGGGTCGTGTGCATCTGGCACGGTATCGGCGCCTGCGTCACCCTTTGGCTTCCATTGGTTTGCACCGGCTGGGCTCTTGGTCAGTTCCCATTCGTAGCTCAAACAGGTTTCGTAAGAAGTTGTTGCTCCACTTAGTTGGCGTCTGGGTCCAGATAACTTCCAAGCCGCTGGTAATCGTGTCATCGCCTTTGCCTGTGCCAAATTTGCTGTTCCAGCCGAGGCCCTGTTCCTCGATGGGGGCGGCTTCAGGTTCAGGACCAACATTTGAAGCATTGCCTGCGCCGTGGGTTTTACCGAAGGCGTGGCCGCCTGCGATGAGGGCTACCGTCTCCTCGTCGTTCATCGCCATGCGCGCGAAGACCTCGCGGATATCTTTGGCAGCGGCAAGCGGATCTGGGTTGCCGTTTGGGCCTTCCGGATTGACGTAGATTAGTCCCATCTGCACGGCAGCAAGCGGATTTTCGAGGTTCCTCTCCCCTGAATAGCGTTTGTCATCTAGCCAGGTGGTTTCGGAACCCCAGTAGACGTCCTCTTGTGGTTCCCAGATGTCTTCGCGTCCACCGCCGAAACCGAAGGTCTTAAATCCCATCGATTCAAGTGCGCAGTTGCCGGCAAGGATCATCAGGTCGGCCCAGGAGATTTTCTTGCCGTATTTCTGCTTGATTGGCCAAAGTAAACGGCGTGCCTTGTCGAGGTTGACGTTGTCTGGCCAGCTGTTAAGAGGCGGGAAACGTTGACCGCCCGAGGATGCACCCCCGCGGCCGTCGCCCTTGCGGTAGGTGCCTGCGCTATGCCATGCCATCCGGATTAAGAGTCCTCCGTAGTGACCGTAATCGGCTGGCCACCAATCCTTTGAGTCGGTCATCAAAGCATACAGGTCTTTTTTCACTGCATTTAGGTCGAGTTTTTTGAATTCCTCAGCATAGTTGAACTCTTTGCCCATTGGATTGGACAGGGGGGAATGCTGGTGCAGAATTTTCAGGTTTAACTGGTTTGGCCACCAGTCTCGGTTTGAATTACTTGTGCGGCTAGTTAGTTTCTTTTTATCTTCCAAGAAATACAACTCCTTGATTTGTAGTGAGAAGGTTTTTCTTCATTTTAAAAAATCTCCTTTACGTCAATTATAGCATAGCGCAAAAGGTTTATTTAAGAATTATTATTATCTAATAATGCATATGACTATCCCTGGGAAATCCGATGCTGCAGCAATTGAGGCTTTGCGCAACAAAGGATACAAAGCAACTCCTCAAAGGATCGCTATTTGCCGCATTGCCCTTCATAGTCGAGAGCACCCGACAGCCCAAAGTATCTACGATGAAGTCAAAAAAGTGCATCCGACCGTAAGCCTGGCAACAGTATACAAAACACTGCAGGTGCTAAGAGACTTAGACTTAATCCACGAACTCAATTTACCCCAAGGGCAAGCAAGATTCGATCCCTACATTAAACCTCATGTAAACCTGATTTGCCAACAATGCGGAAAAATAGAAGACTTAGATGACCCAACGGCAAAAGAAATATCAGAAAGAGTTTCAGCCACCACCAAATTCAAACCAAATGGACAACGCATAGACGTGTATGGTATTTGCCAAAAATGCAGTAAAGTAAACACGCATTAATTTCTGAATTGGTCAAAGGCAAAAATATTTTGAGACTGGTTTTTTGCTCCTTCATTAGATATGATCCACGAAGTAGACTGTTAAAAACCACAAGTTGATGTTTATTTTCTAAATTTTGCAGCGCGATTAGCAATTAACGTTGCAACTGCACCTGCAGCTACGCCGCCGTCGATGTTAACTACTGCCAAACCCAGCGAGCACGACTGTAGCATAGCCATAAGCGCGCTCAAACCCTTTTCGCCAAAACCGTAGCTGTTTGAGGTTGGAACCGCAATCACGGGAACATCAACTAGCCCCGAAACAACTGAAGCTAAAGCACCTTCCCGACCTGCCACAACAACGATGACGTCAACATCGTTTGATAGAACCTCTTTTAGGGGTTCAAGTAACCTGTGAATCCCCGCGACGCCCACATCGTAGGTTGAATAGACTGTGCAGCCCATCTGTTGTGCGATGATTTTGGCTTCTTCAGCGACGGGAATATCTGAAGTTCCTGCGGTTAAAATGGCGATCTTGCCCCCGCTGGGGGTAACGGTGAAGTTTTTCTTTTTCGCCACAACCATTCTGGCTTTATCGTTTATCTCCAGGTTCACATCACCAGAAAAGGCCTCCCTAATTGCTTGCACCTGCTCTTTCGAGCATCTGCTAACTATTACTCTGCCATTTTTAGCGAGCATGCTGCTGGATATTTCAGCTACATCGCTTGCCGTTTTCCCTTCAGCTAAAACAATTTCAGGAATGCCCTTGCGCAGTTCTCGATTGCCATCAAGCTTAGCTATGCAACCAACTTCATCGACAGCACATAGCTTTAGGAGGATTTCAGCTTCAGACGGCGAAATCTCTTTTTTAGCAACTTTGTCGAGAACTTCCCTGAGTGTGTACATAATCGGACAATCCTTAAAAAAACCCTTAAGTAATATATCTATTATGCTTGCTTGCAACCACCTAAATTTTTGTGATAAAGATGACTGAACATAAGAAAATTCTTCTAATTGATTGTCAAGCTTCAGGCGTTGCTGGAGATATGATTCTTGGTGCATTGATAGACCTTGGAGCTAACGTTGACAAGATAACTAGCTGCCATAAAATCGTTGGAAAACCCTGAGTATGGCTACGAAAACATCAAAATAGACGATTAACCAAGTAATGCGAGGCGAATTCAAAGCTACACAAATTGACGTGACCTCTGAATCAGCAAGCAAAAAGCACGGCAACGAACTAATTGATATAGTGGAAAAAGCTGCAGGCAACCTTGAGCTTTCAGCGAAAGCTAAACAGTTTGCCTCAAAAGTCATCCGCACCATCGTTGGCGTCGAAGCTGATTTGCACAAAACCTCCTTTGACGATGCACATTTGCATGAGGTAGCATTGGTTGATACTGCCGCTGAAATCCTTGGTGTAGCCGTAGCGTTGGATGATTTAGGTTTGTTTGATGCGAAGATTTATTCGACTCATGTGGCGGTTGGTGGAGGAACCTTCAAGTTTTCCCACGGTATCGTTTCCAGTCCCGCACCTGCAACCTTAGCGATTCTGCAATCTAAGAATTTTCCCTTTCAAGGTGGACCGATAGAAGCTGAGCTTGCAACCCCAACGGGCGTTTCTATTTTAGTTAATTTAGTTGACGAAGTTGTCCGTTTTTACCCCGCTATGACTCCCTTGAAAGTCGGTTATGGCGCAGGAACCAAAGAGTTTGCTCAGATGCCCGCTGTTTTGAGGCTTACGTTGGGCAACTTCGCTGGATAATGGTTTGGTAAAGGATGAAATTGCTGTTTTAGAAACCAACATTGACGATGCGACTGGTGAGGTTTTAGGGTACACACTTGATAAACTATTGCAGGAAGGCGCTAAAGACGTCAGCATAATTCCGATGTACACCAAAAAGAACCGTCCCGGACAAATCGTGAAAGTCATCGCTGACCAAAAAGACGTGCCCCACCTCTCACGTGTACTCATGGATGAGACTGGATCGCTTGGGGTGCGGGTTTACTACTGCGAACGACACATCATTGCTCGCGAATTATATTCAGTTGATCTGACCATTGAAGGAGTAAAAGAAACGATAAGGGTTAAGGTTTCAAAAAACAGCAAAGGAGAAATCATCCGAGTTAAACCTGAATTTGAAGACCTCAAGCGGTTGGCGGAAAAAACCAAGAAGCCTCTAAGAGAAATATCTGACCTTGCAGTTTCTAAAACCCAAGAAATGCTGTAATCGGTGATTTGCATGGAAGTTTTGAACCGTAAACTTGAAGCGCTAAAGTGTTTCATCAAAGAGAAAGGCAAGGATGGGGTGGCTATTGCTTTTTCTGGGGGTGTGGACAGTTCAACTTTGGCTGCGGTTAGCCATGAGGTTTTAGGCGAGAAGGCTGTTGCTGTTGTTGCTCATTCTCCGACCTACACATCTGAGGAGCTGCGTAGAAGCCAAAAAAATAGCTAAGGACATCGGCATCAAATTGTACATGGTAGAAACCAACGAGTTAGAAAACCCAGATTTCAGAAAAAACCCCGAAAACCGCTGCTACTACTGCAAAAAAGAACTCCTCCAAACCCTAATCGATTATGCACATAAACTCGGGCTTAAAGCAGTTTTTGAGGGCACAAACTTTAGCGACTTAAACGACCACAGGCCAGGTTTCAAAGCTGTCCAAGAAGCCAAAGACGTTTACAGCCCCTGGATGATTAACAAGTTTAGCAAAGATGAGATTCGCCAAGTAGCCAAACAGATGGGGCTCAGCGTGCATGACAAGCCTGCGTTGGCGTGTTTAGCGTCAAGGATTCCGTTTAACGAGGAGATCACTGCTGAAAAATTGGGTAGAATCGACAGGGCAGAGCAAGCGGTCAAGACGATTACGGGGATTAAGCAGGTTAGGGTCCGAGACCACAATGGGTTAGCACGGATTGAAGTTGCCAAGTGGGAGCGGGTGCTGCTTTGCAGTGTGGACGTTTTAGACAAGATTGCTTTGGCGCTGAAAGATTTAGGTTTTAAGTACGTGACCTTTGACTTGGAAGGTTACCGCTCGGGAAGCATGCTCAAAACACTCGATGAATCAACCAAAGAAAGATAACACTGAAAACGCTGAGTCTTGCAATATTTATTTAAACTTGAACAGCCAAACATAGCCATTATATTAATTAATATATACATGGTGCGCAATGAAGATATCGAGGATTGCACGGCTTGGCAGTTTGGTATGATGACCCCATAATAGTAACAATAATGTTGTTAGTGGTAATCATCGCCGTTGGCACCGTAATTTTTGCCATGCGAAGGTACGGAAAAAGTCCTTCTCCAGAAAAAAAACAGAAACAGCCAGAGAAGAAGCAAAAAGCAGACTTGGACCCTGAATACACCCCCTTGCCGTTTAAAGTTTCTAAAAGCATCCAAACAACGATGGCATCCGACGCAAAAAACGAGTTGCGCACGCTTGATTTAGAACGCGACATCTTAGGCGATGCACTACGAAGACTCTATGAAGCTCATGCGGAAGGAAAAATTACTGAGCAAGAACGAGACAAGATGGCTATCACCTACAAAAACAGGATGAACCTGATAAAAGAATCGATTTCCAAAGACGAGAGTATCGTTGCCTTGCATGAGCTTGAGGGCATGCAGGAAGACCTCATGAAACTCTTCAGTGAACGCTTCGGCGAATTAACAAGCAAAGTCGAAGAGCTCCGAGGCAGAATCGACGTTAAACCAATCCGTGAAGTCCCCATAAAGATGCCCATGCAAACCCCTCAGCAAATGGAGACGGATGAGGAAGAAGAGGAAGAAGAAGAAAAAGCCGAGGCTCCTGCAGGTGGCGAAGAGAAACCCAAGAAGAAACGCAAACCACCAGAAGAAAGACCAACCCAGAAGACCGAAGCAGAAAAACGCATAGAATCAATCCAAGCCGAAGTAGAGAAAGTGCTAGACAAATTAGGACAGATGGAAATTGACAGCTAACCTTGATCCAATCCAACAGGCAAAACAAAAAGCCGCCTTAGAAGCAGTCAAACACGTAAAAGACGGCTTTATTGTGGGTTTAGGCAGTGGAAGCACAGCCGCATTTGCAATCCAAGCACTTAGGCGAGCGAATCAAAAAAGAAAAAATCAACATCATGGGTATCCCAACTTCTTACCAAGCATTCCTGTTAGCAGTTGAATGCGGCATCCCCATCACAACACTAGATGAGCACCCAGTAATCGACGTAACCATAGACGGCGCAGACCAACTAACCCCCGAACTGTTCCTCATTAAAGGCGGCGGTGCAGCGATGGCGAGAGAAAAAATCGTTGCTTCAGCCACCAAACTCAACGTTATCATTGCAGACCAACCAAAAAAAGTTAAGCTGCTGGGCGAAAACAACCAGTTTGTACCCGTCGAAGTTTTGCCCTTCGCACTTCCCATAGTTAAAGAAACAATCGTTGCCATGGGCGGAAAACCTGTGGTGCGTGAAGGCAAAGGAAAACTGGGTCCCATAATAACCGACAACGGCAACGCAGTCATAGACGCATACTTTGGAGAAATAGTGAATCCCGCTGAACTTGCTGTTAAGGTAAAAATGATTCCTGGCGTGGTTGAAACAGGCTTTTTCATCGGCTTAACCGACATAGTCTACCTTGGGTCGAGCGGCGTTGTGGAGAAAATCGAGAAGCTGCGGAAATAATCAGTTGAATACAGCCGCAAATAAACAACTGCTTCTCAATCTGCTAATGGAAGCGGAAAACACGAATCTTTCCCCCATTTAGGCATTTCAGTTATATCGATCCCCCTCAATAGTTTCTGCGATGATAAACTATTTGGATCCTAATAGGCTCCTAATATGATGGTGAGCTACCCAAAAACGGTAACGATGCAAAAAAAAAACAATGAAAGCAGTGAACAGCGCAATGAGGTCGGCACTAGCATGCACAATTCGGCAACAATCGCCGACAGCACAACACCAACTCCTTAAAAGACAATTCCGTAAACAAAAAGGCGTATAAAATTCGGCTTAAGGAAAACCTTATCTTGCCATAAAGTAAAACTAACAATCTATGACCAGACGGTTATATGTAAAGTGTCCAAGTTGTGGACATATTACAGCCTCAGGGTATAAAGCTGACAGCCCTTTACAACTTATTGGTTTTTCTTATCTGTGCTTACAATGTGACAGTATCTTTCCTTGCGAACCACCAGACTACCTTGAGAAAATAAATGATACTTTCGTAAAAGCCCTGAAAGATGAAGAAATGTTTGCTCTCCCTCAAAGTCCAAGAATTTTAATTCAAGGACCTGACTTATTTCCGCTAAATAAAGAAGTTATAGTTAAATCCGGAGCTATTTTGGTATCAGATAGAGCGATAGGGAGCTTCAAGTCAAAGGAATGATTGTAAGTGAAGGCTAAAGAAGATACTATTACTAACGGAAAATTATTTTCTTACATAAAGGAGCTAACCGACGCGTTCATGACCCTGCTAATTCAACCTTTATTCCGGAATATGGTTCGAGTTACGATCGCATAAAAGTTCTCTTAAGTGCAGAACCTGATTTTATTGTGAAAGTATTGAAATTAAGACCTGATTTAGCTGAATCAAACCTTAATCGATGTACTTTAACAGCCAAGAAAGCTATTGAAATGCTCACAAACGAGAACATTTGTAAAAATCCGCCACATGCTTCATCCGCACAAGAGCACATTATAGAATTAGCATTCTTTCTTCAACGATTACACGACCAAAGAAAACATATGAGACCACAATTTGCTCCTGAAGGTTTTAGGGTTCATTTTGATCGCGTTTTTACGGAGGAATATTTGAGATATGAGAAATATCTTTATGATAATCAAGCGGAAAATCGATTAATTGCACCGATTAAGAATTTTTTTGCTTCATCAACGACCATTTTTCAAAAAAACATAGTTATTCAAAAATTATCCCAGAATGAGTTCCACAGCTTGGTTGAGGCGGAAGAGTCTTACTCAAGTAGATTGCGTTGGTATCCTGAATTTGCCGTATGCATTCCCTTTGTAAAGAATGCAGGAAAAGAATCTCTTGAGACCATAATTTCGACCTTAAGGCTTTTAAAGATGTGAAAATTGGGTTATCCTGTGTTTATGTTGCTTTTGCTTTCCCTTTCAAACCATGGATAAAAATAGAAGCGATAGAAGGTACCAAGCTCAAAGAAACCGCCGAATCACCGCTTTTCAATATAAGTTCAAGTGAACAGATGGACTTGTTAAAAATCTACACGCTATTAAACACCGCGAACGACGTTGGATACCTGCGAATGGCAATTAGACGTTTCAATCTTGCTTACGAGCGAGAGAGAATCGAAGACAGCTGGATAGATGTTTGTTTCATTAGAATCGCTGTACTCTACAGACTCAGAACTGACTGAGATAACGCATAGGTTGGCTACACGGTTATCCCGTGCTTCTGCTAATGCAATTGAAGACAAAAAAGCCCTGAGAAGTAAAATCAAGCAATGGTATACCTACAGAAGCAAGATTATTCATGGTCAAAAGGCTCAGTTCGGCGAAAACGAACTAAGTGAAACTTGCTAGGATAGTAAGGAAGTCTATTTTATGGTTTTTATCACATCAAGAAATGAAAAACCATGAAAAAATCATTGAGACGCTTGATTTAGTAGAGAATGCTACTGGTTGCCTTCTCGCCTCTAAAAAGATACTTGGTACGTGGAGATATTAATTGGCATTGGGCTTTGTTTGTTATGAAATTCGTTAGAGCTTGGCTGATCGATGTTAAGCTGCAATATTGAGGACAAAAACTGTTTAGACCTCGGCTGCAGGGGAGTTTAGGCGGGGCGGGTTGAGTGGTTGGTTACCAACTTCTTAGGACGATCATGGTGTTGGTTTTCATGATGCCTTCGACTGTGCGGATTTTTTCTATGCACTCGTTAACTTCCATCACGTTCATGTCCGCTGATGACGGCTACGATGTCGTATTCGCCTGTGACTTCGTAGATTGTTTCAACGTTTGGGATTGCCTGGATTTTTTTTGAGACTTCCTGCGTTGGGTAAGCTGGGTTTGTGGCAAGCAGTGTTATGGCTTGGGCGCCTTCTGCAACGCCGATTTTAACGGTGAATTTTCGTGATGACGCCTTCGTCGGTTAATGTTTTGATTCTTTTCGTACGGCGCCTTCTGATAAACCTATTTGGCTGCCTATGTCGCCGTAGCCTGCTCTTCCGTCATCTTTTAGGATTTTGATGATTTGCTTGTCTTTTTCATCCATTTTTTCAGCCGAGTGGTTATTGGTTGCGGAAAAATTTAACGTTTTCCATCACTGCGTCCAATGGAGTAATGCGGATTTCGTTGCGTTTCCACGGTTATAGTGCGCTTTCGTAACTTTCTGCAAGCATAGGTGAAATGCTGCACCAAATGGAACATTAAAAGTCCAAGTTGTAACAAATAAGTCACAATGTTTAAAAGAAACTGGAATCTATCAAAAAGACATTTCCAAAAAAAAAAAAGTGACGAATAAGAAATGATTAAACCCGTAAATCTCAAATCAAGAGGTGAGTAAAGGCAAAATGCCCTGACTGTGACGCAGAACTTGATGTTCCAGCAGACACAGAGAAAGGAGAAATCCTAAGTTGCCCTGGTTGCGGACTTGAACTTGAAGTTAAACAGGTTAAAGGCGGATGCGTAGACCTTCAAGAGTTAACCATTGAAGGGGAAGACTGGGGCGAATAAACAGTATCCACCCAACCAATTTCTTATTAAATCACCTTTTTAAGACAAATTTTTTCATTGGAAGCTGAAAGCGATGAGCATTGCACTTCTTTATGAACGGTCGGAAAACGACGAAAACGGCATAAAACTCACCGCCCAACAACTCGGCATAGACCTAACTTTCATCCCATTCCGAAAAATCGCCCTATCCATCTCCAAAGACGGCTTTAGCGCTAAAACCAAAGGCAAAGACTACACAAACACCATCCAAGACACCGCAGTCGTGCTTAACCGGGCGCAAAGCAAAAACCGCCGCCTCCAAGCCTCCTACATCATGGAAATGCTCGGCAAAAAAACCCTCAACTCATCCCAAATCGAATTCATCTGCTACAGCAAACTACCGTACACTACTGCATCTTTGGAAGGAAGGCATCCCGATTCCCAAAACCGTCTTCGTGCCCTGCGACGCATCTGACACCATGAAAAACGGCAAAGAAATCCATAACGAAAAAGACATCGCAGACCTCTTCCAAGAAGAAATCCCCCTAGACGAAGGCATCGTGATTAAGGCTGATGCTGGAACACACGGCAAAATGATTATGCTCTCACAGAACCGTGAAGGAACTAGAAGCCAACATCAAAGAAACCAAGCCTTCAATAATCAACCCTGTCGGCATCGTTGCACAGGAACTAGTCCAGAAATGGTTCTACGACTTACGAATAATCGTTTACAAAGAAAAAGGCAAAGCAGCCCGTTTGCTACCACACCGCAATGGCGCGAGCAGGCTTCAAAGACTTCCGCACCAACACCTTCCTTGGCAACTTGGTTTTCCACGCCAAACTGCCCCTGAGCATTCAGGAGTTGGCGGTGAAATGCGGCAAAACCCTTGGCAAAGGCAGCGACGCATGGATATTCGCGTTAGACGCCATGGTGAACGTTGGCGAAAACAAGAATGCCGACGACGCCTACCTTAAGGGCGAACTTGATAAAGCGGCGCAAGCGTTTGTGCCTGTGCAGAAAGTTAAGCAGATGAAACACGCCTAACTGATTTCGAAACGTGGACAGGCAAACTAGAAAAAGCCTTCGCAGGCTTACAAGAACTAATTCAGCTTACGAAAACATTAAAAATATAATTGAAGAAAGCGTAGAAAAAAATAAGAGCGCCTTGGTGTTTCATGAGTCGAATTCTTGCCCAGAGTTCTGGGAGAACACACGGCTCGCAACAGGTCTTAACGTGGCAGATTCCACTGCTAAAAGGCGCTCAAAGCCTAATCGACCATTAATCAATAAAGAGAGGAAAAGAAATGATGAGAATTGGAATAATCGGCGGTTCAGGATACGTTGGCAGCGAACTCCTACGACTACTGCTTATGCACCCGCAAGTAGAGGTAACTATGGTTACTTCACGGCAAAGCGCAGGAGAATACGTCTTCAACGTACACCCAAACCTGCGAGGCTTAACTCAACTAAAATTTGTGCCCCAAGACATGGCTGAACTTCAAAAAACTGCGACTTAATCTTCACCGCTACCCCACACGGCGGCTCAGTTAACTTGGTCCCCAAACTGCTTGAAGCAGGCTTGAAAGTAATCGACATGAGCGCTGATTTCCGCCTCAAAAACCCAGCGACTACGAAACCTACTACGGCTGGAAACATGCCCACCCCGAAATGCTAAAAGAAGCCGCATACGGCTTACCTGAGCTTCATCGTGAAGAAATCAAAAAAGCCAAACTCGTCGCCTGCCCAGGCTGCATGGCAACATCCGCCATTCTCGGCTTAGCGCCCATAGTGAAAGCGGGCTTAGTTGATAACAGACAAAATCGTTGTTGACCTAAAAGTTGGTTCTTCAGGCGGCGGCAGCAAACCATCCATTTCCTCGCATCATCCTGAACGCTTCAGCGGAGTGCGCCCCTACCAAGTCGCTGGGCACCGCCACATCGCCGAAGTTGAACAGGAACTAACCGCACTAGCAAGTGAACCAGTCAAAATCGCCTTTACGCCTCACGCCGTCAACATGGTGCGCGGCATCCTCGCAACCATCCACACTTTCCCCAAACAACCCATAACCAGCAAGGACCTCTGGAAAGCCCTCCGCGGCATGTACGGCGCTGAACCATTCATTCGCTTAGTCAAATACCAGAAAGGACCCTACCAACTGCCTGACCCCAAAATAGTCATGGGCACAAACTACTGCGACATCGGCTTCGAAATCGACGAACACGCAAACCGCCTTTTACTCTTCTCAGCCCTCGACAACATGACTAAAGGTGCTTCAGGACAAGGCGTGCAATGCCTCAACCTGCTTATGGGCATAGACGAAACCACAGGCCTCAAGAGCACTGGGTTCCATCCGATCGTGATCGCCATGTTGCTTGTTATTAAGATGGGCGGAAGCATCCTAAAAGAAGGCGCATCAACCGACCTAGTCGCTGACCTAAAAGAAGTCGCCAAAACCAACAAAGTCGTCCTTGTCCACGGCGGAGGCGTAGAAGTCACCGAAATCGCCTCAAAACTGGGCAAAGAACAAAAATTCATCATCTCCCCCGAAGGTTTCCGAAGCCGCTACACCGACAAGGAAACCATCGAAATCTACACCATGGTCATGGCGGGCAAAATCAACAAGCAAATCGTTTTGGCGCTGCAAAGCCAAGGCATTCCAGCCGTCGGCTTAAGCGGACTTGACGCAGCGATTCTGCAAGCTGAACGCAAAACCAAACTAATCGCCGTTGACGAACGCGGACGCAAAAAAGTAATCGACGGCGGCTACACAGGCAAAATAACCCAAGTTAACACTGAACTGCTTAACTTGTTGCTTGAGAAAGGCTACGTGCCAATCGTGACCCCGATTGCGGTAAGCCAAGACTCTGAACCCCTAAACGTGGATGGCGACCGAACCGCAGCCATAATTGCAGGCGCACTAAAAGCAGACAAACTAATCCTGCTCACCGACGTCGAAGGTTTAATGCTCAAGGGCGAACGTGTTCCAAAAATTGCTGCAACCGAAGTCAAAGAAGTGCTCTCCAAAATTGGCGGCGGCATGAGCACCAAAGTTCACGCTGGACTGGAAGCGCTAAACCAAGGCGTCAAAGAAGTCCTAGTTACTTCAGGCACCGCTAAACAGCCCATTACTTCAGCTTTGAATCATCAGGTTGGTACAGTGATAACCAGTGAATGACAAAGAAATAATGGACATTGAAACTCGCTACATGGCGAATGTTTTCTCCAAAAAACCAGTCGTCCTCACACGCGGCAAAGGTGCGCTTGTCTGGGATATAAACGGCAAAGAATACGTGGATTGCTCAAGCAGCTACGGCGTTGCGGCGCTGGGACATTGTCACCCAAAAGTTGTAGCGGCAATAAAAGCTCAAGCTGAACAACTTATCACATGCCACAGCTGCTACTACAACGATAAACGAGCCGAATTCATAGAAAAACTCGTCAAAATAACGCCTAAGGGCTTAGACAAAGCGTTTCTCTCAAACAGCGGCGCAGAATCCGTCGAATGCGCCATAAAACTAGCCCGCAAATACACAGGCAAAACAGAAATCATCGCTTTAATGGGCGCATTCCACGGCAAAACCATGGGCGCCCTGTCAGCAACATGGGACAAAAAATACCGCGAACCCTTCATGCCGCTAGTCCCAGAAATCAAGCATGTTGCTCCAGACAACGCTGACAAAATCCGACGAAGCAATAACCGAAAAAACCGCCGCAGTCCTGATGGAGCCGATTCGCGGCGAAGGCGGCGTTCGTGTTCCACCAGACGGTTACCTGCAAGCGGTTCGGGAAATCTGCGACGAAAAAAACGTTCTGCTAATCTTTGACGAAGTCCAAACCAGTTTTGGGCGCACGGGCAAACTGTTCGGTTGCCAAAACTGGGGTGTTACGCCTGATGTTATGTGTCTTGCTAAGCCTTTTGCAGGCGGGTTACCCATCGGCATAACCGTAGCTAAAGAAAACATCATGTCAGCGCTTAAAGTTGGTGAGCACTCAACCACTTTCAGCGGGAACCCACTGGTTTGCGCTGCAGGATGCGCCGCCATCGACGCTCTTTTGGAAGAGAAACTTGCTGACAAAGCCGCTGTCAACGGCAAATACTTCAAGTCACAACTGGAAGCTTTCCAAGCTAAACACAAAATCATCAAAGAAGTCCGCGGTTTAGGTTTAATGCTTGGCATGGAACTACGCTATGACGTTCACGGCGTTATTCTAAAAGCGCTTGACAAAGGCGTTTTGGTGTTGGATGCAGGCAGAACCGTGGTTCGTTTACTGCCGCCACTTAGTCATTGAAAGGCACAAATCGACAAAGCCATCACAGTTCTTGATACCGTTTTAGGAGAAGAAGAAAATGAGCGAGCAAGCAGTACGGTTCCTAACTAACCTCCTGGGCATCTACAGCCCCTCAGGCAAAGAAGAGGACATAGCCAACTTTTTAGCCTCAGAAATGAAGAAGATGGGTTTTGAAGTTGGAATAGACGCCATCGGCAACGTCATCGGCGTTGTCGGCGAAGGCGAACCCGTCATCCTTCTATGCGGACACATGGACACGGTGGCTGGGTATCTGCCGCTTCGAATTGAAGAAGGCAAAATCTTCGCCCGAGGCGCCGTGGACGCGAAAGGTCCGCTTGCAGCCATGATTATGGCTGCAGTTGCCGCTGTTAAGGAACCTGGGTTTAAAGGTAAAATCTTGGTTGCCGCGTTGTCGAAGAAGAAGCCACAAGCCGAGGCGTCAAGCACCTTATCACTCAGGGAATAACAGCTGACTACGCCATTTTCGGTGAACCAAGCGGCGTCGAAAACATAACCATCGGTTACAAAGGACAAATTCAACTAAAAATCGTCTTCAAAACTGAGACGGGGCATGCTTCTACGCCTTGGCTCTACGATAACGCTTTGGAGAAAGCCTTTGAGCTTTGGGAACAAATCAAAAATGCTTCTTCCTATCCCTCGCTGGATCCCTCAGCAAGCCCATACAACGCTGTCACAGCCTGTTTAGTTAAAGTTGTGGGTGGTAGAGCAACCTCTGTTGTTCCCTTTGAGGTTGAAATGAACCTTGATGTCCGAGTGCCCATACAGTTCTCCACAACTCAGGTTTTTGAGCAGATACAGAAGATAATTACAAAGTACCAAGCTGCCAACCCAAAGGTATCCGTGAAAGCAACCGTTCTGGACACTGTTGAGCCCTTTGAAGTAAACAAAGCATCTCCGCTGGTTCATGTGCTGGCTTCGTCGGTTAGAAAAGTGCTAAACAAACCTGCGACGCTTCTGCACAAAACCGGCACAGGCGACATGAACATTCTTGGCAAAGCCATGAACCTGCCCATAGTCACGTATGGACCGGGCGACTCACACCTTGACCACACCTTAGAAGAACACATTGAAGTCAAGGAATATTTGGATGCAATTTCAGTCTACAAAGAAACAATCCTGCGGTTATCAGAGTTATATAACGCCAAAAGCGGTAGTCATTAGACGATTCAGCAGGTCAAAGAACGCAACATTTCTGGAATCGTGGAGGCAGTAAGATGAGTGAAGATAATTCTGTTTCGTATTGTTGTGTTGTGTTTTGTGAGTGAGTAAGTGAGCAAGCGGAGTAAGTACATTGAGCGAGAGGATAGAAGAAGAAGTATAGGAAGAGTAGTCGTAGTTTTAGAAGTAGAAGAGAGAAAGATTAAAATTTAATCCAACACAAAAATAAGGCCGCTACCCAAAACACGACCCTATACAGCATCCTAATGCACCCAGTATAAGAGAAGATTTAGCTGAACAGGTTCTTGTTCGAGCAGCTGAAATCGGCGATACACTCAGCAAAGAACCCGCCATAACCCTGCACACCGCGGACACAGCGCAGTAAACCCTTTTCCATTTTTTGTCGGCTATTTTCCATTGGGCTTTTTCAAATTGTTTTTATGTGAGACTGTCCTAGTTACGAGTGGTGTTTTTGAATGGTTGAAGATTTTGAACAAGACGATTTCGACATGATTGACCCGTCAGCCAAAAGAGTTCTTGTAGCCCTTTCCCAATTTGAGAAAGGTCTCTTGGTGACGGTGGACCTCTTACACAAAAAAACAGGTTTGATGCCTGAAGCCCTAAACGACGCAGTGCGGCACCTGACAAAATCCAAGCTCATCGACATACCTGACCCGGCAAAAAGACATGGCCCCTACGATTTCAACACCGTCGAAATAACCGACTTCGGAAGGCAAGTGCTAGCGAAATTCGGATAAAACTTTACAACTAGAGAAGCGAGTTTGTTGGTTTGGATTAAATTTTAATCCACCTAACTACTTCTTTAAGCTCAAAAGACCATCTTGAATGGTTTAGTCCAAGGAACCTATACAAGAATCAGACCATTTAATGCTAAATGTAACAACAGTTAGCGGTGGTAATTGATGTCTGTGCGGAAAAAAGGTCTGCTTCCTAAAATCGCTTCAACTTCGTTATTTCTGATGCTATTGAGCCTTTGGATGCCTAAATTTGGTAGAACGCTAACCCCTCAATGGGACCTATCTTGAAAATGGGCGAAGCATTACCTAGCGAGCCAAGTGGGTGCCGAACCTCCAATAATTATAATCTCTCTTCAGAACAACTCATTTTTGAATGATAATAACGTTAATCTTACAATTAACGTAAAGACTGGAAATTCTGTTCTTAATTCATCAAGATGGATAGATTTAGTTTACTATACCATAGATTGGCAACAAGAAAATACCTATGTTTATCGGTACATGAATGACGAAATAAATCCTATAAGTTATTCTACGAGCCTAAACCTTGCTGGAATCAACGACACGCAAATACCTGAGGGACAACATACTTTAACAGTTTATGCTGTTGAGGAGGGACAGCGTCTTGAACCACCTGTTCCGAGTGAGTTATCTGGTTTGAAGAAAATAGTTTATTATTCATTCCAAATAACTGGTTCTACATCGGTCACTTTTACTATAGACCGCACTATTCCAAACGTTCTTTTGTTATCAATAGAGAATATGACCTATACCTCGAAGGACATCCCGTTAAACTTCACTGTCAATGAATCAACCTCAAAAATTGCGTATAATTTGGATAACAACGGTAATACAACCATTGCGGGAAACACTACTTTAACGGATTTATCGATAGGTGAACATAATTTAATCGTTTATGCGTGGGATACTGCTGGAAACGTTGAAGCTTCAGAAATAGTGTCTTTCAGAATAGTAGAGCCTTTTCCTATACTTGATGTTGCTATAGTTACACTTGCTATGGCTTTCATTGTAGCACTTGCATTTTCATGTTCTTTTATAGAAGGCACCGAAAAACTGCTAACTTAGGCAAGTAGGAATCCGTATACTCGATTCCGTATATACTATCTCTATATGGTAATTCTACTGAGTATGTACTAAACCGTATCTACTGAGTGGCCTTCCCTGCTACATTCTGAAGTTGGTTGGATTAAAATTTAATCTATCGAGCGAAGCGAGTATCCCACCGCTACTTACTGTATTTTTTTTAATTAAATTTTAATCAAAAAAACAAATGCCAAAGATGAACTCAAACATCTATAAACCGGAATTAAGAGCGTAATAATAGTTTCCTTGTTAATGAAGAAACTTTCTTATTTGTAACTGGAAGTCCTGTTTTCTTCGCGATTATTTCTAAAATTTCTTTTACGATGGTTTGGGCAGCTTTTCCTATTTCTTCTGGAACAATCATTTCTCCAGTGCAAATACCTTTGCAGTTTATGACCGCAAGCGGGTTTAAGTCGACAAAAATCCTATTCGTTTTAATATCGTAATCCGTGATAATAAATGGCTCCAAAATGCATATTGACGGTTTGACATCGTGAATATTACAAGTGTTTTGTTCGGTTAAGAAGATACAGCTTCCGTCTTTCTTTCTGCGAATGTTCCTGTTAGAAGGGTCATTAGGGTCTTCCAAGAAATTCACGAATCCTTTAGCTTCAATGCGTTGTTGCTCTTTCAAATTGATATCTGGTGGCTCATCTCTGCAACAAACTCCACAATTCACACATTGAAAGCCTACTGAATCCGGAAATATGACATTTTCATAATGCATGGTAACCCTACCTGTTAAAAACTAAATGGGCAAAAACGCAGTTAAGCTTTTCAATTGGTGGTCTTAATCATGAGGGGCAAATGAAGGATTAAATATTTTTTCCATTCATCCACTTAACGCCTGTAGCTTCAGATAGTTCTTTTTTCAAAGCAACCAGGTCTTCTATTCCCAGTTTCTTGATATCATCCTTTCCAACAATTCTTAATAAATTTGCAACTTCTTGATTTGAAACATTAATGAAGTTGGTCAACTTACGAACCCCCTCGTCAACATCTAGTCGTTGAACTAAAATTGGATCATTTGTAGTTACTCCGGTTGGGCAATGTCCAGTGTGACAGATTCTGTATTGCTGACAGTTTATAGCTATCAAAGCAGAAGTTCCGATGTAAACTGCGTCTGCACCAAGAGCAAGACACTTTGCGAAATCCGCTGAGGTTCTCAATCCGCCCCCAGCAATCAAGCTAATTTTATTCCTTAGGCCAATCTTCTTCAAATGCCTGTCAGCTCTTGGTAGAGCTGCCACAATGGGAATTCCAACATTCTCTCTCACAAAAAATTCAGTTGCCCCTGTTCCCCCGCCAAAGCCATCAAGTGAAATAAAGTCTACACCGGCATTTGCCAGAATTTCAACATCATCCTCAACATTTCCACAACCTATCTTGGCGCCGACTGGAATTCCATCGGTTAACTCCTTTAACCATCTTATTTTTTCTTTAAGCTCATCTTGATTTCTTATATCAGGGTGATGTGCAGGAGTGAGAACGGCTTCCCCTTCTTTTAGCTCCATCAACTTTGCAAGTTCAGGCGGCACTTTTTCTGCAGGCAATAGACTCTCCCATCCTGGAAATGCTCCTTGTCCAAACCTGATTTCCACCCCTGAACTTTTCTTTAGAATTTCTTCAGTTATTCTAAGCCTCCCCGTGGAGTACTGTACAATAAGATTTTTTGATGCGATATCCAGCTCTTCTGGCAGAACGATATCTTCTCCCGAGTTAATTCCCAGATTTAACTTCGAGGCAACTTTTGCCAGAACCATTCTCACATTCTTGGATACAGCTCCATAGCTCATTCCACTGAACATTATTGGGGAAGAAACTTTCAGAGGCTTTTTTGCTTCTGGTCCGATAACAGTCTTTATGTTTACTTCTTCGTTTGTGTTGAGAGGAATTTTGGAAACTTGAGCGGGTACAAAATGAAGGTCGTCAAGAGAAAATGGCATCTTTTTAGGGGACCCCATAGAACAAAGCATACTTACTCCTTTGTCCGCCACGTTAGTTATTTCGGTCATTTTAGAGTAAATTTCTTCTTTCTCATCTAAACCCTTTTTGATCATGAGATTTAGCCTTCACAGACTTCATTATTTAGTGAAATGCTACTTAAATATCCTGAACAAAAACAAAAATACGCTATTGGTAGCGAACAACTGTTGTCTTTAGTTTCCAATCTGTATTTATACCGCTTTTGCCAGTTTCTAATAAACACAGGTGCTTGACTTGAAAACCTTCGAATTAACAATTCCCCAACAGTACCTAGACCACATTAACAAAGAAATCAAGAAACCTAAACGACCCAACACCGAACTCTTAGAACTCTGGCTGGAGCGAGAATTAAGCATCGAGAACAAAGGCACCTACGGAAACCTGCCAACCGATGAAAGCCACGTAACAGTAGAGGTTCTTCCAAACGGAAACTATAAAGTGGTAATTTCAGACGTAATTTTTGGCATGATAAAATCACACGTTCAACCCGAACCCCACAGCCACAAAATCCACAACGACGACTTATTCCACTGTTGGCTAGACCTAAAAACAAACAAAGTCCACGCTGAAGAGCACATAAAAGTCAAAGAAACAGCCTAAACCTTTGACTCCTAAAATTTAGATTTACGTTTCAATTTTCTATTCCAATACATCCTCGCTCAATTGGATGAAAGTTTTTGCGTTAATATTAGGATAGAAATTTATTTGGAGTATCAAGGTTACAGTACCTGAATAATAAGTTGGATTAAATTTCAATCCCCGAACCGCGCTAAACTAAAATAAACAAATTATGTTAAGTTGAGTTTGCTAAGCCTTTAGTAAAGTTGACAAATAACATTAATGAGTATCTCAAAAAGCTTTAACAAATATCAATTCATCTGTTTTTTAAATTCGGGAAGGAGAAAAAAAGAGAAGTAGAATGCTAACGGCATAGGTTTAGACCAACAACTTGTTTCCTGGTCTTAGTTTGCATTTATTGAGTCTATAGCTTTCGCTCAATTTCCACTCTCTAATGGATCAAATAAATAAAATCAACAAGAAACATGGGACAAAAAAATGAAAAAACTTCAAATCATAATTATCGTATTTCTGATTTCATTATCTATCTGCTCATTCATTAACACACAAGTAGAAGCTCAAATAACGCCAACTCCTACTCCAGTTCCAACTGTTACCCCTTCGCCATCGCCAAGTCCTTCTCCAACTCCAACTGTAACTCCTCCACCAACTCCAAGTCCTTCGCCGACTCCAACTGCTACTCCCTCTCCAACAGCGAGTCCTTCTCCAACTCCAACAGCATCTCCATCTCCTACACCTACCCCAACGCCAACTCCATCTCCAACTCCAAGCCCTACCCCAACAATAGCGCCCACGCCAACCCCAAGTCCTACTCCCTCACCTTCTCCGACCCCAACTCCCACATCATCACTAACACCTACACCTTCACCAACTTCCACTGCAACTCCTTCTCCTTCGCCATCGCCAAGTCCTTCTCCAACTCCAACTGTAACTCCTCCACCAACTCCAAGTCCTTCGCCGACTCCAACTGCTACTCCTTCACTTACACCCACTGCAAATCCTTCTCCAACTTCAACTTCGACTCCTTCACCAACACAAACCTCAACAATTACTCCCCCTCCAACACTAACGCCGATTATCTCTCCAACACCTACATCTACAACCGTTCCAACTCCAACAATAACACCATCACCTACTCCAACAACTATAACAACAAAAACTGTAGCAGCAACGACAGAAAGTGGAGCAATTGTTAATCTAACAATCAACGGAAACATAACCGGTTCACAAATGTCCAACATCTCAATTACAACAAAACAGTCCCCAACGACAACAACGTTGTCTTTCATTGTAACTGGCGAAAGCGGCACCGAAGGCTACAGCAATATAACTATCCCGAAAGATTTAGTAAATTACGGATCAACACCTACAATCTACATTGACAACAGACCTGCTCAAAACCAAGGCTACACCCAAGACACCACAAACATTTACGTATGGTACTCAACCCACTTCAGCTCGCATCAAGTGGCAATACAATTAGTTATCCCCTCTGCTCCGACGACCGCATCATTTGTTTCTTTGCTTGCGGTCGCCATAACAATCCCCCAAATCATTCTAATTTATACTGCAATAGCCATTAGACGCATAAGACGAAAACCTGACTGCGCATAAAGAAAGCCCGATAGCATACCTTTTATCTCATACTCATGAATTCTTTTTTCTCCGAGTCTATCTTTGCGTCAGATATTTTTAGGATTAATGCTCAGATGCTTGTGTAATTCTTGGAATGCCAGCAATCGTTTTTCTTTGTTTTCAGTGTCAAATTGTGGAAAAAAGTTTAAAATCTAATTTAGCCGGTGAAGTTACGTGTTTCCCGAAATTTAGTTTAAACGCTCATTGCATAAGAGTAAGTTGTTCTGCCATAAATGACCTTCGGCAACAGTCTCAGCAAGATTATTCACGGGAAAGAGATAGTCAAGAAACCTTGACCAACAAGCTTATATCAAAATACAGTCTCACATGATTTTGGGTAAACCCAAATGCCTCAATCGTTAGACTGCTGAAGGTAAGATAATGCGTAGAGTACTTCTAAGTGTAATAATTCTAAGCCTTCTATTTCTATCAACTAATCCATGCCTATGCCAGATAGAGCCAACGCAACCATCCACCCTTCAAGGCTGGCAGATAGAAAATGACCACGGATACTGCTCGGAATCAAATGGTGTGTTTAGGTTGTGGAGCGATGGCGGCTATAATTGGTCTGTTGCACTCTATAAAGAGATTAAACCAACCGACGATTTCACTTTTATCTACCAAGTGAAAGCTGAAAAACTAGACGCTACTGGACTACTTATAAAGAGAAGTTTGCCGATAGCAGGTCAAATAGACGGGTTCAACTTTGAGTATGGACATTATGGCGATGGGTTATTCCTACTGGCAAGAAACTTTCCGTTCTTTCCAGACTGGATGTACACCTCGATAGCCCATGGAGACCCACATTATTGGTACACGATGAAGCTAACTGTCTCTGATGAACCCTTTAGGATCTCAACCTCAGTATTTTATGAAAATGGGACTCTTATGGGTTCATATTCGACCTCAGACATCACTAACTTCACGTTTGACGATGTCAAGTACATAGGGATTGTGGCATGGGGAGGTAATCCGGCAGATGCTTCATTCCGTATCATCCAGGACCCATTTGGCAAACCTTCTAGCGTTTCAATTTCCACTGAAACCTCATCTATTACTGCTGGCTCAGCAGTAAACGTGTTCGGCACCTTGACAGATGACAATGGCCTGCCCTTGGCAAATAGAACCGTTGTTTTATCGTACACCTTTCCAGAGGCAAATTCTTGGATTCCTATAAGCTCCGACCCAACAGACGAGCGGGGCGAATACGTTATCCAATGGATAAACAGCGCATCAGGAACTTTTACGCTTAAAACTGAATGGAGCGGAGACTCGACACATACTGGTACAAGCAACACCACTACTTTGAGTTTCTTGCCCTACCAAAATCAGCAGGTTTTTGTCTTCGAGTCCAACAGCACTGTTACAGCCTTAGCTTTTAACAATGAAACATCCACGTTAAGCTTCAATGTGACAGGTCAATCAGGAACTACAGGCTTTGTTAGAGCGACAATAGCTAAGAGTTTACTTGCAAGTGGTGAAAGCCTGCTTGTATATTTGGATGGAAAACAACTTAATTACACAGTTGCTTCTGGCTTTAACTCATGGGTGTTCGTATTGAACTACACTCATAGTACACACCAAATAAGTTTGTACTTGCCATCGAATATCCAATCAACAGAACAGTTTGGTAGTGGAGTAATTTTGATTATCATTATTGCCGTGTTTGGCACTATCTTGGCCATTGAAATAAGATCTTGGTTTAAGCAGAAAGACACACAATCGAACACTAATTAACGAAGAATCATTGATTTTTGTAAAATATCTAAGAAACAAAAAGAATGGCGCCAAGAATAGTCAATCAAAGCCACTATGATAAGTCAAGTTAATCAAGTTGATTCTATTACTTATATAAAGATGGAGAAGACTTCAAATCTTCTCATCTTTCGTAAATACAGCCAACAAGAGCTTTCCAGCTCAAACCTCAAGGAAGTTTTGGTTTTAGAGATTTGGACAAGACTTATAGGTCTGCAATGTTACGGTTTGTTGGTTTTTGAAATGAAAATGGACATATTCAGTTTCGAAGAAGAAGAGGATTGCGAAGACTGCGATTGTGAAGACTGTGAGGATGAAGAGTAAGCCCTCCTCCACTTTCTTTTTTTCGACAAATGGTGCTTCGAGAAATTAGTTACTGTTTTATTAGATAATTAAGTCGCCTAAAAGCCAGATTGCCGTGGTTAGTCAAGAAATCTTGTAATTTCTGTCCTATTGCAACATTGAACGATATGCTTAAAATTGTTCAAAGGTCAGATAAACTGCTGAGTTTTGGCTGAGAATGAGTTTTTATTTCGTCAAAACAAGACCATAGTGATACGGTTTGAGGTCAAGCATCTTTTCAAAGATGAATCCTATGGTCTCAGCTAAACTTGTACATTGCTCAGGTCTTGGGCGAATAGCCATCGATGGTCCTCTGGGTGTTGAGGAATCATAGTTCCAATGAATAATCCCAACCTTACCACCCGATTTTAGAATTCGATAGGACTCCTTTAGCAGTTGCTCAGGTTTCTCAATGTGGAGGATATTAAAAAGAAAAACGTAGTCAACACTCGCATCCTTGAGCCCCGAACCTTTCGAGACGAAATCACGAAGAATGGCTCTCACATTACCGAGAGCGTATGTTTTCGCTTTCCGTTTTACAGTCTCAATCATTTCTGGTTCAATGTCGAATGCATAAATTATCCCTGAAATTATTCTCGCAGCGGGTATAGTGAAAGTACCGTAGCCGCAACCAAAGTCTGCAATGTTTGCCACACTCGAATTTACCCCCAATAATTGAAGGACTAGATTTGGCTCAAAAAACGCATTCCATTGATCTTCTTTAGGCATACCGCTTTCCCGAATCTTCATTGTACCTCACAGCCACACTTCTCTGGAGCCATTTCGTCATTATTAACCTTCCAATAAGAAACAATCTTGGTTGTCATGTAACGATGGGAACAATGAAAGATATGCATACTCTTAGAACAGGATCTCTCAAAAACCTAATTAGACTCCGCCCACCCCAGATGGAGTCATGAACCTATTGGTGCCATTTGGACTTATCCTTGTAGCGGATTTCTTATTACTCTTTGCTATAGCGATAAGTATATTCTTTCCTAAGTTTCTAGAATTTGGCCGCCTCCAAAAAAAGATTCATGGCAACAATGGGTAAGTTGGACCTTTTTCACAATTGTAATGTTTGGGGTGCCTTTGATTGGGTTGCTTGATTTTCAATCACTAGGTTATGGTAATTGGATACGATTCTTAGTAGGAGCCTTACTTTTTGCATTTGGTTTAGGTATCGACCTTTGGGGAACCAAAACGCTAAGTGCACAACAAAGCCTTGGTGATAAAGTTAAGATAATTACAAGTGGTCCTTATAGGTACATGCGGAACCCACAATACGTTGGTTTTATAATTTTATACAGCGGGATAATTCTTTTCGCATGGTCATTAATGGCTTTAGTCACTGGGGTATTTGCTATTTTCTTGTTTTTCATTATTCCTTTTAGTGAAGAACCTTGGTTACGTCAGCAGTATGGGCAACCATATGAAGAATACTGCAAGATGGTTCCCAGATTTGTTGGTTTTCGGTCTTTTAAGCCAACCACTCGCAAAAATTAGAGATAAAATCTTGCCATATACTCGATTCCGACTATACCTTCTAAATCATTATTCTGCTAAGTAAATCCTGAGCGGTATCTCCTGCGAAGCCTGCCTAAGCCACTGAACGTCGAAATATTCGCGTTGGGACTGAAATTTAATCCTCAAACCCAAAAGACCATGTTAAAACCATGTTGATTAAATCCCTGCCCGCGTTTATTCTATTTCTTCATATTGCCCATGAAAACTTCTGAATACTGTGCGTAAGGTTTTTCTCCAGTGTATTCCTTAGATTATCATCAATTCTATTGGAATCTTTATTGGTTGTGGACGTTTAATGTTCCTTGTGGTTTTCCCGATTTGTATGAATACCATCCATATAGGAACAAGATGAGATGCTACAACTAACATACCTATTCCGAATGGGACATTATAGCTTGATGCGACTATCGTAAAGAATCCTAACAGAACTACAAGTCCAAAAAATGCTAACAGAACTGCTAATACACAGAGCACTAAACCGCCAAAGTAACTTCCAAAACCCATGTCTTTTCACCTTTGTCTCTATTCTAACTCATTTGGTTTTTTAATTTTTTCGATTAGCAGCTAAACCGTAAATTGTTACTGCCAAGCCAATGATAGCGGCGACTCCCCCGCCGGCTGCCATAAACTGGTCTTGAGCAACCTTATTTCGAACTTCCTCAGAAAGAGACTGTGATATTTGACCCAGCAAACCGCCATATTGTTGCAAATCGGAATAACCAATCCAAAAGACCACAATACCGATGACTATCAGGAAAACGCCTACCGCCAATGCTCCAGCTTTCATTTTTTTCTACCTCGTATTGACATTTTCATTGAATTTGTACATGTTATATTCTGCGTCCTGAAAGCAGTCGCACTAGTATTATGATGATGGCTATGACAAGCAGTACCCATATGATAGTGCCAAGGTTGAAGAATACAAAACCTAGAAGCCATAGGATAATAAGTATCGCTGCAACTACAAAGAGAAAATCAAGTAAACCCATTTTTAAAAACCTTACTTATCCTTAACTCGGCATCTCTATTTTAAGATGTGTGACTGTGGATAAACAGTTACAGTTTCATTATCATTTCTGTTTAATCTTGGAAGTGTATAGGTGCGTTTTTTCAATTATTTTTAGTTTCAGTTTCCTTCGAAGCCACAGGGCACCAATTTGTTTATTAGCGATTGTGAGAGTTGATTTTTTGAGGGTTTTTAATGAGTGATGAAGAAGTAAATGGCAAGATCCAGAAAACAAAAGGCAAGATTCGTGAAGACTTGGGCAAGATTACAGGCGACAAAAACGAGCAGATTAAGGGCAAAGTAGAACAACTGACAGGTAAGGTCCGGGAAGAAGTAGGCAAAGCTAAAAGAAAAGCCAAAGAATAAGCATTAACGCCTCAACGTTTTAATCAGAACAGACAAAGCGTGTTTCAGAGAATCAAGTCTGAGTGCTTAACCCAGCTTACTGCAAAATTAGATATGCCACTGGCGCATAAGTAATTACGAGGTTATGCGCATGGAAGTTTCTGTAAACTACAAACTCTACGACGATGAATCAAACATAAAAAACGAAGGAGAAGCAAGAGCCACATTCGACGACCGATATCTGACTTTAACCGTTATGTTCGGTGAACCCATGCTATTCGCATATACGGACATTGTCGGAATATCAGACTATGACTACAAAGTCGATCTTTTCTTGACTTCCAAAGAAAAACTAAACCTTTCGGGCTTAGGATACCAATACGAAGACTTCCTCTTCCAACTGTACAAGCTCCGAAATGATCTCATGCTCAAATATCTACTCATTGATGAATCACTTCTCAAAGGCGGTTTCGAAGCACAATATAAACAACTTGACCCAAACGGACAAACAAACCAAACCGGAAACTGCGAAATACGCCTCTATGATACTGCCATAGTAGTTCTACCACAAAAAAATGAACCCATCCGCCTCCCATACTGCTACATAACCAACGTAAACAAGCAAGACTACTCACTAATAATAACAAACGAATTCCTAGAAAAAATTGAATTCACACAGCTCGGACAAAACTTCGATCCACTCGCAAAAGCCCTCTCAGACGCTTTAAACAAAATGATCCTCAGAACGCAGGAAAACATTAAAGGAATTAATTCCCGAAGCCAATCCCCTCGTAATAAACAAACTAGCATCACTAATGAAAGACGGGACGAGCAGCAAAAAGAAAAGAAATCGAATTACAATCACAAGACTTCTGGCGACGCCTGGAAAAGAAAATAGGACGAAGCAGGTATAACCAAAGAATATGAATTCCTAAACTCGTTCGCTGCAAAAGACCAAGTTTGTGTAGGAATAAAACGCGGACTCTTGGGCGACCTGACTGGCACTTACATTTGGATGATGTTTCCGCTTCTTAATCCAGAAACGAACAGATTAGGCAATACTATAGCCATAGAAGCATTCAACACTCAGAACAATACTGAAGAAAACCAAGAACAACGAAGGATCTCAGAGAATACAGTCTCTGAAACAGAAGAAGAAACCAGTCAAAACCTAGACGAAGAACAAAAACCTGCCACAACAGGAGCAACCTACTTTTTCAGAACAACGGGAAGAAAAGAGTACGTACAGACAAAAGACGAAGACTTAATCATAGGACTGGAGAATTTTACCAAAAACATCAACCGTGCCATGATCGATGTAAACTTCCGAAGAGAGCCAATATTCCTCTCCGAAGAACAATTGGACAGCACCAAATATGTTCAATACCGATTTGCCATTGCAAGACTGCCTTCGCTCAGGATGTTGAGAAGTCTATTCATCGGAAGAGTGATTCATTCATCGCCTGAACAGTGGAAGAGCAATGTAGCTAGTTTATTAGCTTTCAATACTAAAAGTTTGGATGATACAGAAAAGTGGAAGAAAGGAGACGCATGAGATGCCAGGTTACAAACACCCTTGCAAGTACTGCGGAAAACTAGTTTCCGCGGATGATAACATTTGCCCATACTGTGGAAAAGTTAATCCCGTTGGACCGCTACGGTGCCCGAAATGCCGCAACCCCACCGAAACAGGACAAGTCAGATGTAGCAACTGCGGCTTGTCACTTCAGATAAACTGCCCAAATTGCGGAAAACCTACCTTCTTCGGAGACTACTGCCAAAACTGTAACCAAAGGCTGACGGTTGTCTGTGCAAAATGTAAAACTGAGCAGGCACCTTTAGGAGAGAAATGCATAAAATGCGGTAAGCCCCTAAATATAAATAAGAGATGAAAAAAATGCCACTTCAACCTTTTACCAGAAACTACGAAGATAACAGCACCGATGCTGGCTTCCAATTCACCTTCATGTGCGACATTTGCAGCGATGGCTACAAAACAAACTTCATACAAAGCAAAACCTACAAGAAAAGAGGATTGTGGAGAGGGCTTGGTCAAGTCGCCTCCATCGGATCGGAACTAGCTGGGCGTGGCGGAGGCTATTCACTTCAACGAGGCGCAGACGCCATGAGCGAACGATTCGAAGGCATGACGCCAGAATGGCACAAGGAACATGAACAAGCATTTGAACTCGCCCAAAACGAAGCTAAAGGACACTTCCACAGATGCCCCAGATGCCACAAATACGTCTGCGAAAATGACTGGAACGAGCAGGAGGGACTATGCACTGACGATGCCCCAAGGGAAAGCACTGAAGTAGCCGCAGCAAGAGCCGAAAAAATGGTCGCAGACATAAAACAAAAAGCCGAAACCACCCAAGTCTACACAGGTGAAATAACACAAAGACAAACAATGTGTCCAGTATGTGGAAAACCAGCCGGTTCAGGCAAATTCTGCAATAACTGCGGAGCCCCCTTAGGATTGAAGGTATGCCCCAAATGTGGAGCTAAAAACCCCGCGGGTACCAGCTTCTGCGGCGAATGCGGCAACAGGCTAACCTAAACCTTAACCAACCATCTTTTTCCCTAGATAGAAGTAAAAGCTTCACTTCCTTAGAGAACAGCTTCGATTAACTGCATGAAGGTTTTGGATAGGGCAAGTATTATTCGCCAGATTTGAACAATAATCAAAGAAAAAACGGAAAAGTTGTGCCAAAAAAAGGGCTCAACTTAGAATGGGTAATTTAGCATTGTTTTTCTTCAGTGCAATAGATACTAACAGCATCGCAGCAACTAGAAAAGCTATAGCAATAGTTGCGGGTAACTCTGGAATTGTAGGTGAAGGGTTAAGACTCGTCGGAGAAGGTGAATTCGTTGAGGTTAAACTTGTTGGAGAGGCTGTAGTTGTAGAGCTTTGACCGATTGCCACAGTATATTCGGATGTTGCTTCGTATTGATCAGACTCAGCTACTATTAACATGCTTGCATACGATTTGCCTGCAGGTAATAAAGAAGCCCATTTGGAAGGTACCTGTCTGTCCGGGATCTATATTGTAGGGTTGTGATGTGCAACTTGTTACGGCGACCACATTTCCAGTTCCGCTTGGTCCATCATAGACTGTGGCATATACCCTAGTATAAGTTGCTGTTTCGGTGCCTGTATTCTTTACAGATCCAGTTATCATCATGTTATTGATGATGTTAGCTTCGCTCGCAGCTGAAACTATTTCAAGGTTTTTAGGTACATCTTCCGATGCCATGGTGAGATCCATCAGTTCCACTTTGTATGAGGTCACTAACGATCCTGCAACTGCTGCCGTGCCCATGAATGGAGCTTTTCTTCCTGGCAATATGGTGTGGATTAATGTTTCCTGCTCGTCCTCATCATTGCCTTCACTTGATGTGAATGTAATTTTTACGTAGACGTTTTTGGCTGGGGTGTCTCCAGTGTTTTTGACTTCTCCGACTACATTGTAGTAGCCTGTAGAATCAAGTATTCCCTGGTGGTTTGTGATGGTTATTTGTTCTGCTGCTTTGACAGGTTCTACTGTCATAGCAAACATAGTGGACATCAAGGCTAATATTGCAATATATGATAAAAAATTAAACATTTTTTTAGTCATTTTTATTCCCGTTTTGAATTATCCGATTTAATATTTAAGATTTAAGGTCAGATCTGTAGAGTATCTGTTTTAGCACAACCAAAAAGAAATCTAAAGCCCAAACAACAAAAACGATGAGCAAAGAATCGTTTGACTAAAAAGAAGAAGAACTGATTTGGCATTGCTTTTTCGCATTCAATCGACACTCACATCCACAAGCACATTAAAAACTGCCACAACCAGTTGGTTTTGGTGCTGCAACCATGCTGAAAATACGCTTCGTCACAGCCACTACTGCAACCAGACAAACCCCGTCTACAACCCAAACCCAAAACAAACCCTAAAACACAACTGCCTGGTGAGCTTTTGCCACAAAACTCCTACAACAACCAAAAAAAAACACAGAAAACAAAGATCCGTAAGCCCATGAGAAGTTGTTGTTGCAATTGTTGTTGCAACTGGACGCTGCACTCGGGTTGCAACAACTAATGAGCTCAGAAACTATTAAGTTAATTATCGATCTTTTGCGTCTAAACAAGATTTTTTTGAACATTTTTGTGTGCAAACAACCAAGAGAGACCTAAAAGGCCTCTGTCGAAAATGCCGTTGTGTAGTTGACATTGCCT
>CAVYRC010000004.1:0-12046 GCA_963770845.1 Candidatus Bathyarchaeota archaeon | reverse complement strand
GAGATGACTGGAACAGCTGTCGAAACAGCATTTTTCAATTTTGACGCTCTATATGTGCCGCAGGACCATCCTGCACGCGAACCCTCAGACATCTACTACATAAAAGACCCACAAAATGGGGAATTAACTAAACACGCTCAAGCCCTTGAACATGTAAAAGAAACCCATGAAGAACGGCTGGAAAACAGGTTCCACAGGATGGGGATACAAGTACTCACTTCAGGCTGCCCAACGTTTACTGCTCCGTGGACACGGTACATGTCTTAGCGCAAGGACTCTAGAAGCAAAAAACTTCAAGATTCCAAGCAAACACTTCTCGATCGCACGAGTTTACCGACCTGAAATCACCGACAAAACCCACCTCTCAGAATTCAACCAGGTTGAAGGCATCGTAATCGACAAAAACCTCAACCTAAAAGATCTCCTTGGAGTTTTAGGCAAGTTTGCTATGGAAATCGCCGGCGCAGACAAAATTCGTTTCAAACCCGACTATTTCCCCTTTACTGAACCCAGCGTGGAACTCAGCGCCTACAAAGAAGGTTATGGCTGGGTAGAATTTGGCGGCTCAGGAATTTTCCGTCCCGAAGTAACCTTGCCACTTGGAGTTAAAGAGCCTGTGATTGCATGGGGACTTGGCGTTGACCGCCTTTTCATGATGCGTGCAGGCATCGAGGATATCCGCATGATTTTTAGCCAAGACCTCGGTTGGCTGAGGAAAAAACAGGTGACATAAATGCCCACAATCGACGTAGATTACCTTGAACTGGAACGTTTGCTTGGTGTGAAACTTAACGGAGACATGGAAAGACTCGACGAAATCCTCTCTTACGTTAAGGGCGAAGTCAAAGCCTTTGACCAAAAAGAAGGTTCAGTCAGCATTGAGATGAAGGATACTGCTCGTGCTGACCTTTGGAGCGTTGAAGGCTTAAGCCGTGCACTGCAAGGCTACCTAAACCGCGCAAAAGGGTTAAAGCAGTATGCGGTTGGTAAATCAGCCGTCGAAGTAAACGTAAACGCAAAGCTATTTGGCATTCGCCCTTACATTTGCTGCTCAGTCATCAAAGACATTCACCTTTCCGACAACATCATCAAGGGCATTATGCACCTGCAGGACAAACTTGACCAAACCCACGGCAGAAGCAGACAGAAAACCTCAATTGGCATCTACAACTTGGACCTGATTAAGCCGCCAATTGAGTATACAGCTGTTAAGCCCGAAGAAGTAAAGTTTGTTCCCTTGGGTTTTAGCGAAAAAATGAGTTTAGACCAAATCCTTGACCAGCACCCAAAGGGAGTTGAATACAGTCATATCGTTAAGAAAAATCCTCTTTATCCGATGCTGTTTGACAGCGAAGGTAAAGTCCTCTCGTTCCCGCCAATCATAAACTCAAACGATCTTGGTAAAATCACCGGGGAATCACGTAACTTACTAGTTGAAGTCACTGGGAACGGTGCACAAGACAGTGTTGAACACGCTGAACCTGGTTACTTTGGCGTTGATTGACCGTGGAGGCAAAGCTTTCAGCGCAACCATACATTACCCAGAAGAATCTGATTACACCGAAGGCAAGGTTGTTACACCAAACTTTGACAGTAAACGCTTCAGTTTAAGCGTTGAGGACACTAACCATCTTTTGGGCTTAAAGCTGAATGCCACGGAGATTGGTGATTTGTTGTTGACTAGTGGTTTGGGCGTGGAGAACATTTCGGATGAAGCTCTAACGGTGTTGGTTCCTTGTTACCGCGTTGACGTTATGCATCAAGTTGACATAATCGAAGACGTTGCCATCGCGTATGGCTACAACAACATCGAGCCAACGTGGCGTGAACTTCCAACAACTGGAGCTGCAAAACCTGACCAAAGATTTATCGATGTCGCACGGGAACTCATGGTTGGACTTGGCTACCAAGAAACCCTCAACACCACACTAACCAACCCAGAAAGCCTCTTCAAAAAAATGAACACGCCCCCAACCGAAATAATTGAACTATCCAACCCCAAAATAGTAACCATGACTTGCCTACGCAATATGGCTGTTGCCAAGCCTCATGGAGTTCCTAAGCATCAACACATCTGTAGAGTTTCCCCAAAAAATCTTCGAACTCGGCAAAATAACCTTAGCCGATGAAACCCGTGAAACCCAAACACGCGACGAAGACTGGCTTGCTGTCAGTAACTACTCATCCGAACGCAAATTTCAGCGAAATCAAATCTGCCTTAGACTCATTTATGGGCAACATTGGAGTGGAATGGCAAATAAAACAAACCACTCACTCAAGCTTCATCGAAGGCAGAGTCGGCAAAGTCATAGTTAATGGCTCTGAAGTTGGAATTGTAGGCGAAATTAGTCCGCTTGTGCTTGAAGCATGGAAACTTGAGAATCCAGTCGCGGCTTTCGAGATTAATTTCCAAAAAATTCTCGACAATAAGTTAGTAAAATAGTGGGTTTGTCTAGAACCATGAGAGGGTCCCGTTTTTGCGTGCCACTTTTAGGCACCAAGTATAGGCTAGGTAACCGACAGGGAGAATTATTGCGCACATCACACCCAAAATGGCAAGGTCGGGCAGAATCGCCCCTATACCTTGCCCAATAAGCATGGGTCGAATGCAGGTAAAGAAGTAGTATTGTGGCACAAAGAAACTGATTACTTGAAGGGGAAGCGGCATAACGGCAATTGGGAAAAGAACATTTCCAAACAGGTTAGTTGCTAATGTGATGATTGTGGTAACGGGGTCGCCTTGCTTGGTTAAAATTAGGACCCCTGCACCTATCATGCTGAATCCAATGAATGTCCCAATGCCCAATCCCACAACTATTATGGTTCCGATGATGTTGACGCTTAAGATAACTCCGAAAGCAAAAACGCCAACCGACAAATAAATGACGATTACAAGTGTGCTCCAGATAAAGCCCCAAAGCGAACTGCCTACAATGAAGGTTACCAGCCCAGTGGGCGAGACCAAAACTTCTTCCAAGCTCCATGGGTTAATCGTTCGCTGAACAAGCGTGAGGCTCTGGGACAAGTACGTGTTAAAGGCAAGCCCAATGAGCAAGTAAGTTACAACTGGCATACCGAGATTCTGTACACTTGGCATTGAGGCGTTGGAGCCCCAAAAGGCATATGAAAGTGCCCCAAAAAGAGCACTGACGACGCTAAGCACGATGTTTGTTTTGTATGTCGAGAATGAAATGATGTCGCGCTTCATGAAATAGTAGATTTTGTCCAGTTCCTGGGACAACGTCATCTGCTTGCACCAGTTCCTGTTAACTCTATGAAGGCGTCCTCCAAAGTTGGCTCTTCCTGCCGGAAGTTAACAAGCTTGATTTTCTCGCGGAAAAAGAAATCGAGCACTATCGGTAAAGCTCCCCCGTTCTCCAAATGCACCCGTAGGCGCATCTGACCAAGAACCGAATCCTGCACTTCTGAGGCCAAACCTGAGACACCAGCCAGACCCCGCAGACTATTCACCTGAGCCTCAGACATGTTCTTGACCACAATGTCGGCGACTTCGCCCTTCTTCGTCATGCCTTTAAGCGTGTCCGGTGTGTCTAAAGCGACGATTCTGCCTTTTTTCATTATGGCTACGCGGTCGCACATCTGGGCAACCTCCTCAATGTAATGTGTGGTGTAAAGAACAGTTTTGCCATGTTTTTTACTAAGGTCGTTTTTTATGAAGTCCCTGATGTTTCTTGACGAAGTAACGTCTAAGCCTGTAGTGGGCTCATCTAGAAGAAGAATAGGCGGGTCAGCCAGTAGAGCCCTGGCTAATGCAAGTTTTCTTTTCATGCCGCCCGAATATTTCTGAAAAACCTCAAATGCCTTCTCTTGCAAGCCCACAAGCTCCAGAACCTCCATGATTCGTTGTTGCCTGCCGCTTCGGGGAACATTGTTTATGGCGGCGAAGAATTCCAAGTTGCTATAGCCACTTAGCCTCCAGAAGAAGCCGCGTTCGCCAACGCTGAAAATAGTGCCGATTGACTGCTTTACCCGCATCTGCTGCTTGACAACATCAAACCCGTTTACTGTAGCGGTTCCCTCGTCAGGAGGCAATAAGGTGCAGAGGATTTTAACGAGAGTGGTTTTGCCTGCGCCGTTGGGGCCAAGAAGCCCAAAGAGTTCGCCTTTTTTTATGTTGAGGTTGAGGTTGTCGATAGCGTTTACTGATTGGGTTTGTCGCGTAAACAGATTGCTTTTTGGGGTTTTTGTTTTGAACGTTTTTGTTAGGTCAATTGTTTGGATGGCGTACTCGTTCTGCAACCGCTAACCCCTTTCAGGTAGAATTTTTATGAAATCCCAAATAAAATTATTGGTAAATTCTGTTAGAGTTAATGCTGCAATTAAGTATTTCTGCTTCAGCGCAAAATATCCAATAGGACATTGTAGTGACAGCTACAAAACAAGATCTATGCATTTAGAGCTTCTGAACAATAGTAATTGGAGTCCAGATTTGTTTATCAGCATTTAATTAGGGGTTCTAAATCACAACTCTGTATGTTTCGCTTTGTAGCTTTCTTGAGGGGAATCAACGTTGGCGGTCACATAGTTGTTAAAGAAAAACTCCAAATAGCCTTCACTTCCATGGGCTTTCAAAACGTTTTTACCTACAAGCAAAGTGGAAATGTGATTTTCGAGGCTGACTCTGCTGACCCTCAAAAAGTGAAGACCAAAATCGAGGAAAGACTCCCCGGCACTTTGGATTACACGGTTGCAGTGTTTGTACGGACCTTTTCCCAGCTCGATTGCATAATGAACCTCGACCCGTTTAAAAGCCAAAGTAAAGAAGGCACAAGTTTTCTGGTAACATTCCTACCATTTTCACCACCTACTTTTCCGCTAAAACTACCTCTAACTATCCCGAATTCTACTGCGCAAGTAATTTCAGCAGTGGGTACGGAGGTTTTCAGCCTGACGCACGGTGGCGGAGAGGGTGCGTTGCCTAACCCTTTTTTGGAGTCAAATCTGAAGGTGAAAGCGACGACTCGAAACCTAAACATTATTAGGGAAATTATCAAAAAATACACTTAAAGCTGGATTTAGGGCTGGCAGGTTCATATATATCCACTTGAGAATTTGTTGCATCGGTGTTAGGGTTTGCTTGGATTAATTGAGCCTTTAATAGTGAAGGGTTACACTCTTCGTAACCGCATTGTGCTGCCTCCTATGCAGACCGGCAGAGCAAGTTTTGAAGGAGCCGTCACCAGTAAGCTCATCAACTTCTATGTCCGACGCTCAACCCATACAGGATTACCTATCGTTGAGCACTCCTATGTTTCACCCACTGGCAAGATAGGACCCAAACAACTAGCAATCCACGACGACTCTTTAATAAGCGGTTTCAAAAAGCTCGCAGATGCGTTGCACGCGGTTGGGGCTCCAGCGGTCGTGCAAATTTCTCATGCAGGCGCTGTGACCAATAAAAGAGCCATCGGGGTTGAGCCTGTAGGTCCTTCGCCAAGGGAAAAAAGCCGAATGCTAACTGCAACGGAAATTCTCGCTATAGCGGGATGCGTTTGCTTCGGCTACTGAGCGTGCAGTTAAGGCTGGGTTTGACGGTGTCGAGTTGCATGGAGCACATGGGTACCTGCTAAACCAATTCTATTCTCCATTGTTTAACAGGCGCAAAGATGAGTATGGCGGATCCTTAGACAAGCGGATGCGTTTCCCCCTTTTGGTTGCAGAAAAAGTTCGCAAATGCCTTGAAGACAGGTTGCTGCTCTACAGATTAGGCTCAGACGATTTAGCGCCACATGGAACACACATCGAAGATTCGATAGTATTTGCTCGAAGGTTAGAAGCGATAGGAGTAGACATACTCGACGTGTCTGGGGGTATGTGTGGAAGCGAACCAAAGCAACTGCGACAAATGAAAGGATACTTTGTTCCTCAGGCAGAGGCGATTAAGAAAGCCGTTAAAATTCCTGTTATCGGGGTGGGCGGAATCACCAAACCAGAATTAGCTGACGAAATAGTGCGTAAGGGCAAAGCTGATTTTGTAGCGGTAGGTAGGGCATTTTGGAGCGATGCAGAGTGGGCAGAAAAAGCCCTAATAACTCTGAGAAAACAATAAAGCTCTTATGTTATAATTTACTATTACTGAAAAAGAGGATGATGCGCTTTTAGCCCTAAAAAAAGAGCCCCAAGAAACGCCAAAAATAAAGGCAGAGGTATAGCTTACCCCATGGAAATCGGTGAAGAATTCGAAGTTGATGTAATTGACATGAGTCCCAACGGGGAAGGTGTCGCCAAAATCAAAGGTTTCCCGGTTTTCATTAAGAACGCAAAGGCCAATGAGCACTTAAAAATAAGGATAACAAACTTGGTCAGTGGTTGTGCAGACGCAGAAGCCGTCCGTTAACAAAAAACGGCTTTCTTAATCCTGCCCTTGTTTGCTCCCTAAATTCAAGGTCTCCTTGCTACTTGCTTCATTTTTTATTTATGTTATTTCTAATTCTTATTGCCTAAGAAACCAAGCTGAAAAAGGCCGCAGAATAACCAAGTTTCTATTTTGGCTATTTGCTTTTGAACGAAAGAGGGGAATTTAGCCTTTTAAAGTAGCTACAAACCCTCTCACAACATCTCTGATTGATTGAATCAGCGGATGCTTGATCGTCGTATCCCCAAGTGACTCTAAACGGTCTACTCTAAAGTAAATCGGAGGGTGCGAATCCAACCCAACCCATTCTTGCAAGCGGAAACTGGGCGTTCGTTCGAATAGTAGCCTGTGGAAACCGATTTTCTCTAGTGCCGTCGCCATAACTTTGGGTTGCCCCATCATTATAGCTGACGTCAGGTCTGCGCGCGCTTCAAAGAATTTTGCGATGAAGAATATGAGAGTCATGACTGCGAAGAAGTAGATAAAGAACAGGAAAGACGAAAATATGACTGGGAACAAAGCGAGGAGCACATAGAACCTGAACAAGAACTCTGCGCTTAACAGCCCAAACAGGATTAGTGGGTCTCTGCCTTTGAGGTGGCCAAATTCGTGTCCTAAAACGCTTACAATTTCAGGTTCTTCCAATTGAACAAGCAACCCCGTTGTTATCAAAACGATGCCTCTGCTTGGACTGGGACCGGAGGCGGCAGCATTAGGAATCATTGTGTTTGAAATCACGATTTTAGGCATTTTGTACCCGAAGCGGTCGGCGACTTTCTTCACCAGTTCGAAGACATTGATTTTTTTGGTAGATAAGCTACCGAGTCTACAGGATACATTGTATTTGGCGAAGATTTTTTCTGCTTCTTGGCAATCGATGGCACCGTGTTTGGCTATTATTTCTTCGTAGACTTCCTTCTTTAAAGTAACCAGCTGCTCCGGCGGAATTTGTTTGTAGTCGTCAAGGGTACCTAAGGAGCCAATCGGTGGCTGATATTCCAAGAAGTGAATAGAGGGGTTATCTTTAGTGATTGTCCAGTCGCTTGATCGAGCAATTATCTTGTTGGAGTAAAAAACGAATACGAACTGTGACGCAATCAAGAGTATTGGGACAACCCAAAAGTAGGATGGATAAAACGTTAGAACAACAAGGAACAGCACTAGGCCTAACCCTATGAACACAAAAGTTAGCAGGACCTGGGTTTCCAAGAAAAGGCGATTAAAGCTTTTTTCGTGAAGCTTTACTTTTTCAGGCACGATTTCTTCGCCTTCCCGCCATGCAAAGTACCATGTTAGCTTGCGGGCTTTTTCCTCAAACAACTCGGTGGCTATCAACACATCTTGTCTTGCTTCTTTGATGGTTGCGTCTGGAACATCCGTTTCTAGGGGCGTTATAGTTGCGTTTACGGTGTCTGTGCCTCTCACTTCAACTTTGATTATTTGTCTTCCCTGTGTGTCAAGGACAAAATATGAGATTCTATTGTTTGTAGGAGATGTTTCTCGAGATAAGTTTGTGAATCGCTGTTTTTGTGGAACAAGGTATTGCGTGTAGATGAAGTCAAATAGCTTCTCGAAGTAGATTGATGGAACCTCAGTTTCTATTGTGTAAGAAATTGGTGCAGAAACCATGTGTTCAAAACCAGTCGCTCTTTAATTCAAGTTGTTTTTTCTTAGTTATAACTATATTGTTAACAAGGTTTGCTTTAAGATTTGTCAAGGGGATAGCGTTTATTAATCTCGGAAAACATTGTTAGAATTACCAAAAGCCAAATGGCAAAGTCTTTGTTGACAGCAAATCAGCTACAGTTTGTTTTGTTGCCAATTAAAGAAGATGGCGGTTTAAATTGAACCTGGCACGGTTTAAGAAAGCCGATATTATGAACTAAAGAATGAGATGTTAGAAGTGGCGGCACCTAAAAAAACCATACTTGTTGTTGACGACGATAAATCGATCCTTCGTACTTTCACACGTATTCTCCAAAAGAGCGGCTACGAGATTGAAACAGCAGAAACCGGCAAAGAAGCCATAGAAAAAGCAGAAAAAAGCCACTATGACCTGGCGCTGGTAGACATCAGGCTTCCAGACATGGATGGCACTGATTTGCTGGCAAAACTCAAAAAACAGCTCCAGCATACCGTTAAAATCATGATTACGGGTTTTCCATCCCTTGAAACCGGCGTTAAAGCCCTCGATGAAGGTGCTGATGCTTATTTGGTTAAGCCTGTGAAGCCTCAGGAACTGCTGGTTCTTTTAGAAGAGAAACTTAAGAACCGCGAAGAGCCAACTGAATTAAGCCATTAAGACTTATCTTTTTAAACTGCAATATTGTCTTCTATTTGCCAAATGCGATTATGCATAAGATTATTGCCACAGGTTAATCGCAATATGCCCATCCAATCATTAACTACCGGCGATTTCTTAATAAAAATTGGTGGGTGTTTACTTAAGGAAGACTGTCACCACGCAAATTGCTGGTTTGTTTTCTACGAATAGGTTTCCTACTCCAGATAGATTGCTGGTTGATATGGCATTGCCATAGCAGCACGATTTTTAGGGTCAAAGCGTTCCTTGTAGTCTTCGCCATAAACTGATACTTCTGCATTGAAGCGTTGTCCCAAGAAGCCAACTGCATCAGCCAAAATCGCCTGCTCATCAACCGCTTTGATTTTTTGCATGTGAGTTTTTCGTTCGCCCGAAACCTTCGTTAAAGCCTTAACGATTCTTGGAACCATACCTGCAATCTCCTTCATATGGGGTTTTAAGTCTTTGTCAGCTGAGAATTCCTTCATCAACTCGTTGATTTTTGCTTCGCCAGCAACGGTTTTATCTAGTATTTTGAGGTAAACCTGCCATTTCCATGACGCCGCAGCGTAGAAGCATATGCGTTTTGGCGTTATCTTTGTGGCTTTTACGATGTTTGTGGTGTCATTCATTATGTCGGTTATCAGGGTCTCCTGTTCCTCAGCGGCAGCATCAATCTTGCCTGCATCAAAGACTGGCCACTTTGCGATGCTGATGAATCCTTCTTCGCCAGTTTGGCTCCAGAGTTCCTCGCAAAGAAACGGCGCAAAAGGCGCAAGTATCTTAAGCCAAACCTTTACCGCTTCACCCAGCGCTTTGGCCTTCGTATTGCCTTTTCGTTGGATGTACCAACGTAGATCATTCCAAGTCTCAAACAACGCTACTTGCAGGGCGGTTCGGGTTTTGATTTCATCTAAGCTCGCGGTAACTTCTTTTATTCGGCATTGAAGCTTGCTCATGAGCCAACGCTCCAAAGCTGTGTCCTCTTGGTTTTTGGCAGAGACAATTATACCGCTAGCAAACCCAATTAGCGATTCAAACTTGCTTTGTAGATCATTTATGTTTTCAGCGCGCCAATCAGGATCATCCATACCTTCAGCGCCCAACAATAAACCGCAACGAGTTGCATCTGCACCATACTTCTCCACGGCACCTTTCATGGTTATGAAATTGCCTTTACTCTTGTGCATCCCTTGTCCTTCGATCATAAGCATGCCATTGACGCCGATTGCTTTAGGCCAGTGTTCAGGCGGGAAGAGTGCGGCATGGTGGAAGATGCAGAATGAGAGATGGTTTGGTACGAGTTCTTTAGCGGAATTCCTCAAGTCAAATGGGTACCAGTACAAGAATTCAGTTCGCATAGCATTGAGCAAGTCGCCATTTAATCCAGTGGTGACTCCAAGCTCGTTTGCATCGCCCTTTCCGTAGAAAAGGAAATCAAAAACTTCAGGCGTTAAAGCTTCAGCCTTAATGTTGTTCTGTTTTATGTGCTTGTTTATGGTATAGAACGCCATATAGACAGTTGAGTCGCTGAGTGTTTCGATTATCCAGCCTTTGCCCCAGGGTAGCGGGGTTCCAAAACCTGTGGTCCTAGCGCAAGCCCACTCACGTAACCAATCTATAACAGTGTAGAAGTTTTGTTTTGCGGAATCCGGATAAATCGTCATTTGAGCGACAACTTGTTTGGCTTTCTCCTTCCATTGTGGTTCTGAATAGTTTAGGAACCATTGGTCTGAGAGAATTTTTACTATGCACTGCGTCATGCAGCGGCAAACCACGGGTTCAGCTAAATCATACATGGAATCTGCTGCACCAACTTTGCGGAAATCAACAGTCAGGATGTCTTTAGCTTCTCGAATGGTTTTTCCAGCGTAAGGTCCACAGTTTGCCTTCAGAATGCCGTTGTGGAATTCTTTTTTATACAGTTCTTTGGTGGCTTGGTCAGCTTTGGGGTCGTTTTGGTCTTTTATACCCATTTTCTCGACGATTTCAACTGCTGGAAATTCTCCAAAGCCTTCCACTTTGATGATTGAGATTGGTTTAATCTGCAGTACAATTGATGGGTCCATGCCGAACTGCGCAAGGACTTCTGGTTTCTGCTGTAGATCACGCAGCGCCAGATAATCGTAGGGTGCATGGGCTGGAACGCTGTAAACGACGCCTGTTGCAGTTTTTGGGTCAACAAACCAGCCGGGCAAAATGGGAAACTTGAGTTTTGTTATTGGATTCTCAAACCATTTGCCTATTATTTCTTTGCCTTGGAAGCTGCGTTTGACTTCAATTTTTCTTTCTTGCTCTTTTAGCTTCTCTGCGGCTTCCTGGCTAATTATCCAGTTTTCGCCGTTGACAGAGGCTTCCACGTATGTGACTTCGGGGTTTATCCACATGTTAGTTATGCCGTAGACAGTTTCCGGGCGGAAAGTTGCTGCTGGCAAAAACGTTTTTTCATCTAGCTTATACTTTATCAGTGTGTATTCTTCAGCGGTGACGCCTTCTCCGCTTTGGCGGTCATGGTCACCTGTTGGACTTTTATCTTTGGGACACCAAACCACCGGGTGCGTTCCACGGGTGACGTAACCTTTTTCTTTAAGGTTTTTGTATTGCCACTCAATGAATTTTTGGTAGGTGGGCATAATAGAGGTGAATTCGCGCCGCCAATCTACGGAGAACCCGATGCTTTTAACGGCTAAACGGCCCTCATTAGTATAGTATTGAGCCATGTAGTGAGGGTCAACGAACTTTTTTAGCTCTGCTTCTGGGACGCCATCTACTTCTCGGAGAACCTTGATGTAGGCTTCGTCGCCCCGAGCTATGCGTTGACTTGCACCAAGCAACGGTTGACCCGTCCAATGCCACCCCCAAGGCCAAAGCACATTGTAACCCTGCATACGCTTGAACCGCGCATAAGCATCTACACGAGAAGCTGTGAAAGTGTGCCCCACATGCAATGGACCATTCATGTACGGGTACGGAAAAGTAACCATCTTCTTCTCGCGATTAGGATCTGGGTCTGCTTCGAATAAGTGTGCGTTTTCCCATTTAGCTTGCCATTTCTGCTCGATTTGCTTGGTCTGGCTCATGAACCTTGAAATTAAAAGATTAGCTATTAAGAGTTTTCCTTATTTAGCTAAACGCTTAATCTCCCCTTTTAGATGCCTGATAGTGTAAGTTGGGGTAAGCTTTAAACAACAAGCACACTGATAAGAATATTATGACATCCAAGAAAGGAACAGAAGTAGTCGAAAACCTGAAAAGAGGTAGCGAAAAAGGACTTGAACTAGCAAAACAGATCATGCTGGCTGAGAAAATAGAGCCGCTTGAGCTACATAGAGCAGCAATGCAATGAACCAAGTAAACAGGACATAACA
>CAVYRC010000003.1:0-18751 GCA_963770845.1 Candidatus Bathyarchaeota archaeon | reverse complement strand
AAAATCCAGCCACATCTCTGTATCAAAGTCTTGATAATTTAGCTGGTCGCAACAGGATAAATTGGAAATAAAAGCTTCGCTGAAACCCATTTGAGCGGCAACTGCTGGGAGGTCTTTCATCGGGTCGTCGGTGATGTAATCTACCCAAGCTACCATAGACCTACTGACTAATTCTAAGAAATTATTGGGTGATTCAGCTTCCTGTTTGAACGTTTTTCCTGAAGACTCCACACCCATGCAGAACCATTGCTTGTGCATTAGTTCTAACGGAGCTGTAGGTGAAGCTGAAAACCGCGTTTGCGCCGTTTTTGTTTGGTCTTGTTCGTTCAACTTTTCCCCTCCCCACTACAGACTTGTTGCTTTTTCTATTCTTCAAATCGCTTTGGTTAAATAGGCTTTACTGTTCTCTGTCCATAGAAGGGTTATTCAGCTTTGTTTTTTGATGAAACAGAGACCTAAAACCTGATACTTCTCAATTTAATGGTTCCTTGATTCAAGTATTTGCCAGATAAAGCGATATAAGCATAAAAACAAATAATCACAAGCATCTGAGGCAACTGAGATGGGTAGCGTAAAAGACTTACAAGTAATCCAGAAACCAACCCTAACAGAAATGGGAGCCGGCAGGTTTGTCTTCTCTGACCGTTACAGCGTTTTTGATTGGGGTGAAATGCCCGACCACATCAAAAGCAAAGGGGCTGCTCTCTGCCTTATGGGCGCTTACTGTTTTGAGCAGCTTGAAAAGATGGGTGTTAAGACCCACTATAAAGGATTGGTTAACGAAAAGGGTAAAGCTGTAATAGTCAGTGAGCTTAAGGCGCCCTCAAATATCATGGAAGTGGCATTGGTTAACGTTTACAAACCCAAAACAGCTGTTGCCAACGGCAAAATAGTTCATGATTACAGCATGTACACTTCAACCTGAAGAACTGCCTCATCCCACTTGAAATCATCTACCGCAACGGCTTACCTGAAGGTTCATCAGTTTTCAAACGGCTGGCGCAGGGCAAGGTCACCTCTAGAAGACCTTGGCTTAGACCATCAGCCCAAACCAGGCGAAACTCTCTCCAAACCAATCTTCGATGTCAGCACAAAACTTGGAAGAAACCGATCGCTACGTCACTTGGACAGAGGCAAAGAAAATTGCAGGCTTAACTGACACAGAACTAACTGATGTCAAAGCCATCCTTCTGAAAGCGGATGAAACAATAACGAAGGCTGCCTCAAACGCAGATTTAAAGAATGAGGACGGTAAAATCGAATTAGCTTTCGACGACAAACGAAAGCTCATACTTGTTGATGTTTTGGGAACACTTGACGAGTGCCGCTTTACATACGAGGGCGTGCATGTCAGCAAAGAGGTCGCAAGGCAATTCTACAAGAAAACAAACTGGTATAACGACTTGGAGCAAGCCAAAAAGGATGCGGAAGCCAGAGGAGTCCAAGATTGGAAGTCTCTCTGCAAGTCGCAGCCGTCCAAACTTGACCCCAAACTTAAAACAATCATCAGCCAAATGTACATGGCAGCAGCAAATGAGATGACAAACATAAAACTGTTTGATTCTCCAAAACTTGCCAAAGCAATTAACGCTTACAGGGACTTTATGGGTGAAAAAGCATGATGCAAGACAAAATAAAACAAACCTTAGCTGATTACGACCAAAAGAAAATCTACATAGGCGTATTAGGTTCGCACTCCGCCTTGGAAATTGCTTCGGGTGCCAAACAAGAAGGATTCAAAACTGTAGTCGTTTGCCAAAACGGGAGAGAAAAAACCTACGCCCGATACTACCGAAACATATTTGACAAATTCATCTTCCTAGACAAGTTCTCAGACATAACAACACTCCAGAAGTCGTGAAGCAGCTAACCGACCTAAACACAGTCTTCGTCCCTAACCGCTCCTTTAGCGTGTATGCAGGCTACGAAGCCATAGAACAGAACTTCGCTGTTCCCCTCATGGGCAACAGGTACCTGCTAAAAACCGAAGAACGCACCGCCCCAAAAAACCAGCTCTGGCTCCTAAAAGAAGCAGGCATAAAACTTCCCCGCGCCTTCAAATCCCCAGCAGACATCGACTGCCCAGCCATTGTGAAAGTCGCTGAGAAAGGTCGAGCCATTGAACGCGCATTCTTCTACGCCTCAACCCCTGAGGAGTACGAGCGGGAAGCCCAAAAACGCATCAAAGCAGGCATCATAACCCGTGAAGCCCTCAACCAATCCGTCATTGAAGAGTATGTTATTGGCGCCAAATTCAACGCTAACTATTTCTGGTCACCCTTAACCGACGAAATTGACCTACTCGGTTTCGACAGGCGAATCCAAACCGACCTCGATGGCGTTCTCGACCTACCTGCCAAAGAACAACTCGAACTTAACATATCCAACCCAGAACATCGAAATCGGACACATGGGTGCAACAATGCGTGAGAGTCAACTTGAAAAAATCTTCGAAGCAGCAGAACGCTTCGTGAACATCTGCAAAAAAGAGTTCCCGCCAGGCATGATTGGGCTCTTTGCACTCCAAGGCGCAGTAACAAAAGACTTAGAATTCCGAGTTTTCGATGTTAGCCCTCGTGTTCCAGGATGCCCCTGCGTCGAACCAACCTCGCCCTACATGAAATACAAGTACGGCGTAGAAGTGGGACCAGGCAAACGCGTCGCCATGGAAATAAAAAGAGCAGCCAGGAAACACAGACTCGCTGAAGTGGTAACATGATAACCAACACAGACGTCGGCAAAATTATCGAAAAATACGACCAAAAAAAACTAGCCATCGGAACGTTGGGTTCGCATAGTTCACTCAATATTTTCAAGGGTGCCAAAGAGGAAGGCTTCAAAACCGTCTGCATTTGTAAAGAAAAAGACGCAATTATGTACAAGAAGTACCCGTTGGTTGACGAGTTAATCATTGTTAAAGACTTCACGGAGTTGCTTAACGAGAAACTGCAGGAGCAGACTTCGCAAGCTTAACGTAGTTCTAATTCCGCATGGATCATTCACCGCGTATCTAAGTACCGAAGAATTGACTGACAGCCTTTTTGTGCCTATGTTTGGCAACCGCCAACTGCTCCATTGGGAAGCTAATCGCAAAAGCCAAGAAGATTGGTTGCGCCAAGCCGGACTCAGATTGCCTGCAACCTTCAAGACACCAGAAGACATCGACCGCCTAATCATCGCCAAACTGCAAGGCGCCAAAGGCGGCAGAGGCTACTTCCTGGCCAACTCACCCAAAAATTTCTACAAGCAATTCAAAGAAATGGTCAAACGTGGCATGCTCACAGAGGACGATTTGCCAAGCATCCACCTGCAAGAGTACGCCCTTGGGTGTTAACGTTTACCCAAGCTACTTCAGCTCAATCATAAACGATGACGTCGAGATGCTATGCGTTGACCGACGCTACGAATCCGCCGTGGACTCGATTGGCAAAATCCCGGCCTGCCAACAGCTCGAAATCGACATAAACCCAACCTACACCGTAATCGGCAACTTCCCCATAGTTCTCCGCGAATCACTTCTGCCAGAAATCATGCGCATGGGAGAAAACGTCCACAAAAAAGCCCGCGAACTCGCGCCACCCGGAATCATCGGACCCTTCTGCCTCGAAACCGTAATAACCGACGAAGCAAAAATCTACACTTTCGAAATCTCTGCGCGTATCGTTGCTGGAACCAACGTCGGCATCGGCACATCACCATATGCTTACCTGAAGTACGGCGAAAACATGTACATGGGCAGACGCATAGCCATGGAATTCAAAGAAGCCATTAGACAGAAACGGCTACAAGACATAGTAGCTTAAATCTGTGAAAGGCAAAACTCGCGTAATCCTTCAAAGTTCTCCCTATTCTTATTCTTCTTAAAGTTTCTCAAAGCTGAAATTAGCTCTGATTTTTCCTTAACCCCGAATACCTCGCCAAGCATCTTTGCTGCTCTGCTGTTTCCCATAAAAAGAAACTGGCAAACCGATGTAACATTAATTACTCTTCGAACAATGCTTGCGGTTTCAAAATCGACGATGTAGGGTTTGTTCTCTTTATCTACGAGAAGGTGTTTTGGCGCTTTGCTTATTTCACCGTGATCTAAGCCCGCTTCATCCAAACGCCAACACTGCTCCAATACATCAACCAAAACCTTGCGGATAAGCCCTTTATTTCGGTGAATTTCGAGCCAATCCTCGAGCAAATCCCCCTCAATTAGCTCTGATAGAAGAAAGTTGTTGCTGATAGCAATAAACTTGGGGCCGACGTCGATTGCGTTGGCTTTTTGGAGCATTTCGGCTTCATGTTTAAAATCTGGTCGGTCGGCGTCTATTCTGCGCATCTTTAGTGCCGCCCTTTGCCCACGCACATGCGCCACCACAACAACGCCGACGTAGCCTTTGCCGAGAACTGGAACGTTAGCGGCTGCCGTTTTACCTGAGAATTCAAGTGCTTCAACACCCAGTTCCTTTAGTTCCTGTATTCGGCTTTGTATTTCAGCTTGGTTAGTTCTTGGGTAACAAACAGTTGAGGCGTAGGGTTCTTCGATGAGTCTTTCGACAGGAATGATTGTGGGCAGATTCAATTTTTAGGTCCTTCAGCGGTGAAGCATTAAGCTTTTAAATTCAATAGGAACCTTTAGTTCCAACTTAAACTTATCCTAAAGGGGTCACTATGCCTCGGTTCAAACAAATCCCAGAAATACAGCAGCTGATGAGCAAAAAAGAGCTAATTCGAAACATAGGCATAATTGCGCACATTGACCATGGCAAAACCACGCTTGCCGATTCCCTGTTGGCTGGGACCGGGCTGCTGTCACCTCAGATGGCTGGCACGGCAAGGGTGCTAGATTACCTGGAGGAAGAACAAAAACGCAAAATCACCATCAAAACAGCCAACATAAGTCTCCTTTACAAAAACCCCCAAAACTCCTACATTATTAACTTGGTTGACACGCCAGGGCACGTAGACTTCACGGGAAAAGTCACACGCGCCCTCCGAGTAATCGACGGTGCTGTGGTAGTTGTGGATGCTGTGGAGGAGATCATGGCGCAGACCGAAATCGTCACCCGCCAAGCCCTCGAAGAACGGGTGCGTCCAGTGCTCTTCATAAACAAGGTTGACCGCCTCATCACTGAACTCCAGTTGGGTGAGGAGCAAATCCAGAAAAAACTCAACAATATAATCGATAAGTTTAACGACTTAATCGAACTATATGCCGAAAACCCCTACAGGGCACAATGGAAAATAAACGCGGCAAACGGTAATGTGGCTTTTGGTGCAGCCCTCTATGGTTGGGGTTTCACTTTAGGGTCGGCTAAGCAACAAGGCATAAAATTCTCAGACGTAATCCAAGCAGTCCTTAACGGTGAGCAGGCAAAACTAAAGAAGACCTCACCTGTCTCTGAAGCAATTTTTAAGATGGCAATTAATCAACTTCCCAGTCCCTTTGAAGCGCAAGGCTACAGAATCACTAAGATTTGGGATGGACAAGTCGGCTCGAAAGTTGGTAAAGCCCTGACTAAATGCAACGATGATGGTCCAGCCGTGATTTACGTAACTAACATCCATACAGACTCAAACGGCGACACCGTTGCCACAGGCAGACTGTTCTCAGGTAAAGTGAGGAAAGGTGACAAACTCCACCTAGTGGATGCATTGATTAAAACAGAGGTTAAGCAAGTAGCAATAGACATGGGCTTTTTCCATGAAGAAGTCACCGAAGTCTCCGCAGGCAACTTGGCGTCATTAACTCTTACAGGAAAGGTCCGAGCAGGCGAAACACTCGTCGACTTAGACCATAAAGAGGGGATGGTTCCATTTGAAGGCATATGCTATGTCTCCGAACCTGTTGTCACGTTGGCGTTGGAACCCAAAAACCCCCAAGACATCCCTGTTTTGCTTCAAGGGCTGGAGCGTCTAACGGCTGAAGACCCTAACTTAAAAACATCCACCGACAAGGTGACAGGCGAGTACTTGTTAAGCGGAATGGGTGAGTTGCATCTGGAAATAGCCCTCGGTCAACTTAAACGAAACTGCGAAATCGACATTGCCGTTTCTTCGCCACGGGTTGTCTACATAGAGAGCGTTCAGAAAAAAGGTGCTATGGCTTTAGCTAAAAGTCCCAACAAGCAAAACTGCTTTTGGATGCAGGTCATGCCTGAGACTGAAGAGACGCCAAGTTCTTCTTTAGATGACGATTGTAGCAGCGTGCTTTCGATTGATGAAAACCGAAATGTTCTCATTGACTACAAAAGTAAAACCGAAGAGATTTCCGAGGAAGCGTTGGAGGCAATTATTGCAGGGTTTGAGTACGCTTGCAGGGCAGGACCACTATGCGGCGAACCCATGCGGCACCTTAAAGTGAACTTGGTTGATTTCCAACTTGGCAAAGCAGAGGCGGTCGGCACAGAAATCATGCATGGTGTCGGCAAAGCAATCTTTGGCAGTTTCCTAACCGCTGACCCCGTACTGCTTGAGCCTATCTACAAAATAATCATCTCAGTTGCATCAGAATTGTCTGGCGAATCCTCAAGAATGCTAAGCACCAGACGCGGAAGAGTGACATTGTTCGAGCAGAAAGGACTCCAGACCGTTATCACGGGCTTCATTCCTGTCTCCGAAACTTTTGGCTTCTCCAAAGAACTCCGATCCACCACCTCAGGCAGAGCTTTTTGGCAAACCTTCTTTGACCACTGGGAAAGAATGCCACAAAAACTTGCCCAGGAAGTCATCGTCGATTTGCGACGGCTACAAAGGCTTAGCATCAGAAGTTCCCAAACCAGAAAAGTTCATGGAGCAACCCTGATGCGGCTTGATGTGCCATTTGATTTGGATTTTTCGCTTTGCTGTGGGCAAGTGTTTAGGTGGCAAAAGCGGGCCGGTTGGTGGTACGGAGTAGTGGGCGAAAAAGTGGTTAAGATTCGCCAACGTAGCTGCGAATTAGAGTTTGAGAACGTAAACGAGGATTTCATTCGGAACTATTTTGGATTAAACGATAATTTACAAGATATCACCCGATGCATCGCCAAAGACGATTACATCCAAAAAGCATTGCATATATACCAGGGGTTGCGAATCGTGCGGCAAGTGCCCTGGGAATGCCTAATCAGCTTCATCTGCGCCACATACAAAAGCATAGCCGCCATCGAACTAATGCTGAAAAAAATCTCCATAAAATATGGGGAAAAACAAGCTTTCGAGGACATGGACTTTTACGCTTTCCCAACTGCCGAGAAGTTGGCTCATGCAACTGAGGACGGTTTGCGCGAGTGCGGTTTGGGATACAGGGCGAAGTATGTTCAGGCAACCGCAAAAAAAATTCATGACGAGAAAATTAATCTCGAAAATCTAAAAAGGATGCCTTACTTGGAAGCCAGAAAAGGGCTTCTTGAGTTTTCAGGAGTTGGTTTGAAGGTAGCTGATTGTGTTCTCCTGTTTTCGCTGGAAAAGATGGGTGCCTTCCCGGTGGATGTTTGGGTTAAACGCGTCATCTTAAACCACTACACAAGTAACTTCCCTCAAGAAGCGGTTAAAAAAATGCAAAGCCACAACTCTTTATCCACAGGCGAATACGAAAAAATCGGCGAGTTTGCGCGCAACTACTTCGGAGCCTACGCAGGCTACGCCCAAGAATATCTCTTCCACCTCGAGAGAACGCAACGTTAAAATGGTCACATACAGCAATTCCTATCTGGTGACCGATATGAGTGAAGGCAAAATTGAGCAGTTGATCAAGCAGAAAAGAACATTCCTACGACAAGCCATGAAAGATTACTCTGCAGGCGGCAACGATATGCTTGACGACATCGAAAAAACCCTTCATGAGGCAAAAGCAGAAATCACCCATAACCTCGACCTTGCAAGCTGCCTCAAAGAAGAAGACGAAGACTCATACCAAAAAGAATGTCTCTCCATGTTTAATGTCTGGTATCAGAAATGGTTTGGCAAACCATAATTTTTGCGCTCAATTAATTTTCTAGCCAACTTTTTCGTTTTATTCTGCGGACAACGAGCAACCCCGCCAAAACTGCGGCTACAGCGGCAACCCCCAATGCAATCAACAACCAATTAGTGAACGACGGATAAACCAGCTTGGAGTAGGCGTCCGATGCTGGATGCACTGAGTCATAGTAGACAATGTCAAGTTTCTGACCATACGTTGCTAACGCGTTTTGCAGTTGTAGCCAAACCTGCTGTTCCTGCTGTGTGGGTTGCCATAGTCCCCAAACGATATCTTGTTGTTTTCTCAGGCCAGAGCCAAAGTCGTTGGGCAAAACGAACGCGGTGTCTGCTTTAACTTGTCCTCGGATCACGTTTGGGTTATTGACTTCGTCTGTCCAGAAACGCTGCAGCGCCTGGAAATGTTCATCCTGCAATGTTCCATAAGCGCCTTGCATGTCAGGCGAATAGTTGAAGATGGCGATATATTTGGCGCCGTTTTCGTAGGCTTGGCACATTTGCTGGTAGATTTCATCGCCGCTTGCCAAATAAGGCGTCTGCATGTACTTCCAAGTTATCATGGCTCCCCAATCTTTACCGTAAAGGTTCGCTGCACCCCTCGCCTGCGCGATTTCTTGGGTTGTACTCTGGTTCCAGCCGAATTCAGTGAGGACAACGTCGTAGCCGCTTTGGTAATCAAACCATTGGAGTGCATAATCGGAAGTGAACATTTTTAGTGTTGAGGCGGATTCGCTTCGAACTGTGGTTATGGTGCGGTTGGGTTGGTTGGCGTATATTTCGGCTGCTTGGCTTGGATTTTGGATGGGGCAAGCATTCCATAACTCGTTATAGGTGTAGTAGGGCATAATTGAAGTGCCATCGACAATGATTTCCGGAGAGTAGTTATCCTTTTGAGCTGTTATTGTGCCATTTTTGTAGTAAGTTGCGGTACCCCAGATCAGGTTGGTATTGTTACTTAGTGTTATATTTACTGGTGATATTGATACTGTTCCATTACGCATATAGTTAGCGTTTGTTTGATTAAGCTGGAAACCACTGATTGTGCCGTCCTCCGTTTTTATAAGAAATTGCTGGGCACCTGGATAAGACGAATAAATATTTGGGAAAGTCAGGTAGAATCGTCCATCCAGCATTTTTCCACCTGGCTCATCATCAAGATAAATGCCCAAGAAATGGGTGCCCCAGCGTCCATTATAGCCGGAGAGCCAATTATTTGCTAACGCAAAACTGGATACTCCCATGTAAGCAATAAAGTTCAAACCGGAATTAACCGTGTAATCACCTATGGCATCTATTGACTCGTTACTCGTCTGCAAAGACCCCGACTGCAAAACAAAGAGGTTTGTGTAATTTTTGACTTTGTCTATGAGTAGTTTAGCGTCTGAAACCGAGTTGCCGCAGTAAGTCACGCCGACATAAAACGCGTTATCATCGGGGCTTTTGGCAGCTGAAACAAACGGCGAATTGTCAATCATGCCTAGCGTAGATACCGCAATTATTACGAGGAGTAACACTGCAACAGATAATTGTGCTGCTCTCTTCATTAGCCAACCTTTGCCAACTAAACTTGGCTGTGTTAATTTGTCTTTTCCCAATTTGCATTAAACCTGTTGTTTTGCGTCTATTGGGGAAAACGATATAGCGCTTGCCAACATTGTGAAGAGTCGGAAAATGTTTAAATCTATTCAGAAATAGCAATATTAAAACAGAGCTCTGTGGGCCCGTAGCTCAGTCCGGCTAGAGCGCCAGACTCATAATCTGTTGACCGGGTGTTCAAATCGCCCCGGGCCCACCACTTACTTGGCTTCGTTTTTAAGTGGCTTCTCAGCGGTCACTTTCTATGAGCAAGTTGCAGATTGGGGCTTGAGGTAATGAAGGATTTTCCAGACTTCATGAAGAACAGCAAAAACCGAATAGATAAAACTTGAGCAGAACACCCAAGACGTCATCGGTTACTTCTTTGAAGGAGCAGATGGCAGTCAAATGGCTTTTTGGACATGTTTGCTGACAGAACATCAAAAGTTCATGCACACGAATTTGACGAATATGTGGTCTGTGTTTACGGCAAGTACATCGTAATAATTGGCGGAAAAGAAACGATTCTCAATCCTGGCGATGAGTTCTTCATTCAAACAGGAACAGCGCACGGCGGGAAATGCATCGCTGGGACAAGAACAATACATGCATTTGGGGGCAAACGTGTTCAAAGGTAGCAAATAAGAAGACCTGCTTCTCGCCCATGACTACTGCCATTTCTTAAGAAAATTCTGTGCTTCTTTTTTAAGGCTGACTCGTTTACTGTTTTGATGTCCCTCTGCGAAAACTATGAGTGCCGCCTTGTTTTGTGTATAACGAATTAGGGTGTTGAAGGTTTCTATGGCTTGTTCTGCTATGACGAGTTTGCATTCCTCTGTTAAGTGTGGGGTAACTTGGAGGTTTTGGACTTTAAGTAGCTCCGCCAAAATTTTGTCTGCTAGGTAGGGTTTGTTTGAGGCGATTTTCGCTGAATTAGCAACTGTATTGGCTACCGTTACCATGTACTCATCTCCTAAGAAGCCATAATATTTGTCGAATATGGCGTCGAATTTATGGTCCACGTCTGTGGCGGTAAGGTTCGCGATGGCTCCCAACGCGTTCCACATCAAAATCCGATGCTTATTATCTAGCATCTCGATGAAGTTGTCCATATACGGATAGAGCTTGTCGGAGTGTTTTTCAGTTAAATCCATCAAGACGCTTCCGCAGCCATACCTAATTGTGGCTTTAGATGAAGAAGTACCCTCTAAGAGAGAGGGAACTAACCCAAAATCAGCTTCAACGCGCCTGAAAAGTTCTGCTTTTGTGATTGTTTTACTCCCGAGTTGCTGCAACAGATCAGTTTCCACAATAATCACCTAAGAAATAGAATTATGGATTGAGTGTAAAAAACTTGTGATTGGGGCTACTAATCATAATCGGCATTATGGTTTTTGGGTTTGTTTTTTCTGTATAGCACCATTCCCTCAACAAAAAATAAAACCATCGCAACAGCCGTCATCGACGTCAAGAAAAAGAAGCTAATTTCAATAACTAAACCTGTAATTAAATAGCTCAAAAAAATAATCGCTAATTCCGCGCTGAATGCGCCTACAAAAAAGAAGGAGTAAAACATTAACCGCGGTACGAGGTTTTTGCCGACCCACACGTGCCCGTTAATGCTTGTTTTCTCTTTGAGAATATAGTCGCCGTACGCATTTTTCTCTATTAAGCCGAAGTTTTCGAGTTTTTGCAGGTGCCTGTGTGCGACACTTGTGCTGCTAAGGTCTGCGCCTCGGGTTACGTCTCTTGTTCCCACTGGTTTGTCTGCGTGGACTATATATGCGTAAACGGTTAATGTGTTGCCTTCCAACTCGTCACTCGTCATTTCCTGATACACCTAAGCCTGCACTAGTTGCTGTAATGAATCGTAGCTGAATTGGCTGCCATTTTCTAGTTAACTCCAAATGCTGAATAACTGCGTTATCTGCAAGTGTAACGATTGTAGAGTTGCCGTTGAATGATACAAATCCGAGTCTGCGCACATCAATGAATATTTTCTCTGCATTGTACGCATTTTGGAACTGTTGAGATGCCGTCTGAGGTTCCTCTGGGAAGTAACTGCTTGAGGAAGCACCGCTTGAACCACTTAACCAACCTGTGCCAAAAACGCTGCTTAAGCTTCCATTGTATTGCTGAAGGAACAAGCCGCCGCCGATTAAGGAAGTATTGAACCAGTTGTCACGTGAAAACAGGAAATTCTCTGCTGGGTTAGAGTTGCCTTTGCAGTTTGCACCAATGTATTGTGTCATGTTTTCAATTGGTCCTAAGTCTGAATAGATTTGCAGTTCAAAATATTCCGCTCTAGCACCGTCTAAATTGGGTTCTGCTTTGGGGTTGACAGTAAAGTTGAATTTTATATCGTAGGCTGTAGTGTAGGTCATTCTGGGTCCAAGGCCATCTGGATATTCAACTGGGCTATCGGTGAGGTTAGCTGTATAGACTGCATATTGTACTTCAACGTTAAACCATGGTGCAGCTTCGTCTGTTTGTGTTTGTGCTTTTACCGTATTCATAAAGTATGCTAGGGGCACGATTGTTGCGATTCCGATTGATATTGCGAGGATGCTGCATAGGACTAGTTTTTTTTCGATTTGCATTGGTTTTTCACCGCTTCTCTTAGCGGTAAAGTGGCATATAATTCTCCCTCGAGAACGAAACTGTTCTCCTAGAGAACACCCAACCGCTGACTTACAATACGTTTAAACACTTCCATAGCAGCTTTGTTAATAGCGTTTTTATGAGTAATCGTTGGATAGCCGTTCTTGTTGCCGCTGTGTTCTTTGTTTTAGCGTTTTTAATTCTTTTTCAGCAGAAGGTTACTTTTGGGGTTTGGTTCCAGATAAGTGATCTTCACCATGAAACCTTCGCCATTGCCTCTGTAGCTTTAGGGCTAGGAGTGCTCATTGGCGCAGCCATTACTTCAAACAACCAAAAACAAGCCTAAGCAAGTCATCTCCATACTCTTCGGTGGTGAGTTACCTTATATTTCCTAATCAAATAAGATAAATCCATGAACAAAGCAATAATAATACTTGCACTCGCACTCGTCATACTTTCGCTTTGGACATTTGACAACTCCGATTAGTAAAATGGATTCTCGAGCACGTTGGAAGAGTGCGTTTCCAAAAAACGACTGACGTGGCTACTTTACAATTTCTCTGATTATGTCATTTGTTGCCATTATCTTTGCGTTATAGACATATTCCAGATATTTTAGTCCCTGCGTATGTTCTTCTTGTGTGAATGCTTCTACCCCGTCTTCGGCAATTATTATTTGATAGCCTCGGAAAAATGCATCTGCTGAAGTGTGTCGTATGCACATGTTTGTATGTAAGCCGCCTAGAATCACTGTTTTTACTCCGGAGCCTTTGTAGAGGCTTCGCAGCAGGGGGTCTAAGCCTGTTTCGTAAAAGCCGCTGTAGGTCCGCTTTTCAACAACGTAATCTTTTCCCTCTTCAGGCTTGAGTTCAGGAATTACTTGTGCGCCTTGGGTGCCTTTTATGGCGTGGTTGCCCCATTTCTGCACAACCTCGACGTCTTGGGGATAGTGGGCATCGATGCTGTAGATGACTGGAATATCTTTTTTGCGCGCTGCTACAACGAGCCGCTGGAGGGACTCAGTTATGTTTATGGCTCTTTTGATTTTTAGAGGACCAGTAAAAAAATCATTCTGTACGTCAACAAGTATGACTGCTGGATTATTTATCAAAAAATCACTCTCAAATAAAAGAGGTCTGCAGCGCCTAATAAGTTTACTTAAGGCATACAGGGTCCAACAGTTAGTATCTCAGCGCCATTTTTAGTGACAAGGACCGTGTCTTCGATCCGAACACCGCCTAAACCTGGCACATAAATTCCAGGTTCATCTGTGACAACATTTCCCGCTGCCAAGATGTCTTTGCTGTCGGGGCTCAAGATAGGTGCCTCATGGACCTCCAAACCCACGCCATGACCCAGATTGTGGACGAAAAACTTCCCAAACCCTGATTCCTCAATGATCTGCCTAGCTACTTTGTCAACTTCGTTTGCGGCAACTTTGGGCTTTATGGCATCAAGAGCTTTTTCGTGAGCTATCTTTACGGCGTCGTAGATTCTTGCTTGTTTGTCGGTTGCTTTGCTGGCTATGAAGGTTCGGGTGATGTCTGAACGGTACGACTTGTATGTTGCGCCTATGTCAACTATGACAAAGTCGCAGTCTTGGATGGTTCTCTCAAGGTTGCTTCCATGGGGAAACGCTGATGTAGGACCCGACGCAACGATGGTTTCGAAGGCTACTCCATCGGAGCCTGCCTTACGCATAGAATACTCGATTTCCGTTGCGGCATCCCTCTCTTTTGTTCCAAGCCACATGATTTCTTTAGCTGTCTGCATCCCAACAGCCGCTATCCTGCAAGCTTCACGGATAAGTTTGATTTCTTTTTGGTCTTTAACGCTGCGAAGTTCCCTAATCAAATTGTTGATTGACTGCAGGTTTTCTTCGCCTACTTTTTTGGACAGGGCACACCAGTTTTCAATTGGCATTGCATCGAAAGAAAGTTTTTTAGCAGAGGCTTGTTTGGCTATTTTTTCCATGATGTTTTCGCCCCGTTTTAGAAGTTGTACAGTTATGCCTTGAGTTTCTGCTTTGGCTTGCTCATAGTTTACGCCTGAGACGTAGAGGACGTTTTCTCCTTTTTCTGGAATAAGCAGTGCGGTTGCCCCGCTGAAGCCAGTGAAGTAAGTTATGTTGGTTTGATTTAGGATTATGAAGTTTTGGGGTTTGTTCTGTTTGGCTGCTGCTTGTTTTAAAGCATCCGTTCGCTTCAAGTTTTTCGCCCTGCTTATGGGGAAAGGGTTTGGGTTGGTTTAAGTTTTCGCTTCTAAAGTGGCTCAGGATCATTTTTTTCGGGCTCCTTATTGCGTTATGTAGCAAAAGACAGATCGCGTTTAGCCGTGATTTTTTAAATGACCCAGCCATTAACTTAATATAGTTTTTACATGCCTTCTAACTCACGAGACTTGAGGGTAAAAAGCATGTTTGCTTATGCAGGAAAAATTTTACATGTTAACCTCACAACCGGAGAAACAAGAACTGAGCCATTATCAGAGCAGATGGCTAAAGAATACATCGGCGGAATAGGTTTAGGTATCCGCTTACTGTTTGACAATTCAAAACCGGGCACTGACCCATATGACCCAGATAATCCAATTATTTACTTAACTGGTCCACTTAGCGGCACCATGGGTCCAACAGGTGGCAACAGCTACGCCGTCGTGTCTAAATCTCCCGCTACTGGTGGCATCGGTAATGGCGAAGCCCACGGATTCTTCGGGCCTGACCTGAAACGTGCAGGCTACGATGCTGTTGTAATCAAAGGCAAAGCACCTAAACTATCTTACCTTTGGATTGACGATGACAAAGTTGAAATCCGAGATGCTGGATACCTCAAAAATGCAACCGTCAAAGAAACTGATGACAGAATCCGCGATGAACTCGGCGATTTTTACGTCCGTGTTTCAGCGATTGGTGAAGCAGGAGAGAAACTTTGTAGGTTTGCAGCCATAATAAACGATGAGTTTCGTGCCATTGGAAGAAGTGGTATGGGCGGAGTCATGGGTTCCAAAAACCTCAAGGCCGTTGCTGTACGGGGCACAAAAGATGTCAACGTAGCAAACCTTAAAGGATTTATGGAATTTGTTAAACTTATCCATGAACGCATGAAGGGTCCGTCAACTAAGAAATACAAAACCTTAGGCACACCCGAAAATGTTTTGGTTCTAAATTCGCTTTCAGCCTTGGCAACAAGGAACTGGACAAACGCCACTTTTGAAGGCGCCAACAAAGTAAGCGGCGAATACTTTAATGAGCATTATGTTAAGAAAATTGTGGGATGTGCGACTTGCGGTATGCGTTGCGACCACATCGGCGTTGTTCCCGAAGGACCATACAAAGGTTCAACTTCACGTTTGGAGTTCGAGTGCCTCTGGAGTATGGGACCACTTTGCGGTGTTGACCGCTTAGACGCAATTATCGAAGCCATGCGGATTGTTAACGAGTACGGCATGGATGGCATCTCAATAGGAGTCGTTGTTGCGTTCGCGATGGATCTCTATGAGCATGGGATAATCACCAAGGAACAAACCGATGGAATCGACCTCAAGTTCGGCAACGCTGAAGCCTTAATCGCTATTATTCACAAGATTGGTAAACGCGAAGGTTGGCTGGGAAACATTTTAGCTGAAGGTGTGGCGAAAGCTGCTGAATTAATCGGCGGAGACGCATACAAGTACGCTTGCCATATCAAAGGCTTAGAACTCCCAGGTTACGACCTGCGAACTTTGAAAACAGCGGCATTAGGGTTTTCTGTATCATTCCGAGGCGCATGCCACCTAAGAAACGGAGCTTACTCGCCTGATGTCAAAGGCAAAGTAAACCGCTTCAAAATCGAGAAAGGTCGCGGCAAAATGATCACAGATGAGAGCCACATGTACAACATCATCGACTCACTTATCGTCTGCAAATTCAGCAGAGGCACATACTACGATGGCTGGAAAGACCTAACCAACTACTACACCCTCGCAACAGGCATCCCAATAACACCTGAAGAAATGATAGCAGACGGCGACAGAATCGAAAATCTTGCACGCCTTTTCAACATACGCGAAGGCAAAGGCACACGCAAATTCGACGACGTCCCATACAAAATAAAGAATTTCCCAGTACCAGACGAAGGACCAGCAAAAGGCGTCTGCGTTAACGACGAGGAAATGGCAATCGGCTTAGACGACTACTACGCTTCACGCGGATGGACGGCTGATGGTATACCTACGGTTGAACGCTTAAATCAAGTTGGTTTAGGCGACTTAGCTTATATCGCTGAGGATGCGATGAAAAAGGCTAAAGAAAACAAGTCTCAAGCAACAGTTGCAACTGTAGGAGGAAACTAAAATGGTGCGCCCACAAGACCGAAAATTCGTAACAGCCGACCCAGACAAATGCATCGGCTGCTGTGTCTGCGAATACGCCTGTAGCATGGTTAACGAGAATACCTTCAACCCAACCAAATCACGAATACGCGCGATGCGTATAGGTCCACTGGTAAACCTTGCAGTTACCTGCAGGCACTGTGAAGACCCCGCGTGCGTAGCGGCTTGCCCAAGAGATGCCCTAAAACAAGAATGTGACAGCGGCATAATCCGCGTTGACGAAAACGCATGTAACGGCTGCGGATGGTGCATCAGCGCATGCCAATTCGGTGCTATGAATATGCACCCAGAAAAGAAAATCGTATTCACATGCAACAGCTGCACCGACAACGAAACCAAAGAGCCACAATGCGTCAAATGGTGTCCAGAAGAAGCCCTGACATTTGTCAGTGCAGAGACATTAGCACAGAAGTACCGGCAGAAAGCTGTCAAGAACCTGTTCCAGACAGTCGAAGCAGAAGCCAACAAAACAAAATAAACATCAATTCCTTTGCGCTTTTAGCGCCAACTTTTCTTTAATAATTTTTTTCTTTATCTTATGGAGAACGACCTGTTTTTTCTATTTTGCACCATCTACCTTTCTTTCTTCCTTAAACGCAATCAAGTTAAGATTTGGAATTATCCTTGTGCTAAATCAACGGTAAATAGTGGCTTTTCCTGAGAAGTTTGCTTGCAAGTCAATTCAAATGTGCTGAAAGAATTAGGAGTTAACGTAAAAAGCATTGAACCGTTAATTTGTTGATTTGCGATTAAGGAATTGAGTTCTGGGTTTCCAGGCCAGGTGATGCCCCACCAATTGGTATGGTTGTAGGGATATGCGCCTCCTCCGCTGCCTCCTTTTGCGCTCCCGTAGGTTAACTCAAGATGTTTGTTTGATGCTGCCTGGTCAAATTTTGTTTCTAAACTGCTCTGATTGAAATAGACGGTGTCGTCTGCAAGGTTTTGGATGGTTACGTTTAGAATAACTGTGGATGAGTTTGGGAAGGGCAGGTTTGTTTGGGATATGGAGAAGTTGGTTATTGTTATTGATATTCCGTCTATGGGGAAGCCCTTGATTTCGTCGCCGATTTTGTAGGTTGCGTAGGGCAGAGATTCCCAATAAGAATAAGCAGCGGAGATGACTAAAATTAACACTATGGCGATGGCTACTGCAGTAATTTCAATTTTTCTTCTCATGCCCAATTCTCTTTACCATTCCTTAAAGACCAAAATTCCTTAAGTTAACTTAAGTTAATAATATGAAATCTCGATTAATACATTTTTGGTGGAGCAACTAAAGAGCGGTTAGCCTAGAAAAAGACGAAAATACTTGAAAATAGGCCAAAATTCCATTTCCGATAGACCGCAGAAAACGTAAAAACCCTTTGGCTAGGGCGGTCTGCCAAAAGCGTTTTTTCTTTTTTTGATGCGTTCAATTTGATAGTCGAGTTCGGTTGAGTCGGCTGGTGTGTACCATCGGTTGTAATAATGGGTGTTAATCTGTTTTTGAGCAATCATCCGTTTTTTTTCTGGTTTATTAGAGTGCTTGTAATGGTACTTCCAGAAGATTGGTATAGCGATACCTGAGCCAAAAACAAAAACCAAGATAGCGCTGACCCAAAGAACTCGTATGTTAAGGGCTAAAATTATGAAAAATATGTAGATGGCAAAGGGGAATCCGTAGTAAAGCAGAAGGTGTCTTTTTTTAGGCATTTTTTTCATCGAGAAATATGATAGTTTTCCTTTTTAAGTTAAGCTATGGTTTAGCCGCCTGTCATAAGCGACATCAAAATGACGCTGTCGCGGTCTTTAAGAGGTGTGTTTACGCCATTGAGTTGGTCCATCAAAACGCCGTTGACCATGGCGACAAAGGAGGCTTTCATCTCTTTTTTGACTGGGTCATAGACTTCCTGAGTGAATGGTTTGCCGTAATCGTCAGCGATTTTGTCGAGCAGTACTGACAGTACAGTTTTGTCTGGCAGTGTGAATTCGTCTTGGCTTGTGTTTGTGTAGGATTTTACTAGGCTGATGTAGTGTACTTTCACTTGCATTTTTCTTGCCTCCTGCTCCGGTTTAGTGTTTGTTGTTAGGTTCTGATATTTCTTTTCTTTCTTTGTACGGGTTTTTGCCTACGAAAACATTACATTGCGTTATGCCTGAAAATGCATGACGGCGTTTTGACTTTCATGGAAACCCGTGAATTTCTAAACTAAGAACCCATTAACTTAATATATTGTTCAACTGCACTAAATATTCAAAACTCTTGGAGGAACAAGGTTTGCTA
>CAVYRC010000002.1:0-32628 GCA_963770845.1 Candidatus Bathyarchaeota archaeon | reverse complement strand
TAATTCATAAAACCCTAATTTTAACCAATCCACTCTTAATCGTGATTCCTATATGCCGTCGAAACAGCCTTCTACATTTGACCTGATGAATGAAGAAAGCGAAAGCCAGGTTGACGAGGAAGCAGAAAGACGGCAGCGACGTAAAGAACTCATCGAACCCACCGGCGTAAAAGAGCTGTTCAAGGAAGGTAAAATCGATATAAACAAGTTCACCTGTGTCGGCGGACAATGTAAATTCTGCATTAAAACTTGTCCAACCAACGCACTGTATTGGGGAACAGGGACAGTCGGCATTATCGAGGACTTATGTGTTTACTGCGGTGCTTGCGTGCTAAACTGCATGGTGGATGACTGCATAAAGATCGAGCGGAAACGCGACGACGGTAAAACCGAAAAGTTCAGCAAGCCAAGAGATGTAGTTATGCTTGCAGAGCGAAGCAACTCTCAGAAACGTTTTGAAAGAGTTAAAACAAACGCTGTGACTCTGCGGCGCCGCCGAAAAGACAAAGATGAGGAGTTAGCTTAGGTAGCAAATGCCCGAAAGTTTAGCCAGTAGACTGTAAGAATAAATCTTAATTGGATTTTTCGTTACCTTCAACTGTTTTGAGAACCTACAAAGGTGTTGGAGTCAACATGCACTTCTAAACCACCGCCCTGTGCTTCCTTGACTCTGGCATTAACCAACAGCAACCGCGTGTTCTCTCTCGTTATCACTTCCACTTCAGCAACCTTCTCATTCCAAACAACCACAACTGCTTCGCCTGAATCATCCCTCAATGCCAAACGCATTACTATGCCGTCGCTGTCATCGTTTCGAGAAAAAGCTTTCTTGCCTAAAACCGCCTTTACCGTTCCAGCAAGGTGTACGTTGCCAGAGTTGGCGTTTAGGGTTTGGATTTTTGTGGTGAATTTTTCGATGGATTGGTATTGGTCAGCTTTGGCTTCGGTTTCTATCAGGATTTGGCTTTTGCTGCCAAGATGTAGCTCTGTTTTGCCATACCTGTCCTCTTTCGTGTATCCGTGTATTAGCCGAACCGCCTGTCCAGCTTTAAGTTCGCCCCGTTCAACCATCTCAGCCTTCGCATCCCACAAAACTACCCGCAAAACTCCCTCAGCATCCGTCAACATTAGGGTCGCAAATTTGCCTGATTTCTCGGCTCCCTGAAATGTTTTAACTGGAAAAACCGCGATTAAGCGACCTGCCACCGTAACATCATATAAACCCGCAAACAAACGGCTAGTCGAGAGGACTCCGCTGTTATGAATCGTGTTCTGCTGGACTTGTAAGCCGAATTTAGCAGCAATCAACCGTAGCAGCGTCTCGTCACCAAGAAGTCCGCCTGTTTTAGCTCTTTCAGCCTCCAGTCTCTCCAGGATTTGCTCTTGGCTGATCAGTGGATTTTGTCGTTGGATTTCTTGGATTAGGTCTTGGGTGGTCATCTTGCGCCGACACGATAAAGAAGTGCTGGCTTTTAATTTTTTTGCATTCCTATGGGTTGCTGGCTATGTTTATTAAAAACGCTGATTCATTTTTCTCTTGGACGCCGGTGAGCATACGTGGATCCAGCGGTTTTTTACGGTCTTGGCTTTGTACTAATAGTGGCTGGAATCATAGTTATCGTTGCAGCAATCATTCTTGCCTCCAAGGGTAGCGCAAAGAAAGGCAGGGTGCGTGGTGCGGGCGTAATCATGATTGGTCCGATTCCGATAATTTTTGGAACAGACAAAAAATCAGTTAAGACAGTTTTGACGTTGGCGTTAGCTCTCACCATCATAGCGTTAATAATTATAGTGGTAAATTATTGGTTGTTGAGGTAACATTGGATGTTGAGCGATGAGGAAGCTGAAGATGAAGGCATACGGTTTATCCAGCAGACTGTTGGGTTTTCTGCTCTTAGGAATAACGCTGGTTTTTGTGGGCATAGCCGTTTTGGTGGTTGCTTCTTTGGTTTTGGGTGGGTCAGGAAGCGTTGGCGGCGTAATCTTAATTGGTCCCATTCCGATTGTTTTTGGTGCTGGACCTGATGCTGGCTGGCTCATAGCAATTAGCGTAATTCTTACGGTTATAAGCGTAGTCTTATTTCTGGTATTGAATAGACGGAATAGAAAATTTAGCAGTAAAAATAGGAGGGTTTACTCGTCTGTTTGCTCTTCTTCTTTGCCGTAGTAAGCGTACAGGAAGATGAGAGTAGAGCAATGAACACTGAGCCCATGAGGACATATTGTAGGGTTAGGAAGTATGCGCCTAGATCCATCGAGATTCTCCTTGTAATACCCTATTGATGTAACGTCTACATATTTAAATCTAAACCTGGATGGCCGATGTGCCCTGCAAGACTTTGACGCTCGAAAAGAAGCCTCAATTGACTAGCCAATCAGCCTAACCTTGCGTAGTGGCTTTTTTCCATTCATTCATCAGCATATCAAAGCACTCATCGCTTTCCTCAATCATTTCAAACCAACCCAAATTCTGCCGCAATCTTTTGAGTCAAGATGTGGTAGCACATGTGGACTTTTTTGTCAAGAACGCGAAAGTAGAAGTCGTCGCAGGTGCAGAATTCTGCTTCTGGCATGATGAGGTAGTCGCGTTCTCTGCCAACAACGATCCAAACGATTCTTCCGCTGGGTTTGAAGATGTATTTTTTTACTCTGCCTTCCTTTAAGGCGTCAAGCGCTTTGGTGAATCTTGACCCGAAAAGCTCATAGAGCTCAGTTAGGTTGTCGCCTGACAGTTTGCCTGCTGCTTTTGCTTCTCGGCAAATAGTGTTTAGGGTGTCAGTTTCTGAGTTTTCAGTCATCTTACACATCTATGAAGAGAGGGAAAATTTAGGCTTTTAGCCTATGTTTATGGGTTCGCCTTTGGGTTTTGACGACTCAGCTTTAGGCAACACGACTTCTAGGACGCCGTTTTTGTAGGTTGAGTTTGCCTCTTTAACCCTGACTTTGGCGGGCAGCTGCACTTCTTTGTAGTATTTGTACTGTGGTGTATCAACCGAAATCTCCAACGAATCTTCGGTTCCGTGCAGTTTTATGTCAGTTTTCTCAACACCAGGCAACTCAACAACGACATGGATATCCTCGTTTGTTTCCATAGTGTCAACGAGTGGTTCACGTTCCTCCTTAACCTGAGGCGTGCCCTTGAGGCCCTTTTTGATGTTGCCAAACTCCTGAATGTCAGGTTTGCCGTCGGGACCAATCTTCATGCTGTAACCATAAACAAATGGTCCAAGCTCCTTAACGGTGCTGCCGTCAGGAAGCTTACGTTCCTTAACGTATTCCTTTGGGAACTTTGTCTGTGAAGTTTTTGAGTTCCTCATCCATCATCTTTTCCATTTCACGGAACATGTCATCGATGTTGCCGAAAGGATCTTTAGATGGGCTGCGGCGTTTCTTGAACCATTCAGGGAAATCATCGTTATCTGAAGACATTACAGTCACCAACCTCTAAAGGGAGTTTTCAATCCAATAAATTTATTGTTGCAAAAAATATCGTAGATTGCCAAGCGAGATATCTATGGCTTTAGCTTAAAGGTTTAAATGAAGGAAAATAAACTAAAATGGCATCGGCTTAAAAACCGAGAGGCAATGTGCCGGGGTAGCCTAGCCTGGCTAGGGCGCCAGACTCATAATCTGGAGTGCAAAAGGGGCCATCGCCCTATGCCCAGAAGTCGCGGGCTCGAATCCCGTCCCCGGCACCACTTTTTTAATGGGTATTTAGTATGCCTCTTGGTTTTGTTTTGGGTATGGCTGGTTTGTAATGGTTTAGGCACAAATTTTATATCGATAGAAGTATCGTTTTACTGTGTGGTTATCGATGGAGACAGTTACAGTTTCAAAAAAGTACCAAATCGTGATTCCAGAAAAGCTGCGGAAGAGTGCTGGGATTAAACCTGGGGACAAAATGGTTGCCATAACCAAACATGGAATCATCCAGTACATTCCTGTACGCCCCCTAAAAGATACCGAAGGATTTATCCCTGGACTTGACACCGAAAACCTCCGCGATGAGTCTGACAGAATTGATTAGCATCGACAGCTCTGGTTGGATTGAATGGTTCACCAAAGGACCCAAGGCGCCACAGTACAAACAAGTAATTGAATCAACAAAACCCAAAGAGATAGTCACCTCAGTCGTAGTTCTCTATGAGGTTTACAAGAAAATTAAAAAGCTCAAAGGCGAGGAAGAAGCATTGCTGGCAGTTGCCGCCCTTAGTCAAACGACAATTGTTCCTGTAGATCAGACAATATCTCTTGAGGCTGCAGATTTTAGTCTTGAACATAACCTGCATTTCTCAGACGCTCTTGTTTACGCTACCGCACGTCACTTTAAAGCTGAACTCTACACAAGCGATGAGGATTTACGACAGCTAAAAACAGTATGCTTCATCTAAATTTGTAGAATATTTAAACCGATTTGAGTTTAAGGCACCATTCCTGAGTTTTCTTCTTCGATTCTTCCCGATTATCCAAAACGTTTAGCAGAATTAACTCATCCACAAATATGGCGTTAGGCATCAAAGCCTTGGTTTTTTCTACAATTTGGCGCAGGCTACTCGCATAAGTGAAGAACAAAGCAACCTTCTTCCCCGAAAAGTCACAGCCACTCAAGTATGTTCTGATTGCTGGTGCCGGGCTCCAAGCCCAGTCAGGCGTTCCAACAACGACAAGGTCGTAGTCTTTGGGGGTCTTTTTTGCTGGGGCTATCTTGGTTTGCCTGTTTCCGAAAACATCCCTAAGACCTGACATCCAGCCGACGTTGCCGTCTCGGTTTTTTAAATCCACGATTTCTTCGATGTCTGCCCCCAGTTCGGCAGCGATGGTTTCTGCGATAAATTTTGTGTTTCCTGTGCGACTGTAATAGACAACTAAGGTTTTCACAGTGGTTCCCATTGTTTGGTTGGTGGGTTCTGGATTTAAGGCTTGCCTGTTTGGACAGGTCGTCCCCATAATGACGGCGTCACTGTACGTTTTGCTTTAATTTCTCTGCAAAGGCTTCCGCGTTTTTGAGGTCTTCATCGTTAGGTCTGCCCTTATTCATTCCGCCGAAATGTTTCAGAAAACTATTCGTGTTAAAGCCGTGGCAATTAAACTCGTCAACAATCGTGTAACCTTTAGACTGCAGTCTATCCCTCAGAGTCGTAGTGGATTTTGGCGACTTGTACTTCTGCTTGAGACTCCGCTAGTTGAGAAAATGAATGCTTTCTTGTCTTTTACTTGTAGGTAGCTATTCAGCGAAGTCAAGCAGTGGCTTGTAGTGTTTTCCGCTATCTATCCCTGCGCCAAAACCCACTAAATCAAACGTTTGGAGTTCGTTGGGATTTGTTTGTTGGGGCGTTTTTATTTGTGCATCCAGAACCTTTGCGAAGACTTCAGCGATTTTCATCGTGTTATTGTGATGATATGAATAGACAACCAGTAGAGACTTCATAGCATTTCCTCGGGTATTATCTTTCAGTTTTTTAACTGTAATACTGTTTTAGCGCTTTGAGCGCATTTAGGGTTATCCATTTGCTGGGTTCACCTTTGCGTTCGATGTTGGTCTGGTATCTTCCATTGTAGGTGTTATCCAGTTTCCATCTGCCTTGTGCGTCCTGTTTTGAAATCACCAAGTCCACAGCTTCCTGCATCCGTTCATCTTTGTACCCCAAGTTTGTTAGTATCCCCAAAACCTCCAAAGCGTCATCTTGATACATCAACGGAAACCCAAAATGTAGCCAACCAGGTTTCGAAACTTTGGCTAAGTCATGGCTTTTTTTGTAGATGTGATGTTTTAGGAAGTATTCGGCGCCGACTTTGATGGTTGCCTCTGTTTTGTATCTCTTTTTTCTGGCGGAATTTCCGCGAGGGCTTTGAGGGCTTTGGCTGCTCCCATGTGACAACTATGTTTGCCAAAGCACATCTCATATTTGTCGTATGGCCATCCCTTCGGAGCTGCCTCTATTGTGTCGTCGAATCGTTGGTATATGGTGATCCAGTTGATTCCAGCTTGCACTCTTGGGTCGTCGAGGTAGCCTAGCCGGATTAGGCTCCAAACCATGTTGCCTGTCAAGCAAGGGATGACTCCGCTTTGTCTGCCTCCGCCTGTTTTTTCAGCCCTCGCAACGGAGAATCCGTGGCTTTCATGGTGCTGAGAGTTTTCCAATATGAATTCACAGGCTTTTTTGACTCGGCTGTCTGCGCCATCTGCACCTAGTTCTGCTAAAATGATGAGCTGCCAAACCGTGCCCTTGTATTTTGCAGTGTAAAACGTGGTCGGGGTTTCCCAGTAACCGCCGACGTTCATTTTATCGAGTATTTTTGGAACCAAACCTTTGTTCATTATTACTTCTTTTGCCTGTTTCACTTCAGGGCTGTTTTGGGGTTTGTTGAGGATTTCTGTTAACGTGAAGTAGCGGACTGAAAGATTATCTTCCTCTAACAGCCAGTCGGTCGGGTCTGCTTTGAGAAACGATTTCCAGTTAGTCATGTTTTGTCACTTTCTGTGTTTAATGCTTATTTGTTTTTGCCGAATCTTTGGTGGGTCCAGCTCCACAACTAACTTTTGCTTCTCTTATACTTGTGTGAGTAAATGGTCAAATATGGTGAAACCTTTTAAAGAATGGAGTATTATAATTATTTGTGGTGGGAAATATTGGAAACTGGTGTTGAGATTAAAAAAGTGGATATTCAGGGTCGTATTATCCTGCCTGCAGATTGGCGTGAAGCCGAAATCGGAGAAAGCCGGGAACTCTATGTTATAAAAAGGAAAGGGTACTTGAAGTTGGTTCCTAAACGTCGTATTGATTTGACGAAATTTTTTGATAAGATTGATTTAGGTGTGGACTCTATCGGGAACTGGAGTGAATTTGAAAAGAGAATCTCCGAGGAAGCAACATGAGGTTTTTAGACGCTAACATCTTTATCTATGCGTATTATAAGCCAAAAAAGCAACTCACAGAAAAGGAGCATCAGATGAAACAAAACGCCAAAACAATAATCAGCAACGTATCAAAGGGCAAAGAAGAGATTATGATAACCATTGTTCATGTCTCGGAAGCCGTAAACATACTAAAACACGGTATGCCTCAAGATCAGCTAACCACAATCATCCGAGGACTTTTCATGCTCGATAACGTAAAAATAATGGATGTTACCAAAGACGCCTACTTCGCCGCCACCGAATTGGGAGAAGACTTCAAACTTGAACCTAACGATGCCTTAGCGGTAGACATGATGCGCCAAAACAATATTACGGAAATATACTCCTTCGACGAACACTTTAACAAATTAGACGGCATAATCCGGCTGCCCAATCTATAAACAAAAATATTTAACATAGCAACTCAAACCGCACCCAGCATTGATCTATGCTTGTAGGTTTTAGCTCAATGGAATCGGTTCAAACCCGGGTAGTCCACAATCTTTAGCAACTGGGTCTTTTAGGTTGCACTTCTCAGACGCTCTAGTTTAGACTGCTGCACGTCACTTTAAAGCCAAACTATGCAATGCTGACAGGATTTGAAGCCCTTAAAGACTGTGGTTTTTATCTAATCAAAGAATAGTTCAACTATTCGTTCCCAACCACAGCTGCAACAATCAAAGCTTACAAAAAAAGTAAGTATTTAGTTCGAAGGTTTTTGCTTACTTTTAGCGGTCTTAATAGTGTTATGTAGGTTCAAGGGTTACATTGAAAATGTGTCTTTCCAGATTTGGGTTTTCCTTATTTGCCATAATGGCTATCGTTAATTTGGGGATGAGTATTCGTCCTTGTTTATCCATTTTGGCATAAAAATGCTGAGGATCTCCGTAGAGGCGTTTGGGAGTTACTTGAACTTTTATGACTTGGTTTTGCTCCATTTTAAACTGCCATTGAATCAACTTCGGAATCTGTAGTCTGTTGCCTTTTTCAAGTCTCGTTTCAAAGTTAACTTTTGCAGTCAGAGGCATAAACTTCCCCAAAACTAAAGGCTATTACAGACTATTAAAGACTATTATAGACTATTAAAGACTATTATAGACTATTACAGACTACTACAGACTATTATAGACTCAACCTGCAAACGAAACAAAGCCCAAATCAAAAAAGCAACCCAAAACCGACTTTTTTCATTTTGCAAATTCAGCTGCTTTTCTTCTATCAGACAGAAATTGTCCACATTAATTATTAAAAGGAAACCAAAGCTTAATGGTAAGAGGTTTTACCTTTACTGTTAAATGATTCCACGAGCAACACCCGATGGTAAATCGCCCTCTGGGGTTCCAAAAAATATAGATTATCCAAAGGTTCCTTTGCCGGAAATCCTAAAAAAAACTGCTGCGGCTTACCCAGAAAAAACCGCCATAGCTTACGGTGAACAAGAAATAAGCTACTCCCAACTCGAAGCGCTCTCAAACCAGTTTGCCAATGCACTAGTCAAACTAAAAGTGAAAAAAGGCGACAGGGTGGCTGTTTTTTTGCCAAATATCCCTCAATTTATTATCGCTTATTTTGGTGTTCTAAAAGCAGGCGCCACTGTAACTGCGATTAGCCCGCTGCATCGGGAACGAGAAGTTGAGTACCAACTGGCAGATTCAGGCGCAGAAACCATAGTGGCACTGGATTCACTTTATCCAATCCTGACTTCGGTAAAAGAGAAGACCGAGCTCAAAAATATCATTCTAACCGGCTTGGATGCTTATGGCTCGAAAAACCCTTCATCCAAAAACATTTCAAAAACTTATTCATTTTCAGCAATTGGTTGCTGAGGCATCCCCAAGCTCGCCAAACATTCAATTCAACCCTTCTGAGGATCTTGCTGCGTTGCAGTATACGGGGGGCACCACTGGAACCGCAAAAGCTGCCATGCTAACTCATCTCAATCTGCTCTCAAACGCCCTCGCCTTCGCCGCATGGATACGAGGCACAGAAGCCGAAGAAACCTTCCTAACTGCCTTGCCGCTTTTCCACATTTACGGCATGACAACCAGCATGACAGTGCCCATCAGTCTTGCCTCCAAAATGGTGTTGTTGCCAAAGTTTGAGCCAGCCAAAGTCCTGCAAGCGATTGAAAAAAACAGGGTCACAGTTTTTTGCGGTGTCCCAACTATGTATCAGGCACTTCTCGCTAGCCCTGAACTTGTCAAATACGATTTAACTTCAATACGCGTCTGCATTTCAGGCGCTTCCTCTTTGCCGCCGCAGATCCAAAATCGGTTCATGGAGGTAACGGGTGGGTTCCTTGCTGAAGGTTATGGATTAACTGAGGCGTCTCCTGTTACGCATTGCACCCCTGTTGATAGGAGCATGAAGACAGTTAAAGTGGGCTCCATCGGGTTGCCCCTCCCAGACACGGAAGCACAAATCGTCGATTTGGAAACGGGCAAACCGGTAAATGTAGGAGAAACGGGGGAGCTCGCTGTGAAGGGACCTCAAGTCATGAAGGGCTACTGGAACAAACCAGAGGAAACCGCCTTGGTACTCAATGACGGCTGGCTCCTCACTGGCGACATCGCACACATGGACGAGGATGGCTACTTCTACATAACTGACCGCAAAAAAGACCTCATCAAAACCAAGGACTACAGCGTTTATCCGCGGGAACTAGAAGATGTGCTCTATGAGCATCCAGCAGTGAAGCTCTGTGCAGTCGTGGGCAAACCCGATGCATTGGCGGGCGAGGTTCCAAAGGCTTACATTGTCCTCAAAGAAGACGTGGCTGCCTCAGCGGATGAAATTATGTCATTTGTCAACGGCTAAAGTAGCGCCCTACAAAGCCATACGCGAAGTCGAATTCAGAAAAGAACTACCCCTCAGCGCAGCAGGCAAAGTTCTGAAACGACTTCTCCAAGAATACCCCTAAACACTACTCTTTTTTCTTCCAAAGCCTAAGCACTACTTTTTCTCCCATCCAAGCAAAAAACAAAACAACAAAGAAGGGACCCAAAAAGAGTGCGAAAACAAAATCGTTGTTGGCAGTTGCCGCTTTCCCCAAAACTTCAGGATAAAGGGCGACGCCTGCTATAACTAAGGCAGCCGTCAAAAGAAAAGCAACAGCAAACGTAACCCACTTCATACATCTTGATGGGAAATTGTTTGGTTTAAGCTTTGCCACTTATTTTTCGAAATGTATAAGAGAAAACCCGATTCTCAGTTAAGTTAAGGTTTAGTCTTTGCGTGTCAAGCTCAACGTCACAGGCATCGTGCAAGGCGTCGGTTTTCGCCCATTCATCTACCGCATCGCCGTGACGAAACGGTTTGGCAGGTTACGTGCGGAACAGGGGTGACGCCGGCGTTGAAGTGCTGCTTGAGGGTGAAGCAGAAAAAATCCAAAGTTTTATGCGCGACTTAACTGAAAAGAAGCCGCCGCTAGCCCAAATAGAAAAAATTAACCGCACCGAGCTTTCAGGCAAAAACGAATACGAACACTTCACCATTTTCAAGAGTTCCCAAGAAGCCGAAACCTCAGGCTCAATCATCCCGCCCGACATAGCCATCTGCAACCAATGCCTCAAAGAACTACGCGACCCCAAAGACCCCCGCTTTGAGTACTTCTTCATCACCTGCACAGATTGCGGTCCACGCTTCACAATCATCGAGCGCCTGCCCTACGACCGAGAAAACACGACCATGCGCGAGTTTCCGCTGTGTGGTTTCTGCCAAAAAGAATACGAGGACCCCTTGAACAGGCGGTTTCATGCGCAAACGGTGGCGTGCCCAACTTGCGGTCCCAAAGCCTATTTGACAACAAACACTGGCGAAGCAATCCAAACCAAAGACCCGGTGCGGATGGCTGGGAAGTTGCTTTCCGAAGGCAATATTCTTGCCGTGAAAGGATACGGTGGCTTCCACATTGCATCATCAACCATGCTGGAACAGCCCCTGCTTAGGCTTCGAACCACGAAGCACCGACAAGAAAAACCCTTCGCCATCATGGCAAAAAGTCTCCAAGCCGCAAAAACCTTCGCCGAAGTAAGCTCGAAGGAACAAGAACTTCTAACATCCCCATCACGCCCAATCGTCTTGCTAAACAAAAGCCCCAGCTACAACCTGTCGCCGCTGGTTGCTCCACACCTGCACAACGTCGGCGTCATGCTGCCCTACACGGGTTTGCACTACATGCTCTTTGACCAAGTCAGCGACGCTGCGTTCGTGATGACCAGCGCCAACCCACCAAACCAACCCATCGTAAAAGACAACGACGAAGCCCTCAAAATCCTGGGCGACACCGTGGATTATTTCCTATTTCACAACCGCAAAATCGCCCAACGCTGCGACGACTCCGTCATGCGAGTCCATGGCAGTCGCCAGGTGTTTCTCAGGCGAAGCCGAGGTTACGCTCCAGCGCCAATAAGGCTCAAACAGAAGTCGAAGCGTTGCGTCGTGGGCTTGGGCGGAGAACTAAACAACACCTCCTGCGTGCTGCTCGAGGATAAAGCATTCATTAGCCAGCACATAGGCGACGTCGAAAACATCGAAACCCAAAGTTTCCTTCAAGAAGCCACAACCCACCTTCAGCGCTTAACCAACTGCCACGCTGAAACGGTCGCCTGCGATTTGCATCCCAAATTCAACACAACCCTCTTGGCGAAAGAGATGGCGGAGGCGAATGGTTTGGGGCTGGTTCAGGTGCAGCATCATCATGCGCATGCGGCGGCGTTGATGGCGGAGCATGGTTTGGATGAGATTGTGGCTGTAACTTGCGATGGATACGGCTACGGTTCTGACGGCGAAGCGTGGGGCGGCGAAATCCTCCATTGCACACGCGAATCAGCAGAGTTTAAGCGGCTTGGGCATTTGGAGCCTCAGCCGTTGCTTGGCGGCGACTTAGCTAGCCGTTACCCGATGCGTTTGGCAGCTGGAATGCTCCAAAAAGCAGGCATAAACGTTGAAGACTGGCTAATGCAGAACAGCGATCATCTGCCTCATGGCAAAACAGAAGCAGAACTAATCCTTGAACAGCTCAAAAAAGCGAACGGTGTTGAAACGACGAGTTGCGGCAGGGTGCTGGATGCGGTCTGCGGCGGTTTTGGGCGTTTGTTTTGAGCGAAGCTATGAGGGGGAACCTGCCATGAAACTGGAATCCGCGGCGCTAGCTGGCAAGGACGTTTTGAAGCTTAAGCCCATATTGCAGGGGGATGTTTTGGATACGACCTGCCTGATTGGAGCAATTTATCGCAATTTGGGTAGGGTTTCTGTTGCAGATTTAGCCTACAGTGCCCACGCTTACTTGGCAAAAGGCTTAGCGTCACTTAGCAATTCAAGGCGCAAACGCAAAAAGCGTCAAAAACGTGGGTTTTTCGGGCGGAGCAGCCTGCAACCAAATACTTGCCCAGCTGATGCGCGAAAGCGTTGAGGCGGCGGGCTTGCGGTTTTTGGTCCATGAGGCCGTTCCAGCGGGCGACGGCGGGGTCTCGTTTGGTCAAGCTGTTGTTGCTGGATTTTTCGGTTTTTTGACCAATCTGTTTTTATCGCCCTTTGATGCGTTTTATTTTGACTGATTGTTATGTGTTTAGCGATTCCTGCAAAGATTCTGAGCCTTGAAGGCGACAAAGCCCAAGTGGACTTTGGTGAAGGCGTCCTGCGTGACGTTAACGTTTCGCTTGTTGATGCCAAAGTCGGCGACTACGTGTTGGTTCATGCGGGCTACGCCATTCAGGTTTTGGAAGAAAAAGAAGCCTTAGAAACCTTGAGCCTTTGGAACGACGTCTTAGCTTCTGCTGGAGAATAAACTGGCAAGTTGAGATCATGGCGCAGAACCTCAAGTTCCGAAACCCCGAACTCGCACACAACATAGCAGAAAAAATCAAGACTGTGGCGCCAAAGAAGGGGCAGGTCAAGTTTTGCCATGTCTGCGGAACCCACGAATGGACAATAACCCACTTTGGCTTGCGCAGCCTCTTGCCTGAAAACGTTGAAGTCATCGCTGGTCCAGGCTGCCCCGTCTGCATTGTTCCTGCCGCAGAAATCGACGAAGCAGTGCAGTTGGCCCAGAAAGGCATAGTGATAACGTGTTTTGGCGATGTCTTGCGAGTGCCCGGCAGCCAATCCTCGCTTTTGGAAGCTAAAGCGGCTGGTGCTGACGTCCGAATCGTCTACGCGGTTTCCGACGCGGTTGAAATGGCTAAACGTGAGCCCCAAAAAGAATTCGTGTTCTCAGCGGTCGGTTTCGAAACCACCGCGCCCATCACTGCAGTTGAGGCGCTGGGCGATTTACCCAAAAACTTCAGTTTCCTGGTTTCTCACCGTCTAATCCCGCCTGCCATGGAGCTGCTGCTCGGCGTGGGCGACCTGCAAATTGACGGGTTCATCGCGCCGGGGCACGTGAGCGCCATCATCGGCTTAAAGCCCTACGAATTGTTCCCGCGCGTTTATCGTATGCCCACCGTTGTGGCTGGCTTTGAACCCAACGACGTGTTGATGGCAATCTACATGCTCCTAAAACAGGTCAGCGAAAGCGACGCACGACTGGAGAACGAGTATTCGCGCGTCGTGAAGCCTGAAGGCAACCTCCAAGAGCCATAGAAATGATGAAGAAAGCCTTCACGGTTACTGCGGGGAACTGGCGAGGCATCGGCAGACTACCCGACTCCGCCCTGCAACTGCGCGAATCACTTAAAGAGTTTGATGCCAGAGAAAAATTCGACGTTCACATCAAAGAAGGCAAAGACATCAACTTCGGCTGCGAATGCCACCTAGTAATCATCGGAAAAATCAAGCCCAACGAATGCCCCCTGTTCATGAAAGCCTGCACCCCCGCCAAACCCGTCGGCGCCTGCATGGTCAGCAGCGAAGGCACCTGCCGAGTCTGGGCAAAAAACGTCGCCGCCCAAGCCTAACAGATTCTTGGCACGGGGTCGCCGACTGGCTTTGCGATTATTCTTTTGCCGCCGACCAGCGTCTGCATTGCTACACCTTTGAATTGGGTGGTGGTTTCGCCGATTATTTGGGCATCTTTGCCTTCGGATGTTTGCTTTAGAAATTGCAGGATTTCCTCTGCTTTTTCCGGGACTGTGCCGATGATTATTTTGCCCTCGTTCCCAACCTCAAGCGGGTCTAAACCAAGCATTTCACACGCGGTTTGCACGTCTTGGTGGATGGGGACTTTGTCTTCTTGGATTAAAATGCCTATTTTGGATTTTTCGGTCCACTCATTGAGCGCATCAGCGAGTCCGCCCCTGGTGGGATCTTTCATGGCAACAACTCCGCCGACGCTGCCCAGCAAGTTCTGAATCATGCGGTTAAGAGGCTTCACATCGGATAGGATTTGGCTGCCAAACTTCAAGCCCTGCTGAGCAGAGAGCACCGCTAAGCCATGGTCACCGATGGTGCCTGACAAGATGATTTTGTCGCCCGCCGCAAGGTTGGAGTCGAGTGCCCAACGGGTCTTGAGTTCTCGATACTTCCTAACAACTGCAAGGTTGCTGTCCAAGGCTGGGGTGCGTTTGCCGATGCCTGAAACGTTCATGACACAGCCGCCTAAAGCGCCCTTTTCCACAACTTTCGTATCCCCAGTAACAATTCCTACGCCAGCCTCAAGACAAGCTTGACGCATGGACGCGAGAATGCGCTCCAAATCTGACAGCGCCAAACCCTCCTCCAAAATCAACCCGCAAGCCAACGCATAAGGCATTGCGCCCAAGCAGGAAATATCGTTTACCGTGCCGGATATGGAGAGGCGTCCGATGTCGCCGCCCGGGAAAAAGATGGGTTTAACTGCGTGGGAGTCGCTTTTGAAGACTATGTCGCCTATGACTGCCGCGTCATCCATGGCTTCCAACGGCACCTCGGCATCGTTCCCTAAGCCGCCAAAGTATTTTACGATGTAGTTTTTGACGAGGTCATGCATGACTGAGCCGCCTGCGCCATGCAGCATGGTGATTTTACCGTTTTTTTCCATGGATTTGCTGTCTCCTGAGTTTTTTGCTGGAATAGATAACCCTAAACGTGAAAAATAAACACATCGCCAAAGTCAATGAATATTTCTGCGTACTCTGTTGGACAAAAACAAGAGATATCCGAAAACTTGCATCTGAGGTCTGTCTGTAACTTGTTATAGCTTTGTAGCAACCACATTGTTTTTAATAGATTTAGCTCCTTATCGATAAGTGATAGCATCAGTTTTTGTAGCGGTTCCTTATCGAAAGATGCTGTTTGGAGCGAAGGAGAAAATTTTATGAATTTTATCAAAAAAGTCGAGTGGAATCTTGCTGCATTGGCGATGGTTCCTTTGATTGGCGCTGAAACAAGAGAAAGGGACAGAAGGCTTAACGAAAGGTTACAGCGTTCGAAACAAAGACAATTGAACAAATATTAAATCAGAATAGTTAAAGGGTTAATTACCCCATAAAATTCTAACCTCTAATTTTATTTTTTTGTTTTCTGAACGTTGCTCGTTAGATATTTTTGCCTCATTCTTTCCTGAAGCAAGTTGAAAACTACCTCGGGTAAGTGGTAGTTTATTGGCAATTCGAGTTTTCTTTGGGCGTTTTTGAGCAAACTATAAATGCTTAAACGCAATCCCAAAACTGTACACCTCACGCGTTCGAATAGTTCCCTCGCAGGAACACCAAGCAGTCTAGTCACTTTAGACTAAAATCTTAGTTGTGATACGGAAAGCCATATAAATTGCTTTTACGTGTTTGAATGCGCACTGGAGAAATTACAATGCCAAAATGGGGATACTCAATAATTGAAGAAATGCTCAATCCAGAAAAAACAGCGAAAGCAAGCGGAAGAGAACTAAAGGTATCCCATAAAGCCGCACGGGAAGTCTGTAAAGCTGTTAAGGGCATGAATCTTGTTCAATCTAAAGAGTTTTTACGCGATGTAATGGTCAAGAAAAAACCAGTTCCATATACCAGGTACACTAAAAAGCTAGGGCACAAAGGCGGAATGGACGGTAGATGTGTGGGTAGATTCCCCATTAAAACCGCTGAAACGATCCTACACGTCATAGAAGCAGCACAAGCCAACGCAGAAAACAAAGGCTTAGACGTAGATCGCCTTCGAATAATGCATGCAGCAGCATACCAAGGCATAAAACTTAAGCGCTTCATGCCAAGAGCACACGGCAGAGCATCACCAAAATTCGACAAAACAACACACGTCGAAATTGTCCTAGAAGAGAAACAGACTCAAGGAGAGCAATAAATGAGCATAGTCAAACGTTTCATCACAGAATCAATCAAAAGAACAGAAATAGATGAATTTTTACAAAAAAAACTTGAACGCGCAGGATACGGCGGAGTAAACCTATCCAAAACACCACTAGGCACACACGTAGTTATCTACGCTATGCGTCCAGGCTTAGTAATCGGCAGAGGCGGAGAAACCATCAAAGAACTCGCTTCAGCCCTAGAGCAAAACTTCAAAGTTGGTAATCCTCAAATTTCCGTTTCAGAAATAGAAGTTCCAGAATTCAACGCCCACGTAGTTGCAAACCGCGTTGCCTCAGCTCTCGAGCGAGGAGTACACTTTAGACGCGCAGGTTTCTGGGCACTAAACCAAGTTATGGAAGCAGGCGCACTAGGCGCAGAGATAGTAATAAGCGGCAAACTCACAACCGAACGTGCACGTTTTGAGAAATTCAAAGCAGGTCACTTCCCAATCGTGGGCGAGCCAGCATTAAGAGCCATGAAAACAGCTGAAGCACATGTTCAGCTAAAACCCGGCATTATCGGGGTACGCGTAAAAATCATGCCGCCAGACGCATACTTCCCAGACAAAGTTACCATCATAAAACCAGCTCCGGAGGAAGAAACAATAGCCGTAGCACAAACGCCGGTTCCAGTACCATCTGCACCAGCGCCAGTTGAAACTAAACCTGAACCTGCACCAGAACCAGCCGTGCAGGCAAAAGAAGTCATCGATGAACCTAAACCAGCGGCGGAACCAAAACCTGAGGAGGCAAAGGCGTAATGCGAATAAAAGAAATCAATGCCTTGTCCACTGTGGAGAGAGCAACTAAACTTGCAGATTTACGCATTGAACTAGCACGATTCAGAACTATGGTTAATGCAGGCGGCGCCGTAGAGAACCCCACCAGGATAAGAGAACTAAGGCGAACAATCGCTCAAATATTAACCGTTGAAAACGAAAAGAAATTGGGAATTAGGCAAAAAACTCCAGAAAAAGAAGAAAAACAAGAAAAGAAAGCTGAAAAACCAGCAGCCAAAGTTCCCAAAGCAAAGAAACCAGACAAGGAGAATGTTTCTAAATGAAAATAACTCCTGACATTATCCGCTTCGAGTTAATCGGAACTCAAGCCAAAATCGCCCAAAGCATCCATTCAGGCTACCTTGGGTTAGCAGGTCCGGTAGTAGCAGAAACAAAGAACACATTAACTCTAATTCATCAGGGTCAGCCAAAAAGTGTAATAAAAGACCTAGCAACCTTTGACTTCAGTTTTGCCGACGGCACAATAGTTGAGGTTGATGGTTCACTTTTAGTCGGCCGATCTGAAGACCGGTTAAAGAAAAGCGTAAAGAGGTTATGGTAATATGTCGATGCATTTCAAGCAACCCAAAAAAACCTGTGACGACCGAAACTGCCCATTCCATGGAACACTTTCCGTACGCGGACGTGTACTGGAAGGCATCGTTCAAACAGCAAAAATGGATAAAACCGTTATCGTTGACAGAGAATTCCTACAGTTCTCCTCAAAATTCGTACGTTACGAACGCAGACATGGACACATCGCATCTCATAATCCGCCATGCATCGACGTTAAAGAAGGCGACCGAGTAAAAATCGCTGAGTGTAGACCAGTCAGTAAAACAGTATCGTTTGTTGTTGTAGAAAAACTAGGAGAGGAAAAGTAAAGTGTGTGCGGCGAAGGCAAAGCAGAGAGCCCTAACAGCAAAAGGCATGTTATCCCACGGACAGAAAATTAGCCGTGGACTATTAGCAGGCTCCGAAATGAAATGTACTGATAACACAGGCGCAAGAGTATTGCGCTTAATTCAAGCTATGGGCTATAAAGGCCGACTAAGACGTTACCCATCTGCCACAGTTGGCGACAAAGTTACCGTTTCAGTCCGCCAAGGCTCACCTGACATGCGGAAAAAGATTTTCCAAGCAGTCATTGTACGCCAAAGAAAATGTTTCAGGCGTATCGACGGGGTTTGGGTTCAATTCGAAGATAACGCAGCAGTAATCATTACTCCTGACGGCGAAATGAAGGGTTCAGAAATTCGTGGTCCAGTGGCAAGAGAGGCAGCTGAACGCTGGCCAAGAATCGCAAGTGCTTCAAGCATAATAGTGTAGGTGTAGAATGATGCAAGATACAAAACGAATAAAGAACCCTGGCAAACAAAGAAAAAGACTCTTTAACGCTCCAGCTCACATACGCCATAAACTCATGGCAGCACCTTTATCAAAAGAGCTTACTGCCTCAAAAGGAGCAAAAACCCTTCCAGTCAGAAAAGGCGACACCGTCCTAATTAAACGCGGTGACAACAAAGGTTTTGAAGGCAAAGTTTCCCGTGTTGACCTAAAAGCCTACCGCATATATCTTGAAGGGTTAACACGAGAAAAAGTAGATGGAACAAACATCTTCATTTCTGTTCACCCATCAAAAGTCCAAATACGTAGCCTCAACCTTGACGATAAATGGCGCAAGAACATCCTTGAAAGAAAGAAGGCAGTTGAAAAACCAGTAAAAGCCGAGAAACCAAAGGCTAAACCAGCGAAGAAAGCCGAAAAAGCCCCCGCTAAGGTTAAAGAAGCCAAAGAAGAACCAGCTGAAGTTACACCAGTCAAAGAAGAAGCGGCGCCTGAAGTTGCAAAAGAGCAATCAGCAGCCAAGAAAGTTGCCCCAGCAAAAGAAGAAAAAGCTCTAGCTGCCAAAAAAGCACCAGCAAAGAAGGCATCCGCAAAAAAGACAGAGGAAAAGGAAGCTACGCCAAAAGCAAAAGCTAAGAAAGCCTCTGAAAAAACTAAAGGAGAACAATAGATATGGGTAAAAAAGGAAAAACTGCAAGGCTGAAACGTAAGCCAGCTCCAGCATTCTGGCCGATTCACAGAAAAGAGTTGCCGTGGGTAGTAAAGCCCTCGTCAGGTTCACATTCACTCGAGAACTGTCTCCCATTAACGTTAGTTCTAAGGGACATTCTTGGTGTTGCGCAAACACGCAAAGAAGGACAACTAATCCTTGCTCAAGGCAAAGTGCTAGTTAACAGCAAGATTCGCAAAAAAGACGATTCTCCAGTTGGCTTAATGGATGTGATCTCCATGCCTGAAATGGACAAATACTACCGAGTATTGCCCTCACACAAGGGATTGGTTCTAGCTCCAATCAGCAAAGAAGAATCCAACACAACACTGGTTAGAGTTGAAAACAAAACCCCTGTCCACAATGGCGTCCAAATCGCACTCCATAACGGTGCGAACATGCTCATAAAAATCGCAGACCCCAAAAACCCGCAGGAAGTCACATACGAAACATTCGACATCCTTAAAGTAACTTATCCAGAAAAACAAGTAGTTCAAAGCCTAAAAACAAAAGAAGGAAACTTGGCCATAATCACTGGCGGAAAAAACATGGGCGTACAAGGCAAAATAATAGAAATCGAAAAGACTGAAGCTAAAAAACGCCGCCAAGCCCTAGTAACTATCGAAGATTCAAAAGGTGTACGTTGCCAAACGATCCTGGATTTTATCTTTTCTATAGGAGAAACTGTATCACTTATAACAACAATGGAGGCACAAGCACTTGTCTGATGAAGCAATAATTGAGAACTGGACACAACATCCGATGCTAAAGCCTAGAATCGACAAAGTCGTCGTAAACCTAAATGTCGGCAAATCGGGCGAACCACTCGAAAAAGCAAACAAAGTCCTCGCAGAAATCACTGGTCAAACCCCCGTAAAACGAAAAGCGAAGAAAACCATCCGTGACTTCGGCATACGCGAAGGCGAATCAATCGCTGTCGTCGTAACTTTGCGAAAGCAAAAAGCCATCGACTTCCTCAAAAAGGTCTTACCAGTTGTAGAAAACAAAGTATCAAAACGTGCGTTCGATGAACGCGGCAACTTTTCCTTCGGCCTAAAAGAACACATCGAAATCCCTGGAGTAAAATATGATCCTGAAGTTGGTATCTTCGGGATGGATGTCTGTGTTACCGTTAACCGCCCTGGACAAAGAATCAAAATCCGAAGAAAACAGAACAAGTCAATCGGTCCAAAGCACCTGTTAACACCTGAAGAATCAATCGTCTTTATTAAGCAGACTTTAGGAGTCGAAATCGTCTAAACTAGAGAGTGAATGTATGGGAAAAGAGCAAGTTAAGAAAGTAAGAAAATACGGCAAAGGTTCCCGTCCGTGTGTTAGATGTGGCGCGTATGGACCCGTTATCCGACGTTACAATTTATATCTATGTAGATGCTGTTTTAGAGAAGCAGCCCCAAAATTAGGGTTCAAGAAATATGAGTAGGAGCTAAGAAAACTATGGATACTTTAACAAATGGTTTGATAACCATCAAGAATAATGAAACACGCAATAAACGCGAATGTATAATTAGCCCTGCCTCTAAACTTTTGGGACGTGTCCTACGCATCATGCAACTTAACGGTTACATCGGTGAATTCGAATTTATCGACGATGGGCGCCAAGGAAAATTCAAAGTCCAACTCCTAGGTAGAATAAACAAGTGTGGTCCAGTTAAACCAAGATTCGCAGTGAAAGTCGACGAATTTGAAGAATGGGAAAAGAAGTTCCTGCCATCCAGAGACGTTGGCATAATGGTTGTTTCAACTTCCAAAGGCGTAATAGCCCACAAAGATGCTGAGGAAAAAAACCTTGGAGGAAGGCTCTTAGCCTTCGTGTATTAAAGGAGTGTAACTTATGCGGCTTCCAGAAATAACTAAAACTGTTCAAGTTCCCGACGATGTAACTCTAAGTATGCAGGGCAAAAAAATCAGTGTCAAAGGCGTTAAAGGCTCATTAACACGCGACTTCTCGTTTGCTCCAATAGCCATAGAGGGCGAAGGCAAAAACGTGCGAATTTCGGCAAAGTGGCCACGCAAAAAGGAAGCTGCTCTAGTAGGCACAATCTATTCACACATAAACAACATGATTACCGGTGTAACAAAAGGCTACCAATACAAACTCAAAATCGTCTTTTCCCACTTTCCAATCTCAGTAAAACTCCAAGACAAATCCGTCTTGATTGAAAACTTTACTGGCGAGCGTCGACCCCGCAGAATAAAATTAATCGGCAGCGTCAAAGTAAAAATTGAACCTGACGACATCATTGTTGAAGGCGCAAACTTGGAAGAAGTCAGCCAAACCGCCGCCAACATCGAGCAGGCTACACGCGTCCGAAACAAGGACCCCCGTGTTTTCCTTAGACGGCATATACGTATATGAAAGAAACGAAGGAATGGCATAATGACCGAAAAGAAAATCTCCCCCTCACGCGAAGCACTCAAACTTAGAGCGCGCGCTAAAAACAAGAAACCCAAATTCGTACGGGCAGAAAGCTGGAAGTTCGACCGCTTCAGCCTAAGCTGGAGAAAACCACGCGGCTTAGACAACAAGATCCGCCGAAAAATCAAAGGTTGGCCACCCGGTCCCAGCACAGGCTACAAGGGACCCATAAGCGCTCGGTTCCTACATCCGTCTGGATACCGCGAAGTCATAGTTTTCAACGTAGCAGACCTATCAAACATCGACATAAACACCCAAGCCGCACGGATCGCTCACACGGTCGGCAAACGAAAACGCGCCCTAATCATCGCTGAAGCCAAGAACCTTAACATTAAAATCTTAAACCTCAAAGTTTCAAAGCAAACTGAAGAGAAAACCGACGAAGCTACAGAGGGCAAAGAGCCAGAGGCAGAAGCTGAAGAAACAAAAGAAGTGAAAGAAAAGACAAAACCAAAACTAAAGAAAAAACCAACAAAGAAAGCCTCTAAAGAAACCAAACCCAAGAAGGGAGAAAAGAAACAATGACTGACTTAAGCGGACAAAGACGTTTAGCTGCTCAAATCCTAAAGATTGGGCAAAACCGTGTTTGGATTAATCCTGAACACATGGACGATGTTGAAGGTGCAATTACACGTGAAGAAGTCCGAAAACTAATTCACGAGAAAATCATCGTTACATTGCCCCAGAAGGGCGTAAGCAGGTCCAGAGCAAAAGTTATCCGAGCAAAAAAGCTTAAGGGTAGACGTAGTGGTCCAGGAAGCCTAAAAGGCGCGGGATACGCAAAAGTCACCAAGAAAGAAGCTTGGATGATAAGAATCCGTTCTCTAAGACGCAAACTACGCGATTTGAAAGCAAGAAAAGTCATAACCGAAACCACCTATACCCAATACTACAGGATGGCGGGAAGCGGAAGGTTTGAGTCTATTGCTGATTTAGAGCGTAATTTGAAAGCTCATGATTTATGGAGGAAACGTTAGATGGCAAAAAATGCAAGTTACCGTGTACAATTAAGACGCAGACGCGAAGGAAAAACCGATTACCAAGCACGTAAGGCTCTGGTTACATCCAGGAAGCCACGGCTTGTTACTAGAGGTTCTCTAAAGAATGTTGAAGCACAAATAATAGTTGCTAAGCCCCATGGTGATGAGGTTCTAGTATCAGCCAACAGCCGTGAGCTCATAAAGAGTTTCGGTTGGAAAGCTCCAACTGGCAACATTCCAGCCGCCTACCTGACAGGACTACTAGTCGGTTTGAAGGCAAAAGCCAAAGGTATCACTGAAGCAATTCTTGACCTCGGCTTGGTTTCTCCCACTAAAGGCTCAAGAACCTTCGCTGTTCTCAGCGGAGTTGTCGACGCCGGAGTTGAGGTTCCTCACAGCGAAGAAAAAATCGTTAAGGAACGAATGAAAGGCGAACACATAGCCAAATACGCTAAAAACTTGGGCTCAGGCTCCGAAGAATACACAGCAAAATTCTCGCAGTACACAGCAAATGGTGTTGCTCCAGAAAAAATCGCTGAGCACTTCGCTAAAGTCAAAGCTGACATCATGGCTGGAACTAAGAGCGCTAAATCAACTGTAGAAAACGCTAAACCGAAAGCTGCTACAAAAGAAAAATCTTCCAAAGCAGTTGAAGCAGTACCCAAAGAAAAGGCTCCAACTGAGGTTAAAGAAGAAAAACCAGCAGAAATACCGCCTGTTAAAGAAAAAGCTGTAGCCAAAGCAACCAAAGGGAAAGCCCGCAAAGCGTCACCAAAAGAAAAAGTAACAAAAGAGAAAGCTCCCAAAGTAAAAACTGCAGCTGAACCCAAAACCCCCAAAGAAAAGGTTACTAAGAAAGGTGGAAAGAAAGCATGAGTAGCAGAAACAGAAATGAAAGAGAAAAGCGCACAACTAACCTAGAAGCTTGGATTCCAAAAACCAGGTTGGGCAAGATGATTCAGGAAGGCAAAATAACCAGCATCGAAGACGTATTCCTATCTGGCATAAAAATTTCTGAATCCCAAATAGTTGACTCACTGATTCCAGATCTGCAAGAAGAAGTCATAAACGTTAACCTAGTACAGAAACAGACTGATGCAGGTGAAAAATCACGCTTTAAAGCCATCGTTGCAGTTGGAAATCGAGACGGCTACGTAGGCTTAGGCAGCGGAAAAGCCAGCCAAGTACGAAACGCCATTGAAAAAGCAGCAGTAAACGCCCGTCTAAATATCATCCCAGTTAAACGGGGATGCGGAAGTTGGGAATGCGGCTGTGGCAAACCACATTCAGTTCCATTCGAAGTGGAAGGCAAATGCGGTGGCGTCCGAGTAGTTATCGTTCCTGGTCCCAGGGGCTTAGGTTTGGTTTCAAGCGAAGTCGCAAAAGTTATCTTGGGATTAGCAGGCGTCAAAGACCTCTGGATGAGAAGCTATGGCTCAACAAGAACCGTGCCATCTTACGCATGTGCAATCTTTGATGGAATGCGGAAAACTTATAATTTGATTACCACAGTGGACTGGGTGAAGTAAAATGGCGCAGAAAACAGAAGAATGCAAACCTCTTGTCGTAGTAAGAATTCGAGGAACCGTCAGCGCACAACGTGAAGCAAGAGAAACCCTTGACCTACTCCATTTAAGCCACACTAACCACGCAATCCTAATCGACAGCCGACCAGCCTACAAAGGAATGCTGCAACGCATAAACAGCTACATCACCTACGGCGAACCCACGAAAGAAACCGTGATCATGATGATCCAGAAACGCGCGCTCTTAGCAGGCGACAAAAAACTAACTGAAGAATACCTCACAAAAATCGGGTACAAATCAGTCGAAGACCTTGCAGAAGCCATCGTTAGTTGCAAAGTACAATACGGCAAACTCCCAGACATACAAGCACGCTTCCGGCTACATCCTCCAAGCAAAGGTTACAAGGGGAAAACCAAAAAAGGCTTCAAAGCAGGTGGCGAAGCAGGCTACCGCGGGGAAGCAATCAACGCACTAGTCCAACGTATGGTCTAAACACCAGCGTTTTTCATATTTTTTGTTTTGTTTAATTTATAATCGTTTAGATTAGTTATTTCGTTAAAGATAGTTTATTCTCATTTCTAATAGATTTTTCTTGATTGTGATTAGAAAATCAACAATAATATTTTTGCCTTTATAACACTTCGTTCCCTGCCTCTCAAGCCATTTTGTTAAATATTCTTGTAATTTGTGGATTCTTTAGATCAACAAATACACCTGACACATATTTCCACTTGACAAAGTTGAGCCTATAAATGAACGGAGGGTAGACTGCCAAGAGCGAACGAGTTTACACACTAAAGTAGAGTGCAATCGCTGTTTTCGTGGATATTTTGCGTCTTGTTGTTCAGGGGATTTGTCACCCTTTATGTGCGATACATTTTATAATGTCGTCAGAGAGATGCGTTAGTTAATTGGAGGGGACAGATGTATGAGTGCAAAGTGGAGAAGAACAAGTAAAAACCGGAAATGGCTGGATATTAAAGAGTTAACAAACAGTAAACCCAAAGCAACCAGGAAAACACAACGGCTTAAAACTATGCCTACTCACCCAAATTTTCGTCCGTCTAAAAGCTACTCAAAACGTAACATTGCAGAGCAAAAACCCTTAATCGACATTTTCCAAGAAAACAATTACGTTACCGTAGTCGCCGAAATCGCAGGCTTTAATAAGGAAACCCTCAAGATAAATGTGAAAGACCAGAAAATTACGCTGTCGGCAAAATCAAAAGACCGAAGATACTATAAAAGTTTAAATCTGCCGAAGGTAGTGATTCCAGACGCAACGCACACCAAATACAAAAACGGCGTGCTCGAAATCAAGCTTAAAAAAGCTGAAACAACCACATAGACAAAGAAGCGGACCAAAATGCCACATAAACTAAGAAAAATCAGAAAAACACGAGGCTCAAGAACTCAAGGTTACGGAAGAATAGGTCAACACCGAGATTCAGGCAGCAAAGGCGCACCGAAAAGTCGGACGCCACAAACACCTTTGGAGCTTAGTTGTAACATCTGAACCTAACTACTTCGGCAAACACGGTTTCACCTCCCCCAAAGCCTCACACAAAAACACAGCACAATTAACCTCGGCAAACTAGACTCAACTAACTGCGCAGGGATCAGAAATCAACCTGACTGAAATGGGCTACACCAAACTGTTAGGCACAGGAAAAATAACTAAACCCTTAACCATACAGGTAGCTTCCTGCTCAAAATCCGCAGCAGAAAAAATCACACAAGCAGGCGGAAAAATCGTAACCTCCCAAACCAACGGAGAGTAAAACGTCTAAATGCCTGGAAGATTTCTCAGCCTCTTCAAACCAATAGGCAGAGTTTTACCTGAAATAAAAAAACCTGAACGCAAAGTCAGTTTTAACGAAAAAATCTTCTGGACAGCACTCGTACTTGTTGTTTTCCTAGTCATGACTGAAATCCCGCTCTACGGGGTTGCAACTTCAGCCGCAGACCAATTCGGCTCATTAAGAGTAATTTTCGCTTCCAACCGCGGCACACTGATGGAACTCGGCATCGGTCCCATCGTCACGGCTGGATTAATCCTGCAGCTCCTTGCAGGTTCATCAATCATCAAATGCGACATGTCAAACTCTGAAGACAGAGGGCTCTTTACTTCAGCAAGCAAAGTCTTCAGCATCGTACTAACAGGTATCCAAGCAGGCGCATACATCCTAAGCGGCATGTATGGACCAAGCCTTGCAGGACCAACAATACTTGTCATCTTCATACAGTTACTAGCCGCAGGCATAATCGTCATGTTAATGGATGAACTTGTCCAAAAAGGCTGGGGGCTAGGAAGTGGAATCAGCCTCTTCATCATGGCTGGTGTTGCCCAAAACATTCTTTGGTCAACATTCTCACCGCCAAACGGGTTGTTCGTTGGTTCACTCTCAGCTCTCTTAGGTGGTCAACAAACATTAGGTCGAGTGGGTCTTTGGTTCAGCGTCAGGCGTCTACCCCTCGCTGCTCGGGTTCATTGCAACAATAGCTGTCTTCTTGATAGTCATTTACCTGCAGGGCATACGAGTTGAGCTTCCAATGAGTTATGCTGGATACAAAGGCTTCCGCAGCAGATATCCAATCAAACTGCTCTACGTTTCAAACTTGCCAGTCATCTTTGCATCAGCACTATTCGCCAACGTATACTTCTTCAGCCAACTATTATGGAGCCAATTTGGGCGACCCGCACCAGGAACAAACATATTCTTCCAAATAATAGGCGACTACGCATACAACGCTACCTCACAAGCTGTTACCACAGTGGGCGGTTTAGCCTACTATGTAACTGCACCACGCAATATTCAAGGCGTCATCGGTGCACCTCTGCGAGCTGCTGTTTACTTAGGTATTATCATAGTTTTCTGCGCTGTTTTCTCGCTGATTTGGCTTGAAGTTGGCGGTTTAGGACCTGCAAAAGTAGCAAAGCAACTCATGGACAGCGGCATGCAAATTCCAGGTTACCGGCGTTCAGGAAGACCAATCGAAGCCATCCTCAAACGCTACATTCCAGTAGTGACCGTTTTGGGAGGTGTAATCGTTGGGCTCGTGGCTGGGGTCTCCGATTTCCTTGGCGCTTTCGGTTCAGGCACAGGTATCTTGCTGACATGTGGTATCATCTATCAGTACTATGAACTGCTGATGCGTGAGCGCGCCGCAGAAATGTTCCCAGCGTTCCGAAGAATCCTGGGCGAATAGCATAAACAACGCTAACCCCCTTCTTTCTTCTTTTGTTTATCTTTTACAATTAGGTGATTACTGCCGATTGTAATGGTCAAGTTGCCCCTTGAACGAAAAAGAACTTTTCGTGAAAAAATACAGTGCACTTAAGCAAAAACGGTTATTAACAAGATAACAAGATACGGTACCCATAGACTATCAAGAGGAAAAGTGATGTCTGAAGTAGTTACATCGTTGCCTATAGCGACGTTGATTATTATGGCTATTGCGGCTGGAATTGCCTTTCTTAAACTCTGGAATAAACCGGGTTTTAATTAACTACTTCGTTGGCTGGGAACAATACCGAGTTATGCAGAGAGAAATGGCTGAATACCGATCTGAAACTATGGCAGCCATGCGCGCAAAAGATACAAAAAAGGTTGAAAAACTCAAGAAGAAAGATTCGCAGATAAAGAATATGCAGGCAAAAATGATGAAGCCTCAGATGGTTCAATTCGGAATATCATTCGTGTATCTCATTGTCTGGTTTTTAGTATTGACACCCGTATTTGGGAGCACTCAGATGGCTTTCATACCTGGTATTGGTACAATTGCCAATGCACAACACATTGTTGATGGAGTTGTCTGAAGTATCTGCTAATGCTATTCCAGTGTTCTACTGGTACCCCATTTGCTCACTATTTTTTGGGCTACTGTCCTCACGCATAATAGGCATAATGCCCATAGAGCAAGGCGCAGTATAACGATGACAATTGAGTGAAAGCCAAATGGCAAAGCAAGAAAATAACTGCGCCTAGCCGCCAAAAGAACAGTAATCTGCATATCAGGGATGGCTGGAACCGGAAAAAGTACGCTTTCTAAAAAACTCGCTGAAAAGTATGGTTTACGATATTTTTCTGGTGGAGACGTTTTAAAAGATTTGGCAAAGCAGGAAGGTTATGATGTTTCTGTTCAGGGTTGGTGGGAGAGCCCTGAAGGCTTAAACTTTCTTAACGAGAGAGTAAATGACCCAAAATTTGACAAGGAAGTCGACGACAAACTCTTAGAGTATGCTCAGCAGGGAAATGTTCTCTTGGACAGTTGGACTATGCCTTGGCTGTTAAAAGAAGGCTTCAAAATCTGGTTGGAAGCATCGTTTGAGAAAAGAGCTGCAAGAGTTGCGAGTAAGAGACGGGATGACTGTTGCACAAGCCTATGAGTGTTGAAGGAGAAAGAGGCGCGTACAAAAGCAATTTACAAGGCACTTTATGGTTTCAGTCTTGGTGAAGACCTTAAGCCGTTTGATTTTATTTTAGACACTGATAATTTGAGTGCAAACGAAGTCTTTGAGGTTCTATGCAAAGTAATCGATAATGTGGCTTTCTCCAGTGTTCAGTTAGTCAAATAGAACTATCCTCTATAACTTAGTTCCAGACGACTTAAAACAAAAAACAAACAAATTAACCCTCTCTCTAGAAATTGAAGTCTAGGGTTGGGGAGAGGGTAAACCAAGTGAAGACTATTAATCGAATAGCAATAGTTCTCTCAGTCGAAATTATTACTTTGTGTCTAATCGCATCGTTCCGCTTCGTGAACATCCAATCCACGATCACCCTCATAATTTTTAATCTATTTTTTGCTTCACTATTCTTCCAGCTAAACGGAAGCTCCACAATAAAAGTTGCAATGTTAACAGCCGGTAACATCGTTGGTGTGTTCTGGAATCTATTTTTCTACTACTTCTCTTTAGCTGGCTGCGAGTATTTTGGGTTATCTTTCAACGCTGTCTTCACCCTGATATACCCCATCTTAAACCTTATGTGGATAGTGCCATATCCCCTCAGATTTGGACGTATCCACATCATTTTTCCTCAAAGCTCCAAACCGCTTAGGCTTCCGATAACAATGATAGGTAACGTCATTTAACACAACTTCATCGTATTTCTGCCAGCCAGCCTTGCCTAAAGTCAAAATATCCTCAAGCGTCGTTGCACTAGTAACGTCAAAGTCTACATCGCTGATCTTCAATGAATGTACGTATCTTCTGAGTGCTTTTCCAAGATTTATGCCTCAGAAACTTCGCCATCTCTGGAACATTTCCGTTAGTTACGTATGCGAGCATTGACCCACCCCAGTGACGAAAACTTTTAAGACTGATTTGCAACAGCACTGGATTGTTAAATTTAGCAGCAGCCTTCCGCCGCAGGAAACGCATGCAATTAGCAGCAACCCGATATTTTATGCGGAAAATCCGTTTGTTCTCTCTTGGCAAAGCATTAATCATTCCGACAAGCCTTGGTGATAACTCGTATTTCCCAGAGTAATGACGTTTCACAGGATGGTTAATGTACATCACGTTATCTTTGAACTCAGTCCATTCAACAGCAAGAATCTCAGACGGATCAGCAAAAGTCTCCTTAAGACACAGCAAATAAGTAGCAAAACGCTTGCTTGCAGCGCAAATCAATGTATCAAGATCCTTCTCGTCAGGAGCTATAATTTCAATCTCGCTTTGCTGATAAGTCGGACGCTCCCACGTGATCTTTTGCATACGACAAAAAGCATCATAAGCACACGCCGCAATCATCCTCATGCTACCGCTCCAGGGTTCACCGTTCGCCTTTTTTCGTTTAGCGATAACAGACTTCACACTCTCTGTATCCAACAGATCAGCACCAGCAGCAACAAGACGAGTCAAAATAGCAGGATACGTAATATCTTCATCAAAACCGTTCCGCTCTAAATAAGCCGTGAACTGCACAATGTAACCGCGCATATCCTCAGGCAATAAATCTATTTTCAGTGGTTTTTTCTTATCTCCCGCAACAGTCTTTGTTTCTGTTGCAGTGTCCAATTTTTTCGCCTCTAATTTAGCGCATAATTGGCTATTCTCAGTAAGTAGATAGTCTTTATATGATTTTTCGCTAAACCTAAAACCACATTCCCGACAGATAAAACGTTGAATTGAGCCTAAAGTAGTCTCCCTTATTCCATCTTTCCAGTTTCTTTTACTATGACAATTAGGGCATTCTCTACTTGCCATTTCACCTCCTTGACTATTTCTTGAAGCAATCTTTTCACTAAAAAAGAGAAACCATTTTCTTTTATATAGGGTGAGTGTGAACTTGACTAAATGCTGAGGATATATGTCAGATTCAAAGCCTCTACATCATAACTCAAAACCGATAACTAAGAAGACTTTTTTGCCTCCTTTGCGGAAGAAAGTGCTTTTGTACATAGCAAATAACGAACCTAAGACTATCAATGAAACTGTAAAAGCTTTAAAAAGCCATTATAAATCAACTTGGAATGCTTTTAATGATTTAGAAAAGAAGAATATAATCAAACCAGTGAGCTCTAAAATTTATCAAGGACAAGAATACCCGCGTTATTGGGTTACTGAGGGTGGAGCTTTAATTGCTCTTTGCGAAGGAGCGAAAACAAAAAACGTAATTGAGAGAACCATTGAAATTTACCCAGAGAAAAAGAAAATTCATTACCTTCTAGAACGGTTTCTATTCTTGGAACTGAAGCGTTTAACTATGGATACTTTGCCTTTGTGAGCAAAGGAAAATTGGACCAAAACGACGTTGCAAAAATGATTCTAATTCAAAGTTCGCTTTCCCCTCATAGAATAGAACAATTTAGTGAATTGCTTGTCAAGTATCCTGAGGAGAAACAAAAATTCGATGAATTAGCAACGGAGATAATTGACAAGGTAAAGAATTTAGTTAAGGTTTTTAATCAATCGACAGCTAAAGACGATGAAGCTGAGAAAAATTAGCCAAAAGATGTTTGAAGACGTGCTGCGCCTTTGGCTTTAGCACGACGCAACGATACGTCAATACTAAGCCTCCGAGCCTTTGCCCAATGGCATCGGCTCTCAGCGGGGAGTAACGCGCTCCGACTCCCCCCATCGTTTAAGCCGATGGTTCCCCCCCACCGTCTCTAAGGAAAGCTTGATGTGTTGATAACTTCCCCCCTGCCCATCCTAAATCCTTCCCCCCGCCGTCGTAGGAGGGAAGGACTAACTGAAGTTGAACGCAAATCAGTCCCACATTGTGTTGGATAAAATTTTAAGCCCCAACCCGTACGTACGCCCGCGCCCATGTACTATGTCTGTCCCCTGTGTGTCTCTCTATCAATGTTAGAAAAGGCACCTGCAAAAAAACGCAAGAACATTTCCATTTTCGAAATAAGTCTTAAAAGTGCAAGCGAATAAGAAATATGTATTTGCAATGTCGGTTATGGGGTAAAAAAATTGTCTGAATCAATCGGAAATAATCAAGGAATTTATTGTAAGAGTTGCGGATTTCAGAACGATTGGGACGCTATTTGGTGCCAAAGATGTGGAAAAAGTATTAGGGGACAATCAAGTCCTCACCAGAATCCTCCACCATATCAACCGCAAACATCCCAACTCAACTCGTACGCGCAAACAATCCCTCAACCCATTAATAAGAAAAAGAGAACAGGGCTTTATGCAGGAATCCTAGTTCTGATTTTGGTTGTTACTGTAATACCTGGTTATTATTTCTGGCAGCAGTCCCAAATAGAACAACAACGGCAAAATGAATTAGAACTGTTGCAAAAACAAATGGAACAATCTGTCAATGGTATATCTATCGAATTGACCAAGTTTTCTTGGATACAGAATTATTTAGATTTCGAGGGAGATGTGACCTTTACAATTGCAAATAACGGACCTCTTGCTGTCACTCTAGACAGAGCAACATCTACACTTTATGTAAATGGTTTTAATATTCAAACAAAAGAGTTCGAAGAACAAGTGACAATAATATCAGCTTATAGTGTTAAGGAATACACTGCCAAGTTTGTGACTTTTGACACAGATTCTGTAGCATCACTTCAGTATTTACCCTCGCCTCATACTCAGCTAAAATTGAATGCTGTGGCAATATGCGACTCCTATTCATCAGCAATACAGGTCTGGAATGACGGCGACTGGACTCCTATTACGACACCCAACCCGGGTTTTTAATTCCCAAACCCCAACTACTTCATTCTACTTCTCTCTACCCTACTTTTCCTCAACAAAAAAACCAAAATAAGAAACAAACACAAAACTCAGTCCATTATGCAATATGTTTTAAATTCAAATCAATGCATATCTACACAAACATTGCAGTAAAAAGGACGTATGGAAAATGATTAATGAGGAACCACCATTTTACGGTTCATGGAAAGGACGAGTCCTTGAAGCAATCGCATTAGAAAACATCCGCGATTGGGTAGGCATACAAGAATATACTCAACTAACTCGTGAAAATCTTAACAAGGCTATTTCTGAACTCTATAATTTAGATATTATTGAACGCAAAGAGGATGGTGTCTACTGGATTAAGGATATTGAAGTGGTTCATCTATATCGCGACTATTTTGAAGATCTGGACGAATATAAAGCCCCGCTAATCCAACATGAAGAACCGAAAGAGATTGTTTTGGAGAAAGCCCTTCCTAAAGACGAAAATTTAGCCAGCTTTGTTGTTGAATGGAGAGCATTCAAACACCTCTCTTTTTCTTTGGATGCACGTCACTTCTT
>CAVYRC010000001.1:0-124103 GCA_963770845.1 Candidatus Bathyarchaeota archaeon | reverse complement strand
GCTAGTGGCATCCATGTTGTAACACGCGTGCTCAAAAAATTAGCGAGCCATATTAAGCAAACAGTAAGAAAAAGTCAGGTTTAACAGTTGATCCAGATGGACGTAGAAGTAATACCAGCAATCTTAGTAAAAAGCCGAGAAGAATTGATAGCTCAGATCGAAAAAGTTAAGCCAAGCGTTACAACTGTTCACATAGACATCATGGACAATATTTTTGTCCCTAATAATACCATCGGACTTGAAAGTTTAACAAATCTTCCCTCAGGAATCTCTTACGAATTCCACTGGATGGTTAAGGATCCTGAAAATTGGATTTCAAAAGTTCCTGGAAAACATAGGCACATAATTCATGTTGAGACTATTTCTGATTGGAGTGAAATAGAAAAAACACGCGCTTCCGGTGGAAAGATAGGTCTTGCCATTAACCCGCCGACACCAATCGAAAAACTTTATCCATATATTAATGATAAAGACATCAAGCAAGTTCTAATTATGACCGTTAACCCTGGGTTATAGCGGTCAAAAGTACATTGCTGAAGTCGAATCAAAAATCCAGGCTCTTCGAGCAAAATTCCCAGATCTCGAAATTGAAGTTGATGGAGGAATAAATCCCGAGACTTCCGAGAGAGCTAGTGAAGCAGGAGCAAATATTCTTGCAGCATCAAGTGCAATTTTTATGGCAAAAAGTATTCCAGAAGCAGTTCAGAATATCTATGAGTCGGGAATACGAGGTCGAAATAAATCGCAAACTTGTTCGGAGAAAATAACCAGTAAAAGTTGAAGCTCCAAAACTAATTACCGAACCTCCAAAGCAAACGCTTCTTGCGCTAAGTCCATCGGTTGGAGTTGGAGCAATAAAAATTACTGATATAAAGACACTCTATTTACTATCAAATAATATTAGGCAAAGTATTGTTAAAATGCTTCATGCAGCAAAATCAGGTCACCCTGCAGGCTCAATGGGTTTAGCCGACGTTTTTGCTGCACTTTACTTTAATGTTTTAAATCATGACCCAAAAAATCCGAATTGGGAAGGTCGGGATCGATTTATTTTATCAAACGGACACGTTTGTCCGGGACTATATGCTACAATCGCTGAGGCAGGATATTTCCCAAAAGAAGAGTTAATGACGCTTAGAAAATTGGGTTCAAGACTACAAGGGCATCCTCATCGAGAAACATTACCTGGAATCGAGAATAGTTCAGGTCCTCTTGGCCAGGGACTCTCGATTGCAGTTGGAATGGCACTTGTTGCAAAGAGAGAAAAAAAGAGTTGGCGAGTTTACTGTGTTTGTTCAGATGGTGAGCATAACGAGGGACAAATATGGGAAGCGGCACTTTTAGCATCTAAATTTAAACTTGGAAATTTAGTTGCAATTATGGATCGAAATAATATTCAAATCGATGGATTTACTGAAGATGTTCTTCCACTTGAACCTCTTGAAGAAAAATATAGAGCATTCGGATGGCACGTAATTAATATCGATGGTCATAATATTCAACAAATAATTTCAGCGTGTAACGAAGCGAAAACGATAATCGATAAACCAACGATGATAATCGCACATACAATTCCTGGAAAAGATATCTCATTTATGGAATTTATTACCGAGTGGCATGGAAAATCGCCTGGTGATAAAGAAGCAACAACAGCCTTAGAAGATCTTGAAGCAGGAGAGAAAGTTCTACGGAAATGAAGAGAGGGAGTAGACAAGTACAAAAGCAAATTGGAAATAATTTTATGGTGTTTAAATGGTAAATTCATCAAAAATAAATAAGGAAATGGGTCTGATCGAGAATATTGATGCTCCTCAGAACAAGAAACCAAGTCGAGATGGATTTGGTAAAGCATTAGTTGAGATTGGAGCTGAAAATCCAAATCTTTGGGTATTGACTGCTGATGTTTCTGAAAGTACGAGAACACATTGGTTTGCGGAAAAATATCCAGATCGATTTGTTCAAGTTGGAGTATCTGAGCAGAACTTGGCAGGAGTCGCTGCAGGAATTGCTTCTTCGGGAAAAACAGTTTTTATCTCTGCATATGGGGCTTTCTCGCCTGGAAGAAATTGGGATCAGATTCGTGTTTCAATTTGTTATAATAATGTGCCAGTAAAATTACATGGTTCACATACTGGAGTTACAGTTGGGCCAGATGGGGCATCTCACCAAGCATTGGAAGACATTGCAATTACTCGTGTTCTTCCGAATATGACAGTCATTGTTCCAGCAGATGTTGAAGAAGCAAGAAAAGCAACGATTGAAGCAAGTAAAACAAAAAATCCAGTTTATATTAGATCATGTCGAGAGAAAATGCCGGCGTTTACTACGCATTTAACGCCATTTACAATTGGAAAGGCAAATGTTTATCGAGATGGAACTGATGTAGCAATTTTTGCTTGCGGACCACAAGTATATGAGTCAATAATTGCAGCTGAGAAACTTGAATCTGAAGGAATCTCGTGTGCAGTAATTGATTGTCATACAATTAAGCCAATTGATGAGGACGTGATCAAATTTTGGGCGAAAAAAACCGGTCTGATAATTAGCGTTGAAGACCATCAAATAACAGGTGGACTCGGAGGAGCAATTGCAGAAGTTTTAAGCGAATTAGGAAAATCGACCCCATGCACGTTAAAGCGTCATGGGATAAAAAATATGTTCTGCGAATCAGGAGAACCGCTTGAACTTATGAAAAAATATGGGCTTGACTCAGAGGGAATTGCAGAATTCGTTCGAGAGAACTACAAAAATGAATTGCAGGCCAATTAATGGGGAAGAGTTTTAATTGAGTATTATGATGTCATTTTGGAGGGAAAAATTATGGAATTCTATTTAGATACTGCAAATATTGAACAGATCAAAAAAGCAGCTGCACTTGGAGTTGTCGATGGAGTTACAACAAATCCAACACTTATTGCAAAAGAAGGCGGAAAAAGTCAACAAGAGATAATTGCCGAGATTGCAAAAGTAATAACAGGACCTATTTCGGTTGAAGGAAATGCAGATACGTGCGATGAGATTGTTCGCGAGGCAGAAGCATATTCAAAATGGGCAAAAAATATTGTGGTAAAAATTGCGTTTACTCAGGAAGGAATTAAGGCTGCAAAAATTCTCGAAGAGAGAGGAGTTAAAACAAACGTAACACTTGTGTTTAGTGCAAGTCAAGCGTTAATTGCAGCAAAGGCAGGTGCAAGCTACGTATCGCCTTTTATTGGAAGACTGGACGATATATCTGAAGATGGAATGAATTTAATTCGAGATATAATGCAAATTTACAAGAACTATGGATTTAAGACAAAAGTTATTGTTGCAAGTATTAGGCATCCGATTCATGTTTTAGAAGCAGCCAAAGTTGGAGCACATATTGCAACAATACCAGCCGATGTTTTAGCAAAGATGTGGAATCATCCACTAACTGAAATTGGAATTAAGAAATTCAAAGAAGATTTCGCCAAATGCGAAGGAAAGAAATAGATGTTAAATTCCAAAAATAAGCGCAGGGGTCAGAATTTTTCAAAAGCCAACTTTATGTTCTGATTTGCTAAATCTTCCCTTCCCATTGATACAAATTGCTTCTATTGTGAGGTAAAATGTCTTTTTGAGCATTTTTTTAAATCACCTACAATCGACTTGAAGAAAAACTTTTAATAGACAAAATCGACTACGTCTCAAAACTGCCAAAACAGAAGAGGACCCTTGCGTACTGATAGAAGGCGGGGTTTCATTTTATCGCCAACTTCAACATACACAAGCTCTTCCACAAGAGGAGGTTCTAAGTCCAAAAAACAACCCTTGTAAACTCTGATTATTTTAATCATCGTGGTGCAGGGGGTGGGATTCGAACCCACGAACGCCTACGCGATAGGGTCCTAAGCCCTACTCCGTTGACCTGGCTTGGAGACCCCTGCACACAGTTTGCGCAGTGTGAAATAGGCTAGGTTGCTTTAATATTTATTTGCCACTTGATTTCTTTGTTTTTCTCTTTGTGTGGGTGTGGGGCTCTAAAAATTGCACACTACACTGTGGGCTTTGGGTTTGTTTGCTTTTTTGGTTTGGCTTTTTTTTGTCTTGTGGTTTGAGTGTGGGAAGAGCGTTTGCTTCACACAGTCAACATGGACGCTATGTTGAGTTGTGTGGGTGTGAGTGTGGGAGCATGTTGCTGTGCAGGTGTGCACGGTTATTGGGTGGGCGGTTGGAGAAGGATTGTTTTTGGAGTTCTTCTTTGTTGCAACATGATATTGTAACCGTAAGCTCTTTATTGCATACCGCAATCACTTTCAAGAAGAAAAAGAAAAATGCCTTCGTAGCCTAGCCCGGTGGGGCGTTACCTTGGTAAGGTAATGGTCGCGGGTCCAAATCCCGCCGAAGGCTCCATAATCGCCTTCGATGTTTTATGGCGCTTAATTTAAGTTATGCATATATATGTATATGCACATAGTATTTGTCATGACAAAAGTTATTTCCCTCTCCGAGAAAGCATACGAAACACTAAAGGGCATGAAGAAACCTGGAGAATCTTTTTCAGACGTCGTCTTGAGAGTTGCAGAGAAAAAGCGAAAGAGATCGCTTCTTGAGTTTGCGGGAACTTGGAAAGGCGACGATATAGACGAAGTTTTTGCGATTGTTCTCAAGGATAGAGAGCAAGCAAAATCAAGAGAGTTCGAATTATAGTTGACGCTTCTTGACACAACCGTTATGGTTGCCTTTCTAAAGGGAAAAATGGAAGCAATCAAGAAGATCAACGAATTAATCGAAAACAATGATAGAATTGCTATTACCATCTTTACAGTCTACGAACTTTTAAAAGGCGCTTACCTCTCAGCTAGACACGAGGAAAACGTCTTAGATGTCACACAAGCAATTTCTGGTCTTGTGATTTTTGATTTGTCGCCTCAAGCCTGTGAAGAAGCCGCACGAATCTATTTTGACCTAAAAAGAACTGGGACATTAATAGGCGAGATCGATATTCTAATAGCGGCAATCGCTAAGATAAACGGCGAAGCTATCTTGACACGCGACAAGCACTTCAAATGCATAAAAGGATTAGAGTTAGCAAACTGGTAAATTATTTCTCGATATTCCATGAATAATGTCGACTAGGTAAGGTAATGGTCGCGGGTCCAAATCCTGCCGAAGGCTCCAACTTGTTCGGGGGACTTGTTTAGTTTGGAGTTGTTTGTTGATATCATCCTTTGCAAAGGTTCGCTATTTTGGCAGAATTCTGACGTTTTGACGACACCTAAAGTTTCTTTGCAGGGTTTCTTGTTGAACTGTACATCACTTATCTATAATATGTATTAATACACAATATACTTAAGCCAGCTCACACCATAGCCAAATTACTCTCAGTAAAAGGAAAAGAGAGAATTAACAGGCAAAGTGAGAAACATGCAAAAAAGAATCAGGCAGACACTACTCACCCTAACTCTTCTCGCATCAACATTCTTAGTTGTCAATCAGAACGTTTCCCTTGCAGCGACAGATGGTCCTGCAAGTCTTAGAATTTTCTTAGGTCCAACAAGTGTACTTGCAGACAACAACACCTACACCTGCATTTTCGTGCAATTACAAGATTCCAGCGGAAAACCTGCGAGGGCTCTAGAAGACACTGACATTAGCCTCTCATCCTCCCTCACCAATATAGGCACCGTAGACCCATCGATAACCATACCTAAAGGAGCCACCTATGCCTCAGCAAGCTTCAGCTCAACATTCTCACCAGGGACCACTGTGATTTCAGCGTCAGCAACAGGTTACACAACTGTACAATCCTCAATGACCACTGTTGGACCAATTCCCAACGCAGTAGCAATCTATGGATTTCCATCAACTCTACCAGCCGACGGAAACACATACAACGCCATAATGGTTCAGCTACAAGACTCAAGCGGCTCCCCAGCAAAAGCCCCAAAAGGAGACGTACAAGTAACTCTTTCTTGCTCTGACACAGTAAACGTTGGAACAGTTACACAAAACGTCGTAATTCCCGAAGGAAAAACCTTTACCACAGCCAACTTCACAACCAGATCAATTAGCGCAAGACAATCAGCTACAATTACAACTGTAGCCCAAGGATATGTATCACAACAACTTACGATCACAACAACACCCATAGCATCAAACCCATATCAAATCAAGATATTTGCCGGACCCCTGAAAGTTCCTGCAGACGAAAACTCTTACCCACAAATCGCTCTCGAACTACAAAATTCAACGGGCTTCACATCAACATCGCCATCAGATACAATTGTTTCTGTAGCTTCTTCCGATCCAACGATAGGTCAAATAGATTCAGAGATAACTATCCCGGCAGGTCAAACCTACGCCATAGCAACTTTGAATACAACCTACAAGGCAGGTTCCACAACAATAACTGCGGTAGCTACAAACCTTCTAAGAGGCCAACAGGCAATAACCACAACTGGGTTCACCCCGTCCAAATTGGCAGTCTACTGCGCCCCATCAATTCTCCCCTCAGACAGAAATACTTACCAGTCGGTACAGGTGCAACTTCAAGATTCGCAGGGAAGACCAGCAAAAGACCCGCAAGCAGATGTAAATCTTAACCTATTTTCGTCCCAGCCAACAGTGGGTGGTGTCAGCTCAACTCTAACGATTCCATTCGGCCAAACACAAGCTGCAGGAGCAATCACAGTGACAAATACAGCAGGACCAACAGTAATCACAGCCCAAGCTTCAAGCTACACAACTGGCCAAGCTACCGTGACAACCTACACAATAGATTTCTTGCCAGTACAAATAACGGCGACTGCCAACTCGACAAGCATCAACAACGGACAAAGAACGGATATAGTTGTTTTCATAACGGCTGACGACGCCGCCGTAACAGGTGCAACTGTGCGATTCACCTCAGATAATGGTGGAACATTCACTTCTACTTCAGAGGTAGGAAGCGGATACTATAAAACAACTTTTACAGCCCCAAGCTTCACGAAAGCCACAACTTGTACGATCACGGCGAGCGCAGTAAAATCTGGATATGTTACTTCTCAAGCTACCACACAAGTAACGGTTCAACCTCCTCCAACAGCAACCCCGGCACCAACATTAGCACCAAACCCAACAGCAACTCCAGCTTCAAGAACCAATACAAGTGCAACCCGGAGCGCAACGGGAAGCAGCACTGGAACCGTACAAATGCGCATAGAGGACTATGATGGCAATCCCTTGAGCAATGCAACAGTCTCTTCAACAACTCAACCGACTGGAATGAGTACGCTTGCGGGTACAACGAACTCTACGGGCTATGTCACTTTTACAAATGTAACTGTGGGACAATATTCCTTCAACATATCAAAAGACGGATATGAATCAATGGATACGGGAATCAACTTTAAGGGGCAACCATTGAAAACAACATTTGCCCTTTCAAACGAAAGCAAAACGTCCACCAGTAGCACTTCAATAACTTTGCCAATCATTGTAGCTGTAGTCACCGTGATTATCGTGGCTATTATCGGTGTAATCCTACTAAAGCGTCGACGTTCTCGTGCAAATCAGCCATTCAGTTCATCTAATTTCAAGTTGTCCCAATACAGTAACTAAAGATGGCTGTCTTTCTAGGTTGGCTAAGGATCCGATCACGCCGCAGGTGGATTCTCAAAAAGGAAAAGTCTGTTTTGGAAAAAACTTCTTATGTCATGAATGCAAGTATTTGAACTAGTGCGTTGGCATGGTTAGCTTCTCGTTTAACAAACGCGAAACCGCAATTTTAGCCATGTTGCTCATCGCCGCCTTCATAGCCAAGGTTCTCTTCTTTCCCATTCAAGGCTACGAAAACGACACTAACACTTACCTTTCATGGTTCAACACTGCCGCTCAAAACGGCGTAAGACCATTCTACAGCGTCGTAAGCTGGTGTGATTATCCACCATTTAACATCTATTTGTTTTGGTCAGCGGGTTCTATAATCAATGCTCTATCACTTAGCGGCCAAGCAGCTGTTAATGTCTTGAAAATGGTGCCTGCTCTTTTCGACTTAGCCACAACCGCCCTCATCTACCTCTTCCTACGAAAACAATTATCCTTCAAACAAACCCTCCTCGGCACAGCCCTCTACGCTTTCAACCCTGCGGTAATCTTTAACGTTGCCGTCTGGGGGCAGTTTGATGTAATCTACACTTTCTTTCTTGTCTTCTCGCTTATTTTGGCGCTTAAAAACAAGCCTGAAGTTTCAGCGGTTGTCTTCGCAGTGGGGTTGTTAACTAAGCCACAGGGCATTGCATTGTTGCCTTTGGTTGCCTTACTTATTTATAAGAAGAGTGGCGTTAAACGGTTGCTTCTTTCTGTGGTTGCGTTTGTCGTTACAATATTCGCGGTTATTTTACCGTTTGAATGGAGCAATCCCATAACGTTCCTAAGCAACATCTATTTTGGCGCTTATAGCACCTATGCGTACACTTCAATCAACGCTTTCAATCTCTGGGGGACGTTCGGGTTATGGATCCCTGATGGTAACCTGTACGTTTTAGGTTGGGCGTTGTTTGGAGCATTTGCCACCTTCACTTTATATATACTGCATAAACGCTTCAAGGTCTCAGGTGAGTGGCTAGCATTATTCGCCGCCTTTATGCTGTTCTTTGCGTTCTTTATGTTGCCCACAAGGATTCATGAGCGGTACCTATTCCCTGTCATTAGTGTCTTAGCGTTAATGTTCCCCTTGGTAAAGAAAGCCCGCGTCTTCTACGTGGTATTAACTGCAACTCTATTTGCAAACCAAGCTTACGTTCTCTACTACTTGAATCTTGATGCATTCATTCCTAGTGGGGATTTGGTGGTTTTAGCGGTAAGCGTTATTAATTTAGTAATGTTCCTTTATGGTTCAGTCCTAATGTGGGACGAACTTAAAGGAAGACCCCTGCTCAAAGCCGATACTGCCCCCTTAAGCCAGACCCAACCTATAGGTGAGGCGAATTGAACTTCGACTTAAAAATCACAAAGAAAGACATCATAACGATGGTTCTGTTATCAATTGTCTTTTTCAGCATCGCTGTCTGGAACGTGGGCGAAGTGAAAGCGCCAGTTACAAATTGGCAAAGCACCACAACACAGAATTTCTATGTAGATTTAGGTTCAGTTCAACAGGTTCAGACAGTTTATTTTTGGGTTCAAAGCGGCAACGCCTCAGCTCGCAGTGTCGTCGGGTACACCTGGAAACTGGAGCTACATAGGACAATTCACCAATGGACTTCAACCTAGAGCAACGGACTATATGGTCCAGCAAGACCTGCCCTTGAACGTAAACACCCAGTACTTAGAGTTCAATGTTACAGCTGAAATCTATGACTCACGACCGGACTTCTACTGGTCTGTCCCTAACCCCTACTGACCAGCAACCTTCACCCTTCATCGCGGTCTCAGAAATCGGCATATCAAATCCTGCCAACCAGCAAATTCCCATCGTGGGCATAACAGGGGAAAACGACACGGACACAACCTTGCTCAAACTTGTCGATGAGCAGGGTTCACTTGAGATTCCACCGACATACATGTCAAAAATGTACTTTGATGAAGTTTACTTTGCCAGGTCTGCAGTCGAATTTGTTAACCACCAATTACCTGACGAAAGAACCCATCCAGACTTAGGAAAACTGATTCAGGCGGTTGGAGTAGCAGCCGTCGGGGCGACACCGTTTGGCTGGCGAATAATGGGAGTGATATTTGGAACTTTGATAGTTGCGGTTATGTACCTGTTGGGCAAGAAACTGTTTGGAACATGGATTGGTGGCTTCTCAGCGGCGTTCCTTATGACGTTTGACTTTATGCATTTCACAATGGCACGTATCGGCACCGTAGACACTTACCTAATATTTTTCTCGTTGCTTTCCCAATTATTCTTCTTAATCTATTTCATGAAAGTCCTCAAGGTTGGCTGGAAAGAAACTTCGGTTTTGCCACTGATTATGGCTGTGGTTTTCTTCTCGCTAGGTTTCTCTACAAAGTTTGGGTTCCCGCTTTTTCCGGCGTTAGGTTTGCTTGTGTTGCTAGCGGCAGTTCGACTACGGGAGCTCTGGAAACGCAAAGGAAGTTTAGCCGACAAATACGTTGCTTTCTTTGACCATCCGTTCCTGCTTCTTGTAGCATGCATCGGTCTTGTTGCTTTAATTTACTTCGCAACCTACATCCCCGACATGCTCTTAGGCGATTCGTTCCCAGCGATTGTTAACTTGCAGTTTGCCATGCTTAGCTTCCACGGGGGTTCCGTTGTTGATTCATCTTCCTCGCCATGGTGGTCTTGGCCCTTAATGCTGGGTACAGGTACAATTCCAAGATGGTTTGACATTACTTACCTGCCCAACAACATCATTTCTACAATTTCTGTTTTCGGTAACCCCGTGGTCTGGTGGGTTGGCTTTGCATTGATACTTGTTCTTGCTGAAAGAGCCATTCATGGAAGAGAATTAGCAGCGAACCTTTGGAGCAGAATCTCCAAGTCAACTGTGGCAAAACAGGTTAGCATACGTGGAAACGGCTGGGATGCACAAGCTATATTCATAATGGTCGTGTTTGCCTTCTCTTGGCTGCCCTACGTTTTTATTGGCAGAGCAACCTACATCTACCATTACTACCTCAGCGTGCCCCTGATTTGCTTGGCAACAACATACTTTATCAACAAATACTGGAATACCCGACTGGGCAAGGTCGCTACTATAACCATATTTACGGGCGCAGTAGCGGTGTTTCTGCTCTTTTACCCTGTGATTTCAGGCGCTCCCGTTTCAACTTCCTTCATAAATAATTATCTCAGATGGTTCCCAAGTTGGGGGGCTTACGCGTAACTGCAACAACAAACAAACCCATCAACCAATTGCACATTTCGGTGGTTCTTCCCGCCTACAATGAAGTAGACTACCTGCAACCAGCCGTAGAAAAAACCATCAAAACCCTAGAAGAGTTTACCGATTCCTATGAAATTGTTATTGCTGAAGACGGCAGCACTGATGGCACCGCTCAGCGTGCAGAAGAACTCTCACAAGAAAACGTCAGTGTTAAGCACATTCATCGTGAAAAACGGTTGGGAAGAGGAACTGCCCTCAACAACGCGTTTAGGCAAAGCCGCGGACAAGTTTTGGTTTACATGGATTTAGATTTAGCCACCAGTCTTACCTATCTTAGGCCCTTGGTTGAAGCCATCACTGTTGAAGGCTACGATTTCGCTACAGGTTCAAGGATGCTGCCCGAAAGCAATGCTGAACGCACCTTTAGCAGAAGTCTAAGTTCCAAGACTTATAATTTCCTGGTAAGGCACATGCTTGGCTCTAAACTTCATGATCACCAATGTGGTTTTAAAGCCTTCAAACGAGAGCCGGTTCTGGAGCTGCTTGATAAGGTTGAGGCAACTCATTGGTTCTGGGACACAGAAATCCTGGTTAGAGCCTACAGGCAGGGTTTTAAGATAAAAGAGATCGCAGTGGAATGGAAAAGCGGCAGGAGTACAAAAGTTAGCCTGGTCAAGGACTCGTGGAATATGTTCCACCAGATAATGGAGCTCTGGTGGAAACTAAAATTAAAGAAGAAATAAACCTAGCGCTTAGCCAACAAGACAAATGCTCGGGCAATGAGTGCTAAACCAAAGATGAGTATTATTCCTGCCCAGAAAACAAACCATTCGCTGGGTATAGTCATGTTAACTAGGTAAGTAATTATTAGGTAGCTTGTACCAAGCCAAAACACGATGTTTTCTATGGTTTCAGCTTTGCGCGAAACAGGCGAATGAAAGCCTACTCTCAGAATTAAGATAACGATTTCTAAGAAACCTACAGCTATACTAAACTGGAAAGCCGCATTGTACAGGTTCATATAATCAGCTGGGTTTGCAGGCGCCGGCAAAGAAATGCCTGCTGAGGGAACCACGGACAAGGTAAGTGAGGTGAAAAAGTTTATCAAGCCATTCCAAAGGTCTTCGGATATGTTGATGTAGTAAACTATAGCTAAGATTATGAAGACAGATCCGATGTAAATGGCTGTCAGAAGGCTTTCTTTTCGTTCGTCCGTTAACGAACCATAACTAAAGTCAATCCTCAAGCCAAGTTTCTCCATCCAAAAATGCATGGTTTGCCACATATATCTTTTCTCTTTAGGCGACTAACTGCATGTTTTAAATACATAAAGCAGTTAAACTATTATTTGGGATGAAAATATGTCGTATTGTCCAAAATGCGGCAACAAAGTGGATGAAACTATGGCTTTTTGCCCACGCTGCGGGGCTTCTTTAAGAGTGCCGGCACCAGGGCAACCTATACCTCCACCAGCTCAGCCATATCGGCGACGGGATGAGAAATCGGAGAAGAATGAGAAGCAAGAAAAACAAGAGAAAAATCAACGTCCCCAGCGGGACGAAAAACAAGAGAAGGGCGAAGGCGGCTTTATCGGTTACTTAATTGGTGGACTAATCCTTATTACGCTTGGTCTTTTCTCTGTGCTGCAGATAAGCGGTTATTTTACTGTGAATTCTGGTCAAAGTTGGGCAGTTATGCTGTTAATCATCGGCTTAATCATCATTGTCGGTGCCATCTATGTTGCTTTAATTGCGCGTAGACGCTCTCCGCAACCGCCCTAAATTATCCTGCCTAAAAACGCGCGGTAAAGCCTATGTTCCAGAAGTGTTGATGCTTTCTTTCTTCCAAATACTCGGAAATAGTTATTTCCCGCAGCTTCAATTAAGTCTCCAATTTCGTAGCGTGGGAACATACATGAGGAAACAATCAGGCTACCCCATTCACCCCGTTTTAGTTCATGTAGCATCTTAACTCCCATGTCGGTTGCAACTTCAAACAGGTAGGAGTCGTAGTTTGGTGTAATGTAGGGTAAATCGTCGAGTTGTTGACCGAAGACTCCTTCTGTGGCAGTGTACATTTCCACGATTGGTACTTCACCAAAATATTTTTTGAGGATAGGTCCATATTTGAAATGGATTTTGGGAACGCTGGTACAAAATATTGCTTGGGTTTTCCATATGTCTGTGGGTTTTTTTCCGTACTTACGCTTAACGTATCTGGCGAAGGATAGGATTACAGGGGTTACACCCATGGCTGCAGTTACGTTCTGGTTTTGTGCCATCTGGTAAGCAAGGTCGAAGCGTTTCTCCCAGTCCGATCTTCCGACGCCGCTTCCTAGAGCGTCGATTTCTTCTTGTCTTGGCAAAAGGCTCACTCTATCAAACATTGGATTAAGCCGCGCGTAGGTCCCTGAACTGTAGCCATAAGTAACTTGTTTGCCATCAACATCCATAGTGTGGACGTTTGAAGGAAAATTTAAGTTGAGTATTACGCCCAGAAAGACTTCGTAGCTTTTTTTCCTAACGGCATAGTTAATGAGTCCTCTTGCACCGCAACTGTAGATTTGTTTTAGATGGGTTTGGGTTGCGGGTAAGACTTTTGATTTTCCTGTTGAACCTCGCGTCATAACCCAGGTTTCTGGCGGTTCAGATAAAAACGCCTTGTAATTACGTTCTTTTACCTCAATCAGATACGAAGTGAGCCTTGAATAGTTAATTATAGGAAAATTAGTACGATAATCAGAAATGTTTTTGACTTGGATAACGTTGTGGTTTTGGCCATATTCAGTGGTTTGGTATTTCTGGACCAAATCATCCAGCATCTGTTGCTGCGCTTTCGCAGGGTTCTCGATTGAGACGTACCATGGCTGAACGTATGGACGCAAAATACTGTTTATGGCATCTTGGTCAGATAACATACCACTCACTAAGTCTTTGTAACGGTTTTGCTTATATGCTTCTCCACTAATAGACTAAAAATAGGGTGAAGCATTATGGCAGAAATAGTCAAAGACACAGCGGAGAGAATTAGAAAACTGCAAGTTCAAGGCGCCCGGAACGTCGCAATAGCCGCTGTCAAAGCCATCCAAACCCAAGCAGAACAAACCAAGGCAAAAAACAAAACCGCCTTCATTGCCGAACTTAAAGAAGCTCAAATCATCCTTACTGCCTCCAGAGAAACTGAGCCATTGATGCGAAACGCCATCCGCTATATATACACAAAAGCCCAAGATGCAGATACAGAAAAGGTAACAGAGTTAAGCCGTCTGATTATTTCTGCTACAAACCAGTTTTTGGCTGACTTAAATGCTTCAAGGGAACGCACAGCTGAAATAGGTGCCAAACGAATCCGCGATGGCATGGTTATTTTTACCCACTGTCACTCCTCAACTGTGACACGCATGATAGCCAAGGCAAAAAACCAGGGTAAAACCTTTAAGGTAATCTGCACCGAGACGCGCCCTGCGTTTCAAGGAAGAATAACCGCCAAAGAGCTTGTAGACTTAGACATTGAAACCACCTTCATTGTTGATTCGGCAGCGCGAACATACATTGGCGATGCAGACTTTGTGGTCGTTGGCGCAGACGCAATAACCTCCGAGGGTAACGTCGTAAACAAGATTGGAACAAGCGCGATAGCAGTGTTAGCTCATGAGGCGCGCAAACCGTTCTATGCGGTTTCGGAACTTCTCAAATTTGACCCGGAAACCCTTGGCGGCGAATGTGAAAAAATCGAGCAAAGAAGCACCTCAGAAGTTTGGAGCGAAGCGCCACCAAGACTCACCATACGTAACCCTGCTTTCGACGTCACCCCAAACCGCTACATTCACGGCTTAATTTGCGAAGAAGGCATAATTGCCCCGCAAGTGGTCGTGGAAGTCATGCGTCGCAAGTTTCCCTGGGTTTTCTTCCGCTAACTTTGCAAGTAATTTAAGAGCCGTTTTGGTTTTCATTTTTCTATATGCGAATTTGGCAAAATAGAATATGAATTTCAAGATTTCACAAACTAAAATCGATGCCTTAGAAAGAAAAAGAAATAAAAAAGGGAGGGATTGTTTTTTGTTTGTTGTCGTTTATGGTCTTTTCCTTAGCAGCAACAGTGCAAGAATTGCACCGATAACGATTATTGCTACTAATATGCCAACTGACATTGGAATGAAGTATTGCTCAGACACTGACGTTGGAGTTGCTGTTGGTGCCGCGGTTGCTGCTGGTGATGCGTCGATAACAAAGGCGCTTTGAGCAAATGAGCCCCAATACGCCTTTGAGCCAGCGAAGGTAACGTAGACTGTGTATTTGCCGGGTATGTCAGGTTTCCAATCAAGGCTGAAGACTCCGTTTGCGTCACTTGTGGCTGTACCGATGTTCCTGAAATTGCCGTTAGCATCGATCACATCGACTATGACTGGTACACCGGTTGCATTGTTTGGACGTTCGAATTGCTTGTAGACGTATAGCATCCATGCGCTTTGGCTTTCGTCAGAGACTGCTGGTACACCGTTGGGGAACCGTTCTTTCATGACGAGGTCGTTAGTGCCTGGGGAAGTGTCGGTTAACATACCTTCCACTAGGATGCTGCTGCCTTGCACTGTAACTTTGGGTGAAACTGTTGCTGTTAATGCGGTTGGACCCTTGCCGATAGCCCAGACTTGTTGGTCATAGGTGTCCATTGTAGCTATGATGCTGTCGCCGATGATGCCGTTGCCACCCCAGCGGGTTTGACGGTACATGCCGTTTACGCGCCAAATTTGACTTCCGTCGGTTGCGTTAATGCATGCGTACGGTCCGCCTCGTGGTACTGGCTGTTCAGCTGAGTGTTCTAGTGTACCGATGTAGATTTTGCCGTCAGCAATAACGTCAATCCAGCCCCACCAGTTCTCGCCAGTAACAGGTTCCTTGTATGGATCGGACATTGCCCATGTCCAAGCCGTTTTTCCAGTGGATAAGTCATATGCATATAGTATGCCGCCTACTCCGACTGAGTATAGTTTGCCGTATGCAAAGTACCATGTGTGCTCTGCGTTGCCCCAGCCGTAAGCATCTAAGTAGATTTCAGAGTCTGTTTGCCAGAGGTAGTCTCCAGTTTGTACGCTAAAGCCGTAGTGTCTTCGAAGCTCTTTGTCCCATATCCCAATTACGCCGTTACCATATGTGCTGTCTTTGACATAGTTGGTTGCCTGTGTGTATGCTAAAGTGTTAGAGCCATCGTTCCATTCTGCTGGTGGCGACCAATTCTTGTTGAATAAGACTGCACCTTCATGCCCCGGTGATATGTCAAGAGCCCATACATTGACATATGTTCGGTTAAACATCATGCCAACAATTCTGTCTTCAACATAAATCTTCAGAGCTGCTCCGCCGATTCCGCTGGTTGGAACAGATAAGGTCTTAGGGATAGTAACGTTCCATGTGTAGCATCGTGGGTTAGTGCCATTCAAAAATGGTCCTAAACCGTCGTTTGGTGTGGGATCTGCGTTTCCGTGGGCTGTGTTACCCCAACTGCCATAGTCGGGTGTGCCAACAGCTGCGTTCTGTAGTCCACAGTCGGTTTCGTTCCAGAGAGCCATCCAGCCGCGCGCGTAGTCGATTTGTAGGATTAAGAACTCGCCGCTGGGTCCAAAGAATCGTGTGCCTGATGGGACATTGGTTATTTGCATTTGTTGGTTGCCAGTGAATGGGTCGTAGGCTGTGTAAGTGCTGCCGGATATGGACCAGATGTATGAGTATGTGCCGTCATAGTTATAGCTGTTGAAGTAGAATATTTGGCCAAATGACAGAATGGTGTTGTTTCTGAACATTGATTCCTCGCCAGTGTGCAAGTCGACTTGAATAATTGCTGGTGCAGTTTCTCTTCGGGTATCTGTTCTTTGGTAGTAGAGAATCCCGTTGAGTATAACTGAACCTGGCAATTTGCCTTCATATGCGTCGCCTGCTTCAGCGCTTGATGGAACCTGTCCGTCGCCCCATAGACCGCCCATTAAGCCTCCAGTGGTTATTGGGTGTGCCCACAGTGCATGAGCTGTTTCAGGCGCGTCGTCGTTGTAGAGTGCTAACGAGTTGTCTGGTCTCGTCAACCCAGTTGCCTGAGATAGAGTACCATTCTCGAAGTTGTGGGTCGATCGGGCGACTCCAGTATTCAGTTGGAAGAGCGTGACCTGGGTAGAATGCCAAGGGCTCTTGCTGTACGGTAAGGTTCATTGTTGCGGTGCTTGCTTTCATTATAGTGCCTGCGGCAATTGTGTTGCCTCCTTCATTGTTATAGAAGGTAACTGGGTTGGTTTGCTCCGGGAAGTTTGTCGTTAAAACGTATGTCCCTACTTGATCGGGTGTGTACGCTTGTGAAGGTCGATCCTGTTGAGTCTGTTTTGAACGGTCCAAGTGTTTGGGTTGTGCCGTCTGGTTTGGTTACGGTTATTGTTATGCCAGTCCAACCGTTGAGAGCACCGGCAATTTGCTGCAGAATTCCAGTTTTTAGAAGTGTTACTTGTCCAACGCCTATTGGATTGGGTATGGCGTCGATTATTGGATAAGTTACTAGTGTTGGAGTTGTTTGTGCTTGTACTTGCGGGATAGGCATAACTGCCGCTATTGATGCAATGAATGCTGCTATTAGCAGAATTGCAAATATTTTCTTAGAATTCATATATTTTCCTCTTTGCATTTTTCCTTTTGGTTTTTTGTATAGGCAGACATGGCTATGTTTAAACAATGACCTGCCTATTCCTACTATGTATTACGTAATTTGTTTATAAAACTAACTGGCAAGAGGGTACCGACACCAGAAAAAACGACTAATTTTATAGCATTATGGATAAAACGTCGATTCTTCTAGTTATAAGGCTATCAAAAGCACTAACAAGAATTTCTAGTGAAGCTGTTCGCCTGTTCATTATACTCCTAACAAAAAACTAGTGCTTACAGGTGACTCATTTCACACTCAAGCAATAGGCTATCCAACGTGACGTTTTAGAGCCAATACGCATTCAGGAGTCAAAATGACAGCACTTAGTCTAAACAAATGTTATGAAATAAGCATCGCAAAATGTTACTATTTTGTTCAATTAATAAATGTCAGTTGAAAAAAGTAATAAAAAAAAGAGAAGATTTGTTGAGTGTTTTTGTATTGCTTTATGGTCGTTTCTTTATCATCATTACTACTAGCAGAGCTAGTACGATGATGATTAAGACGAATAGACCTGCGACTGCTGGGATAAAGTATGTGTCAGCGGTTGATGCTGGTGCTGGTGTTGGTGCTGCGGTTGCTGCTACTTCGTTTTCAACGAAGAAGGCGCTTTGAGCGACTGATCCATAGTATGCTTCAGAACCTGCAAAGGTAACGTAGACTGTGTATTTGCCTGCGATATCTGGTTTCCAACTAAAGCTGTATGCACCTGTGAGATCGCTTGTGGTTGTGCCAACGACGCGGTAGTTTCCGTTAGCGTCAAGGACACTAACAGTTAATGGGATACCACTTGCGTTGGTTGGGCATTCGAATTGCTTGTAGACGTATAGCATCCATTGGCTCTGGCTTGCGTCAGATACTGCTGGAACACCATTGGGGAACCGCATTTTGATATGCATCGGTCTGAGTGCCTGGTGAAATGTCGGCTACTGAGCCTTGTATTACGATAGTTTTACCGAAATCAACTGAAACACTAGGAGCGTTGACTGTTAGTGCTGATGGTCCTTTGCCGATTGCGTAGATACGTTGGTCATATGTGTCCATGGTTGTAATGATGCTGTCGCCGATAATGCCGTTACCGCCCCAACGAGTTTCACGGTACATGCCGTTAACTCGCCAAATTTCTGTGCCATCGGTTGCGTTAACACAGATGTAGGGTGCGCCTCTTGGTATTGGTTGTTCAGCTGAGTGCTCTAAGAGTTCCGATGTAGATTTTGCCGTCAGCGATAAGGTCAATCCAGCCCCACCAGTTCTCGCCAGTAACAGGTTCATTGTAGAGATCGGTTAATTGGTAAGTCCATGCTGTTGCGCCAGTCTTCAGGTCGTAAGCATATAGTATGCCGGCGACACCGACTGAGTAGAGTTTGCCATATGCATAGTACCAAGTGTGTTCAACGTTGCCCCAACCGTACATGTCTAAGTAGTTTTCAGAGGCAGTTGCCCATAGGTATCTGCCTGTTTCCACGCTAAAGCCGTAGTGGGTTCTTAGTTCTTTGTCCCAAACTGCGATAACGCCATCTTGGACATAGTTGGTTGCTCCATCATAGTGCAATGTGTTTGAGCCTGTGAGCCATTCAGAGGGTGCTGACCACCATTCATTGAAGAGTAATGATGTTGATGTTGAAGTTTTTGTTAAGCCTGCGAGGTTTAGTGCCCATACTTGAACATTCGTTTGGTTGAAGTATATTGACATAATTCTGTCTTGATCGTAGACCTTTGCAAATGGTGCGAAGAAGGATGTACCAGCTGTAATTCCGTCTGGGATTGTTACGTTCCATGAGTAGCTTTTTGGATTTTGTGCATCGAGTGTCTTTTGGTGTGAGTTGCTTGCCCAACTACCTAAGTCTGGAGAGTTTTCGGTTGTGGTTTGTAGTCCACAGAGTGTTGAGTTCCAAAGTGCCATCCAATGATTTTGGAAGTCTATTTGGTAGATTAGAATTTCACCGCTTGGACCGCGGACAGTGGCAATGCCTGAGGGAACGTTCGTGAAGGAGAATTCCCATTCGCCAGTGAAAGGATCATATGCATTCCATGTTGAACCAGTATTTGCGTAAACGTATGTGTATACACCGTCTACGTTGTAGCTGTTCCAATATAGAATTTGGCCGAATGATAATGTTGTGTCGTTTTTGAACCAAAGTTCTTTTCCTGTGTGTAGGTCAACTGCTTGGATTCCAGGAACTTCGTAAGATGCGGCTGTGTTGTAGTAGAGTATTCCGTTCATTATTATTGAGCCTGAGAATTTGCCTTCGTATGCGTCGCCTGATTCAGAAGATGCTGGAACTTGTCCATCACCCCACAATCCACCGGTTAAACCGCCAGTGGTTAAGTCTTTAGCCCATAGAGTGTGAGCGGTCGTTGGTGCATCGTCGTTGTAGAGTGCTATTGAGTTTTCTGGAATTGTCACCCAGTTGCCCGAGATAGAGTACCATTCTCGAAGCTGTGGATCGATCGGGCGACTCCAATATTCAGTTGGAAGAGCATGACCTGGATAAGATAGTAATGGTTCAGTGGTGACCTCAAGGGTCATTGTTGCTGTGCTTGCTAGCATTATTGTACCTGGGGCAATATAGGAACCTCGTTCAAAATCCATGAAACCAGGGAGTGCTACTGTGTTGTTGGGGAAGTTTGTCGTTATTGTATAGTTTCCAACTTGGGTAGGTGTATATTGTGTGAAGCTTGAGCCTGTGGAGTCTGTGCTGAATGGACCGAGTGTTTCTGTGGTACCGTCAGGTTTTGTGATGGTTATTGTAATACCTGTCCACTTCAGATCGGCGGAGCCTAAGGCTTGAGAGATACCGAATTTGAGTAGTGTTGCTTGTCCAACTCCTGTTGGGTTGGGTATTGCATCAGCTATAGCGTAGGTTTGCTGTGTAATTGCTGCTTGTGCATTTGCCGGACTTATTTGTACTGATGTTATAACGGATGTTAGAAATGCGAATATCAATAACATTCCGATTACATTTTTTGTTTTCATTTTTTTTCCTCTTTGTATTTTTCTTTTTGTTTTTTTTATATAGGCAAACAATGTTTTATTCAAACATAGAGTTACCTATCCGCATTTTATATAGGGGGATCACTTATAAGGATTAGTGGCAAGTATGTACTGACATTGTGAAAAATCGCTAATTTCTCACAGTAATTAGCTAAAAAAACGATGTTTTGCACTTCACAAAACAGTAGAAGAATCATAAATTTTCCTCTGACAGGCAGAACAACAAACCAGACACATAAGTGACATTTTATTCTACTCATGGAATAGATTGTTTCAACGTTTGAAATTGAAGCGCTTTTTATAATATAAAGTGAGGAGAGTCAATGGATATAGACCTCTGCCCCGCCAAAAACATAGGCGAGGGTTGCTGATAATCTATGCCTTCCATTGTTTTAGTGCGCAAGCAAGTTCCCGATGGTTTTTTGCGTATTCTTCAAGGGGTTTGCCTTCCAATGTGGCGTCTACGGCTTGGCGCATGGCTTTGGCTCCGCAAATTGTTCCATTTGGGTGCCCATGGATGCCGCCGCCTGCTTGGATTACAAAGTCGTTTCCGAAAGTCTCCATTAGAAGAGGAACCAGGCGCGGATGAAGTCCGCCGCTGGCAACAGGCAACACTGGTTTCAGACCGCCCATTTCAGCTTTGCATGCAACGATGTTTTCGAGGACTTCAGCTTTGGTTTCTGACATTTTGCCGACAACTGTTCCGACGTGGAGCTGGTCTACGCCGATGATTCTGGCGATTGACGCTATAGGTTTCATTGAGATGCCGTGCTCCTGGTTTTTGGTAAAAGCTGCGTGTCCAGCGCGGTGAGCGTGAATGGCGAGCTTGAAATTTTGGTCTCTTAGCGTTTGGAGAGCTGACCACCCGCATGTGAGAATATCCACCATGACGTATTCGCCACCTTGGTCAAGGACGCTTTGGGCGCGCTTAAGCATGGTGTTTGTTTCTGCGGTGATATTTATCATGTAAACTTTGCGTTCACCTGTTTCTTTTTGGGCTTTGTCGCGGCTCTCCAAAGTCTGAATCAAACGGGTTTCAAATGGGTTGAAACTCTGGCTGCTCAAGTTCTCATCGTCTTTTACGATGTCGCAGCCGCCCAGCCATGCTTCATAAGCCACTTTTGCATGGTCTTTGGTCTCTAAACCTAATTTAGGTTTGATTATAGTGCCAACTAGCGGGCGCTTGGGAACTTTGAGGAGTTTGCGGATTCCGCCGATGCCATATGCTGGACCTCTAAAACTATCTAAGAGATGTTTGGGGAATTCTATGTCGAGGAGGCGCAGGTTCTTTAGTGCTTTTAATCCAAAAACGTTTCCTGCTACGCTGCTTAGAATGTTCGGCATGTTAGCTGGCTCAAAAAGCTCGGGGGGATAGGCTATTTTGACTACATTATCCTTTATGTTGAAGACGTGAGCTGCTAGACGTTTAACGTATGGTTTCTCGGTGGTTAGTTCTGTCCATGTGCCAATGGAACTCTCCGCCGCAACACCGCCTGCAGCTTCTTTTAGGCCTAAGCCTTCGGGTTCAACTTGAAAAGTACACAATAATTCGGTTTCTTTGGGTTCGTAGGTTAAATCAACAAAGTCAAGGTACTTCAAAGCGCAATCCTCGCCTGCTATTGAGAAACAGGGTTTCCTTAAAATCTTTAACTATTTCCCAGCTCAATTGGTATTGACGTGTTTGAAATGGAGTTAAGCGTTGAAACCTTGATGATTACAACCGGCGGCAGCAGAATCGCACTACTTAGCGAGCAAACCGCCAGTCTTTTAGGAGTACATAGTTCAGACAGGATTAGAATAACATGTAAAAAACAGGAAATGATAGCAATCGCCAACATCGCCGATTATTTTCCCCCAAATCGCATTGGACTCTACCAAGAAACCGTCGCCGCACTCGGGGTAAAAGAAGGCGAAACGGTAAACGTGCAATTGGCACCTTTGCCTGAATCACTCTTTAACATACGCGCAAAGCTGCATGGAGAACGTTTACGTGAAAAAGACATTATAGCTATCGTGAAGGACGTTGTAGAGAGGCATTTAAGCACAGTCGAGATCGCCGCGTTTCTCACAGCGCTCAGCATCCATGGATTGAGCACGAGTGAAACCGAATCTCTCTCAAGAGCCATGATTTCTACTGGCAAAACAATCGATTTTGGCAGAGGACCCATTCTAGACAAGCACAGCGTAGGCGGAATTCCAGGTGATAAAACCAGCATGATAGTTGTACCAATTGTGGCAGCGGCAGGATTCACAATCCCCAAAACCTCCTCAAGAGCAATCACCTCGCCAGCAGGCACGGCAGACCGAGTCGAAACTCTCTGCCCAGTCAACCTATCCATAAAAGAAATCAAAGAAGTTGTCGCAAAAACCAACGGTTGCCTAGTCTGGGGTGGATCTTTAGAACTTGCACCAGCCGACGACCTCTTCATCCAGGTCGAATACCCCTTGGGAATCGATCCCATGCTTTTGCCTTCCATTCTAAGCAAGAAAAAAGCAATCGGCGCAACACACGTAGTCATCGACATACCAACCGGGATGGGCGCCAAAATTAAAACCCGAACAGAAGCCTACACCTTGGCGTCTGACTTTATAGATTTAGGGAAACGTTTAGGATTAAACATCCAGTGTGCGTTAACTTTTGGGGAACAACCATTGGGCTTCAGCATCGGACCTGCCTTGGAAGCAAGAGAAGCGTTAACTACTCTTATGGGTAAGGGTCCATCTGATTTGCGTGAAAAAGCCGTTAGTCTCGCTGGTATGCTCTTTGAAATGGTCGGAGCCAAAAATGGACGTGTCATTGCTGAGGAAATGGTTGATTCAGGCAAAGCGATGAAAAAGATGCGTGAAATCATAGCCGCTCAAGGAGGAAATCCACTGATTAAGCCGGAAGATTTGCCTGTAGGTCCAGAATCAGCTTTAGTGCGTTCGGAGCAGTCTGGCAAAGTCCTTTGGCTAAGCACAGACGACATTGTGCGGATAGCGCGGGAAGCTGGGGCACCTAAAGAGAAGGGGGCAGGTGTTGTTTTGCATGCAAAGCTTGGCGGTGCGGTGCATAAAGGCGGTGTGCTCTTTGAAATCTATGCTGAGCGAAGCAGCAAGTTGGCTTCGGCGCTGGAGCTGGCGGCAAAACTCTCTCCGATTGTGCTCAGCAAGAAACCAGAGGAAAAAATGATTCTGGATAAGGTACCGGAGAAAACCAGGCATGAAAAAGCGTTTAATCTAGACAGGTAACTACTCGGTTACCGTGTTATTGCTCCACCGATTAAGCCACCTATGGTTGCAATCACAGTGACAACGACTGCGAGAACAATTCCGAGCACTAGACCTGCTAATCCCCCGAACAAAAAACCTAACAAACCATGTCTAACTGTTTCAAACACTATGACATGTAGAAACGCTAGGATCGCAAAAACAATCGCACTGAGTATGCCCGCAACGAAACCAGCCATTGTGCCGCCGATTATGCCCCTTGCGATAAGCCCTGCGATTATTCCACCCAAGAAGGCGCCTAAAAGGTGACCTGCACCGGGAAAGATTACTCCAAGAATCATAGTAACCACGAAACCTAAGAGTATACCTAAACCGATGCTGGCCATTTTTTCATCATTTATTGGTTGATTACAAAAAAGAAGATAAAGGTTTGTTTCTATCGTGCCCTTGCATTGCGTACTTTGGGTTCAAGCAGCGTCCAGAGCCATTCAGTGAATTCTTGCATGTTCTTGGTTTGGATGTGGACGTCACCGGGTCCCGTGATTTGGGTAACTAAGCCTTCACCGCTTAGCAGGGTTTCTTTTAATCCGCCCAACCTTGTGACTTTGTAGCTGCAAGATTCGCTGAAACCGACAAGGTGGAAGTTGTCAACGATTAAGGTTTGCCCTGGTCGAAGGGTATGGGTGTCGATGGCACCAAACGTATTGATGAACATTTGTCCGCTGCCTGTGGCTTTAAGCATGAACAAGCCTTGCCCAAACAAGCCTTTGGTGAAGCCTTCCCACTTTACATCCAGATCAATACCCGATGTGGATGCCACATAAGCAGATTTCTGGATGACATAACCGCTGCCAGGGGCAATATCTAGTTGCTTGATGTCACCCACCGGTGCCGCAACAAATGCCACTTCTGCTGGGCCGTTTGTGGCGGTGTAGTCGTTGACCCAAAATGATTGCCCGCCGATGAGGCTTAAGCCTAACGTGCCAAGGAGGCTTTTTTCTCGTTTACGAGTGTGGACTTCGATGGTTGGTTCCATGTAAGTCATGGCACCTGCTTCAGCTGTGATGGTTTCGCCCTGTTCAAGCGTAGCAACCAGCATGGCGTATGAAGGCTTATACTTAATTTCAAACTTCAAGTTATTCTTCTCCGAACATGCGTTACCTATAAAAGACGGTTAAGCAGAACTTCTTAATAAAAATTTAAGGATTTAAAGCCTATAGGGTCAGCAAATGGAAACTTCTGTTGGAGTAATCTTAAAGAAGACTTTTAGTTTAGCGTTAGTCTTCAACGCGCTCATTACCGTAGCGGCCGTTGCAGGAATCATATTTGGCTTTTACAGGTCTTATCCCAACTGGCAGCCTTATACGCCATGGTTAATCAACGGTAACCTGTTTTGGTTTGCACTCGCAGCCGCAATAATCAACATCTTCCCGAGCGCCGCTATCGGCAGAGCCTTGCACACAGGGCGTTTCCTGTTTCATCATTATGTTTATGGCTTTTTTGTGCTGCTTTCCTCTTCGGCGTTTGTCACCATCTTCACGCCTATTCCGTTACCCAGCCTGTTTCTTGTGGAATCTAGCAGTGTAGCAGTTAATGCTGGACGAGTCTTTGAGTTAGCGGGTCTAACCTTGCTCTTGGATGATTTGCCCGATGTCAACAAGAAGATTGAGAGAGGTTTAAACTGGATTAAGACTAAGGCGTATCAAGTGCGAAAAAGTCTTCACATTTTTCAATTCGCAACTGGTTGTTTTGCCTTCTACTGTGGCTTTTCTATTCTGCTAGATACCATAGGAAACAGCGACCGTGCTCTGTCGAACTCTTTTGCCATTGTCAGTTTGCTATTAACTGGCGTTACTTCTTTTGCTTGTGTAAAGAGAAAAGCATGGCTCAAAATTACGCCGCCTCAGTGAGGACAACTTTGGCGTTTTTGATAACGCTTTCTTTTCCGATTGATTCAACTTGGTCCCGTAAAAAATTAGATGAACACCTGTACGCGGTGATATGGTTTGCCAGTTGGAAAAGCCTCAGGACAGTTACCGTTGGGTTATTGATTTGGATTGAGGCATGCTCGTTTGTGAACACTACAACCCCTTCAACCCAGACACCTTATTGTCTTAGGTTAGGTGAATTCCCAATTAATTGCTGGATTTTTGACAACTTAACCGTAACTTGCAAGGAGATAAGATGCTGTTCCTTTTGCGGAACAGACTGTTCTCTAGGGAGAGCTATTAGTTGCGTTTTTTTTGTCAATTAGGTGGTATGATTTCAAGATGTTTAAGGGTAAAAAAACAAAATTATTCATACTCTAGCATACTGTTGCAAGCCTGCTAAGTCCAATTTTGATAGCAAACGTAAAAGCGCAAAACAATGGAGACTTAGTGGGCAACTGGCCACTAAACGAAGTTAAATCGAGCGGATCCAATTGTACCCCTGACTCAACAGGTGTAAACTACGGCATTGTAGCGGACACCCTGACTTGCCAACAATTGTTGATGGCAAATTCGACAAGGCATTCCAGTTTGACGGCAACAATCTGGTCTATATTCCAATAAAATTCGTCGTTGGTTTTCCACCAACGCCTCAACAATCTACATTCCAGTTTCACCCAACCTTGACATCCAAAAGTATGTGCAGATTGATGTCTGGATCAACGTTTCAGGATACAAAAATGCCACCTACAACAACATCGTCGTGAAATGCAACCACCCTGACCAAGCAGCTGCATGGCAGAATACAACCCGAATCCTCGGATTAGCCATAAGAGCGGGCACGCCTGAAAAAGGCGAGCAATACGTTCAAGGAGCACTCAGCGGCTTTGTGTTAACTGACACCGGCGGATATAATGAAATCGTGACTAACGACCCTGTTCCTCTAAACCAGTGGGTTAACGTTGAATTCACACGAACTTCCAGCGGCATGCACCTCTACGTTAACGGCTATGAACAAAGCGTAACGTGGTACAAGGCGTTGAAAATCCACAGGGCAACATAGTCAACGGCACAGAATACTACTTTGGACACGACGGATTAGCAACCATCGACGACGTCCGCATAACTGACCTGTCGCCGCCAAAAGTTGAAGAAAACGCGTTTGACATTGGACCAAACATGGTGATTGCGGTGATTGTGGTGTCAGTGATTTTCGCCGTTGCATGGCTGCTGCGCAGAGCGATTCAACTTTGGCTTATTAGACCCAAAATCTAAGGGGCGCTGAGCTGTGGGCACGACCTTAAAACTGCTTGAACTAATGCTTCGCCAAAAACTGTTAGGCCAGGGTTTGAAAGGCGACCCCAACACTCCCCTCATCGTTTCTTACGCTGTAACTCGAGCCTGCAACCTCAGATGCCTGCACTGCCATGTTTCTGCCAGAGATGCCATGCCCGACGAACTTAACTTAAAAGAAGCGATGCATGCGATAGATGAGTTGGCGAACCTGGGAACTCAAGCAGTGATTTTCAGCGGCGGCGAACCGTTGCTACGGAAGGATTTTATTTTGACGCTTGCCCAATACTGCGAAGACAACGGCATCATTCCCGCAATGCTCTCAAACGGACTATTGATCACGCCTCAAGTTGCGTTGCAACTGAAGGATGCAGGCATCAAAGCGATAGGCATACCTATCGATTCAGTCGTTCCTGCAAACCACGACCACCTACGAAACCTGCCAGGCACCTTCAAAAAAGCAGTTTCAGCCATCCAAACCTGCTTGGACATAGATTTAGAGGTTATCGTGACTACAATGGCTTTAAAAGACACGTTCAGTGAAATGCCTAAACGCATTGAGTTTTTAGCCAGTTTGGGCGTGGATGAGGTTGCAGTTTACGACTTGATTCCTGTGGGCAGAGGAAAAGACGTGATGGACCAAGCGATGAGTCAAGAGCAAAGAGTCACTTTAATTCGGTGGTTGCAGGGAATGCAAGAAGACACCGAAATGGTCTTCACCATGTCGGGCGGAATTCCGCTTTACCCAGAAATCGCCATGGAAATGCACTGCTCACACGGCACCAAACCCAAAGACTTGCTCATAAAAGAGTTCTGGATACATCATGGCGTCGGATGCCACGCAGGAACCCTGTACTTCAGTTTGCGTCCCAACGGAGACGTTTATCCCTGCACTTTTCTGCCTTTCAAAGTGGGAAACATTCGCGAGCAGAGCCTAATGGATATTTGGCAGAACTCAAAAGTCATGAATACTCTGAGACAAAGAAATAACTCTGAAAGGAAAATGCGGAGACTGCGAGTACCGAGAAAGCTGCGGCGGATGCAGAGGCAGAGCATATGCATGTACGGGTGACTACTTGGAGACTGACCCAGTCTGCCTGCGCGACTTAATGATTGAAGAGAAAGTTTCTCCAGCAGACGTGAAACGGTTCGGATGGTGCGTTGGGTAAACCTGCGCTAATAGTCCAAATTTTTTGTAGACAAATAATTAGTCTCTTTCTTTTAGACTGAGAACATATTCGAGTTTTTGAAGCTATTAGTATCTTGAAAAATAGAATTTTCTTTAAAAAAGAAGGTTTTCGTAGAAGAAACTTTCAGTTTAGGTTTATTTTTTGTTGGTGAGGTATTCGTGCATTGCTTTGGCTGCGCGTTTGCCTGCACCCATTGCGCTGATGACTGTTGCTGCGCCCGTTGCGACGTCTCCGCCTGCGTAAACTCCGTCTAAGCTGGTTTTGCCGACTTCGTTAACAGTGATGGTTCCGCGTTTTGGGTCGCTTTCTAAGCCGCCTGTGGTACGTTGGATGATTGGGTTAGGTGTTTGTCCGATTGCGATGATAACTGTATCAACGTCCATTGTGAATTCTGAGCCTGGAACTTCTTTGACTCCTCTTCTGCCTTTTGCGTCTGGTTCAGTAAGTTCCATCGCAATAACTTTCATGGCTTTAATCCAGCCTTTTTCATCACCGTAGAATTCGACTGGCGCAGCGAGGAACTTGCAGACTAAGCCTTCTTCTTCAGCGTTTTCGATTTCTTCATGTCTTGCTGGTAATTCGTCGCGTGAACGTCTGTAGAGCAAGCATACTTCTGAGCCCAACCGCATGCTGCTTCTTGCGCAGTCCATGGCTACGTTTCCGCCGCCGATGACAACTACTTTTTTGCCGAGGCGTATTGGAGTATCGTACTCTGGGAACAGGTATGCTTTCATGAGGTTAACACGGATTAGGAATTCGTTTGCTGAGTAGATTCCGCCGAGATTTTCTCCTGGGCAACCGGTGAACTGAGGCAAACCTGCGCCGCTTCCGATGAATACTGCATCGTAACCGTTCTTCATGAGTTCGGGGATGGTGTGAATTCTGCCGACCAGATTGCCAAGTCGTAAGTCAACGCCGAGTTTCTGAACATAATTAACTTCGTTTTGCACGATGGCTTTTGGTAAACGGAATTCTGGAATACCATACGATAAGCACTCCTCCGCCGACATGCAAAGCTTCGAACATGGTAATGTCGTGACCGAGCTTCACGAGGTCTGCTGCAACGGTTAAGCCTGCTGGACCTGCACCGATAACTGCTACTTTTTTGCCTGTTGGTGGTGCTTTTGGCGGTAGCTGGGCTCCGTTATCGCGTTCCCAATCTGCCAGGAAACGTTCTAAGCGTCCGATGCTGACTGGGTCACCCATCTTGCCGATGACACATTTGCTTTGGCACTGCACTTCTTGTGGGCAGACGCGTCCGCAAACTGCTGGCAACGCATTTTTTGTTTTGATGGCTGCTATGCCTTCAGCGTACTTCTTTTCTTTAATGGCATTTGATGAATGTTGGAATTGGAACTTCCACTGGACAACCGGTTCTGCATTGAGGATTTGGGCAGCAAAGGCATCTGCTTGCTTCTTCTTGGGCTTCTGCTTCAGTGTAACCTAATGCGACTTCACTGAAGTTTTTAGCGCGAACTTTAGGCTCTTGCTTTGCCATTTCTACAGCTTTCTTATTCAACTTTGGTTTAGGCTTTGTTTCTGCCACACTTGCAACCTCCACTCATTTCCGACAATACTGAACTTAACCTTTCTTCAGGAAGCATCGTTCGTTGACGTATGATTAACTCGTCAAAATCTGTTTTGTGACCGTCAAATTCTGGTCCATCCACGCAGCCGAACTTCATTTTGCCGTCGACTGTAACTCGGCATACTCCACACATGCCCATGCCATCAATCATTATGGGTGTTAAAGTTACGACTGTTGGGATGTTGTAGGGCTTGGTGATTTCGCTGATGTCTTTCATGAGGATTACTGGACCCATGACTACGCAGCGGTCGAACTTTTCCGTCTTTAGCAGTTCTTTGAGAAAGTCTAAGCCTTTGTAGCCTTTTGTGCCATCGTCTGTTGCAACGTAGACTTTTTCGCTGAGTGCTTTAGCTTCGTTTTCCATCATTATGAACTCTTTTGTTCGTGCGCCAAGAACGGTGGTTACTTTGTTGCCTGCTTCTTTCATGGCTTTAGCCTGCAGTAGCAATGGTGCAATCATTACGCTTCCGCCCACACACAATACCTTGCCGAAGTTTTTGACTTCAGATGGGTTGCCCAGTGGACCAGTAACGTTGTCGATGCATTCGCCTTGGTTTAGCAATCCCAAGTCTTTGGTCGTTTTGCCGACTTCATGGAAAGCAAACGAAACAGTTCCCTTCGCCGCGTCGTATCCGCAGATTGTTAAGGGTATGCGTTCACCGGTTTTGCCGTGTATAACGATTAGAAATTGACCAGCGTGCGATTGAGCCGCAACATCTGGAGCTTCAACTTCAAACAATTTAATTTTCGGAACAAGCTCTTTTTTACTTACTATTTTGTACGTTTTGCAGTCGCCTCCACAGCTACTTCACGTTTGGGTAAAGCACATATTTTCTTGTAGAATTCATCGAGTTTTGCCTCGAATTCGCCAGCGCATCTGGGTGATTCCTCGTAGAGTTCAAATCGGTCGAGCAAACCCAGTTTTTTAAGTGAAACTTGCAGTGCAGCCACGTTGCGTTCTGCTGCACTTCTTCCTTCTTGAAGCTTGCAGTCTTTAGCTGAGCAGACAACTCCCATGACGCCGTCGAATCCGCAGTTTAATGCGTTGATGATGTGTACTGGGTCGAGTGATTTGAAGCATGGAACTTCAAGTGCTAAGACGTTTTTGCCTTCGAACGCTTTGTTTGGGTTGTCTAAGAGCTGAGAACTCAGACCATTGACAAACGAATGCGAGCACTGCTGGTCCTTTGTTTTTAGCTTTTAACTGTGCAAGCGATTTGCCGTAGCGATCAACTACGTCTTCGAACTCGAAGCCTTTCACCTGTATAGCGTGATGTGGACAAACCAGTTGGCATGCGCCGCAGCCAGTGCATTTTTCCTCATTTACTTTTGGAGTTCCGAAAGATTCGAATTCGAGTGCGCCGTATGGGCAGATGAAGATGCATTTGTCGCAGCCCACGCATGCTTGCACGTCGTAAACTGCTTTGCGAGAGAACTTTACAATCCTTACCGCATCTTCATCGAAGCCTAACTGTTTGAGAACGTTTTTTGCTAAAACGAGTCTTCGAGTGTTAATTTTTGTGCCTTCTTTGTAGCGGCAGAATGGGTCTTCACATTGGATCGAAACAATATTTTTTACACCAGAGTTTAAGGCTTCAAAAACAAAGTCTGTTGGAACTCGACCTGCACAGGGCAAACGCAACGCCATGTAGTTGTCAACCTTCAATCCTTGTTCTTTTAGGATGTCTTGGACTTCACCTGTGGAAGGCGAGTTTCCTCGGCACATCAAAACGAGTGTGTCAACGTTTTTGGCTTTTACCTGTGCCTTTTCAAGGAATTCTGACAAGTTATCATAAGTGTAATACTGCATTTTTATGGCTGCAGATGGACAAGCACTGTAGCATATGCCGCAAACTTGGCAATCCTGACTGTTGATTTCAACTTTTCCAGTTGAATCAGCTTTTATTGCTTCGTAAGGACAGATTGATTTGCAGACATAACATCGGCTACATAAGTCTTGATTGATTTCTACTACAGCGAGACATTTTTCACTCATTTTGAACCTCTCTTTTCATGCGCGTTTCCGCTGTTACGCTAATCGCTTTAGCGTGCTAGCTTAAGCTCTTGAAAACATGAGAAAAGAGTTGAGAATATTATAATCCTTTCTCTCTATTTTCTGTAATATGGTCGTCTAATGTAACTGTAAGCTTCCAAAGCCGCAGTTATGCCTTGACCTACAGCTGTACCCACCTGCTTAACAGGGTGGTTAGTTACGTCACCTGCTGCGTAAACTCCATTTAAATTTGTGTGTTGTCGAATATCTATTTTGATGTAGCCATGCTCGTCTGTTTCTATACCGCTTGCTTGAGCTATTTGGCTGTTAGGTGCTTCGCCAACCTGCACAAAAACTGCGTCAACGGCTAATTCGCTGGTTTTCTGGGTTGTGTTATCGATAAGATCAACTGTTTTTACTTGTTTGTCGCCTTTGATTTCCTGGATTTCAGTGTTCCAGAGGATGCTTACGTTGCTTTTGGATGCTATATCTGAAACCAAGGTTTCTTCCGCCCGGAAAGCTTGCCGTCTGATGGATTACGGTAACCTGAGCTGCAAGACCTGAAAGATAAAGCGTTGTGATGCATGCAGAGTTTCCGCCGCCAACCACGATGACTTTTTTGCCCTTAAAGAATGGTCCATCGCAAACTCCGCAATAGCTTACTCCTCTGCCGCGGAATTCTTTTTCGCCTTTGGCGCCTATTTCCTTGTAGTGTGAACCCTGCGAAATTATGACTGCTTTTGTCTCGTAGGTGGCCCTTGAGGTTGTGACCTTTTTTGTTTCGCCTGTAAGATCCATGCTGACTACCGGTTCAATGTCATGGATTGTTGCGCCGAGCTTTTTGGCGTGGTTAGTCATTTTTTCCGCAAGTTCGCCACCGCTTATCTCAGCAAAACCCGGATAATTCACCACTGTTGGAGCGTCAGAGATTGTTCCGCCAGCCAACTTTTCATCTAAAATAAGTGTCTTCAAACCGCTTCGCACGGTGTAAATGCCAGCCGCTAAACCAGCTGAGCCAGCACCAATGATTATGACATCCCAGTTCTCCATAATACTACAACTCTTTACGGTAAATATTGAGCTTGACAGGTTATAAAATTGTTCGATTTGTCTGAGTTCCAATAAACTGATAAGTACCGAGTGATTTAGTTTCTTATAGCTTTTTGAGGTTTGTTTATGGCGAAATACAGGTGTACGGTCTGCAATTATGTTTATGATGACGCGAAAGAAAAAGTGAAGTTTGCTGATTTGCCAAAAGAATGGGTTTGTCCGGTTTGCGGAGCGCCCAAATCAGTCTTTGTGCTTCTTGGCGGAGAAATCCGAAGAGAAAACAAGGATTGAACATACGGTTTCCGAAGTTCTGATTAACCAGATTGCCGCTTGGGGTGTACAGTACGTTTTCGGCATTCCCGGCACATCAACACTGGGTATTGTGGATGCCATACGCAAAACCAACGGCAAAGTCAAGTATATACAGGTGCGCCATGAGGAAACTGCAGCGTTTATGGCTTCAGCTTACGGCAAGTTAACTGGGCATGTTGCGGCTTGCCTTGGAATTTCGGGTCCAGGAGCAACCAACCTTGTGACTGGCCTGTACGATGCGCAACTGGATCATTCACCTGTTCTAGCCTTAACAGGCATGGTTCCCCGCAAACAGATAGGACAAGGTGCAATACAGGAAATTGACCATCAAGCATTCTTTGAGCCCCTAACAGTCTACAACAAAACTCTGATGACTGAAGAGCAAACCACAACGATCGCGACTTTGGCGATTAAGCATGCTCTGCTAAATCAGGGTGTGGCTCACATTGGAATTCCCAACGATGTACAAAAGTTGCCGTTTGAAGCTGAGATTTTACCGTTTGAAGGCAGAATGCCCAACATGGCGTATGGGCAGGAGGAGTGGGTGATTGAAAAGGCAGCAAAAGTTATCGATTCAGCCAGTAGACCAGTTATTTTGGCTGGTTTTGGCGCAAGAGGACAAGGTAACAAACTGTTGAAGTTGGCGTCGAAGATTGGTGCGCCGATTATGGCTACTTTTAGGGCTAAAGGTGTCGTTGACGAAAACGAAACGCTCTACGTTGGTTGTCATGGCGGTGTAGGTTCAACTGCTGCAGGTGAACTCATGACAAAATCAGATTTGCTCATTGCGATTGGCTCGTCGTTTTCGGATTTGTCGCTGATTCCCCAAAAACGTACTGTGCAAATTGACATTAATCCATTGATGATTGCCCGCAGGTACCCAGTTGAAGTCGGCTTGCTGGGCAACAGCGCCGTTCTGATTCCGAAGCTGACAGAGAACGTCGCACGAAAGCAAAACATGGATTACTTGACTGAAGTTGCACGACTAAAACAAGCTTGGGCGGAACAACTCGAAAAAGAAACAAACCCAACCGCCAAGCCAATAAGACCACAATACATAATGAAGGTATTAAACCAAAAAATCGCCGATAACGCAGTAATTTCGCTTGATGTTGGCGAGAACTGCTGGTGGTTTGGCAGAAACTTCCGCATGAAGAAAACGCAAAAAATGGTCATGAGCGGCGGTTTAGCGACGATGGGCTTTGGCTTGCCAGGAGCATTGGCTGCAGCGCTGGCTTACCCTGAAAGGCAGATTGTGTGTTTAACAGGCGATGGCGGCTTAACCATGGTTTTAGGAGACTTCTTAACTGCGCTCAAATATAATTTGCCAGTCAAAGTGTTTGTAATAAACAACAAGCGGCTTGGAATGATTATGCAAGAGCAGAAAGTAGAGGGCTACGAGAGTTGGCAAACTGACCTATTCGATTATAACTTCGCCAACTTCGCGGAACACTCAGGGGGCATGGGCATCAAAGTCACCGAACCAAATGAGCTGGAGGCAGCAGTTGACAAAGCACTCAAATCTACTAAACCCACAATCGTTGACATAGACACTGACCCAAGAAGGTTTCTGTGAGGTGAAAACATGAGTGAAAAACAGGGATTAACGTTGGCATTTGTAATTTCACTAGTCGGAGCCTTAATCGTTCTTATCTTTAGCTTGGTGAATTTGGTGTGGTTTGGCTCCAATGCACCAAATTGGGGAGGATTTGGCAACTACTGCGTAAGTATGATGGATGGTTACCACAACTTCATGGGCAGCTACAGCACCTCAACGGGTTTCTTCACAGCGATTTCAATTGTTAGCTTTGTTTGCGGAGTAATCGTGTTGATGAGCGCGCTTGTTTTGAGGATTCATCCTCAGGAACATTTCCTATGGGGAATAGTAATCGTCGTGTTTTCAGCCATAAGTTTTGTTGGCATGGGCGGATACTTCGTCGGTGCAATCTTCGGCATAATCGGAGGGGCACTTGCCTTAACTTACAAACCACTAACATAACTATTCTCCGAATCTCTAAAAGGTTACCAATCTATTTGGATAGATTATCTAGAAAGATTTGTTGCCTGAAAGAAGAAAAATTGTTGGATGTAAACACTTTTTTTCTTCTTCTCTATAGTTAGGCGTTGCTTTGGTCTCGGAGCTTTTCTGTATCTGTTGAAGAAAGAACAACAACAGTTGAATTTGCAGAAATTGATCTGTTGTTGTTCTTTATTCTTAGGTCGCGGTCCAGAATTGTTAAAAGTGGCTAGGAAAGGTGGTTGCCCTAGGTACATCTAATGAGTAAGTAAGTTTTGGGGCAAAGTCTCAGAAGGGAAATCGCCATACACAAAATTATGTCCCCTCTCAGGTCCTAATAGGATAATTTGCAGAAACTATAGAAGGTTTGTTAGAATCGCCAAGAATAGAGGTCTTTTTGGCTTTTTCAAAATAAAAAGTGTTAACTTTTCGTCTTGGCTATGGTCTTAATCGTTTTTTCCGCTGTTGATGCACTAAAGAGTAGATCGTCTATGGTTGCAGTGAAGGTGGCAAGTTTACAGTCGCATTCAATCTCGGTGACTACCTTGTTATTATCCTGAGTTGTCTTCACTTTCAGCCCAATTGGGGTTTTGAAGTTGTCAGGTGAAACCGCTTCGGCAACCGCTTGCGCCGTTTTCTGGTCTTTATACTCAAGCGTGACTGTTGCCTGCAAGCTTCTCACCCTTCAACTGCCTACCCACCAACTCATCAGCCAACTTCAGAAAAGCGTCAATCTTCTCCAAGGGTACCTGTGCACCAGCAGCTATGTTGTGTCCTCCACCTTTGCCACCGTTGGCTTCCGATGCAAGTCGCATAACATCGCCAAGGTTAACGCCTTTACGTAATGCAGCTTCAGTGGTTCTGCCGGAAAACTTTGCAGCCTTCTCCGCCTCGATGTTAGCAAAGGCTAAGAGCGGTTTTTCGTTGTTGGCAAGGCTTGAAACAATGATCGAGGAGACTGTCCCGATGATTTTTTCGTTGATAAAGTTCTCACCGTAAATCACGTAGATGTTTTGGAGTTCACGCATGCGTTCGGGTTTTTCGCTTACCCAGCCGAGGTATTTGTTGATGTTTTTGCGGTAGTCTTCAAGAATTTTGTTGGATTCTTCCAACGCTGCTTTGCGGTCACCCATACAGATGGCGATGCCTAGGCTCGGTCGGTCCATACGTCCTGTCGAATTCAAAACCACTGCAAACTCGCGTCCATCGCGCAGCGCTGTATTGGGTTCTTCCTTGGTTAAAATGTAAACGTAGCCAATCAGGTTGTCAACTTCCATATGTAAGCCCTTAGACAACAGGTAGTCAGCTAGAGCGGTACATAGTCGCTTGCGTTCATCGTTGGTTAAGTCACATAACGCCCGAAGCTTATCGCCCTGCTTTAATGGTATACCTAAATTGGCGACAAAATTTAGGGCTTCAGTTTCCTGACCGCTCAAGCCAGGAATAAACGGGTTTGTTGTGGTTGCCAACATCTTGTAGATGGGTCGCGTTTCTCTGCCAAAGAAAATCAAGTCCTTCTCTACCCTAAGCAAACCCGCAGAGACACCATCGTTAACGATTATCTCGTTTAGACTTCGCAGGCTACGCTGTTCATACTTGTCCTGCATATCCCCTAACGCACCAACGAGAGCTATGGGCGCTAAATCTACGTTCGTCGAATTCACAGCCTTAGCTGCAAAATAAGCCACGCCGGAGCCGCTAACGTCTGTTGCCCCATCGATACCAAATAGGTGAGGGTTGACTTGAACAAAGTTGGGGTTGGCTACTTTACTTGTTATTTGATGATGGTCAAGGATGACGACTTTGACATTTGGGATTTTTTCGTTTAGCAGGTCAAGGTAGCCGCTTCCAAAGTCGGTAAGGATGACAAGTTGCGGTTTGTCAGCGATGACTTCGCCGACGATTTTCTCATCTACCCACTGCATGACTCTGATGCGGAAACGGGCGTCAAGCCGATAGAGCATTTTGCCTATGATGCCTGCGGCGGCAACTCCATCAGCGTCCAAATGTGAAAATGCAAGAATAAAACCGTCTTTCTTGACCGTTTCCAGAATCACTTTTGCCGCTTCGTTTGCTGAAGCCAAGAAGTCTTCGATGGATTTTTGCTGTGTTGCCATGCCCAGTCACTTCTTCGAGCTAAAGGTGGTAATCGGATTTAAAGCTGGTGCATCAAAAAAGTGAAAAATAAAAGTAAAGAAAGAGACGTTTAGGTTACTGAAGCGATTTTTGGAACGTATTTCCAGTTCTTGGCGATTACGCCTTCACGTTTGTAGTAGCGGCTGAGCTTGTGAATTCTTGCTTCGATGATTTGCATATTGCGTTTGTTGTGGAGGTCTTTCTTGTTTTTGTCCATGTGCACTGCGAGGCTCTGGGCTTTCTTCATGAGGTTTGATAGGTCTTCAGGCATTGTTGGAGCTAGGTTTGAGGCTTTTAGTGTGTCGCTTATGCTCTTGCCTGTGAGTGGTTTAACAAGTGGGATGGCGTATTGGTCGCGTAGGATAGTGCCTATGCTGCTTAGTGAGTGGCCTTCCTTAGCCAATTTAATTATGAATGATTCTACTTCTTCAGGCTGGTACTTGCACCAGCTTGGAGGGCGCCTGCTGACAGGACGCATCGAATGGGATTTCCCTTTTTCTTGCTTTGGCATTGTTACACCTTAAACTGCACCCTTATCCACACCCAACGAATATTTAAAAGTAATCCCAGCCAGAGGGGCGAATATTGAATTTTTAGAGAGATTGCGATTGCCAGCCAAAACCCTAAAAGCCGTTAAAGAGGTGTATAACCTCGAGTAAGTTGACTTGCTCAATCCATATTTACCATTAGAAAATAAGTTAGTCTGTTGACAACTTAAGGTCTCGTCTTCAAAAAGTTTCATCTTCGTTCAATTGTTCAACTTTAAACTTTAATAGAAACCGAGTTCCTGAAAAGGGGCTGTACCTCGGTTTCACTTTCAATCATCGGAAACGACAGTTCTAATTCTTTCCATCCTTTGGACAATGCCAAACCTTCGGGTGTGATCAAGTAAACTGTCTTTTCTCCTCCAACTAAACGCGCTTCGATTAAACCCCGGATTATTAGTAATTCTAAATATTTTTTCAAAACATCACAGTTCACATTAACTCCGTACATTATGTGAGTCAATTTCATGGGTCCTTTCTGAATCAATATCTTGAGGATATCAAAATTAATTTCCAACTTAGATCTTCTCATTCAACATCTTTTTTTTGAAACACACTTCTATTAACACCGCTCTAATTTTTCTGGCGTAAGCGCGTTCTTCTCCACGAATTACAGTGGTGATGTGAGTTTATAGACGTAATGAATTAAGTCATGGAATTTAATACAACAGTATGTATTATTTGATAATAGAAATAAAATATAAGCATTTCAAAATCAAAAAATCTACAACTTAAAACATCCCTCAGCCTTTGTTGACAATACAATGTAACAAGTTATTTATTGATAAACAGTTGGTTTTGGGTTCCAGTTTCATTGTTAGACTAAAAACATGAATTCTAAATTCATGGCAGAATTCATAGTACTAATAAGCAAATTAAGCTAATACTTATGAAGAGTTTGGCAAAGTTGAAACATATTGATCTCGCGCCTTCTAAGGAAGATAAATCTGTCGTCGACAAGACTTTCGATAAAGAAAGTGCGGATGAAACCGTTTTGAAGTTAACAGGGAAATGGGCAGAAGCGTTTGGCGAATCCCACTCACGATTCGCCATTTTGTTCTCCAAAATGCTGACAGCCGTAGCATACTACAAAGTTATAACAGACGAGAACGGAAACCCTCTTCATTACGTTTGCCTTGAAGCAAATGATGCCTTTGAAAGAATAACCGGACTCAACAGAGAGAGCTACTTAGGCAAAAAGGCAACTGACTTGTGGCTGACAAATGGAAGCAATCTCCATAAAGTGATCGATACTTACGGACGTGTATCTTTTGCCCAAGAGTCGCTTCAATTTGAATATCAAATGGATCCGTTGAAGAAATGGTACAACATTTCTGCCTTCAGCGTTGAAAAAGGCTATTTTGTAACGATATTTGAAGACATCACAGAACGCAAACGAATGGAAGAGGAACTCCGTAAGGGAGTAAAATACAATCGCGGTCTAATTGAGGCTAACCTTGACCCTCTTGTGATCATAGGGCAGGATGGCAAAATAACTGACGTAAATCGTGCAACAGAAAAAATAACCGGGCGACTGTACGTCGAACTTGTAGGCACAGATTTCGCTGACTATTTCACCCAGCCAGATAAGGCACGTTTAGGCTATAAAATAGCCCTCCAAAAGGGCTCTATTCGTAACTATGAGCTGACAATAAAAAATAATAAGGAAATCGAGATACCAATTTTATACAACGCTTCAGTTTATCTCAACGAAAGCGGAGAAAGCATCGGCGTGTTCGCCATTGTTCACGATATAACAGAACTCAAGCATTTACAAGAAGATTTAATCAAATCAGAAAAATTCAACGTCATAGGCCAGTTAGCTTCTGCTGTTGGGCACGAACTTAGAAATCCATTAGGGGTAATTAAGAACTCTGTTTACTACCTTAATATGATTCTCAAAGATGATGCCGATGAGAAAATATTTAAGCACTTGAAAATTTTAGACAAAAAAGTCACCTCTGCAAACAATATTATAAATGATCTCCTTGACATAACAAGGACGAAAGTACCTACTCTTGAGTTAACTGACTTGAATAAAACAGTAAGAAATGCCATCTCCAACATCACGTTAACTGAGAATATAACACTAAACATTAAGTTAGCTAAAATTCCTAAATCGATGTTTGACAGAGAGCAAATCCAAAGAGTAATCCAAAACCTGATTATAAACGCAATTCAAGCTATGACTGAAGGCGGAAAACTTACAATTCAAACAACAAAGCATGAGAATAACGTGAAATTAATTGTAAAAGATACAGGAGTAGGTATCCCAAAGAAGGATATAGACAAGCTCTTCACACCTCTTTTCACAACTAAGGCTAAGGGAATCGGCTTGGGCCTAGTAATTTGCAAGCAATTAGTAGAAGGTCACAAAGGAACCATTACGGCTAAAAGTAAAGTTGGTGAAGGATCAGAATTCATTGTTGAGTTACCTATTAAGGCAGAGAAGAAAATCATTGAGCAACCAATTTTTAATGCTTTCACGATTTCCAAAGAGGGTGTCCAGATCGAAGGATAAAGTTGATATCTTGGTCGTTGACGACGACGAAGATATGACAGAAACCTTGTCAGACATTCTATCAAACTTAGGGATTCAAGTCGAAGTCGCTCACAACGGACTCCAAGCCCTCAAAAAAATCAAGATCAAAAAGTTTGATATTGTTCTGATGGACATAAAAATGCCAAAAATGAATGGAATTGAGTGCTTCAAAAAAATTAAAAAAATTCGACCCCAAACCACAGTGATGATGATGACTGCCTACTCCGCACAAGATCTTATAGCAGAAGCCCTTATTGAAGGAGTCTATGGGATCTGGTACAAACCCAGTTGAAATCGAAAGAATAATCGAACTTGTTGAAAAGACACCAAAGAAAGGCGCTTTGCTTTTGATCGTTGATGACGACCTTTCGACAGGTGAAACACTGGTTGACATTCTCAAAAATAAGGGCTACCGACTAATCCAGGCTAGCAACGGGGAAGAAGCAAAGAGAAAAATCAAAGAAAAAGACGTTGATTTAGTGTTCGTTAATACTAAAATGCCAGTCATGAACGGTCTCGAAACCTATCTTGAATTGCGGAAAATCAAACCGCATATTAAAACAATTATGATTACAGCTTACTGTCAAGAAGTAGAGACCATTGTGGAAGAAGCTATAAGAAACGACGTCTACACATGCCTGTACAAACCCATCAAAATAGATAACTTGTTGAAGATTGTAGAAAATATAGTTTCTGCAAAAACAGAAATAGAAAGTCAACAGATTAGGATAAATTGAAAATGCCGGAAAAAGTAAGAATTTTGATAGTCGATGATGACGAGGAAGCGCTTGAGACAATAAGTGACATTCTTCAGGAAAAAGGGTTCTATACCGAAACTGCAAAAACTGGAAAAGAAGCCCTCGAAAAAGTGGAAAAACGGGTTTTTAACGTTGTCCTCTTAGATATAAAACTACCAGATATGTCAGGCATAGAAGTACTTAAAGCTCTCAATGGAAAGCATTTGCCCACCATGACCATAATGATAACTGCAAACGCAACAATGCAAAACGCAGTGGACGCCAATAACTTCGGAGCTAGCGCCTACATCTTGAAGCCCATAGATCCGGAAACACTCTTCCGAGCAATAAAGGAATGCCTCAAGAAGCAAGAGATATTCAACCTACGAATTAGCCAGGGTACACGAAAAATCCCCGTCAGTGTATCTCTCTCAAACCGCATAATACAACAAATAGATCAAGAAGCTACACGCCAGAGGAGGACAAGAAGCGAATATATAGAGCTACACTTTGAAACTTATTTTTTCAAAGAGACTTTACCGAAAAAAATGGTCGAAAGTGAAACGCCTTACTCTATTCAATGATAGAAAGAATTACAGATAAAATCTACTGCCAATCAAACGCGCCAGTTCGTTGCCAAACTATTTAGATTCACATTTTCTTGCTTAATATAAAGGATAAATAATGGCTGGTTCACTGAAAAATAGCAAGAAAACAAAGAAAACCAAAAAAGCTTTTCAATTGGGTGTTTCGAGGTTTAGTTGTTTCTTTAATGCTTTGTATCTGTTTCTAACTGTAACTTCTGTGACCCCAGCTGCTTCTGCAATATCTTTTTGTGTTATCTTTTCGTTATTCTGAAGACACGCTATGTAAAGTGCAGCGCCGCCATGCCTATTGGATCTTTTCCTGCTGCAAACCGTTTTTGTTTAGCCTCTCTGAGTATTGCTATGGCAGCACCCTGTGTTTTACCTGATATTCCATTTTTTTCTGCAATTTTTGAAACGTATATCAAAGGGTCAGCAACTGGCATGTGAAAATCGAGCTCTTGAAGTAGCATTCTATAGCATCTTGCAACATCTTTCTTCTCCACTAGACTTGCTCTAGCTATTTCGCTAAGGGTTATGGGGGTTCCGCTTTTGCGGCAAGCAGCATAAAGTGCAGCTGCGGCAATGGAGACGATGGATCCTCTACGAATTAATGCTTTGGCGAGTGCTTCGCGGTAAATTACTGCGGCTTTTTCTTTTATTAGTGATGAAATGTTTACTTTGTCTGATAAACGTTCTAGCTCTGCCATGGCTTGTGCAAGGCCTCTGTCGGTGGATGAGTGGACTCTACTGCGTATTTGCCATTTCCTAAGACGCCACATCTGAAGTCGTGTGGAGAGGGGCAGTTTTCTTCCGAAGGCATCTCTGTCAACTTGACTGATTGTAGTGGATAATCCTTTATCATGAATCGAATAAGATGTCGGCGCCCCAACACGGCTTCTTGAAGTTTTCTCTTCCTGGGTAAAAGCGCGCCACTCGGGTCCCTTATCCAACATCTGCTCATATAAAACTAGTCCACAGTCACCGCAAATGGTTTCGCCCGTGTCGTAGTCGTGAACAAGGTTTTTACTTGCACATTCTGGGCACTTATCAGCTAAGCGCTGACGCATTTTGGGTGTTTCTTTGATTTTACTCACTTGGGTTATACTCATTTTTTCAACTCAATTTACTAGCTCAGAATCGTCGCAATGAAAAAGGGGCAGATGACGCAGTAATTAAAATCCTTAAGAATTCTTTTAACGGTGAAGACTTGTAACTTGTACTTTGGTCGGACCGACTTTTTCTTTTGACCATTTCTCATATTTCGGAAAATTCTGCTTTAATGTTGATTGGTTTGAAGGATTCTGCTTAAAAGATTCGTCGGCACTTAAAAGAGGGTTCGTTACGATTCTAAACCATTTTATTCTACCGACGCGTTCAACAGTTATCATACCTATTCTCTCTAATTGGCATAGGTAGTTGGATTCAACAGCGCGGGCCCGCTTCGTAACTTTCGCAACTTCACTAGCATTTGCGTAGCCAAGCATTCATAATGGCGCGTTTCGTTTTTTCAAGGTGATCCGGTAAGAATCCATCGGCTGAGCCAATTGCAATCTGCATAGTTTTCTCTGGCATAGTGTTTAAACGGATGACCGCTTCCGTTAACTGTGCTTCCACAGTGACTAATCGTTTGTCAATTTTATCAACTTTATTCGCAAGCATTGCACCTTCCCATCTGTCGTTCATTTAATCACCCGTTGAGTTTACGTTTATCTTTTACTCGCCACATTCCATAGTGTTGATGCGAACTTATAGGCATGATGAATTATCTAATTAAATATTTTAATAATATGTGTTATTTAATAATAAAAATATACATTTTAAATGCAAAAAACTACACCTCATAAAACCATGTTCCCAGTCTTTGTTGACATTACGATTGCACCTAGTTGCGCATTATCAGAGAATTGGTTTTAGAGAACCAGTTCCAATGCCAGCTAAAAATATGAATTCAAATTCATAGTAAAATTCATAGAACTAATAAGCAAATTAAAACAATTCTTATGGCAAGCAGCGAACCCTGTTAAAACAATTATGCTTGCCCAACTCCTTTCTCCCCAAACAGGGTTCGCTTGCTTGAGGATAAGCACATGGAAGAAGTTTCAAAAACTGTTTCTGAAATGCAGCAAAGAATTGCGTCTAAACTTAGAGCGGCTGGAGCTAATTCAAAAGATAAAGCTGTTACAGCCCAAGAGGCCGACTTTGACTCTCCAGAACAAAATTGGCTGGGCTATATCGCTGGAGGTTTGTTTGCTCTGGTAAAAAAGACACAAGATAAACGATATTACATTACAACTTTTAGCTACATTCAGAATGTACAACGCCAGATTACTTAAGTGAATTGCGAAGAAAGTAGTTCGTTTGTGTCGTTTCTCGATTTTCCTTCAATGCTGTAAAGACAAAGACGAAAGAGTTCCTCTTATTATTTTTTTTAGTGCTTTTTTAGACAAAGTCATTTTGTTCGTGCTCCCGTATAAGATCTGCCTATCAAATACACGAAGAACCTTGCAATCAACGATAAACCGATGAGCACGATTAATGATGACCAGAACTGGAACCAGCCGTTATGTGTTCCCGTCAACAGGAAAACGTTGGCTACGATGGCGGCACCCACCCAAAATATCAAGTCGCCAATGCTTTCAGCTACCCGCCTAATACGCGAATGCACCACCAATCTGAGAGCTAAGATTACGATTTGCAGAACCCCGACGCCTATTAGAAAATTCATGACTGCCGTGTAGAAACCCTGCTGTTCTGCTGGATGTGCTGGTGCGAGCAGACTCACCGTTGAACCTGGACTACCAAATGGAAAAGTCACAGTGGTCAGATCTGAGAAAAACGCGTTGGTTTTCTCTGCTATACCAGGGGTGAATGCAAATACGGCACCTAAAATTATGAAAAATCCGCCTATGGATATGGCGGTGATTAAGCCTTCATGTAAAGACCTGTATCTAACCGCATTGTAAACCATGTTATTGCGCCTTCACTAATTCTGCTTATGCAGCAATTGCAATATAACACTTTGTTTTGGGACCAGCTTGCTTTTAATGGCTCTTGTACCATTGGGCAAACTTGCAAATAGCGGCTGCCCGATGCGAGTACCCATTCTTTTCATCAATAGTCATTTCTGCAAAAGTTTTGGCGCTTCCATCTGGCTGGAAGATGGGGTCAAAACCAAAGCCTGACTTGCCTTGTTCTATTCGTTCAGTCAATGTTATGACTCCTTTGGATTCACCATCAAAACATAAGGGTTTGCAGGGATTTTGGCTGTCGCAATAGGCTATGACTGACTGAAATTTAGCATGTCTGCCCTTGGTGTCCTCCATGAGCTTTAAGATACCGCCGTTATGGATAGTGTGATAGACGTAAGCAGCGTATGGCCCCGGAAAACCGCCTAAAGATTCTATGAATAAACCGGCATCTTCAACAAAAATGGGCAGTCCACAAAGCCTGTAAGCGTTTAAGGCGCTTTTTTGGGCGATTTCTTTTAGACTCTCACTTTGGATTTCGTCGCCTTTCAGCTTAAGCATGCCCACCGCTATGCCGTGTTGGCTAAGTATGCTGCGTGCCTCATTGAACTTGTTGATGTTTCCTGTGGCAAAGAAAACAGCCTTGTGCTTGGGAATTTGGCATATCTCATTGTTTACGTTCTTCGACATAACGACCACGCCTTTCTATCTCCTTGATTTTCTCATAAACCTTTTCCGCAACTTCGGCGCCAACGATGGAAGAATAGCCGCATAGCACATCCTTGAAACATTCTTCCCAGAACATGTAATGGGTACTCTGCAGAGCTCGCTTCATCAAATGTAAATCAACTCCTCGCCCCTCCAACTCCTCGTTTTTTTCGCCCAAACCAAAGTCCACAAATACAAGTTTACCTTCAGGGGTCAGAATCATGTTTGATGTGGTTAAGTCGCCATGAATTAGCCCGTGGGCGTGAAGTTTTCCTACGGATTTGCCGATTTTAATGCATAAATCATGGCGATCGGCTCTTGAAGCTTTGTTCAAAATTTGTTTTACCTGCCGCCCTTCGACATACTCCATGATAATGGAGGCATCGGGAACATTTACCATGTAAATCAGTGGTGTAGACACACCAGCGACTTTGGCTTCATGCATAAGTTGCGGTTCATGAACCGTGCGGTAGCTCCGAATCTGCTCATCCAAAGCGGGTGGACGGTACATTTTAGGGATGCGGAATTTGATTATTGCTTTGCGTCCATGCCAATCGGTGAGGAACAGGCTCGCTTCGGCACCTTTCTTTAGCAGTTTTGCTTCATCTATTTTGTCTATTGTATCCATGGCACATCCACCTTATCCACTCGCCAACGCAACTTCACAGAACTCTCATCGATTGGTGTAACCAACCCATGCCTAAAAGCTAAGACGCCTGTCCAAGCAATCATAGCCCCATTATCAGTGGCAAACTCCAGCGGAACCACACTGAACTGAGCATTATGTTCTTGGGCGATTATCGCAAGCATTGATTGCAACCGTTTATTCGCCGCTACACCGCCAGTCAGCAAAACCTCCTTCTTCTCGGTATGTGCCAATGCCCGCTCCGTAACTTCGGTAACCATGGAGAAGGCGTGTTCTTGTAGGCTGTAGCACAAATCTTCTATTCGACAACCACCTTTCTGCAATGCAACTGTAGCCGACGTCAACAATCCGCTAAGCGACAAATCCATCCCCTTCACCACATACGGCAACGTAATGAATTTTTCACCTTTAGACGCCAACTGCTCAATAGCAGCGCCCAACGGCAAACCCTTACGGTGCTTAAGCCCCGCTTCTCTAGCGAAGACATCAAGGCAGTTGCCAAGAGCAATGTCAAGGGTTTCACCGAACACTCGGTAGCGTCCCGACTCAAAAGCTGTGACCATAGTGTTGCCGCCTGAAACGTAGAGCGTTACAGGATCTTGGGCGCCAGTTTTGAGTTTGCCGATTTCGATGTGGGCAACGGAGTGATTGACACCTACTAGTGGAATTCCCAGGTATGAGGCTATAGCTCTGGCAACTGTGGCTCCCGTACGCAGAGAGGGCCCTAAGCCTGGACCTTGAGAGAAAGCAATAACTGATAACTCATGCGGTTTCACCGCAGCCTTTACAAGCGCCTCATGTAGGACTTTGTCTGCTACTTCCGCATGGTGCCGTGCAGCTTCTCGGGGATGGATCCCGCCTTCAATTGGGATGTAGCTATCAGATTTGTTAGCTAAGATTTCACCGTTAAACGTCGCTATTCCAACGCCAAAATCATCGGCTGAGGATTCAATGCCAAGGCAGTAATTGCCCGAATTGTCTTTTCCTGTTTTTTTCATTCGCAATCCACGTTTAAGTGGGGATACATATTTTTATGTGAATCCAACGCTTATATTACTGTATTATTTGGAACTGATCTAAATGCCTAAGCGTAATGACCTTGAACAGAAAGCACTCCACTATGTTGTCGGTACAGGCTATCAGGGTGTGCTTCAATCAGATTTATGGCGTGAACTGGGTGCAAGCAGCCGCGAAGGCAGCCGCGTATCCATTAAACTGGAAGAGAAGGGGCTTATTAGAAGAGAAAAAGAACTCCAAGAAGGCAGATGGACATACAGGCTCTACCCCAAAAGGTTACCTGCATCCATAGAAACCATCGTGGACTGTCCATGTTTACTTTGCCCAGATAACGCAAGATGTGACCCAACAACCGCCCTTTCACCGAAGAGTTGCCCCAAACTGACCGACTGGATACTAAACTTAGGAAAACCACCAGTGCCTGCTGACACTGGCCTTGAAGGGTCTAGTGCACCATCGACAGGTCCAAGCATACAAGAGGATGATTCCGTTGCCGAAAGCTTGGATACGTGAAAGAAAAAACGAGTATTATTATAAAAAAGCCAAAGAAGAAAATTATCGCAGCCGATCCACATACAAGCTGGTTCAAGCTAACGAGAAATATGGCTTCATCAAACTACGTGACGTGGTTGTTGATTTAGGTGCGGCTCCGGGCGGCTGGATTCAAGTTGCAAGAAAAATGACGGGCAAACATGGCTATGTGCTCGGCATTGACTTGAAACCCATTGAACCTTTCACACAAGAATACATACGCACAATAATTGCTGACTTCACCGAACCTGGAGTAGTTGATCAAATTCTCTCATTTATTCCACGCAAAGCAGACGTGGTTCTTTGTGATGCTGCCCCGAACATTACTGGGGTGTGGGAAGTTGACCACGCAAGACAAATTGACTTAGCAACTCAAGCCTTAGAAATCGCCCAATGTGTTCTGCGTCCTAATGGAAACTTTTTTGTCAAAGTCTTCGAAGGCGACCTGCTCAACGATTTCATGCTAAACATGAAGACGCTCTTTGAGGAGGTAAAGTTAGTGAAGCCTCAGGCAAGCCGACAGCAAAGCAGCGAAATGTATCTTTTAGCGTTGGGGTTAAAAACTTCGCGTGAATGTATAGGGGATAACTAATTTTCCCACTCAAACATTCTGTTAAGATAGGTGTATAACTTGAAAATTATCTCGGCAGATTCTGCTGCAGCAATATTAGATGAGCAGTTTAATGCTATTTATCATGTTGCTTCAGTGTCGGTACTGGTTGAGCCACCCTACAGAGAACCGTCTTTTCGGTTGGCTGAACCGATTTTTAGGAAAGTAGACGAGGGGTTTGATGTGATTGTCCATGAAGCTGAACTCTGCCGAGGTTTACTGGATAAAATGAAAGCTGACATCGTGCATTTGGATCTGTCTCTTGGCGGAGTTATCGGTTGAGGAGCTATCGCCTGTTGAACTCATGAACCTAAGGGCATCCAAGGCAGGAAGACAGAACATTCTCAAAATACTGCCAAGGCTCAGGAAAATTGCGGGCGAAATCAAAAGGATTCACGGCATAGATATGTTAGCTATTGGCAAAGAAAGTGTTCCTGTGCGGATTGCTGAGTTGACTGCCGGGGCAGAAGCTATACTGTTTGCTTGTCAAAAAGCTCTTGACGAAAACGAGAGCGTTCTGTTGGGGTTGCCGTTGAGTTGCCAACCCAGGTTTATCGATAACTATGTGTACCTGCACTCGCTCTTGGCAAACGAGCATGACGTGCGAGGTTTTAGCGTGGATAAGCTGAGTGTTTTAACAAAGGTTAAATTATCAGAAATGTTAAACCCTACTGCAAGAGGATTCCGAGCCTTAAAGATAAAACCGGAGAAATAGGAGGTTAACGTGAAATGGATTATCCCTCATTTTGGAAAAACGCGTCAATGAGACGTAAGAGGATTTACTCAATTATTTTCATGTTTGTGATTGCGGTATCTTTGACTTTAATTGGTTCATTAGTGCCACTTAGTCCTCAATTTGCAAAAGAAATAAATGACAGCATAAACCAAACAAGAACCCAGGGATTAGAAAACGGCACATTGATTCCGTCGATTATCCTGAATAACTTTGGTCTCTGTCTTGCAATGTTTATTCCTCTCGCAGGCGCTGTCTTAGGTTTGTTTATAATGTTTAACACTGGTCTTGCTTTTTCAGCTGCATTTCAAGTGCAAAGCACAACAGCAGCCTCAACGCCGCCTCTTGACATTACACCTACAACAGCAGTCATTGCCTTGCTGGTTTTCGGCTTGGTATTCTTACTAGAATATGTTTCCTATTCAATCGGCATAGCAGAAAGCATATGGCTGTATCGACGACTAAGACAACGGAAGTGGGGAGAACTCAAAAACGCAGCAATTTTAATCGGAATTGTTGCAGTCCTGCTCATTGTTGGCTCTGTTGTGGAAACGTGGCTAATTTCAACCATCGGTTAATGTTTGGTTTACTCTTTTTTCACTATTTCCAAACTTATGTCAAGCGCTTTAACAGTGTGAGTGAGTTCACCTAAACTTATGATGTCCACCTGCGCTGTTGCATACTCCAGTAGATTTTCGCTCGTAATTCCTCCGCTTACCTCAATTTGTACCAGATTAAACCCTGCTTTCCTCAATGTTTGGGACTGTATCTTTGGCTTGTTTGGGAGAAAAATTGTCCAGCATCACTATGTCGGCACCTGCCCTTGCAGCTATCAATGCATCCTTAGTGCTGGTTACTTCAACTTCGATTTTCTTGGTAAAAGAAGCATGAGCTTTTGCCCTCTTTACAGCTTCCTCAACACTTCCTACAATGGATAGGTGGTTGTCTTTAATCAAAACCATGATCATCCAAATGCATCCTATGCGAATCCCCGCCCCCAAGGACCACAGCTTTTTTATCAAAGTAGAGTAGCCCGGGCGCGGATTTGCGTGTTGCCGCAATCTTTGTTTTCATATTTGCCCTTTCAAGTTTCTCAGTCAAGGAGCGTGTTTTGGTCGCGATGCCGCTCATTCGCGAAAGAAGATTAAGCAAGGTCCGTTCGACTGTAAGGATTGTTTGGGCATCTCCTGAAACCTGCATCAGAACTTGTTTGTTCCTTATTCTCTCTCCATCAGCAACCTTAGCTTTAACAGTCAACCCTAAGCATTCAGCGAGTAATGTGGCTTCGTCGATTCCTGCTATTATTCCAGCTTCTTTTGCAACAACCTCTGCATTAACTATCAAATTCGCGGGAATAACTGCTGATGTTGTTACGTCGCCCAATCCTATGTCGTCGGCCAGGATTTGTTTGAGCTTCTCCTCCACGATTCGCTTTGGAATAAACATACTTGTAGTGTTGCAGTTTAGAGCTTAAAATGCTTGCCTTTCTTGCTTGAAGTGAGCTATAGTTCAAATATATTCATGCAGTTACCAGTATACCGTATGCGATTACTACTCAGCTGCTCCGAACTCGGATTGGGACATGTTTCGCGAATCATTCCTTTAGGGAAGCGGCTGAAGAAAAACGGTCATGAATTGTTCTTTTTTTCCGGCGGAAAAGCCTATGAATTGTTGCAAAAAGAGTTCAACCATGTCTACAAATGCACACCAATTTCATGGTACGAAAATACCCACGGCATAATCACCTCCGCCTCGCTAATCAACCTGTTATTTCCCCTTCCACTCTTCAACATGGAACTAAACAGACTAGAAATAAAAAGATCCAACGCTATGGAAACCATCAACCGCTATTACGATTTAAGAGAAAACCTGCATGATATTGCACCAGACATGCTTATCGCCGACGGCGACATAAACGCTCTTCGGCTAGCTCAAAGATGGAAAATTCCCTCAGTTTATATTGCAAACATGATTAGGCCAAGCTACGGCTTCTCATCTCTTCTAAGTCCAGGCGAACGAATAGTCGAACGGTACGTTAAGCAGTGCTCAAAAATAATAATTCCCGACAACCCACCACCATACACAATATCAGAATACAACATAGGCAACCTGGATAATATGAATCTAAACCAAAAAGTTGAGTACGTTGGCAGCTTTATGGATACCGTACCAGTTGCAGGTGAGCAAGAGCATATTTTCGCTCCAATAAGCGGTCCTGTAGGAACAAGGGCAAAGCTAACGAAGACTCTTTTGCCTGTACTTGAAAAACTAAAAACAAAATGCATCATAAGTTTGGGCACACCTGGCAAGAAGTCTTCAGCGAAAATTGGCAACTGCGAAATCCACACCTGGCTGTCGGCTGAAGAACGCGAACAAGCCATGAGAAACGCCAAGTTTGTGATTTTCAGCGGTGGCCACGCGACATGCTTTGAAACCATCAAGTATGCTAAACCAAGCATCTGCATTCCCACACAACCCGAACAATTGGGCAATGCCGCTAAACTGCAAGACTTAAACTGCTCAATAACTGTAAAAAACCAAAAGCAACTTGAAAACGCAGTTGAAAAGATGGAAATACAAAAAGAAGACTACGACAGAAACGTGAAGGCGTTAAACCAGTTTTCTAACAGGTTTAGTGGTTTGAACCGATCGGTTTCAATAATTGAAAACCTGCTGGATTAAGGTGGTTGTTTTGTTAGGTTTAGGCGTTTGGTTTCGCCGTTTGGTGTTACTTCGTCAAAGACGATAGCTTTGAATTTGTAGATTTTAGCGTCTCTAGTTAGCCAGCTGTCTGGGGGTACGCCTGCTTTCATGCAGCATTGACACAAAAACTCCTCTTCGCACCAACCCCATTCGACTGGCACCTGCGGCAAAAGCAACCCCTTGTAGGGACCCCGCTCAACGATTAAGCCGTCTTCGCCGACTCTGATTTTGCTTATGTATTCCTTGGGGTTAGCCACTTCTACAAGTTCAGGTGGGGTAAGCACGCTTACTTCAAAAACAACCTTTTGCAACTCGTCTGGCGATAGGGGTTCAAACCTCGGGTCTTCAGTTGCTGCGTTGATGGCGCTGTTAATTACTGCTTCTACAAGGGGAGATGTAGGGTATGGGTAACCGATACACCCGCGGAGTTCCTTCTCGCCACCTCGGAGGTTGTTTATGGTTACAAAAACGCCACAGTACACGAAAAGTTTTTTGGGGGTTTCTTTTGGTGGTTTTAGGGCTTTACCCGTCTCTAGGTACTGTTTTACGGTGTTTCTTGCAAGTTGGATTAGGAATTTTCCTTCTTCTGGGGTTAATTCAAACGACATAACATTCTCCTACCTATGCACTGCTAAAATCATCAATAAACAAAAAAATATTAAAAAGAAGAATAGATTAAAACTTTATGGATTCTTCGGAGACGCCTTCCTTAGTTATGAAAAGGAAGTCGATACCGTCGCCACTCATGGAATCTCTGCTTACTGCAGACTTTATCGAGCGAGTGACAAGTTCTTTTGCTTCTTTTAAGCTCATGGTTTCTTTGTATCCTTCTTCCAAAACACCCATGGCGATTTCTGTGCCAGAACCCACAACCGCGTACTTGTCAGGAATAAGTGAACCCAAAACGTCAAGCACATAGAGTGATGCACCTTCATCATCTAAGCCGCCGACGATTGTCTGGGTAAATAATGGCGAGTATCGACGGTTGAACAGTACGTTAGCTAAGAGTTTTGATGCTGAACGCACACTGATTTTTCTTCCCACATCCATGCTAAAGAGGTTCGCTTGCGCCTGCATTTCTTTGGCAAGAATCTGCATGTCGCCAACCAATCCCGCACATGCTACGCCGATTTGGTCTGTTACTTTGAAGACTTTTTTGCCGCCTTTACTCATGATAAAGTTACCATATGTGACTCTTTTTTCGGAAGCTAAAATTACTCCATCTTTGAAGATAGCGCCCACTGTGGTGGCGCCTGGCATCCATCCACCGCCTTGCTGGGCTTGGTTGCCTTGAGCTTGCTGCTGGTCTTGCGGCATCAGCTGGATTTGTGGAATATTTGGTAATCCAGGTAATTGTGGTCCATAACCTTCCATAATTTTCGCCTTTTCTTGATATACACAAGACAAATTATTAAGGTTACTTATAACCGTTATAGAGTAAGCGGAGAGGCTTGAATGAGTGAGTCTAAACCGTTAAGGTGCCAAAGATGCGGCAAACCCATCGGTTACGTAACCATGAGTGCCAAGAGCTTATTAGTAACTAACCCTGACGTGGATAACGTAAAGTTGACTGCTACCTGCATGGATTGCTCCAGCCAAAATAGCTTTTACATCAGAAACTTTTAACAAACACCATTGCAATTCGTCAATGAAGGACCAGTAGAAATGATTGAAGTCTACACCCAAAACTTCGATGACTCATGGTTTTCAATCGCCTTAAATCAACAACAAATCGTTGCATCATCGTTTGGAGCAGACCAGTCCACAACCATAAAAAATGTCTTAGGCAACATATCCTTCAACTATCCTTTTCAGGTATTCAATGAACCCACAACATTTGCCAAAAACGCGCTTGCAACCTTGAAGAGCATTTACGACGGAAAAAATGTCACCCCTAACTTGCCTTTGGCAACAAACCATTTGCCAATGTACACCAAAAAAGTATTAAGAACAACCTTGACTGTCCCGCTTGGCTATGTAACTTCTTACGGTGCAATCGCTAAGGCAGTTGGCGGAGGTCCAAGAGCTGTTGGTAACATTATGGCATCTAACCCTTTTGCTCCAATCGTTCCTTGCCATAGAGTTGTCCGAGCGAATTTCTCGTTGGGCGGCTATGGTTTTGGCTTGAAAGCAAAGATTGATTTTTTGAGAAGGGAAAAACAAGGATTTTCTTCTTCAAGAGAAATTGAGGTCCAGGGCGGGCGACTTACGGTTTTTCCAGTTGAACAGGTTCTCCGAAACTTCTCCTAAAACTCTGTGCACAAATCATAAATGCAGGCGAGCCCCACTCAAAGCAAGTGAACATCATGGTAAATCGAGGCTTATATGTTGGAAGATTTCAGCCTTTTCATTTGGGACATCTAGACGCCATCAAATATGCCCTAAAAGAGGTTGATGAATTAGTCATTGTCATCGGCAGCGCCCAATACAGCCACAACTCCAACAACCCGTTTACGGCAGGCGAACGTCTGGTTATGGTTCGTCAGGCACTGTTCGGAGGCTAAGGTGAATTACTCGAAACTTTGGATTGTGCCAGTGCCAGACGTTCACCTACACATGCTTTGGGTAAGCGCAGTTGAAGGCTACACACCAAAATTCAGCGTTCTATTCTCCAACGAGCCCTTAACCAAGAGACTCTTTATGGAAGGTGGTTACGAGGTCAAAACTATTCCTCTGTTTGAAAGAGAAGTTTACAGTTCAACTTTTGTGCGCGAAAAAATGGTTAAAGACAATAGCTGGACCGAACTTGTACCTAAGAGTGTAGCTGACTTTATTTTGGAAATAGACGGGGTCAACAGGCTTAGGGACCTCACCAGAACAGACAGAGTCTAGTTAAACAACCATTTTATCCTTTGAAGCCTTATGGTAGTACCGCCAAGCCAACAGATAAACTGAGATCAATATGAGACAGCGCCGCAAATACTCCGAAAAATATGTCGCCTGCAAGAGCGATAAAATTGTTGGCTATGTGAAGGCTCACGGAAAGCAGGTAGTAGGGCAGGGGATTCTTTTTAGCTATGCCGTAAGCAGTAATAGCTGCGCTGGAAGAGTGAAAAATAATGCCCGGAAATCTGGCAATGGGCGAAACACCTAAAAAGAAAACGTACAAAACAAACTCTGAAATACCAAAACCCAACCCAATCAAAACGCCCAAGGTAACATATGATCTCTCTGTTTCCCCATGTCTATAGAATAACGGGAAAACCTTTGCCAGTTCTTCGATGAAGGGCGCTAAAACAACAACTGCCAAAGCCGCAGGAAACAGCGTATAGAATTGAGAGAAGAACAAAGCAAATGGAATGCTCACGAGAATTCCAGAGGAGAAAAAGAACACTAACTCTCTAAGAGGTTGGTTTATGAATTGGAATAACACATTGGCGCTGGGGTTCAGGTTCCACAAAAATAAGCTCCAATAAAATAAAGAATATTCTCTTCCTTATCTGCTTTTTTACTAAGGCCTTAAAAGCCTGAGGATATAGGGTCTGAGGGCTTGATTATTTCCCTTAAAACCACCGTGGCGTAGGAGCCTCTTAGCAGCATAAAACTCATCTTTGCCTCAGACGTGCCATCTTGATTTGCAGAAACACTCTGCAAGCTTAAAATCGCGGACAGGAGTAACTATAGCACGTAAACCTCCTCTTCCACCCGTCCTTGAAAGGACGTTTACCTGCAACCCTTCAGCTTCGATTCCTTCTTGCACAAGAACCTGATTTTCTATCTGCCCCATGATGCCTTGGGAAAGCTTTTGTTTGACCCCAAAAATTGGCAGAGCAACACGCAGCCGTCCAGTCTTGATTTGAGCGTTAATTTCAGCCAAGTTCTCGGCAGACGCAACTTTGGCAACGGTTGTCAGGGGCAATCCAGAACGTTCCACACCAACTACAAAATCGCCTACAACCGCCTCATTCAAAGGTAAATCATGCTTGACCCGTTCGCTTAGGAAACGGTTAAACAAGTAGGATTGGTGGGCTTGAACAAAAAGCGCCTGCAGTTTAAGTGGTAAACGTTGGAAAGCTCCAGTGAAATCCTCTGGATTGTCGGCTAGATGGTTGAGCATCTGTCGTTCGAATCGGAGTTGTTTAGGAAAATTCTCTTTGGCTGCTTTGAAGTCTTTGGTGGTTTCCAGTTCTTGGCGGGCTTGCATTGAAGCAGGGTGCTCATGAACGCTGGGTTTAGCCAGAAAAAGCATTGCTGCCTCCTCAAAATCGCCTTGAACAAGGGCTTTTCCTACCAGATGCGTAATTGGACGGGTGGTTCCGAAGCGTTGATGCCCAAAAAAGTTTGGGGCTCCGCCCTGAACGTTGAGTTCGTGGATTGTTTGGGTTATGTGCTCGGTTATTGCTGCTTCTGATTGGTTTAGGTTTTTCATAGTTATTGTAAAGTTGTTACCTAACAGGTAGAACAACGACATCTGCTCTCGGACGTAACCGATTGGATGCACTTCAACGTCTCTTACATCGACTTTCTGGGCATCCTCTACAGAGACGTTTGCAATGCTGACATGCTGGGCAGTTACCGCCTTAGCGTCTTTTATCCCTGCAAACTGGACTCTTGCCTGATCAATTCCCAAGGACTTGGCTACGTTTTTAACAGCGATAAAAGTGTCCCAGTTACGCTTAATTAAAATGCAAAGAAGGAAACACTGCCTCTGAAGCGTGGAACCCAAAACTCGACTTGGAACGAAACCTTTCACGGAAGCTTTAGAGCCATCGACAAGAACCTCTTCAACCACAAAATCATCAACTGACTGTTTGATTTTGCCGCCGACGCCTTTAGTTCTGGTGGCGTAGACTTCCATACCAAGTATATTGTCGAGGGCAGGAACAGACAAGAAATCGCCTATAGCAGTTTGAGTTGGCCCGTTAATCGGTCAATCATAGCTGATGGCGCTGGACCAATACCCAAGCAAGTAATAGAGCCCTCAGGAATCTGAGTTAAACCTCGGTCAACAATCAACGCATGAGGCAACCCTAAATCCTCCGCAGCTTCTTCCAAATCGCATAACTCTTTTTCTGTCTCGACCTTAACCGCGACTTTCTTTTGTCCCTCATACAGCCATGCGTCCCACCATTTTTTGTGGTGCACGTATGCGTCTTGGGCTGCGGAGATAGCTGCATGTCCTGCTTGTGCTGCGATTTTGCCTTTACCCATTTGCAAGTCGGTGCGGAAGACGAGGACTTGTTTATATTCGAACTGGCTCATTGTGGTTCCCGACTGTATGTTAGCACAGGAGATTTTAAGGGTTTGCAGACAAGTAAAGCAGCCCAAAGTAGAGGAGCAGCAGCCACCATAGCTGGCTTCTGAATAGCTGTTAGTAGCATTTTACCCTGAAAATCTATTTCATCCACGTCACGCAGTGCCTTATCGACACCCAGTTTGCCACAGACGCGAAGCATCTCATCTAACTTTTCGTCTGAAAGAGAATTAAGAAACCGCCTAAGCCTTAACATTACATTAAAGTCGAAACGCAACAAATCATTGCAACGCTTCTGATACTCTTGCAAGACTCTAGAAGAAACATCGTCTTGCCCTATGGCTTTGCCTGCTACTTCTGCAGCTTCTTTTGCAGCGGTTAACCCGAAGATGACGCCGCCGCCAGTTGTAGGCTTGACTTGGGAAGCACAATCGCCAACAGCTAGAAAACCGTTGGTATATGCCTGGGGGATTGGACCGGCCAAAGTGATGGTGTGGTAGCCAACCTGCGTTATTCTGGCTTTTGCAAGTTGTTTAGCCGCAATTGGGTGCTTTTTCATTAGCCTTTTTAGGTATTCTCGTGGATCACCCTTGTTTGTTGCTAACCCCACTTTTGCTGAGCCATCAGGCTTTGGAATAAGCCAACCATAAAATCCCGGTGCATAAGCCTTTCCAAAATAAACTTCAACAGTATCAAGGTCAACATTCTGAACATTTTCCATTTCTGCCTCAACAGCATACACTATTCCGCTTGGTTTGAGTGGAGTTAAGCCCGTTTGCCGCAGAAGCCTCGATGAGACGCCTTCGGCGTCCACCACAATTTTGGAGTTAACCTGCACTATAGAGCCGTCGCCTTGGGTGACATTGACGCCTTTAACATAGCCATCAGCCATCAACAATGATTGAACATTGGAACTTACAGCTAAGGTTGCTCCAGCAGCCTCTGCCTGTCCTGCCAAGTACTGGTCAAAGCGTGCCCTATTCAAAGCAACGGTGACTGGACAGGAAAGGTGTAGAGAAAACTTGGTGCCGTAAGGTGAGTAAAAGTTGGCGGCGCAAAACTTGTTCTCCAAAATGTCTTCTGGAAGTGGATAGAGACCCATCGTTCTTAGGCTTCGAATGCCGATATGTCCAGCGCAATGTGACGGTACCCCAATTTGCGGATGCTCCTCAAAAACTGTGACCTTGACACCTTTTTTTGCCAGGTTTAGGGCTGTGTAGGAGCCGACTGGTCCACCCCCAACTACAATAACGTCTGGATTCTTAGCTGGGAAGGTTTGCTTGGGGGCAGTCATGATTATGCAATAAAACTAAATCGTATATAAGCAAAAGGGCGAATCATTTAGGCTCAGTCTAAACTGCGAACTTATGTTAGAACGAATAGAAACAAAAACGAGTATGAAATAAAAAAAGAAAAGGGAGTTGTTTTTTCCCTATGGGTTTATGGGTGTTTTCTTATTACTGACCAGACTACTACGGCTATGAGAACTATTATGAGAACTATCATAATAGCGGATAACGGTAGGAAGTATAGGTCAGCCATTGATTGTGGCGCTGCATTTGTTGGTGCAGGGGTGACGTTAGGTGCTTGCATTACGTTGAATGCGGTTTCAGATGATGATTGCCAGTATGAATCTGAGCCAGCGAATGTTGCGAATACCTTGTATGTTCCTGGGACTTCTGGTTTGTATGGGGTTGCGAACACGCCGAGTGCGTCTGTTGTGGCAGTACCGATAACGTAAGAGTTACCGTTGGGGTCGATAGTTGATAGAGTGACAGTTACTCCTGTTGCGTTCGTTGGGCATGGTCCTTGTTGATACACGTATTGCATCCAACCAGTCTGGCTTGTGTCAGAGACTGCTGGAACACCGTTTGGAAAGTCGGCTGCTTGCTGTTTCTGAATTGTGCCAGCTGAAATGTCCATCACTGAGCCTTGTATTAGTACGCTGTTTCCTTGTGAAATAACATTGGTTTGTATGTTAACGTTGGTTTGGCTTGGTCCTTTACCCACGGCATATATTTGTCCGTCATATGCGTTGGCAAATGTCATAATACCGTCAGCGATAGCGATCGGTGCCATAGACGTGCCGAGTCCTGAAGCAGACCAGTCTGGAAGTGTCCAAATTTCTTTTCCAGTGAAGGCATCTATAGCGCGTGCCATGTATCCTCTGTATAGTGGTGTGTTGGGTGAGTGTTCTCCTGACATGGTGTATACTATTCCGTTAGCAAAGCCTGCAATGTGAGTTGGGTAATTGCCCCAAGCTGTGTTGTCGCCTGTGTTTGTACTGTTTGTGCCTACACCGTTGCCGTAAGTCCACAGTAAAGTTCCGTTTGCCATTGAATAGCAATAGACTACTCCGCCGTAGCCACTAACGTAGAGGTTTCCGTAAGCGGGTAAGCCTTCTCTGGAGCTGTAGTATTGGAATCCGGTTTGAGCGCGTTCACTTGGACCCCAAACGAGGTTTCCAGTAGCAAGACTGTAAGCAAGGCGTTGACCCGTTTCAAAATACGTCATTGTCCATTCATTTGTCACTGGGTCGATTGGTTGGGTTGCCAACATTTGGGTCTGGTTGTTTGATGGCGCCGCATATCTTTGTAGCCAATTGAGTGTTCCTTGGCTGCCTACTTTGTCACTTAAAGTCCACATTGTCCATGGGTTATCATTTGGTCTAGGTGCCGAGGTTAAGCCGACGCTACTGCTGCTTCCTAATATTACATTACCAGGGATAACACCGACGATACTTGGGTTTGCTGTGCCAGTCAAGTCCGCTGTGATAGTAACGTTCCATGAATAAGAAGCGGGTGTACTTTCGTTTACGAAGACACCTAAGTTAGCGTTGATAGCAAATCCTGTATCGGTTGGCCAAGCGTATTGTCCCGCGGCGACAGAACCAGAATGCCCAGTATTGCTTGTAATGACAAGAGTTGAATTCCAAAGAGCTAACCACCCTTTTTTCAAGCTTGTGCTGTAGCTGAAAACGTATCGATCGATTTCGCCGTTGTTAAGGTAAACTTCAGTGCCGGAGGGAACGTTCGTCAGGTTGAAAAGGAATTTTCCGTCAACAGCGTTATATGCCATCCATGTTGAACCAGAAGTCTGCCAAAGTATACCACCTACTATGCCATGCTGATTGGGTGATTGGAAATCAACCAGCTGCGCTTTTGTTGGGTTAAGTGTGCTGCTTGTCCAAAGTGTTTGACCTGTTGTTAAGTCGACAGCGTATAATCCTCCACCTGATCCAACCTCGCTCACCGGAGCCTGGTAGTAGAGAATTCCGCTAATGATCATTGGGTTATTGAATCGAGTGTTGTATGAAAATCCAGAGTAGTAAGTTGCTGCAGTATCATTGTCTTGAGCAGTGTTGCCAGCCTGAGTAACGATTCCGCCTGTTAAGCCGCCGAATTCAAGAGGTTTGGTCCACAAAATGTGTGCACTTCTTGGTGCCGCACCGTTTTGTTGCCAGAAGTTAGATGTGGCTGCTCCGCCAAGCCAGTTTGATCCAATAGAATCCCAAAGGATATTCATACCGTTTATCGGTCGAGTCCAGAATGCACTTGGAAGTGGATTTTCAGTGAATGATGGTGCCGGATCTTGTTGAACTGTAAAGGTTGTCGTGAAATTGCTTGGTGTGTAGTAGTCGCCTTGGTATTGTCCGCCGAAATCATATACTTGTCCTGGGAAGCTGAAGAACACAGTGTATGTTCCTGCTTGGTCTGGGGTGTAGGCGTAATACTGCGATGATGTTGGGTCGTTTACTACTGGAAAGCTTTGGGTCACATTTGTTCCGTCAGGCTTCGTGATGGTGAACTGGTAGTTGTGGAATCTGATATTATTGGTGAGGTCTACACCGTTTATGGTGTTATCAAGCCAACCGAAGATAAGCATTTGTTGACCAACACCAACAGGGTTGGGTGTAGCAGTAGCGTACGCGTATGTAGTGATTGTCCATGCGGGGGAGTGCGCACTAGTGTTTGGCATTAGAAGTGTAGATGCTCCTATAGAAATTGTTAAGACCAAAGCAATGAAAATAGCCATAGCTTTAGATTTACGATTTTGCATTTTTCTTTTCTCCTTAAAGTTGAGAAATAGGCAATTGAATTCGCTTATAAGAGTTGCGGAAAATATATAAAGTAAAAACATTAAAATTCTTATGAAGAAAAACTGATTTTAATGAATAATTTTTGCGCACAAAAAATTGAACTTCTTCCAATGAAAGGAAGAAGTTAGCTAGTGTTGCTGAACCAATTCAATTCTGCGTTTGCCACGAGACATCGATGAAGTGCGGATTTTGCCACTTACCTCAAGCTTTAGCAGTAGTTCATTGAAATCCTTGAAACCTAGATCTTCATACTCATTTTTAAGCGAATCAAAAAGGTCGTCGTCTGTGAGGTCGCCCTTCTTAGTTAAGACTTCCAGCAAATAAAAATAGGCTGGACGGGTTTTCCAAGTTTTCATCTGCGGCATAAACGTTCCTTCCTATGCAACTGGGGTTGCTGGCTTTTGTACTTGTCGGATTTGCTGCATGAAGCTCTTGTACCACTTTTCCATGTCAGGCGTAATCGATGGACCCATCTCTTTGAGGGCATCCTGGAAATCCTTCATCGTGACTTCGGTAGAGTTAACGTTCTTTCGGAGTGCATGCATTGCAGCTTCTCGGCATAGCGATTCTATGTCAGCGCCAGAATAGTATTTAGTTGCAATTGTTATCTGGTTTAAGTCGACATCTTTGGCTGATTGGCATGCCCTTTGTGTAGATTTTAAGGATTTGCAAACGGCTCTTCTCATCGGGTTCAGGCACATAGATTAAACGGTCAAAGCGTCCGGGACGCAGACACTGCCGAATCAACCATGTCTGGACGGTTAGTAGCAGCGATAACTACGATGTCTTGCAACGTCGTTATACCATCCATCTCCGTTAAGCAGTTGGCTTATGACACGTTCCGAAACACCGCTATCAGACATACCCATCCCACGTCGGGGAGTAAGAGAATCAATCTCGTCAAGGAACACCACTGCAGGCGCTGCCATGCGGGCTTTGCGGAAGACTTCGCGGATGGCTTTTTCTGATTCGCCGACCCATTTGCTGAACACTTCAGGTCCTTTGATGGATATGAAGTTGGCTTCGCTCTCTGTTGCCACTGCGCGTGCGAGCAGGGTTTTGCCGCAGCCTGGTGGACCATAGAGCAAGATGCCTTTGGGTGGTCTGATTCCAAGTTTGGTAAATATTTCCGGGGTCTTGATTGGCCATTCTACGGCTTCGATTAGGTGCTGTTTTACGTCGTCGAGTCCGCCAGCATCATCCCAGTGGACCGTTGAGACTTCAATGTAGACTTCACGCATAGCTGTGGGTGTGACTTCTTTGTATGCACCCAAGAAATCGTCCATTTTAACTTCCATTTTCTCCAATACAGCGGGCGGGATACGTTCTTCTTCAAGGTTAATCTGCGGCAAATAGCGTCTTAGTGCTTTCATGGCGGTTTCTCTGCCTAACGAAGATAAGTCGGCTCCTGTGTAGCCGTGTGTCATGGCTGAGAGTTTTGGAAGGTCAACATCTGTCGCCAGCGGCATACCTCGAGTGTGGATTTGGAGAACTTCGTAACGTCCCTTCTTGTCTGGTACACCGATTTCTATTTCCCGGTCAAACCTGCCTGGTCGACGCAGTGCTGGATCAAGGGCACCGGGGCGGTTGGTCGCGCCGATGACGATGACATTTCCTCTACCTGACAAACCATCCATGAGTGCTAGAAGCTGGGCAACCACGCGTCTTTCAACTTCACCCGTGACTTCTTCACGTTTAGGAGCTATGGCGTCAAGTTCATCAACAAAGATTATGCTTGGAGCGTTCTGCTGGGCTTGCTGGAAAATCTCTCGGAGCCGAGCTTCTGATTCGCCATAGAATTTGCTCATGATTTCTGGCCCGTTGATGCTGTAGAAGTTAGCTTCTGACTCGTTTGCGACTGCACGTGCGAGCAGGGTTTTGCCGCAGCCTGGTGGACCATGTAGCAGCACACCTTTTGGCGGTTCAATGCCTAAACGTTGGAAAAGCTCTGGGTGGCGAAGGGGCAACTCGACCATTTCCCGGACACGCTGGATTTCCGTGTGAAGTCCGCCGATGTCTTCGTAGTTTGTTCTAGGCAAGCCTTTGCCTTCTGGCGCTGGCTCGTTTAGGATTGTGAGTTTTGTTTCAGCAGTCACTTTTATGATGCCGTGCGGACGGGTTTTTGAGACGGTGAATGGTATGGCATGCCCCAGCATCATAACCAGTGTGGTGTCGCCTTCAACCAAGGTGCGTTCCATCAGCCGGTTTTTAACGAAATTGGTAAAGTCCTCATCCACGTTGAGACGCATGTCAACGGGTGCGAGGGTTATGGAAAGGGCAGTTTTGACTTTTGCAGGTCTAATAACCACATACTCGTTTATTGCGACTCCGGAGTTTTTACGTGTGAACCCGTCGATACGGATTATGTCACGATTCTGGTCTTCACTGTACGCAGGCCAAGCAATTGCGGATGTGGTGCGTTTATTCACGATTTCAATTACGTCTCCAGCGCTTATGCTCAGTTTCTGCATAGTTCGCTGGTCGATTCGGGCGATTCCTCTACCCACATCTCTTTGCCTTGCGTCTCCAACACGTAGTTGTACTTCGCTCATGAATAATTTCTCCTAAATAATCCTGACTTGCATTTTTTGGATGCGTTTGAAAAAGCGGTTATAACTATATAAACTTTAGAGCGTAATCTGAAATACTTCCAAGATGGCATAAGGGAGGAAGAGTTGGGTTTTGTAGCTTAGTCGCGGCTTGTTCTGCGTATCTGGAATGTTTGAGCTTGGCTTACACCAGGGATTTTTGCGAGTTTTTCTTCGAATTCATCAACTAAACCTGATTTATCTTCAGGATACCTAATTTGAACTAACAGTGCTACGAGTCCAAAAGCAACTGGTTCTTCGCCGTATCCTTCAATTGCCGCGAATTCAGGCAGGATTGCCTTGATTTGGGTTTTGAGGCCATCGAAGCTTGGCATAATGTCTTCTGGAAAAACCTTGTAGGTTACAAGTACGCTACCCATACGGTTCGCCTTTTATGGTCCACTGAAACTGCATTTGGGGCATTTGTAGAGGCGACCGAATTTGCGGCATTTTCCGTCTCGTTTAATCTGGATTTCTCCGCATTGTGGGCACAGGAACTTTGTGGATTCACTGCCTGGCGGGATTGGTTTTCCGCAGCTTGTACATGTGACTAGGGACAACTTTTCCGACATGAACTTTACACTTCTGTGCCGTCATAATTGTAAGGGTTCCTTATATTTGCTATGCTCAAAAACCACATTTAAGTAAAACTTGCCCGCCCTAACTACTTCTGCCTTGTCTATAGCCCATCACTTAAAGGCGGAATAATCTCACATGGAAGACACCTGTTTCTCCCAGCGACCTACCCTCTTAGAGAAACCTGAATGGCTCTCCGGGAGTGTTCCGTATAGATTGTCTGACTTGGCAACGTGAAATGTTTGTTGGGCACCGCAACACCTATAAGCAATATTAGAATATTATAATATATGCTTTGGAGCTGCGAATGGTTGAACAAACAAAACAAAAACAACCATTAAAACGCCTTAACAAACGTTTCAAAAACTGTTTCACAACCGTTTCAACCAACTCCTATACCACTCCAAAGTCATAGTAATATCAAAAATGGAGGAATAAAAAAAATGAAAAAATGGAAAATATTAACAGTCTCGATTGCCGCTTTCGCGGTAGTTGCAGCCCTCTTGGCTTCAACAGTCTATGCTATGGGTCCATTTGGCGTAAACGCCTACGGTGGATACGGTGGCATGATGGGCGGAGGCGGAATGATGGGAGGAGGATACGGCTACGGTTACCCAACCCAAACAACTCCAGCCACACCAAACGGCCAATACTACCAACCCGTCTACCCGTCTATGTTCGGAGGCATGATGGGTCGTGTAGCTAACGGCTACGGATTTGGCGGAATGATGAGCCACTTCGGATACGGCGCACCCTACGCTTACACTGGAACCCCATTAACCATCTCCACAGCAAAGTCTATCGCCCAAAACTATGTGGCGTCAATCGGCAACCCCGACTTAACAGTAAAGCAAATCGAAGAATACACAAACAACTTCTATGTTCAAGTTAACGAGCAAAGCACCGACAACGGAGCCTTCGAACTACTGATCAACAAGTACACCGGCAGCATATACCCGGAAATGGGGCCTAACATGATGTGGAACACCAAGTACGGCATGATGCGAAGCGGGATCCTTGGCGGAATTTATGGGACCCCAACTACAACACTGCCAGTCGCTGCAACCGAAGCAACAACTGACGCACAGCAATACCTAACCAGTTATGTGCCAGGAATCACCACAGGGGACGTCACAACCTTCTACGGGTACTACACCATCGAAGCCCTCAACGGAACAACCATCTACGGAATGCTAAGCGTAAACGGTTACACAGGACAAGTCTGGTATCACACTTGGCATGGAACTTTCGTGCAAGAACTAGAAGTAAGCTAAATTGTTCCATCTTTTTTTCTTTAGTTTTTTGTCAAATGTAAAAGCATAAATGGGTGAGAAAATGTTAGAATATTCGAATACAAAGGAAAATCGTATGCCAAAACCAGAATTTGATATGACAATCTACCAATTACAGGCAGAAATCTCAAAAACATTAGCCCACCCCTTAAGACTAGCAATTCTGTACAACCTTAAGAGCGGAGAAAAAACAGTTAACCAACTAACCCAAACTATCGGCGCAAGTCAATCAAACATCTCCCAACACCTAGCCATATTGCGACAAAGACAAATTGTCAAAACCCGAAAAGACGGAACAAACATCTATTACCGTGTGGCAAGCCCCAAAATCAGCCAAGCCTGCGACATGGTACGTGAAGTGCTCATTGAACAACTTAGCCAAAAGCAGGATATAGCCAAAAACTACGCAGAAGGAGTTGAGTCTTAGATGTGTGGATGTGGCTGCGGTTCAGACCCGAGCGAAGAAAGAAAGGAAACAGTTCTAGAAGCCAAGATGGTCCCTTGCAAGTACTGTGGTGCACTCTTTCAACATACCGCTACGTTTTGCCCAAACTGCGGAGCCAAACGAACCGCATAGCAGAAATCAAAAACTCTTTAAAGGTCCAATAGGTTCAGAGATATAGGAGAATTCTTAATGCCCAATTTTAAACATTTAATTGTTCTTATGTTTACGGTTTTTCTTTTTGGCATATTAGCCATTCCAGTTTTAGCAGTGACTTACACCCCAGGAGTAACAACAGGCCAATACGTTAAGTATGGCAATTTTGTGGTCACAGGCCCAGGGTTTGAAGGTCTTGGCGACCAGGACTCACTTACTCTGCAAGTAACAAACGTTGTCGACAGTCAGGTTACTCTGCTTTCAACTGGTCAATTTAAGAACGGTACTGCCACTCCCGGTAACGGCACGGTTACTGTTTGGGATGTTGCGTCTGGAACAGAGAATGGTGAACCAAACACTCAAGGTCCCATCATTGCTGCTAACCTGAACGAGGGCAACTCGATTCCGCCGCCTGACACTTACACGGTCAACAGTACAGAAAGCCGACAGTACCTGGGCATCTCCAGAAGCGTCAACCTCCTCAACGTCACAATATCAACACCCGACTATAATTCGAGCCTAACCTACGTTTACGACAAAGTCTCAGGAATGCTGCTTGAATCTTCCTCACAGACGACAGCCCAGGGCGAATCTGGACCAGTCACATCTGAATACTCCTACAGTATAACTCAAACAAACATATTCACGCCAGTCCCATCCGTACCTGAAACATCATTCATAATTGCAGCAATTACAGCAATCGTTGTTGCGCTTTCAGTAGTTCTTCTTATGTTAAGGAAAAAAATTTAGCCACTACTACCTTTAACCAAGTACCCTTTGTTTTTTGAATTTTAAGTGATTTCGCAAACCTCTTAAGACTGTTTCTTGCCTATCATATTTTGTGGAATCATTTTGGGCGTAAACTTCAAAGACCTCATACCAAAAACCCCGATCAAACTCGAGGACTTGGGCGGCAAAATCATAGCCATAGACGCATACAACGCCATCTACCAGTTCCTTAGCATAATTCGCCAACCTGACGGCACACCGCTCAAAGACAGCTCGGGAAAAATTACCAGCCATCTAAGCGGGCTCTTCTACCGCACAAGCAACCTAATTGAAATGGGTATAAAGCCAGTTTATGTTTTTGATGGCGAATCGCCAGCTTTGAAGGCGTCTGAAATCGAGCGACGCAAACAAGTAAAAGTTGCAGCAACCATCCATTATGAGAAAGCTGTGGCAAAAGGCGACACAGAAAAAATGTTCATGTATGCTCAGGCGTCGACCAGCATGAAAGATTATATGTTGGGTGACAGCCAAAAACTCTTGGGGCTCATGGGTTTGCCGTGGGTTCATGCGCCGGGCGAGGGCGAAGCTCAAGCAGCATATATGAACAAAAAAGGGGAGGCAGATTACTGCGCAAGCCAAGACTACGATAGCCTCCTTTTCGGGGCATGCAAACTGCTCAGGAACGTGACTATTTCTGGGAGAAGGAGAAGGGGAAAAGTCATGATTGATGTTGTGCCTGAAGTTGTTGAGTTGCCAAAGACGCTTCATGAATGTGGTTTAACCCGTGAGCAGTTGATTGATGTTGGCATCTTGATTGGCACTGACTTTAACCCTGACGGTGTAAAAGGAATTGGACCAAAAACCGCTTTGAAACTCATAAAACAATATGGCTCTTTGAAGAACGCTGTGCCACATATAGAAAACCTTACTTTCTCTGATAAAATAGATGAAATACAGCAAATCTTCTTGCACCCAAAAATCACTGACAACTACAAGATAGAATGGAAAGAACCTAATGAGAACAGTTTAATCGATTTCATGTGCCATGAAAAAGAGTTCGGTGAGGAACGCATCAAAAAATCCATAGAAAAAATGACCGCAGGAAGTAAGAAACAGAAAGGGAAAGTTTCGCTGGAAAAATGGTTCGGCTAAAATAAGATGAGGTTACTTTACGGTAACCGATTTTGCCAGGTTGCGCGGCATATCTGGGTCGAATCCTTTTTCCAGAGCCACATAGTACGCTAATAACTGGAGTGGCACGGCAAACGGGATGGGTGAGAGTATGCTTGGTATGCCTTTGGGCACTTCGACGTAGTCGTCAGCTAATGATTTGATTTCTGCGTCGCCTTCCTCGATGACGGCGATTATATGGGCGCCTCGGGCTTTCATCTCCATGATGTTACCTATGATGGTTCTATGGGTGTCATCTCTGGGGCATATGAACACGACGGGGAAGCCCTCCTCGATTAGGCTGATGGGGCCATGTTTGCTTTCGCCAGCTGGGAACGCAATTGAGGGGATGTAGGCGATTTCCATGAGTTTTAGTCGACCCTCGAAAGCTGTGGCAGTACTGATGCCTCTACCCAAGAAGAAGAACACTTTAGAATCCGCGTATTTTTTGGCGATTTGCCTTATCTTTTTTTCCTGTGTTCTAACAATCGTATCGACGTCGTCTGGCATCTTTTTGAGGTTCTCTTGCAAGCAATCTATTTCGTCCTGAGAAATCTTGCCGCGTTTCTTGGAAAGTTTGAGGGCAAGTTGAGCTAAAACCGAAAGTTGAGAGGTAAAGGTCTTGGTAGCTGCAACACCGATTTCTGGGCCTGCCTGCGTACCAATATATACTCTGGAAATACGCGTCATAGTTGAGCCGATGACGTTTGTTAGGCTTAGCACGGTTGCTGCTCGTTGCTGGGCGCAAGTAACTGCGGCTATGGTGTCTGCAGTTTCGCCTGATTGGCTTACAGCTAAGAGGGTACTATCGATGTTGACGGATTTGCCGCATTGTTCCAAAAACTCTGAGGCATATACTGGATAAGTGGATAGAAACGCTAGTTTGGAGAACATGTAGGAAGCTGCTAGGCAAGCGTGGTAACTTGTACCGCATGCAACCAAGAATACCTCGTTGGCGCGGTCAAGGAAAGTGGCAAGCAAATCCAAGTAGTGATCCTGAATACGCAGTGTGTTGCGAAGCGTTTCGGGTTGCTCATGGATTTCTTTAATCATAAAGTGCGGATACCCCTGTTTTACCGCCATCTCTGCAGTCCACTCTACGGTTATGGGGGCGCGCTCAACAGGACTATTATCGGAGATTCTTCTGATTTCATAACCGCCGGCAGTGAGGATGACGAGTTCACCGTTGTTTATCATGACGGCTTTGTTGGTAACTTCTAAAAACGCTGGAATATCAGAGGCGCAAAATACGCCTTTGCCGTTGATTCCCAAGACGAGGGGGCTTTCGTTTCGGGCGCAGATTATCTTGTCGGGTTCACGAGTGGAGATTATGGCGAATGCATAGGAGCCTTCTACCCGTTTGAGGCTTGCTAAAACGGCTTGTTGGAGCGTGAGGTTTGGGTTTTGTTTTAGGGTTTCCTCGATCAGGTGGGGCATGACTTCGGTGTCTGTTTTTGAGACGAAGATGTGACCGAGGTTTTGGAGTTCAGCTTTGAGTTCTATGAAGTTTTCGATGATGCCATTGTGGACGACAGCGATTTCTCCCGTGCAGTCAATGTGGGGGTGAGAGTTAATTTTTAAGGGTGCTCCATGGGTTGCCCATCGTGTGTGGCCGATGCCTATGCTGCCGGGCATGTCGTCGAGGTTTACTATTTTGTCTACCTCATCAATCTTTCCCGAGTCTTTTTTAATGAAGATTTTTCCGTCTGAAATCGTTGCTATGCCAACGGAGTCGTAACCGCGATATTCGAGCCGTTTTAGGGATGAATGGATGAGGGGTGCAGCGTTTCCTTCTTTTAAGATACAGCCAAATATTCCACACATGTATTTCAAAGCCTTCAATGGTAACTGATTATGTAGTATGGATGGACCGCGTTTATTCTAATAAGCATTCTTAATACAAGAGTTTGACTGCTAAAAAAATTCTTTTAGCAGTTTTCTAATCGCTATATGTATAAACGGATGCAAGAGTCGCGCGACCAAGCTAAATTTTTTGGACCGCTATAAATAAATTTTTTATAGTACCTGCAACCTACACAATAAGACCAACAATGCAGAAAAAACTGCTCATCCAAGACAACGGAAACACCCAAGAAGCAAAAGAAATCAGCATTCTAACAGACTCCCAAAAACTAAAAACAATCTTAGGCAGCCTCAGTTGGAAAATCCTCACTTTGCTCTCCAAAAAAGAGATGTATCCTCTAGAAATCGCCAAACAACTCGGGATGCATGAACAAAAAATCTACTACCACATAAGAATACTCGCCAAAGCTGGAGCTATAGCCGTGGTTAGGGAAGAAAAAAAGAAGGGTGCAACCGCCAAATACTACAAAACCACCTCCCCAGCGTTTGGAATAGAATTTCCCCAAGGCTACAAACCGATCCAGAACATGTGCACCCTTAGCCTCGATGAACCATTACAGAAATTCTTCAAAGAATTCGTCGACAAAGGGATTTTTGACGGAAAGATAGTTGTAGGCAGCCCTCAGCCGCATGGACCCTTCAAAACCAGTGCTCGAGACGGTCATTACGCAGCGCATTTAGCGCTTTTCCTTGGACAATTCGCGAAAATGCCCCCAGAGTTTGCAGTCAAGCTAGACGTTGATGTTAAGGTTGAGAAAGAAGAAAGAAACAACCTAATCCTCGTCGGCGGCCCAGGAACAAACCTGTTAACACAGGAAGTTAACGATTATTTACCGATAAAATTTATAATGCAATCCTCTAGGCAGGGCTTCTTGCTCGGCGGCTTATCGTCAACGAAGACATCCCAAATCTACACTTCGGACGTTTCAGGAGTTGTAGCGAAAATTGTAAACCCTTGGGATGGGACTAAACGCATCGTGGTTTTGGCTGGCAACAAAGCAGTCGGGACCAAAGCGTGCGTGTTGGCTTTGACTAATTTTTGGAAGAAAACGCTTGAAAAATACAAGGGCGAAGACACTTTCGCGGTGGCTATCCATGGGTTTGATTTGGACGGGGATGGCAAAGTAGATTCGATTGAGGTTAACGAATAATTGAAGCCCAAACAAACAACGGAGACATTCTATGCATCAGGGCATTCAAATATTCTAGCGAACCACCCAACGACGTTGATGTTTACTAAGGATATTCATATTTCGAAGAACGGTGATTGCATAATTGCAATGACAGCTGACAAATCTGTAGCAGATTTAACCGTCCAATTCAAGCAGGAACTACGGAAGCCAAACGCTAAGGTAACTATCACTATCGAAGCAGGCGACTTAAAAGAAGAAATCAGAGCACTTGGCTCCCCTAAGCTTTGTTTATGTCACCCAACTGACATCGTAATAAGGAAGAGCGATTATATCTGCAACAGAACGTTGGCAATTTGCTCAAATAAATCCTCAAATGATCTGCCAAGAACGTTCGTAGAGAAACTCCAGGACCCTAAACAAAAAATCAAAGTAACCTTAACTGTTGAAGCCTAAACTATTTTGGCATCCAAAACAACCTGCGATTCAAAAGGCGCGGTCTCGCGAATGTTTTTAGCGTAAAGATATGCCTCAACCTGTCGCCCGTTCTTCTCCACTAGCTCAGAAAAGCGATGCTTCAAGTTTTCTATGGAATCGGGTGCACGAACAAACCCATAAAAATGTACGATACCACCCTCTGGTTTAATTGCATTGCAAGCAGCATCGACGAAATCTATGGCGGTTTCGGGCAAGTTCATGATTACTCGGTCAGCCTTTCCCTTGAGTCTAGTTTTTGTGATTTCTCGAGCATCACCAAGGATTGGAAATACGCGGTCTTCAACCTTGTTAACTCGAACGTTCACTTCCAGCAACTCAACTGCATTTGGGTTTAGGTCAACAGCGTAGACTGTTACTTTTGGATTTCGTTTGCCAATCAGCACTGAAAAGGGTCCAACTCCGGCGAACAAATCCATCACTACTTCTTCTTCCTCAACCTGCACAGCCACTCGCTCGTGTTCATGGGATAGCCGTGGGGAAAAGTAGGCTTTCGCTATGTCAACATGGAATTGGCATCCGAATTCACGGTGGACTGTTTGGGTTTTGTGTTGTCCAGCAATGTAGTCGTAGTCACGGACACGGAAAACGCCACTTATGTCGCTTGCTTTGGCAAGGACAGTCGTGACGTTTTTTTGGGTTTGCAGAATTGCTTCCCCTATCTTGTTCTGGTAGGGTTTGAGTTGGGATGGGATGTCGATTACGACTATGTCTCCGATTATGTCGAATGCTTGAGGGACGCTGGGAAGCAATTCTCGCGGAATTTTGTCTTCGAGGGCTTGGGTCAGATTTTCTGGAGGAAGTTGCTTTTCGCTAAAAACGGCATTCAACAACGTAAACGTTGGGATCTGAGTCTTAAGCGTTGTTAACTCTATGCCTTGGGGTTCCTCTAACCAGCGGAATAAAGAGGAATTCTTCTTCTCGCTGAATAACCAATGATTTGTCTGCAAGCCCAAACTTTGTCAGTAATGTGATGGTTTTTTCGCCGCTTGTCTTTGGAACTTTGACGCAGACGGATGGTCTAGGCATAGGTATTCAGCTTTTTTCTATTCGGTAGAGGTTGTTATCTCGTTGGATGGTGAATTTAACGTTTAATATTTTTTCCATGAGCCAAACGTTGGATTCTATGTGTTCGGAAATGGTTCGGACCAAGAAGGCTGACCTGCCTTGGGTGAGCGCCAAGTAAGGAATTAGCATATCCGCCAAGAAAACATCAACCGTTGGCTTGACTGATAAGCTCGGACAGAAGTTTTTGGGCTGCTTCTTTGCCGACGGCTTCAGCCATTTTGCGCAGTTCCCCAATTGCGTCAGCGCCTACGATTACGCCAGTGTCGGTTTGTGCCCATAGTACAATTGAGCTGCCTTTCTGGATTGGGTTAGATTGATCATTTACGATTTGGATTTGGGACATGTAACCCTGCTGTGAAAGGTAATCTTTTGCTGCTTTCGCCTGTCTCTCAGCCACTTGCCTATCCGCAAGGAAGGTGCAAACAGAAAAACCCTTAATCTCTTCCAACCTTCCGAAAGCTTCGATGCAAAAGGGTTGAAGGTGACGGTTAGGCTTAACGGTTAATGTTGCCTCGCCCATGCCCTTGGGGTAATAACCGTACTTCTGAATAGAAATCTCCGCTTCAACACCCATCGGCTTCAAAGCTGGCAAAAACACGTTTCGGAGGTAGTTGATGGTTGGAGCGTGAATCGTGTCTGTTCCACCTTTAGCAACATGCACACGCACAGTGTTTTGGGCAAAGAGACAAATTGGCAACACCGCAGAAAACAACATGGGAATGCTCCCTGCCGTCTCGATTACTGCTTCGATGTTTCCACCTTTAATTTCCTGTGGTTCAAACCAGAGTTCTCTTGAACCTAATATTGCTCCTTTCATCTTGGCATTGCAGAGTTTCGCTGCAGTCAAAACCGCTTCTAAATGCTGATGCTTTAATCCAGGTTGAGGACGGTTTTGACGGATGTTTGTTATATGGAGCGGCTGTTTGGTGATGGCTGCCATGGCTATTGATAGGCGAAGGATTGTGCCACTTCCGCTTTTTTGGCTTCCATCGATTTCAATCATTCATGTTTTCAACTGTCTGTGGGGTCTGCAAATAATTAATAAGCGTCTGGGCTTATTTAGGAGTTGAGAGGGAGCTTTTGTGAGCAGTGACAAGGAAAAGCTAAATCAACTGTTGCAAAAAGTCGATGAGATAACGGTTTCTTTGAACAAGATTTCAGAAGAGTTGCGGTCCGTTTCGGCATCACTCAAATCACTTGCGGTTGGCCAAATCACGCAGCCAACAGCTAAAACCTACACCCCGACTCCAGTATCCGTGTCATCGGCATCTCCAGCGGCACCGCACGATTCATCAAAACAAAGGTCGCTCGACGACATTCGCATGTCCTTCCCAGAAGAACTCGAAGCCCGACTAAGCTTCGACGAAAAAGGCGACTACATAATAATTAAGCCCAAGCAATTTCTGGGTTCTGAGAACTTCGCAAAAATCGCGTCTGCAGTGCGCGGAATGGGCGGCGAATACATAAGCGCAGGGAAGGATTCGCATTTTAGGGTGCCCAAGAAAAAAGCGTAATGAAATTAAAGCGCAGTAAAATTGGAAAATTCGCCCTTAGAAGGCCCATAACTGACTTCCAGATTATTCACTCTTGCAGCAGGAGGACCCTGACGGCAATAGTTAACAAGCGTTTTCACCGAGTGTTCTTCACCTTCAAAAACCGCTTCCACCCGCCCATCCATCAGATTTCGCACCCAACCGTTAACGCCTAAGTTTTGCGCCTCAACCAGAGTGCTCTGTCTAAAGTAAACACCCTGAACTCTCCCAGAAATTAACAAGTGAGCTCTAACTTTCATTCACATTCTTCGAAGTAAAAAAGAAAGAGAGGTTTAAAAATATAGTTTTAACAAAAAAGGAAAAAAGTTGTTTACCATGGCTCGATTTTTTCGCCCACGGTGAACAAGAAAAGGCTTGCTGAAGGTGGACCCAGCCACTTGAATTTGTTGACCAAGTCCTTAATAGCGTTCGCATAGTTGTCGGATTTGTCTAGGCTGTCTAAGTATTTCTGAAATGAACCATACTGTTTCCCTATTGCCATGAAATTCTGTGCGTTCTGTATAATTGCTTTGATCTTGCCCTTATTTCTGATGATTCCTGGGTCTCTCATGAGCCTTTCAACGTCAGTGTTTGTGAAGTTAGCGACCTCGAGGTTGTCGAAATTCGCAAAAGCTTTCTTTGTCGTTGGCCACTTGTTGTCGATCACATGCCAGTTTAAACCTGCTTGAAAAATAACTCGGCACATGTTCTCAAAGTAACCAGCGTCATCCGATGGTCTTTTATCTCGGCACCACCAGTCAGGCATCTGCCAACTTTCATGTTCTTGCATAAAATTCAGACCTAACCTACTTCCATTCCCAGATCGTTATGTTCATTTCCATCCACATTGGGTCAGCGGCTTCAAAAGTAACCAGAGCAATAGTGTCGTTTAGCCAGGCTAGTTTCTGAGACATCGTCATGAAACTCCACAAGCCTACACTTGTTGGGTTTTTGCCTGGCATCATCTTCATTAGGTCATATCCTTTTATCGTACCCATATCGCCAGTCATAGTCATTATCATTCCTTGATCGGTGGACATTGCTAAGCCTTTTGGAGGAGTCATGCTTACACCTGTGACGTTTAGGTTGCAGTCTACGCCCTTAGCTTTTCCCATGCCTTTCATCTGAGCTGTCCATGTGTACATCGAAGTTACGCCTTCCATATTGATTGATTTTATGAAGCTGGCGCCACTCTTGCCTTTGCCTTCCCAAAGTTTTTCGCCAATCGCCATTTTATTTTCACCTCTACAAAAGAAAAGGGTTTTTCTTGAGGATTTAAGTCGTTGTTGTTGCACGTGCACAGTAACAATCTTTGCTTAAGACAGGTTCACTTTCACTCATCCCTCCGCTTCCCAGAAGAGTCGTTGACAGATTCGTTTTAAAAGAGATTTTTACGAATAAGAAGGTGGATGATTAGCATGTTTAAAGGGAACTGTGGGAAACTGATGGTTTATGCCTCAACCGGGATTCCAAGTAGGAAGCGGTTGGATTCCGTTAGGACCGCAGCAAAAGATACTGCTAAACGTTTGAATCTGGATTTTGAGATAGTAAGGTTCGAAAGGGCATCATCGCCCATTTATGTCTACTACGAAGAAAATGATGATGAAGAACCTATTCCTCTTTATTGTGACGAAGGCAAAATATCAGGTTTAGAAGAAATTAGCAGTAGACTGCGAAACATGATGTTTGTGCTATCTTTTCACCCGAAACATTCTGCATTAAAAGAAATAAGGAAGGAACTTCTCAAACTTTCCTGAAACGAATTGCCTGATTTTCAAGAATAACCTCGTAAACCTGGTTTACGTCGAAGGTTACACCGAAGCTGTCGTATTCTTGTTCGGTTAGGAACAAGATTATTTTGGGTGTCGCCATCTGAGTGCGCTGTGGCAGAAAGGGCATCTGTGTTTGAAGCGCCTGCATTATGTCCTGTGCCATCTTGGCTTCGTCAGATTGAGGTCTTACGATGTACGGGTTAACTTCTCTCTCTTCTAGGAGTTCGATTCTTTTTCCAAGGTTACCGTCTAAGTCGCGGGTGGATTCGATTTTGTTGACTCTAACGCGGAACAAGTATTTCACACTCTCCATAAGGATAGACAGTCACAGATTTAATTGTTTACACGATTGTCCTGAGCCCTAAGTCGGCGGTGGAGAAGAAGTGGGTTTTGTTTGTTTTTTGACTTCCGCTATACGTTTATCGATGAGTTTTAGTTGGTCCTGACTTTTTTTGATCATTTCGCGAAGATGTTTCCGCTCAAACTCTAAATGTTTGAGGTTCGTTTCACTATTTGTTTTATCCTCAAGGAAGGGCGTGAAGGGTGAGGGTACGCTTGGCATTGGTATAGTTGCCGTTTCAATGTTGAGGACATCTCGAGCGAATTCATGGAAAAGACTGCTGATGTTGTTGAAGATTTGGGCTTGTTTCACAATGGCGTGTTTGAGGATTGCTTCGCCTGACTGGGTGATTTTGTATACTTTTAATCTTCTATTTTTCTGCGTCTCCCAATGACCTTTGATGTATCCTGATTTTTCTAGGTCACGCAGGATGGGGTAGACGCCGCCGGCTGTGGGTTGCCAGAAGCCTTTGGTTCGGCTGTTGATTTCTTTCATGATTTCGTAGCCGTGGGAAGGTTTCTTGTTGAGCAGGATGAGGACGCCCATGCGTATGTAGCCTTTCTGGGCTTCTTTCATCCAGTTTGTTGTTGTCTTGTCTTCAGTTTCTGATGCCATCGTGTTTCAAAACTATATTGTATGTGGGTAATACTTATATTTTACCGCTATATATTGCACTGAATAATATTCAGATTAATGAGGAAGCAAAATGGCAAATGAATCCATAATCGAGGTAGATCATCTAACAAAGATGTTCAACAAGTTCACAGCTGTAGATGACATATCATTCGATGTTAAAAAAGGCGAAATCTTCGGGTTACTGGGGCCAAACGGAGCAGGCAAAAGCACCACACTACGCATGCTCTCCACCCTATCAAGACCCACAAAAGGAACAGCAACCATCGGCGGCTACGACACCGTAAAAGACGACATGGAAGTCCGCAAACTCATCGGCATCGTCTCAGAAAAAATGATTATCTACAACCGCTTAACCGCTAAAGAAAACCTCTGGTTCTTCGGCAGCCTCTTCAACATCCCCAAAGACACACTAAACAAAAGAATCGACGAATTACTGGAACTGGTCCAACTTACCAAATGGAAGAATGCCCAAGTCGGCACTTTCTCAACTGGCATGCGCCAAAGAATGAACGTGGTACGCGCCCTACTCAACATGCCCCAAGTGCTATTCCTCGATGAACCAACCTTAGGTTTGGATCCCCAGTCATCGGTTGAAATCAGGGATTTCGTGAAAAAACTCAACCAGGAACAAGGAACCACAGTCATCATAACTACCCACATGATGCTTGACGCTGACTTGCTCTGCGACCGCATAGCAATTGTTGACCACGGAAAAATCATTGCACTCGACACTTCAACTAACCTTAAAAAGATAATTTCAGGAGGAGACACCATGATTGTTAAACTTGAAATCGCAAACCTAACACCGGACTTAATGGCCTCAATAAAAAGCCTCAAATGCGCGGATGCCGTAACCCAAGAAAACTCAACGAGTCTACATCTTATTGTTCACGGAGAAGAAGCCTTCGACAACATAATCGATGCAGTCAGAGCCAAAAACGGAAAAATCACTTCCATGGCGAATCTGCAGCCTTCACTTGAAGACGTTTTCCTGCATATCACAGGGCACGAAGTTAGAGACAGCGCCGACCAAAAAATACCTATGCAACAGGGTCCAGGAAGACGTTTTGGTGGAGCACCAAAGAGAGTAAGGTGATAGACATGACCGCAAAAACTATTCTTCAACATAGCTACCGAATCGCGAAAAAAGACTTAACTGAACTGTTCAGAAACAGGCTTGGCTTAATTCTCCTAGTCGTTATGCCGCTGTTCATGATGGTTATGGTTGGTTTTATTTATCCATCTAACGGAACAATCACCGACCTGAAAGTTGGTATGGTTAACGAGGATTCAGGCTTTAACAACGTTTTTGCCTAGCCAAAGCTTCCTTGCAGGTCTGCAACAGATTAACAACCAAACCCACATGCTCATTATAACCAACGTATCCAGCCCAGCGGAACTCAAGGATATGGTTCAGAGAGGACAACTTCAAGGCGGCATACTGATTCCGAGCAACTTCAGCCAAAGCCTCCTGTCTGGGCAGCAAGGCACAATAATCATAGTCAGCGACGAATCCAACCCGCAGATATCAGCCACAATCCAGGGAGCATTAACCGGAGTATTCAACGCAATGGGTCAACAACTAGCCATACACAACATTCTTCCATTGAATGCCACAAACCCGCTCGCAGTCGTACAACCCTACAGCGTAAAAACTCAAGGTGTAGTTTCGGGTCACCCAAGCTACTTTGACTTCATCGCTCCAGGCATAATGGCTATGACAGTAATGATGAGCGTCATGACAGGCTTACCAGTCGCCATCTCACAAGAAAAAGAAATCGGTACAATGGACGGCATGATGGTTGCACCAGTAAACCGCCTATCTATCCTGCTTGGGCAAGACTGCAGCGCAGACTGCCCGAGGCTTAATCCAAGGGCTTATAATCTTAGGGTTAGCAATCGGCATATTCGGGGTCGCCATACAGGGTAGCATCCTGCTAGTATTTGCGCTGCTATTGCTGGGTGTGTTTAGCTTCGTGGGCTTAGGCATAGTCATCACATCCTTCACCAAAGACCAAGAAACTGCTCAGATGCTCATGATGACACTAATGTTCCCAATGATGTTCCTCAGCGGAGTGTTCTTCCCCATACAGCAGATGCCATGGTACATGCAAGACATAAGCAAAGCATTGCCTTTAACATACGCTTCCGATGCACTAAGAAAAGTCATGGTGCTAGGCGCAGGCATACCGCAGATAGCCAACGAACTCATAATCTTGATCGTGTTCGGCATAGTCATGATCGCGATCGCACTGCCAGTCTTCCGAAGAATGATGACACGATAGGAGAACCAGCATGAGCACACTATGTAACAAATGCCCCTTCTTCCAACTTGCTCCACTTTTGAGGCGTAAGAATGCACGCAAACGATGCCGCATCGAACCCCAAAGACAACTACGAATCTACGAATGCAAAGACTACCCGGAAAAAAAGGGGCTCTTCAAAAAATAACTTTTTTTTCTTTTTAAACCAGCATCACCAAATTTATTTTTAACTGTTATTTTTTGTCTGATTATCCCCGTTACGGTTTTATATGCTGCAAACGCATAAAACTGCCAAGAAGAGATTCCTTATGTCTGATACTGGAGTAACCGTAAAGAAATGTCAAGACTTCAGCGAATGGTACGTTGAAGTTGTCCTAAAAGCTGAACTTGCCGATTACGCGCCCGTTAAAGGCTGCATGATTATCCGCCCAGACGCCTACGCGGTTTGGGAGAAAATCCAAGAAGTCGTTAACCAAAAAATCAAAGCCACTGGGCACCGAAACGCGTATTTTCCCATGTTCATCCCAGAAGCATTCCTCAAAAAAGAAGCAGAGCACTTTGCCGGGTTCACTCCAGAAGTCGCATGGATTACACAAGGCGGCGATACTCCGCTTGGAGGAGAACTGGCGGTTCGACCAACCAGCGAAACCATCATGTACGCCATGTATAGCAAGTGGATTCGCAGCTGGCGAGACCTGCCACTTAAAATTAACCAATGGTGCAACATCGTAAGGTGGGAAACCAAAGCCACCAAGCTATTTTTGCGCACCCGCGAATTCCTCTGGCAGGAAGGCCACACAGCACACGCCACCGCCGAAGAAGCAGAAGCTGAAGTCATGTAGGCCCTAAACATGTACAAAGATGTCATAGAAAACTACTTGGCAATCCCAGTAGTCATCGGCACCAAGAGTGAGAGCGAAAAATTCGCAGGCGCCAACTACACCACAGCACTCGAATCCATCATGCCCGACGGCAAAGCCCTACAGATGGGAACCAGCCACAACCTTGGCCAGCACTTCGCCAAAGTCTTCGATGTAAAATACATCGGCGAAGACAAGCAAGACCACTTTGTTTGGCAGACCAGCTGGGGCATCACCACACGACTCATCGGCGCCATGATTATGGTTCACGGCGACGACAAAGGCTTGGTTATGCCGCCCAAAGTTGCGCCAACACAAGTTGTAATTGTCCCAATTCCCTTCAAGGGCCAAGAAGCAGAAGCAATCGCAGCAAAAACCAAGGAAATCGCAGAGACGCTCAAAGCCAAAGGCGTCAGCGTAATCTTAGATGACCGCCAAGAGTACACTCCAGGCTGGAAATTCCACCAGTGGGAACTCAAAGGCATCCCAATCCGCATCGAACTCGGCCCACGAGACCTAAAACAAGAACAAGTCGTCATGGTAAGACGCGACACAGGCCTAAAAACCCCAGTTAAAGAAGCAGACATACCCGCCACCGTCGAGAAACTGCTGCAGGACATTCAGGATAACATGCTTGCGAAAGCCAAAGCCATCCTCCAGGACAAAACCACCGCTAGTGCAAAGCTATGAGGAATTCAAGAAAGTGCTTGAGGAAAAGGGCGGCTTCATTAAGGCAGCATGGTGCGGTAGCCCAGAATGTGAGGCCAAGGTTAAGGATGAAACAGGCGCAACCATCCGCGTTCGACCATTCCAGATAGAGGAACCAACCACAGGTTGCATCGTCTGTGGGCAGAAAGCTAAGGAAACAGCGTACTTCGCAAGGTCATACTAACCTGATTCAGCTTAATTTAAGCTGGCTTGCTACGTCAGCTAACCCCAACCTTTCCAGGGTTTCTTTCGTCGGAACCCCTTTTTTGTCCCAGCCACGTTTCTGATAGTAAATGTCAAGAATGGACTTGTATTTTTCAATGTCAAGCACCGCACCTTTCAGCGGTCCATCCGTTAGTGGCTCTTTGAACCAACGCATAGGCGGAACATCCAGGTCGCGACTCCATTTCTCGCCATATTCCCGAACCCAGAAGGCGCGGATTAAGTTTAGTATGCGGTCGCTTGTCTGATTTAGTTTGTCCAATGAAATGTCCTGTCCTGTTGAGGCTTTCAGGTATTTATGGTACCATTCAAGCTCAAGTCCAAGTGAGCCGTTTGGGAATCGGCAGACTGTTAGGGCTTCGAAGGCTCCGCCTCGGAGAAGCTGGGTTTTTATGAGGTGTTCTACTTTTGTTTCATTATAGGTTTCTCTTCCGTTCTTAATTTCCCAAGTGATTATCCAGGCGTCTTTATGGTGGGCGCCTATAGAGCTTGTGCCGTACGCCAAAGCCATACCTGGTGCAGTGTGGCAGTCGTAAGCGCTAACTTCTAAGCCTTTAACATGCATCGCCCAATCACCAGAACCCTTGCCGATGGTTGCGGCTGCAGATCTAACTCCTTCAGCTAAAACAGCGCCCAAGCCGCGCCTGTAAGCAATATCATTAATTAACGTTTTAATTGCCTCAAAATCGCCCCAACCAATTTTTTCTTCTATGAGACCTTTCTGGGAGGCTTCCATCGCAAAGCCAATCACGCTTCCAAGAGAAATAGCGTCAAAACTAAATTCGTCTGCCAAGCGGTTTAGGGTAGCTACTTGCGAAAGATTTCCCAAACCAATGTTGGAGCCAAGCATAACCACATTCTCATAATCCAACTCAGAATCTTTGCCTTCACTATCTTTGACTACATTGCCGCAGGTCATGTTGCATTGTGGGCATCCTCGGTTTGAAACCTTCATTTTCTCCATTGTAAAACCGCTTATACCTTCAGCCTTGTCGAAAACGCCCTGCTTATAATTGAAGGTGGGAAGACAGCTGTTTTCTTGACACCACTCGACCGTTGACATGGTGCCTTGTCGTTTCCAGAAGGGGTAGAGAGGTTTAGTTAAAAGCTCCTTGTAACCGGCTATTGCCAGCTGCTTCATTTCGTCAGGGTAAGCTAACGGTATAGGTTGGGTGCCTTCGACCACGATGGCTTTGAGGTTTTTAGAGCCCATAACAGCACCCATGCCTGGTCGTCCACCTGCACGTCCCTTCTGAGAAACGACTGTTGCGAACTTGACTAGGTTCTCTCCAGCTGGACCGATAGAAATGATGCCTGTTAACTTGGTATATTTTTTTCGGAGTTGGTCTTCGACTTCAAAGGTGCTCTTGCCCCACAAATCCCCAGCATCTAAAAATTCCCACATTTTGTCTTTGACGTGTAATATTATGGGTTTGGAAGCTTTGCCTACGATAACAAGGGCGTCGTAGCCTGCTTTTCGCATATTCACTGCAGCCCATGACCCTGAGTTACCGTCACCGTAGCCGCCGGTTAAGGGGCTTTTTGAAGCGATAACGAGCTTGCCACTGTTGGGCAACCCAATGCCAGTTAAGGGTCCTGTGGCGAAAATCAGTTTATTGTCGGGTGAAAGGGGGTCGGTTCCTCGTTTGAGGGTGTCCCAGAGAATTTTAATTGCAAAGCCTCTGCCGCCTAAAAAATTCAACGCTACATCTTCACTGTAGGGTTCAGCTACAGCTTGGCTTTTGGTTAAATCTACTTTTAGAAAAAAACCCGTCCAGCCATGCATTATTGTTCACCAAAAACGATTTGTACTTTAGGAGAATCGGGAATAAAAATGTGCTGAGAACCGCCGAGAACACCTACCGAGAGCTTATCTGCAGGATGCTATTAGGAAGATTTATTTTTTGGGGTGGCAAGTGTTCTGGTTACAGGTAAGCAGATTTGGTGAACGTCAAAGTCACAAAACGTGCAAGCAACATCGAATACGCAATACGCGATGTTATAGTTCATACTAAAGACTTAATCAAGAATGGCAAAAAAATCTATTACCTAAACATCGGAGACCCAGCAGCCTTCGATTTCAAAACTCCGCCTAGCCTCAAAGAAGCATTATGCAACGCCATTGCCAAAGAAGACAACTACTATTCGCCCTCTGAAGGTCTCCCCGAACTTAGGCAAGCTGTGGCGAATAAAGAGAAAAAAATTAACAACGTTGACATTTCACCCGACGATGTACTCGTGACTGAGGGCATCTCTGAAGGCATCCAAATGTTACTGGGCGCTATTGTGGAGAAAGGCGATGAAATCCTCTTTCCAGGACCAACCTATCCTCCCTACATTTCCTACACTAAATTCTTCGACGGCACACCAGTCTCGTATGAAACCATTGAGAAAGAAGGTTGGCAGCCCAATATAGACGATTTACGTGGCAAAATAACAGAGAAAACACGAGCCATAGTCATTATCAACCCAAACAACCCGACAGGTTCAGTGTACGATAGAAAAACCCTCAAGGAAATGCTCGACATCGCAGGTGAACACAACCTGCCCGTGCTCAGCGATGAAATCTATGATCAACTTACTTACGAGAAGCCGTTTGTAAGCGCTGCAAACGTGACTAAGGACGTGCCTGTAGTTGGGTTAAACGGGTTCTCGAAAGTTTACCAGATGACGGGTTGGCGATTGGGCTACATGTACTTTAAGGGTGAAGGCAAACAGCTTGACGCACTCAAAGACGGCGTAGAGAAGGAATGCAGAATCCGCATCTGTGCCAATACACCCGTACAAATAGCTGCAACAGCTGCGCTTAATGGTCCCCAGGACTTCGTCAAAGACATCGTTGAACGACTTAGGCAACGACGGGATTTCAGTTGGAAACGTCTCAACGAAATCGAAGGAATAAGCACATCAAAGCCTGAAGGTGCCTTCTACATTTTCCCCAAAATCGAGGGTATTGGAAAACGGTGGAAAGACGACATGGACTTTGTCGTTTCTCTCCTAAAAGAAACAGGCGTCCTAATCGTGAACGGCTCAGGCTTTGACCCAGTGTATGGCAAAGACCACGCACGTATAGTGTTCCTGCCGCCCTGTGAAGAACTCGAAGAAGCCTTCAACGGCCTAGAACAGTTCATGAAAAAGAAACAGAAAGGCCGCGGCCACGTGGGCTACGGTTAAAGCTCTCGTTTTTAATTTTAAAAAACGCTTTTTCATTTTAAATTTAGTTTTTACGAAGATTTTATTAGCGCTCAGCTTGCAATTATTAAAAGTCAGGATGAAAAATGTAATTATGGGCAGTGCAAACACCCGATACAGTAGGCTTTTTCTGGCAGGGACCCTAATTGTTACTGTTTTTGGTTTATTATCAGCGTCTATTGAGGGGTTAGCACACGTCACACATTGGAGTAACTTCTTTGGACCAACCAGCAGCTACGTTGATTATTACGCGCTTAATTTTGGTATTCACCCAGCCACATGGATATTCACCGTTTGTACTATTGGCGGTTTTCTAGGCTTGTTTTATCTGCTCAAACCCAAGCGAACTGTACTGGCGTTTACTTCCATTTTATTTACAAGCGCCGGTTTGGTTATTCCCCTTCACATCTCACGAGTTACCTTTCCAGAAGCTAATTACTTTGAGGTGCCGTGGATAGGCTCATACATTATACTTGCAGGTCTTTCACTGATGTTTCTGAGTTTTTTAGCCCAAAAATCGAGGATACGCCAAATTGCCATTCCGATTGTTATATTCTTGCTTGCGCTATACGCAATTTATCCTAGTTTTATAACAACGAATTCTTTGCCCTATGTCGTTTATGGAGCAAGATATTTTTCGGTATATTCCCTATTGTGGGATTGTACATTTGTTTGTATCTTACTGCTGTTGATGTTGTTAGCCTTGACATCGAAAAAACAAATAATACAATGGGTCGATGAAAAAGAAAGTAAAAAAGGAAAAGTTTAGGTTTTTGTGCCGCTTTTAGGGTCCGCGATTACTTTCTGGAACTCAGCCATTAACTTCTTTGTAACTATCCCTGGTTTGCCTGTGCCGATTATGCGTTTGTTGACTTCCCGGATTGGCACCATCTCCATGGCGGTTCCTGTGAAGAATGCTTCGTCAGCGGTGAACAACATGAACGGTGTCAGGTTAGTTATGATGAGGTCCATGTCAAGTTTTGCACACAGTTCAGCAACGACGTCTGCGGTGATGCCTGCAAGAGCGCCTGTTGAGGTGGGCGGTGTAAAAATCTCGCCGTTTTTGACAATGAAGACGTTTTCGCCCACACCTTCCGCGATGCAACCATTACTCTCAAGGCATATGGCTTCGTCGACACCGCACGCATTGGCTTCGATTTTTGCAAGGACGCTGTTTAGATAGTTGAGGGATTTTATCTCGTGTGTTGTTGCGTCGACTGGGTTTCTGCGGACCCAGCTGAACATGGTTGTTACACCGACGTCTTTGGCGTTGCCTGCCTTGATATTGATTGTGTCAGTTATGATTATGATGGTCGGTTTTGGACATTTGCGTGGGTCTAGTCCTAGGTCGCCGACGCCTCTTGAGACGATTAGGCGGATGTAGCTGTCTTTCATCTTGTTCTTGCGTAATGTCTCGACGACTGCTTTGGTCATTTCCTCTTTGGTTAGGGGAATGTTTAGCATGATGGCGTGTGCACTGCGGTATAGGCGATTTATGTGCTCTTTTAGCTTGAAGACCACGCCGTTGTATTCGCGGATTCCCTCGAAAACGCCGTCGCCGTAAAGGAATCCGTGGTCGTAGACGGAGATTTTAGCTTGTGACTTAGGGTAGAATTCGCCGTCGATGTAGATTTGTAATTCGTTGGTCATTTGTCTTCCACTTCTTGGATGACTATTTCATATTGTCCAATTGTTTGATATAGTTTACCCCAATGATACATACGATTCGTTTACAGCTGCTTTATTAACCGTGGAACTGCGGACGCTTCGAAAGGAGTAAGGGTAACGGCAATTGTTTGTAAGGTTTTCCGGCGATTTTCTCCGCAACCATCGCTATCAACTGTTCAGTGGTGAGGTTTTGCTGCTGACCCTTGAGCTCACGGATTCTAACTGAAAGTGTGCCAGATTCAATCTCTTTCTCGCCGACAACGATTATGTAGGGGACCCATTCCTGTTCTGCTTCACGGATCTTCTTCTGGAGCGTTGAGGCTGAGTCGTCGATGTCCACTCGGATGCAGTGGGCGCTGATTTGTGTTGCGAGCTCATCCATCTTCTCGAGGAATTTATCGGAAATTGGGATAAGCCTGACCTGGGTTGGCGACAGCCACAGTGGAAGCATCGGAGCTTTACCCGCCATCTGTTCGCGGTAAGCCTTCTCTAATAGCGCGTAGATGTCTCGTTCGATAGCGCCGCTTGGGCTACAGTGGAGAATCAGCGGATACTGTTTCTCACCCTTTTCATCAACGAAGGTTATCTCATAGCGTTTGGCGTTTTCTACGTCGATTTGGTCGGTGCTAAGTGCTGCGGCTTTGTCCTGGTTATCGATAAAGTTAAGGTCCCATTTCAATGCGAAATAGAAGAATCGTTCGTTCCAAACCTCGGCTAAGATGGGCTTGCCGAATTTTTGTGCCAACTCCGTTATGAAGTCTTTGTGTTCAGCGTAGAAGTCTTTGGTGAAGCGCATTGCAATCTCGTAGTCGTCTTTAACTAAGCCGATGTTTGCGAGAACGTCGATGCATAGGTTGAAGCGTATCATGAATTCTTTTTTGGCTTGTTCAAGGTCAGTGCACAATGCATGGCAGTCGGGCATGGTGAATGCTCGTAGCCGTTTTAAGCCAACGACTTCGCCGCTTTTTTCTCGGCGGAAACTGTAGCGAGTAAGCTCATAGAGTTTTATGGGCATCTGCTTGTAGCTAAACTGGGCATCATGCGCCATCAAGAATTGGCCGAAACATGCCGCAAATCTGAGGAAGAGTTCTTTGTCTTCGGATTTGAGGACATACTGGCGTGCTGGGAAACGGTTAAGGTAGCTTTTAAGACTAGGGTGGTTGAAGTCGTACATTATTGGGGTTTCGACTTCCATACCGCCGTAGGCTGCCACTTTAGCTGAGACATATTGTTCGAGGAGCGATTTTATCATACGTCCCTTGGGGTACCAGCGGATGTTGCCTGGGTCACTGCCTGGCTCGTAGTCGGCGATTTCCAGACGTTTCATCAATGTCACGTGGGGAGGCATCACTGTGACTGCACGGGTCTTCTTAATCTCATAGTTAGAGAACTTCTGCAGGTTAGCGTGACCTTTAAACTTGAACTCTTCAATGGGAACAAGTGAACCGTCGGTTTGGAGGATGTGCCAGTAAGATTTCATTGTATCTTCTGCTTTCAGGGCTGCGGAGACGGGGTCTTCCTCTTTTTTGCCCTCACAGGGCGCTTGGGCTTCAGCCGCAACTGGTGTTGGCGCGTAGCTTCGTGCTTGCTCAGCTAATGGATGTCCTTTTATGGATATGGTGAACTGTTTGTTCCAGCCAAACGGTGCACGGGAAGTTTCGATGCCTTTCTCTTTGGCGTATGTTTCCATGTCTTTGATTATTTTTAGGGCTTCGGAGGGCTGGGAGAGATTGGTGCTGAGATGGGCAAACGGGTAGATAAGAATGCGGTTAACTTTGAGTTTACCCAGAAAAGCCCTGACGTCGTTGATGGCTTTCTGTGCGATCGCAGAGTTGTCGCCTTCTTCTATAGCGGTAAAGAGCACAACGACCTCTTCAACGCGGTTCTCAACCTTTTCTGCCTCTTCAGCAATGTTGATTTCTTTCTCTACGGGTTTGAAAACTATAAAGTTAGAATGTAACTGCAAAATTCGCATACAGATGCCTCTTTAACCGTAACGCCATTTATCCAGGGTTTTGTCTTTCTTGGTTTTCTTCTTGTACTCTTTATAATGGTCTTTACAGAGGTAAGCACGTTTATCTGCGCTGCCAACACTTAACCCGGCAGCCTTAACTTTATCAGCTGACAATGAACGCTCAGCGATTTTGCCACAAACGCTGCATTTTTCTCCTTTGTCTATACGGCCCACAATCCATGCCTCGTCAAGTTTAACTACGTACATATGTAGCTATTGCTTAAGTTTCTTTTCATTGGGGGAGCTGCTTTTTGGCTGTTTTTAGAAAGGTATAAATCAATTTAAAAACGTAGAACTGGAGTAAAAGTAACGTCACGACATATGGTAATTTAATCATGGACAGAAAATTTGACCTCATAATGTGGACTTATAACAGCGAAAAAAACCTGCCCGCTGTATTAAAAAGAATCCAAGAGGTCGTCCCATCAGAGTGCATTAACCGAAAAATCATAACAGACGACCACAGCAAGGATCGAACACGAGAAATTGCAGAGAAATTCGGCTGGGAGGTCTATATGAACCATGGCAAAGGCCTAAACGACAACACCAGAACCGCCGTGGAACTTGTTACCGCACCGTTTTTTTTAAGTTTCGAGCATGATATACTCTTAGCTCGTAACTGGTGGCAGGTGATGTCCAAGTACATGGATAACCCGAAAGTCGCTGTTGCACAGGGCGTACGAGTCTCCACTAACCCTGCATTTCGAGTGCTTGACAACTTGGGTAACCAACGCACCGATTTTGCCCATGAATCACTGGATAACAACATTGGAAGAACGGAGATTGTTAAGCGTCTTGGTTACAACGAGGTGGCATCTCCGCCGAAGTTGGCGGCTGAAGGCTTTCAATGGGTTGTTGATAAAAACGCTGTTTCAGACCACATCCGCCCAGACAGCTGGGACAACATCAAACATGACTACAAAATGCAAATCATCTTTCCCATGACAAGAAAGACAAAGCTAGTCTACTTCAGGGTCCTCTTAACTAGCCCAATACGGTCTGCACAATTAGTCTACAAGACACACGTTCCTTTGCTGCTTGTGCTTTACCCAATAGACAGATACGGGATACTGCTTGGAGCACTTAAAAGCCGAAAACCATTAAACTAGGGTTTTTTCTCGAAAAGATCCGTTGCTCTACGGTAAATTTGTTCTTTTGACCCCAAAAACGTAGGTCCTATACCTTCAACAACAAACGATGCTGCTGCTGAGCCAACGCATGCGCACCAGAGGATTTCTTTTTGGCGAATATACTCGGTTAAGAAGCCGCCGATGAAAACGTCGCCTGCGCCTGTTGGGTCAACAAGTACCAGTGAGGGACAGGCACCGATTTTGTACTGAGCACCTTCCACAGATACCAAGGAGCCTTTAGCGCCCATTGTAACGATGACGGTTTCTACCCCAATGTCGTGGATTGCCCGTATTGCGGGTTTAAGTTCGGTTTCGCCTGTTAAGGCATAGAGTTCGCTCTGTGAAGACTTGTAAATGTTAATTAGACCAAAAATTCGTGGGTCAACGATTTGGTTGTCCGAGACGTTGCCTGCTCCGTCGAAACTTCGAAGTAACCCTTGGGGGTCAAGCGACAAAACATCAGCACGATGCTTGAGTTCTTCCACTAACTCGTATGGAATTTCGTTTGCTATGGGGGCAAGGTGGACTGCTTTTGTTTGAAAATCCTTAGGCACATCATCTGGGCTTAGGGCTGGTCCTTTGCTTTTTAGCTTTAATGTGCGTTCAGAGAGGTCTTTGCTGTAGGTGAGCTCAAAGCTGGTTGTTGGTTCATCCGCAAGTTTTTTGACGGCTGAAAGGTCGATGCCTTCCTGGCTTAGCCACCAAAGGTATGCTTGTGGAAAGTTTCCGCCAACTTTAGAGATGACTGAAACAGTAGCGTCTATGCATTTGGCGGCTAAGGATGTATAGGCTGCTGCGCCACCTACAACAACAAACGGAGCTGTTCTGCTCGGTAAAATGATAGTGTCAATCGAGAAATGACCAACCACTGCTACGTCAGAGTTTTGAACAGCCATACGTCTAATCCACTTTGAAATATTAAATCAAGTAATATATAGCATTAGCTCATCACTAAAAACAAACGCTCAATCGGAAGACATAATTTGTGCTTTAAGGCGATAACGTTTTAATAATTAAAAACCGCAAGGGTGTTTGGCTATGGCATTAGCCGTGGCAAACGCCAAAACCGCAGCCGCAGAGGATGCTGATAATGCCTACCTAACGAATGGAAGGTAAGCATATGAAGTGGATCGAGTTTGCTCTCTTGGCGGTAGGTGCAGTTGTAGGTGCTTTTCTACGTTACAAAATGGTCGAGTCTCCAGTGGCGGTTTACGGTTTACCCGTCAACGTGTTGGCAGTTAACGTAATCGGCAGTTTCATCTTGGGCTTGTTCTCAATCATGTCACTTGGGTTGAATTTGGATCCGCAGTACACGCTTCTTGTGGCGGTTGGGTTCTGCGGTTCCTTCACTACCATGTCTTCCTTCGCTTTGGAAACCAGCAACCTATTTGACAGCAACCGTTTTAGCTTGCTAGCACTAAACATTTTAGCAAACGTGGGCTTGTCGCTTGGAGCGGTGTTTGGCGGCAGACTACTCGGCGACGAAATCATGGCGAGGTTTACGCGTTGAAGCAAAAAATGTGGAACTTAACCATCAGAATTAAGAAGAACGATGAAGTCGGCGGCAAACGGCTGCAAGCACTCATTATGGATTGCTTTATGAAAGCGCACATCGAAGGCGCCACTGTTTGGACAGGCGTTAACGGGTTTGGCAAACGTGGAAAATCAACACTTCGCCTCGAGGGTGTGCAGGTAAATATGCCATTGATTATTGAGGTCGTTGACGCTCAAGAAAAGCTTGAACCACTTTTGCCCGATCTAAAGTTAATTGTGGGTGACAACGGCTTAGTAACCATACAAGAAACCTATGTCATCTAGAACACTTGTTTTTTCAAAATGCTAATCCTTGAAAATAGGCAATAAGGACCTACCCTCAGGTCTTTCTCTCCTTTCCGTTTTTTTCTTAGGTTTTTGCCAGGGCTATTTGTATGAGATCACTTAAACAATGTTTTGTTTTCTCATGGGCTGCTGTTTTTCCTCCAGGCGGTATTGTCAAGCCAGTCAACTGCCTACTAATGTTGAATAATTGCCCATTGTTGTCACAACATAAATCACTTTGCCCGCGTAAACATTTGGTGATGTTGTTGTGTTAGTACCTTGTACTGTTATTGTCACATTTTGGTTAGGAAATAAAGCGTACCCATTTTTAATTGAGGGGTTGACTATTGGAATGGGGTTAAAATTACTGTAAGGTTGCCCATCTATGATAATGTTGTTGATTATCGCGTTAGTATTTCCAGTATTTTTAAGATTTAATGAAAGTGTCCATTTATAGTTATAATTGCTCTGGGTTGAAGCACCGTAAGAGAAGTAATCAACATCAACGAATGTTATATCTTCATGTACTTGTCCAGAATAGTACATTATCGTTCCAGCAATCACACCTACAAGAAGTATAACGACAACCAAAAGTACTAGCACTAATCGCGTTTTGTCCATATTTAAGCCTTAGAAGGGGTTTGTAATAAAAGGCTATTCGTAAAAGTCTCCTCTTCAACTTTAGTTCAAGTTTCTTGACTTTATACTTTGGCTTTGCGCCTGTGATAGAACAGCAAACCAGCAGCCATCAAAGTGACAGCAGCAATTAAAACAAGAGCCGTAGTAAACGCCTGAACCGTGGGGAAAGCCGCAGGATTCGCTATGGTAAAATTCAGGTTTCCGGTTGTTCCCATGTTTCCAACAGTGTCGTTGGCATAAACCACCAAAACATGAGACCCATACGCCAGTCCGTTTAGGGTCATATTCCCAGTAAAGGTGACGTTTGCTTTCTCATCTAAACTGTAACCCATCCAACTAATTGGCTCATCAACACTGAAATTTAACGGCAAACTATTCTGGTAAGTTACATTTTGAATTTGCAGTGTTTTTATGTATGGAGGAACGCCTTCATTTATCATAAAATAGGCTACTTGGATGTCATGCATAACTGCAGGCCAATTTGTTCCTGCTGTCGGACCTTTGTGCTCATATATTCCATAGACTGTTAAGTAATATGAACCCTCTGAAAGGTTGGACAAAGAAGCAACGCCTTTTGCTAAGGTGTAAGAGAGAAGGAAACTCTGGATGCTATCTGGAATGGACTTATCATAGAAGGTTGCTGTTGATGGTACAGTGACGTTAGCATCTCCATTTAGGCTATACATTATTTTGAATTCGTAATCGTTTGGGCTAACCGGGCGTCTTATTGTGACGTTTAGTAATAATGAATTTGAGCTGTAAGTAGTGTTAGCTGGAGAACTGATATTGATACCATAAGAGTAGGGCTCATCTTTAATCGGCCTTGGAGGCAACGAAATCCTTGGTTGTGCCTCAACCGTTTGAAGATCAATAAAGAATAAGGCTAAAAGCAAAATGACTAAGACAAAGGTTGCAAGCAGAACTCCTGTCTTTTTCATACTTCATCGCCCTCAAACAAGTACGTTGTGTGGCATTTAGTTCTACTCAAGGAACATTATGTTCCCATACAGGAACAGATCGAACGCTATCATACTTGCGTATCCTTTTGGCGGCTTTTCATAAAGTAAATCAGCAAGCCAGCAACCAGAACAGCCACCAATAAAATGATTGCCACTGCAAAGGTTGTTGGAAAAGGTTCTGTTTGTGGTGGTTCCGGACCAGTATTGATAGTTGGCATTGATGCGGGGGTGCTATAAAGAAGCTGGCGTTCATCATAGAAGCTAACTGGAAACCCTTTCTTAAATGATACATCAAACTTCAGATCAGTTCCATGAGAAGCGTTTGCCCAACGAATCTCCATCAGATTATTTGAAACATCGGTATTTTGGATAGTCATCGTTAGATCCCCTGAACTTATGTTGATGTTTTGGGTCACATCGATATTTGACAACATTTCCATCATTTTTGTTGAATCCAGCCCTGACCAGTTCTGGTAATTAAGGAGAAAATCTTTGACGTCATCTACCGTTGTTGAGTTTCCGAATTCATAATAAGAGGGCGCATAGTCGATATCCACTACACCCTGGAAAAAAATATTGTCACGAATTACAAAAATGACGTCCAAACTGTCCGCAGTACCAACCATTGAGCCTAAAAAATAAATCAGCACTCTATCGTTTTTGGCCAAGTTGCCATGCGTACCAAGTTCCTTAGAAATATCTGTTGCATTGCTGTCAACTTTGAGTTCAATGTTAAATTTAGAAATATCCATTGGAAGCACGTTTTCAATGAACGCTAACGCCCTATCCTGATTAGAAGAAGACGCCGAATGCACAACGCAAATTTGTCCAGACGCAACTATCAAACCAAGTATAATAATGAAGAAGCTTTTTTTATTTTTCATTTGGTTTATCATTTGTATACAACTTCAGGACGTAAGACAAGTGCTAATGGCTTACCGACATTTTATATGGCTTTTCGTCAAAGTTTCTTGACTAATCCTATCCAGCTACAACCTAAGAAAAAAATTTGACTAGCTCAGTTGAATTATTTTGCAGTTTTTCTCCTGAAAAACAAAGCACCTAATAATACGCCTATTGAAATTGTAGTCAAAGTCCACAGAGGAAATTCACTAACCTGTCTGTCTTGAGAAAATTCTACCACTAAATCACCCAGCAAAGGCTTGCCGTATTCAGAATAAATCTGCACTAAAACAACCTTTGAAGAGGCATTTTCTGTTAAAGTAAAATTTACAGGATTCCATTTGAAATCCGTTTCAGTTGAGTAAACATTTAGGCCTGCAAAGTTGGTCTCCATGTAGATTGTAAAGTAAGCTGTCGAGTTATTACTCTCCAAAGATAGGTATGGGCTTATGTTTAGGTCATAGAGGAAAAGATAAGACCCATTGACCATTTCAAGTGGATGCTCATAGTGAATTCTCAGTTCAAAATAGTCAGAAACATTCTCAAGATTGCCATAAATCATCCACCAGTCACCTATAGCAGTATGATGCAGAGTCTCAGAATAACTCTGGGTATAATTGCTCCAGCCTATTTCTTTGCCATCTAAGCTAATGCTTATGTTGGTTGTTTGCGGAGGCATGGGATAAACCATCGGTAAATCACCAGCAAAGCTACAACCCAGTTGTTTCAGAAGGTAAATAGGGTAATATCCGTCAATCTTTGCCCACAACGTGCCATTTATGCTTGTAATGGTATAGTTGATGAATTCTACTGGCATGAACAGATTTGGAATTGAACCTTCAGGATTAGCAGTTGCAGGTTTAACAAAGGACAAGCCAATCATTGTTGAAATCAAGAGTGTAACCATGAACACTGCAACAATAGCTTTTTTCATCAATTGCTATCTCTTCACTTTCATGTTTTCTCTTTAACAGTAACCCTACAACCAAGCCTACACATAAAAGGTACTAAGATGTAAGACCACTTCTTTTATAGTATTTCTTGAAGTAAACCAATAAGCCCACAATGACTACAATCACAACAGCAGCTAGTACAATGATATAGGGAAGACTACTCACAACATAGAATTGAGAAGTAGCTTGCCAAACTGGATTAACAATTATTCGTTCTTCTGGAGTACCAACATAACCAATTCTGTTGACTGCACCATAATAGACTGTAATGTTATGAGGCCCATCAGCCAAATTTGTTAAATATGCTTGCCCATCAAAACAATAACCACTTTTTATGCCTTTTTCAGAGATCGTTGTAGTTTTTGTTCCTTCAAACCTCATGCCCATAGTCTCCATATCTTGCCCATCTAAAACGTAGAAGAATGACCTAACCCACTCACCTGTATAGTCATCAGAGACAGAAAATTGGTTGTCAGCTTGAGATGCAAAACTTACTGAAACAGGCAGAGAATTAACTGACCCATTCGCAGGAGATTTAATAGTAACAGTCATCTTAGGGTCAAAAATCCAAGGGAGAGGATTAGCGTCTACAACCTCAGCAACTTGCATGTCAGCCAATATTGAAGTAAATAATAAGATAGAAAATAGTGCTATGCAGGATTTCTTAATCATTGCAATTACTTACCTTTTTTCCTCTTTTGAACAATATGAAGACCACAACTGCAACTACTACAACAATTGGCAGTGCCAGTAGTATTGGCTGAAAACCTGAATTTGGTATAAATTGTTCAGCTATAGTGAAGTTAGTGGTGTTTGAAATACCCATATTGCCAAAAATATCACTAGCAAACAATGTTATGTTGTGTGAACCCGTACTCAATTCTGATAGAGTCCTGTTTCCATCTAACGTAATTCTTTCTTGATTATCTAAGCTATAACCCATCCATGAAGCAGTTGAGTTGATTGTAAAAGTAAGTGGTAGTGTGAATTGGGTCATAATATCTGTAGTGTAGTTTGTGTTTTTAGGTGAAATGATAATGGGGATAAGTGTTGGAGGATTTGGGTGGCGCTCGTTTGGATAAGGGTCTTTGCTCAGTACTTGAGGGTACTCTTGGAATAATACTGTTTTAGAATTAGGGTCTAGTTGAAAATGTATCGTTTGTGTGATATAGGTGTCGTTTGATCTTCCTGTTGAGATAGTTTCACCATTTCTTGTATAATATGCCATATAAGATGCCTCTGCAACAACTACTATATGCGCCACATGTTCAGTGTCAGTTAGATTGCTAAAAGTGGCTGTATAGTCTGTTACTGTGTCACTTCTTGGGAATCTTTGCAGAGGGTTCCAAGTGCCATCCAAATACACATAAGGTATGTATTGTCCATTGATAGCAAATCCCTTATAGTATAAATTCCAAGACTCAGGTTTTATAATGATAAAATCTAATTTGAAGGCATTATCAGCATAATTATCAGAGTAATTTTTTGGACTTCTAATCACTAGAGTTGGCAATTCAGTGGTGGGCAGATTTGGGTAAGGAATAGGGTTAGCAGCTACAACCTCAACCTGAATCTGAGCTAACAAGGAAATGAATAGTAGTAGAATAGTAATTGGCGTCATGACCGATTTCTTACTCATAGCTTATCACTTAACTTATTCTTTCTCTTGACCACCACTGCAAGTGCCACTGTTACCATAATTAGAAATGTAATGGTTAATGATGTTGGGAACTCTGGAATTGAAGCAGTAGGTGTTGGTGTTAAAGATGGAGCTGTAGGGTCTATAGAGAAGATGATTGTTGCAGAAGGGTTTTCATGTCTCCAATCAGTGAGGATAAAATCATAATACCCATGCCACAGAGTTAAAACATGCTGTCCATCACTTAAATTATATAACTGAGTACTAAAATGATTCACTTGCCTATTCCATCCATTTGAATTTATAGGTATTTCAGAAATTAACGTAACATTAAAAGGCACTTTTCCTACACCTTCCTCTCCATCATGCATACTTTGCATATCACTTGTAATTGGAGTATCAAGGCTATAGTAAAAGTCATAGTTTTCAAAATCTGATTCAACTATCAAAGTCAAATTAATGTTATTAGTATTATAGATGGTGTTATTCTGAGGAGACTCAACTTTCCAGATAGGCGGATAATAGGGGTTAGCCTCTACCACCTCAAAAACCTGCAGCTCAGCCAATAATGAAGTGGCAAATAATAAGATAGTAACTACAACTATGAAGGATTTTTTAAACAAGGCTGTCACTTACCTTTCTCTCTTCTAAAGAAGACTACAATAGAGAGTATTGAAAGGAATAGGGGTAAAATCATCAACCAAGAAAACTCTGGAACAGTAGGAGTTGAAGTTGGTATAGGACTTGGGCTGGGGCTTGGTGTATACGGACTTGCAGTTGGTGAGGGTGCAGAAGTTGGTTTTGGTGAAGGGGTAGGAGTTGGAATTAGAGATTGAGGAGGGGCTATAGTAGATGAAGGCATTGAGGCAGAGGATGATTGCCAGATCACATATGAACTTTTTATGTTATCTATCATTGGCGCATCTGAACCATCTTCAACTCTAAATGTTGTACTTTGGCTGGCTGAAATATTATAATGTCTACCTGCAAAAGGGATAATGCCTTCTACAACATATTCTGATACTGCAACAACATTTACTTGCAAGTTATGTTGCCCTTTACTTAGAGTCATAGTTGCTGAAAACTGTGTGACTTTAGGTAAATAATAGGTAATTCCATAACCAACAGGTGTGCCCTTCCAGAAGATGATTGATTGCCCATCAATAATGCATGTTATGGACATTAGTTTATTCTGTCCAACAACTACACTATCTGAATTATCCACCCATCCATTTGGTAAAACAAAGATAGTTTTGTTTACCCATGAGTCTGGTTGAATTATTGTTATGTTTAAAGGAACAGGATTATCGTATTCTATTGAGTTTGGTGAGGTTATGGTTATTTGTGGTGGGTCAGTGATAGGAGGTATTGGAGTTGCAGAGGTCCCCCAAGTAGGATTAGCATCTGCCACCTCAGCAGCTTGCATTTCAGCTATCCCTGAAATGACTAATAATAAAACAGTAACTATTGCTATGAGTGATTTCTTAATCATGGCTGTCACCAAACTTTCTCTTTCTAAATAAGACTACAATAAGGAATGTTGAAAGAAATAGAGGCAGAATTATCAACCAAGAAAATTCTGGAAGGTTAGGAGTAGAGGTTGGCGTATTAGTTGGAGTTGGTGATGATTGACTTGGTATTGGAGGTACTGCATTAGTCTGACTTGAATCTATGCTAAAATAGATAGTTTGAACGGTGTCTGAATAAGTCGTGGTTTCCCTAGCTTCTGTTGTAACAACCAATCTTAGTTTATGTGAACCTTCAGAAAGCCTTGGCAGAGTTATGTTGCCACTAAAACCTCTAAAATCAGGGATATAATCAGTGGCATCTATGGAATAGTAGGACCAAAGAACCTTTGAGTTTATTGTATAGGTCAACGGAACTTGTTTAGTGTTGTAAGTTGTTTGATTAAGAGGTGAAATCATAAAGGGAATAGGTGGTATGAAGGTTGTATCTACAGTTATTGTAGAACTCAGAATAGGGCTAACTGTACCATTAGAAAAGTGTGCGTAAACTATTATTTTGTGATTACCATTTGCCAAGTTTTCTAATGTTCTGAAAATGGTATAATTAACAATATTAGAAGAGTATGCTTTCTTTGAGCTATTTAGAGTTAAATTAGCATTTCCATCTAAACTGTATGAAAAGGAATCTACTTGTGTATTTGGCACATGATAATCAAATGAAATATCAACATTTGGCTTTACATAAATGTGAGAAGAAGAATGAGGAGAACGAATATCAATTTTAGGTAAACCAAATGGATAAAAATTTGCTTTTACAACTGTCACTTGAGTTATGGGTTGCATTAAGAAAATTATCACTAAAACAGTAGTTAGAGCAAGAATAGGTCTTCTCATACCTTTTTCCTTCTCTTGTACAATATTACAGCTATAATTGCCCCCACAACTATTACAGCAATAGTTATCCCTAATGTCATTGTTTGGTTTCCTAAAGCTAAGGGGTTTTCAGTTTTAGTTGTATTAATGTTAAAGTAAGTTGTTTCCATTATTCCATAATAATTATTACTTTTGTGGACATTCGCTGAAATTAGAACCATATGTGACCCTTCTGTTAAGTTACCCAAAACAGTAGAGTTCCCGTTAAGAGGAGTAGAGATTAAACCACTAAACAAATCAACTGCATAGGCAGCCTTAGAAACATCTGCATCTACAGAATAGATTAGTGATACTTTGTTTTCAGTGTAAGTTTGATTGAGTGGAGAGATAATTGTGATTTTAGGGATTCTAAAGGCAGTATCTACTGTAAAGTCTTTCTGAGTAAACATCATATCCCCATTTGCATCAAGGGAATATACTTTGAGTGTGTGATTGCCATTAGAAAGATTTTCTATGTTAGATTTAAAGGAGAATACAAAAATTTGTTTGTTTGAAAAAAATTCATGTCTCTTTTCAAAGTCATTTAATGTGACATTGCTGTTAGCATCTACGTTATAACTTACAGAGACTATTGCTGGAGAGGTATCTAATAATCTAACCTCAACCCACAGGGGAACATTTGTATTCTGATATGTTTCCACATAGGATGGAAGGGGATTAAATACTATTATTGAAGGAACTGGAGGCCACCCATCTTCTAAAGACACTTGAGTTAGGGGTTGTATTAAGAAAATTATCACCAAAAAAGAAGTTAGTATAGCTAAGCCAAGGTTAATTTTTTGCATTTTCTACCTTCGACTAAATAATTAACAGAAGTAACCAGCATATAGTTCTATTCAAGGAACAAATACTCAGCAGGTTGTTCCAAACTGGAACACTATTTCACAGGTTACTTGACTTGCCAATAACAAGTGCCTCTAGCAAGAGGCAAATAGGTTGGAGATCAAAAAGAAGATTTAGGATTGAAGCAGCAGAATTGCTTTTGCCAAGTCGCCTCCGCATTCTTGGAGGGCTTCTTTGGCTTTCTCTAAGCTTTTGCCGGTTTGGTCTGCGACGAGTTGCACGTCTTCTTCGCTGAACGCGGGTTTAGCGGCTGCTGCAGTTGCGCCTCGTTGTGAGGGCGCTTGTTCGCTGACTTGTCCGCCTATGACTTGGTACATTTTTTGTCCCTGAACCTGCAGAATCGCCACTTCAGGCTCGTCGATAACTATGTCTTTGTCGGCTGTTCGGATGATGACTTGTTGAACATCCGCTACGGAGTCCATGTTCATGCCCATGCGTTGCATCATACGCTTCTGCTCTCGAGGATTCATACGTCTGTTCATACAGATTACACCTAACCATTATTCTGCTCTAGAACTTGATATACTTAACTTTTCCAAGCAGTTCTTATTAAATTTAGTTAAAACAAATTAATTGAAGCTACCTCGCTAATTCGCAAAACCTACCTTTAAAAAATGGTGCTTGGATATATACTCTGAATAATAGAAGGTAACGTTGCTGCAGCGTCTTCGGAATCTTCAAGTAATGCTCTTTTTATAAATTATTTAGAGATGAAATAATATCACTCGGAGTCGTCTCGGTTTTGCCATATTCCTCATTGTAGTTCTGAGCTTTGCTGCCCTTTTTCTTTCGTGGAATTTTTCTGACCTTTCAGGTCAAATTCAAAACTCGTACTCGGTTGATTTGGTCTTCCCAAAACTGGTTTTTAACCAGCCAGTTGGAATAGTTGCCCCCGGTGACGGATCAAACAGGCTTTTCGTGATTGAGCAGCCAGGGGTTATTCGTGTGTTTGAGAACTCCCAAACCGTTGCAGAAGCCACTGTTTTTCTCAACATAAGCACCCAAGTTTTGTTTGGCGGCGAACAAGGACTTTTAGGTCTTGCCTTCCACCCTAACTACACGATAAACGGATATTTCTACGTTAATTACGTCGCCGATAATCCACTTCGAACAGTTATTGCCAGATACACAGCCTCCCCAAACGATCCTAACCAAGCACTAGAAAATAGCGAATTAGTGCTGCTTGAAGTAAATCAACCCTTTTCTAACCATAAAGGCGGGCAAATAGCATTTGGAGACGACGGATATCTCTACATAGGGTTAGGTGATGGCGGTTCAGGTGGCGACCCCTTTGGAAACGCCCAAAACCGTTCCACACTGTTGGGCAAAATCTTGCGCATAAACGTTGATTTGCCTTCCCAAGGACGAAACTATAGCATACCCGCAGACAACCCTTATTTTGGCAACGCTTTAGGATACAAAGAAGAGATCTACGCTCACGGCTTCCGCAACCCCTGGCGATTTAGCTTCGATACACCAACTGGAAGGCTCTGGGTTGCAGATGTTGGGCAAGACCAGCGAGAAGAAATAGACAGCGTAGGAAAGGGCAAAAACTATGGTTGGAACATTATGGAAGGCACCTTAACTTATTCCAGTGGAAGTCAGATTGGACTGGAGTTGCCAGTGTGGGAGTACAGTCACGCGGAAGGCATTGCGGTTATCGGTGGCTACGTTTACCATGGCTCAACTTTGACAGGACTCAACTCTAAGTATATCTATGGTGATTACGGGTCGGGCAAGGTTTGGGCGCTCCAGTACGATGGAGTCGCCATGCCCGTGAATATCTTATTGTCTGATACGGGTCTCAATATTTCTTCGTTCGGAGTAGATGAGAATAAAGAGCTTTACTTCTGTTCTCTTAACGGAAAAATCTATGTTCTTAGAGCTAATGTTGTTCCAGAGTCTCCTTCTCCAAACCCATCTTCAACCCTTTCACCAAACCCAACGCAACCCTTCTCCTCAACACCTACTCCTACACCCAGCTCAACTTCAAATCCAATCCCAAGTCAATCACCGCTTTCTTCGTCTTCGCCGCAAGGAACGCCAACGCCAAAACCATCGTCTTTAGAAAATTCACCGCTCCTCTATGCAATCATAATAGCTGTTGCTTTCACGTCAATAGTTGCGATTTTATTTGTTCTTAAACGAAGACGGCAAGAAAGAGGGGCTTAACACTCAGCGAGAAAAAAGAGAAATTCGGATTATGTCTCCACTCGATTGGGATTCATTTACCCTTAAGAGAATGTAACGTTAATTGTGTTCTATAGTCCCCAGCTTTGTGAAATGCTCTGATGGGATGCACCTTTCTCGTGTTTTTCTTTTTTCTTAGCGGTGCCCTTGAACCTATTGATTTTTACGACGTTATTTTCCGCATTAACCCAATGAGTGGTGTTTAGATTCTTGTGATAAATAAATTTCTTAACCATTGTCACCAATGAATAAGTCTGGACATCTTCCATATTTAATTCCAACCCTCTAGAATTTATTGATGAATTCAACTTGAATTGGCTATTCAAGTAATCTGCTAGGATTGTTTTCTCAGCGTCCAAATCCCCCATGTCCACTTTTACAACGCTCTTATGCTTAAACAGCATAATCTTCAACCCTAATTATATAGTCCATTATTCTATCTATTTAAAATATACCCAGATTTGATTCAGAATAAACGCATAAGCCCACTTAGAAATTGAACCTATCGTGATGTTTACAGAAGGCATTGAAAGCCTGCTTCATTAGGCAAGTAGCCCTTAAACTAAAATTCAAATACAAAGCTTGACAAATTTACTTTTCTTTTGTGCCGTGTCTGATCTTGACGGCTACACCTGTTTTGAAAGCCTTCATTTCTCGGCTTGAAAGGGTTGCCCGTCCAACAGCCAGAACCTGACCGTTTTCGTCTACGGCGATGACTTCATCTTTGGCGCCAACCTCCTCATCAACCTTAACCACGTGAACGGCAAAGACATCTCCTCCTTCAGCAATGTATTTGGAAACATCGTTTTGCACGGTGACAAAACATTTGGCAAAGGGTGTGTTGTGAGCCATGAATTCTGCTGCTTTGAGGCTAAGAGAAAGCACCCCATCTGTTGGACGCAGGGTAGCTAACCGCTCCCCGTTTAGGGTGATGTAGCGTATTCTGCCCGTTCTTGGCGAATACTGGATTTCTATGTTGTCGGGAAACAGTTGTGCGCCTATGCCTTTTCCGAATTGGTAGTCAGCTATACTTCTAACTTTACCCAAGTTGTTTTCCATGCGTCATCACAGTTGATGGTGTGTTGTTTCGACAAGTATAAACATATCAAGATTATAAAGACAGTTAAAAGGTGAACGTTTCTTGAGATGTGAAGTTTGTGGACGCAAAATACACGATGAACCAGTAAAAGCAGTTATCGAAGGAGCCAGACTAACGGTCTGTTTAGAGTGTTCCAAACATGGAAAAGTGATTTTGCATGAAGTAGCGGACTTCCCTGCTACACAGAGAACCACCGCCACCTCATCCACATATCCAGCCTCATCTTCAACCAAATCAACAATGCATATACCAACTATCCAGAAAAAACCGCCCGTGGCCCAAGTTAAACTATCCACAGAACTCACCGAAGGGTATGCGGGCAAGATTCGAGTCGCAAGAGAAAAACTTGCGCTAAGCCATGAGGATCTAGGCAAAAAAATCAACGAAAAAGCCTCATTACTCAGACACATCGAAACTGGCAAAGTCGCACCCAATAACTTGTTAGCCAGCAAACTTGAACATACCCTCAGAATCCAGTTGATGGTCCCAATTGCTGACGAAAAATCCACTACTCAGGTTCATAGGGTGGCAAATGAAGAGATGACTCTAGGGGACCTCGTCGAGTTCAAGGAGAAAAGCGGGGAGGCGACCAAGAAACGAAAGCCATCATAGCTCAGCGCAGGCTTAATCGCGAAGAATCAAGTTTAGATGAACTCGAAGCTTTAGCCCAAGCTGCCGGCTACACGGTCGTTGGCTCAATGGAGCAAACACGGCCGCCTGACTCACGCTACCAGATTGGCGCGGGTAAAGTTGAAGAACTTGCCCGAATGGTCTCGGAAACGGGTGCTGGCAAAGTAATTTTCGACAACCAGCTCCGTACAATACAAACCTACAACCTCGCAAAAGCAACAAAAGTCGAAGTCATCGACCGCTTTGCACTCATATTAGAACTCTTTAACAAAAGAGCCACTACAACTGAAGCTCAACTGCAAATCCAGCTTGCAATGGTACGCAATGAACTCAAACATGCAAGGGAAAAAGTACGTTTATCCAAAGGCAGCGAACAACCTGGCTTCATGGGTTTAGGCGCTTACGAAGCAGACGTTTACCGCGATGCCATAAAACGCCAAGTTCAAACAATCCTGAAAAAGCTCGAGAGAGTGCGGGAAAAAAGGGTTCTTCAAAGGGAGAGAAGAACAGAGCTTGGTTTTCTTACTATCTCGCTTGCAGGATACACTAACTCTGGAAAAAGCTCCCTCTTCAACGCCTTAACACAAGACACAGTCGAAGTGGACAATGCCTTATTCACAACACTTTCAACAACGACGCGCATGGTAGAGTTTTCTAACCGCAAGTTCCTCATAACTGACACCGTCGGCTTCATCGACCGCTTACCCATCGCACTCATCGAAGCGTTCCATTCAACCCTTGAAGAAACTATCTTCTCTGACCTGATAATACTGCTTGTAGACTTAAACGAACCTTTAGAGACAATCGAGAAGAAAAACAACGTTTGCCTAGAAACAATCGAACGGCTTGGAGCATGCGGCATACCCACCATAACTGCCCTAAACAAAATCGACAAACTAACCCCAGAAGAGCAGCAACAGAAACTCGAAGCCCTAAAAGACAAAGTCAAAAACCCAATCCTACTATCAGCAAAGTGCAAAACAAACCTTGACGAACTAAGAAAACAAATCCTAAGAATCCTCGAAAACTATCAGCAAGCCAAGTTTGTCGTTCCGTTAACCCCTCAGACCATGCCGTTTATCTCATGGGTTCACCAAAAAACCCACATCCAAAAAGAAAACTTCACTAACGATTCTGTGGAAGTGGATTTTGAAGCCACTCCCTCCATAACTGAGCAAGTAAAGAGGAAAGTAGAAGATTTAAATGGAAAATTCCAAATCACCCCAACAACCTGAAAATATGCCCCACATTTTTGTTTTGCGATGGGGACACCGACCACAACGGGATGTACGACTGACCACGCATGTTGCTCTAACTTCTCGGGCACTTTGCGCTTCAGGCTTCATATTAGCTGACGTAGAAGATGCCCACATACAAGAAACAGTAACCAAAATAACTAAAGCGTGGGGTGGCAACTTCCAATTTGAAATGGGAACACCTTGGAAACGAGCAGTCCGCGAATGGAAAGCAAAGGGCGGAATCATCGTGCATTTGACGGCCTATGGCGAGAATATCCAATCAAGCGACGTCATGGCCCGGATAAAAGCTGCGAGAAAAGATGTAATGTTACTTGTCGGCAGCCAAAAGGTTCCGGGTGAATTCTACTCGGGTGAAGTCTCGGATTTCAACGTGGCCGTTGGTAATCAGCCGCATTCCGAGTGTTCCTCGCTTGCTATTTTTTTGGACCGCTACTTTGAAGGTAAAGAACTGGCTAAACCCTTCGTAAAAGCAAAAATCGAGATTGTTCCAAAAGAGCGGGGCAAGCAAATCAAGAGCAACGTCAATTTTCCTTAACGTTGCAACAAGAGTTTTATTGGAGCAAGTTCCATTATTAGGGGTACTAAAAGGAACATTAGAGTATGTTATCGACTATTGATGATTCAACCTTAACCAAAGTAGCTTTGGCGTTAGGTGGAGAAGAAGCAGTTCAACTTATAGCACATCTAAAAGGCGTAGAAGAAATTACGGATGATGAAATCGCCAACAAAACAGGCATACGCCTCAATTCAGTCCGCAAAATCCTCTACAAACTCTACGACCACTCCCTTGTAAGCCTAAGAAGGACACGGGACCCCAAGACAGGCTGGTTTATTTTTCATTGGAGACTTCAACCAGACCAACTTGAAGGCTTCATCCTAAGCCAGAAAAGACGAGTTTTAGAGAAACTCAATGTACGATTAGAATACGAGAAAAACCATGACTTCTACTACTGTGACAGCCAAGAATGCAAACGGGTTCCATTTGAAGAAGCCGTTGAACTGGTTTTTCACTGTTCCACATGCGGCAAAAACCTGGTGCATTTTGAAAACGAAATAATGATAGACAAACTGTCAGAGAAAGTTGAGATCTTAAGGAAGGAACTGGGTGAGTAGCCTGCTTCCCAACAGGGAGCAAGCAATAGAACTCCTCCACAAAAACAACTGTCCCAGACAAGTCATTAACCACTGCATAGCCGTCGCAGACTTAGCCTTGGAAACCGCAAAAAAACTCTCAGCGAAAGGACTAAAAGTTGACCTTGAACTTGTCGAAGCAGGGGCACTTCTGCACGATCTTGGCCGATCAAAAAACCACACCGTCGACCACGGACTAGTCGGAGCACAAATGGCTCAATCCATCGGTTTACCAGAGCCAGTGATCAGCATAATTAAGCGACATGTTGGCGCGAGGAATCACGGCTGAGGAAGCGGTATGGTTTGGTTGGCCAAAAGACATCTATACTCCGCAGACGCTGGAGGAAAAGATTGTCTCTTACGCTGACAAACTTATCGACCACTCAAAGAGGGTGCCGATCGAATTGGAGATTAAGCGGTTGCAGAAAGAAAACAAGGTTGAAGCGGCAGAAAGAGTTAGAAAGCTAAACGAAGAAATAACAAGTCTACTAGGAAAAAAACCATGACCACCTTAACGTTACTAATTAAAGCAATGAACTTTGGGCAAGTAAAACAGATAGATGAGCTGTTGAAAACACAGTTTGAAGAATTAGATGTTGAAGTGAAAATGTCTAAGTAACTCAGCTAACAGGTGGGTTCAGGTTTCACTGTCAGGCGAAGACGAAGCCGTAGCAGTAAGCTACATCAACAAGCAAATAGGTACCTGCCCCACAAGCCTTGAAAACGCAAAAAACCAACTGGTCCTAAAAGGATACGTATCTAAAGTTGACTTGGTTAAGCAAGAGTTAGTTGTGGATGTGGGGATTTTTGAGCCAACAACCATCTGGGCAACAGTGTCTTTGGCTAGTTTGCAAACGCAACTTGTGGAAGGCAAAAAGATGGATTTGAAGAAAATCGCTGAAAGCTACGGTTTCGCCGAGCGGTCACCTTTAAGCATTAAACCTGTTTCCCAAGAGGGCGATGTGTTGCAGGCAGAGTTGTCGGCAGGGCAGGTTGAAAAGCTTCATGCTTGGCAACAGTCACTTTTGGATAGGCTAATTATTTTGGGAGCCTCAAAGGAAACCATCGAGAGTGTACTTGAGCGGACACGGTTAACTCGAGACGTGATTGATGTAGAAGCGTTAGGCATGTTTGAGCATGCGCTTACCTGTAAACTTGGGACTAACGCGGCAGGTTTGGTTTCGGTGATGGGAAGGTACCTTAGAAACTCGGTGTTTGTGGTTTTTAACGCTAAGAAAGAGCCTTGATTCACTAAGTGACAACACATTAACCCTATAATTGTGTACATAAATAGTTCAACTTCAATTGAAAGGAACTAATGAGCTAGGGCGACGATAGAGATGAAGACAAATATAGAATGCACAAAAACAAAACGTGATTCAACAATAGACGAAGCCATAAGATAGCGCCCAACCACACGCGCTCATAATAAGTATCTAATCTATATTAGAAAAAGAAGATTAGTTTGCCGTTTTATAAGACATCGTGTTCTTCTTTGCAGTGCGCCTCAAAGTCCTTTTTGTTATCATAGACTTCCTGATCAATCGGACACTTGAACTTCTTATCCTTAGTCATCTCCGGTTTAGGTACAGTAACACGAGGGGCAGTTCTTTTCAAGTTATTTTTGTCGTCTCCCAAAACAATTCACCTCCAACAAGCACTTGGCTGCTTAATACATTATTTGAGCAAGCTCTGGAAGATTATTAAAAATATGTGACTGTACCCACCCAACAACCAACCACAAACAAAAGAAAAGGAAGAGGCTTTTATTAGAAAAAGAAAGGGAAATTTAGTTTTGCTTTTTTGAAGACTCTCGTCGCCAACAAAAATACCCCTAAAGCACAAACAACAACCGCAAGAATAACTGCGCCGGCTACAATTGGCAAAGTGTTGTCAGAGCGGGTTTGAGTAGCGATGAGATTTGTGTCTTCTGCACCTGGAACTTCAGGTGCTGGCTCACGTTGGGAGGTGCTGTTGTTGTTATCCTGTATGGTGTATAACACTGCATTGTCGTCTTGGGTTACTGTTGAATTATCGCTGGAGTCAGCTTGCGTTGGATGGTCTGGTACCGCGGTAGGATCTGGAGTGACAGTCATTATCTTGTGCCGCTGCCAAAGAAAAGAAAGCGCCGCTAAGAAGAACTACTGCTAACAGAGATGTAACGATTAAGTTTGTTTTCATCATTTTGTTCCTCATTTGGGTTTTTCTGGTTAGAGGTAGAGGCGAGTTAGTTATTTAGCACCAAGCATTCGAACATTCTGTTCCAGTTTTTAGAACCATGCAAAGAAAGCCCTAACCTTTAAGGGGTAATGTATAAATTCGAAAACAAACTCATTATATTATAACAAGTTGGTTTTTATGAAGAAATTTTTAGCTCTAATAACTCTATCAATCCTTTGTTTATCACTTTTTATTTCATTATCGCTATCTGTAAACGCTCAATCTGATGATTCTTGGCCGATGTTCCACAGAGACACAGCGCACACTGGATACGCAAACACGGAAGGACCAAGCACTAACCAAACCCTCTGGACTTTTCCAATAGTAAACGGCGGTTGGGTATTAACATCCCCAGCAGTCGTCAACGACGTAGTCTACTTTACCGCTTCCGACAAAGGCTTCCACCTCAACACCTCCAACAACAACATCTACGCAGTAAACGCTAAAGACGGCACAAAGATCTGGAACTATCTCAGTCCCAGCCAAAATCTACGGTGCCCCAGCAGTCGAGAACGGCATGGTTTTCTTCGCGTCCGATGATTTCTGCAATCTATGGATTAAACGCAACGACAGGTGCTTTCATATGGAAATGCGCTACCGGTAGCTATGCGGAAGGCTCCCCTACGGTTTCAAACGGAGTGGTGTACGTGGGTTCAAACGACCATAAACTGTGGGCTATAGACGCCCCAACAGGTATGCCTCTTTGGAACTTTACAACCGGAGGTCTTGTAACCGCAGCTCCTGCTGTAGCTAACGGTGTAGTTTACTTTGGCTCATACGACAAAAAGGTTTACGCTTTGGATGTTTCGACAGGTGCCAAAAAATGGGAGTTTCGCTACACAAAGCGTTGCGGCGTCTTCACCAGCAGTCGCGGATGGCAAAGTTTTCGTCGGCAGCTTTGACAACAATACTTACGCATTAAACGCTGAGACTGGCGCTTTAATCTGGAAAGTTGAGACCGGCTATGACCAATGCGTTCAGGCTTCCCCAGCAGTGGCTAATGGTGTAGTCTACACTGGCGGCGCTTTCGACTTTAAACTCTACGCTTTAGACGCAGCTAATGGCAACCAGAAATGGACTTTCACTGCTAACGGAGGAATCACCACCGCGCCAGCAGTTATAGGCAACACAGTCTACTTCACCGCTACCTTGAGCAACACAACCTACGCAGTTAACGCACAAAATGGCAACGAAATCTGGAGTTACCAAACAAATGGCAACGTATACTCGTCACCAGCAGTCGTCAACGGTGTAGCATACTTTGGCGCCTACGATGGCACATTCTACGCAATCGGACAAAACGAAAGCACCGGCGGCACAACAACCTCAACGACCACTTACTACATAATCGCCGCAGTTGCAATAGTACTAATCATCGTCGCCGTCGCAGTCATTGCACTAAGAAAAAGACACAAATAAGTCTCCTAAACAATTACTCCTTTTTTCTTTTTTTATTTTGAACTCATTGCTAATTTTTCGGATGCAGTTAAATTGAACCCAGTTAACTTTGGCTCAAGTAAGGTCATCAAATAACCTTTTCTAATCTTTCAACGTTTCGTAAGCCTTCTTCCACTCCTATTGTCGGCTATTTCGTGAGAAACATCAGGTAAAATAGCAAAATTAGGCTTAGTCAAGAAAGTTTGACTAACAAAAACTCACTTTAGTCAAGAATTCCTTACGAGAACGCTTTTACGCGGTAAAAAATAGAGGGCTCTATGAGGAAAACGGATGGGTGAATGCTCGTCCAAAGTTTCCTCAATCGTGGCAAATGGCATTTAGGAGAAGAAATGATGAGTAATATCCTAGTACCACCAACTCGTAAAATAGATAACTGCGATCTGTCGGGAAAACTAAAATCGCTTAACGCCGAATGTCGAAACTGTGCACCAATAACCCCCTTTGAATGTTTGAGCGGCTGCAGGGTTTACCTGCTAAAAAGTGAGCTAAGACATCTGTGGGAAGCCATGGCTAACCCTGACTACATAAAAGAGCTTTTCAACGTTTTAAAAAATAAGCCAAGACTTCACGTTATGCAGGCAATCGTAAAGGGCACCTATTCTTCGAGTCAGCTTCAACAAGAAATAGAAAGAGCAGGTCACGACTACCGTCAGGACCTTCTTGGCGAAGAATGCTTACCCCTTCTAATGGAAGTAGGTCTAGCTGCCCGTGTTCGAGACAACTATCGTGCAACCACATTAGGAATTCGCTTAACCAAACTGTTCGATGACTTCTTAGAATTTGCCGATAAGCTGCCTACCCACTCAGAATGCTATGAAGAAGCTCTTTTGCAAGCTCTACTTTCAGGACCCAAAACGTTTGAAGACATAGAAGCAATAGTCGCACCAAAAAATGTTTCACGAACACTCAAACGACTAAGTTCAGCCGGGTTAATAGAAACTCCAAAGGCAAGAGCCTACATATTTTTCTTCAGAACAATACGAGACCCCAACATGGAAGCGTTGACAACAGTCGAACGGAAAGTTTGTGATGCTGTTGGCTATGAGGGAATCTCTGCGGGTGAACTTGCCAAGGAAACAGGGCTTTCTTTGAGAAGAACCTACAAGTACTTAAGAACCTTGAAAGGCAAGAAACTGGTTTTTATGAGAAGAACACCGAAAGCTTATGATTTAACCTGTAGCGGCAAAAAACTGGCTCTGGTACTGCAGCAGCTCCAGCAAAAAGTCGAAGAAACATGGAGTTCTTCCCAACCTGTCATGCGGGATAACCAGATGATACTTGAAGCAGGGGGCCTATCCAAAAAGGTATTGCTCCACTAAACCAGTCGTCATCGAAAACGTAATATTCGAAATCAAGTAAACATTGGCAGAAGGGAAAGCTTTGAAGAAAAAAACTGTGCCTTCTTTGTTCTTGATTACGCTTCTGGCAGGCTTGTTAAGTTCTGGTTTTAACGGCAATTTCAATACGGCATTAGGAAACGTGGTCGGTGGCACAAACGGCAACTATATTCTTGGCCTATGTTTCATGGTGACTTAACGCATTCTGGCTATACCGAATCTACGGGACCATTGACAAATCAAGACAAAAGCTAATCGAAATAGGCATAGTCAACTCGGGCGCTCATTTAGCACAAAATCTAAAAAGAGGAACACAGAATCTATAGAATTGATCATTAATTGTCTACTGAGAAAAAAGAATTATTGAATATGCTCAGAGTCATGTGGAGAAAAGGAGACTCGCCTCTTCGCCGTATTTATCCTTCATGGGAAGAATTAGAAGCAAATTTAGATATCATGGTAAAGGCTCAAAAACCAAAAACAGCACACGTGTATAGGTCCTGCCCTAACTGTGGAGTAACGCAGAAGATAACAAAACCGTTAGACGAACTCTTCCCATATGAAAAATGTAAGTCATGCAAGCGCCCTTTTCACATCAACAATGATTTGACTGTCAGAAAATTAACCGAAGAAGAAAAAGACGACATGCCTGCAGAATGGGTAAGAATTCACGAAGATTTAAACAAGAAAAAATTAGCTATAATTTTTAGATTAGAATAATGACTGATACTTGAATTAAATTAGAAATGAGCATCTTGTTCAAAAGACTATACGAGAAGCTTTGATCTTGTGGACATATGTGGAGCTATTTGCAGTTGTATTTTGTTGTCGGTTGTCATATTTTTACATATTAAGTTGAGTGAGTTTTCAGTGAAGCTTAGAACGTCTTTTCCTTCGTTAGTTAGATTGTACACTTTTCGCGGTCTTTCTGCATCCATGTTCCACACACTCTTTACGTAGCCTTTCTTTTCTAGTAGTCCCAATAGGGGGTAGACGGTGCTTGGCCCAAAATAGACGCCAAAGCCCTTGCGGATTGTGGTTATAAGCTGGTATCCGTGCATGGATTCGTGTTCTAAGTATTGGAGAATAATCATGTCTAAGAGGCCTTTAGTGAGTTTTGTTTGGGCTTCTTTTTGATTGTTAATGTTCATTTTTTAAGTTTCGCTCCTGTTATTATTTTGTTAGGGTGTACAATGTGCCTTACAAAGACACATCTCTTACGTCTTCATAATGCGTAAAGTGCCAGATAAACTCTCGCACATAACCAAAGCATACCAAAACGCCTCATGCAACCTAACTGTCCAACACCAGAACAAGTCAATACGTGAAATATGTCTTAATAACCATTATTTTCAATACATGTGTCACACAAAGGGAACTGTACAACAGATAAACAGAAAACCACCCAAGCTCAATTAATCTCGAAAAGAATTCAGGTATTAAACAAGGAATTACCAATTTGTAGTCACAAGTCACTAATCTGAATAAGTTGTATGGTGGGTCGAGCCGAGCTTATCCCATACACGATATGAGTACCTATACCTAAATTCTTTGAATTAGACTTTTTTTTGCGAGTTGAAATATGATCTGAAGCCTCGTCCTCCTTAACCAATGAGAAAACAAGCCCGTCAAGTTGCATCCTAAATGGCTTCAAATCCTTTGATCAGTTTTGCGATGTCACTTGGCTGGTCAGCGATCTTTACGCCAGCATTCGAAAACGCATCAACTTTGCTTTCCACTGTCCCCTGCTTACCCATTACTATGGCACCCGCATGTCCTATACGTCTACCATGGGGCGCAAAACGACCCGCTACATAAGCCACCACAGGCTTAGGATACCGCTCATCAGCTATGTATTGTGCAGTCAATTCTTCCATGTTTCCGCCTATTTCACCGATCAACACCACGACCTTCGTTTTTTCATCTTTTTTGAATTTTTCTAAGGCTTCAATAAAGTTTAAACCAATCACTGGGTCGCCCCCTACGCCTATACAGGTGGATTGCCCTAAACCGTTAGCGGTTAAGCTAGCTGCGACTTCGTAGGATAAGGTTCCGCTTCTAGAAACCAAACCTACGTGACCTGGAGCGAAAACGTCGGCGGGCATTACTCCTATCTTACATTCTCCAGGTGTTATGATTCCAGGTGTGTTTGGACCGATAATAGAAACATGCTGTTTAGCCGCGTACGCAATCATGTTTATGGAGTCTCTTATCGGTATTTGCTCTGTGATTACAACGATTGTTTTGATCTTACTGACGATAGCCTCTAATACTGAGTCATAAGCAAACGGCGCTGGAACAAAAATAATCGAAGCATCTGCCAAAAACAAATCAGTTGCTTCTTTTACCGTATCGAAAACTGGCAAGCCATGTATGGTTGCACCACCTTTTCCAGGAGAAACACCCGCTAATATTTTGGTGCCGTAATCAAGCATAAGTCTGGTTTGGATGCTGCCCTGCTTGCCTGTTATACCTTGAACAATAGCTCTTGTACCTGAGCCTATTAAGATGCCCATTCTATTGCTCTCCCGCAGCGAGCTCAACTGCCATTTTAGCTGCCTCTTCCATGCTGTCCATAGAATTTACCCCGCCATCCCTGAGTATTTTTTGACCCTCTTTTTCGTTTGTACCAACAAGGCGGACAACCAAAGGCTTCTTTGTTTTTGCGTCTTTAACAGCTTCTATTATACCGTATGCAACTTCATCACAGTGTGTTATTCCGCCAAGCACATTAACAAGAACAGATTTGACCTCTGGGTTATCTAACAGGATTTGCACAGCTGCCCTGACAGTTTGTGCGTTTGCTCCGCCGCCTATGTCTAAAAAGTCTGCCGGTTTGCCGCCGAAAAAATGCAGTAAATCAACCGTAGCCATTACTAATCCTGCGCCGTTGCCGACTACCCCTATGTCGCCATCAAGTTTAACGTAAGTTAAATTGTATTTTTCAGCTAAAGCCTGCTGAGGTGAGCGTTTTTCAGCTGTTTGTTGTTGGTATTCTGGATGCCTAAAAATTGCGTTATCGTCTATTAGTAGTCGTGCATCGACCGCTACAAACTTTCCCATATCAGTTTCCACCATGGGATTGATCTCCGCAAGTTCAGCGTCGTTCTCAATGAATGCTCTAAAGAATTGCTCAATAATTAGTGATAATTCTGTAAGCTGGCTGCCAGTATAGCCTAAGCTTTTTGCAATTGATATTGCATGAAAAGAACGTATTCCCAATTGGGGATCAACAGCTGTTCTGATGATAGTCTCTGGATTTTTCATTGCCAATTCGTCAATGTCCACGCCGCCCATTCGTGAGGATAACAAAACGTAGCTACGGTTAAACCTATCAACCACCAATCCAATGTACAATTCTTTTTTGACAGATACCTTTTCTTCTATTAGGACCTCGTTAACAGTAAGATCCTTCACTTTTGATCCAAGCAACTCGCTTACGGCTTTCTGCGCTTCGCTAATTGAGTAGGCTGCTTTTATTCCGCCGGCTTTACCCCTTCCGCCAGTTTGAACCTGAGCCTTTACCATGTAGGGCGGTTTTAAATCACGCAAGTAAGAAGCAGTCTGCTCAGCACTAGAGATCAATACTCCTTTGGGAACCGGTATTCCGTATTTTAGCCACACTTGTTTTCCTTGAAACTCATTTAAGTCCAAGATTATCAATTAACCCTAAGTGTTTGTCAGATAAGATATTTTCTTTTAATCTGCTTGTTGAATTTACTAAGTTAACTCTATGCTTATCAGAGTGGAGTTAATAATAACGGTAAGTTACCTCAGGCTAAAGATGGCTGATAAGGAAAATGCAGATCTCCCAAATTAATAGCACATCAGAACTCAATTTTGTCTTTCCAGCGGGGTTCTCCTTTTTTGAGCCCTACCTTCCTTACCATTTCCGAGAGATTTTGGAAATAGGCGGCGAGGTTTACACCGCTAGAACCCAAGAAGGCTCACTGACTGGCATATTCATCTATGACAATTGCGAAAAAGGCGGAACCATTTACACAAGGTCAAGGGAAATATTCGATTATTTCTATGCACTTAAACCCTTTAATTTTCTTTTCTCAGAAATGCAAACAGGGCTGGAAAATGAGATCTATGACATCTACACCGTTAATCTTGACGATCTTGCCTTTGCTCACAGGTTTAGCTATGAAATTTCCGTAGCCGACATTGAACACGCAGATGAGGTTGAACATTTTATGGCCTTAACCCATCCGAGAATAAACAAGAGGTGGGTGCGTGTTGCTCTGAAGAATGGGGATAGATGTTTTATTGTTAGGTTAAATGATGAAATAGCTGGTTTAGGTTGGGTTTCACTTGTGAATGGAGTTGGAAGACTGCACTCGCTCTTTGTTCAATCTCAGTTTAGGAGAATGGGCATAGGTGAAGACATTTTAAACGCGCGGCTTCTCTGGCTTAAGTCAAATCGTGCGCATTCAGCATTCTGTGAGATTTCGCGTTACAACGTGGCTTCTGCTGGTAATGTGATTAAGGCACATATGTCAGTGTTCGGTCAGGTTTATCAGTACTTTAAGAAATACCCATAAGAAAAAGCAATGGAAAAGTTAGGTTCTTGGAGCTCCGCACAAAGGACAGGTCTGTGCTGTTGAATCTATTAGTGCTCCGCAGTAACGGCATTTAACTTTGACAACCTCTCTTATCACGATCTGCTGTACCTGGGGCTGTTTTGGTGTTAAATCAATGTTTTCCGGCGGTGGACCTGGCGGTGGCGGCGGTTGCTGATACGGTTGTTGATAGGGATGTCTAGGAAGCGTTTTTTTGCTACCCTTAGAAACCGCGTATAGAACAGCAACAACAATAACGATTACTAGAACAAACGCAAACACCGGTAGCAAAATGAATACAGGCACAAATTGTGTTATGGTTGAAGGTCTGGGACTAGGACTTATGAAAATGGTTGGTGACGGAGTTGGACCGGCGGCTGCGGTGGTTAATGGATAGCTAGTTGATGTTACGTAGAGATTTTCGGTGTATTTGAATCCCGCCGAAGGACTAGTATCATGTTCCTCATAGGTGTAACCCACTATGTATCCTGTGGAGAAGTCAAAGTAGACATTCCAAGTGTATGCGGCATTGAATTGCCCATATATGTCATTTCGTTGGTAACTTGAGCTTCCCTGAGCAAAAATTGTGCTAACATACTTGTTTTGGGAAGACAGATAGTAACTGTAATTTCTTGAAATGACCGTCATTTGTGTGTCTAATAGAGTGAAGGTTCCTCCTACTGGAATTGAGTTATCCATAGCGAACCATACTGTGGGGTTTGTGTATCCATGTTTGGTCGTCTGTTCCGTTGATGTATAGGAAGTTCTTCGATGAGAAAGTAAAGTCGCCGGATGGATTTCCAGTCTCTGTTGAGCCTGAACTGTTTCTCCAAGAGTAGCTGTAACTGTAATGAGCGGATACAGTGCCATCTGAACTAACGCCCGTCACTGCCTCAGTTCCACTATAGGTTGTATGTTCAGTGTATCCAGCGTAGTCACCTGTGCCGCTTCCGAGATCGGTAACCTCGTAGTAGCTGAACGTATCGCCAGAATGAGGAGTGAAAGCTGCACTAAGAGGAACCATAGAGATAACGGCTAAGAGTGAAATTATGATAATGATTGATTTTTTGTTCATCCCATGAAACCTCCTACGCCATGTACGTGTGCTGGATGATAGCCCCCGATGCCGCTAAATGTCGAGTGGTATGATGAGTGGGCAATTATCAGCGGTGCATAGTAGAAGAAGAAAACGTGTGTTGGAACATAAGTGAATCTGGACTGGAGTCTTTACTATAGCTGCAGTTGGGTCAAGTTCTTTCACAATTTCATTTCTTATTCCATGAATCATCCTTACGGCAAGGCTTATCATTTCAGACCGCTCCAAGTCTTTAACATAGGAACCAAGCAAGAAATAGGCTTTTTCCATCAGATTTAGAAGTTCATTAGCTTCAAGCGTTGGCACCGAAGCAAGAATCGCAGCAGCAACAAGCGGATACTCTAAATAATTTTTAAGACCATTCTCAATTATAGTCAGTTTCGATCGTACATCTTCTGGCCCAAAATCTGAGATAGACAGAAAAGCGGAAGCAAGCTCAGTGTCCTCTGACATCTCGAATCCCCAGGAACTAAAAAGGTATCTGTAAGCTTGGAATTTATTGATTAGCTGGTCTGTAAGGCAAGTTAAAGATAGCAAGTATCGCAGCTGACTCATATGAAGCGGTGATTTTAGAGAACTCTACAAACCGGTCGGTGGGAAAAGTGCCGTCATACCGTCTGCCATATAGAATGGTGGCTGCAACACCGGTCGAAAGCAGACTGGGAACATGCGCTTCATGTTTGAGTTGGTGATCTAGTTGCTTTAATGATTCCGACAGGTCCAGGAGGTCTGAATTAGTTGGCATTTGCGCCGTTTTGGAGGCTGCCATTATTTCTCCTGCCATCATTTTGTTCTCAAGTGTGCAATCGAAATTCTTGAGCAGGTCAAATGCAAAAAGGAACCGCTGGCCAATTTGGTTAGGGTCGCCTTGGAGTTTGGCTAAACCTATCGATAAACTCCAGAGCTGGGAAGCGTCAATTCCCGGAAAACTCGTGTACAAGTTAGTGAAATGGTAGCTGCCTATTTCTGCTATGGATCTCAACTCGCCAAACGTCGCCTGAATTTCATCCCTAAAATCAGAGAACTCGCGTTCTGACACCCGGTAATTTCTTATGTTAAGATCGTTTAGCATCATGATTCCAGGGCCTGTCAGTGAGATATATTCCCCATTGTATGGTACCATACGGTCAAAGATAGATTTCTTCTTGATTAGCTCGTTAATCTGAGCTCCTCTTTTAGCTATGTCAGCCTCTATCTTAGAGACGGCCTCTTTATGGCTCTCTATCTCCTCCTTTTGAGCCTCTTTGTTTTCTTTATCTTCAAACAGAAAAGTGATTGAATGTGTTTTTCTTACATCTTCATTCAAGTGGGCTCTTTCGCTATTTTCCGTCATCTGCTGATTCATCAAGTCATTGCTCATCTGGGTTAGAGTTGATATTTCAGCTAACCCTCGGTTGTAGTCATCTTTTTGCATCACAGTAAGGTAGCCGTTGTTGGCTAGAAAATCCATGTCCACCGATGGAATCAGTGGTAAAACTGATTTCTCGGCGATTTGAGAAAAGAAGATTCTAACATTGTTGCATTTCATTCGATCACCGCTCCAATATAGTAAATTCCCTGGTTAGATGTCGTTTCCCTAATATGTTAGAAATTGCCAGTTTAAGGCTTTGCCCCTCACTTGCAAGGCTTACAACCTCATCATTCTCAAGGGCGCTTCTAAGTAAAATTTCGAACTGCAATGCCCTATCAGCTACGACTCCAAATCTAGCTGAGCGTTCCCGCTGTATCTGTTCATAGGCATACATGAATTCGTACAGGGACCTGTAAATTTGGTCATCTATCTTCTCAGGGATTTTCTCTTCCCCGACAGTTATCCACTCCAAGCCTTCGAGGTCCACAAAGAAAATTGTACCATCCGGAGCGAGCACTGCATCTTTATCTAACCAGACATCATAGAAATCTAAACCCGAGTAAGTCCCATCTTGATTATGCTTCAATGTCCTTGTGAATAACGTCAAGAATGCAATGCCGCTTCTCAGAAAATTCTTCAGAAAATTTATTGCTTTATCATCGGTGTCAATTCCAAATAGGTCGAAAACAGAGTGTATGTTTCCTCCTACTGTGCTTCCTGAATGGAAGTGAATGCGCACGTTGGAGGGGACAAGCCTTGTTTCCTGAACTATTCGTCCTTTGAATTGGCGATACCAAAAGACCTTCTTAACCTCCCGCTCAAGCGCAACTGGGAGGAAGACGATTTTCATTAAGGGGGCTACTCTAAATCCATTAATCGAGGTAATGTCGGACATTTCTGACACTTTCAGAGCAGTAGTCGCATGCTCAAGTCCCTGTCCACCATATGGAGAACCTCTCAGCCACAACTCCCCCGTAAGATATCTCGGAGCCATCTCCTCACAAGCCACAATTCGCTCTCGAAGAACTGAATCTCGCAGAGTAGCGCAAATCTCCGCTTTGCCAAGAAGCTGCCTAGAAAACGGGTGAGTTGGGGAGCCAACACCTTTAACTGAAAGGTAAAAGTCTGTGTTGTCTATTTTCAAGGAAGGAAAAGCAGAAACTGCGCCTCGGTTATCGTCAGCAATAAACTCCTTGGTCTCCAAGGGTTTAAGATTTATGAATGGCCGCATGCTCGGGGGAAGATAAAGCCGTTCGAAGTCGGACAACTGGTATTGTTGGAAATGTTTGTTCGTTAATACTTCAGAAGTCTCATAAACATCGAGGTTAAGGGGTGAGCCTTTTAACTTCATGAGCGTCGACACCCTTATAGACGCATCAGCACTTAAGCCTTCTCAAAAACAAATCTCCCGATCTTTAATGATCAAGTTTAAACGTTGTGTCCAGCAAGAAAACAAAGGACTTGCTCCGTTCAACAATGAGGGCATAAGAAACTGTAACGACGCTACAAAATTTTGTAACGTTCAGCAAATTCAAATAAGCATGGCTATTTGCGTGAATCTTGAGCAGTTTACGATAAGATAGGTGAACCCAAAATGAAAAATAGCCTTTGCAATTTACTCTGCATTTGGGCATGCATTCATAGGTCCCCAAATTCGGGGGTACAGAGAAAAGACTTTTCGGAAATAGCTTACCATCAGAACTTAAAAATAAATAAGATAAAATTCATTCGGGTTGTATCTATACCAGCCAATTCGCGAAATACCTTAGAACACAACTGTTCCGGACCAACAAAAAAAGTTGGAGAAATTGTCTAGGGCTTTTTGAGAGTTATTTCCATCGTGGAAACCATTCTGGACCTGCTTTCGCCTTCGCGCGGTGGCATCTCGACGGTACCGATTGCTACCTTTGCAACTTTGAGGTCTTTTATGAAGCGGTTTCTTGCGATTTCTGCGCAGTCAACGGCCGTGGTGATTGCTTGTCCTCTTGCTTTTAGGGTAATTTCTTTCTGGGACCCAGAGAATGCGGTTATGATGGCGAGCACATAGCTCATTGGAGGTTTGTTTCCGACGAAAATTACATCATTAGGTTTTTCTGTCATTTCATGTCACTCTTGTGTTGACTTAAAGTATACCGTTGATTATATGAGTACCGATTGATTCAGCAATAGTTACCAAGGCCTCCCTAAATTTAGGGGGTATAGTAGGAAAGGTCTTTACTGTTTTACCTTATCATCAGAACCTATAAAATACAAATAATATATTTTGATTTGTCTTACTTTATGCCGCCCAATTCGTGAAAGGCCTTTGCCGAATGCCCACACAGCGTAAAGTGTATAGACTCCAATGTGAAAATCTTTTTGACCCGAGAATGCGAAAAAAGCTGTTCGCACCATGCTTTTCAGGGCTCTGTGAAGTCTTCTGTATCTCAAACCAAATGAACCTCAAAAGAAAAATACTACTTGGTTAATTCAGTTCTACAGAAAATAAATGGTGTTAGAGGTTCAAACATGATAAAATGGGAGTATGTCTCAATAGCTTTGGTGAAAGGAATCCTGGATGCTGGTGTCAAAACACAAGAAGAGTTGTTGAATAAATATGGTTTAGATGGGTGGGAATTGGTTTCTATTGTTGCGCTTCAAATCAATCAAAGCTTTGAAGTAGTTGCTTATCTAAAACGACAAATAAGAAACGAAAGCGAACTTGCCAATAATGAACCGAAAGGCTAACAGCTAAAAGAAATTATTGTTGTTTGCTTGGAAAAAACTTTCTAAAAAGGGTTTTGCAGCTAGATTGCCCATAATCCTCATGTGAGGAGTTCCAGGCTAACTGGCTTCCCTGTGCCTTTTACCTAGGCTTCTTATAATATAGTTATTGGGGTTTGAAGAGGGACGACTTTATGGTTTATTATCGATCCATGTTTTTACTGCTTCTTGGACCGCTTTGGATAAGTCGCCTTTTTTGCCTCCGAATCGCTCTACGGTTTTTAATCTGAGCTGTTTTTCTAAGTCATCTGTGATGTCTACGTTGATGCGGCCCAATTTTAGTCACTTGTTTATGTTTTTGTAATAAGCGAGCTGCAAATTTTGTTGATATGTTGTTTCTGTGATTTCGCTTATTCACATCAGCATATAAGTGCATACACGCTTATAAGTGTATGTGTTTAAGTGCATAAAAAAGCCCGTGAATGAGACCGCTGGATTAGAACCCAGAATTTTGAAAACACGACATTACCATTTTTCTGTCTTCAAGTCTTTGATTCTCTTAAAATGGGAAATATTGCGTGTAACCAGCGTCAAACCGTTCTCTAAAGCAATTGCTGCTATCATGGCGTCCCTGAAGTCTATTGTTTCTCCTTTCGTCATCAGTTTCGCGGACATTTCAGCTGCCTTTCGCGAAGACGAAAGATCTAATGGGAAAACTGTTAGCCTTTCAAGCAGTTTGGAAGCTTCCGTTACGTTTTCAACTTTTTTCGCCGATTTGTTTGCGCCAAAATAAACTTCGAAGGCATTAACAGATGTTGTTGCTCCTTTAGATTCTTCATCTAGCGCTTCAACTATTGTTCGCGCTTCTTCATTGCCACGCAAGATGGCAACGAGCAAATCACTATCTAAACATTTCAGTTGAGATTCTCTCCTGAATTGCGCGCCAGCCCTTGGAGAGTTCAATTTGACTGGCTTCTGCCTCTTCGTCAGTCATCTTCCAGGTTCCGAAGCAATCTGCTATTTTGCCAGACTTTTTGGTTATGCGTAAAATAGTTTCTGTGAAGCTTTCTTTGTCTGCTTTCTCACGGAGTAAGGCTTCGTACGCCTCATTTTTTATTGATATGGTCTTTGTGCCCATATTTCATGTATGTGTACACGTACATAGATAAGCATTTTGAAATAAACTATAACAGAATAACAGTTTCTTGTGTTTCATTGCAAGATTTATTGTGGTGATGCCGCTGGGCTCCGCTATCCAAAAAATGGGCATTTACTAAGGTTTATTGCTTGACTTTTCGAAAACTTGTAACCGCATTCTCGGCATACATAACGTTGAGTTTTGCCAAGAGGCAAGTTTCGCATTCCGCTTTTCCAGTTTCTTTGGCTACCGCAGGCAGGGCATTTGATCGGTTTTCTTTCTCTACTAAACAATGCATCTTCCGATATAATTTTTCCACAGTGCGGACAGTTAACTATTTTCGGGCTCATATATTTCATCTTCTACCCAACATGCTCTCAAGGAAACAAAAAGGGGAAGGAAGCTGCGTAGATACTGTATTTGTTCCCTCCGCTTGAAATTAACGGAAGAAAAGTAAGGTTTTCCTTTCTTGGAAGTGCACAGCAAGTGGGCGAATTTATCAAGAAGATTAACCGCCTTAGGAATTCGACATAAAGTAGTTTTGCTAACTGAAGCAAACTTCTCACCCGACTCCCCTCTCAGTAAGCTAACTGAAAAACAAAGGGAGGTCTTAATTGCAGCTTACAAGCTGGGATACTATGACATACCACGAAGAATAAATTCAGAGAAACTTGCTAAGAAGCTTAACATTGGAAACTCAACGTTAGGGGAGCACCTGAGGAAAGCAGAACAACGCTTACTAATCAATGTACTAGCGGAAGCATGAACTTTCGCTTTGCCAGGTGTCTTTCCAATGGCGGCGTATGTAGTCAGCTATCGCCGTACAAACAAGATCACTTTCGCTTGCCTTCTCTTATCCAAACCTCTCATGAATTTCTCTACAGGCACCATAGAAATTTTAGAAGCATGCTACGTCAACAAATATCTGCAAGTCATTTTCTGGAAAGAGTTGGGTGAAACGCTCAATTCAGTTCCAAACGAGAAGGAGGGGGATTTTTCTCACCGTTTTACTAGTAAACTGGGGTTAGAATCCCTTCCCCGGCACCAGATTTTTCTGCTTTTTTCTGTTTTTGCTATGTTTATTGCAATAATTTTTTTATCCAAAACTTAACAAATCACAAACAATCAAGGAGTAAAGAGCAATGAACACTAACGATTATTCTACAAAAGCAAAAAACTATCTAAATACCCTTTGCAGCGTGAAACCCAACAGACGAGTTGGTTCGCCAGGGAACCGTGCTGCAACAGACTTCTTTGCACAGAAAGTGAGTTCTTGGGGCTATTTGGTCGATGCCACGCCCTTTAAGTGCTTAGATTACGAAAGCAAAGAGCCATCGTTAACCTACAAGGACAAGTCCTTTGCGGTCAAGATTAGCTCGTATTCTTTGGGTTGCGATGCACACGCCGAATTGGTGGTTGCGTCCACAATAAACGAACTGGAAAAATGCGATTGCCACGGTAAAATTCTGCTCCTAAGAGGCGAAATCTGCGCCGAGCAATTAATGCCCAAAAACTTTGTGTTTTACAACCCCGACCACCACAGAAAGATATACTCTTTACTTGAAGAGAAACAACCCAAAGCAATTATTACCGCAACAAGCAAAAACCCGCAAATGGTAGGCAACATCTACCCTTTTCCACTGATAAACGACGGAGACTTTGACATCCCCTCTGTCTATTGCACGGACATAGTTGGCGAAGAAATAGCGGCTAAAGCAGGGAAAACGTTTGCGTTAAGAGTGGAAGCTAAACGTATTCCGACGACAGCATGCAATGTTATAGCTTCCAAAAACCTCACTGCTCAAAAGAAAATTTTACTTTGTGCCCACATAGACGCAATCGAAAATTCGCCTGGTGCCTCAGACAATGCTTCGGGTGTTGTTGTTGAGTTGCTTCTTGCAGAGAAGCTAAAGGACTATCAGGGCAAGATCGGAATTGAGATAATTGCGTTTAATGGGGAGGATCATTACAGTCTGGGAGGACAAATGGATTATCTACGTCGATATAGTGATGCTTTTGAGCAAATTTTTGTTGCCATAAACATAGATGATGTAGGTTATTCCAAGGGTAACACTGCATATTCTTTCTATGGCTGCCCAGCAGAAATCCAGCAAAAAGCAAACACCGCGTTCGGTAAGTATGCAGGTATACTAGAGGGAGAGCAGTGGTATCAGGGCGACCATATGATTTTTGCACAAAGCCAAAAACCGACAATAGCGATAACTTCAGATAAAGTCGCGGAATTAATGGCTACCATAACGCATTCTCCAAAAGACACGCCTGAAATAATCGACTGCAGCAAACTCGTCGAGTTAGCTTGCGCATTAGAAAGTCTAGTTATGGCTTTCTAAAGCCCTTCTTTCTTTAATATAAAGATACTTTTTGTCCCCAGACGCCAGCCACTTAATTACTTGAGAGCTTGCTCATCTCTTGCAAAGTTCATCAAAGAGGAGTTGCTTCTTTTCTTGGTCCAGATAAAAACAACTTTGTTGCCATTTCTTGGAAATTGTAAAGATATAGTCTAGTTTTTATGACACTATCTTTTCCGGCGCCTTCTTTCCCTTAACGGTATGCCTTTCATTTGTAGATTGCTTGTTCTGCCTACGATTCCAACATTACCTACCTCTTCGAAGAGAACCACCACCATTCTAACTTTTACTTCAGCAGTGTCAGTAAACTGAACGTTATCAAGAATCACGTCGCCTGGCTTCGATCAACATTCGCGAGATTGGTATTGTTTGTCCTTTAACGATTGTAGACGCTGGCTTTGAAGGCAGCCTGACAATAGGTGTGTTTTATGGCGGAAAAACGCCACTTAAAGTTCCTGTTGGAGCCAGGTTCCTTCACCTAGTGTTTGCCAAGCTATTTAGTAACTCGGACCTGCCTTATGATGGGCACTATAAACGACAAAAAGGAGTCAGCCTTCCTAAGTCATTGCTATAGCCAAATAAAGGCAATAGCAAATCTGACTGTGACTTTTCGTGAAGATGGTAACTTAGAAAAAAAAGGGGCTGCGGAGAACCTGATTTGTTGGCGATATCGCCGCTTTCTCTGGGGTTCGAATCCCACCCCTTGCACCATTGTGTGTTTTCGTTTTGATGTCATGTTTCAAGTAG